>DASTTB010000025.1:0-248032 GCA_035760365.1 Pyrinomonadaceae bacterium
CGTCTCGGAGCGACGTGCCTGTGCGACGGTGTTTTTGCAGCGCAGCGTCTATCGCTATGTGGGCCATCCGCGCGACGATCGCGCCGTGCGGCAACGCCTGAAAGAGATCGCCGAGACGCGAGTGCGCTATGGCTTTGCGCGCATTCACATCCTGCTGCGGCGCGAAGGCTGGCGCGACAATCACAAGCGAACTTACCGGATTTACAAGGAAGAAGGGCTGAATTTAAGAAGTAAGCGACCGCGCCGCAACAAGACCGCGGCCCATCGTCAGCAGCGACCGCTGCTGACTGGACCACATCAGTGCTGGAGCATGGATTTCGTCAGTGATCAGCTGTTTGACGGGCGGAAATTTCGGGCCTTAACTTTAGTCGATAACTATAGTCGCGAATGTTTGGAGATCGAGGTGGGCCAGAAGCTGAAAGGGATCGACGTCGTCGCGGTGATGGAACGGATCAAAGCTTTGCGCGGCGTGGTGCCGCAACGCATCCAGGTCGATAACGTACTACCTGCAAGAGCAGGCCGGCTGTTTGGCGGCAGTTGTCCTGAGCGAGATGATTCCCGCTATTTACCCTCTGCTTGCTACCCCTGGTTCTCTGCGGTGGCTTCCATCCGTTGAAAGGGACGATCTTTAACCATAGTGACACAAGGTCGGCTTCGATCAGCATTTGGCCATCTGTAGCGTTGTAAAGAAACTTCGAAGCCACGGCTAGTTTCTCTCTGACTGTTTCCATTTCCGCAGCTGAAGCGTCCCATTCCAGCGAAGCAACAAGGTGTAAACCGAACAGGACGTTGCGGCGCAAGACGCGTAACACCTGGGGCGCGAGCGGATCAGGCTCCAGCTTCAGCGTGTCACCGCCAACACTACCGTCGTTGTTTACTGACATGTTTGAGATGTAAACGCGGTACTTCCAATCCTGATTACTTCCCTTGGTGTGGTCAGCTCGATAAGTGGCGCTCTCGGTAACAAATTTTCGCGTGATCAACCTCGTCCCAGCATTGAGTGCGGGGGTCACAACGAGGGTACCGAAGGGATCTGTGCGTCCAATGAGGTCACAATTCTCCTTGAGGTTTGGAGTCGAGAACAATGAGAGCGAGCATCTAGTTAAATACTGGATACAGTGTGAGTCCGTGCGCTAACACACATATAACAAAAACCAGTCACGACTTTTACCTAGGTGTAAGTGTCCCGAGAATGCGGGACATTGAAATGCTCTACACGATGGCGGGTTGATGCTGTTGCCGCTGGCGCGACCTTCCGCTTAGGAGGCGGGATGTACGAGCCTTTTGTTTTCAACAGTTACGAAAAAGCCTAACAAAAACGCGTGTGCATGCGTTGCATATTGTGCTTGAAGTGCTCAGTTTGTAAAGAACTGCGGGACAACTGCGGGACAAACTTGGACCAAGCATTCGCCGATTGAACGTTAACAAATCGGATTTGCTGTCGTTCATTTTTATTGACACGTGAAAAAACGAGCGGTATAGATCTTCCGTTAAGATGAGTCTCCCGCCGCTGAGTCTCACTCCCTCTTATCGCAGCCCAACACATGGACTAATGGAGGTTGTTCTCATGCGAAAATTCTCACAGCTGATCTTGGTTGTCGCGCTTTTCTTTTCAATCCTGCTCGCGCCTCTGAGGGCGACCGTCGCAGCGGACTTTAAGCGCGAAGTCATCTATCAAATCATCACCGATCGTTTCTTCGACGGCAGCAGCACAAATAATAACCCGCCACAAAGTTCGGGCCTCTACGATTCAACGAAAACCAATTGGCGTGCTTACTGGGGCGGCGATCTCGCCGGCATTCAACAGAAAATGTCTTATCTGGCGGGGATGGGTGTGACCGCGATCTGGATTTCACCCCCCGTAGATAACCTAAACACCAACATACCCGACGGCGGTGGCAATCCGACCGCTTCTTATCACGGCTACCAGGCTCGCGATTTCAAACGCATTGAAGAACATTTCGGTAACGCAAACAATACCTGGACCGAGTTTGACAACCTCGTCACTGCCGCCCACCAGAACGGAATCAAGGTCATCGTCGATTTTGCACCCAACCATGCAACGCAAAACAATGCAGGCGAGTTTGGCGCGCTTTACGATAACGGCGTCTTTCTCGGCAATTTCACTAACGATACAAACGGCTACTTTCAGCACAACCCAAACATTTCAGGCGGCGGTTGGGACGATCGCTATCAAGTGCAGTACTACACACTGTTCGATCTGGCCGATATCAACCAACAGAATACGACCATGGACTCCTACCTGAAGGCGGCGGCGCAACTCTTCCAGCAGCACGGAGTCGACGGTTTTCGCATCGATGCCGTCAAGCATCTCAACTGGGGCTGGCAATACAGTCTTTCGAATTCCATCTACACGTTTGGTGATAGCTTTCTGTTTGGCGAGTGGTTTCAGGGAAATACGTCTGATCCGCTTTATCACGATTCCTACAAGTTCGCTAACAAGAGCGGCATCTCGCTCCTGGACTTTCCCCTCAACACTGCGATTCGCAACGTGTTTGGTCCATCGAATGCCAACTTCTCGGCAATCGACTCCGTCATCTCACAGGAGGCCAATAACTTCACCTGGAAAGATGATCTCGTGACCTTTATCGATAATCACGATATGGCGCGGTTCCTCTCCATCAACAATAACAACAACCGTTTGCACGAAGCGCTCGCTTTCACGCTTACCAGCCGCGGTATCCCATGCATCTATTACGGCACCGAGCAATACCTCCACAACGACACTAATGGAGGCACGGATCCCTACAATCGCCCTATGATGTCGGCGTTTGACACCAACACGACCGCCTACCAACTCATCAACAAACTCTCTACGCTGCGGCGCAGCAACCCGGCGATTCCGTACGGTTCCATGGGCCAGCGTTGGATCAACAACGACGTTTATATCTATGAACGAAAGTTTTTCGGCAGCGTCGTGCTAGTCGCCATCAACAAGAATGAAAACAGCAGCTACAACATCACCGGGCTGCTTACGTCCCTCCCGGCGGGTAGCTACTCTGATTATCTGACCGGCTCATTAGGTGGTCTTTCAATTTCGGTCGGATCTGGATCGGGTGGCAATAACCCGGTTAGCAACTTCACTCTTCCGGCGCATTCGGTTTCCGTTTGGCAGTTCACAGAAGGACCAGCGTCACCACAGGTCGGTTCCATTGGTCCAACGAGCGGCCAGTCCGGCGTCAAAGTCACGATTGCTGGGAAAAACTTCGGGGCCACCACCGGCACGGTGAAGTTCGGCACCACTACGGCAACCGTAAACTCGTGGTCATCCACCAAGATCGTCGCCACTACGCCTTCCGTCACGAATGGTAACTACAACGTTACTATGACCAATTCGAGTGCGCAGGTTTCGAACGGCATACAGTACACGGTATTGACGGCCAAGCTCATACCAATCACATTCACCGTCAACAACGCAGCGCCGACTCAAGTTGGAGACTACATCTTTCTTACCGGGAACACTGTCGAGCTGGGCAATTGGTCCACGACTTGGGATGGGGCAGTTGGGCCGATGTTGACGCCCAATTATCCGAATTGGTTTATCGTGGCAAGCATGCCGGCGGGCCAAACCATCCAGTTCAAGTTCATAAAGATAGCTGCGAATGGAACCGTCACCTGGGAGGCAGGTGCGAACCATCAATACACCGTGCCGACGAGCGGCACGGGCTTCGTGAATGTCAACTGGCAATACTGAGGTTCGGTAAATAATGGTTAATCAGACTGTGCTGCACGCGCGTCTTGCGCAATGACACTTGGAAGTGGGTCTTCGACAGTTCCTGTAGATCGTTAGTTTGCTCGATAACTGGATCGTAGAAGTACTGGGTATTCCCATTACGCAGCAAGTGCAGGATGACCTGTGCGTCTTTCGGGTCGTTCTTATCCCAGGAGTTGTGCAACGCCTCACGCGTTCTGGCAACCGCGATCGAGGAAACGAGCTTTACTTGAAAACCTTGAGTCTTCAGGAAGTAAGCGAGGTTCCGATGGTAGTCGGCAGTGGGCTCTAAGGCGATCTCCAGCGTGCCCTCAAGTCGCTTGAGATAGGCAGCGAGCTGTCGGAAATCACTCAGCTGATTGCGGACGATCATCTTCCTGCGCTTGCCTGTTGGTAGTTCGACCAATACGTCATGCTTCGCT
The DNA here is from genome assembly GCA_035760365.1 of Pyrinomonadaceae bacterium. Classification (GTDB taxonomy): domain Bacteria; phylum Acidobacteriota; class Blastocatellia; order Pyrinomonadales; family Pyrinomonadaceae; genus PSRF01. The sequence continues at coordinate 4,156 of DASTTB010000025.1, forward strand.
TTGGCAATGTCGATCGCTACCAGAATGCGGGTCCTTGCGGTAGAGTCTGTTGCTGTCATGCTTGGCTGCTCCTTCGTTTAGTGTTCTTTGAGCAGAATCACCATACGCCAGGAACCGCTGAGCATGACAGTCGGACTTTAGCAGGTACTATGGTGATGAGTTTCACTCCTTGCCGGCCCAGCTTTTCTGAGAGTGCTTTGGGATTAGAAAATCGAGTGGTGTCAAAGGTAAAAACGCGATACGCCTGCATGTAGTCGATGTCGAGATGGACCACGTCGAGCGGCAAGTCGCGCTCGCGGTATTGCCGCACAACCTCTTCTACAAGCGTGTCCGGGTAGTAACTCCAACGGCTCTGTTGGTTTCCCAGCGCCCAAATCGGCGGCAGCGGCATATGACCAGTTAACTCCGCATAGCGACCGAGAATCTTCTGAATCGACGGACCATGGAAGAAGTAGTAGTTCATCTCGCCGCCTTCGGCCCCGAACCAGGCCCGCTGCTGAGACGAGCGGCCGAAATCGAAGTGGCTGCGATAGCTGTTGTCAAAGAAGATGCCGTAGGCAACACCGCGTTGTAATCCGATATAGAACGGAATCGTTTGATAGATGGGATCCCTGCCTTCTACATAACCCGGCATATCTGAGTTCCAATTGACAAACCTTTCTCGACGTTTATCGAGCCGTCCAGCCTTTTCTCCAAGCCCGTAGAAATGCTCATCGAACCCGAACTTCTTTGAGGCGGCGACAAACGTGCCCGCCTTCGGGTCGAACATCATGTCTGTATAACAATATTAAGATTAGAACACACCGACTCAAACCACCGAACTGTGCGGGCATTTGTGCGGGCAACTTGTCTGGAGAGTTACGCAGCACGGGTCGTTGGCCGCGCAGTGTCCTAATTCGAAATTTGTTTTCATCCGTGTTCCCTATAAGCGCTGCGTTAGCTGATGTTACGCACACAGGCAGAACACGGATTAAAAAAAGATCAAGGCGCGGCGATCTTGATCACTGCTTCATTGGTGCCCGGTCCGCGCAGCGTGACCTTCACACGCAGATCTCTCGGTGCGCCGATTACGCTATCCGGTAATCGCACCACCACCTGCGTAACGTCCGCGACCAGCGCCGTCGGATTCAAAGCTTCGACCGGCAAATCGTACGTCCGGCCTTCGTCATCCCGCGCGACAACCTGCACCGAAGCCACCGTGTCACTCGGCAACAATCCCAGCCGCCAGACAAACAACGAAACTCGTCTATGTTCATCGTCGCCGAGGTTGAAGAGGCTGGTCAGCGAGAACGGATCGCGCGTTTGGTTGACCAGATCAAGCGCTATCGCATGATCCGTGAGTTCCTCAGTGAGGAGCACCGGCGCATCGTCATTACCGATGGTCAGAAATGCAGTAGGTTGCGTTCCCAGTGAGCCAGTTCCACCGGCGTTACTCAGTGTGAGACTGATCGTCTCGTCGTTTTCATTTGTGCCGTCGTTGCAAATCGTGATGGTGAACTGCCTCACGCTGGCGTCACCGTTGTTCCAAGTGAATGATCCCGAAGCAGGAATGTAATCCACTCCGGAAGTGCAACTTGCCCCCGCCGTGGCTGTGCCATCCGACGTCGCATAGTTAACAGTTGCCGTGCCTGCGGTACCGCCCGCACGTAACACCGTGATCGTGGCCGTACCTCCCGTCTCGTTGACACCATAGGTCGAGGTATTGAACGAGAACCGGCCGCCCGACACCACGTTGATACTTATATTGGCGGTGGTACTTTTCGCTCCGCCCGTTCCGTTATGCCCGTCATCATCCGCAATGATTTGCAGACTCGCGCTCCCTGCGAAACCATTATTCGGTTTGAAAGTGAGACCACTCAAACGGCTGTTAATCAAGCCGATAAATCCGGTGAAGGTCATCGTCGTATCATCGGTACCATCGCCCGCGACAAACGTGAGACCCGCGGTGGACGGAAGGGTCAACGTCCCCTGAGTAGCTGTCAGCGTGACGCGAATGGGATCCGCTCCGGCGTCAACGTCACTGAGTCCAATGCCGTTGAAATTTGCCGCTGAGAACACCAGCGGTGTCTGTTGGTTAGTCTGGACGAACGGCGACTGGAGGCCAATCAGTGGAGCGTCATTAACCGGCGTCACCGTGATCGTAAACGTTTGCGGCGCGCTGATATCAACGCCGCCATTGGCTGTTCCACCAGTGTCTTTAAGCACGATCGTGATGTCGGCGCTGCCGGACGCGTTTGAAGCAGGCACATAAGTCAACAATCCGTTAATGGCTACGGCAGGCTGTTGCGAGAACAAACCTGGATTGGTGTTGTTGGTGACCTGAAAACTCAGTCCATCCGACTCGTTTGGACCCTGGCTGACATTGGTGGCCCAGTTGCTTACAAACTGGAAACCAGCATCCTCGTTAACAGCTTGGTTGGCGCCTTTAGTGAAGGTTGGAACATCGTTTACCGAAGTGATGCTAATCGTGAAAGCCTGCTCGATAGAGGTGTCTATGCCTCCATTCGCTGTCCCGCCATTGTCTTTCATTACCACCGTCACGATGGCGTCGCCGAATGCGTTCGGCGCTGGTGTGTAAGTCAACGTTCCAGCACTGTCGATAGCGGGAGCAACCGAAAACAGACCGGCATTAGTGTTAACGGTGGCGGTGAACGACACTGTCTGCGTTTCCAGTGGTCCAACGTTGATGTTGGTCACCAGGTTAACCGTTTGTGCTCCGGCATCTTCCAGAACGGCCGGCGCACCGAGTAAGAAAAATGAAGGACGGTCGTTAACGGGATTAACGTTCAGCGTGAACGTGTCGTTCAAACTTCCACCGCCGGAGAGGTTGACCGTGACAGTAATCATCGTCAACCCTGATTGATTAGCGGCCGGAGTGATTTGCAAGCTTCGGGCGGCGCCTGTTCCGCTCACTACCAGATTCGCGTTAGGCACCACGACTTGATTATTGGAAGACGCTGTTACCGATGTGACCGCTGGGCCGTTATCGCCAAGACCGAAGGTGACGGTGATCGGAGTATCTTCGTTTGTAGTTTTATTGGCGATGTCTTCAAGCGTTTGGTGAAACTCGAAGGCGCCGATATCGACAACCGCCAGCGAGTCAGGATCGAGCGAGTCCGCGATACGTGCGGCGCCGCGCTGGTCAGTTTCCAGTTGAGTGTCGGGATTTTTGGCGAGAGCGTTACTGCCGGCGTCCAGTGCCGTACTGTTGCTGAGTAGCGCGTGTGTCAGACTTGGACCACCGTTGTCAGCCAATGGACCAAGATGCGGATTTAGCGGTGCGGCGGTGGTGCCGACTTGATCTCCAACGCCGTTAAATCCAGACACGCCGTCGGCATTTCCGATCAGGTTATGACCTTGGGAAACGAACGTCGGCGCCGAGAACAAAGTATTCTCCAGGTCCTTATCGTTGGCGGAATCGCCGTTGCCCGCAACGATCGTATTCGCGAGCGTGATCACAGCCCCAAAGCCGCCGACTCCATTCGCATGGTCGCCTGGTGTGCTGTTTCCCGTAACGGTGCAGTTGATTAGAGTGGCAAAATTGAAAACGAACACGCCGCCACCGATGCCGGCAGTGTCAGCGCCGGTACTGTTTCCACTCACGGTCGTGTTGATGAGTGTTAGTGAGGAGTGGCTGGCGATGCCGCCGCCGTTATTGTTGGAACCGGCAGAATTATCACCGGTCGAATTACCACTGATGAGGCTGTTGCGAATGATTAATGTGGCGTTGTTAAAGATGCCGCCGCCGCGGCCGGACGACCTGGCAGGCGCGTCACCGGTATGATTGTTTTTGACGGTACTGTCCGTCATAGTCATTGTTCCCTGAATCACAACTATTCCGCCGCCGATACCGGTATCGCCGTTTGCCACGGCTGTCGCTGTGGTGTTGTCAGTGATCGTCACCTTGTTGAGGGTCACGTCGGTAGCTTGATTAGGGAAAGCATCGTTGCCAGTCCACAGACCTCCGCCGTCGCCACTGTTGCCACTATGTGGTCCGCCACCCGCTCCGGTCTGATTTCCGCTAACGACGACGTTCGTCATTTTCAGCGTTCCCGGACCGAAATACATGCCGGCGCCACGGCCACCTGAGCCACCGAACTGGGTACCGTCTCCGCCCTTCCCCGTCGTGTTGTTGCTGATAACGCAGTCCGTCATCGTCAACGTGCCCGTTGCATAGATTCCGCCTCCAAAACCGCCAAATCCTCCCAGGTTGGGGCTGTTGAACCGCATCGAGCCGCCATTGCCTGTTCTATTTGCTGTAATGACGACATCGCGGAGCGTGAGTGAGCCGCCAGTTTGCCAAATGCCTCCACCGAGCGGAGCAATGTCTTCAGTTATCGCATCCGGTGTTCGGCCATTCGTAATTGTTAGTCCCGAAATACTGGAGGTACCACTCGACTGAAAGATGCGGTAGTTGCCGCCGATATCGCGGCGCACCGTCAACAGAGCCGAACCGGGTCCGTTAATGGCAACGTTGGAGGAAAGCGCCGGCAGCGCGCCGGTAAGGTTGATCGTTCCGGTGACAGAAAAGTTTATCGTGTCGTCACCAGAAAGACTGTTCGTCTCCTGGATGGCGGCTCTTAACGTGCACGCCCCGTTTAGATCTGCGCAAGTACCGTTGCCAGGCGCGGCATCCGGCGTGTCGAGCAGAGAATTGACGGTGAAAGTAGCAGCCGCATGAGTTGCCGGTAAGTGGCCTGCGACGATGAGGCTAAAAAATAAAACGAGGAGCGTTATAGCGGCACGAGCGCAAACGCGCTTGCTCGGGGGATACAAGTGCATAAAGAGTCCTTTGGAAAAATTTCTTTTGTAAGGGAGAGAAGTACAACGGTTTCTGGGCTAACGGATCAGGAGAAATTTTGCGCGCCTGGGAAAGGCAGGCGGATTTTACACTGAGCAGACAGCGAGTTCAATTTTTTCCCGCAGCCGCAGCCGTTATTAGATTTTTTGAGGATTATTTCAACCTTTCCGAACCACCTCGACCGAACAATGCGCTCGCGCCGCGATCGCCGCCGACACACTCCCCAGGATCACGCGCTCGAGGCGGCTGCTGAACCCAGTCGCGCCGGTGAAGATGCAATCCGCGCCAAACTCCTCAGCATGTTTGATCAGCACCTGCTTCGGATCGCCACTCTCAACAACCGTCGAGACGGTCACATTCCGATCACCCAAGCCCGCGCGCAACTCCTTCGCCGCCGCAATCGCAAACTGCTCCGCCTCCGTCCGTTCCTCCGCGCGCACTTCGTCCACAAACTCCCTGATCGGCGGAATCAGAAGCCAGATCGGATTCGCTCTCAGTACATCATCAGCGACGACGATCCGAATCTCACTCCCGTCGGTCCACTGGCGCTGCCCAACGGCACGCACCGCCGCCAGCGCTACGTCAGATCCATCAACACCAACCACAACACGCTCCGCTGATTTTCCCGTGCCCGCATTCGGACGTCCGATATGCACTGACGTCGACGCCTCGGTCAAAACTTTCTGCGAGACACTTCCCAACACGAACCTGCCAACCGCGGTACGTCCATGCGAACCCACGACGATCAGATCCGCCTGCCACTCACGTGCGCTATTCAACAGTTCAAATCCCGGCGACCCGTTTCGCGCTTCATGCCGCACCTGCCAACGCGGAAAGTTTTGCTGCACGCGTTTCGCCCCACGTTGGCCCAACTGCTCGGCCTCTTCCATCACTTGCGCCGCACGTTCTCGCGCCTGCTTGAGTCCCGGCGGAACGTGCGTAGGAAAACCATCGACATCGCCCGACGACGGCGGCAGCCATACTTCGCCAACCGACACAACCAGCGCCTCGACACCGTCTGCCGGCAACCCCGCGCGCTGTAGACCGTCTATCGCCACGTCCGCGGGTTCGGAACCATCATACGCAATTAGAATTTTCATCGTTATTAACTCTCGCACACTTGTGTTTTCAGAAGTATAACAACCCGACCAGCGTCATAACAGGAGATAACTCCCGCACTGCGCAGGTGAAAACACGCTCGCCCGTGACCCACCGCGACGCCTACAATTGCAACGGCCTATAATGTCGTGGTCATCAACCCCCTCGATAATCCATCAGACACGCAGAAAGGTTTGTGGGAATGTCTACCATCAGCGAAACATTTCTTCCCGGCGTCGGACGTAAGTTTCAGGTCGAGACTACGAGCGGTGATCGCCTGGTAATCGTGATCCACGACGACGGCACGCGCGAGTTATATCACTTCACGCGCCGCAACCCGGACCGCCCGTCTTCCGTCCTGCGGCTGACGGACGGCGAAGCACGACAGATCGCGGGCATCGTCGGCGGCTTGACTTACGTGCCGAGGAGCCTGCCGATGGCGGAGGTCGTGCTGGAAGATCTCGTGCTCGAGTGGTTCACGATCGAGCCAGGCGCGAAGTGCGTCGGTAAGACGATCCGCGAACTCCAGGTTCGTACTCGCACGGGGGCGTCCATCGTGTCGATCATCGAACCCGATCAAACGAAACGCACTAACCCGGAAGCCGACACGGTCCTAAACTCCGGCGCGACGTTGATTGCCGCCGGCGACCGGCGTGCGATCAACGCGCTGAAGAGCCTGCTGATTCACGGAAGCGGGGACTGACGCGATGGACCATCTCGTTCTCGAAATCGGACTGGCCCTCGCGCTGGTCGCGTTCGCCGTCTCACTGGCCCACCGGCTCGGTGTGTCCAACGTGCCGTTCCTGATCCTGATCGGCATGGCGGTTGGACCACACGCTCCGCAGATCGGCGTCTTCGATTTTCGTTTCATCGAGACACAGTCGCTGATCGAGTTCATGGGCCGAATGGGTGTGCTCTTTCTGCTCTTCTACCTCGGTCTTGAGTCCAACGTTACACGCCTGATCGAAGCCGGACGGTCCATTCTCGCCGGCGGTTCGCTTTACGTCGGCATCAATTTCACGGCGGGATTCACTTATGGCTACCTCGCCGGATTTCCTTTGCGAGAAACGCTTATCATCGCCGGGTTAACGACTGTTTCATCGAGCGCCATCGTCGCGAAAATTCTGTTCGACTATCGCCGCACTGCGAATCGGGAGACAGAACTGATCCTCGGCATCACGATGTTTGAAGACGTTTTTCTCGCCGTCTATCTGTCGCTTATTTCCGGAATCATTTTGAGTGGCGCGAGCTCGTTTGCGGGAGTCGCGTCGTCGGGCGGCATCGCGCTCGGTTTTATCGTCGGACTCATGGTGCTCGGTCGATGGGCCACGCCGTTGTTGAATCGCCTGTTGCGCATCTCGTCAAACGAAGTCTTCGTCGTCGTGATCTTTGCGTGTCTTTTCCTGTTGGCCGGACTCGGCGAGACGATTCACGTGGCGGAGTCGATCGGCGCGCTACTGCTGGGTTTGATACTCGGTGAGACCGAGCACAGTGAACGCATGGAGCGTTTGATCGTCCCGTTCCGCGACTCGTTTGGCGCGATCTTTTTCTTTGGTTTCGGACTTTCGATCGATCCGTTTAGTTTGGGCGGCGCGATGTGGCTGGCGCTGGGCGCCGCGCTGCTTTCGATCGTGGCAGTCGTGGTCGCGGGCTCGATCGTCGGAGCACGCGCGAAACTCTCGCCCGTCGGTTCGCTGAATACGTCGTTCACGTTGCTCGCGCGCGGCGAGTTTTCGATCATCATCGTGAATCTTGCGATTGCGGGCGGGTTGATGACGGTGTTGCAACCGTTTGCGGCGTTGTACGTGTTGATTCTGGCGAGCGCGTCGCCGCTGTTGGCGAAGGAGTCGGAACGCATTTACTCGCTTTTTACGAAGGTGACGGGTCGTCTCAAGAAGCTTTTCACGCGAGAAAAGAAGTCGGCGGACGAGGAGATCGAGGAAGTCGAGTCTCAGCCTTAGTTCTTGCGGTCGTAAACCTTTTCACCGGCGATCCACGTCTGTTGCACTTGCGTGCGATCGAGTTCGTCGACGTCGATGGTGAAGATGTCGCGATCGAGAATGACGAAACTCGCTTCGTAACCGGGCGCGATTTGGCCCAACAGACCTTCGTAACGAGCAAGCGGCGCTGGTCGCGACGTGTAAAGCAGCACGGCTTGAGGGACGGTGATCGCCTGTTCCGGCACGATGTCGGCGCCGTTGTATGCCTTGCGCGTCACGGCAGCTTTGATCGAGACAAAGACATTATCGGGATCGGACCATGTCGTAGCGGGCGCGTCTGACGAAAGCCCAACGTACTCGATGTTGTTGTAAAAACTCTTAACCGCGTATGCTCGCTGAAACGCTTCGTCCGCCAGATTTTGCGAATACGAATCATACTCGGCAAAGAAGAAGATGATCTGCGTCGTGACTCCGAAGTTCATCTTCGCGTCGTTCATCTTTCGCATTTGCGCTTCGCTGAGAAATGTCGCGTGTTCGAGTCTCACTGAAGGTAGGCCGTCGAGCCACGGTTCTTTGGCGGCGAAGAAATCGATGACGTGGTCCAACGCGCGATCTCCCATCGCGTGGACCGCGACCTGGACCTTGTTGCGTTTGGCCCATTCGTAGCCGGCATTCAAGTCAGCATCCGTGAGCGTCGAGTAACCATGCGCTGAGTTGCGATACGGTTTGCACATCCATGCCGTACCTCCCGAAACAGATCCATCGGCGAAGAGCTTGATGCCCGCGAACTTTGCTCGTCCTGTCCGGTCTTCGTCGGTGAGATCAGTGGCGTTGTCTTTTAGATCGAGCCAACTAAAGTACAGCGCCGCCTGTTGTCGAAATCCGTTACTCGCCGCGTCGCGATAAAGTTTCAGGTTATCGAAGGGACGCGTTAACGCCATCATGTCGGTAACCGCGACGATGCCGCGCTCGTTGTAGTGACTGGCAGTGCGGAGCAGTCCGGCGACTTTCGACTCGTAATTCTCCACCGCTTTCGCACGCAGCACGACGTTGTTCGCCGCAATCTCCTCTAACACGCCGTTCGGTTCACCGTTGTCGTAACGACCGAAACGCGCGCCTTCGGGATCGGGTGTATCCTTCGTTATACCTGCGACTTGCAGCGCGCGCGTGTTGCAGATGCCGGAGTGCGCGTCGGAGCGCAGCACGTAAACCGGCTGCGTTGTTGAAACTTGATCGAGATCTGCGGTAGTGGGCGTGCGATGCTCGGCGAGTTTGGATTCGTCGTAGCCCCAACCTTCGATCCAGGCATCCGGTCCTTTTCCGAAGTTGTGGTGCTGCTTCAGCGCCTGGACCATCTCAGAAATGCTGTTGACTACCGGAACCGTACACGGGATCGCGTCGACAGTCATGGCGACGTAAGTTGGATGTGTGTGGATGTCGATGAAGCCGGGCAGTACCGTTTGTCCATCGAGGTCGATCGCGTGAGCATCGTTTACGTCGTTCGCGTTGCCGGTCCATGTGATCCTGCCGTCCGCAACTTTGAACGCCGTAACGAAGTCGTCCTCGCTGCGGCCCGTGAAGATCTTTCCGTTTACAAAAACCTGCTCGTTGCTCGTAGACATTCTTCTAAACAGCAGTGCAGGACTGCGCGCTTAGGAACACGCGCAATCCTGCAACAGTTTCAACGTTTACTATTTACTCACGCGCTCGCCGCCGACTTCTTCTCCGCGCGTGCCTGCTGCATCCACTGACGCATCGCGGCAACATGGCCCGGCGCCCGTTTTTCCGACCACTCCTCGTAACGCTTCGCCGCTTTCTCGAGGTTTGAAAGCAGGTGCGGTTCGACGAATTTCTCGCGAAACTCCGGCACCACCACCTTTAGCTTTTCCCAAACTCCAAAGAACTCGCCGCTGGTTTCGAAGAAGAGATCTTCGTGCAGCAGTCCGTGGTTGAGCAGCGCGCAGGTCTGCTCCCAGTAGCCGATCACCATGCCGACGAAAGTCGCGCCTTCGGTTCCCGGCGCGCCGATTTGCATTGCCTCTTCGAAGGTCTCAGGGTTGTAGTTTTGCTGAAACCAGTCACGCGCCTGTCGTAGCCGCGCCTCGCGACGCAGATCATAAACTTGCAGTTGTAGTTGCGCTTGTTCGTGCGTTGGTTTGTTTTCCATGACAATTCCTTTCACTTGCAAAATTGCGTCATTCCAAAGGTAAGTCGAACGGCTGTGCGCTGGATCGACACAATTAGAGAAAATTTTTCATGAAACTGCCAACCCGCGCCGGTGTGCCACAGCCATCGCTCGCGGCCGATAATCAGGTGTTGTCCTCATTCGAAATTCGTTTTATCCGTGTCCCCGATCAGCGCTGCGTTAGCCGATGTTACGCACACAGGCAGAACACGGATCACAGAAAGATTACCGATTGACACGACCGCAACGCTGACCGATACTCCGCGAAACACCATTTGTCAATTGATCGGGAGGATTCTGATGCCTGCGTTTCGTGTAGGTCTTTTGGTAGCGTTGGCTGTTGCCTCAGTGTTTGGCACTGGCGCGCTTCGCTTTGCGGGGGTTGCGGCGGTCTCCAAAGCTGAGCCCACGCAACGCCCCAGCCGAGAGCAGGGGCTCGCCGCGTGGCGACAAGTCTATTCCGTGTTGACCCATCCGCGCTGCATTAACTGTCACACCGCCACAAACTATCCACAGCAGGGCGACGATCGACATCGTCACGTCGCGAACGTCGTGCGTGGACCGGAAGGCAAAGGCGTGCCGGGTTTGAACTGCGCCAGTTGTCATCAGGAAACTAACGCCGACAGCACCGGCGTTCCCGGCGGTCACAACTGGCACCTCGCGCCACTCGAAATGCGCTGGCAGGACACAAACGATCAACCGCTTTCGAGCGCCGCCGTGTGCAGCCAGATAACCGATCGCAAGCGAAACCACAACCTCGATGGTCCAGGCCTCCTGAAACATCACGAAGAAGAAGCCCTCGTGAAATGGGCGTGGAACCCCGGGCGCCGTCCCGACGGTTCAGCGCGCACGCTGCCACCATTAACACACGAACAATTCATCGCTGCCACGCGAAGCTGGGTCGAAGCCGGCACGCCGTGTCCATCAGGAAGATAGGAAACGTTATGGCGACTTATCAAATAACCGTAAACGGACAACGCAGAGAAGTAAACGCCGATCCATCAACACCACTGCTTTGGGTACTGCGCGAAGATCTAAAAATGACCGGCACGAAATTCGGCTGCGGCATCAGCGCGTGCGGCGCGTGTACGGTCCACGTCGCCGGCGTGGCTACGCGATCCTGCATCGTTCCCATCTCGCACATCGGCGATCGCCCGATCGTCACGATCGAAGGCATCGGCAACGACGCCGTCGGACGCGCCGTTCAGGATGCGTGGGTCGATATCGACGTCGTGCAATGCGGCTACTGCCAGAGCGGACAGATCATGGCCGCGGTCGCGTTACTCAAACACACGCCGAAACCCAACGACAAAAACATCGAAGAGTCGATGGGAGGAAACATCTGTCGCTGCGGCACGTACCCGCGCATCCGCGAGGCCATCAAAACAGCCGCGGCGCAGATCAAGAAAGGAGGCGCGTGATGGCAGCCGCTATTGATCGTCGTGGCTTTCTGCGTGTGTCGTTTGCAGCAGCAGGTGGACTTTTCGTCTCGCTCTACCTGGATCCGGTCGCAAAGCTGGCGTTGGCCCAGGAAGGTGCGCAGCAACCTGCGCCAGCGAAAGTTTATCCTCCTGACGCGTTCGTCAACATCCGCCCGGATGGCAAGATCGTGATCCAGGTTAACCGTCTCGAGTTTGGCCAGGGCGTGCAAACATCGTTGCCGATGGTCCTCGCCGACGAACTCGACGCGGACTGGTCCAACGTGATCGCGCAACTCGCACCCGCGGCCGACGTCTACAAGGATCCGATGTTCGGCATTCAAATGGTCGGCGGATCGGGTTCGATCGCTCATTCGTTTCAGCAGTACCGCGAGCTCGGCGCGAAAACACGAGCAATGCTTGTCGCCGTCGCGGCTGAACGCTGGAACACGACTCCGGATCAATGCCGCACCGAAGCAAGCGTGGTCCATGGACCGGGCGGTCGTAAGGCGACTTACGCTGAACTCGGTGCGGACGCCGCACACAAACCAGTACCGGCGACAGTACGCTTGAAAAATCCCGCGGAGTTTCGACTCGTCGGCAAAAAAATCAAACGACTCGACAGCCGTCCGAAATGCGACGGCTCGCTGAAATTCGGTCTCGATCTCGACCTGCCCGGAATGAAAGTCGCCGTCGTTGCCCATCCGCCGGTCTTTGGCGCGCGCGTCAAACGCATCGTCGACGACGAAGCACGCGCCGTCGAAGGCGTTCGCGACGTGTTCGAGATTCCCCTCGCGAATGGCACTGGCGTCGCCGTTGTCGCGGACAAGTATTGGCCCGCGAAACAGGCGCGCAACCGTCTCAAGATCGAATGGGATATGACGGGCGTCGAACCCGCCGACAGCACCGAGTTATGGACCAGGTACCGGCAACTCGGCAGCACGCCGGGAAACGTCGCGGTCAGCAAAGGCGACGCAAAAGCAATGGACCAGGTCGCCGCAGGCAACCGCATCCTCGCTGAGTTTGAATTCCCATTTCTGGCCCACGCGCCGATGGAGCCGTTGAACACGACCGTCCGTTTTGACGGCGACAAGGCCGAGGTCTGGGCCGGGTCACAGTTTCAAACTTTCGATCAAATGGCGGTCGCCCAAACTCTCGGACTGAAACCCGAGCAGGTCACCTTTCATACTGAAATGGCCGGCGGCGGTTTCGGACGTCGTGCGGTTACCGACTCCCACGTGCAACGCGAGGCCGCCGCAATCGCCAAACGCCTGCGCGGCACGCCAGTCAAACTCGTCTGGACGCGCGAAGACGACGTGCAGGGTGGCTACTATCGTCCGATGCACTTTCATCGTGTCGAAGTCGGCGTTGGTCCAGACGAATTGCCGATCGCGTGGCGTCACGTCGTCGTCGGTCAATCGCTGTTGATGGGCACGCCTTTCGAGGCGGTCCTCGTTAAGAACGGCGTCGACGAAACGGCAGTCGAAGGCGCCGCCGACACCCACTACAACATCCCAAACCATAACGTCTGGGTTCATCATCCGAAGGTGAACGTGCCGGTGCTTTGGTGGCGCTCGGTCGGCCACACACACACCGCGTTTGTGATGGAAACGTTGATCGACGAGCTCGCGTCGCGCGCGCGAATGGATCCGATTGCTTACCGGCGCAAGCTGCTCAAGCCGGAAGCAAAGAAGCTACTCAGCACTCTCGAACTGCTGGATAAGACAACGGCTGAATGGCGCAATCGTTTACCGAAAGGACACGCGCTCGGTATCTCGTGTCATGAATCTTTCGGCACCGGCGTCGCGTGCGCCGTCGACGTTTCGATCGAGAACAAGCGACCGAAGATCCATCGGGCGACGCTCGCGGTCGATTGTGGTTTAGCGGTGAATCCGTTGTCGGTAGAGAGCCAGTTCCAGGCGGGCGTGACGTTTGGCCTATCGCAGTTGATGGCCAAAGGCGCGATCACGTTGAAGAATGGAAACGTGGAACAGAGGAACTTCGACGGCTTCGTTCCACCGTACATCGTCGACGCGCCCGTCGCGGTTGACGTTCATATCGTGCCGAGCACTGAGGCGCCGACGGGCTGTGGCGAACCGCCGGTTCCGGTCATTTCGCCGGCGGTTGTGAATGCGTTGTCGCGATTGACGGGCAAGCGATATCGCACGTTGCCGCTGGTTACTATTTAGCCACAAAGAGGCACAAGAAACACAGAAAGGACTATTGCAAAGTACCGAGATCTAAAGACGCTAGTCCCTGTTACTTTGAGCTTGCTCTTTTTGTGCCTTTCTGTGCCTTTTGGTGGCTAAGCGCGAGCGGGTTCCTCGCTGACACGATCCCACTCTTCGTAGAGGGTCTTGAGGCGCGCTTCCGTCTGCTGATACTCATCGGTCAGCGCGACCAGTCGTGCGGCATCGCGCGCGACTTCCGGCGTGCCCATCTGCTGTGAGATCTCGTTGAGACGTGTTTCGGCTACGGTGATGTCGTTCTCAATCTGATCCGGCGTGCGCGTCTCAGTCTTCTTTTTCTTAACGACTTTTACGCCGGGCTTCTTAGGTGCTGGCGGAGTCTTCTTGACCGCAGGCGCCGGCGGCTCTTCAACCGCGACCGGTGCGGAAGCAACGCTGACAAGGTTGTCAGCTTCGGGTGCCGGAGGCGCGACAGCTTCACGAAAGCCGAGTTTCCAATCGTGATACTCGGTGTAATCGCCGTCGTAATGTTCGGCGCCGCCGAGTCCATCCAACGCCAGGATCTGCGTCGCAACACGATCCAGAAAATATCGATCGTGGCTGATCGTTACGATCGTTCCTTCGTAAGCTGACAACGCTTCTTCGAGCGCCTCACGCGACGGTATGTCGAGATGGTTCGTCGGCTCGTCGAGAACGAGCACGTTCACACGCGAATAGATCAACTTCGCGAGCGCGAGTCTTCCCTTTTCACCGCCGGAGAGATCTCTGACGTGTTTGTAAACGTCGTCGCCGACGAACAGAAACTTCGCGAGAAACGATCGCAGCTCACCCGCGGTCGCCGACGCAGGCGCGACGCGACGCAGCTCCATGATGATCTCGTTGCGATCGTCAAGATCGTCGAGTTGCTGCGCGTAGTAACCAATCTGCACCTTCGTTCCCCAACGAACCTCGCCCGCAAGCGCATCGATCTTGCGCAGTATCGTTTTAAGAAACGTCGTCTTACCCGAACCGTTTGGACCAATGATTCCCAGGCACTCGCCGCGCCGCAGGATGAACGAGATCTTCGCGGCCAGCAACTTGTCCGGGTAACCGACTGAAACATCCGTGACCGTCAGCACGTGATTGCCGGTGCGTTCGATCGCCTGAAGTCGAAAGTCGCCTGACGACTGATCCGGGCGGACCGCGTCGAGACGTTCCAGCTTTTCGAGCATTTTGCGTCGCGACTTCGCCTGCTTCGTCTTCTGCCCGGCGATGTTTCGGCGTATGAACTCTTCCGTCTTCGCGATCAGATGCTGTTGGTTATCGTAGGCGCGTTGTTGTGCCTCGCGACGCTCCTCGCGTTCGACGAGGTAATCGGAATAGTTGCCGGTGTAACTCGCAGCGCGTCCGTTTTCGAGCTCGATGATGCGGCGGCACGAACGATCTAGAAAATAACGATCGTGGCTAATTATTACGAAAGCCGCTGAATATTCCTGCAGAAACTCTTCCAGCCACTCGACTGCGTTCACGTCGAGATGGTTCGTCGGCTCGTCGAGTAGTAAGACGTCAGGCGCGGCGAGGAGCAAACACGCGAGACCAAGCCGGTTCTGTTGTCCGCCCGACAGCTTCTCAGTTTCGAGCGACCACATCTCACGTTCGAAACCGAGTCCCTGAAGGATCGACTCGGCGCGGGCCGCGTATTCGAAACCGCCTTCGAGCTCAAACTCGTGTTGCAGATCGCTGTAGCGTTCGAGGATCTTTTCCAGGTCGTCGCCGGCGTCGGCCATGCGGTGCTCCAGCTCGTGCATCTCGTGCTCGATCTGCTGTAACCGTCCGAATGCCGCGAGAGCGGACTCATGGACGGTCGAACCGGGTTTGAAATGTACGTGCTGGTCCAACAGGCCCAGCTTCATGCCACGCGCACGGACCACCTCGCCGCGATCCGCAGTCTCGTCGCCGCGAACCAGGCGGAAGATCGTGCTCTTGCCCGCGCCGTTGCGACCGACAAGGCCGACGTGCTCGCCCGGATTCACCTGCAAGGACGTGCCTCGCAACACGTCCTGGGTGCCGTACGACTTATGTACTTCTGAAAGACGGAACAACATGGAGGTCGTTTGTGTCTCCGGGTGATCTTGCAGCTAGAGGAGAAGACACGGCGAACACTAAAACAGATAGTGTCTTAGTTTCCTCTCTGCGTCGCTCTGCGGTCCTTCGCGTCCCTGCGTTATATGTTTTGCGGTTCTTTACCGCAGAGTCGCAGAGGTTCGCGGAGAATGCCGAACAAAACAAGACACTATCCAAAAACTAAACTACTTCGTCGGCGACGCGTTCGGCCTCACCGGAACTGCCGAACTGGACGCGGATGGAGCTGAAGCTGCCGGCGATGCGGCCGGCGATGCCACCGGCGATGCGGCCGGCGATGCCGCTTGCGTCGGACTCGGCGCTGCCGGTTGCGTTCCCGCCTGTCCTGCGGGACGGAGGCCGAGGTTACTCGGGTTGTTCAGCATGTTGATGGCGAGATTGTTGGTAATGCGTGCTTCGTTCATCGCCGTTTCCAACAACGCCGCGTTGAGAATCTGTTTGCGTTGATTCGTCAGGCCCTGAGTGATCTGCTGTCTCACGCCCGGGCTCTCCAGCGTCAGGTTCTCGGTCTGAAGACGTCGCTCGGCGAGCTTGAAGATGTACCACTTGCCGCTGTTGAAGCTCACCGGCTGCGTGTAGTCGCCGACCTGCATTGGACCAAAGAGATTGGAGATCACTTGCGGCGGGAAGCCGGTGCTTCTCAAGTCTTCTTCTCGCGCGAAACCGATGTCGCCGCCTCTTTGAACGCTGGCGGGATCTTCACTCTTCGCGCGAGCGACGGTGGCGAAGTCGGCTTTGCCTTGCAGTTGCTGGTAGATGTTGTCGATTTTCAGCTTCGCGTCAGTTTCGTTCTTCGCATCGTCGCGAATGCCCTGCGAACTGTTGTCCTGCGGGTCAACCACGATCATCGCAAGCGCAACGCCACGCTGGTTTACAAACTGGTCGCGGTTCGCGTTGTAGTAGTCTTCAACTTCGCGATCGCTGATGTTGATCTGGCCGCTGTACTTGTCCTGAAGGGCGGCGATCGCCAGATCCTTCTTCGCTTCTTCACGTAGCCGCTCCATGCTCAGGTTTTGCGCTTGCAGGTTCTTTTCGAAGTCTTCGGAGGTCATGCCGCTCTGCTGTTTCTGAGTGGCGATGGCGCCTTCGATCTGCTGGTCAGTCGGAAGAACTTTCTCGCGTTCGGCGCGTTGATACATCACCTCTCGCTGGATCAGACTGTCGAGTATCTGGAGCCGCGCCTGGGCCAACTGAAGCTGGTTCAGGGCCGACGGGTTGCCGCCGGTCTGTTGGTTGAGCTGCCGCTCGACTTCCTGAAGCATGATGTTACGGCCGTTGACTGTCGCGGCGACGGTGTTTTCCTGAACTGCAGACCCGCCGGGCGCACACGCGCTCACGAGGACACTCGCCAACGCCAAACAACTCACAGCAAGAACTTTTCCGATTTTGCCCACTTTTAGATGTACTCCTTCAAATTCCAACGTCATTCAGTAACATTCCAATCAACAAGATTCCGTAGTTTCCCATCGCCGTGGCTTGACGACTTGGAAATCCGTTTGCTATAAACCTTGGTTTTCTGTTTACGGAGGTTGCAAAAATAATGGCTAAACGTTGTGAAGTCTGCGGCAAGGGGCCTCAATTCGGCAATAATGTCTCGCACGCGAATAACCGCACTCGGCGCCGGTTCGATCCGAACCTGCAATCAATTCGCGTGAAGTCGCCCTCGGGCGGCGCCAGCCGGATGAAAGTCTGCACCACCTGCATCAAGGCAGGAAAAGTGGCGAAGGCCGCTTGAGCCGCTAACTCCGATCACTTGTCAAACCGTACAGCCGGCGCCTCTAGGCCGGTTGTTTCTTTGTAACCCTTACTTAACGAGCGCTACCGCTTCTATCTCAACGCGGGCGTCCTTCGGCAATCGTGCTGCCTGAACCGTGGACCGCGCCGGCGGAGCTCCGGTAAAAAACTTCCCGTAAACTTCGTTCATTGCCGCAAAATCGTTCATGTCGGCAAGAAATACCAGTGTCTTTACAACTTGATCGAGACTGCTTCCGGCAGCCTCGAGCACGGCCGCCACGTTTTTTAGGACGCGCTCCGTCTGCTCAACGATGCCCCCGCCGATGAATTCACCGGTCTCGGGATCGATCGCTACCTGCCCCGACGTAAAGACAAACTCGCCAACCTTGATGGCCTGCGAGTAAGGGCCTAGTGCAGCCGGAGCGTTACTGGTTTTTACTGGTTCTTTAAGCAAAGGCGGGATTCTAACAGATAGCCCACAACAAGGGCAAAATCAAACGGCCCCCTGCATTCTCTCAACGTCCAACACGCCGGGGACGCCTTTGATCGATCCAATCACCCTGTCGAGATGTTTGACGTCAAACACCTCGACTGTCACCTCGATATGACCGCGTTCGTCGTCGGCGACTGACGCGCGCGCGTCGCGAATTCCGGTCTTCATGTCGGAGATCGCGCCAGTGATGCCCGCGATCATTCCGGTCCGGTTTTCAGTAATCGCCAGCAGTTTGACCGCATAAGCCGTCTTCTCCGGCCGTCCCGCCCACTCCACTTCCACAATGCGTTCGCGGTTCACCATCAACTGCTTCACGTTCTTGCAGCGCGTGGTGTGTACGGCGACGCCTTTGCCGCGCGTCACGTAACCGATGATGTCTTCGCCATGAAGCGGATTACAACACCGAGCACGCGTCACCATCAAATCATCAATACCACGCACCGCGATCGAGTCGTCGCCCAGACGGATCAGACGTTTGACGGCGCGGACGCCGCTTCTGAGACGCGACTCCTTCTGCTTGTCGAGCTGCTCAAACTGTTCCTGGCCCAGATACTTCGCGATGACGTTGCGCGGTACGAGCTTGCCGTAACCAATCGCGGCGAGGATGTCGTCGGCGCGGCCGTAGCCATACTCGCCCGCGACACGT
The DNA here is from genome assembly GCA_035760365.1 of Pyrinomonadaceae bacterium. Taxonomy (GTDB): domain Bacteria; phylum Acidobacteriota; class Blastocatellia; order Pyrinomonadales; family Pyrinomonadaceae; genus PSRF01. Next base: position 22,781 of record DASTTB010000025.1, read on the forward strand.
TTCATCTCCGGATCTGTGTCGCTCAGAATCTTGCGAGGCGACAACTGAAACCGGCTCGCTTCCTTTTCAAACAGCTTGCGCCCGATCTCGATCGACTCCGCGCGTTGCTGCTCGGAAACCCAGTGACGAACACGATTGCGCGCGCGCGAAGTGACGATAAAGTTGAGCCAATCGCGAGACGGATGCGAATTCGACGTCGTGATGATCTCGACGACGTCGCCGTTCTGAATCTGCGTCCGCAACGGGACCATGCGGCCGTTGATACGCGCTCCGGTGCAGGTGTTGCCGACTTCGGAGTGAATCATGTAAGCGAAGTCGACTGGCGTCGCGCCGCGCGGCAACTGAATCACCTTGCCCATCGGCGTGAACGCATAGACGTCTTTGGGATAGAGATCGAGTTTGAGCGAGTCGAGAAAGTCTTTTGAATCTTTTACTTCCTGCGTCCACTCGACCAGCGAGCGCAACGCAGCGAGCGCCTGATCGTCGTCGTGGGCGCCGCGTTTGCCTTCTTTGTATTTCCAGTGCGCAGCGACGCCTTCTTCGGCGATGTGATGCATCTCTTCGGTGCGTATCTGGACCTCGAACGATTGCAGGTTCGAACCGATCACGGAAGTGTGCAGCGACTGGTAAAGGTTGTCGCGCGGCGTTGCGATCCAGTCTTTGATACGGCCGGGGACGGGTTTCCAGTTGTTGTGGACCACGCCCAGCACCGCATAGCAGTGACGTATCTCGTTCGGCGTGATGATGCGCACGGCGATGAGATCGTAGACCTGGTCGAGACTGATCTTCTGGCGGCGTAGTTTCTTCCAGATCGAATACAAACGTTTGACGCGGCCCTCGACGAGGACAAACGGCACTTCCGCTTCGTTCATCTTCTCTTCGATCTGGGCCGTAACTATTTTTACGAATGCTTCGTTCTCAGGTCGCCGCTTCTCGAGTTGTTCCGCGAGCTCGCGATAGTCTTCAGGGTGCAGGTGACGAAACGCGAGATCTTCGAGTTCGCCACGCAACTTACCCATTCCCAACCGGTGCGCGATCGGCGCGAAGATCTCCATCGTTTCTTCGGCGATGCGCTTGCGTTTCTCCGGGTTGAGATAGTGAAGCGTGCGCATGTTGTGCAGGCGATCGGCGAGCTTCACGAGGACGACGCGCACGTCGTCGATCATCGCCAGCAGCATCTTGCGAACGTTTTCCGCCTGTTGCTCTTCACGCGAGATGTTGCTGATCTGCGCGATCTTGGTCAGGCCGTCTACGAGGTGCGTGATCTCTTCGCCGAAGTAACGGCGGATCGTGTCGAGGTCGACGAGAGTGTCTTCGACGACGTCGTGCAGCAGACCGGTTGCGACTGACACTTCGTCGAGTTTCATGTCGGCGAGAATGTTTGCGACTTCGAGCGGATGCACGAGATACGACTCGCCCGAGGCGCGCTTCTGTCCCTTGTGCTCCTTGGCGGAGAAGAGATACGCGCGTCGCAGCAGGTCCAGGTCGGCCTGGGCGTGATTTGCCGCAACTTTCTCGACGATGTCTTCGATCCGGATCATTCTCGGTGTATTGAAGTATAACAAAAAGGTGATGTCGCGGGCCGAGGCCGGACATCACCCTGAGTCTTGCTTAGTTTGGAGACTGTGCTGCTTAACCTTTGGGCGGTGAGGCTGACTGGCGTGCTTCCTCTTCCTTCCGCTTTTGATTGGCGACGCTGAGTTCGGTCGTGCGTTTCAGAGCAGCCTCATATTCTTTTTGATACTGTGCCTTCTGTTCAGCCTGTCCATCCATTTCCGCGAGCTTGGAAGCTTCGAGAAGCAGGTTGGTCTTGTACGACCAGGCTGATTCGTTATTCGGATCGTACTTGATGGCGTTTTCGGCTTCGCTGAGGCCTTGCTTCACGCACATCTGCGCCTGGCTGAATTCTTTCGCATCCGACGGTTTCTTATAGGAGACGGTGGCTTTGTTGTTCGCCGGATCGACCGTGGTTATCTTGTTGGTCGGCAACTCGGTAATCTTGAACGAACAATCCCAATCCTTGCTGGCGAGAACGACGTAGGCTTCAGCCCGTTTGGTGGGCTCAGTCGCGTCGCTTGTCGCTCGCGCGGTGATCCATTCGCGGAGTTTTCCGTCTTCCTTGATCGCGCCGTAGAGGTACGCGATTGCTTTGTAAGCTTCTTCGTCCTGCGGATTCCTTTCGAGTATTTTCTGATAAGCCTCGATTGCCTGTTGGGCTTTCTGAATGTTATCAGGCGCCTGGACGCCGGGCCGATACTGCGCGTGAATGGTGCGCGCGATGAACATCGGGGCCGTCTTGTTGTCGGGATCCAGTTGGGCCGCTTCTCGTGAATGCTGTTCCGCTTCTACGAATCTGCCTTCGCGATAAGCCCGGGCTGCCTCATTCAACTGGTTCTTCGATCTGATTCGATTGATAACGCCACACCCTGAGGTGGTTGTAATAAGGAACGCCAAAACCAATGTGACCGCCAAAACCAATGCGATCCTGGTCATAGAGAGTTTCATTTATCCGTGACTCCATTTAGCGAGACTGGACTGCGGACCCAACTGGCTCAAGCGGGTTTTTAGCCGGCTCGGGAACCGCGCCAATCCCCTTGTTTACTGGGGCAGATCGTCTACTTGCAACCCAACCGGATTTGCGCCGGCGCCTTTGATTGCGTCGATGACCTTAACGACGTCTCCGTACTTCGTCGATCTGGGCGCTTTGACGAAGACCGTCTTCTCGATGCGATCGTCTTCTTTAAGATCCTGGCGCGTTTCCATTCCCACTTTGTAAGCGCGCTGGTCTTTGCGCTCTTTAAAGACCTGAGCCAGACGTTGCGCCAACGGCGCCGTATCGTTTACCGAACCCATGCTGTCCTGGTTGAGTTTGATCTGGAGATCGGTTCCGATCGAAACGACCAGCGTCAAAGGATTTGGCTTGAGTTTGCTCAAGTCTTCATTGGGATCTCTCTGCGTCGGGATATCAGCCTTAAACCGGCTCGGCTTTAACGGCGTAACGACCATGAAGATGATCAGCAGCACGAGCAAAACGTCAATCAACGGCGTAACGTTGATATATGGTTCGGCAGTCGTACTACCTTTTTTTGGAGCACCACCCATCGACATTTTGAATTTCTCCTAAATTAGATCCGTTTTATCAGCAGCCCGTTCGTTACGACGTAGCCGCCGGCGCAGCCGCGCCTTTCTTCTTCTTGTCGGCTACGAGCCCTATCTTGTCGACACCGAGTTTCCGAACCTCGTTGATGACGTTAACAACGTCGCCATAGCTGACGCCGACGCCACTCTTTATATAGACGATACGATCCTGTTCATTCTTAATGCCGCGCAACAGTGTATCGACTTTTTCGGCCAACATTTCTCGCTGGACCGGGATCTTGCCGAGGAAATACTGTCCATCGTTCGGGATGGAGATTACGATTGACGATTCTTTGATGATATTCGGATCGACATCCGGGTTGTTCAGGTTCTTCGGGAGCGCCACCGTGATTCCCTGTTGCAGGAACGGTGTGACCACCATGAAGATGATCAGCAACACGAGCATGATGTCGACCATCGGCGTAACGTTGATTTCGGATTGCAAACCGCCGCTGCCACCGCCACCAGACATTGACATAACAAACTCTCCTTATTTACTGCACCCACCTACGGCGCTAACCCCTTAACGTGGGTGCGGCGCGCGGGCCGCACCCTCAGGGTTCACCATCATGCATCCATGCGTCGCGGTGCTACGCCTTCAACTGCTTCGTGCGGTTCTTGATGAAGTAGTCGACGAGTTCCGACGCCGAGTTGTCCATCTCAACCACGAAGCCGTCAACCTTACCCGTGAAGTAGTTGAACAACCACACCGCGGGCACCGCCACCAACAATCCGAGAGCGGTGGTAAACAACGCTTCCGAAATACCGCCGGCGACTGCCGCGATACCGGCTGACTCGGCGTTCTTCATGCCGCGGAACGCGTTGATGATGCCGAACACGGTTCCGAACAGACCCACGAACGGAGCGGTTGAACCGATGGTGGCCAGACCCGAGAGACCGCGTTTGAACTCGGCGGTCTTGATCGCGATGGCGCGTTGCAGTGCGCGCTTGGACGCTTCGATCTCATCGCCTGAGATGTCAGACGACGCTTCGTGTGCGCGGAATTCCTGCAAGCCGCTGCTCACGACCATTGCCAGGTGCGATTTGCGATGCTTGTCGCTGATGTTGATCGCTTCTTCGATGCGATCGTTCTTGAGCGCCTGCGCAACACGCGGCGCAAACTCACGCGACTGCTTCTTGGCCGCGGAGTAGGTCAGGTAACGCTCGACCATGATGGCGATCGAGTAGACGGACATGATCAGAAGCACGACGACCACGGCGATAGCGACGCCGCCCATGTTCTTCACCATTTCAGTAAGCGTGAAGTGGTCAGCGGCGCCTCCCTCCGGGCTGGCTGCGGCTGCGGCTTCCTGCAAGAACATTAAGAAACCGAGAGCCTTCGTTCCTAAAACACTGGTTAGAATTGTCACGGTGAACCCCTCCAAAAGATTTTTAATTAGTTTGATAGCAAGCAGAGAAGCCGAGACGGCCTACGGGAACCGCGGCGACACGACAAACTTTCTCCGCAGTTACTGGGCCACGAAGTTGTACTGGATTACTCCGGTAACTTTAACTGGCTGTCCCGATAGCTTCGTTGGGGAGAATTTTGCTGAACGCGCTGCGCTCACGGCGGCATTGATCAGCAAAGGATGTCCCGAGACGGCCGAAGCGGAAACGACGTTTCCGTTCTCGTCTATAAGCACCTGCACCACGACAGTGCCGGAAGCGTGGGCCGCTCTGGCAATTGGTGGATAGCCGGGCTTGGGCAAGCTGATGGCTTTACCGTTGAGCACGCCTCCCGAGATCGGAGCGGCGCGTGGGGTTGGTTTTGGCTCCGGTGGCGGAGGCTCGTCAGCAATTGCGACCTTGGTCGGAGCGGTCACGACTGTTCCCGCGCCCGGCCCTGACGGCATTGCCACCTGTGCGTTTGAGTCCGAAGTTCCAAGGACTGTAGTCACTCCGCGTCGTACCGGCGGCACGTCGCTGGCCTTGGCCGAAACTTCTTTGGGGACCAGCTCGGTGCGGGTAACGTCGGCGATCAGTTCTTTACGAACATCGACGTTCTGCTCGACCTTGACTGGTTTCGCTTCCTGTTTCGGCTGTTCCTCCTGCTTTTGTTGCTGCGGAATGGGAACCGGAGCGACGAGCGTGGTGAGCTCGAGATCCAGGTTCTCTCCGAGGTGAGCGTCGTACCAGTAGATACCGGCAACAAAGAACGTCACCATCAGCACGCCATAAATCAGGGCGGTCACGCCAATGAACGAGCCTTTTCGCGTTAAATCATCCCTGTGCGAACTGGACTCAACGAGATTATCGAACATTGAAATTTATCCTCCGATTCCGGTGCCAAATGGATCAGGGGTTAACAAAATAGTAAAGCAGTAACTGCTTCGCAAATGTCGATTTAGCCGCTTTGAGCTTCGTCATTTAGAAGGGGAAAACAACGGCTTCTGCGATATTGAGCACACCGATTAGAAATGGAAAGCCGCTGCGCGAGAAACTCGCCGGCCCGCTCAACACACCGCCGCCGCACCCAACCTTCTGATTTCACACAACGCGGGGTCGACAGTTGAAACTATTTAATTGGCCAGCAACGGTCGCAGTCTATTCCTCATGCCGTTTCAAAGTCAAGCGCAAACGTGTGACCGGCGCGAACGGTGTCTCGTTTTCACGCGCGACCGGCTCGTGTCGAGCGATTGCCCGTGCTCGGCGCTATCGCATCTCGACCCGCGGCTTTCGCCGGCGTACGCACGCCGCCTCTTACTGGTTGACTGAAACTCAATGCTGCCTGTCGGTTCGCGGCCTCAACTTTCTGTTCCCACCAGACCATGATCGGGCTCGCGATGGCGATCGAGGAGTACGTTCCGAAGATCACGCCGATGAACAAAGCCAACGAAAACGCGCGCAACACGTCGCCGCCGAAAACCACGAGTGCAAGAACCGAAAGAAACACGAGTCCGTTGGTGATGACGGTACGCGAAAGCGTTTGGTTGATAGCGTCGTTGGTGATCTTGTACAGCGAATCACGCCGGTGCAGCTTGCGATTCTCACGCACGCGATCGAAGACGACGATCGTGTCGTTAACTGAAAATCCGACGAGTGTCAGCAGCGCGGCGATCACGTTGAGACTGATCTCGATCTGGAACATCGAGAAAAAGCCGAGGGTGACGAGCACGTCGTGAAACACGGCGATAACAGCCGCGGCGCCGTAGGTCCACTCAAAACGGAAAGCGATGTACATCAGAATACCGACAAGGGCCAGCAACGTTACGGCGATCGCTTTGTTTCGCAGTTGAGCGCCGGCGATGGCGCCGACGGCGTCAGTTCCCACGATCTTGTAACTGGCGTTCTGATCGGCTTCGAGCTCGAGATTGGGCGCTGCTTCCGTTCCGAACTGGTTCAACGCATCGCGCACCTGCGCGCGACCGTCTTTGCCTTCTTCGAGAGGAACTTTGATCAGAACCGTGTCGGGCCGGTCAGTAACCGGCTGCACGACAGCATCGCGAACACCTTTGGCCGTGAGCGCCGCGCGAATATCTTCGTCCGAAGGTTTCTGTTTGAAGCGGGCCGTAACAACCGTGCCGCCTTTGAAGTCAACTCCGAGGTTGAAAGCCTGGCCGCCGGTAGCCTGTCGGAAAATCGCGGACCCGAGACCTGCCAACATCAGCAGGATGGAAATCCCGATAAACCAAATTCGGTTACCCAGCCAATCAACGTTAACGTGCTGAAGAATCTGAAACATAATGAAGAATCTCTAAATACTCAGCGACTCCACTCTTTCCTTGCGGCTCAGGAGCCAGATGAAGATCGTCTTCGAAACGTAAACTGCCGAGAACAGATTGACGAGCAATCCGATCACGAGCGTGACGGCGAAACCGCGAATCGGTCCAGTGCCGAACACAAACAGAAACAGCGACGAGACGATGGTGGTGACGTGAGTGTCGATGATGGTTATGAATGCGCGCGAAAATCCCTGATCTACCGCGGAAGGAATGGTCTTCCCGGAGAGTATCTCCTCGCGAATACGCTCAAAAATCAGAACGTTCGAGTCGACCGCCATACCGATCGTAAGAATGATGCCGGCGATACCGGGCAGCGTCAGAGTTGCGCCAAAGACGATCAGGCCCGCGAGCATCAGGATCATGTTCAGGATCAATGCGATGACGGCGTTGACACCGGAACCGCGATAGTAAATGAGCATGAAGATCACGACTAACGCGAGACCGACGAGCGATGCATTCACGCCCGCGCGAATCGAATCAGCGCCGAGACTCGGTCCGACGGTGCGTTCTTCGAGATATTCAATCGGCGCAGGCAGCGCGCCGGAACGAAGAATCAACGCCAGATCTTCAGCCTGTGCCTGCGTGAAACGGCCGGAAATCTGTCCGTCGTCAAAGATTTGCGACTTGATAAACGCGATCGATCGGACTTCGCCGTTCAGGACCACGCCCATGTACTCGTTGATGTTGGCGCCGGTCCAGGCGCCAAACTTTTCGGCGCCGCTTTTCTTGAGCGAGAAGTTAATGGCGAAGTCGTTGATGCTGCCGCCCTGCGACTGAGACGCAGTCGCGTTTCGGATCTCGTCGCCTGTGATGATCGAAGGAACCTCGATGACCACCCACTGCGTCGGCGGCGGTTGAGCCTGATTCTTGTCGGTTGAGTCGGATCGTTCGATGAACGGCAGGACGTTTCGATTCGGCGGTATCGTGCCGCCGAGCGATTCGAGCGCCAGATCTCGCGTCGGGTAGGTCGTGGCCGGCGCCGGATTTTGCGGACCGACAACATGGACCATTTCCAGCCGCGATTGTCCCTTAAGAATGTCCTTTACACGCTCCGGATCCGATACGCCGGGCATTTGCAGCAGGATCTGGTGTGCGTTCTGCGCGCCGTGTGATTGCAGCGTTGGTTCGGTAATTCCGAGTGCGTTAATGCGCCTGTCGATGATGTCCAGCGCCTGTTTTGTGGCGTCCGCGGAGAGACTACGTTGCGCGGTAGTGGTCATCGTCCAGATCATCTGCGCGCCGGAGGTCGAATACGCCCAAACCGAGGTGTCGGCGAGTTCAACCTTTTGCTCGACGGCGGTCTTGATGTCGTTGATCTTTGAGGCGTCGGCGGCTTCTAGGATGACTCGATAGTTGTTGCCACCGGTTTCAGGCCGTCCGTCCTTGATCTGAAATCCCGCGTCTTTGGCTGCATTTGCAGCCGCCGAATAGGCTTCTTCAGTCAGGCGCTTGAGGTATTCCTCGACTTTTACACGCATGACGAGATGCGAGCCGCCCTGAAGATCCAGCCCGAGATGGATATTCGACGCGAGCGTCGCTTTGATTCCGGACCAGGTGAAATCCTTGAGAGTTGGACGGCGGCGAGGACCGATTACGAGGTAAAGTCCTGCCAAAGTAACGAGGACAATGATGATTGTGCGATGCAGAAGGCTTTTTTTCTTCATTTTAAAGCTCTTGAACTAACCGGCTTGCTTTCCTTCTTCGTCGATACCGGCAATGGCTGAGCGGGCAATCTCGAGGATCGTCTTATCGGCGCTGCGAATGAGAAAACTCGTCTCGCGCACTGTGGTGATAATACCGATCACTCCGCCGGTCGTTACCACGCGATCACCGGCTTTGAGATTAGAAATTGTTTCCTGTAGTTGTCGCTGCCGTTGCTGCTGAGGCCTTATTAGAAGAAAGTAGAAGACCGCAATGATTAAGACGATCGGCAGGAATTGTGCGAGCGCGCCTAAACCGCCCTGGAAGAAGATTAGGAAAGTGTGCATCTATTTTAGGTTTTTTAGCAAAACAAACAGAAGCGGCGAGGTCGCGAACCATTATTCACCATTCGCACTCAGCCGCTCGGTGAACTCTCGCCGAAATTTAGGGAAATCGCCAGACCGGATAGATTGCCTTACACCTCGCATGGTGTCAAGGAAGAAGGCCAGATTGTGGTGGGTCAACAGGATACTCGCCAGTATTTCACCGCTCATATATAGATGACGCAAGTAGGAGCGTGAATGCCGCCGGCAAACGGCGCAACCGCACGATTCGTCGAGCGGACGCGCGTCTTTTGCCCACTGCGCGTTCTTGATATTCAACTTTCCACGCGACGTGAAGGCCTGACCGGTGCGTCCGTTGCGCGTCGGCAAGACGCAGTCGAACATGTCAACGCCGCGAGCGACCGATTCCACCAGATCTTCGGGAGTTCCGACGCCCATGAGGTAACGCGGAGCGTTTTTCGGCATCCGCGCCGCAACCTCGTCGAGCACGCTGAACATAACGGGCTTCTCTTCGCCGACACTCAATCCGCCGATCGCGTAACCGTCAAAACCGATTTCGACCGTATGTTCGAGACTTTTTCGCCGTAAATCGAGATAACCGGCGCCCTGAATAATGCCGAACAACGCCTGAGCGCCGCTCAGGCCCTCAGCTTCGACAAAACCCGTGTCAGCCCCCGATGCTTGCAGTTGATCGAAAGCCATTTTCGAACGGCGTGCCCAACGCGCGGTCAGTTCCATGCTGCGTTCAGCTTCTTCGTGACTGGCATCGCTGCGCGTACACTCGTCGAACACCATCACGATGTCGGAACCGAGTGCCGCCTGCACTTCCATCGACACTTCAGGCGACAAAAAACGCGGCGAACCATCCACGTGCGAACGGAACTCAGTTCCTTCTTCACTGATCTTTCGCAGATCTCCGAGACTCCAAACCTGAAATCCGCCCGAGTCAGTCAGTAACGCCCTGTTCCAACCGATGAATCGATGAAGACCGCCGGCAGACTTGATAACGTCAACGCCGGGACGAAGCCAAAGATGATACGTGTTGCCGAGAATGATCTTCGCATCGAGATCCGTCGATTCGAGCTCTTCGAAACGAATTCCTTTCACGGTGCCGGCGGTGCCGACAGGCATGAAAACGGGCGTTTCGATCGGTCCGCGACGCGTAGATAAAACACCGGCGCGTGCTTCGCCGTCTTGCGCGAGGATCTCAAAGCGGAGTGCTTTGTTTGAATCAGCGTTTTGGCTTTTGTTTATGCTTTTCAACGATTCTCAAAGGCGTGGCGAAGAAATCAAACTCTTCGCGCAATCGATTCAGCAGATAGCGTTCGTAGGAAAAGTGCAGCCCCGCTTTGCCGCCGGACGTGAACACCACAAACGTCGGCGGCCTGATCCCGACCTGCGTCAGATATTGAACTTTCAAACGCGAATATCCGCTCTTTCCCGGCGACGGAGCAGTTCCGCCACGCGGCTGCGCGACGGCGCGTTCAAAGAAATCGTTTAATTGCGACGTCGGGATGCGGCGATTGCGCGATTCGTCCGCTTTCAAAACGAGCGGCAAAATGCGTTCGACTCGTTGTCCCGTCAACGCCGAGATCGTGATCACCGGCGCCCAATCGAGAAACTTCATCTTGTCGCGGAGACTGCGTTCAAACTCAAACGCCGTGTTCGTCTCCTTGTCTTGAACTGCGTCCCACTTGTTGACCGCGATGATGATCGAGCATCCGGCATCGACGGCGTAACCGGCGATATTCGCGTCGAGCGCTGTGACACCTTCCTCAGCATCGATGATCACGATCGCCACGTCAGCGCGTTCGAGACTCTTCCGCGCCATGATTACTGACAACTTCTCCGCCATCTCGTCGGTCTTGCCCTTGCGACGTATGCCGGCAGTGTCGATGATGCGGAACTTTCGTTCGGGTGTTTCTAAAACCGTATCGATCGCGTCGCGTGTCGTCCCGGCAACCGGAGAAACAATCACTCGATCCTCGCCGAGTATTCGATTCAGCAGCGACGACTTCCCGACATTCGGACGGCCGACGATGGCGAGCCGCAGTTCACCTGTCTCTTCTATTTCTGGGGCTGGTTCGATGTGGTCGAGCGAGTCGACAACACGATCGAGCAAATCGCCGACGCCGATTCCCTGCTCCGCCGAGATCGGAAACACGTCGTCAAAACCGAACCGGAAGAACTCCGTGCTCTCGCTTTCGAGTTTCGCGGAGTCTGTCTTGTTCGCGGCGATCAGCACGGGTTTACCGGTCGAACGCAGCAACGCGGCTAGTTCTTCATCGAGTTGAGTGATTCCGGCGCGCGCGTCGACGACCCAGATCAACACCTGCGACTCGTCGATCGCCCTGCCCGCCTGCTTCAGAATATTCGCGGGAATGACCGCGTCGTCGTCGGGAACGATGCCGCCGGTGTCGATCAAAGAAAACTTCTTTCCCGCCCACTCGACCTGTCCGTAAATGCGATCGCGTGTGATCCCCGGCTCGTCGCCGACGATCGCGCGGCGCTCGCCGACGAGACGATTAAAAAGCGTAGACTTGCCCACGTTTGGGCGGCCCACTATGGCAACTTGTCTGTTTCCGGATTCCATTAGCGGAGGATAGCTTACAAGGCGTTCTAATCCGTGTCATCTGCGGTCAATCCGTGGTATAAGCCTTGAGAATTTGACCACGCTTTTGAAGGGGATTCCTCTCTATGAAACATTTTTTCGCAATCCTGTTCATTACCCTGGGAATGACTGTGGCCGTCACGGCGCAGGAACACACGAAGCGTCCGCCGACGGCACCGCCGAGTACGGCGCCCGCCGGCAACACGGCAGCCGTCGATCTTGATGAGGGCGGATGGGTGCGATTCAGGTCGGAGCTGGGCCGGTTTTCCGTGCTCATGCCCGAGGTACCCAAGGACCAGGTCCAAACCACGCCCAGCGAGCATGGTCCATACACGACGCACCTGTTCATCACCCGGCACGCCACCAACGTCTATCTGATCGGCTGGGTCGACTACGATCCGAGTTTCAACTTCAACAAGGTCAGCGAACTGAACGCAAACCGCGATAACTTTGTTAAGGGAATCAAAGCGACGCTGATCAGCAGCAGCAACCGCACGATCGACGGTTACCAGGCACTCGAGTTTTCCGCGGAGACGGAAGACCGCGTCTTCAAATCTCGCGTTTACATGGTCGGACGCCGCCCGTATCAGATCGTTATCGGTTATCCAAAAGGCGAGGAAGATCCCGCTACCATCAACCGCTTCTTCAACTCGTTCAAAGTGAGACTTTAATAAAGCTCGATTTCAGTCGCCCATGAGACGTAGAAACTTTCTACAGACAACTGTCACGGCGCTCACCGTCGCAGTTGCAAAGCCGAACACTGCCCTCGCAGTTCCCGCATTCGAACTCGACGAACTCACGATTTCAGAACTGCAACAGGGACTGCAATCCGGCAAGTACACGTCGCGTTCGCTCGTCGAGAAATACACCGATCGCATCAACGACGTCGACAAACGCGGTCCGAAGCTGAATTCAGTCATCGAACTCAATCCGGACGCGGAAGCGATCGCCGCCGCGCTCGATCGCGAGCGTAAGGAACGTGGCGTACGTGGACCATTGCACGGCATTCCCATCCTGATCAAAGACAACATCGATACGAACGATCGGATGATGACGACCGCCGGCTCGCTCGCACTGATCGGCGCGAAGCCGACTCAGGACGCGTTTGTCGCGAAGAAACTCCGCGACGCGGGTGCAGTAATTCTCGGTAAGACGAATCTTAGCGAGTGGGCCAACTTTCGTTCCACTAAATCGTCGAGCGGGTGGAGTGCGCGTGGCGGGCAGACTAAGAATCCTTACGCGCTCGATCGAAATCCGTGCGGTTCGAGTTCCGGTTCGGGTGTCGCGCCGTCGGCGAATCTTTGCGTCGCCGCCATCGGCACCGAAACAGACGGATCGATCGTCTGTCCGTCAACCGCAAACTCGCTTGTAGGAATCAAACCGACGCTGGGCCTCGTGAGTCGCAGCGGGATCATTCCGATCGCTCATAGCCAGGACACTGCCGGTCCAATGGCGCGCACTGTCAGCGATGCCGCGATCCTGCTCAGCGCGATCGCCGGCGACGATCCGCGCGACAGCATAACGGCGCAAAGTCGTGGCAGGTCCACCGATTACACTCGCTTTCTCGACAGGAATGGTGCGCGAGGGATGCGCATTGGAGTCGCGCGCAAGCATTTCGGTTTCAACCAGCACGTCGACGCGTTGATGAAACAGATGCTCGAAGTGCTGCGAACGCAAGGAGCCGAACTGATCGATCCCGCGGATATTCCCACGACGGGCCAGTTCGACGATTCCGAGTTTGAAGTTTTGCTTTATGAGTTCAAAGCCGCTCTGAATGCGTATCTGAAGAACCTCTTGCCGTCCACCACGATTCATTCCCTGAAAGACGTGATCGAGTTCAACCGAGCGAAGTCAGATCTCGAGATGCCATACTTCGGCCAGGACATCTTTGAAAAAGCAGAAGCGAAAGGCCCACTTACCGAACGCAAGTATCTTCAGGCGTTGCGCAAGAACCATCTGCTAACGCGAACTCAGGGCATCGACTTCATCATGAAGAAGCATCGCCTTGATGCGCTCGTCGCGCCCACGGGTGGACCACCATGGCCCACCGACTGGCTCAACGGCGATCACTTCACCGGCGGTTATTCATCGGCATCGGCAGTCGCCGGCTATCCACACATCACCGTGCCCGCGGGTTACGTTCACGGTTTGCCGGTCGGTATCTCGTTCTTTGGCGGCGCGTTTAGTGAACCTACACTCATCAAGATCGCGTACGCGTTTGAACAAGCGACGAAGGCACGCCGTCCGCCGAAGTTTCTGCCCACAGTCGACTTTTCTTAGCCACAAAGAGGCACAAAAGGCACAAGACAGAGCCGGGCTCTAGAGACTCTTCTTCTTTCCAAGATTCAGTCTTGTGCCTCTTGTGCCTCTTTGTGGCTAACTCTTTCTTCCTTTTTGCGGCTACTATCTTCACGCCATGAAGTCCATCTACAGCGTCCATCCGGGCGTATTGATGACCCAGAAGTGGATCGGCGAACTCAAACAGAAGACCGGCCGCAGCCTCGAAGAGTGGCTCAAACACATCAAGAAATCAGGACCAAAGGACGAAAAGCAACGACACGCGTGGCTCAAAGACGAACACGGCCTCAACACGTACACGGCGATGGGGCTCGCTGAACGTTCGGTCGGCAACGGAGAAGCATTTGGCGATCCCGACCTCTATCTACAGAAAGCCGAACGCGACGTCGATAACATGTTCTCAGGCAAGAAGGCGGGGTTGCGTCCGATTTACGATGCGCTTTTGACCCTCGGTTTGAAGACGGGTAAGGAAGCGAAGGCGTGTCCGTGCACGACGATCGTGCCGCTCTATCGCAATCACGTGTTCGCGCAGATCAAGCCGACAACGCACACGCGAATCGATATGGGGTTTGCCCTCGGCGATACAAAACCAACCGGACGTTTGATCGACACCGGCGGGTTTGCAAAGAAAGATCGGATCACTCACCGGATTCCGATCACATCGCTCGACGAGCTGGACGAGTTCGCCGACGAAGTCAAATACTGGCTTAAAGTCGCTTACGATCGCGACGCTTAAAACTCGGTACTTTGTTCTTTGTGCTTTGTACTTTGATCGCCTTCGAGTACGGTTCACTGAATCCCAGTGGTCGTGCCTGAGAACAAAGCACTAAGCGCAAAGAACAAAACACAAACAAATGTCATCCTCACCTGGCATCCAACTCGGCAAACTGGGCGAAGCCTACGCCGCCGCTTATCTCGAGCAACGAGGTTACCGTCTCGTCGCCGCAAACTTCACGTTACCAGTCGGCCGCAACCTGCGCGGCGTGGTCGTCAATGCCGAAATCGACATCATCGCGTACGACGGCGACACATTGTGTTTCGTCGAAGTCAAAACACGCGCGTCAGATTCCTTCGCGCTGCCGGAAGTCAATGTCGACAGACGAAAACGGCGGCAGGTTGCGCGTGCGGCGCGAGCCTACCGCCGTCTGTTTGAGCTGGACGATCAACCGTATCGTTACGACGTCGTGGCGGTCGTCCTGCCGCCCGGCGCCACGCCTCAGATCGATCTGATCCGTAACTATTGGACCTTCTGAGCCGAGGTCGCGTCTCGCGTTCGCGGCTGCGCGTTCTTCACGTACTTATCGAACCACGTGATCATCTCGTAAAGCACGTGTTCGATACTCTCGCGGCCCGAGTAACCGTGCGCTTCATGCGGCAGCATCACCAGCCGCACCGTCGCGCCGTGACCTTTCAGCGCCTGGTACATGCGCTCCGACTGAATCGGAAACGTTCCGGTGTTGTCGTCGGCCTCGCCGTGGATCATCAGCATCGGCTCGTTGATCTTCGTCGCATACATGAAAGGTGAGACTTTCAAATACATCTCCGGCGCCTCCCAGATCGTGCGACGCTCGTTCTGAAAACCAAACGGCGTCAACGTGCGATTGTAAGCGCCGCTGCGCGCGATGCCGGCGCGAAACAGGTCGGTATGGGCCAACAGGTTCGCCGTCATGAACGCGCCGTAACTGTGACCGCCAACGCCGACGCGATCGGGATCGGTAACTCCGAGTTCCACCGCTTTGTCGATCGCGGCTTTCGCGCTCATCGTGATCTGGTCCACATAAGTGTTGTTCACGGTTTCCGGATTGCCGACAACGGGCATCGTCGCGTTGTCGAGCACCGCGTAACCTTCCAGCAGGAAGAACAGATGCGATGGACCACCGATCGACGTGGCGCGTTGTGTTGAACCGGTCACTTGCGAAGCAGTGTCGGCGTCGTTGAACTCGATCGGGTAGGCCCAAACGACAGTCGGGAGCCTCGTTCCCGGTTTGTAATCCGGCGGCAGGTAAAGCGTGAACGAACACTGCACACCGTCCGCGCGTTTGTATGTAACGAGTTGTTTCTTGATGCCGCGTAACTGTGGCGTGGGATCGGGAAAGTCAGTTAACGCCCGCGGTTTCGCGGTCGCGTCGGCGCTGCGCACGAAGTAGTTAGACGCTTCGGTCGGCGACTCGCGCTTCGTCATGAACTGCTTTGCGTCGTCGCTCAAAAGTGCGGCGAATGTTTCGTAGGCGTTTGCGTCGCTGCGGAAGATTCGTTCGGCTTTGAGTGTCTGCACGTTGAAACGATCGAGGAACGGGCGATCGCCTTCGGGTGAAGATCCGGCGCCGGTCAGGTAGATCGAGTCGCCGTCCTGGACGATCACGCGTTGCGTGCCTAGCGAGCGGACGACGAAAGTTCCGGGATCGTTGTAACGATCCTGCTGGTTGCGGCCCCAGAGAAGTTTCGGCGCAGTGGCAGGCGTTTCTACGTTGAACATGAACATTCGGATCCAACGCTTGTCGCGATCGAAGTCCGAGAAAAACATCGTTCCGGGCTTCTCGCTAAAACCGCCGATGGCAAAGCGCTGCTCGGTCTTGAACAACTCAACCGGCTGTTCGGTAAACGGAGCTTTCAACATGAACACCGCGTCGCGATGGGCCACCTTCTTTCGCGGATTGCCGTCGTCGAGGGCTTTGGCCCAAACGAGCGTCGCTGGCGACGTTGGAATCCAACGCACCGAACGTGGTCCAGTCATGACGCCGTTGATCGGCACCTGATCCGCCAGCGGCACACTCGCGACTTTGTAAACGAGTTTGCCCTTCGTGTCCCACACTTCGATGTCCTTCGGGAACGCGTTGTCGGGGAACAGGTACGAGAACGGACGATGAACGCGCGTCACCATCAGCAGATGACCGTCGGGCGAGGGATCCGTGCCCTGGAAGATCGCGGGTTGGCCCACCGGCGTCGCGCGTCCGCTCACGGTGTCGACGAGCGCGAGCTGTGATGTTGCGTAGTATTCGTAAAGTTTCTCGTCGTGCGGGCTCTTGAGTAAGTCTTCGTAGGTGCGCACTGGTCCTGGACGTCCGGAGCTCTCCTGCGTGTTTGGCTCAGTTGGAACGGTCGGTGTCGCTGGTGCGGCGCCGCGGTTGGCCGGGATGAGTTGGACCACGAGCGTGCGATTGTCAGGCATCCAGCTAAGTGGATCGCCGGCGACGGAGTTGATCGTCACGCCTTTGACGTTGCGAATCTTGCCGGTCGCCGTGTCGCCAACCCAGAGTTCGACTCGATTGGCGGTCGTGTTCAGGAAAGCGAAATGTTTTCCGTCGCCGCTCCAGTCGAGACTCGTGATCTTCGCGCCTGGCGGCACATCGATTTTGACTTCCGCACCGTCGGCGACTCGTTTGAGTGTCAGTGCGACGGAGTATTGAAAGCGATGTGGCGAGTTTGACGCTGGATTGATGCGGCGGCCCGCGAGTCGCAGCATCGGCTGCGCGAGATCGGCGAGCGGTGGATTACGCAGGCCGGTCGCGAGCATGATGTTATCGCGCGTCGGGCTGAGCGAAACGCTTGGCGTGACCGGCGCGTGGAGAATGTCGAGTACTTCTTTGGGTGGTTTTTTGTAGCCGTCTTGGGCGACAGAGACGCTGGCGACGAGCAGCAGGACAGTGACCGCCGCGAGCGAACGGGCAACACAGAATCTTTTCATTGGAGTTCCTCCGGAGTTGCGAGGGAAATTATTGCAGTTGTTTGGGTTTGTCAACGAATGCGTGTAGATCTTAGAGGGCGTTTCTAAATAGTTCTGACATTAATGCGTGCAAATCTGTGTTGAGATTTGGAGTCCATCGCCCGGAGGGCTCGCTTGACAACGTTTGGCGAATCGCTAGAATCAACCCTGCTCAAAGCGGGAGTAGCTCAGTGGTAGAGCATCGCCTTGCCAAGGCGAGGGTCGCGAGTTCAAATCTCGTCTCCCGCTCCAGTATCCAGGCAAAAGGCGGCGGGGTGGAGGGTGAAAGCCTGCGTGCTTTCGAGTAAACTTACTTCATCTCGACGCTTTTTGCGTTTGCCCTTCCGAGTGGCGGCGTAGCCAAGTGGTAAGGCAGAGGTCTGCAAAACCTTTATTCATCGGTTCGATTCCGATCGCCGCCTCCAGATACATCTAGCGCACCCAGACTTAACGCCCTCAAACCCAGGATCAGATCTCAATTCACCGGCCTCAACAGCCACTGCTGATTCGCAAACCCGAAATAATCCCACTGCTGTACCCTCGCTCCGTTAAACGTAAACCCTCCATCCACCTCGAGCGCCTTCCCACTGTGACGAGCCATGATGCGGAAATAGCCACCTCCCGCGTCGACAAGCTGCCACTGCTCCGGAGCTCCACCGCTTTCGGTCAACTGGACCACCGAAGCGCCGTTCGCAAGCGAACCATTCAGCACGGCCAGCACCTTATTGCTATGTCGCGCTATGAATTTGAAATATCCGTCGCCAACAGGAACCACATACCAATGTTGGTTCGCCTCTCCGACGCAGGGCCATTGTATGACTTGCGCGCCATTACCCGTTTGCGCATCAAAAACGTCGAGACACTGACCGTCATGCCTGGCAACGACCTCGTAGTACGTAGTCTGCGTTCCACAGGTCAATGTTTGCGGGCTGTTAGTAAGATCTGTTGTGGTTGAGTCAAATCTCACTCTGAGTGTGTGCGTTTGTCCATTCTTAAACTGCGAGGGAGTTGGTATTGCGAAGCCATGCAACCCGTTGTCGCCCAGGTAGGATCCGACGTCGCTTCGAAGAGTATTCGCCACCACATTGGCGACAAGCGTTGACCCATCATAGATGCTTACCGTTATCGAACCATTGAGCTGGTTTCGGTCCGCCGCCCACCCAACGATCGAGTCACAACCCGCGTAGTCCACAAATCCCTGGTAAACGGGATTAGCGGGAGGAGCGCTGTCTAACAACGAATAGAGCAACCGGTTGGGACTTCCTGGTCCTGCATCTCTCACCACGTTTTGCGTCGCGCCGTTAGTGATCGCCGCAGCTACGGTCGCCGGCGACGCCCCTGGATTGCTTTCCAGGTACAACGCCGCCACACCTGCAACGTGCGGACTCGCCATAGAGGTGCCTGAGAGCACATTGCTGTCAGTATTACCCCCATTCCATGCAGATTGAATGTTGCTGCCCGGAGCAAAAAGGTCGAGGCAGGTGCCAACGTTTGACGCGCGCGGCGACGGGGTGAATTTGGAACGCGTATCAGTGTTGTCGGTCGCCCCTACGGTAAGTGCGCCCTGCACGCGGGCTGGAGAGTAGTCGCACGCATTCGCGTTGTCATTTCCCGCTGCTACCACGTACGTTACTCCATCGAGGATGGAACGAGTAACCGCGTTGTCCACTGCCGTCGAACCTGCCGTAGTCAAACTCATGTTCGCGACTGCCGGCTGGCCCTGCTGATGATCCTCGGTGACGTACTCCACTGCGGCAATGATCGCGGCATTAGGCGCGGTCAGATCAGGGTTAAGAACGCGAACTGTAACAAGCGTAACGTTCTTTGCTACTCCAAAATATGAACCGCCAACCGTGGCGGCTACGTGAGTGCCATGCCCGCTGAAGTCATCGGTCGATCCACCAAGGAAGGCGTTAAAACCGGGAATCACACGCCCACCGAAATCATTGTGCGAAGCGCGGATGCCGCTATCGATGATGTAAACTTTCACTCCCGTGCCCGTGCCATTGCAGGTGTGTATTTTCCGTCGATAGGGCGAAAACGCTGATCGATCCTGTCCAACCCCCAAGGTGGGTTTGCTTGTATTGCGGCAGCACTCGCCATGCCGTCCTCTTCGACAAACGCAACCCGCGGATCGGCTGCCAGTCTGGCCGCACGTTCTTCAGACATGCGCACTGAAAAGCCTTTAATCGCGTGTTTATAGGTGTAACCGCCATTGCGATCGCCGCCGAAGTCGCGCGAGAGACGAACAGCTTCCGCCTCGACGTCGGTAACGTCGTCTTTGAGCACCACGATGTATTGATTCGCGATTCGTTTGTCCGCGCGTATGCGACGGAGTTTAGATGAGTTGCCGTTGGGGCTCTGGCTGTGAGCGGTGGTGAAAACCAGCGCCGCTATTGTCACAACCAGCAAAGCAAACAGGGTGAGCGCTTTCTTCATAGGACCTCCAGTTGATCGGACGGGTATCGGCACGAGCTAAGACTGATGTCCGCCATGCGCGTGTGACTGCTTGTGTCTATTGATCGCGTCGAACGATTGCGAAACCTATCAGGTGGGACGAGTGAAAAAGTGTGATTTTTGATTAGGCTCTGACGCTTACGTCGCACGAAATCAGCGGGCAGTTATGATAAAGTCGGGTTCCGATCGCTACCTTCAAACCGCGATCTTAGTTTTCAGGAAACTAATCGATACATGGTCCAGGATTTCTCGTGTCGTTTCACTGACCTTCTCCATCGTCGCTCTCATTACCGTTGCGACTCCAGCGTTCGGACAGTTTGGCGATCTCACTGACAAGCTGAAAAAGAAAACTCCGAACCTGCTCGGAGGCAAAGCGCCGATCACGACGAGTCTGCCCGACGCCAAATGGGAAGATGCTTCTAAGGATGGATTTACGCCACGGGAAGCAGCGCGGTCGTTGATGGTGTTGCAGCGTACACCCAACGGCGGGTTCGTTCTTCAGCCCGGCTATTACAACTTGCAGACGCAAAGCTACTGCTTGAAAGCCGGCACACATGGTCCAGGCGGCGGCGATGGTTATCTGTATGCGCCTCCAAAAGGACCAGCCGAAGACGCCGTGATAACTCTGGTCCGCAACTCAGTGAACCATCCGGAAATCGAGCAGCGCGACATTCAAGCGTTGTTATGGGCCATCATCGCCAGGGCCAAGTTTGAAGACTTGCAACCGCAAATGAAAGCGACGGCGGCGAAACTGTTGACGCCGCGACAGCTCGCTTCTCTCAACCGCAGCGCGCTGGACGCACTCTCCGGCAATGCACTAACCGACGCACTCGGCGGTGTGCCGGAACCGTTGCGACAGATCGCTCAAGCAGAAGCACAACTGCGCCAGATGCTAACCACGCCCGGCGCTTCGTTCGCTGAAATGGAACGCGTTGCAGTTCTCTCGGGCGTGGCGCCGATGGGTGAAGGCAGTCGCGCGGTGCCGTCAGGCCGCTGGTCTCTGCATCCTGATGGTTATTACGTTCGCTATCTTCCGTCAGGTTACAGTTCGACGCGAGTTGAGATCTGGGTTCCGCAGGGAAGCCCCGCGGGGGGTAAGGAATACGATCCGGCGACGCACGTCGCCGTCCCCGGAAACACCTCAATACAACGACTCATACAGTCAGGTCGCGCGCAGCAATCGCAATAACGTTTCTTAAATATCTCTGCGCTTAGTCATTTGACGCCAGGTCCCCGCAGTAGTACTCTCTAGTGCGAACTCAGCAACCAGCGTGCGCCCTCCCAAAGTCGCAGGCTTAGTTGCCGTGAAACGGCATTGAAGAGCTTGAGTTCACAACTGGCCCCTCCTTCAAAATTCGTTAGGGCAGTCAAGACTGCCCAAACTGGTCCTGCTCGTACTCTATCAAGCGCTATCGAAAACAACTCGACGGAAGCCGTTCAAACAATTCGCAGTTTTAATACGTTAGAGCGAATTGTTTTTACGGCTTTGCCGTTAGCGGACGGAACGCGACGCTCAACTACAATCGTGTATACGCCTTTGACTTTCATGTCGAAAAAATCTGAAACCTTGAGTTCCTTTGTCAACTCCTGTCCGGGCTCCAAAACAGTAGTTCTTCTCGGTGAAGTAAAATACGCGGCCGTGGCTGCCTGTTGACCCATTTTGGTTAACTGTACGGCTCGATTCTTTTGATCTTTCACCGTCAATTTATGGTCCAAAAAGAGATTCACGTCTGGAACAGAGATTTGTTTGTCAGAAATATTCTTGAGTGACCACTTCAGAGTTACGCCCCCGCTCGTCGCATCTGTCTCAGCGGAAACCACCAGCGTCAGTTCCGTCGGAGTGGTCTTCGATGTCCGGGAATGTTGTTCAGCGACACTCGCCACAAAGAACAAGTGAAGAACCAATGCCGCTACTAAGGATCTACGTAAGCCTGTCATTTTCGTCATCTCGCTACCGTCACGGACACGTCTGACCCGAGTTGATATTTTTGTTCCACGTTGGGTGATCGTGGGAATTAGCCGATTGCAAATTTGCCGGATTAGTTTGCGAACTAATGGTCCAAGCGGTTCCATTAAAAGTAGCTGAAGCGGTCCACGCCCACGTCACTTTACGAAGCGGAACCCAGATGCTCGTTCCGTCCACTCCAGTCGGTTTAAAAAGTAACCACATAGTCGCATGGTAATTCGCGGAAGCTGCGGTTGCACCGCTGGGTAGAATCACGGCGGGTGAGTCACTTGTCTTGAGATTATTCTGCGTTGCACCTGGATCGAGCGGGTATGGAAAGACATCGTCCAGTCCACATGTCTGTACATTCTGAGTATTGCCTGAAATCGTAAGACTGCCGTTCAGGTGGTTGTAAACCTGTACCCACTGCATATCACCACTGAATCCCGAAGGCATCGCCGTGATGGTTCTGGTGAAAACAATACCCGGCGTTCCATCGGGATTCCCGAGTTGAAGCACTTGGGTACGAAGTACGGAATCGAACGCAGTATTCGTTGTTGAACCAGTTGTGGCCATTAATGTAACAGTCGGTCTTTTGACATTGAACGTAACACTGCGGCTGACGCTCTTCCCGTTTATCTTGGCTGAGTACTGAACGGTGCGCCCGTCTCCCTCACTAATCCAATAGAAACCAACTGAAGTTCCGTTAAGAGAATTTTCGGTGAGGTTAGTAACGGTCGCGCTCGTCGCAGATTGGTTGGGGTTGAAATTCACGGTGTAGTTTGCGATTCGATCGGAATTGCCACCTGGGATTGTCCATTCAGATTCGGTAACAGCGCCGTCTTCGGGAAACGGCTCAGTCGTTAAACTAATCTGCTGACCGACAATCACATTGACTGTCTGACCGCCAACATGGGTATCGTTAAACTTTATATTTACCGTGGGAACCGTAGCTGTTCCCTGCGCGCTATCCACATACCACCCCAGCCAGTAGCAATTGAGTCCGTCCCATCCCCACCGATCGTGTCCGATGTTGGCCCAAAAACCCATTTGTCCGGAGCTGATACCTAAGATGTCGGCCTGATCGCCAGTAGCAAACAACGTTGCGACAAGAGGGTTCGTTTGGCCCCAACTCTCGACATACGCACCCATCGGCCCGATACACCCATAAGCATCGCACCAGATCTCAAAAACTTGTACGTGCCCGGTCTCGCCCGCGGAAAGAAAGAGATTGTCGTTATCAAAAAATGCGTAGCTGAATTCCGGTGGACAATTACCACCGGGACAACTGTAACTGCTACTTATTCGCTGTGCCTGGCTTATCATTTCAGCACGACCGATGAGCCGGCCCGACCCGTGGCCATAAATAAACCACTTGAATTGTCCGCCCTTGCTCGATCGCGGAATTGTACGACCGGTGCGGTCTGGAATCTGCTCGTCTCTGATCTGGCGCAGGTCGTAAACGGCTGTGTCACCAGCTGCAATCGGTCGCGGATCTAGCAGGTAGTGTCCGCCCTCATAATTAATCTGCACGACCACTTTAGACGGAATAGCGGAGATGTTGGTGATCGAAACTATTGTGGACAGATCCTGATCCACACGCCACGGATAAGCGCCTGTGGAGTTTCGCATCCCGCCGCTGTCTCTGAGCGGCACATCGTAAGTCAATTTTTTCGTGCCATCGTTCCCGGTGAGTGCTCCGATTAGGCTGCCGGGCTTTCCGCTATTCAAAACTTGAACACTTACGCGATCGAAGTCGGGCTTGCTATCAACGGCTGCCTTCAATGGTTGAAGATCAACGGCTACAACCTCACTCGGTTCCAGAGTCACAGTTGCGAGATCAATAAAGTTATCGGCATTGCCGGAAACAGGGACAAATCTCGGTGTTGTCGTAATTGTTTCTGTGCCGGTGTTGCGAAGTACAAGACTGGGCGTCACATTCTTAAGTCGAAAGTTGGTCGCGTAGAGATTGGGTTGGGCGACGAAAGAAGTGTCATAAAAACGGATACTACTAGTGAAACTCGCATCACGTGAGGTCACGAGGCCGGCTGCGATGAGGTTAGTGTTCGACCCAAGAGTTTCAAGCGTAACCGCTTCGGCGTTGCCGGCTGAGTTAATCGAAGCCAGAGTCTCTGATTTGCGTTGAATGAACTGAGTACCAAATGCGGGAATCTCAACCTCGTGCGAATCTCCGTTAGCGAAAGTGGCCTTCGCTTTCAAAGAGGAGTCACCAATATTGCCCAGAGCAATTGTTGCTTCGGTATTTGCGGGCATCCACCACACTGCGTTGCGGATTGTGGATCGCCTGTCTTGCGAGATCGAGAACACTAGATCGACGCTGCTACCGCCATTCACTCTCATGAGACGCAGTTGAGCCCACATTTCGAACGTCCCGCCTTGATATTCCAGGGTCATACCACCGAGGTCTTTGCGGTTCCGAACTGCCTTTGGCATTGAAGTTCGCAGATCAACTGTCTTAACCTCTTTCGGTTGCATTTGAAACGTTTCGCCGACGAATGCCTCACCGCGTTGGGTAAAGAATGTCGGCGTAACCTCGACACTCCGAGAACTCCGGCTGTTCAGGTTGATTTCTGTTCCCGATGCCCCCGGAAGATCAACCATCGGAGAATAGATGACCTGTCTGCCTTCATCAATGCAACACCTGTTCGGCGTTGGACTAAACTTTGGTTTCGGCAATGAGCCTGCGGAAAACGATCGTTGTTCCTGCGTGAGAGATGTCACAGATGAGGAACTGGGATAGGGCAAAAACACTACGCCGACTGTGGAGAAGAAGACAAAGCCAAGGGATGCGATCGAGTTTCGCGCGTGAAGAACTGGGGGCAATGAGCACCACCCTTCTTTGACGTTGTGAGTTAGCGTGAGCTAAAGCGCAAGCGGCGGGGATCACGCTCGTGAAGTAGCTCTGTGGTAAAGGTCGACGGCAACGTATTATAGCCCAGCGCATCATTTCCAGCACTAGTCTGCATTAAGATTTCAGCGCTTGAACCAGTCTCGAATGCTTAGGTATTGCGTTTTGAGACGCACAGTTGGGGGGGGCCGGGGTGACGCGACGTTTTTTTGTATGCGGTCCCTGAACTGCGAAATGGTTGGATAGAGACGGAGATCCTGAGACAACCTCTTCCTGTTGGTTTAGTGATTGCTTGTTCTGAAGTACCTTTCGCCACCCGGCAACTCAATCAACGGTGTTGCGTCGAGGCCGTCGAACCTGATGGCCTGTTGCTCAGATCCCTTACCGTCGATGATTACGCGCCCGAGATTACAGCAGCTAACTTAACCATAACTCGTTCCGGCGGAGGTGGAGCGAGGAAGCCCATGGGCAATTCCACGACCAGTGCAGAGCCGACTTGGAGTGAGACTCGCTGGGACGGAGTTTCGCCGAAATCGGGGCGTTGAGGCTTTGACTTCATAATTGCCAGGTGCGATGTCGGTAAAGATTGCCTGGCCCTGTTCGTTGGTTACTTGCGTGCGAGATCTCTGTCTTTGCAATTCGAGTAACGTAACCGTGGCACCTGCCACCGGCTTGCCTTCCTCCACGACACGCACTTCAAGCCGCGATCGTTCCGTTTGGGCGAAAGCGGGCGCGCACGCAAATATGATCAACAGAAAAATGAATACGTATCGGGCGAAACTTTTCATCATGCTCTCCAGACAAGAACTGATCTACTATGGGAATGGACTTACATAAGAAAGATCTTTCGTTTGATCGTGAACATTCTGAGGGAAACATTTCAAAGTAAAACGATCGGAATCGTGGCGCACAGCGCTGAGGGTGCGGCGCTCTGTTTTCTCACTGCGTGCAGGGAAGGCTCCGTGCATCTTGGCCAACATAATCATCCGAATATCGTGATGAGCGCTGTGCCAATGGCGCTCAGTATGCCCGGCTGGGAAGCAAGGGATTATTCGGCGGTTGGCAGGTTCCTGGCCCAGGGAGTGAAACAAACTGCGGACGCGGGCGCTGACTTTTATGTCTGTCCCGACAACACGGCGCATATCGTGCTGGAGCAGATCGCTGGTGATCTACCGTTACCCGGTTTGCACATCGCGGAGGTTGTTTGCCACGAGATTAGCGAGCGTGGTTGGAAGCGTGTCGGTCTACTCGGCACCCGCTGGACCATGACCGGCCCGGTCTATGCTGCCGCTTTGAAAAAACGAGGTCTGGAACACTTAATCCCCGACTCGGCGACAATGGACCAGTTGCACGCCGCGATCTTCGACGAGTTATGCCTGGGAATCTTCGAGAGCGGCACTACCGATCATTTCTTGCAAGCGATCGACGATCTCAAGTCGCGAGGCGCTGAGTGTGTGATTCTCGGCTGTACTGAGATTCCTCTCATAGTTACGGCCGAGAATTCTTCCTTGCCAATCCTCGATTCGACACGACTGTTGGCTAAATATGCGGTCTTGGAAGCTGTTAACGATCGACCGATCAGCAAGAAGTCCGGTTGGCTAAGCCTCGATTAACCTCCCGCTTGCGAACGCCCTACTTCGCGCCGCCGCCCTTTACCTGCTCAATCACCTGCGCCGCTTTCTTCATCCACTCCGCGCCATCATTCCCAAACCCAATACCCTCAAACATCACCTTCCCATCGACAGCAACCACCCAGTTACGCGGGATGCTGTTCACGCCCTGCGCGTCGGCGTACGCCTGGCCCAGTAACACCGGAAAGTTGTACTTGTTCTCTTTCATGAACGGCTGGACCAAACCTACTTCCTCGTCGATGTTCAACGTGAGTACGACGACGTCTTTCCTGTCTTTAAGTTGCTCGCGAAGTTTCTGCACGTAAGGCAACTCCTCGCGGCATGGACCACACCACGTCGCCCACAGATTTATAAAAGCGACTTTTCCTTTCAGGTCCGCGAGCGACCACTTGCGCCCCTCAAGATCCATGAGATCGAATTCGGCCATAGCCGTGTTCTTCGTATCCCACGTCGCGACTTCGGCGGTCTCAGGTTTGCTCTTCGAATCGACGCGCGCCAGGTACGCGCTCCAACCCTGTTGCGTGCCGCCTAACTCCTTCCACAACCGTTGCGTGTTGTCCATCAACTCGTCTTTGCTGCCCGCCGCCGGAGTTGCACCCTTCGAACGCACGCTCAGCGCCGTTTGATACGCCGTCAACGCGTCGAGTTTGCGCTGTTCGGCCTCCGCGACTTTCGCCACCGCTTGCCAGTAGATGCCTGCGCTGTATGCGTATGATCGCTTTTTGGCGTCACTAGCTTTTTCACCAGGCTCCTTCTTCTTCAACGCTTCCGCCATTTCGGCGAGCACTTCGCTGGCCTTGGCAGGTTGTTTGGTCCTGGCGTATGCCTCGGCGAGTATGGGCCAGCTTCGCCAGCGTGTGAAAGAGAGGTTCCCTTCGTTTTCGTCGCCGCGGGGAAAGAGGTCAGACACGCCCCGACTATTTTCCCACTGTTCAATCTCGGCAATGGCCGGTAGAATCAGCCCCGGAATGTCTTGTAAACGATAGCCGCGGTTGAGATAAAACTGAGCCACAGTAACGGCAAGCGGAGGAGTTGAAATAGAGTACATCTCCACCTCATGCGCTTTTGCATAACCCTTATAAGCCGCTTCCATCTCTTCGTTTGCCGAACCTTTGAACGAATTCAACGAATAGATCCGACTCGACCAGCTACGTTCGTCGGTGGGCCAGCGCCTGGTCCACTCAGACGTCACTTGCAGCACTGCCTGATGATAGGCCTGCTTCTTCGCTTCCGGTTCTTCGGGTTTTGGATAAGGATGTTCTTCGTCCCAGCGGGATTGAACGAGGCGCCGTGCGGTATCAGACTTCGGGAAGAGACGAATCATTTCGTCTTCGGCCCAATGCTGGCCCGTCTTGTCGCCCACCTGCTTGTACCCGGCCTGCAACGTCTGAAACCATTCTTTGGTGTTGAGGTTCTTCGCGCGAAGGCTCGCTACATCCGCCGCGATCTGTTCGCGTAACTGCGCGTGTTCGGGAACGGGTTTCAACTTGAACTGAAGCGTCCACAGCGTGTCCCAGTACGTTAAGTCGTCGTTGTTGGAAGACGACTCGAGCATCGTCCGCAGGCGTTGCGCGGCGGCGGTCATCATGTCTTTGTCCCCGAGACGCGACACGAGGTTGAAACTGGATCTTTCGTTTGGACACTTCGCCATCCATTGCTTCAGGTGAGCCTTGGATTTCTCCACGTCGCGGAGACTCTGATAGTTGTAAAGGTCAGCCAACTGCAAATGCGTCCACGGAAAATCCGGTGATTGCTGTGCCAGCTTTTCAATGATCGCCAACGCGTCTTTGGTCTGGCGTCCGATGAGCAGACGCGCGTACATGAAAACCGCCACCGGATCGTTTGGCTTTTTCTCCATCTGCGCGCGATATTCGGCGATTAGCGCCTCAGTATCGGCGAAAAAACCTCCGCGACGGCTCTCCTGGTAACGTCGCTGTACGTGGAAGTCGTCCGGGTACTTGCTCGCCAACTCCTGCAATATCGCTCTTTGCTTTTGCTGTCGCGCCGACCAGGGGATCTCTTCGTTGTACACGTCAGACGACTTCTTCAACTCGGCTTTTATAACCGGCGAGGGCTCACAGTAGTTTGCTCCTGCTTGCGCCACGGCAAGACTCGGAACAAACAACAGACACGGTAGTAATAGACGCAGGCGGGACTTAGCAGTCATGAGTTTGATCTCCATGCGAGGTGTTTACGTCTGTCAAGGTCAGTCGTTCCAAAACTATCTCATGGCACGCCTGTTATACCCAACTCTGAACTGTATTTGGCCGCGATGTTTCTAACCGTCGGATCCGGATCGGCTACAGCCTTCCTGAGCGCTTCGATCGCGGGTCCATCGCCTGGCTGGTTCAACCAGTCATAGACGAACATGCTGGCTTGCAGCGCGCGCGCTCGTGTGGCGGGGTCGGTGGAGTCGATAAATGCGGCCGCGGTGTCGCCGTAAAGTGCATACTCTTGCGCAATCGCTCCATTCCCGCACCAATGTCGATAGTTGTTGTGAAGACGGAACTCCGGCATTTCTGTTACGGGTGCGTCACTGTATACGTAGCTGATAATTTTCCACCGCGAGTACTGGATCATCGCGAAGTCAAAAGCGATGACCGTTACGAAGTAGAACGCGAAAACGGCAATAGGACCGTAGCGCAGGTGCGTCAGGATTCTTGCTGCGGGCAGCGGGAAGCGTCTGTGATTTCGAACCTCGAGAATCGCCCACAGCCCGATCCAAAGCGCCGCGGTGATGATTTGAATTTTAACGCCGAGTTCCTCGTACCAATACCATTGCGACTCGCAGTACTCACTCCAGCAGTCATAATACGGCGATAGTCGATAGAGCATGTGCGCCGGGTTCGGCATGTAGACCACAAAGATAAAGGCCGAGAGCATCGCAGAACAGAGCCGTGGGAAAAGGAACATAACAACCTCCTTCGTCTCACCGCCCAACAATTCAAAACGCTCTGTTAGACATGTACGCGCGGTTTTTGTTCCCGCCGATGTATTCCCCGTTTTTTGGTTTATGTGAGATGTGTGTTAGCCGCGCTCGATGGACTTGAAATTCGCACGTCCAGATCAATCTCATTGAGGGCCATTTCAAACGTAGCTCTGACCTGATCGATCTGGCGCGGCGGTTTGATGGAGATCCAAGTGCCTTTCATTTTAATCAAACCGAATGGGCCAACCAGAATGTCACAAACAAGATCTCTATCGACCATCCTCCAGGACGCAGATGGTCGCCGCAGACGCTTTTCGCCTTCGAATGTACTGGCATCTTGTTTTTGCGCCACATCGATCGGCCTCGCGCTTCGTTCAGCCGCTATCGAAGTCACTCGCTTATAAAGCGACTCTTCCCATGAAAGATCGTCAAGGTACGCCCGAACCTCGAACTCAAAGTCCGCAATTCGATGAATAACTGCCCTTAAATGCCGCGTGATGATCAATCGACTGTCGCTAAGAGCTACGCTTTGATCATTATCTGGGCCGGTGAGCCGTTCCGATAGCTGATTGGCAGCACGGAATATTAAGCCATACGCACCGTTATCAAGCTTGCTTGAAACATTCCGAATCTCTGCTAATAGCTGCCTACAGTGTTCAACATCGTCTGCCCAAGCGGCATACCTGGCACGCGAAAAGCTCGCTAAAATTTGTTGCCCCAACGGCATCACGATAAATACGTTCGAATCTGAGCGACTACCGATTTAGTGAATTTTGGCTCCAATCCCAGAGTCGACAAGTAGTTCACCAATGCTTGTTGCTGGGTCTTGTTCTTCGGTGTGAACACATGAATATAGATCTCACGATCCGGACGCAGAGCAGTGCCAACTACAATACCAAAACCAACATCCTGCGCGGAATAATCCTTTAGCTCAAACCAGAGCGTAATAAGCTGGATCAAACCCTGCTCTATGTCGCTATCGTTTATTGCTCCACTTCGAGACTTTGACTCCACCAGCCACCAGTCCGGCAAATTCAATCCAGTCACCCCAATCGCCTGCAACACAAGTTCCAGCGTATCCGTCTTACGAATCAAGAAATCCGGCGTCTTTATCTTGGACCTAACCACGAGATGAGCGATGTCCGCAGCATTACACCCGAACGTTTCAATGGCAGCAATTCCGGTTAGAGTCTCTCCGATATTGCCCGTTACGCCTGCAGATCTCGCTTTCTCGAGGAGTTGTTTAGGAAAAGGGCTGGAAGGAAAACCTGCAATTTCAAGAAACTCTGGGGCTTCGAACTCATCAGCGACATACGCATCGTAATGGCGGCCCATTTCAAAGATGTGAGAGGACCCAGCGTACGAACCCGCAGCTTCGAGCGCAGTCGATGAAACACTCAACTCCTGGGCGGAAGATCCAGGCCAAGTCCTGGGTGAGAATCCGAGCAACATGTTTTGAGTAAACTTGAAATCCATTCTCAAGTTAATTCGACGTAAGGTTAAGCAGTGGATTATAGGCCCATGATCTCCCAATTCAAGTTCCGCAGTTCCCGCCGAACGCCTCATGAAATACTTTTCCATCACTCGCCATTAGAAGTTGAAGAACAAAATTAGTCAGTTAAGCGACTAATCAACCTTGCCCCCAAAGGAGACCTTCAAATGGCTAACGGCACCGTCGTGTCTACGCTTCTGCAAACATACAGTTGGTGTGTCGCCGGTATCATCATCAGCATTGCTCTCCCGATCCTGACGCAGCTTTTGCCGAGACCGGCTGCCGCTAATAAGCAAGATGTCCCGTCGGCCTGGGAACAGGCCAAACCTTTCGTCGTCGTTGGCGTGTTTTCACTCCTGACAGGACTACTCATCGTCGCATTCACCTGGGGCACGGTGATCGATTGGCGCGCCGCGCTGCTCGCCGGTTACGCGTGGGACTCAACACTGCAAAAGTTGAAGAAAGCCTGAGCCCTCAATCGGCTCAACCAACTCGGCAAACAACACACCAGCACATCATGCGGTGCTGAACCATATCGCTCATTCCGCGTGCTCAGACTCTTAAGGAGACAAATCATGATCCAAATGAAAAGTGTGAAGGCTAAGGCTGACGCAAACCCGCAACACAATGTTCCGCGTCGCATCTACGATATTGAAGCAAAACCAAAAAAAGGAACCGCGGAAGAGATCGCCGTGGGCTTTCTGAAAAAGATCGCACCCGATCTGAAGATCGAATCCAACCTCAAACAACTAAAACTCGACACCGTGAAAGAGAGCATTCTCGGCAAGCATGTGCTTTATCAGCAATATCATGACGGGACGCCGATTACCGGCGCCTGGGTGCGAGTGGACATCAACGACAAGGGCGAGGTCTACAACGTGATGAACGATCTCCTGCCCGAAACCGTAATCGCGAAAATTGATAAGGCAGCCGCCAGCGCAAAAGCGAAAGCTGGAGACGCGACCGCGCCGCAACTTACCGCCGACGATGCCCGTCAGCGCGCGCTGGATACCGAACAGCAAGTGCCGAATGCGAAAAAAGAAGTGGTGTCGAGCGAGTTAGTTTTCTATCCACACGACAACACACCGACGCTCGCCTGGAAAGTCATCATCCGAACGCTCGAACCATACCGTGAGTACAAGATCTACCTGGACGCAAGCAGCGGAGGGATCCTCGACAAAATCAGTCTTCTGAAAGAGGCAAAGGGGACCGGAAAGGTATTCGATCCTCATCCCGTGGCGACCCTGAACGACACGTCGCTTGAAGATAATTCAACCATTCCCCAGATCGCGTATCGCGCGGTTTCCCTCGAAAACCTGACAAATAACTCGGGACACCTCGACGGCAAGTTCGTCAGCACCAAGGGAACAAATGGACGCGTCAAGCGCGCGGATCTCAAGTTTGACTTCGAACGAGGCGAGCGCGCTTTCAAAGAGGTGATGGTTTACTTCCACATCGATCGTGTGCAGCGCCACATTCAGAGCCTCGGATTCAACAACATCAACAATCGTCAGATCGAAGTGAACATCGACGGCACAACCGCCGACAATTCCTTCTACAGCCCGGTCACGAAATCACTCACGTTTGGAACCGGCGGCGTCGACGACGCTGAAGACGCCGAGATCATCCTTCACGAATACGGACACTCGATTCAGGACAATCAGGTCGCCGGTTTTGGTCCAAGCGGCGAAGCACGGGCCATGGGTGAGGGCTTTGGCGATTTCCTGGCAGCGAGTTTCTTTGCCGATATGAAACCCGAGGTGTTGCGGCCCACGCTCGGAAACTGGGACGCCGTTGCTTACAGCGGCGCCGAACCTCCTTGCCTGCGCCGGCTCGACAGTAACAAGAAATATCCGAAAGACCTGACCGGCGAAGAACATGACGACGGCGAGATCTGGTCCGCCTGTTTGTGGGAACTGCGCGGCGCCCTCGGCCGCACACCCACCGAACAGCTCGTGTTCGCTCATCACTTCCTGCTTACGCCAAAAGCAACCTTTGAAGACGCCGCGAAGGCGCTTATCACCGCCGACAAGCAGTTGAATCAAGGCCGGAACGAAGCAGCCATCACTGACGTGTTTGTGCGGCGCGGAATTCTGCCGAACCCGAAGAGAAAGAATAAACGTGCGGGCGAACCGTTTCAGCAGCTAAACGGAAACAATCGCGGCAAGTAAAGGAGCACGAAAATGCGAGTTGTGCTTTTTGATCTTGGAGACACACTCGAACATGACGGCGCCCTGCTGCCCGGCGCGCGTGAAACGTTGACCGCGCTGGCGAAGATGCGCGACGACAAGGACCAAGCGCCTGTCGTCGCGCTTGTCTCAGACTATTACCCTGCGACAACGCCGGCGGAGATCGATTCTCACCGCCAAAGTTATTACAAGATACTGGCGGAGCTCGGTATCGATAATTTTTTCGTTCCGTTGCCGGATCGTGTCACTCTCTCAACCGAAGTTGGCGTCCAGAAGCCGGACGAAAAAATCTTTCGCGCCGCACTCGACAAGATTCAACCTCAGTTGCCTTTCACGCACGCCATCTTCATCACGGAAAACGAGAAACACATTGACGCTGCCCGAAAGTTAGGAATGATGGCGATCCGCGTCGCAAAACCGTCCGAGACTCACTCTACGGCGCCGCGGCTTCACGAGCTTTTGCCTCAACTCGAAAAACTCCTGACCTTCTCCTCGTGCGGGCGGAAAACCTCTGTCCGATCCGCCAGTCAGACAGCGACGAGCAAACAACCCGATCCAGTCATTCAATCGATGACTGCCAAGGTGGACGTCACACGTTTGCGCCAGACGGTGAAGCAACTCACAGCATTCGAGACGCGCTGGAGTTTCGCGTCGAAGATTGGCGAAGTACCAAAATGGATCCACAAACAGTTCGTAGCGCAGGGCTACGCGGCTAACACTGAGACGCGGTTTCAGGATTTTGAAATACCGGGAAGTCAGCCGCAACAGAACGTCATCTGCGGCCGGAAAACAGGCGACGGCATCATCCTGATCTGCGCGCACTACGATTCGCTGTCAGAGGATCCATCGACTTTCGCACCGGGCGCCGACGATAACGCCTCCGGGATGGCCGCTTTGCTCGAACTCTCGAGAATCTTGAAAGATGTTCCTCTGAAGCATTCGGTCCTGTTCGCCGCGTTCGGTGGCGAGGAACAAGGATTGTTCGGATCATCCGCGTGTGCGGCTATAGCGGCAAAGGAAAAGTGGCCCATCAAGCTCGTGATCAATATGGATATGATCTCTTTCACAAATCCCGGCGGCCCGGCGCAAACCGTCGTCGAATTTGATCAAGGCAATGCACAGTCGGGCAACGACGCCGCTTCTAAGAGTTTCGCTTCAATCATGGCCCAGGCAGCGGCCGACTATACGTCTCTCGAAGTCGAACACGCCAACATCGAGCGCAGTGATTACATGCCGTTTGAAGCGAAGGGTTTTGCCTGCATCGGCGTCTACAACGCGGACGAAAGTCCCGTTTATCACACGACCTCAGACACGATGGAAAAGATCGACTTCTCTTTCCTCAAACAGCAAGTACAAATGGTTTTGGCGACGGTCTTAACTATATCGACTTAGACCGAACCAAATGTAGTCATGGTGATGTTTTTAGTTAACTCTTCGTCCCTCTGCGTCTCTGAGGTTATGCTTACTTCACGGCGGAATTACCGCAAAGGCGCCGAGTGACACAGAGAAATCGTTTCAGATTAAGACACGAGCTGTAGTCATCTTTCTCTTGCCGGAATCGCGTTCTCCACATATACTCCCACGCCTGGCTCTAAACCGGACGCGATTGGATCAATCGAATCAGCGCTCCGAAAAATTGCAAGACGACCGTCGACCGGTCCCGTTGCTTCTTTAGTAAATCTCTTTTGCATTACGAATCAGTCTTCCCTCGCCAGGTCTTTCGATGGACTCATGCGCCTGAGTTTCATTCGGGCGTAGCTTTAGCTTCGTCAGCAGCAGTCAAATCACTAACTCGTCGGGTGGTGTCCTAATCTGACTGTGATCTTTTAATCCGTGTTCTCCCTGTGGGCGTAACATCAGCTAAAGCAGCGCTCATAGGGAACACGGATAGGAACGAAATTTCAAACCAGGACACTACCACTCGTCGTCGCAACTTCCGATCGAGGTGCATTGATGGCAGACGCCAAACCACCTACCACAACCGATCTACTTCTTCTCATCTTTGGCCTGCAAACACCAAGAAACCCTGACAAGACGGCGGACCTCGGCGAAGACTATTACCTGAACCCGCCGACGACGACAGAAGAACGCACGCTGCGTGAAACACAAGCCAACCCCGTGTGGTTGAAGAGTCCGAAAGACGCATGGAACAGCGTCAAGTTCCGCGACTGGCTCATCGCCACGCTGGCCGCCGGCACCGGCGACCACAAACACGATTTCACCGCGATCTCCGAGCCGCTGATCATGTCCATGGACCTGCTCTCGAAAGAGTTCAAGCCCACCATGGCCGGTATCACGAAGGAGATCCAGGAACTACTCACCACCTCTAAAACACAACTCGAGCGCCATCTCTTTTCCACGCTCACCGTTGGTATGTCCAAACGGAGAATGGACGCGAAAGACGTCTACACGCTCGGCGCCGGTATGCGACGACGCGCGAGTGTGTGGCTCAACCCACTCGAAGCGATACAAGCCGACGTTGAGTTTTTCCTGCCCTTCTTCGTGTTACCGAGTTCGAGCCATCCGGCGGACGCGAAGCTCGCAAACGCTCGCTCGATCTGCGCCGGCATCAGGATCAGCAAATCAAACGGCGCCGCAATCGGCCGCGACGAAAACGACAAAGAGCTGATCGCGATGCGTTTCAACCTGCGCGTCCCTTTCACCACTAGCTGGAGGTCGGAATCAAAATCCTCTCCCGAAGACCTTGTCACCAGTTTCGGAAATCCCGAAGTCCAGATCCAAAAACGAATCAAGAACGGCGCGACGATAGGTGAGTGGGAGAACTTCGCCGGGTGGAAGAAATTCCTTGAAGAGTATTGCAAACGTTCCGAGGTCAGCGATCTACTCAACACGCCCGTCGGCCCGTTGCTGATCGCCAAAGTCTCAGATCCGAGCGGCATCTCGGACATCATTCTCAAGCAGTCGAAACGCGACGAAATCAAACAGGATCTAAAGGACGTCAAGCGCGACCTCGACGATCAACTCGAGCTGCTCAAAAACATCTGGACGTGGAAGCCGCCCGAGAAAAACAAAGAGGGCCCACACTCCACACAACGAAAGCTCGGCAGCCTGCTGGAGTCACTCGGTTTCATGTCGGGCAAGCTGGGCGGCGGCGGTGAATTTGAATACACGTTCAAGGTCGGATCAAGCGTCACCGCGACGAACATCATCGGTCGACTTCTCGACGAACTCGACGGTTTCCCGCTGTGGATCAAAGGACTCAAGCCAAAGGTCGACAACGAACCGCGCATCGCCCTGTCGCTCGCGTCTCAATCAAACCTGGTTGACAAAGACAAAAACTACTTCGGTATCGCGGGCCTGTTCTACAACATCCCACTCACACCTGTTCCCGAAAAGAAAACCGATACCAAAGCTCCCGAAGACGAAGACATCAAGACACCGACCATCACGCTGTCGGACGACAACTTCACCGAGGACGAGAGCATTCTCATTCCGGACGAACCTGAAGACGGCGAGGAAACAAAGGAAGAACCAAAACCGAGCGATGGTCCAAAGAGCACCGTCGAAGTGCTGCTTCATCTCGGTAAATGGATGAGCGGCGAAACACTCGACGACAACTGGTTTCGACGTCTGTTGCCGATGCCTGATGCGCCGCCGAAGCCACGCGTTCCACTTCCGGGCATTCGCGTTCTGCCTTTCAAACGAATCGCGAAAGAGACTAATCGCGAGGCCTGGTTCAGTTGGACACTCCTCATGGATCTGCTGAGCCTTGGCGTCGATATCAAAGGCACTACGAAAGATGGACTGACGTTTGTTAAAGGCCAGGCGGGTCACTTCGGACTCGGCGCCGTCGAAGTGCGTCTCGCGCTGAAGCTTTCACTTGAAGACATCCGCGACGAGAAGAGTTTCTTTGAACGTGTCGCGATCGGCGTCGGCGTCAAGCTGAAAGATCTGCGTCTCTCGTTTGGACCACCCGAGGAAGAAGAGAAGAAAGAAAAAGGCGGCAACGAGATCATCGACGGTCTACAGGAACTGCTCAAGGATGAGTGGGTCGTCGTTCCCACTCCTGAAAAGAAGTCGGAGCAAAAGCTGAAGACGCGGCTCAGCGCGAAGAAGAAGGACAAGTTTTCGATCTCGGTCGGCTACCTCACGCCGCTCAAAGAAGGCAGCCACGGAACGCTCGACATTCAGATCTACGACGAAAAAGGCAATCGCGGGAAGATGGCGCTGATTGCGATCGATCGTTTCTGGGATCCCATCTACCTCAAGCAGATCGGAATCGGGTTGAAGGGCGTCGAGAATCTCGAACTCAGCAAAGGATTGACGGATAAAGCGCTGTTGACCGTTTCGCTGACCGGCGGTTTTCGTCTTCCCGTATTTGAAATGGGTTTCATCGGCGCGAAGCTGATGTTCCCGCTGAATAACCCGCTCAATTTCAAGTTCGGACTCGACGGCCTCGATGTTTCGATGAAGATCGGCAACGTCGTCATTTCCGGAGGTTTCTTCAAATCCGGAATTGAGTACGCGGGCAGTCTCACGATCGACGT
This sequence comes from Pyrinomonadaceae bacterium, assembly GCA_035760365.1. GTDB lineage: Bacteria > Acidobacteriota > Blastocatellia > Pyrinomonadales > Pyrinomonadaceae > PSRF01. Next base: position 60,258 of record DASTTB010000025.1, read on the forward strand.
GCCGAAGGCGTCGTTCTCGGCGTTGGGCTTTTATGGTCCAATGCGTGTCTTCGAGATGTCGCGCGACGACGAGATTTTCTACCAGTTAAATCTCGGCAAGGTCCACACCAAACTCCTCGCCAAACTAACCGAAGCGAAGATCACTCCCACCGGCGTCAGTCGCGGAAGTCTGCCCGGCGAGTGGGAACTCGTCGCCAGCGACAACACTCGTTACACCATCAGCGACGACGACGACAAATTGAATCTGCTTCGTTTTGAAAAGACGTTCTTCGTCTTCGCGATGTTGCAGGCTTCGAGCGGAACCGGAATCACTGTTGGTCCAATTCAGTTCACCGGCATCGCACTCGGCTACGGCTACAACCGCCGGTTGAAAGTGCCGCGCATCGAGAACGTCGCGGAGTTTCCGCTCGTGCAGATGGTGATGGGCGAAGGCGGTTTTCAGAAAGACGAAACCCAGCTTCTCCCGCAGTTAGGCAAGCCGCTGGAGAGCCCTGTTTCGGCCCTCGCGGACCTGAGCGAGCACGTCGTCGCGGAACGAGGTCAGCAGTTCGCGTGCGGCGGAGTTCGATTCAACATCAACGGTGTCATCGACTGTTTCGCGCTGCTCATCGTGCAATGGGGCGGCGGTGAAGTCGAGATCTCGCTACTGGGCCTCGCTCGGTTTCGTCACACACGCGACGCGAGCGCGAAACCGATCTGCTACGTCGAGATGCAGATCCTGATGTCGATCAAACCGAGCGAGGGGACGTTCAAGTTACAGGCGCTGCTCACCAACAACTCGTGGATCATCAACACCGACTGCAAGCTGACGGGCGGTTTCGCTTTATTCGTGTGGTTTGGTGGATCACACAAAGGCGACATGGTCCTCACACTCGGCGGTTACCATCCGAAGTTCAAGCGGCCGGAACATTACCCGGTCGTGCCGCGGCTCGGTTTGAACTGGCCGGTCAATGAACATCTATCGATCAAGGGCGGCGTGTATCTTGCGATTACGCCTTCGTGTCTCATGGTCGGCGGCAAACTGGAGGCGACGTTCAACTCCGGCCGCATCTCCGCGTGGTTCACGGTCTATCTCGACGTCATCGTTAGCTGGGATCCGTTCTTCTTTGAAGTAGATCTCGGCATCTCGTTGCGCGTCGAAGCGGCGTTCACGCTGACGTCAATCAAGATAACGATCGGCGCGTCGATCAAGATTTCCGGACCACCGGTTCGCGGCGTCGCGCACATCGACGTGGCGGTGTTCTCGTTCGACGTTAAGTTCGGTCCTGACGAACCGGGCGAACCGGAATTGATCGGAACGTGGCAGAAGTTCTGTCACCGTTACCTGAACATGAGCGGTGGCGACAGGCCGGCACTCAGCGAACCCGTCAGAGCGTTCTCGGTTGTTCAACCTACGTTAGCGGCGGGTCGAAACAACCTGAACACGCTTCCCAACGATCAGCGAAGAGATCCCACGCCGAAACCGCAGGACGCGGTCTGGAAAGTGCGCGCCGACGAAGTCGAACTATCGGCGACCGCGGCAGTTCCAGTAACGATGTTGAAATTCGGACGCACGAAGACCAACACAGCGGCCGACGGTGTTCAAGATGTGAAACTGAGCGGTAATCCGATGATGGTCACGAAGCCGCTCACGCTCGATACGACCAACATCACCCCGAAGAAATCGGCCAAGACGTTCGGCGCTCATCCGATGGGCAAGAAGCTCGATACGGTGCTCAACGTCACCGTAATCAGCGACGATGCGTCAGTGACTGCGCTGGAACTCTCGAAATGGACCATCGAGGAAGAGATCGGCTCGTTGCCCGATGCGATTTGGAACCCGGAAAAGCCCAACCTCAAACAGTCTGACCCGAGCGCGAAACTGATCGAAGGCTGCATCACCGGAATCAAGCGTTTGAAACCGCCCAAAGGAACACTCGGCAAACGCGCGACGCCTCCGAAGATCGAGTGGTATCCGTTGGAGCCAGGCTGTGTCGACAAATCAGAAACCGCGCAGGAGTCTCCAACCGCGACGCGCTCGCGCAACATCCAGCCCGCGCTGGTCCAAAGCCAGGAAGAACAAAAGAAGATCGCCGGCGCGTTGGTGACGGCGGGTTTCACGCTGACCTGGCAAGCGTCGCAGAAGGTTAGCTTCCGCGAACTCCAAGCCGATCCACTCGCGGGAGCAGTAGCGGTTTGATCAGAGAGAGCACAACAACAATGTCGACTGAGCAACAGATGATCTTCTACGACAACTACGAAGCGCCGCTGATCGCGGGCTCGTATCGCTTCGTTCTGCAACAGACGGTCAACCTCGAAGGCGACGGTGCGCGTCACTATTACCAGGACCAGCGTTTCGAAGTTCTGGCGCCGCGTTACTCGATCGACGGCGATGAGATCCAGGCTTACTTCCCGCCCGAAGGCGGAGTCGCGGACTATCAAAACGTTCTGCCGCATCTCGTCCTGCGCACACGAAACCTGCCGTGGGAGCGAACGCTCTCGCAGCAAAAAGAACCGTGGCTCGCATTACTCGTGCTCTCGGAACAAGACATCGTCGACGGTCAGGCCATCCTGAAGAACGGCACTGTCGCCGATCTCGTGCCACACCGTCCTGACGATCTCGTGATCGACGACGATGCGATCGAAACCTGGTATCAGCCAGATGGAATCGACGGCGTTCTCCTGCCGAGATTCAAACGCACTGAAGACGTCAACACTCCCGTTCGCCTGCTCGATCTCGATCTCAAGCTTTTTCGAAAACTCTGTCCGACGCGAAAAGAGCTTCCGTTGCTCGCGCACATCCGTCACGTCGATACAGCCGACAAAGTTCCAATCGAGATGGTCGCGAACGGCGAGTTTTCGGTGCTGGTTGCGAATCGTTTTCCAACGCCGGGCACGAGCACGGTCTACCTGATCTCGCTCGAAGGTTGGTCCCAACTTCTCGACGCCGATCCGAATCAGCCGCAACCGTATTCGCGCGTGCGTCTCATCATGCTCGGTAGCTGGACCTTTCAAAACGATCCGAAGGGTCACGACACGTTCGGCGGCTTGATGCAGCAGTTGAAAAAGAATTCAGCCGTCTTCAACGTCGCGCTCCCGGGAACTACCGGAAACCTTCACGTCGACAACGCGCTCAAGCGCGGTTACGTGCCGCTCGATTACAAACCGTTGAACAGCTCGCCGGCCATGGCCTGGTATCGTGGACCACTGTCGCCGTTTCCGAGGCAACGGTTGAACCGCCCCGCGTTTGAACGCGCGGATGCAGCGCTGATCTTCGACGACAGGAACGGCATGATGGACGTGTCGTACGCGTCGGCATGGGAACTCGGCCGCCTGCTTGCGCTCTCTTCACCCGCGTTCGCTAAAGGGCTGCACCTGTTTGTCGAACGCGATCAGAATGCGGATGAGTTTGTGAGCGAGATCGAGAAGTTTCTTGAACAGCATCGCAGCTCTTTCAGCGATCCGAGTTCGATTCCACCGTCGCCGGCAAAAGAGAAGATCAAAATCGCGGACGATCTCGTGGAGTGGATCGCCCGATTGGTGTTGTTGTATCCGGTGCCGTTCCACTATCTCGTGCCGCACGCGTCACTGCTGCCACACGAATCGCTGCGCTTCTTTCATTTCGACGATAACTGGATCAACGCGCTCGTCGATGGCGCGCTCAGCATCGCCGTGCGCAACCCGGATCGACGCACGTCGTCACGCGCCGATCTTCAATCGGTGTTGTCGAAGATCGTTTATCAGTATCGTTTGCGGCTCCAGGGGAAAGAGCCGCAATGGAACCCGTCGGAACGATACATGGATATTCCGAAGTCGGGTTTCATACTGCGTTCGAGCATCGTGAGCGGCTGGCCCGGCGTTGAAGTAACTGCGACGACAAACGCCGCCGCGGATCCGAACCTGCCGAAGATCCTGCGTCTCGATCAGATTTCGGAAGGCGTGTTGTTCTGTCTCGCGCGTGGCTCGTTGGACCAGGTGACGTTTCGCGAACCGCGCGAGGGAATCACTTTCGGCATGAGTAGCGACGGCAAAATCACCGCTTCAAAATCGGGCAAGATTTTAGACGTGCGTAAAGACTTCTATCGCGCGCCTGAAGGCGTCGTGAACATTGAAAAGCTTCGCAATGAGTTGCAGTCGAGCGGTTCAGCCGAGCTTGCCACCGAGATGATTCGCAAACCGGAACAGCAGGACATCAACTGGAAACGCCCTTAAGGAAACTATATGGATTCACAGCATTTGCTCGTGCCGATCAAAGTGCAAGCGCTGGTGGTCGACGACATCGTTATCAAGAAAAGAGGCGTCATCGAGCTTGACGGAAACAGGTACGCCGCCAACGATGGACGCTGGTCGCCGCAGTTGTTTGACTACGACGAATTGTCGGCGTCGCTCACCGCGCCTGGTCCAAAACCGTTTTATGGCGCGACCGACAATTACAACGGCCATCAAGCTGAACAACTCGTACTCAACGATGATTCACCTGCGTTGCCGCAGAACAAAGATCGTGGCGTTTATCTGCACTGGGTCCTGCCTTCCGGACTGCGTCACTCGTATACGCCGGGCTTACTCGACTTCCCTGCTTTGCCGGACCACTGGCTCATCGTGCGCTTCGCGCGCCAGGGTTCAACGCTGAAGACGAATGCATGGTTTGTCGATGGTGGAGCGTTGGCGACGGACGCTGGTCCAGCGAATCTGCTGTTCGCGGAAAGTGACGAATACGTCGCGAAACGTGCGGGTAAAGTCGTTCCTCTCGATCAATTCGCGTCAGCTAATTCCGGCGCAGAACGCACGCCAGTCCCGATCACCGCAGCCGGAAACGCGTTCACCGGATCGCCCACGTTCACCGCGTTTATCGCCGAGAATCGCAACGTCTTCTCATGGCACGACACGCTGGAAGACTTGCGCCAGCCAAACGCTGAGGGATCAGTTCCTGAGGGAACCGCGCTGAGTTATCTCGTCACCGGATGGTATCGCACTCCGAAAGACGAAGCGTTGGCGTCGCCTGCGGTCAAAGTAACTCCGAAGCGCGATGACAAAGACAAACTTCTCGGCTTCGTGATCGATCCGCCGGGTTGGTTCATTGAAACAAACGCCGAGATTCCCGATCTGACTAAACGTCGTTCGGTCTTTCACGGCATGGTCGCGCACATCAACTACTGGGGCGCCGGCACATATCGAGGACAGATACTCGGTTATCCCGGTGCGCCTCGGAAAGAAGGTTCGATCGGCAAAAGCACGCCGGCTTTCAAAGTCGGCGTCGGAAACAGCGCCGAAGACGCTCTCGTCTCCCTCGTGTCGAGCTCTTACAGCGGCGAACACGAAGCGGGTCTCGCGCCCGAGGCGCCGAATCTTTGGAAAGCTCTCGAAGCTGTCGTGTATCGCCAACCTGAGTCGCTTATAAGAAGTTGGAACGCATCGCCGCGCGATAACGCGGTCCATCAGAATTGGTTCTCGACAATGGACGCGGGCAAAATCTGGTTCATCCGTCCCAAGAGCGACAACGAAGGCGTCTTTCCTACCAAGCCTGAAGAAACCGCCGCGCAAACGAAGATCAAACCGACCGACGCGCAACTCGCTGAGCTTCAACGACTCAACGCAGCGCAATCTGAAGCGGACGCGATCAGCCGCGAACTCGGCGCGTTACAACAGGAACTCTACGCACGCTGGTGGAAAGTAGCGGGTAAGTCTCGCGACCTTCGTCCGAACCTTACCGACGAAGTAAGAGACGTCAAAGAGCTTCTGACTCGCGTCAACAATCTCAAAACAAGCCGCGATCAAGCGCTTGCGAAACTTGGCCCTTTGCCCGATCAGTTGAAGGCGAAGTTACCGAAAGAACTTGAACTTAAATACGACGCCGCGCCACGTTTCTGGTCGCCTGCCGATCCCGTGATCGTCATCAAGAACTGCGGCTGTCCGACGAAGCACCAGTTTCCGCGTCCACTTTCCTGCCGTTTGCCCGAACAGATCGTCAACACAACCGACGTCACAGTGGACCGAAACAAAAACTCATTCAGCAAACCGGCTGGTGTCGCCGAAATCGCCGCCGCCGCGCAACAACATCTGCCGGCGTGTCCTCCGATACTTGGCAAACTTGTCGACGAAGGTTCGATCGTCGAGCAGGCAGTCACGGACCTGGCCCAGCGAACTCTGCCGGGCGGCAAACGGTTCGACACTGTCGACGATTGGCAGGGTTGGGTCGATCAACTCGAACACGATCTCACGTGGGACGGTAAACCCGAAAACTATCCACGCCATCAGGTAACGTTCGACAAACCCGGCGTCAAACCCCACAGTTTGGTCGAACTCTGGGGCCAACAACCGTGGGCGCCGCTGTTTCTCGACTGGCAGATCACATGGTTTCCGACACCCGATTTGCCGAGCACCGAAGACGGCTTTGGTCCAACCTGGCCGTTGCGCAATTTCGATTACTTACCATTGGACAAGAAATCGATTCCGGCAACCGGCTACACGATTCGCGGCCGCAGTCTGCTCAGTCCGATCGATGGACGCATGTTGACGGAACCGATCGACATGCTGCGCGGCCTGCTGCACGGCGGCAATCAAGGCGGCGAAGGAAAACCGACTTTTCCCGACGCCGTCGTCGACATTCTCAAGCGATATGAGATCGTTTGGGACAAGACGCTCGCAGACCTCAAAGCTTCGGGTCTGATGGGCCAGGCGCTCACCGGTTTTCATCAGTCACTGCTGCGTCGCGACGTCACGCTTCCGCGCGTCATGCCCGATCCGGCACGTCCATGGATCGAAGACAACAAGTTCAAGAATCTCGACGGCGACGTCACCAAAGTACTCGACGCTCCGGACCAGATCAGCCTGACCTGCGAAACTCTCGCGCCGCCGGCCCCAAAACCCGAGACGGAAACACGGAAATTCTCTTTTTCGATGGTGCGTGCAGGCGCGTTGCGGATCGATGAGTTGTGGCTGATCGACGATTTCGGACAGTCGGCGGATTTGCTTGGTCTAACTCCCGCACGCAGCAAGTCGTCAGGCCAGGTTTTTCATCCACGAATGCGCTGGCATAACGATCAAAAGGTAACGGCGATGCCGCCGCGCGTCTTGCAACCCACTCGTCTAAACTTTCGCTTCGCCGCTGCCGACGAACTCGCGGACAAAACCGATCCGGCGTTGCGCGCCATCTGCGGTTGGCTCTTTTTCAATCCGTTGGACCAGGCACTCGTCCTGTGCGATCGCGGCGGCAACTTACTCGGCGAGCTTGCGATCACTAAAAATCAAACGAAGTTTTCCATCGCGTGGGAACCCGGCGCGGGTGGCGTCGCTATCGACAACATTCCCAACGCAAACCTCAAAAAGTTCGCGAAGTCGCTAATCGAAGCCGACGTGACGAATCCGCGGATGATCGAGTTGTTGAACCTGATCGATCGCTCTCTGGAACGCATTCGCCCCGCCGCCGCGCGCAACAATTCCGTCCTCGCGAGCCGCCCGCTCGCACTCGTAAGCGCCACGATCGGTTTGGAACTGTTCGGCAAAGCATGGACCGACCCGCACGAGTCAGTTCCCGCTGCCAAAGCCTCGCCGACGGGCGACGCTAAGCTCGATGCTCTGAAGATCCGCGTCAATCTCGGCGTTCGGCAAAACGTTGAAGACGGACTTGTCGGCTACTTCAAGAACGAAGACTACAACCGCGTCATCGTCGGCGAGTTGCCAACGACTATCGCGGCTTCGACGTACATCGGAGCGCCGCCGAACGACGTGTTGCGTGTCGGTTTTGGTCAACCCGAGAAGATCACGATGCTGATGGATCCGTGGGGCTCGGTGCAGGCTGCATGCGGGCTCGTCCCCGCGAAGTCGATCACGCTCGTCCATCCAGCGTTGGACCATACTGTCGCCCTGATGGAAACTTCATTTCGTGTTGGTCCAGTCCTGTTGCAGGCGGGCAAGATCGCATTGCCGACACCCGCGGGCGACAAAGGCACGTGGAGTTTCGATGGGCCTTTAACAAATCAAACTGCCACGACAGTCGCCGCACTCGATCCCAAATACTTCAGCGATCAACCCGTCGTCGCGACCGAAGGAAGATTGCTGTTACTAAACGAAGAATAAAGAGGAACCCCCATGCCAGATCCACTCGAGCTAACGGTCCAGTCGTTTACTGCCGATCAATTAGCAATCAAAGTCAAAAACATCAGCAGCGCCGTATTGGATCGGTCGCTCGTTATCGAGCTGTTCGTTCCGTCGTTTCTGGCAAACAGCAAGATAAAGGACGCGGCGAAAGCCGCGGCCACTAACAAAAAACCACGCGGCGTGGCCACACTGAGCGGCGTCGTCACTGGTCCGGATGGCTGGTCCGTATGGGCCAAACGCGAGACGTCTGAAGCGAGCGTCATCATCGTGCTCTTGAACGATCTCAGCCAAACCGGAACCGATCTGGCTACTCCCGTGAAAGTCGCGGCGGGCGCTGAGTTCGTCATCAGTATTCCGCTGAACCCGCAAGCAAACCGCGAGTCGGTGAACGTCCTTTATAGTTATCAACACGGCAGAGACGAGAAGAATGACAAGCCCGTACGTGGCACGCTCGAGCTGAAATCCACCGACACCGGAAACTGGAATCCCGTCGTCACGCTGAGCACCAACCATCCGACTCCGACGATGATCCCGCCGGGCTGCCCCGCGAAAATAATCTGGAATATCAAAGACGGCGTCAGCGCAACACTGCGCGGGCCGTTGCCCGGCGGCAATTCCGAATTGCCACTTAGTTCCAATCCCGAAGATGACTTCAGAATCGCAGACGGCTATGTCGAGGTTCTGGTGATCGGCGGGATGACCTACATCCTGCAAGCGGAAGTGAAACGTCCGGGCCATCCGAATGTTCAAGTCGTGAGGATGCTCACACTCGATACGAGCAACAACAAGTATTGCTACATTGCGCCGCATCCGCCGAAGGTGTTGCCGTACGGTCTAATCGAAATCGACTGGGCCGCATGGGGAATGAGAGAGGTAACGATCTCCGTCAGCGGGCATACGACGCGCTCGATCGAGCTCACGCAACAGACTCTCGGCCGCTTTTATGAAGGCAGCGGCGTGATGCGCGTCATCGCCACGAAAGAGATCAACAAAGAAAGGACCAAAGAGGAAAAGATAACGATCGAAGCTTCGTCAACTGACTCGATGACCAAGCCCGTCGAGGTGAGATCCTGGATCCAGTTGGAGCAACCTAAGATCACGGGCGACGTTCAGGGGATGGCCGTAATCGCGCCGACGATGGCCGTGCTGACAACTCAGGGCCTCTACATTGCCGACGTCAAAATGGAGGATCCCACGCCTCCGCAGACAAAACTCTTGTTCACCCAGATCGCAATTCCGGTCACGTCAGTGATGTGGTTGGCACTGACGGCCGCCGACCACAGATTCCTTTGTCTGCGAATGCTCGCCCACAACGGCAACCTCGAAATCTTACCTTTCACGCCACATGGAGTTGCCGACACGATTCCGCCGGTGACGCTTCCGCCCGAGGCAACATACGTCGCCGCGGCGTATGGTGCTGAAATGGATTTCGTCGGAGTTGGCGGACGCGCTTACTTCGTGGCCGAGTCTGTCAGACCTTTAGGAGCCGCTCGCGTTGCTTATTCAGTCGGCTTCAACAGCACGACGCAAAAAGCCGACGTGCGGCAGGAACCGTTGCTCGAGTCTCTTATCGGTTACGGACTGGTGGCGTTCGACGACGCGCTCTATGCGCTGAGTCGTAAAACCGGCCGCATGTTTCGCTTCGATGTGCTGCCGACAGGCAAACTCGATAAACCAAAGAAAGCGGCGACGGCAATCAAGAAAGGCACGGGCGGAGATCAGTCGATGGTCGCGAACGGATTGCTTGTGCCCGTGGGCCGCGTGCTGCTCGTGATGAATCCCACCGCCGTTCCTTCTGTCGAAACATTGGAAGCTTATGGACTGAAAAACACACTGAGCTACACGGGATCGTCTAGTCTTCCTGACGACATTCCGCAGGACCTCGTTTACAACCCACTCCGGGATTATTGGGCCCGCTGCGGTCATGACATCGACGTCAAGGATGCGTACGCCGCTTACCGCGGCGGCGACTCAAAACGTCTCTGGGTCATCCGCGACAGCAATGACCTGCACACATTAACCGTCAGTTCCGAATCGCTGTTCGCGCATGACTACGTCCGCGACTTTCCCACCAAACCACTGCCGCCGTATCTCAACAAGAAACGCCAGTTCAAGATCACAAACAACACCGGCATTCACTTCACGCCGCTGACGCCAAACTTAGTCAAGATTGGTCTACGCGATTTCAACCCGAGCGGGTTTGCCGAGTTGACGGAAGAGATGCCGCAAAGATTCCGGTCCGGAACAACGGAGACAATCGAGTTTGCCTACAACGATACTGATCCTTCGCCGATAAAACTAACCTTTGAGGCCGAGACCGCGGTCGGAGTCAAACATATTTACGTGTTGGAAGTGACTTTCTCCGGCCCTGATCTCGCGACTGCCACTTCAGTTTTCAAACGCATCACGCAAAGCGTTTCCGGTATATGGTCCATCGCTGAAGTACCCGGCACGACGCTGCAACACACAACGAACAATCCCATCGTGATAACGCCACCGAAGCCGATGATGGAAAGCATGTCATTGCGTGCGCAAAATGCCACGACGTATCAGTTGCTGAAAGAGGTCCCGCAAGCCCGCGACCGCGACGACTGGGTCAATCGCTACAACGGCGAGGCGATAAGTATCAACTTCAACACCCCGGCGATGTTTCTTTCCGCTTACGGCGCGGGACAGCTGAACATAGACGTCGATTTCGCACTACCAGCCGGAATCGAAATCTCTTCGGGCAAACAGCCACAGACCAAACTCATTCGCATCGACACCGACAAGTCACTCGGACTCAAACCCGAGCTGCTACCCAGCCAGACCGAGAAGGCTTATGAAATTAAAATCTCGTACCTGCTCAAGCAGGACTTGAACAACGTGTATGTCGGAGACGGCATGGCTACTACCAACGGCGACGCGATTTATCTTCCGGTCGCTTATGCTCAAGGTCAGATGGGGGTTCAAGTACTGAAGATCGATCCCGAAAAGCTGACTTTCAAAGCTGCGCCCCTCGTTCAAAGCACGGGAGTCTTTTCCACGCCTAACAGCGTCGTCGTTGGCAGTAATTACGTCCACGCCATGTTCGGCGATACGGACATCTACGTTTACAACTTTTCGCTTGAACTCCAGGGCAAGGTGAATATCGGCGATACTCACGCAGTGGTCACTGGCATAGCCGCCGCCTACACGAACGAATTCATCTGGTTGGGCCAGCGGAAAGACAAAACTCCGTCGAACAACATCAGTTTCCATTACAGCGTGGCGAACAAGCTCATTGCCCCCGCGACGAACAAGTTCGTCACCGATAACACGCGCGAGGTTTCGGTGGATACAGTCAAAGGTTTTCGTGATCAGAACAAGATGGCGAACTTCCCGACCTGGGTCTCTTCGAAAACTATCTCGCCGATGGCGGTCTCTCCGATGTCTGTGTCTCCTGGAGGTGATCGTGTTCGGGAAGTCGCCGTCGCCATCGACGGGGGACTGTATGTTGTCGGACTCGCAACTAAACCGATCCGCACGCTCGCACTTGAAGCTGCGGGACAGGAAGAGGCCCTCGTATTCGGCAAAGAGGGAAAGACTATCTACTGCCTGCATTCGCGGGGTGACAACCAGGGACTGCAAGTCTCGCGAGTCGACAATGTCGGGTGGAAACAAACGTTCGCGCTGACGTTGCCGCGCGGTGAAGGCGTTGCGGATTTAACGACAGACACGCGACAGCGACAGCCGGGAACGGCGTACAAGATTCAGCGATCGGCAAGCATGGTTATTGATCTGGAGGAGAAACTGATGTTCGTCTCGCATGGAAAGTCGATTTTTAGAATCGACTTAGCGACGATGAAGGTCACGCACACTTTCCAGATGGAACTTCCGTGTCGCGTCTTTCACGTCTGGTGGGGTAAGCCGACACACGATTCGCACCCGGACTACGGTACGCCAACTGCGTGTACTCTCTTGTACGCCATCGGCGCGAACTACAAAGGTAACGGTTACGAAGGCAGGGAGTTTAAAACGCAACTCTACAAACTCGCGATTCCTTCCAAGTAGATGTCCATCTGAGATGAAAATGCCCTCCGTGCTTCGTGCTTCGGAGGGCATTTTGGTTGTGTAGCTGAGGTGGTTCAGCTATTGCTTGTCGTAGACGGCGACATTCGTAACCTTCTTGCCCTCGGCATTCATTGTCGTGGTCGTGACCGTGCGAGTCTTACCGTCTTGTGAGACGACGATGCGGCCGGTAAGCGTCTCTTTGCCGCCTTTCTTTCCGGCTAATGCCAACGTGTGCTTGTCGACCATTCGATAGGATCTGGCGTCGGAGTTTGCGTCTCCGGTCACCGCGTAGTCTTTTCCATCGAACTTGCCGGTCCATTCGTTATGAACGGCCCCGCCGTTCTCATCAACACCATCCACTGTGACCTTGATCTGATCGCCAGCGGCTTCGTAAACAACCGTGTGATTCCTCGCTTTGCCTGCTAATTTCGATTTGGCCTCGTTGAGTTTCCAGGTGCCTATCTGGGAATTGTCCTGAAAACCGAGGGCCACGCTCACAAAAACGAGGGAGATGGTTAACGCAATCGTTTTTGCCTTCATATTCTGTCCCTCCAAATTGAATTGTTGAGAGGTTCTGCGATTCTATGCCTGAGCGGGCGGCGCAGCAATCCGAGAACGTGCCGTATAATGCCATCGCACCTTTTCAACGCTCGCATCGCACCTTTTCAACCCCATCGCACCTTTTCAACCTCATCGCACCTTTGCGACCCCATCGCACCTTTTCAACTCATCGCACCTTTTCAACTCATCGCACCTTTTGCGACCCCATCGCAACGGCTTCGCCGTCTGATGTGAGGCGAGGCTCTGCCTCGCCGGTTGAGTCTGAACAGAGAAGGGGCTTTGCCCCTCAAGGGGGGCGTAGCCCCCCGGGAGGACTCACGCTTACGGCGAGGCAGAGCCTCGCCTCACATCAGACGGCAAAGCCGTGAGAAGCGATTCCCGCAACCCGTGAGAAGCGATCCCCGCAACCCGTGAGAAGCGATTCCCGCACCCCGTGAGAAACGATTCCCGCACCCCGTGAGAAGCGACTCCCGCACCCCGTGAGAAGCGATCACCCAACCCGTGGTAAATTGTCTAATGCAAATCATGGCAAACCCTTATCGCAAGTTCTGGGAATCATTCATCCTTCTCCTGCTCGTCTTCGCCCCGGTTATGGCCCAATCGGAAGAGGTCAAACTCGCTCGGGCACAAAGCAAGATCACGACCGTGTCGGCTATGCGAATGCGAAAAGCGCCGCAGGCGAGTGCCGAAGAAGTCACGCGGTTAAAACTCGGAACCGTCGTCGATGCGATCGCGCATTCCGCGAACCAGGACACGATCGGCGGCAAGACCGATTACTGGTATCGGGTTAATCTCCAGAATGGTCAGAGCGGTTGGCTGTTTGGCGGTCTGCTTCGTGACTATGCCGCGGCGCAACGACAGCAACTGCTGCGCGAGATCATCGATGCGCGTCTCAAAGCGGAAAACACGGAATTCGCCGACCGGCAGGAGATCTATAACCTCGCCGCGAGTGCGTCGACGGAAGCGAAGGACGCAAACACGCGCGCCGAGTTTGAGCTTTTGAAACTACTCGCGCTCGCAAATTGGGCCATCACCGTTCCCGTAGATCTAATCGAGAAGTCGCCTTATCGCGAGTGGTACAAAACACACGGCGCGAAAGTGATTCTTAACGAATTTGCCGGAGGGCACAATCTCAACTCAGACGTGCTCTGGGAACTTGAAACGAAGTACCACACGTTGCCCATTGCCGATCGCATTGCGTGGGAAGCAGCACAGAACGAAGAGCCGCACGATTGTGAAGGCGACGAGGTTTGTGGGTTCTTTGTGGGTGCCGGCGAGATAACGTATTTGGAGCGGCATCCGAATGGAGCGCGCGCCGGCGAAGCGCTCCGAAGTCGCGCCGAGGCGCTGACGGATGAAGTTATCAATTCCGCGAATAGTACGGGTGGCGATCAGTATGAGGTTGAACAGCGAACTCAGTTGCTCAAGCTGTTGGGTTCGCTGCGTGCCGCGTTGGCGAAGACGTCAGCGCCCGAAAAGAATGAAGTGCTTGCGAAGCTTCAGCGGATCAAGTCAATAACGCCGCCGCGTTAGCAAGGCGATAATCGCCACGAATAACGCCGAGCCGATGATCGACCACACGATGGGAAAGTTCGTCGTGCCGATCCGCACGGCAAAGAGTTCGGGCAGGCCCAACGCTCGGGCCAGCCACATGCCGACCACGGCACCGACGAAACCAAGTGCGATCGACACGAGGCAACCGCCACGCGAGAAACCCGAAATCGCCTGTCCCAGCGCGCCACAAATCCCGGCCACCAATAGCAGTATCAAAAGGTCCAATAACGTCATATCGCCCTCCGACAGTTTGTTTTCAACGGTGTCTCTCTAGTAAGCCACAAAACCGTGTAAAAGGCACAGTTGACACTGCCATATGGTCGTGTCCTAATCTGAAAGAATTTTCTCTGCGTCGCTCTCTGCGTCTGCGGTGAATCCGCGGTGAAGTAAGCATAACCGCGCAGAGCAGAGTAGCGCAGAGTTAAATTAGGACACCACCCTGCCATATCCGGTTAGTAACGTCGCGCGTGAAAGTGGAGCAGAGCGTGGAACACGTGGATGTGATCATCGTTGGGGCGGGGCTGTCGGGGATTGGCGGCGCGTGCCATCTCAAACGACAGTGCCCGCAAAAAAGCTTCGTCATCCTCGAAGGGCGCAACGCGATGGGCGGGACGTGGGATCTGTTTCGCTATCCGGGCGTGCGCTCCGACTCCGACATGTACACCCTCGGCTATCGCTTCCGTCCGTGGCGCGACAACAAAGCGATGGCTGATGGTCCATCAATTCTCAACTACATCCGCGAAACAGCAACCGAATACAACCTGGACAAAACGATCCGTTACAACCACCGCGTACGCCGCGTCTCATGGTCATCGGACGACGCGCGTTGGACAGTCGAAGCTGAGACCGGACACCCAGAAAACGGCGCCGGAACAGTCCAACTCACCTGCAACTTTATCTATCTCTGCACCGGCTACTACGACTACGACAGCGGTTACACACCCGAATGGCCCGGCATCGATCAGTTTCGCGGAACGATCGTGCATCCACAGAAGTGGCCCGAAGATCTTGACTACTCCGGCAAGCGCATCGTCGTCATCGGCAGCGGAGCAACCGCGGTCACACTCGTGCCGGCGATGGCCGAACACGCAGCACACGTCACGATGCTGCAACGCTCTCCGAGCTACGTCGTCTCGCGTCCCGCGGAAGACGTCGTCGCGAATCTGTTTCGCCGCGTTCTACCCGATCGCGCTGCATACATGCTGGCCCGTTGGAAAAACGTCCTGTCAGCCACCTTCTTCTACAACCTCGCCCGCAAACGACCGAACGTCTTCAAGTGGATGGTGGCGCGAGGCGTGCGCAACGAGCTTGGCAAGGAATACGACCCGAAGCACTTCACGCCGCATTACAACCCGTGGGACCAACGACTCTGCCTCGTCCCTGACTCGGATCTCTTTCGCGCGATACGCGAGCGACGCGTTTCAGTCGTGACCGATCACATCGAGAC
The DNA here is from genome assembly GCA_035760365.1 of Pyrinomonadaceae bacterium. Lineage (GTDB taxonomy): Bacteria > Acidobacteriota > Blastocatellia > Pyrinomonadales > Pyrinomonadaceae > PSRF01. Next base: position 75,928 of record DASTTB010000025.1, read on the forward strand.
GTTCACCGAAACAGGCCTGTTGCTCAAATCCGGCGCACACCTCGACGCGGACATCATCGTCACCGCCACCGGTCTCGTGCTGAAGTTATTCAGCGGTCTGCAACTCGTCGTCGACAACACACCCGTCGATCTTCCCAAAACACTCGTTTACAAAGGAATGATGTTCAGCGACGTACCGAATCTCGCCTTCGCCGTCGGCTACACAAACGCATCATGGACGTTGAAGTGCGACCTCGCCGCGGAGTATGTGTGCCGGCTGCTGAACCACATGGACCACCACGGCTACGCGGTCTGCACGCCGCGCGTGAACGACGCCGACGTCGAACGCGAGCCCGTGATCGATTTCAACTCCGGTTACGTCCTGCGCGCGCTGGACGCGCTTCCGCGCCAGGGTTCGAAGACGCCGTGGCGCCTGCACCAGAATTACGTGAGGGATCTTTCGCTGATGCGATACGGGCGCGTGGAAGACGGCTCGATGGAGTTCACAAATCGTTATTGATATTTATTTGAGAACAGGCTAAAAGGGTACGGCTTCCTTCACTTATTACTTCGACGTCGAGAGCATCGACGCGACCTCTCAGGAGTAAACAATGGGTAGTTGTACCGAAAGGCCCCATGCAGCCGAATCAACGTCACTCAAGTCAACCTTCAACGTAACCAGTCCAAAACACTCAGATACAGATTTCGCACATCATCATCCAAACCAGTTTGCCCACGACTTCAGTCGCATTCCCGTACATGCGCGCGAACGTGTGCAGTGGATTCCGGGCGACCAGATAATGCGCCAGGGTCCGAACCCGGGCGATCTGCCTCCTATGCCACGACCAGTTGTATCCGGAATCTTCTCCTGCGGTCCACCATTTGATCCTGCTCAGATCACCAATGCGCTCGATACGGCGAAATTATGGATGGGTACTGTCATTCCGACTGTCGAGCTATTCAGAATGCGCCGGCTATCAGCCGATCGCGATACAGCCGTGCGGATTGCGCTGCGCGAGAATTTCAACATAACCGATCCGTTTCCCCGCTTCAGGCTCGGGCCGCAAAGTGACCTCGACACGATCATCGCAAACTTGCAAACGATCGACCGTGCCCTGCACCAACCGCTTCAGTTTCACTGCACGTTCGCCTGTTTGCCCGGCGACATTGCGTGGGTGCTTTCGAGCCCGGAGCGATTCGGATTACCTCGCGGCATCATCAGCATTTGTCCCGAGTTTTTCGGCTGCGATCCGCTCAAGCAGGCGAGCACGATGATCCACGAGCGTGCCCACGAATCGATCGGCGCCAAGGACCATGCCTACGAGGTCAGCGGTAGTTATGACGCGATGGCGACTATGACGGCGCTGGAAAACGCCGACTCATACGCGGTGTTCGTGCGCCAGGTCTTTCATAACGGCATTCACCGACCCGGTCTATCGTGCAGCATCATCAATTCACGCATACCGGATTTTCATTTGACTGAACCGACGCTGCGGCTGCCCCCGCCGTCAAGAGGGCCGTCGCTTCTTCCGCCACCTGCGGAATTCTAAATCCCCCGCGAGGCATGGGCGAACGAAACAAACGTCCGCCCACGCCTCGCTCACCGAACGTCGCTAACGCTTCGTCACGGTGTTGTTTCCGGAGTTCGTTACCCAAATATTCGCTCCGGAAACGGCGATCCCGATCGGACCCCGACCGACTGAGATCGATCCCGCGCTGGATCCGTCGGCGGCGTTGAGTTTCGTGACACTGTCGCCGCCGTTGTTGACGACGTAAACAATGCCTTCGCTGCATACCGCCGCGAGTGGACCATCACCGGTCTTGTAAGTGCCGGTCACGAGACCGCCGGCACTCAGCTTCATCACGTTACTGCTGCCGAAATTAGCAACCCACAAACTCGCGCCGTCGAAAGCGATCCCGAATGGACCATCGCCCACCGGAAACGTGGCGACAAACACGCCGTTTGATTCCCGCAACTTCGTAACACTATCGCTGTTGTTGTTCGTGATGTAGATGTGCTCGCCATCAGTCGCCATACTGATCGGACGGGTACCCACTTCGAAAGTGCCGAGTGTCAGACCGTCAGAACTTCGCAACTTCGTCACGGTGTTCGAATCGCGATTCGCTACCCAGACGCTGCCGTTTGTAACGAGCAGCCCGCCTGGTCCATCACCAACGGCGTACGTAGCAACGACGGCGCCAGACGGATCGAGTTTCATCACGTTGTTGCTGAGATAGTTCGCGACCCAGAGAAACGCACCGTCGAACGCGACAGCCACCGGCCGGTGGCCCACCGCGAACGTGCCGACCGCAGCTCCGTCACTCATGCGCAGCTTCGTAACGGTGTTACTGAACTGGTTCGCAACGTAAATGTTGGCGCCGTCCGTCACCACGCCTTCCGGACCGGAACCTACAGGAAACGCCGGCAACTTGCTGACGGTCGTAATCTGCGCCGGCGCGGCAACGGCGAGGCCCAAAGTTATCGCGAGGGCGCCGAACAACGCGGCGGTTATTGATCGATTCAGTTTCATCTTTCTCCTCCTCTCGTCTCTCTTTTCTCCTGGGCCTCGTCCGCCGTCGGCCAATCGACCAGGCTGAGTTCTTTCACGATTTTCGCGGGCGCGAGCATGGCGGGACATGCGGACCACATCGTGTGCGGTTCGTTACCCCATCTCAGCATCCCGATATGGTTCGACTTATTTGCGTCGCGCACGGGATCGCGATCGATGAAGCCGAGCTTTCGCCGCAACAGATCGATGTCCTTCGGCGAGCCGGTCAAAAACTTCCAGCCTGGTCCAACCTTGTACGCCCGCGCGTACTCCGCCAGATCCTTCGCCGAGTCTTCCTCCGGCTTCAGCGTGATCGAGTACATGAAGATGTCTTTGCCCAGGCGATCGCCGAGCAGTTTTTGCACTTTGACGAGGTTCGCCGTCGTGCCGGGACAGATGCCTTCGCACTTCACGTACATGAAGTTGATGAGCACGATCTTGTCTTTCAGCAGGTCGTCGTAAAACTTGACCTTCTTGCCATCGTGCGTCGTCAACGTAACGTTCGGGAAACTTCGTTCCGCGAGTCTCTGGCGCGGAGTCTTCTGCGAAGAAGATTGTGCCGCGCCTGAGACAAGCGAACCCGCGAGGAGCATCGCGATCCCGAGAACACCAGCAAGCATTTTTCTACTCATGATCGTCGTCTCCTTTCTTACGGGTTGGTGATGTTGTCGCCGTCGCCTTCGACGATCTCCCAGATCAACATCATCGCGTGATCCTCGTGTACGACGTTGTGGCAGTGGAACGGATAGCGGCCAACAAAGTCGCGGAAGCGGAAGAAGGCTTTGGTTTGCATATTGTGCTCCAACCTGATGACGTCCTTGCGGCCGTTCAGGACGAGCCCAGTGGACGCCGGGGGCGCGCCGTTCACGGACAGGAATTGAAACTCTTCGAAGTGAATGTGCGCGGGATGCTGCCAACCGCCAGAACTGTTGGTGACGACCCAGTGCTCGACCGAGTTCTTCGAGATCCGAGCGCGCACCTCCTGGCACTCCGGATCCATCGAACGCCCGTTGATGGTCCAGTTGCCGTTCGAGCGATCGAAGTTGAAAGTACGAGTGATACGCGGCGCCGCCGTCTTGCTCGGTAAACCATAGAAACGAGTGATCGTCGCCGGATCGACGCTGTTGTCGGCGATCGGAGGCAGGTCGACGACGATCTTCAGGATCAGATCTCCCTGTCCCGCGGCAAGCACCTTGCCCGTTGGTCCACGACCATCCTCTTGTTCCAGGCGGTTCTCGATGTAGAGCGTCTTGCCCGCGTACTTCGAGAAGTCGATGATCACGTCCGCACGTTCAGCCACCGAGATGCGAACGCTCTCGACCTCGACCGGGCGCTCGAGCAAATTGCCGTCGGTCGAAATCTGGTGGAACTTGATACGCTGATTGAGATTGTTCTTGTCGGTAAGGAAAAACTGGTAGAAGCGCGACGGGCCGGCGTCCAACCAGCGGAAGCGATAACGCCGCGGATGAACGTGCATCACCGGCTGCACTTTGCCGTTGACGAGGAAGCGATCGCCGAGTACGCCGTCGAAATTGAATGTATCGAATGTGAGAATGCCGGTCTCTGAATCATAGAGGTGATCGCTGAAAACCATCGGCACGTCGAAGTTGCTGTCGTCGCTGGCGCCGTCGCCGAACGAGGGAAGGTGAAAACCCGTGGTCTCGTCGCCGGTGTCGTAATCGTTGAAAAGCAGATACATGCCCGCCAGTCCTTTGTAGACGTTCTGCGAAGTGAAGTCGTGCATGTGATCGTGATACCAGAGCGTGCTCATCGCTTCCTGGATGTCGCCGCCGGTATCGATATGTGTTGAGTTCACTCCGGCGAGGACGTTGGGGTAATGCTGGTCATAGAATTTCCCTGGTCCAAAGAAGTGACAGGGATTGCCGTCCGACTCGGAAGGGGTGTGTCCGTTGTGCAGGTGCGTCGTGACGAGGTTCTTGCCGAAGCCGCCGTTGTTGGCCGGCAGGTTGTTGTAATTACGCACGAGGATCGGACGGCCGTAACGCTCGACATAAAGCGGTCCGGGAACCAGGCCGTCGAAACCCCAGAGCGGCTGCGGCGGCAACGCCGGATGGGTGATGATGTTCGCCAGTCGTTGTTCGACTTCGTAGAACTTGACCGGCGCGAACTGATTAAAAGCCTGATGCGCGATCGTGCGTCCTTCACCGCCCGCGGTATTCGGCGCGATTGTCGGCGTGGGGTTCAGCGTCGCGACCGGTTGTTTGACCGTCATGCGCGTGAACGGCTGGACAAAGGGAGTGGTCGGTGGACTGCTTGGACCACTGCCACTGCCGCTGCTGCCACCACTAACCAGATTGCCGGCGCTCGTGCGTGCCCGCACGCTCAAACCGGACATGGGGATGAGCAGACCGGCGCCGGTAAGCAGACCCAATCTCAGCATCTCGCGCCGGCTTAACCCGGCCGCGACGATCTCGCGCCTGTTTTTGGCGGCTTGCTGCTTTTCCCGCTCCGCTCTTCTATTGATCTTCGAGATGTTCGCCATTGCGTTGCTCCTTTTACATACTTTCGAGATGGTCCAGGCGAGTAGTGTCCTGACACACAGGGCAGATCGCGGCGGCGTAGAGAAAGCCACTGCGCGGGTTTGGACACTACTCGTGCTTGGAAGGGATGGAAGAGCTTAGTTGCACCAGTCGCCAGACTGCTGCAAGCAACGGAAGTTGTTGCCGAGTGCCGGAAATACTGCTGTTCCGTCGGCGCGTTTCACGTCGCGGATAAAAGCGTCGGGACGAATAAAGCCGTCGCGCGGATCTTCGGGAATCGGACAGATCACCCAGCGGAACACAGGATCGTCAACCGGCCGCGTGCGCAGTTCGATCAAACCCTTCGACGCGAGATTGTCGATCTGCGAAGGGCTCGTCAGGATCGCGGTGCCGTCGAGATCGCGGCCGTTCGTAGCAGCGATCGGATCGAGTTCCTTACGTCCCGCGGACGTGAAAGCCTTCGGTGTGTAGACCACCCAAACGGCCACCCACATGCCAAGCGGATCGTTGGAGAAATAGCCGTCGCGTGTATCGAAGACGTTGTCCTGTCGTTTGTTCGGAAGGAATGGATCGAGGATTGAGCCATTCGACGCTTTCGGGAAAATGAAAACGCGGAACCGCTCAGCCGTGTCGAATGCCACCTGCCCGCGGGAGGTTAGTTGACCACTGGCGTTTCGCTCGAAACTCGCCGAGTTGAGGACGCCAAAAATGTTTGCGTAAGTCAGACCGCTCGAGCCGGTAGTGCCGGGTGTTGTTTCAATCGTGCGAACGTTGCTGCGATTCGGATCGGTGTTGCTGTTGTCGATGACAAAGTCACCGCCGCGAGCTGCGGTGCCGACACGCAGGACGATGTTTTCGGGGATGATGCCGTGTGCGCGATAAGCGGCATCGCTGAAGTCGAAGGGCGACGTGCCGAGGTCGCTTCCGTCGGCGGACACACTGGTTGTTAGGTTGAGGCCGATGATCAGCGCTGTCATTGTCAGCGCGAACGCCAGTAAAGGCCATTTTGAATTCTTCAAGCTCGTGCTCATGATGGGTCGGTTCTCCTTGTTGCGTTATCCGTTCTAATCGAAATGCGAGGTGATGGTGAGGCATGTTGAACGAAGAAGCGCTGGAGGTATGTCAGCGAGGCGACACGAGTGTCACCAGGCTGACACAGCAGAGAAAAAAGTCGGAACGACGATCGTGAACAACATCCCAACGTACGTCTGAAGTTCCTTGAGAGACTTGACGCGAACCCAACCGCGGCCGAGTTCGATGATGCCGCGACGTTCGAGATCGTTAAGTACTGTAGTTGTAGTCTGGCGCGCCGCGCCGATGAGACTGGCAACGTCGTGATGCGTGAGCGGCACGAGGTAGTCGCTGACTTCGACTTCGGTAGCGGCGCTCGTCGAGAGTTCGTGCAACAGTTCGCACACGCGCGCCGAAACAGCTTTCGAGGTGATGTCGGACAGTTTCTTCTCCATGCGACGCCGTCGATCGCCGACGAGCCTGATGTAACTCAACGCCAGTTTCGGTTGCGAAGCGAGCAGGTGCGTGAAGTCTCGTTTTGAAAAGACCCAGACAAGCATGTCGTCGAGCGCCTGGGCCATGTTGCTGCGCGGCGCGTCGTCGACCAAAGCAAACTCACCGAAGATCTCGCCCGGCTGAATGATGTCGATCGCGATCTCTTTGCCCGATTCGGACAGGACCGATAGTTTTACTCGGCCGCGTCGCAGGATGTAGACAAAATCAGCGGATTCGCCGGGCAGGTAGATGAACTCGCCGCGCGCTTTGCGCAGGCTGCGCGCATACGTTGCGATCCGGCTCATCTCCTGAGCGTCAAAAACGGAAAAGATTTCCACACGTGAGCTGTGACGCGAGGAATCAATCAACCTTGCCGATGAGGATTGTGCGACCGCCATTACACTCTTTGAAGTTCCAGTTCCGGCAAGGGCATGTGCCCAAGACGCATCAACTCTTCGATCGCCGCCATCTCGCGATCGCGATTCATTCCGGCTACCGCAACCACGCGATTGTCTTTCACATAAAACGCCAGAAAGTCGTGGCGAAAGACGTCGCCCTGGTAGATGATCTCGTCCCATGACGTTGCATGGCCCACGTACAACAACGCCGAGTCAAACTGCCTGGTCCAAAAGAACGGAACCCGATCGAAGACGAGATCGTGGCCCAACATGTTACGCGCCGCGATGCGTCCCTGCTGTTGCGCAGTGCGCCAGTGCTCGATGCGTACTCGTTCGCCGGTGCGTGCGTCAGGAAAACTGACGACGTCGCCCGCCGCGTAAAGACCGTCAGCAGCACGCAATCGTGAATCAACGACAACGGCGCCCGCCTGGTCCATCTCAACACCGTCGAGGAAGCGAGTCGCCGGACGCACGCCGACGCCAACGACGACCATGTCAGTCTCGATACGCTCGCCGCTGTCGAGCGTTACCGCCTCGACGTTGTGACTCCCTTCGAAGCCATACACGATCGAACCGAGCATGAATCGCACGCCGTGCTTCTCGTGTAGCCGGCGGAACACTGCGCCGACTTCCCTGCCGAGTGTTAATTCGAAAGGCTCGCTTGACGGCGCGACGACAGTTACTTCCAACCCGCGTTCGCGGAGACTGTAAGCGGCTTCCATGCCGATAAAACTGGCGCCGACGACTACGCAGCGACGCGAACGGCCGGCGGTTTCGATAATCGAGTCGGCGTCCGCAAAGCTGCGCAGCGCACACACGTTTTTCAGATCCGAGCCGGGAATGTTTAGACGGACAGGCGCGCCTCCAGTCGCGACGAGGGCCGCGTCATAGTCCATCGTCTCGCCGGAGTCGAACGTGATCGTCTTCGCTGCTGCGTCAACGCGCGAGACCTCCTTGTTGAGAACCACGCTGATGTCGTGTTCGCTGAAAAACTCGGGCGTGCGGAGCGGCATCCATTCGGGATCGGCGTGACCGTGCAAGTAATCCTTGCTGAGGTTTGGTCGATCATACGGAACACGATCTTCACGCGTAATCATCACAACGCTTCCGCGGAAGCCTTCTTCGCGTAACGTCTGCGCCGCCGCGTAACCAGCCGCACCCGCGCCGATGATCACGAACTGTCGCGGGTCGGCGAGCGCGTCGCGTTTCACCATGCCGACCGGTCGTCGTTCCTGTGTAATCTCCGGAAGACTGACCATGACGCGTTCGCCTTCGACACGCACGTCGTAACTGACGAGCGCGTCAAGCGCCGGCGGTTCTTCAAGATCCCCGTTCACAACATTGAAAACAGCGTGATGCCACGGACAGACGAGCCGCGTGCCACACAACGCGCCTTCGGCGAGGGGCGCGCCATAGTGAGGACAGTTCGCACTGACTGCGTGGAACCCGTCGTTGACTCGCGCCAGCAAAATGCGTGTTTCACCAACCGTGAACTCTTTCATCTCGCCGGGTTGCAAGTCGGAAGTGTTTGCGATGTGAACGTCTTTACTTCCCATTCAAGTGTGTCAGGCCACGCTGACAAGGTGGCCCATCTTCTCCTTCTTAGTTTTGAGGTAACCGACGAAGAAATCATGCGGCTCGACTGCGAGAGGCACGCGTTCGACAACTTCGAGTCCCGCATGGCGCAGCGCCTGGATCTTCGCGGGATTGTCAGACATGACGCGCACGATGCGCAGACCGAGCGCCAGCAGAATCTCAGCGCACTGGTCGTAGCTGCGCAGGTCGGCCTCGAAACCGAGTCGCTCATTCGCCTCGATGGTGTCCGCGCCCTCGTCCTGCAACGCGTAGGCGCGAATCTTGTTGATGATGCCGATGCCGCGGCCTTCCTGCTGCTGGTAGACGATCGCGCCGTGTCCTTCTCTTTCGATCAGCTTCATGGCTGCCTCGAGTTGTCGCCCGCAATCACATTTGATCGAGCCGAACACGTCGCCCGTCATGCACTGTGAATGAATCCGAACGAGACTCGCTCGGTCCGCGTTCAGCTCGCCTTTGACCACCGCGACGAACTCCTCGGAAGACACCAACGAGCGAAAACCAATAATGCGAAACTCGCCTGTCTCGGTTGGCAGCCGTGCAGCAGCTACTCGTTCGATAGTCTTTGCAGCCGTCCTTAATTCGGCTCTGCGAGTAAAGTTGATTACCTTCTTCGTCATTCGTTTCTCCCGTGCGCAAGGCCACGCCCCGGTTTACTGATTGTGTGGAGAGAGGCCTGAAAGTTCTGTCAGCTAGCTGACACGAGAAGTAGCTAGCTGACAGAAGATTGAAAAGAGTTAGTCGTGAATTTCCTCTCTGCGTTGCACCGCGTCGCCGCGGTTATCTGTTCTTGCGGTTCCTTTACCGCAGAGTCGCTGCGGAACGCAGAGAATGCTGAACAAACTAAGACATCACTACCAAAGTTAGTCGTTTACAACGATTTCAAGTACTCGACGAGATCAGTCTTCTGCGCCTCGGTAAGGCTCAGGCTGAAGAACGTGTTGTAGTGTTCGATCACGTCGCGCAATGTTGCGAAACGCCCGTCGTGATAGAAACCGCCTTTCTGGTGTGTCCACAACCCTTTGAGTGGTGCGGTTCGATAACGTTCGTCGGGCGAACGCTTCGCCTGGAAGTCGTCGATTCCGATCTCCGCGGGTGTGTGCATGTTCCAGCCCGGCTCCGTAAAGATCGGAGGCACGTGGCACGTCGAACATTTTGCTGTTCCGTTGAAGAGCGTGGCGCCGCGTGCTGCTGCTGCTGCGTCGAAGCTCCCCGGCGGTGGTGGCGGCGCTGGAATTGCGAGTTGATAAAACTGGAGCGCCGGCAGTTTCGCTGTGATCAGATCCGGATTACTGCGCACGTTGCCGAAACCGTTAGCCGCCGCGATCGGAAACTTCGCCGCGTCGTTCAAACGTGGATCGTAGAAAGTTCCCTGACCATGCATTTCGAGATTCGCGACGAAGGCGTTCCAATGCGTCACTGATCCCCAGCCAGTCCACGTATGAAGATTCACTCCGGCCAGACCGAAAGCCGGCGGGAGCAAGGTTGCCGCCGATTTTCCGTCAGGACGAAAAGCTTTGCCGTCGAGGAACAACTCCGCGTCGAACTTCCCTGGTCCCCAACTCCGCGCCACCGCGCGAACCGTATCCTGACTCACGCCAAGCAGATCGGCGACCGGCTGAAGATTCGGAGCCAAAGCGATGATCGCGCCGACGTTGAGATCGCGATTGGCCCAACCGTCGAGACGATGGCCGATGCCGGGCGCGAAAGAGTCGTCAACTGTCGAATGACAGAGAGCACAAGTGATCCCGACAGATTGAAGCGTGTTGCCGCTGACAGTGCCTTTAACACCGAGAACGGCGTTGAGTTTGATTAGCGCGAGTGTCGTAGCGGGATCGTTGAGATCCACTCGACCCTGTTTCAATTGCGCGATGAGCGGTTGCGGCAACGCGTCCAGATCGACTTTCAATCCGACCGCAAGCGCTGTCGCCGGGCTGACGCCTGGACCAACACCGCCGAGGTTCGCGCCTGCGATGGCGCGATTGAGTTGTAGTGCATCTGTCCAGAATGCTTCGTCGCCGAAAGTGTCGAAGCGAAACGTCTGCTTGCCCTCCGTGAGCATCCGATCCGCGTTCGCGTCGATCTGGCGTTCGGAATCCGTGAGTTTGCCTTTACCGTAATTTTGACCGTCGGCCCACTTTGCGTCGCTCCGTGTACCGAGAAAGACCGTCATTCCGGCAGCGATGAAGAGCACCAATGCGATCTTCTTCAGCCTGCCCTCACTGCGTGTGGTTGAGCCTGACATCTTATTCCTTCCTTTCCGGACGGCCGGTTAGAGCCGGTCGTATTCCTGGCTGAGTCGGGCGAGTGCGAACGCGCCGAGTGAAAGCCCAAAATCGCGCAACGCGACGTCGAAATAGCCGGGAATCATGAGTAGATTGGCCACTATCAGCAGCAGCCACGCCGACACAACGTAAGCAAACAAGCGGGGTTTGAAGGCGACTCCAAGGCCAGCCACGATTTCGATGACGCCTACTGCGAGCATCAACTCGTGTCCGTGGCCGCCGGTCAGGGTCTTGATAAAACCAGGAAGGTATTGTTCCCAGTTCACGAGGAGGTTAAGAAACTTATCGAGTCCGGCCACGATTGGAGCGACGGTAAATCCGAGTCGCAGAATCTGGAATGCCTGATAACCTGGATTTGCGACTGCGGCGGTTGCAGCGTGGGCGGAAGTTAAAGGTGCGGAAGAACTTAATGACTGTGCCATGTTCCTGCGTCTCCTGAAGAAGAATTGCGCTGTAATGCGTGAGCAGTTTTAAAATACTCCTCTTACATAATAAGTCAAGCATTTATTTGACTATTTGTGTTTTCTGTGAAAAGTGGCTAAAATCCGGTGGTTGCGCGAGGGGAGCAGGGTTCGGATTCGCGGTCTGCGGAGGGATAAGAGCTGATGAATGTAGACAGGCGTTTCTTCGAAAGCACTCGCGGGCAGATCGTCACGATGCTGCGCGCGTCGAGTTGCACGGTTGAAGAGTTAGCGTCGAAGCTCGAACTGACCGACAACGCCGTCCGATCGCATCTCGCCACACTCGAGCGAGACGGGCTTGTCCGCCAGACCGGCTTTCGACGCGGCGCGCGCAAACCACACTTCACCTACGCGCTGACCGAGGAAGCAGATCGTCTCTTTCCCAAAGCCTACGACGCGCTACTCAACCAGCTCATTACCGTCTTGAAGCATCGTTTGACTCCGGCGGAGATCGAGGACGTGCTGCGCGAGGTTGGTCGGGCGGTTGCGTCCGACACGTCGAACGGCAACGGCTTGAGTCTCGAAGGCCGTGTTCAGTTAGCCCTCAAGGTGTTGGAAGGAATTGGCGGCGCGGCGGAGGTCGAGCAAACTGAGGACAAGATCGTGATCAAGAGCAGCGGCTGCCCCCTCGCAGCCGCTGTGACGGTCCATCCCGAAGTCTGTCGCCTCGCGGAGACTTTGGTCGCCGAAATCGTCAAAGCCCCCGTCGTCGAACGCTGCGACCGCACCGATCGCCCACGTTGTCGTTTTGAGATCGAAACGGCTTCTTAGCGCATCACGGACTGGAACTCCACGCCTCGATCTCAGTAACGCGGCTGTAGGAATCAGGCGACGCGTTTGTCAGCACGCGGATCCTTTGCGTCGAGATCGTCGCGAAGGTGAACTGCTTCCACGCCTTGTTGTTCCCCGTGACATTCCCGCCGGGGATGGTTATCCAACTCGATCCGTTCCAGTACTGCACCTCGTAACCTTGCAATCCGTACAGACTGAACGTCAGATCCAGTGTTGGCGGCGAAGGATTCTGATAGTTGTCCTGGACCGTGAAGACGTCGATCTCCTGGATGTTGCGGACCTGACCGAAGTCGACTTGCAGCCACTGCGGGAATGTTCCGGTGCTGCCGATCCAGCCGTTGAACAGACCTCCAGTTGTGGAACTCCCTCCTGCGCGTTCGCCGTTGATGGCATTCGACGCCGGATAGTTATTCGAGTACGTTGACGACGCACTCGCCGCGCCACCGTTCGCCGGCAGCGCCACGTTGATCGTCGACGGTGGCGGCGAGTTACTCCACGCCTCAACTTCCGTTATGCGACTGTAAGAATCAGGCGACGCGCTCGTCAGCACTCTGATTCTTTGCGTCGTGATCGTCGGGAACGTGAACTGCTTCCACACCTTGTTGTTTCCAGTGACGGTGCCGTTAGAGATCGTCACCCAGGTCGATCCGTTCCAATACTGCACCTCGTAACCCTGCAACCCATACAGGCTGAACGTCAGATCCTGCGTCGGCGGCGAAGGATTCGGATAGTTGTCCTGGACCGTGAAGACGTCGATCTCCTGAATGCTTCGCATCTGTCCGAACTCGATCTGCAACGACTGCGGGAACGTGCCGGTGCTGCCGATCCAACCGTTGAACAGACCTCCGGTCGTCGAATTCGCTCCAGCGCGTTCGCCGTTGATCGTATTCGAGGCCGGATAGTTATTGGAGAACGTCGACGACGCGATCGCAGCGCTACCGTTGACAGCCAACGCGACGTTCATCGACGGCGGGGGCGACAAGTCACTCCACGCCTCGATCTCGGTTATGCGACTGTACGAATCAGGCGAAGCGTGCGTCAGCACTCGGATCTTGCTCGTCGAAATCGTCGGGAACGTGAACTGCTTCCACACCTTGTTGTTGCCGGTAACATTCGCGCCCGGGATCGTGGCCCAACTCGATCCGTTCCAAGACTGCACTTCGTAACCTTGCAACCCGTACAGACTGAACGTCATGGCAGTCGTCGGAGGTGAAGGATTCGGATAGTTGTCCTGGACCGTGAAGACGTCGATCTCCTGAATGCTTCGTAGCTGGCCGAAATCGACTTGCGCCCACTGCGGGAATGTTCCGGTGCTGCCGATCCAGCCGTTGAACAGACCGCCAGTATTCGAGTTTGCTCCGGCGCGTTCACCGTTGATGACATTCGACGCGGGATAGTTATTCGAGAACGTCGACGACGCACTCGCCACGCCACCATTCGCAGGCAGCGCGACGTTTATGCCTTTCACCGCAAAGATCAGATCGTCATGATCGTCGAAACCGCTCGACGCCAGGCACGGCGACGCTGAGCCCTGGAAACGGAACCTGGCCCTGATCGCCTGCGTGGCGCTGCCGCCGACGGGAATCGTGTGACCCGCGGACATACTCAGCGCGCCGGACGACGTGGCCTGGATCGTGGTGATCAGGACCCAATTCGGATTGGTAGCATCAGTTGCGTAATACAAATCGAGCGCGTTTGACGCTGAAAACGCCCAGACGCTGGCCTCGATTATGATCTGCTTTCCGGGCGCGAAGTTCGACTCATCCACGGTCGAGACTCGAAGGTGATCGAGCGATTCGTCCTGGTGAAACGAGCCGGAAGTACCATCCGCGCACGAATTGTTGATTGTGTTGGGCTGGTTTGGCTCGTTCCCGAAACTCATCGTATCGCGGCCGTTAAGCAGCGAACCCGAATCGCATATCTTGCCTGGCTCTCCGCATCGCGGCGCTTTCAACACCGGGTCATAAACCGCCGCTGGTCCATCGATGAAGCGCGCTTTCTGTGTGATGGGACCAATCATTGTAACGGTCGCCGGATTGGCGAAACCCGAATACGAGCCATTGCCAGTCCCGAACCAGCCGTTAAAGCTGACACCCGCGTTGGGTGTTCCGGTAATTGTTACGATCTGACCACTATTGAACCAATTGCTCGACGGAGTTGCCGTGCCGCCTGTTTCGGTGGTCATCGTGAGGAAGAACTGCGCGTTGAAGTTCGCCGTGTAAGTGGTGTTGACCGTCGGCGAAACTGAATGCGAGATCGATCCGCCGTCGCTCCAGTTGGACCATGAAAAACGTGAGCCGTTGAGTTCGTCCTGGATCGTCGTGGTGCTGATCGTGTGACTCGAACCGGGAACCCAGCTAAATGTTTGCGCAGACGTGAAGGTCACACCGTCGACGGTGAACGATCGACCCGTCGGATTGGTCTGCACCGTCACTTGCACCGAACTGCCCGTAGTTGTGACTGGAATCGTGTTTGAATCACCACTCGTGCCGGTCGCGGTGTATGCGCGAACACGATAGAAATAGTTCGTGCCTGCCGTCAGTCCGGTCACGTTACGGCTCAGCACGTTACCGACGTCGAGATTTTGAAAACCGGTGACGAAGGTTGAGAACGTACTGCTGGTCGAGACGTCGAGACGATAGCCGGTCGCTCCCGTTGAGCTTCCCCAATTCGCGGTGAAGCTGGTGTTCGCGACGTTGGTCGCGGGCTGTGCGACCGGCGTCGGAGGAATGCCCGCGCAATCGTCTTCCGTTTGATTCGTGGCGGGATTGAAACAGATCGATCCGCCCTCAAAGTCACTGCGTCGCTTGCTATTGAACGCATACTCATCCGAGATCGGCAGGCCATAGGTGCCCGTTGGTCCTTGCAGTGTGTCCCAGCGAGCGCGGATTGGACCATGGATCTCGAATGTCTGTCCGTTTCTTGCCCCGGAGCGATGCATCAAGAAGATTGCGCCCTGGAAACGTTGATAGTGGTAGGAGGTCGCGAACGACGAAACGAGTTGCGCATCCGTAAAGCAACTCTGATTGACATCGGAACAGTTACGATCGGCGAGTGGATAGCCGATCATGCGCGAGTTGGCGAAGTTGTATTCAAGCGCGCCGAGCTGGAAGAATTTGTCCCACATCCCGCCATAGATCTGCGCGACGAAGTTGGTGTTTGTGTCGGCAAGCATCAACGCGTCGTGAACGCCGGGAGTGACGTCCTCGAAATCCTGAATCAGTCCTTTGCCCCAGGTTGGATTGTTCGGATCGCAGTTTCCGCAGTTCCAGCGATGGACCACGTTGAGCGGCGGCTGTTTGGCGAATTGCAGGAAGCCGCTGCGATTCGCCGCGTCGACGAACAACTGCTGGTTCGGCGCGCCTTGTCCGATGGCGAAACCACAACTCGTGAGACATGTCGCATTAGCGAGCCGGTTGGCCATGACGCTTCGTGGTTGTGGACCAAAGCCGAACGTGAAGTTGATGCCGACGCCCGTCAGGTGGCAATAACTCATGACCGTTCCGCCGTTGGGGGGAATCGGCGCCTGGCTGCAACTACCTTCGAAAAAGCCCAGGGACGGACCACAACCGTCGATCGACGTGTTGTTTCCGTTCCACACGCACGCGTGCGTGTGCGGAGAGCCGAACAGGTGGCCCAGTTCGTGAGTGAAGACCTCGACCGACCACGAATAAGTCGGCACGCTGGAGAAAAAGGGATCGATGCCGCTATAGCATTCGCGTATGGCGGCACTTGCGCAATAACCGTTTATAGTTGCGGCAATACCGCCCGTGTTGCGCACGGCGAGAAGGTGTCCGAAGTCTCCGTTGAAGGAAGTTCTGATTTGCTGAAACTTCGACAGGATCGCGGAACTGGTTGTCAGTCCCGCATACGGGCTTTGCACATTCCAAACTAAGATCTCGGAAATCGTGACTGACAGACCGTCGTTGGCGAAGAGCGTCGCCGATTGATTGAACAACGCGATCACGTAATTCGCTGTCGCCGTGACGCTGCCCTTATTCTGAAACAGGTCGAAATCGGCTTCGATGTAAATGCGAATGCACTGACCCGGAAGTTCTGTTGGCGCTTGCAGCACAGACTGCGGCAGCGGCGTGCCGTCGTCTCTCGTTGCGCAACTAAACTCACGATCGACTTTCAGATCTTGTTCCGCGTAAACGATGTGCGTGTCGGAAGGATTGTCGCCGCCGAGTCGTCCGATGACTGAGTTGCCGTTGGCGGCGCTGCTGAAGAAGCCGGCGACCTCGTTGTTGAAGATGCTGATTGCGGCGAGCGATTGCTCGTTGCCTTTTATGATTCCGCGATAGTGAACGCCGCGGGCGTTGTCGAGGCGCTCGGAAGTCGGCGCCGCGGTTTTGATCGAGAAGCCGGCGGCAAAGATGTCCACCTTGATCAGATCGAGATCGACGGTCGATCCGTGGCCATCGGGTAATGACAACGTGAGGAAGTCGACGTTGTTCGCCATCAGTTCTGATACAGACGCCCGGTTGAGATCAAACACGACTGCATCGTCGAGCACGGTCGCCAACCGCTGTTGCATCTGGTTGCTGGTCTGAACCAGGCGATTTTCTGTTTGGCTTAACTGTCGTTGTTCAAAAACTGCGCCTGAGTTTTTGGCCGTTCGGACCAGCTTCGCCATCTGTTTCGGACCCTGGTCCTCCGAGACTGGGTTCGGCGGCGCCGTGCTGTTGGTTTGCGCGCGTGAAGGTTGAAAGAGAGTGGCGTAAGCGCAGAGTGCGAGGAGAGTTAGGACGAGAAGCGAGGTCGAGGTTCTTCGCATGGTGTTCCTTCCGTCGGGTTATCAAGAATGTTGAGGTCGTGCGGGTAGCTGGGCTATCGCAGGTTAAAACGGGTTGAGCGGCACGTGTCAATCAAACGCGCTTGTAAATACATAAGGGTGCCAGCCAGCCAAAGCGCACCAAAAAAATTATTGGCGCTTTCGTAATTTCAGCGCGTGCCGTTCGGTTTCGTGCGTTTCGGCTTCGATGAGCGCCGCGAGACGTCGAAGTTCCTTGCTCCACTCGGAGCGCAAGTAATTGCTTTGCGTGTTCTGCTGTCGCGCGATGTCTTCAAACGTGTGTCCGAGCAGGAGAAGTCGAAAGATGATTCGCGTTTTCGCATCGGCGCGTGAAAGAAGCTGGCTGATCAGGATCTTCTCGAAAATCGCGGCGTCGGACTGTTGCGCCTCGAGTTCGTTTTTCGCAAGCACTGCTCGATTGAACTCGGCGTGCTTCCCTTCCTTTTCAAATTCCTCGTTCAGTAAACGGATGAATGTTCGGTAAAGGTACCCGTGAAGGTTCGTGAGTTTTTCCGGATCCTCGTCGAGTTTGCGAGAGACGAGCGCGGCGGCCTTTATCATGACTCGCTGCCCGGCGTCCAAATCGCGAAGTGTGCGACGGATTGCGGGCTCGACGGCGGGCCAAACCTGCCGGGCGATCTCATAAACGGCTCGATCTATCCGGCCAAACTCATCGACGTATGAAGACTCTAAATCAGGCCAGACAATCTCACCTCTGGAAGCGTGAGGGCACATCGGGTCACCATTTCTGGGGCGAGGCACGTGAAGAACTTCAGAGACGGCGAGATTATAAGCGTGAGGATTCAGAATTGAAAGTGAAGCGATCTGTTGACCAATCCCAAATAACGAGGATGTCAGGTTCCGTGAAAGAGTTTTAAGTTGGTCCAGAGACCGAAACGTGTTTCAAAACGACAACCCCTCATTGGGAATTCGACTCTCAGTGAGCGTTCGTTAGGTGCTTTTATGATTTCGGCTGCGAACGGCCGAATGAACCTTCGTTTCGGCAGCAGCCAACCTGCAATGATCAACTCAAAGCGATGTTTGGCCAGAGTACTCGGGAGCTTCTTGAATACCTTTTCTATCTCCTTCTTGAGATGTTGGATCGACTGGCCGATCGACAACCAATGAGCGTTTTGTATGGTACCGCCCGCGGGCGGTCTTACAGCGTCGAATACTCGAGGAATCGGACCTCCCAATAGTTTGGACGCTATCCATTCATCAGTAGGGATTAACCTATCTGGATAATCCAAGTCGTAAGCCAAGCCCGTATAACCTAAGGTGACTATAGCGTCCCTAGCCGCATAGATGACGTTCTTTTTAGCCATCGGATCGTTTGTTCGCCCAGAAACGAGACGATCAGCGACTTGTAGCGTATAGAGATTGGAAACCTGAGTGAGATGAAGTGTCATGGCATCCTCGCCGCGCAGGCAGTTCGACTAAAGCCTCGCTTTTCTCTTGCTAAGATTTTTAAACAGTGTTAAGTGTCTGCTCTTAGCCTATAAAGGGGCCGGATTTTAGGCTGCATTCCCACGCAGTAAGTAGCACGAGTCTAGTGACACCTCGAATTTGTATACGCCCACGCTCCAGTGCGGAAGAATCCACTAAAGGCAATACACATTTTAATGACGGAGAAACAAGTGTTCTCAATTTGCCCAGACGCGAACTCTCAATTCACCCGCAGTTGCACAGCAATCATCAGCAATCTCGGACCAACGCCGCCATCCCAACGGCAGAGGCAGCTATGCTCACAAATATTAGCCATGCTAGTCGCCGCCCTTTGCTGGATCTTTATCGCGATGCTCGGTGCGACATCATGCCAGGCACAACAGAACCTACAGTACACACAGAACAACCGTGACCTTGGGATGAGGATTGATGCGCGTATCGATCCGGCAACGCTGGGTATGAGCCTGGTAATCCCCTTGGCAGACTATCCGGGACGGGCTGGGAATAACTTTCCGGTGGCGCTCTATTACAACTCGAAGGTGTGGCGACTCAATTATAACGACTACGTGAACGGCAACATGGTCAACTGCGTCAACAACCCGGATATCGAAGCGGGCACGGAGTGCTATACGACCATCACGCCTGAGTATGCAGAGAATTCGGTCGCTGGCTGGACGTTTAGCAGCGGCTTTCCAAGCGTTGGAAATGGCGCTGAACGATATAACGTGGACGGCTTCGCCTGTTGCAGTGGTGATCCGAATCAGGGTCGTTACATTGCGCGTTTGACGGTGCGCTTTCCCAGCGGCGCGATTCATGAATTACGCCGCAGCGACGCGGTGCTATCGGGCACGGACAATTTTATCGGCACCTATCATGCCGTCGATAGCTCACGCCTGAAGTATGTCACGACGCAGGCTGGAACCGGTAATCTTTATCTGCCGGATGGCAGCCGCTACGAGGTGCAGAATTGGACCGCCACGAAGTTGATAGATCGCAATGGCAACGTCATTTTGAGCCAGACGGACACGTTGGGCCGACAGATCGTTGCGCCGACTTTTCATAACTCGTTCGTGCACAGCGAGACTCATTCGATTCCGGGGGTCAACGGCACCAGCATGAGCTACACATTTGAACTGGCGGAATTGGAAGACGTGCTTGATGCCGATCTCACCACGGGCCAAGTGCCAGTGTTGCATCGTGTTGGCGATACGGACAAGTTTGGCAACGCCGTCTATTCGCCCTCGTTGTTCAACTCAGAAACTGGCAGCCGCGTTATAGGTGGTTCATTGACTTTCAACCCCACGGTTTTGCGGCGCATCACTCTGCCGAACGGGACCAGCTACACCTTTGGTTACAACCAGTATGGAGAGATAACGCGAGTGGTCTATCCCACTGGCGGTTACGAACGCTTTCGGTACGGATCGCTGACACCGTTAGGAGCAATCGGTTCGCCTTACTCGCAGGGAAACCGGGGCGTGGTGGAGCGAAGAGTCAGCGCCACTGGGTTAGCTGGTGCTGAAGTAACCTGGACCTATAGTTCGACCGGGACGGCGGTGACGACGACGGCACCGGATGGCACGGTTACTGTCCGTTACCTGATCCCGACTGCGCAGGCGGGTACGGTGGTCTTTGGCTTAGAAGATCCGCGCGCCGGCATGGTCTACGATGAGCGCGTTTACGCGCCCGCAGCGCAAGGCGGTGCGATGCTGCGACGCGCGCTGACAAATTGGGACTACAGCGGTCCACTTAGCGGCGGCCACGCAACTGCGAAACGCAACCCACGAGTAAACCGACAGGTGGATATCATCTTAGACACCGGTGGCAATGCGCTGGCGACGGCCACGGAAATGGATTATGACGCCGATCTAAATGTCATCAGTACCAGACGCTACGGCTTTGTCTCTCTTAGCCAGACGACGGCGCAAACCGCTGCTATAACAGCGATCTCCAATGGCACATTGTTGCGCACGGAAGAAACAGATTACTTAACAAACAATACCGACTATCGTGATCGGCATCTGGTGACGCTGCCCGTGGCCACCCGCGTGCTTGACGGGGCCGGCAACTTAGTAGCGCAGAGTTCTATCAGCTACGATGAAACGTCTTTCCCTTTATTGACCTATGGTCATGTGACTGGTTGGCTTGATCCCGGCACGAACGCGCGTGGCAATGCCACCACAGTTTCCACTTGGCTCAGCACTACAAATTCATATTCATCTGTACATACGCAGTACGATCAATGCGGGAGTGTGCGAAACGTCTGGGATGCACGTGATACAGATCTCAGCAATCCATCCCGCATTGAGTATGCGGGGACTCATCAGCGTGCGTATCCGACTTCGACGTTCAGCGCCGATCCCGACGGCGGTGGTCCATTAGAATCTTTAAGCAGCACCACCGAATTTGATTCCACGACTGGGCTCGTCACCGCTGAAGTAGAGGCAAACGGACAAAAAACTACTTTCAGCTACAACGATCCTTTAAATAGACTCAAACAGGTTATCCGCGCCGCCACTGATCCAACCGCTAAAACTCAGACGAGCTATAGCTACGACGATGCGGCTCGAACGATTACCGTGACGTCCGATCTTAATTCCTTTGACGATAACGTGCTGAAGTCGATGACTTTGTTGGACGGTTTAGGGCGCGCAATCGAATCTCGTACTTACGAAGACGGCACAAACTACATTGTCCACAAAACTCAATACGACATACTCGGTCGGCCCTTCAAAACTTCAAACCCACATCGGCAGAATGAGACCGCGGTCTGGACCACCCAAACATTTGACGGGTTGGGACGTGTTATCTCAGTTATGACACCGGATAACGCAGTAGTGAGCAGCTCCTACAGCGGCACCAGTCTTACGGTAACGGACCAGGCCGGAAAAGCAAGAAAGAGTGTTACCGACGCGTTGGGACGGTTGATCGAAATTTACGAAGATCCGAGTGGCGTTAATTACCAGACAACGTATTCGTATGACGCGTTGGATAATCTCGTGGGAGTCACTCAGGGGGCGCAGACACGTACGTTCGTTTACGACTCTTTGAAGCGGTTAACGACCGCCATCAATCCCGAGAGTGGCACAGTTAATTATCAATACGACAATAATGGCAATCTGCTGGTTAAAACTGATGCACGCAATGTCTCTGCACATTATGAATACGATCGGCTTAATCGGCTGACACGCCGTTGGTATAACCGCTCAACTTCGACTTTAGAGACTACTCACAACATTCCTGCGCTGCCTGCGGCGGTCGGAGCCACCAGCGAGTCGAAGTATTTCTACGACTCGCAGCCCTTGCCGAGCACAGCACCTTTGTATTCACGCGGGTCTTCGCTTGGACGCTTAGTGGCCCAGACTTACGGCGGTGGCACTAACGGCGACTATTTCGCCTATGATGTGCTTGGCCGTACAACACTCAAGTTCCAACAAACCGGGACCGTGAATTATAAAATAGAGGCGACCTATAATCGGGCTTCCTCGCGCACCTTGCTGAAATATCCATCTGATCGCACTGTCAACCTTACATATGACCAAGCGGGAAGATTGAGCAGTTTAGGCGGAAACCTGGGTGGCGCCCCACGCACGTACTCCACGGGAATCCTCTATTCACCATTCGGCGCAATTGTGAAGGAGCAGTTTGGCACCGATACCACGATCTACAACAAACTGTTTTACAACGTCCGCGGCCAACTTGCCGAGATTCGTGAAAGTACGACCTACTCCGGGCCAACCGACTTTACCGCCAACCTCGGCGCTATCGTAAATGGCTACAGCACCCTATGCACCGGGATTTGTTCTGGCGTGAATACGCCGGATAACAACGGCAACCTGAGGAGTCAGCAGATCCTCATTCCGGGCTACGACACTCGCGTTCAGCATCATGACTACGACAGTTTGAGCCGGCTCAGTTCAGCAAGCGAATTCATACCGACCATATCGAGCGACCCGCAATGGAAGCAGGAGTTCGCTTACGATCGCTGGGGCAATCGCACTATCAAGAACACCACTACCGATGGACTCAACAAGAAAGAATTCACGGTGGATGAAACCACGAACCGTTTGGCTGTGCCTGTAGGGCAATCAGGCGTGATGGAGTATGACGAAGCCGGCAACCTCAAGAACGATACCTACACCGGCGCAGGTGAACGCAAGTACGACGCCGAGAACAAGATCACATACGCGTGGGGGAACAACCAGGCGCAACTCTATGCCTATGATGCTTCGGGTAATCGGATTAAACGCACGGTTGATGGCGTCGAGACGTGGCAGGTTTATGGTTTCAGTGGTGAGTTGCTTGCCGAGTATCCGGCTGGTGACGACGACACGCCGCAAAAGGAATTCGGCTATCGCAACGGACAGTTATTGATCACGGCTGAACCTGTCACGGTGCCCGTGAATGTGGCTTCGGCTGCAAACGGCGCGACCGCGACAGCTTCATCCTCATTTTCAGGCTTTGCGGCGTCCGGCGCGATCAACGGCGACCGCAAAGGGTTGTACGTGTGGCAGAACGGTTACTGGTCTACGGCGAGCGCAGGCTTTCCGGCGTGGTTGGAAGTGCAATTCAGCGGCAGTAAGACGATCAGGGAGATTGACGTCTTTACTTTACAGGACAATTACAACGCGCCAGTCGAACCGACTGAGTCGATGACGTTCTCTGTCGGCGGTCTTACGGGTTACGAGGTGCAGTACTGGACCGGATCGGCTTGGGCGCCCGTCCCGGACACCAGCGTCAACGGCAACAATAGAGTCTGGAAGAAATTTACATTTGCCCCGCTCACGACAACGAAGATCAGAGTATTGTCCAGTAGTTCACCCGACAATTACAGCCGTTTGACAGAAGTAGAAGCGTGGACTGGTCCATCACCGGCACCCCGTTACAACTTGGCCCTTGGTTCGATGGGAGCAAGTGCAACGGCCTCGAACAGCGCCAACGCGGGCTATGGACCAACAGGCGCAAACAATGGCGATCGCAAGAGTTTGAACTGGACCAACGGCGGAGGTTGGAATGACTCCGGGCCGCCGTTTCCCGACTGGCTTCAGATCGACTTCGGAGCAGTGAAAACGATCAACGAAGTCGATGTGTTTACT
The DNA here is from genome assembly GCA_035760365.1 of Pyrinomonadaceae bacterium. Classification (GTDB taxonomy): domain Bacteria; phylum Acidobacteriota; class Blastocatellia; order Pyrinomonadales; family Pyrinomonadaceae; genus PSRF01. The sequence goes on from DASTTB010000025.1 coordinate 99,326, forward strand.
TTGCAGGACAACTGGGCGAACGCCGCGGAACCAACGGCGTCAACGACCTTCACGCTTTGGGGCTTAACGGGTTATGAGGTGCAGTATTGGAATGGCTCTAATTGGATCGCCATACCTGGTGCGAGCGTCACAGGCAATGACAAAATCTGGCTCAAATTCCAGTTCTCACCGATCGCCACGAGCAAAATCCGTGTACTGACAAACGCATCCGTCGACGGCTACAGTCGCATCACCGAAGTGGAAGCTTATGGTCCAGCCGATACCGGTGCTTTCGGCGGTGTTTACTGGCTCGTTAGCGATCACCTTGGGTCCCCTCGCATGATCTTTGATCAGAGCGGCGAGTTGGCGAACGTCTCGCGCCACGACTATTTGCCCTTCGGCGAGGAACTAGTACGGACGGAACAAGGTTATCAACGCGCCGATAAGCTGAGGCAGCACTTCACTGCAAAGGAACGCGATATCGAAACGGGCCTGGATTACTTCATCCATAGGTACCGTTCCTCAATTCAAGGTCGATTCACGAGCGCGGACGCGCCATTTGCTGATCAAAGTGACGGTGATCCGCAGAGTTGGAACCTCTATACGTACGCGGGGAACAATCCTCTAATGTACACGGATCCTTCCGGGCGCTGGAAATGGGTTGATCCGGAAAACAACGGCAAGAGATTCATTCAATGGGAAGAAGGTGATACCTGGGAGACCTTGTCAGAGTTTTTGTACAAGGAAACGGGACGAGATTACTACTCAACCGACCTTAAAAAAGCCTACGGTTCGGGCGGTTTGGGTGCCAACACGATCGTTGATTTTAGCGGAGCACCGAAAGTTTTCTTCACAAACAACCGCGGCGGCCTGGTAGATACCAGCATGGAATTTTATTTGACGGTGCTCCCCGCCGCCAAAGCTGTACAAGCCGTTGGTGGACTCGCAAAAGGCGCGTTGCAAGGGGCGACAGGGTTCTTTGCCAAAGGATCAGCCCGAGCAGCGGCTCAGGGCGTGCTTACTGGAAGTCTCAAGGGTTTGACACAGGCCGAAAGGTCCATGGTGCAAGAGCTACTCGCATCAGGAAAGAATGTACAGATCATAGCGCGCGGAGCGGGAAAAACTGCCGACTTCGTGATTGACGGAGCTGTTACGGAGCTGAAAACGCTAACTGCTGCTGGCACAAACACTCTGAAAAATGCTATTCAGAATGCGTCCAAACAGGGTCAACATATTTTGGTCGATGCTAGAAACGTTGGAATTGATCCCGCGGACGCACTACAACAGATTCTTCGGGCGGAAGGAAACATCGGCGGGTTACAGGGGCGGGTTACAGTGTTAACCAAAGGTGGAACCGTCACATACTAGGAAAGAAGGATTGAGTACGTAATGGGATTGGATGCTGTTGTCTATCGTCGAGCTGCAAGTGTTAATGGGTTGCTCACAGACAACCCCACCGAGCTTTCCTTAGATGATACTCCAGCTCTTCATAGGAGACTGGGTAATGCCAGTTTAATCGGTTGGATCGCAGAAGAAGCCTTGCCACTGCTCGGCGAGGACTCGGTTCTTTTTAGTAAAGTGCTGTATAGCGGGTCTCATTCTGGCGACAGTGTAGACCTCGAAGAATTGGATGGGTTGGAAGCAGAGATCAAGATTCTTAGAGAAAACCCCGCTGGAAGATCATCAGCTCTTGAAAACTTCTTGAATGACATGAGTGACTTGATTAGTAAAGCGCGAGAGGAAGGGACGCCCATTGTGTTTGTCTGACTGAAACGGAACAATCATCGCTCCTGCGTCCCCGGGCGGGAGGGGTGTGTAGATTGTCGTTTTTTAGGGTGACTAAGAGCACTGGCGTTACCGTTTTGTGAGCTTGCTTTTGCGTATTTCCGATATGGCGGGTAAAAGTAAGATGTACTAGACATCAATCGTTTTGTCGCATTTTTTGTCATTCTTCATACATGGTAAGCATTATCTGTAAGCCGAGTGCGGTGAGTAAACGGATTTGCTTGCTCTTTAACCCGCCATTGCAGCTAAGTTGGAATCGCCCAAGCGTAAACAGTGAACTCGTTATAAAAGATGAAGCGGAAGATGAAGTTGTCATCATCCTGCTTTACATTGCGCATCTGAACACTTGGGCTCAGGCACTGGCATTTCATCAAATCGCGCAGCCTGAAGTGGGCGTCTGGCTTAATGGACCCCCGGCGAAATTGGCCTCTTTGTAAATGATTGAAACGTTTGGCGTCCCGTACGGGAATCGAACCCGTGTCGCCGCCGTGAAAGAGCGGTAAACCGCGGGCGTGATTACGGACAGGGCCGGTGGTCGAAGCTGCCCGCTGTCCCGCCGCGTAGTGGTGGCTCGCGGAAGGTATTCCACTCGCGCGGCAAAGCGGTGCGGTATGGCGGGAGCCCTCCCTGCCTCGCCTCGCGTGTATGCATCTCGCCTCCTCGCCGCTCAAAAGCTCCACCGAAGAACTCCTGAAACGGACGGTTCTCCTGGGCCACGATCTCCAGGATCGTTTGTCGCGAGAGCAACGAACCCTTCAACCGCGGGTTCTCCGCGGCCATTCTCCGGATCTGTATCAACCGTGCCCGAATACGACGCGCCATTCGCTCCTTAACCATTTGCACCTGATTAAATGAGTCGATCATGTGGTGCATCTCGTGATTGAACGTGTCTCCTCCGGGGCTCTCCCTCGGAGTGAACATGATGAACCGCATCGGGAAGGTTGTAACTCTGAGCGCAACTGGCGATTCGAACGTTTCCCCGTTAAGTTGCTGAGTAACAAACCTCGGGTCCGATCGAAGCGTGAAAGTCTGCGCCGGGAACGCCCGCACGCATCCTTCGGTACGCATCGTGGGATCGACACAAACGCTGTCGATATCGACTCCTGACACCGTGAAGTTGAAGCAGTAACGCTCCCTTTCCAATTCGACCTGCACGTCCGGCGAGAAGGTCGGATCGTAAACATTCGGCTGGTTGCGGAGTTGCTCCTGGCTGCGATCGAGCTCCTGCTGTTCACGTATCTGAGCCAGGAGACCGATGCCGTGCTCGGCCGCGTATGGATCGGGCGATCCACGACGCCGGCGACGATCATTAAACGACGGCAAGGAGGTGAAAGACGTCGGAACCATCTCATGCTGGTTCGGCGCCAGCACGAGATCTTTACGCAAACGAACCATAAACTCGCGCGCCAGTTGTCGCCGTCCGGCCTCGCCCACTCCCTCTCGCTCTTCATCCGTGCCGTTTTCCTCCACCGACGTTGCCGGTCGACGTTCGGTATGGATAACCATGCGACCCGTGGCGCGGTCGAAATTTACTCGGACCGTGATTCGTCCATCGAGATGAAGTGCTTCACGCAACGGCTCGAGTTCGTCGGCGACTTCCCTCACTCGCGCACGAACCTCAGCGATCGTCATCGCGTTTTGCACCTGGCCTCGCGGCGTCGGTGGAGCGACCTCGACGATTCGATCGTCGCTCGACACCTGGTCTTCGGTACTGCCGCGCAGTTGCATCGGTGCCGGATCTCCCAGATTCGTGTCGTCGACGGTCGATCGAACATTCGCGGTCGTTTGGTCGCCGACGACGTCGACGTTCAGCGTGACGCGCGCCTCGTGACCTTGCAGGAAATGCGTGTTGAAGCGATCGAGCGGCGCATCGTCGCGGCGAGCCACGACCCACGCGTTGTAGGTCCGATTGATCTGAGCAGTGTTGATCGGGTTCTCAGCCTGGCGCGGATGTATGCCGAGATCGGTGGGTCGGCGCAGAGTTGGCTCTTCAAACAAAAACTCCATCGTCGCCGACGGCGCTATGTTGAACGAAGTGGTCACCGGCGCGGTCCGGCTGGCAGTGACAATACCCGGCGGATTGGACCAGGGCGGAACATCGGCTTCGGACGGCGAAGAACGAGCGCGCATCGGCACCGGCACTTCGCGGCGCACGCGTTGTCCGCCGACGTAGTTCACTTCCTGCTCGTCGGACACGAGCGTATGCATCCACCCGATCTGGTATCTGCCGATAGTAGACGGATCACCAGTGGCTGAAACAGTCGCGTCCATGACGACAGTGCGTGCCGGCGGTGTGACGGTGAGACGATTCTCAGGTCGATTCAGAGTCGCGTTGATGTTTGCTTCGGTCGCTTCGAGTCGACGATCGGTGACAGCGAAAGTCGGTATGCGTTCGGGCCGAGCCGGGAGTTGAGTGGTGTCGGTTGCTCCAGGCAACGGTTGATCGTTGGCGCAGCCTGTTTGCCGCCGCCTCAAGGGATCAGCGGCCGGCGTGGTCCACCACGCGTCGCCGCCGGTAACCGGGACGTCCGAGCCGGGCAAGGTGCCGACAGTCGTTGTGCACGGCGGGAAACCGGCGAGCCCTACGAGGAAGAGCGCGGCGCTGTGTACCGGCGGATCATTTGGACCAACACCAAGTTGCGGCGCGAGGAAATGATGGAACGCCATGTCGACGATACGCGCGGCGGCGCATAGCACCGGATCGCTGGCCTGAGTAAATACTTCGTTAGCGATGACGATCTCACGAAGCCCTTCAAGATTCGGATGACCAAGACGAGCGGACTGATCGGCGGGATCGGCTGGTCTATTGATCCTCGTTCGCGGAGCACTTTCTCCTTCGACCAGAATCGTCGTGCGACGGATCATCTCCGCAAGGTTCGGAATGCGGCCGCATGTCCAACGGGAAAGATACGCGTCGGCAGCGAGACGATAGTCACGCGCCATGATTCGCGCCACCGCCTGATCGACGGCGTCACGCAAACTCGTCGCTGCGCGAGCAGTGGGTGTGGTTTGGCCTTCAGGTGCGTCAGCTTCTACGATCGCGACCTGGTTGTCAGGTGGAGTTGGTCCCCACAAGTCAGTCTCGCCGTGCGCGAATATCCGAATGTCCTGTGACGGCACGCCGGCGTTCTCCAACTCTCGCGCCGTACGCTTCGCGCGGTGACACGAAAGGTTCAGGTTACCTTGCGTTGGACCGTCTTTACTCGCAAAACCGTGGACGTTAAAGATCGAACCCGAACGCTGGCCGCGGGCGAAGTTGCGCAAAAAACCGAGGCTTTGCGCGCGAAGAACGTCGGAGTCAGTACAAAACTGAAAGTGCGAGCCGGCATTCGGCATTGGACCGCTCGGACATGGCGGATCGGGCCGGACATTCTGGAGCCCTGTCGGAACAGGTGGACAAGTCGGATCGGTGTTGGTTGGACCAAACTCAGTCGGCGAGCCCGGCGTCGAAGTTGACGGAAGGTTCTCGCCCATGTCGATCTCGTCTTCGTCGACGTCGCGTTGAATCACGTCGCTGCTCTGCTTGTGCAGCACCGAGGCGGAACTTTCGCCGCCACGTTGTTGGACCACGTGCGTGAGTTCGTGGGCCAACAGATGCCGTCCTTCGTGTGTGCCGGGCCGGAATCGGCCGGCGCCGAACACGATGTCGTGCCCCACGGTGTACGCGTTCGCATTGATGTCAGCGGCTGATTGTGATGCGTATGAGCCGGAGTGAACGCGGACTTGCGAGAAGTCGTGACCAAAGCGCTGCTCCATGTCGTGTCGCAACGTTTGCGGGAGCGGTTCGCCGGATGACGCGAGCGTGCGATCGACACTCGCCGGTGCGGAAACCGGATCGGCCGCCGCCGTACTGCTGTAACGCTGAATGCGTAGCGGCGCATTCCTGACCTGGCCGCCGACTGGCGCCGACATCACGCGATCCGCAACGTGATCTGCTTCTCGTTCGTAAACGTCGTTGGCTTCGCCGACGCGCAGTTGTCGCTGTATATCGAGTTTCTTTTTACAGTCGGAACATTGGCCGCCGGCGATGGTGTGAGTCCCGCAGCCCCCGGAGCATTGTCGTTGCAACACTCCTCCGCCGTATGAGTTGAGGTTCGATTTCGCAGCGACTGGCGGCTTTGCGGATTGTTCTTTCACGGATTACGTATCGTGACATACGATGATCTCCGCGATCGTCTCGCCAGCGTCTTATTGAAGTCTCACCAGTTGATAAAAAACTCGCGTACGAGATTGATACCGAAACTCGTGAGCAGCGTGCCCGTGCCGATTCGCAGGCCGTCCTTATAACTGTAACGCTCGGGATACCAGGTCTCGGTTTGAACGATCGCGCCTGTGTAGACTCCGGCGAGGCGCGGTGCGGAGAGAACGCGTTTTCCGCTCTTTGTCCGCGACGTAATCGTCTCGAGAAAGGCGTGCTTCACGCGCGGAAACACTCCCGCGCGGTTACTGCGGTGAAAACTACTGTCCTGACCAAGCGCTTCGTCGAGTCCGTAGGTGACCGTCTGCTGGATCGCGTTTCGTCCCAAACTCGATGCGAAGCGTTTGCCGTAACCCTTCATTCCCTGCTCCCACTCTTCCGGCGTGTCGCGCCACTGGTCCATACCTGCGGTGAAGGCACTGCGCGCGAGCCTGAAAGGACCAACAGTGTCGTTCACGTAACGTTCGAATCGTTCGCGATGCGTGGGAAATTTATAAGTGTCGAATGGATCGGGTGCAGTGGAATCGGCGGCTGCCGGCGTTTCCTTCGCTGTCGCGCCGACTGATTCAGACTCAGGTTGCTGAGCACGAATTGAAAAACACAGGAGAAACGATACTGCTACGATTCCGATCGCGTAGTTGAGTAGAGTTACACAGACCCGTTTCATAAGGTTCCTTCCGACCGCGTAAATTTTTCAGGGGAATTCGTTCCGAACAGGGGTTGCGAGTCTATATAACTGCGAATTGACACAATTCTGCGGCGTAGTGGTCAACAATTAACCACGGCGTTCAAGCCTCATGGGGTGTCCGTAACTTTCAACTCTTTCACGGCAACGCCGTCGCTCCACACGCCCATGAAGCGCTGTTTCGGCGTGTTACCCATCGCATACTCGCGGTTCTTTCCGTAAAAAGCGGCGTCGCAAAGAGCGTCGAAGAGTTTCCACGTGCCGTAATAATCGAGGGCATTGACCATCATCGTCTCGAGTCGTCGATCCTGAGACGACGCGCGGCCATTTTGTCGCGCAGACGAATTTCCGACGCGGTCGGAACTGGCTGGACCGCCGCCCACACCTTCGCCGTTGTCGTAACTTCGATCTATCGCCGTCGGCGCACGATGACTCGCCTGTAACGAAGGCGTTCCGTGCGTGTCCGTCACCATCATCACGAAATCTTTGTTCGCGGCCGGCACTGTGGTCGACTCGTAATAGACACGCTTCGCATCCGTATCGCGCACGAGCGTGTCCTGATCGCCGGCGACCGCCAGCAACAACGTCTCAGCGGGAATCTTCTTCAGATCGGCGAGCGGAATATTGATCGGCGCTTCAGTGATGCCAGGCTCGACCGACATCACGGCACGCACCTGCGGTAGTTTTGATTCACTCGCGAGTGCAGCCACACTCGCCGCCAGCAGTCCGCCAACTGAATGTCCGACGACGGCAAACTTGTTCAAGTCAGGCTTGACGTGTCCGCCTTCGTTTTGCAGACGCTCGACTGCGTCTTTGATCGCGCCGATGGCACTCGGCATGAAGTCTTTGATGGGCGTCAGGAGCGTTGCCTGGTAACGCGGATAGATAACGATGTTGCCGCGCTTCACGAGATGATCCAGCCACGCGCCGTAGTAGAGCGGATTCATGCCGCCCCAGCCGTGAATGAAAACGATCACCGGCGCCGCGGACGTGGGTTTTGGAGTCGCCGGCTCGAAGATCCAGTACTCGTCGTTGCCTGTGCCGTAACGGTTTTTGATGACGCTGGTGTGAAGATATTCCTTGCCGCCGGGACCTGTGGCCGGCTGTGCGGGCGGCAATGGCGACGCCGCCCGCTGCGCGGAAACGACCGTAAGGGAGAAAAGTACAACGGAGATTGTAAGACCAATAATTCCGCTAATTCTGCGTTGCATATTCTCCCTTGGTTTACTCAAGCGTCCCTCTACGTCTCCGCGGTTATTCTTACTCAATGACGAATCACAGCAAAGGCGCAGAGGAACGCAGAAGTTCTTTCTCAGGCTCGAGTGGCAATCACTTCGAGGTATTCAGCCTCGACTGAGGTTGTCCCGTCGGTCGCCTGATTGTTTTTGATCCAGAGTTCTTCAAGATCTCGCCGTAGTGCAGCCTGTCCGTTTTCGTCGAGCGCGCCAAACGCCTTGTTCGTCGGTCCGTAGTAAAGACGAAAATGCTCCACAACTTCGGCGGGCGAAAACGGAAACGCGAAGCTCACGTTTCGCGGCGTAGTTTTGACTTCCGAGACTCCATCGCCAAACCGTTCGCGAACGACGTCATCCTTGCCCCACAACACTGGCGACTGCATTCCGGCAGGTGGCGGAACGTGCGCGGCGGCCGCCTTGAACATCTGACCGACGAAACCGGTCGGAGTCCAATTGCCCATCGCGATGATACCGCCCGGTTTGACGACACGTTTCAGCTCCGAGGCTACCAAATCAGGACGCGGAGCGAACATTGCACCGTACATTGTAATCGCAGCGTCAAAACTCGCGTCGCCGTAAGGCAAAGCTTCCGCGTCGCCTTCGTCAAACTGAGCTTTCAGTCCTTCCTGCGCGGCAGTCGCGCGCGCCTGTTCTATCAGATTGGGCGCAATATCGACTCCCGTGACGACCGCGCCGAGTCGAGCGGCGGGCAGCGCGAGATTTCCGGTGCCGCACGCAACGTCGAGCACGGCGGTGCCGGGCTTCAACCCCAGTCTTTCAACGAATTTTTCCGCTTCGCGCGCCAAAAACTTCGCTATCTGTCCGAAATCACCGGCGATCCAGGTCGCCCGCAACCGCGCCTTAAGCGCGTCAAATTCGGTAGTTTGACCAGCACTTTCCATAATTTCGACCTCTTTCATTGGAAAAAGAATTAGTAGTCCGATTAGATTCGCGTATTTCGACCGTGAATCAGTTCAGTAACGCCCCAGAAAAGGTGTGGCACAGGTCATGCTCCGAATAGGTCACCGCCCAACTTTTGCGTAGCGAAAGTATTCATGAGCGGCATCTAAGTGCAGGATAGAAAGACAGTCTGGGGCACCCGCGCTGGCTCAGGTCTGAAATACGAGCAATGGTAACCCGCGTTAGCTATCTTCCGGTAGTCGCCACCCTCTTTACTCTGCTATGCCTGACAGCAAACCCGATCCTGGCACAAAGCACATCCCAGGATTTTCAGAAAATATTGCGTGAGAAAGCCACGTTCGAGGCGAGCGATTTCGCGGCGCTCGAACAGGGCGAGACTGTCGTCAAAGTCGTTCCCGCCACAAACAAGCGCGAGATCGCGGTGAGCGGACTCGTCAATCTACACACGAACGCCGATCACTTTCTCCAGTCGTATATCGGCGGGCTCGGACAAAAAAAGACCGACGCGATACTCGAAGCGGGTCGTTTCGGAAAAGCCCCGGCTGTGGCCGATCTGCAACAACTCACGATCGAACCGCAGGACATCGAAGACTTGAAGCAATGCGCTGTCGGCAATTGCGAAGTCAAACTTTCTGCGAAGATGATCGAACGCCTTCGTCGCGAAGTGAACTGGCAAGCGGCTGATTATAAAACGAAGGCAGCCGAGTTACTCAAGACGATGCTGGCTGAGTACGTCAGCGAGTACGTCGCACGCGGTCCCGCGGCGCTCATCGCATACAACGACAAACGAGACGAAGTACGGCTCGCGGACGAACAGCAGGCACTCCGCACCACCTCGGGTTACTTGAACGATCTGCTTCGCGATCCAGAGTCGAGTCTGCGCCTGGTTGAAGACGCGATCGTCTGGTCCAAGGTGAAGTTTGGACTCAAACCGGTGCTCGTGATCGAGCACATCAAGGTCTACAGAGACGAACGCGATCACGGTCCGCAAGTGCTGATCGCTTCGCAGCAGATCTACGCAAATCACTATTTCAATTCGTCACTCGCGTTGACGGCTTTCGTGAGCGTGCCGGACGCGAACCCGGCCGCGTATCTCGTTTACGAGAACCGTTCACGCACTGACGGATTACAAGGCGCGTTCAGTAAATTCAAACGGGGCATGATCGAGAACAAGGCCGTTGCCGGTCTCAAGTCGATCCTGGAACACACAAAGATCGGCCTCGAAGGAGCAGCGTACAGCGCGGCAGCGACAACAGTTCACCAGTCGACGGGTTGGGGACAGAGACTGTTCGGCGGCATCCGTCCGGTGCTCTGGGTGTTGACCATTTCGGCGTTACTGGCGTTGCTCATGTTGGGCAAGCGGCGCGTAACCGCACTGCAACGCCTTAGAATGCAAGTTGAGTCCACAAGGGGGAAGTTATGAAAAAACCACGGATTCTTTGGTTGGGATTGGCCTTAATAATCGGCGGCGTACTGTCGTACGTCGCGGCGCAAAATTCGAATCAAAATTCGACGCAAGAAAAGCCGAAAAAAGAAAGCTCGATGTCTCAACACCACGCCGTCACGGTTGAGCTGATGAATGGACAAGGACAGTCAGTCGGAAACGCCGTCATCACGCCGACCGGAAACATGGGTGTCCGCGTCAAGCTGGATCTTAAAAACCTGCCGCCGGGACAACACGCGATCCATTTTCATGAGATGGGGAAATGTGAAGGTCCGACGTTCGAATCCGCGGGCTCGCACTTTAATCCGGACAGCAAGATGCATGGTCTGAAGAATCCCAAAGGCGCACACGTCGGCGACATGATGAATTTCACCGTCAAACCTGATGGCACGGCAAACCAGACCGTCACCAATAAACACGGCAGCCTGGGAACAGACACCCACTCGATCGCCGGAACCGCGCTCGTAATTCACGCGAAGGCCGACGACCAGATGACCGATCCGTCCGGCAACTCCGGCGATCGCATCGCGTGTGGCGTTGTCAGTAAACCGGGCGGTACAGAGTAAATCCACCGACCGCAGCGCAAGCAGGAGGGACACGGGTGAATCTTTCATCCGTGTCTTTTTCTATGTAGACTTTGTGGCATTATGAAACGACTTCTGCCACTGGCCGCTCTTCTTGCCGTAGTTACTGTTTACGCCGCTGATCACTCAAATCACTCAAATCAAAGGCCAGTCAGTATCGCGCCCGGTTATTTCACCGGACGCGACTATCTCGAAATGACCGACAACGAGCGCCGCGCGTATGCAACCGGCGCGATCAACGGAATGCTCGTCGCTCCTTTCTTCGGCGCGCCCGACGAGAACGTCAACTGGCTCAAGACCTGCACCGTGAAGCTTTCCGACGAAGAGATCGCGGAGATTCTGACCAAATACATCCGCGAGCAGAACCAGTTGAACTACAACCTGAATGTTCTCACGTTCAACGCGATGCGAAACGCCTGTCCGAAATCGAAGTAGTGTCGAAATCCGCGCGGCTCGTTCGTTATCCAGTCGGACAGATCGTCTAATTCAGTGATTAAGGAGAACAAATATGCCGAACTATCTGTTGTTCTTGTACGAGGAACCCCACGCGTTCGACGAAACGAGCCCTGACGAAATGCAAGCGATCATTCAGAAATACCGCGACTGGCGGATGCGTCTTCAAAGCGCGGGCGTGGTTGTCGGCGGCGAGAAACTTCAGGACGGAACCGGCCGGATGATGCGGCGCACCGGTGGCGAAACGTCCGTAGTCGATGGACCATACACGGAAAGCAAGGAGATCATCGCCGGCTTTTTCGAGATCCAGGCGGAGAACTACGATCGCGCGGTCGAGGTCGCCCGCGACTGCCCGCATCTCGAATACGGCACGATCGAGATCCGCGAAGTCGAGATGATCGTCACGAGCGCTGGAGGAAGTGAATGAAAACCGCGATGGTTGCGCTGTTCTTCGTTCTCGTGTTCGCGGTTCCGGCTTTTTCGCAGAACGATAAGTTTCTTAATCGTCTGCAGGGAGAATGGGAAGGCGAAGGCAAAGCGTTTGGCGGCGCTGCTCTCATGCAGATCAAATGGGAATGGGTTTTGGAAAATAAGTTTCTGCGTTTGAACTTGCGAAACGAAATCAGCGCCCCGGACCGCCCGAAACAAATCTTCCAGGGACAAGCCTATTATCGCTCGAACGGCGTCGATAAATACTCCGCACACTGGTTCGACTCACGCGGAGTCAGCTTTCCGATCAAAGCGCAACTCGAAGGCAATACGTTGATCGCCTCGTGGGGCTCACCCGACACGGAAGAAGGCAAATCCACGTATCAACTGATCGACGAATCGACAATGGAAGTCGTGGATTCGGTAAAGCAAAAGGACGGAACGTTTCGCGAGTTTGGCCGCGCCACGTTGAAACGGAAGTGATGGACACTGATCTCTTGGTGGACCATTTGTTTCGGCGACACTCGGCGAAGATCGTCGCCACGCTCACGCGCGTCTTCGGCTCGCGTCATCTCGACCTGGCCGAAGACGTCGTTCAGGATGCGCTGCTGAAGGCGTTGCAGCAGTGGCCGTTCAAAGGCATTCCCGAGAATCCGGCAGGATGGCTGACGCTCGTCGCCAAGAATCGCGCGCTCGATCTGCTGCGTCGCGATGCGTCGCTCGCGAGCAAAGCCGAAGAACTCGAACGTGCGCTCCCGCGCCTGTCGTCTACTGGCCTCTCCTCCCACCGTGAGATGGACGATCAGCTTGCGCTGATCCTGATGTGTTGCCATCCGGCGCTTCCGATCAAGTATCAGATCGCGCTCACGCTGAAAACAGCCTGCGGCTTCAGCACGACCGAGATCGCGCGCGCTTTTCTCACGCCGCAGACGACGATCGCGCAACGTCTTGTTCGTGCGAAACGACAGATCCGGGATCACGACATCGTCATCGATCCGCCGAGTCACGACGATCTGCCGGCGCGAATCGATAGCGTCCTGCGCGTCATCTACCTGCTCTTCAACGAAGGATACGCGGCAACGAGCGGCGACGATCTCGTCCGCACTGATTTGTGTGAAGAAGCGATTCGTCTCGGCGTGTTGGTCGTCGATCAGTCGCCGTTGCAGCTTCCGGCGGCGCACGCATTGCTCGCCCTCATGATGTTGCAAGCTGCTCGTCTGCCTGCGCGAACTCTCGCGGATGGAACACTCGCCGTCCTCGCCGAACAAAATCGCGAGCTTTGGGATCGAAAACTAATCACACTCGGAATGCGTCACTTCGGCGAATCAGCCGCCGGCAACACGATCACCACTTACCACCTGCAAGCCGAGATCGCCGCGATCCACGCAACGTCGATCAGCGAGACCGATACGGATTGGTCCAAACTCGTCGAGCTTTACGACGATCTCTACAAACTCGAACCGACTCCCATCGTCCTGCTCAACCGCGCCATCGCCATCTCACGCGCCGAAGGTCCACAGGCCGGTCTAGCCGCACTCGAACAGATCGACACGCATAACGCCCTGCGCAACTATCACCTGCTCCCGGCCGTCGCTGCCGAGTTGTGGAAACAAGCCGGCGATCGCGAACGCGCCGCCGACTCCTACCGCCGCGCCCTCGCGTGTCCCTGTAGCGCCCCGGAACGCATCTTCCTGGAATCCCAACTCCAGCGATTAAATTAACTCTCTGCGTTCCTCTGTTCCTCCGCGTCCCTCTGCGTTCCTCTGTTCCTCCGCGTTCCTCTGCGTCCTCTGCGTCCTCCGCGTTCCTCTGCGGTAAGACGGATAAAACGCCGAGCACCCGAAGAACGCAGTGGTATGCGGAGATTGTTAATCTGTTTCCCTTTTTCCGGCGGAATATGCTAAGAAGAGTCGCACTTAAAAACCCAACAGCCGAGGAACCTAATGCGACCAGAAAAAGCGATTCGATCGATGCTCAGTTTTCTATGCGCCGCGGTGCTTTCTGCCCTGATTCTAAGCGGTTGCCAGCCTGCGCCCGGACCAACCAACAGCGCCGGCGGAACCGGTGGCGCCGCCAGCTCCGGCGGACCGCACAAACTGGCTTTCGTCACGAATAACGCTTCCGATTTCTGGATTATCGCCCGCAAAGGAACTGAGAAGGCCGCCAAAGAAATCCCAGGCATCACAGTCGAATTCCGGATTCCGGCTGACGGCACCGCCGCCGAACAACAACGCGTCATCGAAGACTTGCTCGCCAAAGGCATTCACGGCATCGCGATCAGCCCCGTCGATCCCGCAAACCAAACCGCCATGCTCAATCGCGCGGCCAGCCAGGCACTCGTCGTCACACAGGACAGCGACGCGCCAAACAGTGATCGCTCCTGCTACATCGGCACCGACAACGTCGCCGCCGGACGCCAGGCCGGTCAACTCGTGAAGGAAGCACTGCCCAACGGCGGCAATATCATGGTCTTCGTCGGCGTGCTCGACGCCGCCAACGCACAGCAACGTTACCAGGGCCTCAAAGAAGCGCTCGAGGGATCGAACATCAAGATTCTCGACGTGCGCACCGACAACACGGATCGCGTCCGTGCGAAATCAAACGCCGCCGACACGCTCGTCAACAACCCCGACATCGCGGGCATGGTCGGACTCTGGTCCTACAACGGACCGGCGATCCTGAGCGCCGTCAAAGAAGCAAACAAAGTCGACAAAGTGAAGATCATCGCGTTTGACGAAGAAGACGAGACGCTGGGCGGTATCAAAGACGGCGCGATCTACGCCACCGTCGTGCAACAGCCGTTCGAGTTTGGTTACCAGTCGATGGCGCTGATGGCGAAAGTGCTGAACGGCGACAAATCCGGTATTCCGGCCGGCAAGCAGATCTTTGTGCCGACGATCGCGGTGAAGAAAACTGACGTCGACGAGTTCATCAAGAAGATCAACACGCTTCGCGGCCGCAGTTGATGACTAACACTCCACTTCTCGAAATGCAGGGAATCAGTAAACGATTCCCCGGTGTTGTTGCGCTCGATAAGGTCGATCTCAGCGTCGGCGCTGGTGAAATTGTCGCCTTAATCGGCGAGAACGGCGCCGGCAAGTCGACGCTGATGAAGATCCTCGGCGGCGCGATCGCACGTGACGGAGGCAGCGTTAAGATCAACGGCACGGCGGTCGAGATCACCTCGCCTCGCGACGCCGGCGCGCTCGGAATCGAGTTTATTCACCAGGAACTCAGCACTCTCGACAACCTCGACGTCGCCGCAAATATTTTTCTCCGCCGCGAACCGACCAAAGGCGGGTTTCTCAAGTTGATCGATCGCGGACGCATTTACAAAGAAGCCGACGTGTTCGTCCATAAACTCGGTCTCGAGGTGTCCAGCCGCACTTTGCTGAGTCGCCTCTCGATCGCGCAACAACAACTCGTCGAGATCGCGCGCGCGCTCAGCGCCGGGGCTCGCATGATCATCATGGACGAGCCGACGTCGAGTTTGACGTTGAGCGAAACGCGTCGCCTGCTCGACATCTGCCGCGATCTGAAGTCACAGAACGTCAGCATCATCTACATCTCACACCGGCTTCATGAAGTCGAAGAGATTGCCGATCGCGCCGTGGTGCTGCGCGACGGTAAAAACGCCGGCGAGTTGCAACGCGAAGAGATCAATCACGAACGCATGGTCCGCATGATGGTGGGCCGCGATCTGAAAGACTTCTTCAAAGGCGCACCCGACGGCACGGAAGCCAAAGACGCGCGCGAAGGTTTTGAAGTGCGGCGGCTGCGCACGTTGCGCTATCCGAAACACTCGCTTTCGTTCAACGTCGCGCGTGGTGAAGTGCTGGGTTTTGCGGGGCTCGTCGGCGCGGGACGATCAGAAATGGCGCGCGCGATCTTCGGCGTTGAAGAGTCGATCGAAGCTGAAGCCACGCTCGACGGCAAACCGCTTCGCATCACGAAACCGCAGGACGCGATCTCGCACGGCATTTATCTCGTGCCTGAAGACCGACGTCTCTGCGGTTTGGTCGTCGACTTCAACGTTCGCGAAAACATCTCGTTGCCGAACCTCGAGAGTTACTCGTCGGCGAAGCTCATCAACTTCACTAAAGAATCGAACGCGGCGCTCGAAGCCTGCAAAGCCATCAACATCAAAACGCCGTCGCCCGAAATGCGCGCCGCGAATCTCAGCGGCGGCAACCAGCAGAAAGTGGTGCTCGCACGATGGATGACATTCGCGCCGCAAGTGTTAATCTTTGACGAACCTACCCGCGGCATAGACGTCGGAGCAAAGGCTGAGATTTATCAACTTATTCGCAAGCTTGCGGCAAACGGCGTCGCGGTGATCGTAATCAGCAGTGAGATGGAAGAGGTGCTCGGCATCAGCGATCGCATCGCCGTGATGCATGAAGGACGGTTGACCGGAATTCTTCCACGTTCCCAGTTCAGCGAAGAGGCCGTCATGCGTCTGGCCACCGGCACTGAAGGATAATCGCTTATGAAAAAAGAGCTCGGAATCTTTGTTCTGCTTATCGTGCTGTGCGTTATCGTCGCTCTCGTCAATCCAAACTTTCTGCTGCCGATCAACTTACAGAACCTCGCGCGGCAGATCGGCGCGTTCGGCATCTTCAGTATCGGACTGGGACTGGTGATCATCACCGGCGGCATCGAGCTTTCAGTCGGTTCGATGATGGCGCTGCTCGGCGTGTTGTTGTCGATGATGCTGACCGAGTGGAACACCGGCGTTCCCGTCGCGCTGCTTGGCTGCGTAGCGATCGCGATGATCTTGTCCTTGGGCCATGGATTGCTCATTACGCGGCTCAACATGCAACCGTTCATCGTTACGTTGTGCGGTCTGCTTTTCTATCGCGGCATCGCGCGTTTCATCACGAACGATCAGACAAAGGGTTTCGGTACGGTTGAGGGCCTGGATTTCCTTCGTTTTCTCGCGAACGGAAATCTTTTCGGAGTGATACCGATGCCGTTCGTGCTGCTGATCATCATCGCCGCGATCACGTGGTTGGTCCTGCATCGTTCGATCTACGGTCGATACCTGTTCGCCACCGGACGCAATCCTGAAGCTGCACGTTACGCCGGCATCAATACGCAAGGCATCATCACGATCACTTACGTTGTCTCGGGAGCGCTCACGGCGATCTCGGGAATCATCTTCGCCTTCTATACAAACTCAGTCTCGCCAGCCAATCACGGAAACGCTTACGAACTTTACGGTATAGCCGCGGCCGTGCTCGGCGGTTGTTCGCTGCGCGGCGGCGAAGGTTCGGTGATCGGAATCATAATCGGCACCGCGCTTCTCCAGGTGTTGCGCAATCTCGTCAACCTGCTCGGCATTCCGAGTTCACTCGACTTCGCGGTCATGGGCGCGGTGATTTTGATCGGCGTGATGGCTGACCAGATCTTCACCGAGCGCAGAAACCGGCGGCAGGTGGCGTTGATGCGCGAGATGAGCACGCGTGAAGTTCAATCAAACTAATTTTGGAGACACTGATGAAGATTCGTGCACTCTGTGTTGTCGTGTTGTTGTTTGCTTGCGTCGTGATGGCTAATGCACAGGCGAAGGTGACGAAACAGAGTTTCGGAACCGCGGATGGACAGCCCGTCGATCTCTACACGCTTACCAATCGCAACGGTGTCGAAGCGAAGATCACAAACTGGGGCGGGATCGTCGTCTCGCTGAAAGTGCCGGATCGTACGGGTAAGTTTGACGACGTGGTCCTGGGATTCAACGACCTCGACAGTTACGTGAAAGAGCATCCGTTCTTCGGCGCTGCTGTGGGACGATACGGCAACCGCATCGCGAAGGGACGCTTCACGCTGAACGGTGTCGAGTACAAGCTTGCGGTCAACAACGGTGAGAACCATTTGCACGGCGGCATCAAGGGTTTCGACAAGAGGGTTTGGACCGCGGAAGAGATGAAGTCAGCCGCCGGCCCGGCCGTTCGTATGACTTATCTCAGCAAAGACGGCGAGGAAGGTTATCCCGGCAATCTCAACGTCACGATGGTCTACACGCTCACGAACAAGAACGAATTGCGCATCGACTACACCGCCACGACCGACAAAGACACGGTCCTGAATCTCACGCATCACTCGTATTTCAATCTCGCCGGCGAAGGCAACGGCGACATTCTCAATCACCGGCTGAAACTCAATGCGAGTCAGTTCACGCCGACTGACGCCGGGTCGATTCCGACGGGCGAACTACGCAACGTTCGCGGCACACCTTTCGATTTTCTTACTGCGAAGGCGATCGGCGCGCGCATTAACGACGACTACGAGCAAATAAAATTTGGCGGCGGTTACGATCACAACTACGTCATTAACGGACGCATGGGGACGCTGCGACAGGCGGCCGAGGTCACGGAACCAACAAGCGGACGCATCATGCAGGTGTGGACCACTGAACCGGGCGTGCAGCTTTACACCGGAAACTTTCTTGACGGAACGCTGACGGGGAAATCCGGTAAGGTTTATCAACGCCGTTACGGCTTCTGCCTCGAAACGCAGCACTACCCGGACTCGCCGAACAAACCCAACTTCCCCACCACGACGCTCAAGAAAGGCGCGGCGTTTAAGTCAACGACGATCTATCGCTTTTTGGCAAAGTAATCCGCGTGGTGCAGCAACAACTGTACGCACGCGGATAACGACCATCTCGTTGGATGTGAGGGACAAAGTCCGTCGATTCTAAGTGGTGACTACTTGGCCGCCTGTATCATCGCGAACACTTCTGATGAAATCTGTTCTGATTGAAGATCAGTATGCGCTCGCTTCCTCGCTCCGTCGGGATCGGTCTTTAAATTTTTCTCGTACCACCGACGAGCCGCAGGCGTAATCCAGCCTAGCTTTTCGAATTGCCCCAACTTGTCTAATAGATAACTCACTCGCTCAGCTTGAGAAAGCGAACCTAAAGACGCGACTGGCCCAACAGTGTAGCCGGATGGCCATGCATCGTAACCTGGCAGCGCAGCTTCCAATTCCGAAGGCATGTGTTCGCCCGCGCCTTTCATGGTGCGAGGCCCAGCGGCGGCACTACACCCAACTAAGCCGGGCGCGGCCTTCGAAACTAACGTCACCTGGAATTTGCTCCCGGGAGCCACAAGCTCAGGCAGGCCACCGAATGCTATCCAGTTTCCCTCTTTAAATCGCTGAATAGCATTAGACATTTCCCCAATGGTGACTACGTTTTCAAGGTTTCGGGGTTTCCCATCATCGGGCGCTTGCCGGAAGTTCTTGAGTAGCCGAACGTCCGCAAGCGTGGTGGGTTTACCATTAACTTCAGTGGGCCAGCTATCGTCCGAAAAGTTTTGCAACGTGAAAAACGTAACGTACGCTGCACTCGAAGATAGATTTTCCAGAGTGTAATTATAGACGTAGCTTCCATCAGGCGCTTGCTCAACTGAGCCAGTGACAACCACATCGATGGCATCTGCTCTCTGATAGATGACCGTCTTCTCTTTTCCGTCATAGCCTATCCACTTCAGTTCGTACTTGCCGGCGTTGTCATCTACCACTTCTACCCGAGGTTTGGGATCGTAGGTAATCTCTCTTCCGGATTCGGTGCGCTCTCGTTTCTCATAGACCGTGGGAGAGCTGAGCTTGCCGCCCGATTTCTGGAGAGGTTCCCGCTTGATCCTTTGAGTGGATTCTGTAGCGGCCCAAAACGCAAAACCGCCCGCGAGAAGCAAGATGATCAGCAATAGAATGAACCGAAGCATGGCTGTATCTCTTTCAACTCTTCGTCTTCAAATGAAACGCACGCTCGCCGGCGGGGATAGCGATCGAGAGGAAGTTTGCGCGTGGTGGTAGTGGACACGTCGCGTAGGGCGTGAAGGCGCAGGGTGGGTTTTCCGCGCGGTTGAAGTCGAGAATCACTTTGCCGTCCTTCGGCAGATCGGCATATAGAAAGCGGCCCGCGCCGTAACTCGTCTTGCCCGCCGTCCGATCCCGAAAGATGATGAACAACTTCTCGTCATTCTCCATCACCGGCCGGAGCTGGTGCGTGCGGCCATTCAACTGAAAACTCAGAACCCCCGGCGACTTCATCTTCAACTCATCGCCAAGCACGTTCATGATGATCATCTCTTTCGGCTGAGCGTCGGGAATAAACGTCGCAACAACCCTGTACGACTCGCTCGCCGGAAACCATTCCAACCCCTTGAACGCCAGCAACGCCTGGTTATTTTTATCCTTGACGCGCAGCCCGTAACGCTCGCCGCGTTTGATAACACTCAAATTCAACGAACCAACGACGAACGGCGCCGGCTGCTTTTCACCGTCGAACCGCATCTCGTGCGTCCGCACTGCTTCCGTGCCGACGTTCACCGTCACACCGTCCGCGACTCGCAACGTCACCACTCCGTTCGCCAGCTCAAGCGTCCCGACACGTTCCGGCGCTGAGGGTAAGACGATGCTCATTCCCTTCCCGCTACCGAAGCTGTTGCTGCCTTCTTTCAACCAAAACAACCCGGCCACACTGAGCCAACCATCTTCAGCGCGCAACTCTTTGTTGCGTTTTTCACGCCAAGCGCGATTCTCGACGTCGAAACTAGTTTGCAGCAACAGCAGTAGTAGGCAGGAAATTTTGAACGCGGATAAATACATAATTTTTTATAACGGTAATCTCAAACGCGCTTCGCAACCGCGCAACTCCAGACGGTTTTCCAACGTCAACGTGCCGCCATGCGCTTCGGCAATCTGTCGCGATAATACCAACCCGATGCCGGATCCCTGCGCCTTCGTCGTAAAAAACGGCACAAACAAATTCGCCGTGCTCGCCAGCCCCGGTCCCTCGTCGCGAATCCAGACTTCAACCTGCCCGTTCTTCTGTTGCCAGCCGACTTCAACGCGTCCCTGCGTCTCCATCGACGCATCAACAGCATTGCGCACGAGATTGATCAGCAACTGTTCCAACTGCACATCATCACCGCGCACAACCAGCTCGGGCCCGGAAACAACAGCGACGGGCAAACGCGTTTCCAAACTCGCAACACGCGACACTAACGTTCCAATCTTCAACGGCTCGAGCCGCGGCGGAGGCAGCCGCGCCAGCTTCGAATACGACTCAACGAACCGCGCGAGGGAATCGGCGCGCGACGAGATCACCGCGAGACCATGATGCATGTCGTCGCGCCAGTCCGCGGGTTTCGGTTCTCGCCGAATCAGATCAGCCAAACTGCCGGCGACGGATTTGATCGGCGCGAGCGAGTTGTTCAGTTCATGGCCCAACACACGCAACAGACGCTGCCACGCCGTGCGCTCTTCTTCGCGCAGCGTCTGGCTCAGGTCAGTCAATACGAGTAACTGAAGCTGCTGTCCGGCTTCGCGAAACGTGCTGCGACGAATGTCCCAACGCCCGACGCCACCCGGAAAAACCATCTGCATCGTCGTCGGTGGACCACCGACGGGCCATTTCAAACACTCAGTCAGACCAAGCTCGTCGCTCGTCCGATCGAGCAAACGCGCCGCGGGTTGGGCCAACAGTTTCTCACCCGCGCGATTGACGAGACGCAGTCGATGATCGCCGTCGAAAGCAAACACAGCGACGTCGATCTCCGCCATCACCGTTCGCAATAAGGCCGTCGCTTCCATCGCGCCGAGGCGTTGTTCGCGCAGCGTCTGGCCCAGGTCGTTTACTTCCAGCATCACCTCGCCGAGCGCGTCGCCGGACAACGCGCGACGTCCGCGAATCGAGTAATCGCCTTCGCGAATCGCTGCCAGAATGTTTGAAAGAGTTTGCAGCGGCCGGACGATCCGCTGCTTCAGGTTCAACGAAACACCGAGCCAGAGAAGAACGAGGAAGAGGTCGACGGTCCACTGGATCTGCGCGGAATAGCCGTCGTACCACAGTAAAAACATCGACAGCCCGACCGCGGGAAAACCCGCGAGCAACGCAAGGATCGTGATACGACGCTCGAATTTCAGCCCGTCACTGCGCGCGAGCGCCGGGTCAAGCGAGGAGATCGGCGACGGATGTTTGGGCGGCTTGACGGGCGTACTCACGGGTTTTGTGCTTGGTACTCAGTACTTTGTGCTTTGCAATAATGCGCGAACAACAAGCAAAGTACAAAGAACTAAGCACTAAGATCAAAGCGCAGCGGCTAAGAGAGGTTGTACTTCTGTAACCGTCGATACAACGCACTGCGACTCAGCCCGAGCGCTTCGGCCGCGCGATTAGCGTTCCCTTCGAATCGCGCCAACGCCTTTTTGATCAACAGCCGCTCGGCGTCTTCGAGACTCATCTCTTCGAGTTGCGCCGAAAGTCGCGCATCGGGCGTGGTTTCCAGCGCCAGGTCGAAAGCCGTTACGACGTTTCCCGTACTCATCAGCACCGCGCGCTCGATCACGTGGTCCAACTCACGCACGTTGCCCGGCCACGAGTGCAGCCGCAACGCATCCAGCGCCTCCGGCGTGAAGCCCATCAACGGACGCCGATAACGTTCGCGATGCACTTTCAGAAAATGTTCCGCGAGTATCGGAATGTCTTCGAGCCTTTCGCGCAGCGGCGGCAGTTTGATCTCGACGGTGTTGAGTCGAAACAGTAAATCCTGACGAAATCGTCCCTGCGCCACTTCGGCGTGCAGATCGGCGTTTGTCGCCGACAACAATCGCACGTTTACTTTCTGCGTCTTCGAAGATCCCACGCGCTCGAAGTCGCCAGTCTCGAGCACACGCAACAACTTCGGTTGCAGATTGAGTGGAACGTTTCCGATCTCGTCGAGGAACAGCGTACCACCGTCGGCGAGCTCAAAACGTCCGACGCGATCGCTCTTCGCATCCGTAAACGCACCGCGCACGTGACCAAACAGTTCGCTCTCAAACACGCCTTCCGCCAGTGCACCTGCGTTCAACGAGATCAGAGGCTTGGAGCGTCGCGACGAGATCGAGTGCAGCACGCGCGTGATCACTTCTTTGCCCGTACCGTTTTCACCGGTGATGAGGACGTTCGCGTCGGCTGGTCCAATCCGCTCGACGAGATTCAACACGGCTTTCATCGCAGGCGACTCGGAAACGATCTGCGGAATGTCACTCGACGCGTCGGAAACACTGTCGCGCAGCGCGATGTTCTCCGCTTCGAGCTTGCGGCCGCGACGCAGCGCCTCGGCAAGTTCCACCTGCGTCCGCAGGACCGCGATCAACCGCGCGTTGTCCCACGGCTTTTGAATGAAATCACGCGCCCCGCGTCGCATTGCTTCGACGGCGAGATCGACGCTTCCCCACGCAGTCATAACGACGACGGGCAGCGTTGGATCGGCGGCGCGGATGCGACTCAGCAAGTCGAGACCTTCGCTGCCGGAGGTTGTGTCACGCGCGTAATTGAGATCGATAAGGACGACGTCGAGTTCCTGCGAGTCGATAGCTTTGAGCACGCCTTCAGGAGACGAAGCACTCTCGATTTGAAAGCGCTCGCCTTTGAGCAACAGGCTCAACGCCGCCAGGACGTCGGCCTGATCGTCCGCGATCAGGATACGAGGCATACGGTTAAGATAATGGAAAGGTGTGAAATCTCGAAATCGTCTATTCGTATCTCAGTGCTTCGAGCGGATCCACTTTCATCGCTCTCCTTGCCGGGAGGTAGCAAGCCAGCAATGCTACCGCAATCAGCCCAAACGACACCAACGCGAACGTCGTCAGGTCGGTCGGCGCCACTTCGAACAACAAACGCGACATCAACCGCGTGAGACCAAACGCGCCCGCCAGTCCCAGCACAACGCCGATCAGCGCCAGCGACATACCGTGCCGCAACACCATCTTCAACACGTCCGTCGCACTCGCGCCCAGGGCCATGCGCACGCCAATCTCCTGCGTGCGTTGCGTCACTGAATAACTCACGACGCCATAGATCCCGATCGCCGCCAGCAACAGCGCAAGCACCGCAAACGTTCCCAGCAAAAACATACCGAAGCGGCGTTGGGCCACTGACTGCGCGACCAGTTGGTCCATCGTGTTCACGTTCGAGATCGGCACGTTGCGATCGAGCTCGCGCACCTTCGCGCGCGCGATCGAGATCAGACGTTTCGGATCGGAAGTCGTGCGTATGACGAAGACTGGACCAAACGGAGGCGACGTGCTCGAGTGGTAATAAATCTCCGGACGCGGTTCGATGTCGAGACCGAGATGCCGCACGTTGCCGACGACGCCGACGATCGTTTGCCACGGTATTTGTTGGCCCGTCGAGATCGCGGTGCTGATGCGTTTTCCGATGGGATCTTCGCCGGGCCAGTAACGTTTCGCCATCGCTTCGTTGATCAATACCGAACGCGTGTTATTGATCACGTCCTGTTCGGTCACGAGCCTGCCCGAGAGCAACGGAATGCCCATCGTCTGAAAATACTCGGTGCTCGCGCGGCGAAAGTCGATCTCGGGACGTTCGCTGACAGGCACATCGCGGCCTTCAATCGCGAGAAACGTCGTGACGTTGTTCAACGTGCTCATCAACGGCAGCCGCGTCACGTACCCTACCGATGACACTTCCGGTGCCGCCTTCAGGTTCGCTTCGAGTTGTTGCATGAACGCGATGCGCTTTTGCGGTTCCTGGTAACCGGCGTTGGGCAGTCCGACCTGCATCGTCAGCAGGTTCTCGGTGTTGAATCCGGGTTTGACGTCGAGTAGGCGCGCGAAACTTCGCAACAACAATCCCGCGCCAATCAACAGGACCATGGCCATCGCCATCTCCGTGATGACGAGCAAACTACTCAAACGCCGTTGCCCTGCTTCGGCGATCGCGCCGCGTCCGCCTTCCTTCAACGCCGAGTTCAGATCGACACGCAATGCTTGCCACGCGGGCGCGAGCCCGAAAACGATGCCGGTCACGACGGAAGCGATGAGCGTGAACGCTAGCACGGTCCAATCGAGCCCGATTTTGTTGTAACTCGGAATCGGAATCGGGTTCAGCGCCAGCAGCGCTTTGACGCCCCACGATCCGAGTACGACACCGGCCGCGCCACCCAAGATCGAAAGCGTGATGCTTTCGGTGAGCAGTTGCCGCAACAAACGCAGCCGTCCCGCGCCGAGCGCCGCACGCACGGCGATCTCCTTGCGACGCGCGGCACTACGCACGAGCAGCAGGTTGATAATGTTTGCGCACGCGATCAGCAGCACGAGACCCACCGCGCCGAACAACAGCAACAACGCCGGCCGCACCTTGCCCGTCACCTGATCGTGCAACGGCACGAGCCGCATTCCGACGCCATTGTTCGAGTCGGGATATTCGCTCGCCAATCCGTACGCGATGCCCGTCAACTCAGCACTCGCCGCCCCCGGCTCAACACCGTCACCCAATCGTCCGACGACGGAAAGCAAACGCACCTGCCGCGCACTCGACGCAAACTGGTTCTGCGCCAGCGGCACCCAAAGCTCCGCTGCGGGATCGAGAAACTGAAACTGCGCGGGCATGATTCCGACGACCGTCGCGCTCGTGCCGCCGATAGAGATGACTTTGCCGATGGCGTTCGCATCCGCGCCCAAACGTCTTTCCCACAACGAACGACTGATGATCGCGACCGGTGGACCACCGACACGATCTTCATCACTCGTAAACGTCCTGCCTTTCTCGGGCCAGACCTGCAACACGTCAAACAGGTTTGCCGAAACGTACATTCCCTGGATCGGCTCGGGCTCACCATCGCCTGTGAGAGTAAAGTTCCACAGCGGCGACGCAGCGGCGAACGTAGTGAACTTCGATCGCGACTTGAGGTCGTTGTAATCGGCGAACGAGAACGGCTGTTCGAGGTTCGAGTCCTTCGTGGTCCAAAGCATAACCAGCCGTTCGGAGTCGTGGTACGGCAACGGCCGCAGCACGACCGCATTGACGACCGTGAAGATCGCCGTATTGGCGCCGATGCCGAGCGCGAGTGTCACGATCGCGATCGCCGTAAACGTCGGGTGCTTCAACAGACTGCGCAACCCGTAGCTGATGTCTTTGAATATTGATTCCATGATGATTTACTCGTAACGCAGGGCTTTCAATGGATCGACCTTGGTGGCGCGCCGTGCCGGGAGGTAACACGCGAGCAGAGCGATGAACGTCAGTACACCGACGACGGCTATAAAGATCGTGGCGTCGGTTGGCGTCACACCAAACAGCAGTCCGCGAATCAAACGCGTCAACGCGAATGCGCCTGCGAGTCCGATCGCCTCGCCGATGAGCGCCAGGACCATGCCCTGCTTAAGCACGAGCGCCATCACGTCGCTTACCTGCGCGCCGAGCGCGAGGCGAATTCCCATCTCCTGCGTGCGTTGCGTCACCGCATACGAAAGCAGTCCGTAGATACCGACCGCCGCAAGGACGAGCGCGAGTCCACCGAAGAGTCCCATCAGGACCATGTTGAGTCGCGGATGCGCGATGTTGTCCGAAACGACCTGTTCCATCGTTTGCACGTTTGAGATCGGTTGATTCGGATCGATGGACCACACGGCGCGACGCAGCGCCGGAACGATCGACTCCGGCTCCGTTGTCGTACGCACGACCATCGTCATGTCCTGCAACGGCGCCTGCGCGGCTGGAACGTAATAAGTAGGTTCGGAGTCTGCTTGCAGTCCCGCGGACTTCACGTCGCGGACCACACCGACGATCTCAGACGAGGTGAGTCGCTGGTTGCGCCAGATCCTGGCGGGCGGGCTGAGCTTCAGACGACGACCCAGCGGTTCTTCGTTCGGGAAGTAATGACGAACGAACGCTTCGTTCACGATCACGACGCCGGGATGGTCCTGATCGTCCTGCAACGTGAACTGCCGGCCCTTAACCAGCGGTGCGCCGATCGTGACGAAATAGTCTGGTCCAATCGGATTGAAATTGGCGGACAGCCCGCGGCTATCGACCGGCGTCACTCTTCCTTCAATCTCAAACGAATCGATCCAGTTGGTTTGC
Organism: Pyrinomonadaceae bacterium; assembly: GCA_035760365.1. Taxonomy (GTDB): domain Bacteria; phylum Acidobacteriota; class Blastocatellia; order Pyrinomonadales; family Pyrinomonadaceae; genus PSRF01. Next base: position 125,920 of record DASTTB010000025.1, read on the forward strand.
AGCGGATGATCGTAGGCAATCGCCGCCGATTGCACACCCGGCACGTTCGCAACTCCGTCGCTGAGTTGATTGAAGAAGGCGTTGATCTGTTCAGGTTGCGAGTATTTCGAAAACGGAAGCGTGAGACTCGCCGACAGTACGTGTTCCGGCCTGAATCCCGGATCCACGCGCTGCAAACGCCAGAAACTCTTGATCAACAAACCCGCGCCCATCACCAGCATCACCGCCATGCTGACCTGGACCACGACGAGCGCCTGTCGCAGTCGCAGGCGATGATGGCCCGGTCCGGACGTGCGGCCGCTTTGTTCAAGCGCGATCTGTAGATCCGGTTTTGAAGCTTGCCACGCCGGTATCAGTCCGAAGACAAAACAGGTCGCGATCGCCAGCAACAGCGTGAAACCAAAAACCTGCCAATCGAGTTGCACGAGATCGAGGCGCGGAATGTTCTGAGTCACGACTTTCTTCAACAGACTCAGCAACAGCGTGGCTAAACCGATTCCCGCCACCGTGCCGAGAAACGAAAGCAACATACCTTCGATAAAGAACTGCCGCACGAGCCGCCCGCGACTCGCGCCGAGTGCGGCACGAATCGCAACTTCTTTGCTGCGCGCCGCATGTTGGGCCAACAACAGTCCTGCGATGTTTGCGCACGCGATCAGCAGCACGATGCCGACCGCAACCAGCAACGTCAGTAATCCTGTTTTGACGTCGCCCACCATCTCTTCCATGAAGGGATTGACGATGATTCCAACGCCTTTGTTGGCCGCGTGTTCCTGCTCGAGCCGCGCGCCGATCGTGTTCATCTCCGCGGTCGCCTGGTCCAAACTCACGCCGGGTTTCAAACGTCCGATAACACCCAGCACATGCGCTGCACGCGCCCCGGCCCACTCCGCCGTGAACGACATCGGCAGCCAGTATTGCTGCTGCGTCTCGTCAAACTCGATCTGTCCCGTCGTCGTCGGCCGCGCGGGATAGAGACCCGGCGGCATGACGCCGACAACGGTGTAAGCAGTGCCGTCGAGAGTGATCGTGCGGTTAACGATCTGTTTATCGCCGCCGTAACGGCGTTGCCAGAAGGCGTGGCCCAGGATGACGACCTGTCCCTTGCCTGGTTCGTATTCATCAGCGACGAACGCACGGCCCAACACAGGCTCGACGCCGACGACGCCAAAGTAACCGGAGCTGACTCTCGTTCCGTTCAACTGCTCGGGTTCGCCGTCGCCCGTCAACGTCATCGCCGAACCGCCGAACGCAGACATGTCTTCAAACAGCGTGTTCTGCTTTTTCCAGTCGTGGAAGTTCGCGGGCGAGGCTCGCCAGCGGCCGTGATTCGGCACGTTTTCCCAAAGCGAAACGAGGCGATCGGGGTTCTTGTAGGACAACGGACGCAGCAACACCGCGTTGACGACACTGAAGATCGCTGTGTTCGCACCGATGCCGAGTGCGAGCGTGATGACGGCCACCACGCTGACACCCGGATGCTTGAACAACATCCGCGCGCCGTAGCGCAGATCTTGAAGGAGAGTGTGCATGATTTTTTGTACTTGCGACTTTGTACTTTGTATTTGGTACTTGGTTCTTTGTTCTTAATTGTTGGTGCTTGGTTCTAAGTACCAAGTACAAAGCACCAAGAACCTAAATCATTCATATTGTAGGGCTACAACCGGATCGACCTTCGCGGCACGCCGCGCCGGAATCCAACACGCGAGCAACGCAACGACAGCAAGCACTAAAGGCACGGCCACGAACGTCAACGGATCGGCTGCTTTCACGCCGAACAGCAGCGAACTCATCAAACGCGTCAACGCAAACGACGCCGCCAGTCCAATCACGACGCCTAACAACGTCAGCGCCATTCCTTTTCGCAACACCAGCAACAGGATCCTCGCAGGCGTCGCGCCGAGCGCGAGCCGCACGCCGATCTCGTTTCTGTGTTGGGCCACGAAGTAGGCGAGCACTCCGTAGATTCCGAGCGACGCGAGCAGCAGCGCGAGCACGGCAAACGCAGTCAGCAAAATCATGCCGAGCTGCCGTTGCGAGGCTTCTTTACCCAACACTTCTTCCATCGTCGCGATGTTTGAGATCGGCTGATCGGGATCGACAGCGCGCACCGCCTGTCGCACCGCGCCAGTGAGACTCGCGGGATCGCCATTCGTCCGCAGGACGAGATCGCGCGGGCTGTAGAAGTCGAAGCCGTTGATCTGTCGATACGGCAGGTACATTTCAGCTTTGACGGGAACGTCGATGCCCATCTGGCGAATGTCGCCCGCGATGCCGACGATCGTGATCCACGGAATGTCCTCTTCGGGATCGCCGAGTTTGAAACGACGACCGAGCGCGTCCTCGTTGGGCCAATACTCGCGCGCCATCGTTTCGTTGATGATCGCGACCGGCATCGAGTGCTCGTTATCCTGCGCGCCGAAGTAGCGACCCTGGCGCAGCGGGATACTCATCGTCTGCAAATAGTTTTCACTGACCTGGCGATGATTCGCGTCGTACGCCACACCCGGAATCGGATCCTTCAAACCTTCGGGATAGAACCCGCTCGTGCCGCCCTTCCACGCCAGCGGAACAGACGTCGAATAACCCGCCGACACGACACCCGGAATCGACTCCACGCGTTGCAGTACGTTTTGATAGAACGCGTTGCGCTTTGACGCCTCGTCGTATTTCGTGAGTGGCAGCACGGTGCGCATCGTCAACACCTTTTCAGGCGCGAGCACCGAATACTGATTGAACAACTGAAACAGCGTTTGAATAAGCAGTACCGCGCCGACGAGCAAAACGAGCGAAAGCGAGACTTCGAACACGATGATGCCGCTGCGTAAACGCGAACTCGCGCCCGAACCCGATCGTCCACCGCTCTGTTTCAAACTCTCGTTGAGATCGACACGCGCTGATTGCAGCGCCGGGATAAGACCGAAGACGATTCCCGTGGCGACTGAAACAAGCAACGCGAACAGAAGGACCGACACGTCGAGATACAACGTCGTCGACTCTTTCATTCCTTCCGGGATCAACTTCTCAAAGAAACCGAAACTCCACGTCGCAAGCACGACACCCGCAATGCCGCCGAACACAGACAACAAAAGACTCTCGGTCAGCAACTGCCTCACGATGCGCAAACGGCTCGCGCCTAATGCCGTGCGAACCGCGATCTCGCGGCGTCGACCGGCGGCGCGCGCCAGCAACAGCCCGGCGATGTTTGCGCACGCGATCAGTAGAACGAAACCAACGGCGACGAGCAGGACCATCAACGGGCGACGCGAGTCACCGGCCAACTGTTCGTGCAACGGCCGCACGACCGCGCCGAGTTTGCCTTCCATCGTTTGCTGCGGATAGTCCTTCGCGATACGCGCCATCAACGCGTTCATCTCTGACTGCGCCTGGACCATCGGAATGCCGGGCTTCAACCGCGCCACAACTGTCAGATAGTGACCGCCGCGGTTCCGCATCTGTTCCGGCGTGAGCGCCAGCGGCACCCAGAGTCGTTCCTCGGTGTCGATCCACTGAAAGCCTGACGGCATCACGCCGACGACGGTGTGTTTCTCGCCGTCGAGCAGGATCGTGCGATTGAGAATGTTGCGATCACCACCGTAGCGGCCCTGCCAAAGCGGATAACTCAGAACTACAACCTTGTTTGCCTGCGGCTGATCTTCTTCAGGAAGAATCCCGCGGCCGATCAGCGGTTGCACTCCGAGTAATGGAAAGAAGTTTGCGGTAACACGCCGCGTCGCCACGCGCTCAGGTTCACCATCGCCAGTCAGGTTCATGCTCGACTCGTGCGTCGCCGCCATGTCTTCAAACGACTGCGTCTGGTTTTTCCAATCGACGTAATTCGCGGGCGCCGGCGTGTTGAGTGGAAAGCCCGCGAACGACGCGTCTTCCCAGAGGATCACGAGCCGTTCAGGATCGCGAAACTGCAACGGCCGCAGCAAAACTGCGTTGACGACGCTGAAGATCGCGGCGTTCGCGCCGATGCCCAACGCGAGAGTGATGACGGCGACAGCGGTGAATCCCGGCCGCTTCCAAAGGCCACGCAGGCCATAGCGAATGTCTTGTAAAAAAGTCTGCATTATTTCCAACCCCTACCCGATTGTTCATTCACATCGCAGCGCAACCAACGGATCGACTTTCGTTGCGCGTCGCGCCGGCACGTAGCACGCCAGCAACGCCACAAAGATCAAAAGCGCGGAAACAGAAACAAACGTCAGCGGATCGGTGGCGGTGACGCCGTAGAGCACGCTCGTGATCGCGCGTGTCGCCGCGTACGCGCCAAGCACTCCGATCGCCGCGCCGATCAGCGTCAGTTTCAGACCGTGATTGAGTACGAGCTTTAACACGTCGCCCAACTGCGCGCCGAGCGCCATGCGAATGCCGATCTCGTGCGTGCGTTGCGCGACGGCGTAAGACGTGATGCCGTAGATACCGATGGCTGACAGCAGCAAAGCCACGAGGCCGAAGACGCCCAACACAGTCGCCGCGATGCGCGCCGGAAACAGCGCCAACCGCAGATGGTCTCGCAAAGTCTGCACGTCAAACAGCGGCAGGTTCGGATCGAGCGCGTTTACTTCCTTGCGAACTGCGGCAAACATCGCGTCGGGACTACCGTTTGTACGGACCACGAGCGAGCCATTCGAGCTGTAATCCTGCGTCAGCGGCGCCCAGATAAACGCTCGCGGCTCTTCCGAGATGTTGAAGTACTTCCCGTCACGAGCGACGCCGACAACAGTCATGAACGGACTGTCGTTGTTCCAACGAACTCGCTTGCCGACCGCATCGCCCATCGTCTTCACCGCCGGCATGAACTTCCGCACAAACGTTTCGTTCACGACGACGACCTGTTCGGATTTCTCCTGGTCCTGTTCCGTAAATTCACGCCCGTGCAAAACAGGCGTGTTCATCGTTTCGAAGTAACGTGGTCCAAGCATCGCGTTCATCGCGAGGGGCGCGTTCGCGCCACGTTCTTCGGGTTCGCCTTCAACATAAATCGTGCGGCTGTTGTAGTTGAGACTGAGCGGGATGTAGCTCGTGACCGCGGCGGACTTCACTCCCGGCAAGGCACGCACTCGCTCCGCGACCTGTTTATAAAACTGCTGCGCGCGCGCTTCGTCGTAACCCTGCAACGACAGATCGAACGACATCGACAACGCGTTCTGCGGATCGAATCCCGGATTCATCGTCTGCAACTGCTGAAGCGTACGCACCACGAGACCGGCCGCGATCAGCACGATCAGCGAGATCGCGATCTGCGATACGACGAGCACGCTACGCAAACGCGTTCTGCCCGCGCCACCTTGCGCCGCCGTGTCTTTCAAGGTGTTCAAAAGATTCGGACGCGTCGATTGCAACGCCGGCGCGAGTCCAAACACCGCACCCGCGATCAGCGAAACTGCCAACGAAAACAACATCACGCGCCAGTCAACGCCAACGTCGATCGTGAGCGGAAAATCGATCGGCGGCTTGAACGCCAGCAACACTTTCAAGATCCACAACGCAAGCAAAACACCCGCTGCGCCGCCCGCAATCGAAAGCAGCAGACTCTCGATGAGTAACTGCCGGATCAAGCGAAAACGATTCGCGCCCATCGCCAGACGAATCGCGATCTCACGACGTCGATCAGTCGAGCGAGCGAGCAGCAATCCGGCGAGGTTCGTGCAAGTGACAAGCAGCACAAGCGCCACCGCCGCCATCAACACCCACGTAAAACTCACCACCGCGCCACGCAGATCAGGCAGGATAAATCCCGGTGGTCCAAGCGTGATCGACTGTCCTTCATTCGTGTCGGGATACTCTTTTCCGAGTTGCTGCGCGAGCAGATTCAACGACGCCTGCGCCTGGCCCACGTCGACTCCCGGCTTCAAACGTCCGACGGCGAAGAAGTTGCCGTCGCCGCGACGATCCAACGAGCTCGATCCCGGTTCGGCCCAACCCATCATCTGAGCAGGCAGCCACAGCTCCGGCGCGTAAACGTATTCCGTCCCCTTGAAACCTTCGGGCGTGATGCCGATCACGCGAAACTGATGATTGTTGATGAGAACGTCGCGACCGACCACGCCGGGATCGCCTGCGAACCGTCGTTGCCAACCCTCGTAACTCAGCACCACGACCGGATGCGTGAGTCGCGTCTTGTCTTCTTCCGGAAGAAACGTGCGGCCGTGAAGCGGCTTCACACCGAGCACGTCGAAGTAGTTGCCGGAGACTTCGTAAGCCCAGATCCGCTCGTTAACGCCCGACCGGCTGAGGCTCAGAGGCACGAAGCGATAGACCAGCAAACCCGACAACACTTCGTTGCGATCGCGAAAGTCGAGATAGTTGGGATACGACATCGCCGCCATCGTGTCTTCTTTACCGCGCACAGACACGGCCACGATCTCGCTCGGTCGCTCAACCGGCAGCGAACGCAGCAACACCGTATTAACGAGACTGAAGATCGCGGTGTTCGCGCCGATGCCGAGCGCGAGGGTCAACACGGCGATAAACAAGAAGCCCGGCCGCTTCAACAACGTGCGTGCTGCATAACGGAGTTCCTTAAACACGGCTTTCCCTCACTCATATCTCAAGGCGACGAGCGGATCGATCTTCGTCGCACGCCGCGCGGGTAAGTAACAGGCGATCAGGGCAACCAGGACCAGCAAACTCGAAACGATGACGAACGTCGTCACGTCGTAACCACTCACGCCGATCAAAAGCGACGAGAGCGCACGCGCGAGTGCGAGTGACAACAACAACCCGATCACGACGCCGATCACCGCCAGCCGCATTCCCTGCACGGTGATCATCTTCATCACGTCCGCGCGATTCGCGCCGAGCGCCATGCGAATTCCGACTTCGCGCGTTCGTTGCGAAACGACGTACGCCATCACGCTGTAGAGTCCGATCGCACTCAACAGGATCGCGACCACGCCAAACGCGAGCGAGAAAGACGCGGCCATGTTCGGCGCCCACAACGCGTACGTCAGGTGCTCCGTCATCGTCTTCATGGACCACACCGGAACGCTGCGATCCAGCGCCTGCGCCTCTTTGCGAATCGCGCCCGCAAGTCCGCGCGGATCCACGTTCGTACGCATCACGAGCATCATGCTGCCCGGCCGTCGCTGCGTCATCGGGTAGTAAAAGTAAGGCTTCGGATCTTCAGCGAGGTTGCGATACATGCCGGTCTTAACGACGCCAACCACTTCGATCGGATCGCGGCTGTCGACGCCGATGAAGATGCGTTTTCCGATCGCACTCTCGCCCGGCCACAGCATCTCCGCCATCCTTTTATTGATGATGACCACTCGCTGCGTCTTCACTTGATCGCGATCGTCGAAGTCGCGACCTTCGACAAACGGGATCTGCATCGCACCGAAGTAACCGGCGCTGATCACGTTAGTCATGATGTTACGGCCGGCAGATCCTCGCGCCAGTGTTTCGCCTTCTTTCAGGATTGGACCATTCGAGTTCGAGCTGTCGCCCAACGGCAGCAGCCGCGCAGTTGCCGCTGCTTCGACTCCGGGCAAACTCTCGGCTCGTTGAATGATCTGGCGGAAGAAGTTGCGTGAACGTTCGGCGTCATAACCGATCAACTCCGGATCGAGAGTCACGACGAGCGCGTCCTTCGTGCCGAAACCGGGATCCATCGTCTGCGCTTTGCGAAAACTCTTGATGAACAGTCCGCCGCACACCAGCACGGCGAGCGACAGTGCGACCTGCACGACGACGAGCGTCGGTCGTAACGTCAAACGGCGTCGCTTGCCCTGCTCTCTTCCTGCGAGATCGCCTTTCAGGATCGGCACTACGTCAGGATTCGACGAGTGCCACGCAGGCGCGAGACCGAAGATCAAACCGGTCGCGAGTGAAACGATGAGAGTGAAGACCAGGGCGCGCGAATCGAGCGCGAAGAAGTTGTCGACGATGTTGTACTGGAGGACCGGAACGAATCCCTGCATCAGGTCGGTGACCCAGTAGGCCAGCAACAAGCCGAATCCGCCGCCGAGCAACGAAAGCAACAGACTCTCGGTCAGCAATTGGCGAATCAAACGAAAACGACCCGCGCCGAGCGCGAGTCGGATTCCGATATCTTTGCGACGTGCAGCCGCTCGCGCGAGCATGAGGTTCGCTACGTTCGCGCACGCTATCAGAAGAATGAGTCCCACGATCGCCATCGCAACTGCACTGGCGCTCTTCATGACCGTGGTCACTTCTCCAAAACGAGCGTCCATCTCAGTTTCGACTCGCGCCTGAGTGTTCGCGGCGCGCTCGTTCGGGTACGCGGGGTTGAGACGCGCGGCGATCGTTTGCATCTCGTTCGTTGCCTGGTCCAACGTCGCGCCCGGTTTCAAACGCCCGATGACGTTCATCCAGTGACTGCCGCGATTGGAGAGTAAACCCGGCGATCGCCTTAGATCTTCGGCCATCGCCATCGGCGCCCAAAAATCCATCGCTAACGCGAACTTCGAACCTGCGAACCACGGCGGCGTCACGCCGATCACTTCGAAATTGAGATTGCTCAAACGCACCGTCTTCCCCACGATGTTTGGATCCGAGTTGAAACGTCGCTGCCAGAGACTATGACTGATAACGACTACGGGACTCGTGCCCACCGTCTTGTCTTCGTCAGGCACAAAAGTGCGGCCCATGATCGCTTTGACTCGGACCACGTCCCAGTACGAACCGCTGACAACCTGGCCCCAGATCACGTCGCTTTGTGTTTCGCCGTCGAGTGCGACCGGCAACATGTCCTCGCCGCTCAGCGCTTCGAAGACGGTGGCTTGAGCGCGGTAGTCGGAGAAGTCGGGATAGGAGAACTCGTCGGCAAAGCCGCGATCTTCCGAGATCTCCACGGGACGCACGAGTCGATCGGCTTCCGGAACCGGCAGCGGACGCAGCACGAACGCACTGACGCCGCTGAAGATCGCGGCATTCGCGCCGATGCCCAACGCGAGCGTCAGCACCGCAACCGCGGTGACGCCTGGATTCTTCGTCAACATGCGAACGCCGTAACGGACGTCTTGTAAGAGGGTGTGCATCATGGCCGGGTCCTCCAATTAGCTGATCTGTTTGTTCTTCAGCAACGCGGACAACACGCGACCGCGTTCGTAGTCAGACTTGATCGTCTCTACCGCTTTCAGAAACGCACTGCGCAAACGCGCGTCGCCCGCGTAAGCGGCGGAAACTTCGAGCAGCAGAGTCGCTTTCTCGTAGTCTGAGGAAATTCCCGCGACTGAATCGAGCAGTTGCGCGAGTGTGTCCGCGCTGAGTTTTCCCGTTTTGACTAACGCCGAGAGGACGCGTCTGTGTTCGTAGTCTGAATCGATCGTGTTGACTGTTTGAAAGAAGACTCCACGCAACGCAGCATCATCGAGATAAGATCCGGCGACTGCTTTGAGCACGCCCGCCTTCTCGTAATCCGAATCGATGCTCCTCGTCGAAGCCGCGACCTGCGTCAGTAATTCACGACCCGGCGTAACGCGCTTGAGCAGCATCTTGAGCACGCGCGCGGTTTCATAGTCCGACTGGATCGTCGCCACAGCCTGGAAAAACACCGGCATCGTCTTCTCTTTTCCTTCGAGGATTGGCGCGACGCCGATCAATAACTGTGACTGTTCGTAATCGGAGCCAATCACGCGCGCTGCATGGGCCAACGTGTTCTGTAGCGCCGCCTCGTTGAGGTTGCCGAGCTTGATCAACGCGTCGAAGTAACGACGCTGCGCATAATCACTCGAGATCTGATCGATCTCGTCGAGAACGCCCTGAACGCCGCTGCGCTTCAGGATCGACTGCACGCGCTTCTCAGCGTCGATGCCGCCCTGGCGAACTGCGTTAAGGACCATCTGGGCCACCCACGTTCGTGCCGCGGCGTCGAGCGCGCGGCTGTCGCCGTTAACGTAGTAAGCGCGCATCAATTGTCCGCCGACGTCTCGTCTCACTTCGTAACGACGTGATTGCCCTTTGACGATCTCTTCGATCCGCACGATGCCGCCTTCGGAGATCGCGAGGATGTCCGTGTACTCCTCGTTGAACTCAACTTTGCCGCGAACCTCGAGCCGGCGGCGCAAACCGTCGTCGCTGTGTTCCCACGTCATGACGGTTTGCGACTCGTCTTGTTTCTTCTGCGCAAGGCCGTGGTCCGCCGGAACGGCGAGGAAGATCGTCGCGAGCGGCGCGAGTAAGAGGACGATTTTTCTGATCAGAGAACGGCTGAGCCTCATGGATACCTCCTGTGAGTTACGACTTGTCCAGCGTTGCGCGCCGAATTACTGGTAGCGCAAAGCTTTCGCCTCCTTGATCTGTTGGGCCAACAAGTCGAAGCTGGATTCCGCCTGCGCGGTTGAGACTTCGGGTTTTACACGCGCGAGAAGTTGTACGAAACGATCCGAGCGCTGTTCGATAAATTTCGACTGGGCGAGTTGCGGATGCATCAAGAGCGTGATTACGGCCACGAGCGTGAAGCCGGGATACTTGAACAGAACACGGAATGCCTGGCGAATCACTCATATCTCAACGCCTTCAACGGATCGACTCGCGTCGCGCGCCGGGCCGGCACATAACACGCGATCAACGTCACCAGGAACAGTCCGACTGACACTGCCGCAAACGTGACGGTATCCGTCGTCGTTACTTCAAACAACATCGTCGCGATCAATCGCGTGAGAGCAAACGACGCCGCGAGTCCCGCCGCAACTCCGATCAGCGCCAGCACGACTCCGCGCTTCACGACGAGCTTCAGCACGTCGAAACGCTGAGCGCCGAGCGCCATTCGCACTCCGATTTCATGCGTGCGTTGCAACACCGAGTACGACATCACGCCATAGATCCCGACCGACGCCATGATCAGCGCTACGATCGAAAACACGGTCAACAACGACGCACTGAATCGCGATCTTGCAACAGACGTCGAAAGTAACTTCTCCATCGTCGCGATCTCGCCGATCGGTTGTTGCGGATCGAGTTTGCGAATCACTTCACGCGCGGCGGATGCCACCGCGTTCGCGTCACCCTTCGTGCGCAACACGACCGTCATACCGGGATAGACCAACTCGGGATGCGGCCAATACGCCACCGGTTCAACGTTCACGTCGAGACCGAGATGCTTGTGATCGCCGACGACGCCGATGATCTCGCTCGGAACGTTTTCGTCTTTCATGTAGATCGTGAGTTTTCGTCCGAGTGGGTTACCGCCATCGAGGTTCTTCCTGACAAACGCTTCGTTGACCAGCACGACGTGGCGCATCTCGGTCGCTTCCTGTTCCGTGAACAGCCGGCCCTGTTTCAACGGGATCTGCATCGTCTGAAAATAGTTGACGTCAGTCACGCAGACGCCGGTTTTTAACTGCTGTCCCGGCGGCAGGTCCTTGCCGTCAACTTCGACCGTCGTTCCTGAATACAGACCGGTGAACGGCGGCGTGTTGATCGCGCCCGCAGCCTCGACGCCCGGAAGCGCCCGCATCTGCGCAACCGCCTGTTTGAAAAAATCGATGCGCTTCGGTTCTTCCTCGTAACGCGAGGGCGGCAGACTCACACGCACCGTCAACAGGTTCTGCGCGTTGAAACCCGGCTCGACTGATTGCAGCCTGTTGAGACTTCGCATGAGCAAGCCCGCGCCGATCAACAACACCAGCGCCAACGCCACTTGCGTGACTACAAACAGACCGCGCACGCGATTTCCACTCGCGCCGCCGCCGACGTTCTTGCCACCTTCTTTCAGTGAATCGTGAAGATCGAAACGCGTCGCTTCCCACGCCGGCACGAGTCCGAAGACGAGACCGGTGAGCACCGCGATGGCGAGCGTGAAACCAAGCACCGGCAGGTTCACTGTCACACGCTGAAGATCGATCAACGCCGGCGGGCTCAATGCGACGAGGGCTTTAGTTCCCCACCACGCCACCAAAACGCCGAGCGTGGCTCCGATGACGGAAAGCATCACGCTCTCAGTCAACAACTGCCGCGCGATGCGCCAGCGACTCGCGCCGAGTCCCGCGCGCAGCGCCATCTCTTTTCGCCGTGAACTCGCACGCGCAAGCAACAGGTTCGCGACGTTGGCGCACGCGATCAGCAGCACGAAACCAACCGCGCCCAACAACATCAACAACGGCTTGCGAATCTCGCCCGTGAACTGCGTTCGCAGTGGAACAACGTTGACGCCCCACAATGTATTGAACTGCGGATGCTGCTGCGCGAGCCGCGCGCCGATCGTGTCCATCTCGGCTTTCGCCTGTTCGATCGTGACGCCGGGTTTCAATCGCGCAACCGCGGATGCGAATCGTCCGCGGCGCTGCCGCAGCTCGTTCGTGATCTGAAACGGCACCCAGATGTCCGCGGGCTTACTCGCTTCCGTCCCTTTGCGAATGTGCCAGTTGAACTCCGCCGGCATCACGCCGATCACAGTCGTAGCCTGATTGTTGAGGATGAACTGGCGTCCGATGATCCCGCGGTCGCCACCGAAACGCCGTTGCCAGAATGCATAGCTGATTAGTACTACGCGAGGCTGTCCCTCGGCGCCATCTTCAAGGAGAAAGGTGCGGCCGAGTGCGGCGTTTGCGCCCAGAACCGAAAACAAGTTCGTGGACGCAAGCTGCATCGGGACTTCTTCGGGTTCGCCGTCGCTCGTGACGTTCGCGCTGCGATCGAAGAACATCGCCATGTCTGAAAAGACCTGGTTCTGTTCTTTCCAGTCAGAGAAGTTGCCGAGATTGATTACGTTTTGATCGGTACGCCCGCCTTGTTTCTTCTCCCAGACCAGCACGAGCTTTTCTGGATCCGCGTACGGAAAGTCACGCAGCAGGACCGCATTCACCACGCTGAAAATCGCCGTGTTCGCGCCGATTCCGAGCGTCAGCGCCAACAACGCGATGATCGTCATCGTCGGAGTTTTCAACAACATTCGAATGCCGAAGCGAAGATCACTTAATAAACTGGACATCTATTCACACCTCAATGCTTCCATCGGATCAACTTTCGTAGCGCGCCAGGCCGGGACGTAACACGCCAGTAACGCAACCAACGCCAGCAACACAGACACTGCGATAAACGTAATCGGGTCCTTCTTCGTCACGCCAAACAACAAACTCTCAACCAGACGCGTCACGGCAAACGCAACGACCAAACCGATTCCGAGTCCAATCAGGATCAGCTTCGATCCCTGTTTGACGATCATGAGCAACACATCGCGTCCCTGCGCGCCGAGCGCGAGACGGATCCCGATCTCGTTCGTGCGTTGGGCCACCGAATAACTCATCACGCCGTACAACCCAACCACCGTCAGCACGAGCGCGACCGCGGCGAAGATCGAAAGCAACGTCGTGCTGAAACGCGGCGCCGCAACTGATGCGGACAAGTACTCGTCCATAGTCTTCACGCCGAACAACGGCAGGTCGTGGTCCATAGCCGCGACCTCTTTCGTCGCCGCTGGAATCAGACTTCGCGGATCGGCGCTGGTCTTCATCACCATCACCGCTGCGCTGAACGGCACCTGTGTTTGCGGAACGTAGTAAGCGGGTTTTGTTTCCGTGTTGAGCGCGCGATTTCTGACGTTGCCGGCAACGCCGACGATCTCGCGCATCATCGAGTCTTCGCCTTCGATCGACGAAATGCCCGGCTCGATGCGTTTGCCGATCGGGTCTTCGTTTGGAAAATGCTGACGCGCAAATTCTTCCGTGATGATCACGACCGGCGTAGAACCATGCTTGTCGCGATCGTCGAAGTCGCGGCCTTTGACGATCGGAATTCCCATCGTGCGGAAATAACCGACGCCGGTGGTGAAGAAGTCGGCGGAAGGTTCGTCCTTCGGCGCAACCGGCCGGCCGTCGATCTTGAACGAGATCACAAATCGATCGCCGCTCAGCGGCAACGGATAGATCGAACTCGCGGACTGCACGCCCGGCGTTGATTCCAGGCGTCCTTTTAGATCCGCGAAGAAACGACTTTGCTTGTCGCTGTCGTACTTGATCTCGGGCAAGCCGAGGTTGAAGGTCAAAATGTTATCCGTCTGCAAACCGCTGTTCACGTTCTGCAAACGCCAGAGACTCTGCAACAGCAGTCCCGCGCAAACCAGCAGGACCACCGCGATCGCGAGCTCCGCAACGGCGAGTCCGCTGCGAAGAAAGTTGCTGCTCGATCTTTCACCAGTGCCGCGTCCGCCCTCTTTTAAAGATTCGACGAGTTCAGTCTTCGAAGAATGAAACGCGGGCACGAGACCAAAAATCACGCCCGTGAGAATGGAGACACCGGCCGTGAATCCGAGCACGCGCCAGTCGACGCCGACGTGAATCGCGCGCGGGATGTCTTCCTTGCCGAGTGCGATCAGCAGGTCGGACCACCAGACGGCGAGCAACAAACCAATCGCGCCGCCGACCAGCGACAACAACACACTCTCGGTCAGCAACTGCCGGATCACGCGGGTGCGGCTCGCGCCGAGCGCCGATCGAATCGCCATCTCCTTGTAACGGCTCGTCGCGCGTGCGAGTAACAAATTCGCGACGTTCGCGCATGCGATCAACAACACGCACGCCACCGCGCCGAGAAGTATCAATAATGCGGGACGCACGTCGCCGACCATCGCCGCGAGCGCCGATTCGATCCGCAAACTCTTGTTAGTGTTCTCGTCCGGATACTGCTGTTCCAAACGCGAACCGATCGCGGTCAGTTCGGCTTGCGCTTGCTCTTGAGTCACGCCGGGTTTGAGCCGTCCGATGACGCGCAGGAAATGCGCGCCGCGCTGGTCCGTAACCGGATCGCTGCCCGACGCGTCGCCGGCGATCGTGGTCCAAAGTTCAACCGGATCGTTCTGGATCGGAAACTCGAACGCCGCCGGCATCACGCCGACAACCGTGAACGGACGTCCATCGAGCGTGATCGGTTGATTTAGAACACTCGGATCGGAGTTGAAACGTCGCTGGAAAAGCGACTGGCTGAGAATCGCGACGCGCGTCGATGACGGCTTGTCTTCGTCGGGAACGAAAGTGCGGCCCAGCATCGGCGCCACACCCAAAAGCGGAAACAGATCCGCGGTCACGACCGCGCCCTGCAATCGCGCCGGCTCGCCGCGGCCCGTCATGATGTAGTCGCCGCTGTGATACGAAGCGACGTGCTCGAACACCGTCTGCTGCGAGCGCATGTCGAAGAAGTTCGGATACGAATGCGAGCCGCGCTGCTGTCCGCGTTGCGGCACTGTTTCAAAGACGGCGACAAGCGAATCCGGATTCGGAAACGGAAGCGGCCGCAACAACACGGCATTGACGACGCTGAAGATCGCAGTGTTGGCGCCGATGCCGAGTGCGAGCGCGATCGTGGCGACGATGCTGATGCTCGGCGACTTGAGCAGCATTCGCAGTCCGAAACGTATGTCTTGCAGTAGTGTATTCATGGTGCTTTGTGCTTTCCGCTTGTCCTTTGTGCTTTGTGCTTTGTGCTTTGCGCTTGTCCTTTGTGCTTGTCCTTTGCGCTGTCCTTTGTGCTTGTCCTTTTGCGCTGTCCTTTGCGCTTGCGCTTTAACGGCACGCAAATTCCGCCTCAAGTAACCGCCTACACAAGCGAACAAAGAACAAAGCTCCAAGCACTAAGCTCATTCATCTCTCAACGCCACCATCGGATCGACTCGCGCCGCGCGTCTTGCCGGGAGATAGCCGGCCAGTGCGGCGACGCCGGCCAGCAGCAACGTGGCCAATGCGATCGTGAGCGGATCGTTAGGTTTCAATTCGTAAAGCAAACTCGCGGCGGTCCGCGCAACGGCCAATGACGCAAGCACGCCGACGACGAGACCGATCGCCACCAGCAACAACGCCTCACGTAAAACGAGCCAGAGAACGTTGCGCGTACGCGCGCCCAGCGCCATGCGAATGCCGATCTCATTCGTTCGCCGCGCCACGCCGTACGACATCACGCCATACAGTCCGACGCACGCCAGCAACAACGCGAGCAGTCCGAAGAAGGAAGCGAGTCGCGCAACCAGTTTTGGTTGGACCAGCGAACGTCCGATTTGTTCAGAGAAAGTGACGACGTCGTCTACGGGAAGATTGCGATCCACTTGCCGGATCGTCTGCCGGATTTGCGGCACAACGGCACTCGCCGATCCGGAGAAACGCACGACGAGGTTGCCGAGCACTCCCGGCGACTGCGCGTGTGAATAGTAGGCCATCGGCCGAAACTGTTCCTGAAGACTTCCATACTTCGCGTCTTTCACCACGCCGACGACTTCGTACTCCTCGCTGTTCGTCGGCTGGCCGAGACCGAAGCGCTTACCAAGCGGAGAACCGTTCGGAAAGAACCGCTTCGCGAGCGATTCGCTGATCACCGCCACCTTTTGCGATCCCAACGTGTCTTGTGGTCCAAAGCCACGCCCGAGCACCACCGGCAATCCCATCACACTGAAGAAGTCAGTTCCGACGATGTTATTTCTGATCGTGCGGCTCTGGCCCTCGGGCAAACCGGGTTCGCGCGTGAACGCGGGACTGGTCCAAAAGCCCTGGTTGAAAGTGACGAACGCGAACGACGCGCCTTGAACGCCCGGCACGGCTTTCACTTTCTGCTCGACTTCAGTCAACAACATCGACAGCTTCGGATCTTCATCCTTCAAGCCCGTCGCCGACGTGTCGACCTGCAACAGCAGAACGTTCTCCTGGTTAAAGCCGCTGGGAATGCTTTGCAGGTTGATCAGCGTTCGAACAAACAGTCCCGCGCCGATCAGCAACAACAGGGACAACGCAACCTGCGCCACCACGAACGTCTTGCCGAGCGGGTTTCGCAACGACGACGACGTTCCCGTCTTTCCGCCTTTGAGTGATGAGTTCGGTTCAACGCGAGAGGCGCGCAACGCCGGCGCAGTTCCGAAAACGACCGCGCAGATCACGGAAACGCCGAAAGTAAACAAGAGCACACGAAGGTTTGGCGCAACGTCGATCGGAACCGGCTCTGGTCCACCCGACGTCATCAACAGCAACAGACGGCTGCCCCACCACGACAACGCAACGCCGGCGAGTCCGCCGAGAATCGCGAGTAGCGCGCTCTCCGTAAACAACTGCCGCGCGAGCCGCATTCGTCCAGCGCCGACAGCCAAACGCACGGCAAACTCTCTGCTACGCGCCGCGCCCTGGGCCAACAACAGATTCGCGACGTTCGCGCTCGCGATCAGCAACACAAGCGCCACGACACCCATCAACACTTTCAACGAAAGTGAAAATTCCTCGCGCAACGACGATAGACCACGTCCCGCAGGCGTGAGCTCGATATGCGCTCGCTGCATCGCTTCGACTCTCTGCGGCGGAGGCTGCGCGCCGGCACGCGCTTCCAGCGTCTGTTTGAAAAGCAGGTTGACGACACCCGTCGCCTGTTCGGCGGAGACGCCGTCCTGCAAACGGCCGATGAGAAACAGCGACTGCGCCTCTTCCGAGTTTCGTCCATCCCAGTGCGCCGGCGGCAACTGCTTCTCCATCGCCAGCGGGATCCAAACATCGGGCGACTGGCCCACCGTCGTGCCGAAGAAGTCACGCGGCGCGACGCCGACGATCGTGTAAGCGATGTTGTCGATCGTGATCGTTTTGCCGAGCGCGTTCGGATCTTCGCCCAACCGCTGGCTCCACCATTTATGACTAACAACCGCTACGGGATGTCCACCTTGATTCTGATCGTCCGCATCGGTCAGGACGCGACCGAGACCGGCGTTCACCCCGAGCACTGGAAAGTAAGTGCCCGAGACGAGTTGCACCTGCATCTGTTCGATGTCGCCCCCCAATCCATTTGGGCCGTTTGGGCCGTTTGAGCCGACGAACCCGTGGACGTTCCACGGAATACTCAGCAGACCCGCAACACCCGCGAAGACGTCGGTTCGTTGCTGCGCCTTTCGATAAAACGGATACGAGAAGAGATCCCAGCTTTCGTTCGGAAACCCATTCGTCATCCCCATGTTCTTGCCGTTGCCAAACAGCACGAGCCTTTCGGGCTGTTGCACCGGAAGCGACTTGAGCAGCACCGCGTCGAGCAGACTGAAGATCGCCGTGTTCGCGCCGATGCCGAGCGCGAGCGACAACACCGCGATCAGCGTGAAGCCCGGCTTCTTGAGCAACATGCGCGCGCCGAAACGTATGTCTTGTAATATTGTGTTCATGGTTCTGTGTATGTGCTTTGTGCTTTGTACTTTGTGCTTTGTACTTCGTGCTTGGTGCTTTGTTCGCCAGGCAAACTCACGCCTTCAAGTAGCCGCTGACATCAGCGAACAAAGAACAAAGCTCTAAGCACAAAGTTCTACTCATATCTAAGTGCTTCGAGCGGATCGACCTTCGTCGCGCGGCGCGCGGGTATGTAGCACGCCAGCAATGCGACCACGATCAGTCCGAGTGAAACAAACGCCAGAGTCCATGGATTATTCGGCGCGACGCCGAAGAGCAACGACTCCATCAATCGAGCAAACGCGAACGAAGCTGCGAGACCAATCGCGACACCCACGCCGACCAGCACAACACCGCGAATCATGATCAACCGGAACACGTCGCTTCGTTGTGCGCCGAGGGCCACGCGAATTCCGATCTCACGTGTTCGCCGTGCGACTGAGAACGTCAAAACTCCGTAAAGGCCCAACGCCGTCAGCAACGTGGCGAGCACTCCAAACGCCCACGACAATCCCGTCACCAAACGTTCCTGTGTGAGCGATTCGTCGATCTCGGTGCTCAGCGTCTTGATGTTGTAAAGCGGCAGGTGTGGATCGAGCGCCTTCAACTCGGCGCGCAACGACTCGGCGACCGCGTTCGGCTCCCTCGACGTTTTGACGTGCAGCGTCATGTTCGTCAACTCTTTCTCCTGCGTCGAAGGCAGGTAGAAGTGACGGCGCGTGTTGTGTCTGAGATCGATGTATTGCGCGTCTTTGACCACGCCGACGACGGTCATATCGGGCGTCTTCTCGAGTCCGATACGTTTGCCGAGCACATCAGTGGAGCCGAAGAAGTGTCGGGCCATCTTCTCGTTGAGAATCACGACTTTCGGCGTGCCGAGTCGATCCTGTTCGTTGAAATCGCGGCCGTTGATCAGTGGGATGCCGAGCACTTTGAAATAATCAGGAGAAACAACAGTGACGTCGCTCGACGTGCGCTCGCCTTCACGCGGCGTGTAACCTTCGACGACGAGACTGAGTTGATCCCAACCACCGGAGATCGGCGTGTCTGACGCGAGACTCGCCGACGTCACTCCCGGCAAAGCACGCGTCTTCGCCAGCAGCTCATCGTAAAAATTCATCGAGCGCTCCGGCGTGTAACCGTTGAGCGCGGGATTCACAGTTGCGAACAGCACGTTCTCTTTATTGAAACCGGTGTCGATCGCGCGCAGGTTCTGTAACGTCTTCAACATCAACGCGGCGCTCACGAGCAATGGAAGCGAGAGTGCGACCTGGACCAGGATCAACGCGCTGCGAAAACTGAACAGCCGTCCGGCGGAAGTAAAACTACGCGTCTCGAGTCTTAAACCCGCGACAAAACTCTGTCGCGCAACCTGGATCGCAGGCACGAAACTGAAAGCCAGACCGATCAAGATCGCCAGCACGAGAATGAACGCGTAGAGACGCCAGTCGGTTGGCGCGTTGAGGTTCGCGCGAAAGTCAGCGGGAATGAACGACATCAGCGCGGACTTGATCCAGAGTGCAATGACCACGCCGAGCGCGCCGCCGAGAATCGATAGGACCACGCCTTCCGTCAACCACTGTCGCAACAAACGCAAACGTCCTGCGCCGAGCGCGAGTCGAACGGCAGTTTCGGGCGCACGAACCGTCGCGCGCGCCATCATCAGGTTCGCGAGGTTCGCGCACAGAATGAGCAGCACCGCGCACGTCGCGCCGAGCAGTAACAACAGCGACGTCTTCATCTCGACTTGCAGATGCCGCAGTCCCTGGTCGCCGGGCAACACCGCGATCTTGCCCGCGAGAAAACGTTCGCGATCGAAAGTCGAAACACCCGGCGGCAACTGTTGCGCTTCAGATTCGCGAATCTGTCGATAGAGAACGTCGAGCGACGCCTGCGCCTGTTCAGGTGAAACGCCCGCTTTGCGTCGCGCCATCACGCTGAGCCACTGATGACGCCGGCTTTGCAAACGCGTCGGCGGCTGCGGGTTGTAAATCGGTGTCATCATCAACGGCAGACGCACGTCGGGAGTGGCGGAAAGATCGATTCCGTAGAAGTTCGGCGGCGTGATGCCGAGCACTGTGAGCGCATGTTCGTTGACGAGGATCGTCTTGCCGATGATGTTCGGGTCTTTATTGAAGCGCCGTTGCCAGAAGTCGTAACTGAGCACCGCAACCGGATGCGCGCCCGGAACGCGATCGTCGTCCTGGGTGAAGAGTCTTCCGGCCCACGGACGCACACCCAGCACCTCGAAGAAGTTTCCACTGACGAGCTCGCCGCGCACGCGTTCGTTTTGATCGGCGTAGCTGACGTTCATCTGCGCGCCGCCGCGTGCGATCACGCCGCTGAAGACGTCGTTGCGGTCGCGCAGGTCCTGGTACATCGCGTAGGAAAAGCTGCTCTGGATGTCTGGTCCATCTTTCGGGTCGTAAGCCGTAAGCACGGCGAGTTGCTCGGGATCGCGAACCGGCAGGCTTTGCAGCAACACTTTGTCGGTGAGCGAGAAGATCGCGGCGTTCGCGCCGATGCCGAGCGCGAGCGTCAACACGACGACGAAAGTGAAGCCGGGGTTCTTCGCGAGGATCCGCAGCGCGTAGCGTACGTCCTGAAGGATCTGTGTCAGCAGTGATTTCATCACTCATACCTCAGGGCAACGAGCGGATCGACTTTCGTCGCCCGCCGTGCCGGGATGTAACAGGCAAACAACCCAACGATCACTAATCCGATCGCGACTGAAACAAACGTGAGCGTGTCAGTCGTCGAGACTCCGAACAGCAAACTCGACATCAACCGCGTCAAAGCAAGCGCCCCCGCGAGTCCGATCACCAGACCGACAAACACGAGCGTCATTCCCTGTCGCAGAAACAATCGCAGCACGTCGCGACGTCCCGCGCCGAGCGCCATGCGAATGCCGACCTCGTGCGTGCGTTGCGAAACTGAATACGAAAGCACTCCGTAAACGCCCGTTAGCGCGAGCACGAGCGCGAGCGTCGCAAAGACAGCGAACAGCACCGCGTTGAAACGTCGCGGCGACGATTCGCGGGCCAGCAAAGTCTCCAATGTCGCGACTTCGGCGACCGGAAGATCTTTGTCGACTTCGTGAATCGCATTCGTAACGGCGGCTGTCAGCGTTTCCGGCTCGACGCCCTTCGTCCGCATCGCCAGCGTCATGATTCGTTGGGGCGCACGTCCGCTCGGCGTGTAGATCTTGATCAACGGCGTCGACTCGGAACCATAAGCTTTCAGAGCGGGAACAACGCCGATGATCTCGTGCGACGTGGGACTGTCGTACTTGAGGTGTTTTCCAACCGCGTCTTCGTTGGGCCAAAAGCGACGCGCGAGTCCTTCGTCGACGATCACCACCGGTCTTCCCTGTTCGTCCTCATCGCGCGTGAACGTGCGTCCGCGCAAAAGCGGAATCTTCATCGTCTGGAAGTAATCGGCGCTGACGATGGACCAGTTGACGTTGATCTGTTCGCCCGCGTTCAGGTCACGATAACCTTCAGGCGCGATGTCCGTTTGCCAACCATCGGAAACGCCGGGAAGGTTCGCCGAGATCGTCGCCTTATCGACACCCGGCTGCGTCTGCACTCTCTGCAAAACCTGATGCCACAGCCGCGCCAGATCTTTTTGCTCCCGGTAACGCCCGCGCGACACGGTGAGCTCCATCGTGAGCACGCTGTTGGAATCGAAGCCTTTATCGGTCTTCAACAACACCAACAAACTCTTCACCATCAAACCCGCGCCGACGAGTAACGCCACCGATAGGGCCACTTCACTAACTACCAGAGCACCACGCAGTCGTTTGCCATGACTGTCGGTGGTAGTCGAGGCGCTGTCTTTCAACGTCTCTTGTAGATCCGTCTTTGAAGAACGAAGCGCGGGCGCGATGCCGAAGAGAATTCCCGTCAAGACTGAAGCGCCGATGTTGAAGGCGAGTACGCGGCCGTTGATTCCGACGCCGTTCATACGCGGCACTGTTTCGTGAGCGACTTTCGCGAGTAACGACATGGCCCACGACGCGAAGATCAATCCGACTGCGCCACCCGCGAGTGACAGCAACACGCTCTCGATCAACAACTGCCTCACGAGTCGCCAGCGTGAAGCGCCAAGCGCCGCACGCACCGCAAACTCTTTGCGACGCGTTGCCGCACGGGCCAACAACAGGTTCGCGACGTTCGCGCACGCGATCAGCAACACGAGCGCGACGGCGCCAAAAAGAATCTTCAACGCCGTACCGACATTGCGCGTGATGCTGTCCTGCAAAGAGACGACGGTGACGGTGTCGGCGCCCGCGTTATGCACGGGATATTCCTGGAAGAGCTGTTGCGAGATGCGATTCATCTCGGCGCGCGCCTGTTCGATCGTGACGCCGGGTTTCAAACGCGCGATCACGCTGCCGCCGGTGCGCACGTCGCGAGACTTCCAGTTCATCGGTCCCATCAGCAACCACAACGGTGGTGGTCCCTGATGCACGAAGCTCTCGGGCATGACGCCGATGACTGTATATGGCTTGTCGTCGAGTGTTACCTGTTTGCCGACGACGTTCTGATCGCCGCCGAAACGTTGTTGCCAGAAGGCGTGACTGATGATCGTCACCGGCGCGGCGCCGGGTTGATCGTCGGCGTCGGTGAAGTCGCGGCCGAGGATTGGCGACACTCGCATCACGCGGAAGTAATCGGCCGTGACCATGCGTGAGTTGAGGCTCTCGGGTTGATCGGCGCCGGTGACGTTTACGGCCCAGCCGCGAAACGTCGACATCGATTCGAAGACCTGGTTGCGCGCGCGCCAGTCGAGGAAATTGGGATGCGAGACCCAGCGATTCGTCACTTCCGGTCCCGACTCAGTCATCCACACGATGCGATCCGGCTCGGCGTAAGGCAGCGGGCTCAACAACACCGCATGGACCACGCTGAACATCGCAGTGTTGACGCCGATGCCGGCCGCGAGCGTCAGCACGGACAAAGCCGTGAAGCCCGGATGCTTGCGCAACCACCGCAATCCGTAGATCAGATCCTGAAGCAAATTGTCTCCCCCTAGTCCATTGCCAATCGGCAATGCATCACTCGTATCTGAGCGCCACCAACGGATCGACTTTCGTCGCGCGACGCGCCGGAACCAAACACGCCACCAGCGCGACCAGCGTCAGTCCGCCGGCGATAAGCGCAAACGTTCCCGGATCGCGCGCCTCGACGCCAAACAACATGCTCGTCAACGATTCGAGATACTTCGTCAGCACGAACGCCGCAGTGACGCCAATCGCCACGCCGACGATCGTCAACGCCATTCCCTGTCGCAGGACCAGGCGCAACACTCGTCCGCGATCAGCGCCCAGCGCCATGCGAATGCCAATCTCGTGCGTGCGTTGCGATACGGAATAGGCCATCACGCCGTAGAGACCAATCGCCGCCAGCAATTGCGCGATGGCTCCGAACAGCGCCAACAGTTTCGCGAACAGTCTTTCCATCGACAGTGTTTCATCCGCTTGCTGGAGCTGCGTCCTGATGTTGCTGACGGGCAGGTTGCTGTCCACTTCGCGAACTGCCTGTCGAATTCCGCCCGCGATGCTGAGCGGATCGCCATTGGTGCGAACTTCGAACGTGGTCCTGCCGACCGCGCGCAGGGATTGTCGCCAGGGGCGATAAACCGTCGGTTCGACGTCTTCGCGCTGGCTGGTGTACTTGGCGTCTTCGGCGATGCCGACGATCTCGATCTCGCCCGGCTTGTCGGCGTCGAAATTGAATCTCTTGCCGATCGGGTTCTGATCGCCGAAGTAAGTCGTCGCAAAGAGTTTGTTGACGATCGCGACCTGTGGGGCGCGCGCGTCGTCCTGCGCGGTGAGATCGCGCCCGCCACGCAAAGGAATTTCCATCGCTTGCAGGAAGTTCTCGCGGACGGTGTGGACCTTCGCGATGCGTTCGAGCGGCTTCCCGTCTGGTCCAATCACATCGGGCATGTAGACCGAATCCGTCGTCGAGCTCCACGCGAGCAGCGGATGCCGTGAGAACGTGACCGCCTGCACGCCCGGCACTGCTTCCAAACGACTAAACATCTGTTCGTACAACCTCGCCAGCTTCTCTTCCCGATAACCGATGAGACTGGGGTCGACGCTGAAGAGCAACAGGTTGTTGGCATTGAAGCCGGGCTCGACGTTCCTCAGATTGCGCAATGTCTGGATCAACAAACCCGCGCCGATAAGCAACAACACGGAAACCGAAACCTGGACCACGACCAGCGATTTGCTGAGCCACGATCGCGCCACCGCGCTGGAAGTGCGTCCGGTGTCTTTCAGCATCGGCGTGAGATCGAGTTGCGTAGCGCGAAACGCGGGTACGAGACCGAAAACGATCCCCGTCAACAGCGAAAGCCCGAGCGTAAAACCGAGCACTCGCAGATCGAGTTGCGGATGGAGCGCGCTCATCTGCCTGCCGCCCCACTCCGTCGCCACGAGCAGTCCGTCTTTGATCCACAGCGCAAACAGCACGCCCAACGCGCCGCCGGCAACCGCCAACAAAACGCTTTCGGTCATCAACTGCCGCACGAGCCGCCAGCGACTCGCGCCGAGCGCCAATCGTACCGCGATCTCTTTTCGTCGCGACGATGCGCGGACCAGCAGCAGGTTCGCTACATTCGCGCACGCGATCAGCATCACGAGCCCGACGATGCCAAACAACAAGCGGAACGGCTGCACAAACTGTCTGCGCCAGTTCATCTCGCCCTGGCTGCCCGAGTCGACTCCGAGACGCGGCATGTCTTGCGGTTCGACCGAGCGCAACGGGTTCTCTGCCTGCGACTGCCGCGCCGCGCGGTGTTCGAGCACTGATTGATTGAATTGACCAGCGAGCGCCGCCTGCGCCTGTTCGATCGTGGCGCCGGGTTTGAGACGGCCCATCAAACGCAACCACCAGAGGCCCGCGCCGCGCATCAGGCTGCGTTCGCCAGAAATCTGCGGCTCCCACGCGATCGGCACTGTCACGTCCTGCGTCGAGCCGACGTCCATCGTTCCGTTGAATTCAGGCGGTGTGACGCCGGCGACGGTGAACGCGACGTTATTGATGTTGATCTGTTTGCCGACGATCGATGGATCGGCGTTGAAACGATTGGTCCAGAAGCGATGGCCCAGAACGGCAACTGCCGCGGCCGACGCATTGTCGTCAGCGTCCGTGATCGTGCGGCCGAGGATCGCGGGCACGCCGAGCGCGGTGTAGTAGTTACCGGAGACGACCTGTCCGCGGACTACCTCAGCCTGACCTGCCACGTTCAGGTTCATATCGACCTCGGAGAACGCGAAGACGTCGGAAAGCGGTCCCGAATCCTGTCGCAGTCGAGTGTAAGTTTGGAATGGAAACGACGTGCCTACGGTTAATCCCGTTTGTCTGTCGAGCCGATTACTGCCGTAGAACCCGCCGGTGCCGAATTTCTGCCCATCCCAACTCGCGCTCAACAACACGAGTTCGTCGGGCTTGTTGACGGGCAACTTCTTAAGCAGCACGGCGTCGACGACGCTGAACAGCGCCGTGTTCGCGCCGACTCCGATCGCGATCGTCAACACAGCGATCGCCGTGAAGGCACGATGCGTCACCAGCATTTGCAGGCCGTAGCGCAGATCTTGCAGCAATGAACTCATACAGCGATTCCTTTCACTCGTTTCTGAGCGCGACAAGCGGATCGACTTTCGTCGCGCGACGTGCCGGGATGTAACAGGCAAGGAGCGCGATGACAGTCAACAACACAGCGATAATGGCGAACGTTGCCGGATCGTTTGGACCAACTCCGTAAAGCATCGTTCTGATCAAGCGCGTCAGCCCAAACGCCGCGACGAGTCCAAGGGCCACGCCCGCGAGCGTCATCTTTAGCCCATGGCCCAACACGAGCCTGAGTATCTGCGCTCGCGACGCACCGAGCGCGACGCGAATGCCGATCTCGTGAGTACGTTGGCCCACGAGATACGAAATGACGCCATAGATCCCGAGGCTTGCCAGCAGCAGTGCCGCGGCCGCGAACGCTCCGAGCAGGATCATCGCGAAGCGACGTTGGGCCAACGACTCGGCGATCACTTCGTTCATCGTCTGCGCGTTTGAAATGACATTCTGATTGTTCTGCCGCTGCACGGCGTCGCGGATGGAAGTAAAGAACGATGGACCGATATCGCCGGCGGCTCGCACGACGACAGCCGTGCCGCCTGCGCCTGCGAGTTGCTGATCGGGGACGGCACGAAACGGCACATACATCTGCGCCTGAAGGTTCCGTTCGTCCGCGTCGAGCCCCCACTGCTTGACGTGACCGACGACGCCGACGATCTCGTATGGTCCATCTTCGTCGAGATGCAGCCGCTTGCCGATCGGATCTTCCGCGCCGAAACGTTGTTGGGCCAACATCTCGTCGATCACGATCACGCGCGTCGCCCGTTCGTCGTCGTGGTCAGTAAAGAAACGGCCCTTCTTCAGCTGGAGGCCCATCGCGGGCAGGTATCCGGGTTCGACGACGTAATACAGCGCCATGTGCATGTCGCTGCTGCTGGCGGGTTTTGGCTGGCCGTCGACCCAGAAATAACGATCGTCTTCGCTGACCATCGGCGTCGCGCCCGCGACGAGTGAAGCACCCGCAACGCCGGGCATTTCGCTTAACGTGTGACTGAGATTGCGCAGATACGCGCGGCTGGCGTCGGCAGTCGCGCTACGCATCGTCGGCGCGAACGTGACGCCGAAAGTCATGACGTTGTCAGGCTTGAATCCCGGATCGACGTTCCACAGCGTGTGCAGACTTCGAATCAAGAGCCCCGCGCCGATCAACAGGACCAGCGCCATCGCCATCTCGGCGACGACGAACACGCCCTGCGCTCGCGCTCGCGCCGTGCTCGTCCCGCGGCCGCTCTCTTTCAGCGTTTCGTTGAAGCTCCATTTAAATGTCTTGAATGCAGGGACGAGGCCGGACACGATTCCCGTCAGCAAAGAGATCGCGATCGTGAACAACAACACGCGCGTGTCGAGGTGAATCTCTTCCTGTCGCGGCAGCGCGGTGGGCAGAGACTTCACCGCCGCCGTCGTGCCCCACGCCGCGATCAGCAGACCGATCGCGCCGCCGACGAGCGCCAGCATCGTGCTCTCGACGAGTGACTGGCGAAGCAAACGCCAGCGTCCCGCGCCCAACGCCGCACGAATCGCAAACTCGCGTGTCCGCGAAGTCGATCGGGCCAGCATCAGGTTGCTGACGTTGACGCACGCGATGAGCAACACGAGTCCCACTGCCGCGAACAGCATCAACAAAACGGGCTGAACGTCGCCGACAAGGCGTTGTTTGAGCGGAATGATCTTCGAGCTATGTCCTTTATTTGCAGCCGGATACTGCTCGGCAAGCGATCGCATCACGCGTTCGAGATCGGCTTGCGCCTGTTGCACGCTGATGCCGGGTTTGATCCGTCCGATGCCGTGTATGCCGAGCGCCGCGCCGCGGTTTTGCAAGGCCGGGCTGGTCCATGCGCCGATGGGCACGTAGACGTCGGCGGCACTCCCGCTGAACGAGCTCGGCAGAATTCCGATCACGCGATAACTGCGATCGTCGAGCGTGATGCTTCGTTCCGTCAGGTCGGGAGCGGAGTTGAATTTCCTGGCCCACAGTCGATCGCTGATGATCGTGACGGGATCGGCGCCCTTGCGATCGTCTGCGGCGGTGAAGTTTCTGCCGCGCAATGTGATGCCGTAGACGGTGAAGAAGTCGGCGGAGACCATGCGCGCGGTGACTCGCTCAGACTCGCCCGCGCCGATCAACGTGAAACCCGCACCGCGCGAGATCGCCATCGACGAGAACGTCTGGTTCTCGCGTTGCAGATCGACGAAGTTGAGATACGGAATGGCGCCCGTCTCAAAGTTCGGCTTGCTCTGGTGAATCGTCACCAACTGTTCCGGGTTCGGATACGGCAACGGATTGAGCAGCACGCCTTTCACTACGGAAAAGATGGCTGCGTTCGCGCCGATACCTAACGCCAGCGTGAACACTACAACGAGAGTGAACCCGGGTTTCTTTATCAGCATTCGGAAGGCATACCGGATGTCGTGTAACATGTTTTGAGTTCCCTTTGGACGTAAGTGAGCTTCGTGCTTTGTGCTTAGTGCTTTGTTCGCCGAACGGATCGTTGGGCTTTGGCGATCCGTTCCGCAGGCGAACAAAGTTCAAAACACTAAGAACAAAGACCTACGCTCCTATTCGTACCTGAGCGCGACGAGGGGATCGACTTTCGTCGCCCTTCGCGCCGGCAGATAACAAGCGAGCAACGCCACTACGAATAAAGTTCCAGTCACGATTCCAAAGACGGTGACGTCCGTCGTCTTCACTTCGAAAAGCAGCGACGTCAACAGACGCATCAATCCCAACGCAGCGACGACGCCGATCGCGAGACCCGCAACTGCAAGTACCAGTCCCTGCTTCAACACCATCTTCAGGATGTCGGCTGGTCCAGCGCCGAGCGCCATGCGGATCCCGATGTAATGAATCTGTTGACTAACTGAGTAAGAAACGACGCCGTAAATGCCGATCGACGCGAGCAACAACGCGACACCGGCAAAGATGCTGATCAGTAACGCCGGAAAACGCCTGATAAACGACGCCTGCGTTTGCGAGATCATCCCGTCCATCGTGTTGACGTTCAGAATCGCGGCTTCCGATTCGAGATTGCGCACTTCGTTGCGAACCGAAGCGGCGAGTGACGTCGGATCGGCATTGGTGCGCACGACGACGTTTGCACCGAGACCGGGATTTTGCCCGTACGGATAGTAGAGAACGGGTTTGACTGCCTCATCGAGACCCGTGATCTTCACGTCGCCGACGACGCCCACGATCGTTATCGGATCGACCTGGACCGACGGATAACGCAAACGCATTCCGACGGGATCGCGACCCGCAAACATGCGATCGGCGATCGTCTTGCCGATGATCACTACACCCGGCGCTTGCGCGTTATCGCGCGCGTCAAACATGCGGCCGGCAAGCAGTGGAACGCCGATCGTTTGGAAGTAGCTGCCGTTCACAACACGGATGTTGGCTTCGGTCTCCTTGCCCGGCGGCGGAAGTGGATCGCCGTCGATGACGAAGCGCGTCGTGTTGCCCGCATTTACGGGAAGAATGTCGACAGTGCCGGCGCCGGAGACGCCGGGCAGCGATTGCACACGTTCCTGAAGTTGCGTGTTGAAACTGACTCGCTGGTTGTTGTCGGTGTATTTCGCGGGCGGCAGGACCACCGTCATGGTCAACAGGTTCTCAGTGTTGAAGCCGATGTTGGTCTGCAACAGCCGCAGCAAACTCTTCATCATCAGTCCGGCGCCGACCAGCAACACGACCGCCATCGCGATCTCGCCGACGACGAGCGCGCTGCGCAAACGCTGTCCGGTTCCGGCTGACGACTGGCGTCCGCCTTCTTTCAGCACTTCGTTGAGATCGAGACGTGAAGACTGCAACGCCGGCGCGAGACCGAAGACGAGTCCCGTCAAAAGCGAAAGCCCAAGCGAGAAACCGAGAATACTGAGATCGATGTTCAGCGACTTGAGAAACGGCAGCGCGTTGAGTTGATTCTGCGGCAGCGTAGCGACAAGCGCGGGCACGCCCCAGTAAGCGATCAGGATGCCGGCGGCGCCGCCGGCTAACGAGAGCAGCAACGATTCAGTCAGTAACTGACGGACCAACCGGCCGCGGCTCGCGCCCAGCGCCGCACGGATGCCGACTTCCTTCTGCCGCGAAAGCGCTCGCGTTAATAGAAGACTCGCGACATTCGCACACGCGATCAGCAGCACAAACGCAACCGCCGCAAGCAACACGAAAAGTATCGGCCGGACTGTGCCGACGACTTCTTCCTGCAATGGGACGATGCGCGCGGTCGTGCCGGCGTGCGAATCGTTGTGTTGCTGCTCGATGCGCGAAGCAATGATGTTCAACTCAGCTTGCGCCTGCTCGGGAGTGACACCGGGTTTCAGACGGCCAATCGCGTTCGTGCCGTGCATGTAGCGGCGTGTGAGTTGGTTCTGTGTTGGTTGATACGGCAGCCAAACGTCGGCCGCGCGCAGGGCGAACTGAAAACTCGCCGGCAACACGCCGACAATCGTGTGAGGCTCGCCGTTGATGGTTAACGTTTGACCGATCGCGCCCGGATTGCCGCCAAACTTTCTTTGCCAGAAGCCGTAAGTGAGCACCGTGACTTTCGGCGTGCCGGGTACGTCTTCGCCTTGTTGGAACGTGCGGCCGACGAGCGCGTCAACTCCGAGCACTGAGAAGAAGTTCGCGGTCGCGCGGGGCGCGGGGATGCTCTCCGTCTCGCCCGATCCGCTCAACAGCGCGTTGCCGCCGGTGTAACCTGCGATCCCTTCGAAGACGTTGTTCTGCTGATAGTCCTGGTAATCAGGATAAGAGAACTCGCGCTTCGAAAACTCCTGCTTCGACGTCTTCTCCCACAAGTGAACCAGACGATTGGGTTCCTTGTAAGGCAGTCCGCGAATGAGCGCCGCATCGACGACGGTGAAGATCACCGTGCTTGCGCCGATGCCGAGAGCGAGTGTCGCGACGGCGATAACAACAAATCCCGGTCTCTTCAAAAATGTGCGCAGACCGTAACGCAGGTCTCTAATGAAAGTGCTCATTGTAGGTTGAACCTTATGTCTTTGGTCTTTGGTCTTTGGTCTTTCGTCTTTGGTCTTTGGTCTTTGGAGCTTGGTGCTTTGTACAAAGACCAAAAAACCAAGACCCAAGACCTAAATCATTCGTATCTCAATGCTTCAAGAGGATCGACTTTGGTGGCGCGTCGTGCGGGAATCAAACACGCGACTACGGCGACGCAACTCAACGCCAGTGAAACCACCACAAACGTGAACGTGTCGGTAGGCGTCACGCCAAACAGCAACGTCGTCAGAAAACGCGTCAGCGCGAGCGCACCGGCGATGCCGATGACGATTCCCACAAGCACCAACGTCATTCCGTTTTTCAAAACCATTCGCAGCACGTCGATCGCGCGTGCGCCGAGGGCCATGCGAATGCCGATCTCGCGCGTTCGCTGGCTCACCGAATAAGAGATGATTCCGTAAGTGCCGACACACGCCAGCACAAGGGCGACGAGGGCGAATCCCGAGAACAACAGCATGAGCGAACGCGAAACCCCGATCGTTTCGAGCACGCGCTGGTCCAACGTCTGCACATCGTAGACGGGCTGGTTCTTGTCGATCGCGAACACTTCGGTTCGCAGTGCCTGCGCGAGATTCGCCGGCTCGCCTTTGGTTCGCACAAACAGCGTCATGCCGTTCATCGGCATCTGGCTGAACGGCACGAAGATCTCTGGTGTTACATCAGCCGTGATACTTTCCTGTTTCACGTTGCCGACCACGCCGACAATCGTCGTACACAGATCCTTTTCACAACCGAAAGCGATCCGCTTGCCGACAGAATCGCCGGCGGGAAAGTAACGCTGCGCGAACGCCTGGTTAACGATCGCGACCTTCGGCGAACCGGCACGATCGCGTTCGTCGTAAAGACGTCCGCTGAGAAGCGGGATCTGCAACGCGCGAAAATAGTCGGGTGAAACCGCGCCGATACCGAGCGGCATCTCTTTCGTTTGATCGGGAGGTGGCTGACCTTCGATACCGGTGAAGGCAACGATGCCGAAACCGGAGAGTGGCGTGTGATTGATCGTTCCGGCTGACTCGACACCCGGCAACGCTTTGACGCGCTCGAGCAGTTGTTCATTGAAAGCCGTTGTCAGCGTGCCTTTGTTATAGACGGATCGCGGCAGGCTGAGACGCGCGGTGAGAACGTTCTCTCGATTGAATCCGAGATCGATCGTCGTCAGTTGCCGAAAACTTCGAACGAGCAGTCCCGCGCCGAGCAGCAGGATGAAAGCGAGCGCGATCTCCGTAACAACGAACCAGCCGCGCATACTACGCAAACCAAAACTCATGAGATTGCGCGTACTGCTCTCGCGCAACACTTTCAGCAGATCGGGTTTCGAGCCGGTGAGTGCGGGCGTGATTCCAAACCCGAGGGCCATCAACACGGAGAGCGCCAACGTGAAACCAAACACACGCCAGTCGAGATCGATCGCGTTCAGATTGTGAACCGAACCCGCCAACTCTTTCGGCACGAGCGACGCAATCGCGCTCACGCCCCAAACCGCCAACAGCAGTCCAACAGCACCGCCGAGAATGCCGAGTATCAAGCTCTCGCTGAGTAGCTGACGGATGAGTTGCCAACGTCCGGCGCCGACTGCCGCCCTCACCGCCATCTCGCGTTGCCGCGAAACCGTGCGCGACAACATCAGGTTCGCGACGTTCGCGCACGCCAACAGCATCACCAAACCGACCGCACCCCACAGGACCAGCAACGTGAGTCGCACACCGACGACGAGCTGTTGATGCAACGGTTGAACCTCGAGACTCGAAACCGTGACCGGCTCCTTGAGTTGCGTCGCGGCATTTTGCGAGAGGAGAGTCAGCTCCGACCGCGCTTGTTGGGCCATCACGTTTGGCTTCAAGCGCCCGATGACCTTGACGAGACTGAAGAAGTCGCC
This sequence comes from Pyrinomonadaceae bacterium, assembly GCA_035760365.1. Classification (GTDB taxonomy): domain Bacteria; phylum Acidobacteriota; class Blastocatellia; order Pyrinomonadales; family Pyrinomonadaceae; genus PSRF01. Next base: position 158,539 of record DASTTB010000025.1, read on the forward strand.
CTGCGTTTCTTTAACCGGATCGAGTGCGAGTGGTAACCAGATCTCGAAGTCACCCGGAAAACGAAAACTCGACGGCATGATGCCGACGACGGTGTAAGTCTTGTTGTCGAGTTGGAGAGTGCTGTTTAAGAGCGACGGATCGCGTCCGTAGCGACGTTGCCAGAAACCTTCGCTTACAACGGCGACGCGATTTTGTCCGGGAAGATCTTCTTCGGCCGCGAACGTACGACCCAGCAGTGGTTGCACGCCGAGTGTTGGGAAAAGACTTGCGGTTACTTGCGCGCACGAGATGCGCTCCGGCTCGCCGTTGCCGATGAGGTTGAAGTTGTTGTTGGTGTGGGCGGCGAGGCCGTCGAATGAAGCGCTCTGCTCTTTCCACGCGAGATACTCGAACGCGCCGAGTCCGGGCAAACCCTGCGCGCCCGGCGCGACGTCGATCGAAACCAGTCGCTCAGGTTGCTGGAAAGGCAACGCACGCAACAGCACCGCGTTCACGAGACTGAAGATCGCGGTGTTCGCGCCGATACCGAGCGCAAGCGTGATCACGGCAACCACGGTAAACGCCGGCTGTCGCAACAAGCTGCGCAATCCGTAGCGTATGTCTTTTAGAAGCGAGTTCATGATTTTGGTCTATGGTCTTGGGTCTTGGGTCTTGGGTCTTTCGCCTTGGTCTTTGGCCTAGAAAGTCCAAAGTGCAAAGACCTAACTCCAAAGACCCAAGACCCAAGCTCCTCCCCCCACTACTCGGAACGCAACGCTACCAACGGATCGACTTTCGTCGCGCGTCGTGCCGGGATGTAACAGGCGAGCAGTCCGGCGCCGATCAGCACGGCGGTGATGCCCGCAAACGTGAACGGATCCGTCGCCGTCACTCCGAACAGCAAACTGTTCATGAATCTCATCAACACAAACGCCGCGACGAGTCCGATCACGATGCCGATACCGATGACCGTCATTCCCTGGCCCATGATCATCCGCAACACGTCGCTGACTTGCGCGCCGAGCGCGATGCGAATGCCCAACTCGTGCGTTCGTTGTGTCACGCTGTACGCGGTCACGCCGTAGATACCCGCGACTGACAGAAGCAGCGCGATGCCGCTGAACAATCCGAGCAGAAACAGGTTGAAGCGCGGTTGCGTCACCGATTCGCTGACGATGTGGTCCATCGTCTTGACGTCCGAGACCGGAACCGATTTATCTACCTCGCTGACAACCTGCCGCACACTCGCGGCGAGACTCGCAGGCTCGACGCTCGATCGAACAACAAGCGCCATCGTTCCAAACGGGCTCTGATTCGCGGAAAAGTAGAGTTCGGACTCGGGCTCTTCGCGCAACTCGCTGCTGCGGATGTTCGCCGTGATTCCGACGATTTCAAACCAAACCGGTTGTTGCTGGCTGTCGACGCGCCCAAACGTGATGCGTTTGCCGATCGGGTTCTCGCCGGGAAACTCACGTTGGGCCACCACCTGATTGATCACCGTGACGAACCGCGTCCCCTGGTTGTCTTGCGCGGTGAAGCTTCGCCCCTGGAGCAGCGGAATGCTCATCGCGCGGAAGTAATCGGCGCTGACGCTGCGGAAGTTCGTGCGCGCCCAGTTGTCGCGCGTCAGTACCGGGCGGCCTTCGACTCTGAACGCCGTAGTCGGTCCCTTGGCGAGTGGCAGCGTGTTGATCACGCCCGCGTGCTCCACGCCGGGAACGGTGCGGAGTCGTTGTAAGACCTTGTCGTAGAAACTGACCGTAGCAGCATCGTCGGGAAAGTTTGTTCCGGACGCCGAGAGCCGCGCGGTCAATACCTGGTGTGAACTGAAACCTGCATCGACAGCCTGCAGTCGCATGAAACTTCGAAACAGCAATCCCGCGCCGGCCAACAACACAACCGACAACGCAACTTCGGCGATGATCAATCCATGACGCAAACGACTGCGTCGCAAACCTCCCGTCGAGCCTCGTCCGGTCTCTTTCATTGCTTCCTGCACGTCGGTTTTTGAAACGTGCAACGCCGGCGCAAAGCCGAAGAGAAGTCCGGTCAACATCGACGCGGCGAGTGTGAAACCAAGGACGCGCCAGTCCATTCCGATCTCGTGAATACGCGGGAAGTCAGGCGGCAGGAGTTTCGTGATCAAAGAGACGCCCCAAACGGAAAGCAGCAATCCGAGTGCGCCGCCCGCGAGCGCCAGCATCGCGCTTTCGGTGAGCAGTTGGCGCATCACGCGCAGACGCGATGCCCCGAGCGCCGCGCGGATCGCCATCTCTTTCTGGCGACCCGCGGCGTTGGCCAGCAACAAGTTTGCGACGTTCGCGCACGCGATGAGCAACACAAACATCACCGCGCCGAACAAGAGCCAGAGCATCTTGCGCGAATCGCCGAGCACGTGGTCCTGCAATGAAAGGACGCGATTGAAACGTCGGTTGTTTGTTTCCGGATACTGTTGGCGCAGACGCGAGGTGATCGTCTCCATCTCGCTGGCCGCCTGGCCCACCGTGACGCCGGGTTTCAACAGCGCGACGGCGTTGAGGTAACCCATGCCGCGTTGCGTGGTCACGTCCATGTTGGCGAACAACTGGGGAACGAGTCGCAGCGGCGGCAACCATGCCTCGGTCTTGTCGGGATACTGAAATCCGGCGGGCGCGATACCGACGACGGTGTAGTTGTTACCGTCGAGTGTCACTGGCTTGCCGACCACATTCGGATCGCCGCCGAACCGGCGACGCCACAGCAGGTCACTGATCACGACGACGGGTTGGTGTCCCGCCTGTTCATCGGCTGGAATAAACAGACGCCCGTGTTGCGGCGTGACTCCAAACACATCGAAAAAGTTTGCCGACGTTTGGGCCATGTCGATGCGTTCGGCCTGATCCGCGAGCACCAGATTTACGCTCATGTTCCGGATCGCGGCGAGATGTTCAAATGACGTGTTCTGCTGGCGCCAGTCGTAAAAGTTAGCGGCAGTCACCTGGATGCGCCGGCCTTCAGGACTGATCTCCTGAATCGCGACGATGCGTTCGGCAGTGGGATACGGCAGACGCCGCAACATCACGCTGTTGACGACGCTGAAGATCGCGGTGCTCGCGCCGATGCCGAGCGCGAGCGTGGCGACGACGATGGCGGTGAAGCCCCAGTTGTTCGTCAAACCGCGCCAACCGTAACGAATGTCTTTGAGTAAGTTGTCCATGGTAGTTCTTTGTCCTTGGTTCTTTGTGCTTTGCTTTGTCTTGTTCAGCTTCGCTGCCCTGGCAACGGAATCAAGTTGAAAAACCAAGTACAAAACACAAAGTACAAAGCTCCATCAATTACTCGTAACGTAATGCTTCCAACGGATTGACCTTCGTCGCGCGTCGCGCGGGGATGTAACACGCGATCAGCGCAACTGCCGACAACAAGGCCGCGACCGCGACGAACGTGAGCGGATCCTTTGCGGTCACTCCGAACAACAACGTCGCCAGCACACGCGTCAACGCAACCGCGCCCGCCAGTCCGATCGCGAGTCCGATCACGACCAGCAACATTCCCTGGCGAACAACCAATCGCAACACGTCGACTCGCCGCGCGCCCAACGCCATTCGCACTCCGATCTCGTGCGTGCGTTGCGCGACCGAGTACGACATCACGCCGTAAATTCCGGTCGCCGCCAGAATCATCGCGAGCGCTGCAAACAGCGCGAGTAGCGTCGTGCGATAACGCGGAGTCGCTGTCGACGTATCGACCCACTCGTCCATCGTCCTGATCGCGGCGATTGGTTGATCAGGATCGATCGCCTGCACCACGCCTCGAACTGCCGGAACCAGAGTCAACGGATCGCCCTGCGTGCGAATGACGACGTTCGTTCCGCCGTGTTCGCGAGTCGGCATGTACATTGCCGCATACGGTGCAAACTCGAGGGAACGATGACGAATGTCCCCGACGACGCCGATGATCTCGTAAGGCTTGTCGTCCATCACCGTCATCAGTCGTTTGCCGAGCGGCTCTTCATTCGGGAAGACCGTGTCGACAAGTTGCTGACTGACGACAATCACATTCTCGCTCTGCCGCACTTCCTGTTCGGTGAAGTCTCGGCCGCGCAGCAACGGGATTCGCAGTGAATGGAAATAGTTTTGATTGACGCGGCGGAAGTCAGCGCCAAACTTCTGGGCCGGGTTGGCAGTTGCACGTCCTTCAACAGTGAAGGGCGCGTCGTTCGCCTGGCCGCTCAACGGCAACTCGGTAATCATGCCAACAGTCTCGACGCCCGGTAGACCACCAACTCGCGTTTCGAGATCCTTAAAAAAGCCGGCAGCCTTCTCGCGCGAGTCGTACTTGGCGCGCGGCAAATCGACGCGCATCGTGAGAACCCCGTTCGCCTCGAAACCCGGATTCGTGTTCTGAAGCGCGATCAAACTTCTGACGAGCAAGCCGGCGCCAACCAACAGGACCACCGCCACGGCGCTTTCGAACACGACGAGCAAACTGCGCGTGCGATTTCTGAGCGCGCCTTCACTGCTGGTCCTGCCGCCGTCTTTCAACGCATCGGTGAGGTTCACATTCATCGTGCGCAGCGCCGGCACGAGTCCGAACAACAGGCCCGTAATCAACGAAGTGACGAGAGTGAATGCCAACACCGTCGTGTCGATCTTCACGTCGGCGGTTACGGGAATACTTCCCGTGCTCAACGTAACCAGCAGATCGATTCCCCACACCGCCACCAACGCGCCGAGTCCGCCGCCCATCAACGCCAGCAACAGACTCTCCGTAATCAACAGACGAACGATGCGCCCGCGGCTCGCGCCCACTGCCGTGCGCAATGCGATCTCTCTTTGTCTCGACGCCGCGCGGACCAGCAGCAGGTTTGCCACGTTCGTACACGCGATCAGCAACACGAATCCGACCGCGCCGAAAAGTATGAACAGCGTGGTCCTGCTGCTGCCGACAAGCCGTTCGTGAAGCGACTCGAGCCGCAAACCCCAGCCGCGATTCGATTCGGGATACTGTTGTTCAAGCTGAGCGGCGATTGCGTCCGTGTCGGCTTGCGCCTGGGCCAAAGTCACGCCCGGCTTGAGCCGCCCGATGGGGCGGATGAAATGCGCGGCGCGCACTTTCATGTCCGGACTGGCCTCGAAATTAATCGGCACCCACAATTCGACCTTCTGCGGAAACCTGACGTCTTCACCCATCACGCCGACCACTTCGAAACTCTTCCCATCGAGAGTGATTCGCTGGTTGACGATGTCCGGGTTGCCGCCGAAACGTTTTTGCCAGAGCGCGTGACTCAGGACCACGACCTGATCGTTTCCGGGTCGTTCGTTGTCGAGTGAAAAGCCGCGGCCAAGCGCCGGCGTGACGCCGAAAGCGTCGAAGTAGTTTCCCGTGACGACGGATGCAGTGAGCCGTTGAGGTTCACCACCGCCCGTGAGGTTGACGGGCATCGGCATCCCGAACGAAGCGGCAAACTGTTCGAAGGTTTTGTTCTGCGCCCGGAAGTCGAGGAAGTCGGGCGGCGAGACGCTGGCGCGATTGCCGCCGGGAAACTTACCCCAGGCCCAGACCAATCGATCGGGTTCGGCGTACGGCAACGGCTGCAACACGACGGCGTTGACGAGACTGAAGATCGCCGTGTTCGCGCCGATGCCGAGCGCGAGGGCGATCAAAGCGATCGCCGTGAAACCCGGTCGCTTCAGTAAGCTGCGAAAGCCATAACGTACATCTCGAAGCAACGTATCCATAGTAGTTCCTTCAGGTCCTGGTACTTTGTTCTTTGTTCTTTGTTCTTTGTTCTTTGTGCAAAGTACTAAATACAAAGTACAAAGCCCCTGCCTATTCGTAACGCAGTGCCGTTAGAGGATCGACGCGCGATGCGCGGCGCGCCGGAATGTAACCCGCAAGTAAGGCGACGATCGTCAAAACCACCGCCGCCGCGATCAACGTCAACGGATCGGTCGGACTGAGTCCAAACAGTTGTGTGGAGATCAAACGAGCGGACAGCAACGCCGCCGGAATACCCAACGCGAGTCCGGCAACAACGAGAATCAACGTTTCGCGCAAAACCATCCACGCGATGTTGCCGCCCTTGGCGCCGAGCGCCATGCGAATTCCGATCTCGTTCGTGCGCCGCGCGACGCCGTGGGCCATCACGCCGTACAAACCGATGCACGCGAGAATCAACGCGACTGCGCCGAAGAAACTCACGAGCTGCGCGAGCAGGCGATCCTGGTTCAACTGGTCGCGGATCTGCTCCTGCATTGTCGTGACGCCGAAGATCGGCAGCTTGTCGTCGATCTGATTCAGCATCTGTCGTACCGGCACGGCGACGGACGCCGGATCGTTCTTCGTGCGAACCTGAATGTTGACCATGTACGCCGACTGGTCCTGCACCTGCAAAATCGGACGATAGACCGCGGGCTGCGCGTCGTCGCGTGCGTCGGACGATCGGATGTTGCCGATAACGCCGACGATCTGCGTGTGCGCGCCGTTGTCAGTCGAATCGTCGAAGGTGAACGTGCGGCCGATCGGGTTTTGATCTTTGAGATAGTGATCGACGAATGCCTGGTTGACGACTGCGACGCGTGGACCGGTTGCAGTGTCGCGTATCGCGATCTCGCGTCCGCGCAACAACGGAATGCCGAGCGTCGCCGCGAAGTTTGGACCAGTCAAAACGTCTTCGACGACGGGATCCTCATTAGGCTGCGGCGTAAAACCGGGGACGACGATGCTGCCGCTGCGTTGCGTTCCGCTCAACGGCGAGTAAGTGGCCAGCGAAACCGATTCGACGTTCGCGATGGTGCCGAGGCGTTCGAGTACCTGTTGATACAGTCCCGCAAGTTCGGCGGGTTTATAACCGGCGAGTCGCGGATCGATGCCGACGAGCAGCAGGTTCGACTTCTCGAAACCAACGTCCTGGCTTTGCAATTTCGCGAGACTACGCGCGAACAAACCGGCGCCGGTGAGTAGGACCATCGAAAGTCCGACCTGAATGATCACGAGCGCGGCGGAAAGACTGAGACGCATGAAACGGCTTCTCGTGCGGCTCTTCTCCTTCATCGCCGACGCGAGATCGGTCCTGCTTGCCTGAACCGCGGGTACGAGTCCGAACAGCAAGCCGGCGACAAGAGAAACACCGCCGGTGAAAGCGAGTATGCCGACGTCGAGTGTCGTATCCAGCGGCGCTTCCCTGGCGACGAGATTCACCAGGACCGTCACGCCCCATTGGGCCAACAACACACCACAAACGCCGCCGATGAGGGCGAGCAACATGCTTTCGGTAAGCAGTTGTCGAACGATGCGCCAGCGTGTCGCGCCCAGCGCCATGCGCAACGAGATCTCCGCGCGACGCGACGCGGCGCGTGACAACAAGAGTCCGCCGACGTTGGCGCACGCGATCAAAAGCACGATGCCGACGATGGCCATGAGCATGTGCAACGGTTTCGAGTAGAACGTTCTGAGTCCGGAAATTCCCCCGCTGCCGTCCGCGAGCTGCACGTACGTGTTTTGAATCGCGCGTTGTCGCTCTTCCGTGGTTTGGCTGCCGGCGAACTCCGTCAAAAACTGTCGCAGCTTCAGGTTGACACTCACCTGTGCCTGGTCCATGGACACACCGGGCTTGAGACGCCCGATCATGTTCAGCCAGTAGACCTCGTTGTCTTCGAGGAATGAATTACGCAGTTCGATCTGCGGATGGAACGAGATCGGCAGCCAGTAATCGGGGGGACGGCGCACGCGTTCGCCGAAGAACTCGGGCGGCATTACGCCGACTACGGTGAAGTTCGTGCCGTTGATAATGATGCGTTTGCCGACCGCTGACGCATCGCTATTCAACTCCTGCTGCCAGTAACGATTACTGATCACCGTCGCCGGTTCAGCATTCGGTTTGTCGTCTTCGGGTGTCAGTACTCGCCCGCGCATCGCGCGCACGCCGAGAACTGAAAAGTAGTTGCCGGAGACGAGATGACCGGACGCGCGCACGGCGGCCTTCGCTTGCGAGTCAGTCTGTCGCACGCTCAATCGCGTTGTGCCACTGCGTATCGCGGCGATCTCGGTGAACGAATCGTTATGGTCGCGAAAGTACTTGTAGGAAGAGTAAGAGAAACGCTGCCAGAGTCCGGTGCGCGGTGAATCTTCGAACGACGTTCCATCGCCCGTCGTGTCACTGAACAGGACCAACTCCTGCGGATTGCTCACCGGCAGCGACTTCAGCAGCACCGCGTTCACGAGCGTGAAGATCGCGGTGTTGGCGCCGATGCCGAGCGCGAGTGTCAGCACGGCGATCGCGGCGAATGCTTTTCGCTTGAGTAAACCTCGAAACCCGTAACGCAGATCTTTAAGGAAATTGTCCATATTGATGTTCTGGGTCTTAGGTCTTAGGTCTTAGGTCTTGGGTCTTGGGTCTTGGGTCTTGGGCTTTGGTCTTGGGTATCACAAAGCACAAAGTTCAAAAGCACAAAAACCAAAGACCTAAGCCCAAAGACCAAAGCCCCCTCCCCCCTATTCATACCTGAGCGCCACTAACGGATCGACCTTCGTTGCTCGACGAGCGGGCAAATAGCACGCGAGCAAGGCGGCGATGAACAAACACGCGGACACGATCGCAAAGGTCAACAAATCAGTCGGCTGCACGCCGACCAGCAATCCACTCATGAAACGCGTCAGTCCCCAGGCACCCGCGAGCCCGATCACGATCCCGAGCAGCGCGAGCTTCATTCCGTGGCTGATGACGAGTTTCAAAACGTCCAGGGCGCGGGCGCCAAGGGCCATGCGGATTCCGATCTCCTGTGTTCGTTGAGTGACGGCGAAAGCCATCACGCCGTAAATACCGATCGACGCGAGCAACAACGCGATTCCCGCGAAGATGCCCAGCATCACCGACGAGAATGAGTACATGGTCACCGATGCCGCACGGACTTCCTGCATCGTGCGCACGTCGAATACGGGCTGGTCCTTGTCGATGGACCAGACCTGTTGTCTGAGAGTTGCCGCGAGTGAGGCTGGATCGACGTTGGTCTTGGCGACCAGGACCATCGCGCTCCACGGATCCTGTGCGTGGGGTAAGTAGAATTCCGGCGTCACCGCCAGGTTGAGCTCGTGCCGGACGTCTTCGACTACGCCGGCGATTTCCATCCACGGATTGCTTTCGATTGGTCCAAAGATACGAAAGCGTTTGCCGACGGCGTCCTGGCCCGGCCAGTGTTGGCGCGCGAAAGTCTCGTTGACGATCGCGACCGGAGTCGCGCCCGGTTTGTCGTGCTCGGTGAACGCGCGTCCCTTCACGATGGGAATGCGCATCGTTTCGAAGTATTCAGGCGTGGCGACACGATAACGACCTTCGTGTTCCTGGCCCGGCTGCGGCTCGGGCTCGCCTTCGATCAAATACGCGTCGGATGAATTAGCGCCGCCGAGCGGCAGATAGTTGACGACTGCCGCTGACTCAACACCCGGCGTCGATTTCACACGTTGGACCAGGTCCGCGTAGAACGCGGCACGTTGCGGCCGCTCCCTGTACTTCGCCGACGGCAATACAAGGTTCATCGTCAACACGTTGTTTGGATCGAAACCGGCATTCGTGTTGACGAGGGAGAGAAAACTGCGGACCAGCAATCCCGCTCCGACAAGCAACACGAGCGATAACGCGACTTCAAAAACTACGAGCGAGCTGCGCAAGCGGTGCGAACTCCCCGACGTCTGCCGCGATCCTTCTTTCAACGCGTCGTTGAGGTTTGGTCTTGAAAGCTGCAACGCCGGCGCGAGTCCAAACACGAGTCCGCTGAACAAGGACAGACCGGCGGTGAAGAGCAACACCGGAAAGTTGATTCCGAGTTGATACCAACCCGGCGCAAATCTCGCCGCGTCGCCGGGATTCGAGGCACGCAAAGCATCGACGCCCCAAATACCAACAAGCACGCCAAACGCGCCGCCAACCAGCGCGACGATCAGGCTTTCGGTCAACAACTGCCGCATGATGCGCCAGCGACTCGCACCCAGCGCAGCCCGCAACGCGATCTCACGTTGTCTTCCCGTCGCACGCGCGAGCATCAGGTTCGCGACGTTTGCGCACGCAATCAGCAACACGAAACCAACGGCGCCCATCATCACCCACAGCGCGGTGTCGTACTGGCGCACGGTGTCGGCGACGATCGGAAAAACAGTCGCGCCCCAACCTGTGTTCGTCTCGGCATACTGTTTCTCCAAACGTGCGGTGATGTTGTCGGTTTCGGCCTGCGCGCTCTCGATCGTTGCTCCGGGTTTGAGCCTGCCGATCACGTAGTAGCTGTGACTCAGGCGATTGCCCATGAGTTCCGGCGTCAGCGTGATGGGCGCATAAACTTCCGCGCCTTTCGGAAAGTTGAAGTGTTCGGGCATGACGCCGATCACCGTTCGCTGGATGCTGTTGACTGTGATCGTCTTGTTGATAATGTTGGGATCGCCGCCGAAGCGTCGTTGCCACAAACTGTGCGTGATGATCGCGACTGCGTCTTTACCGGGCTGGTTCTCTTCCTCGGTGAAGTTGCGGCCCATGATCGGTTTGAGGCCCGTGACGTCGATGAAATTCGCGGTCACGAGAAAACCCTGAAGCCGTTCCGGCGGGTCGACTCCGGTGAGATTTGCGCTCCACCAGCGATACAGGGCGAGTTGATCGAACGACTGGTTCTGCGCGCGCCAATCGAGGTAATTGGCCATGGTCACTTCGTTGTGCATGACGCCGCGACTCGGCATCTTGTCCCAGACCGCGACGACGCGGTCGAGTTCCGGAAACGGAAGCGGTTTCAGCAGCAGAGCATGGATGGTACTGAAGATCGCGCTGTTTGCGCCGATGCCGATACCGAGCGTGAGGACGGCGATGAGCGTGAAGCCGGGACGTTTGATCAGGTTCCGAATGGCATAACGGATGTCGTTCAGGAAGGCGTCCATAAGTCTCTCCATTTACCACTCAGGTCCGAACAGGCACACGAGTGACGTCAACGACCGGCGATGCGATCGTCCTGTTGGTTCAATGGACTGCGGTTTTGAGCAACTACAGGTTAAGACTTACTGGCCGTTCACAATCCAGCCATCTTCGAGTCGCACGATGCGATTGCCGTAGGCGGCATTCGTCTCGGAGTGGGTGACCTGGACGATGGTCGTGCCTTCATCGTTGAGGCGTTTGAACATGTCCATGATCTCTTTACCCTGGGCTGAATGGAGATTTCCGGTCGGCTCGTCAGCCAGAATTATGCGCGGGTTGGCCACGACAGCTCGTGCAATCCCGACGAGCTGCTGTTGACCGCCCGAAAGTTGTGTCGGGAAAAGATCTTTCTTGCCGACCATCTGAAAGCGATCGAGCGTGTCGCAAACGATCGACTGCCGGTCTTTCTTGCTGACGTCGCGATAAGAGAGCGGCAACTCGAGGTTTTCAAAGACAGTCTGGTCGTCCAACAGGTGATAGCTTTGAAACACGAACCCGATGTTCTGGTTACGCAGCGCCGCGCGTTTCTTGCCATCGAGTTTGTGGACCGGGGTCTCGTCGAAGTAATACTCACCGGTCCACGATTGATCGTGCATTCCCAGGATGTGCAGCAGCGTCGATTTACCGGCCCCCGAAGGGCCCATGATCGAAACGAACTCACCCGGCTTGATGTCGAGGTCGACCCGGCGCAGGACGTAAGTCTTCGTCGGACCGTGGGGAAAAGCTTTTTCGACGCCCCGCAAACTGATCATTGAATCGCTCCGAATCCGCTTTCAGCCAATTCACGTTTGGCTTCCTGGATCTCGCGTCGATCGGCGCCGGCTTCTTCTTCGACGATCAGGCCGTCGAACAAGTGGACGATGCGATCGGCGTGTTGGGCATAGCGCGGATCGTGGGTCACCATGCAGATGGTGGCACCGCCGCGGTGCAGTTCGCGCATCAGTTCCATCACGGCTTCGCCGTTGGTGGAGTCGAGGTTTCCGGTCGGCTCGTCCGCGAGCAGGATGCTCGGCTGACCGCCAACGGCGCGGGCGACTGCGACGCGCTGTTGTTGACCGCCGGAGAGCTGGCTGGGTAAGTGTTTGGCGCGATGGGCCATGCCGACGCGTTCGAGTGCTTCGGTGGCGCGTTTCTTTCGTTCGCTCGAGCTCATGCCGCGGTAAGTCAGCGGCAGTTCGACGTTCTCGTAAACCGTGAGATCGCCGATGAGGTTGAAGCTTTGAAAGATGAAACCGACTTCGCGATTTCGAATACGCGCGCGCTCGGAAAGCGACAGGTTCTCGACCGGGTGGTTGTTCAGGATGTACTGGCCATCGGTCGGTGTGTCGAGCAGGCCGAGAATTGACAGAAGAGTCGACTTGCCGCAGCCCGACGGGCCGGCGATGGAAACGTACTCGCCCTGTCTGATGTCAAGATGGATACCCGAAAGAGCATGGGTTTCGACTTCGTCGGTGTAGAACACCTTTTTGACGTCGGCGAGGTGGATTAGGGGTTCGGATGAACTCATCATTCACTCCTTGATTGTTTTGTAGTGACCTTTAAAAGTGAACACCGCAAACCCGATTTCCATGACACTCGGGTCTGAAACTCTACTTTCGGCTCCGCCGCCTGACTCTCGCGTCTTAACTCTGGTCATCGGCTCCGCCGCCTGACTCTCGCGTCCTAAACTCTACTTCGGCTCCGCCGCCTGACACTCGCGTCTTAAACTCTACTTCGGCTCCGCCGCCTGATGTGCGGCAAGGCTTTGCCTTGCCGGCCGTGTAAAAAACCAGTGGGGCTATGCCCCTCGTCCGTTAACGAATGCGAACGCGTGGATAACTGTCAAACGCTGACGAATCGGAGATGATCACCTGTTCGCCTTCGCGCACTCCGTCGATGATCTGAATCGTGCTAACCGAAGTGGCGCCAAGTCTTACCTGCCTGCGCTCCGCTTCAGTTCCATCCGGACTCAGTACAAACATGCCGATCGTTTGATTAGCCTGTCCAAACGCCGGGCGGCCGACTTTCAACACGTCTTTCAATCGTTCGAGTTCGATCGTTCCATCGACGCTCAGATCGGGACGCGCACTCGCCGGCAAAGGTCCGATCAACGAAGCGTCGATCTCAAAAGTTCCTTCACGCGCGGCTGGATCGATACGCGAGACTTTCGCCTGGATCACGCCGTTACGCGTGTCAACCAGCACGGTCTGCCCGATGCGCACGTCGTTGATCTGCGTCTCGGCAACTCTCAACACGGCTTTCAACGACGTCGGATCCGCGACGCGAGCGATGTTGACGCCTGGCTGCACTTGCTGACCGACTTGCACCGTCACCTGTTGCAGCACACCTGCCGTACCCGCACGCACTTTCAACGCATCGACCTGTTCGCGTTTCAACTTCGCGAGCGCGCGCAGTTGCTGTAGACGTGAAGACGTCGCATTGAGTTGCGCCTTAGTCGACCTCGCGCTGACGTTCAATCTTTCTTGTTCAACCTTCAAACGGTTCGCGAGATCCTGCACGCTGACGCGCGAGATCTTGAGCACGAGGTCGGCGACGAGTCCCTGCTTGGCGAGCACTTCGTCGGCGTCGAGTTGGAGTTTTGCCTGGCTATACTGCGAGTTGATCGTGGCGATCGCGGCCTTCTGCGTCATCGTTTCGCTTTCGAGCCGCACGCGGAGGTTCTCTTCGTCAGCTACGGCAGCCGCGACTTGAAAGTCGGCGTCGGTAGCCTGCTGTTCCATCTGTGGATTCGAGAGTTCCGCGATCACGGTTGAGGCGTCAACTTCGACGCCGGCCTGAAGCAGGATCGTTTCAACGCGCCCCTCGGCCGGAGCCGGAACCCAGCGAGTAACTTCCGGCACCAGGGTTCCGTTGCCACGGACATCACGGACCATCTCACCACGCTTCACCGTTTCGATCACCGCGGTGGACCTGTCGACGGTGTACGCAGCCGGTTTTAGTTTCGCGAGGCTGTAGGTGATACCGCCAACGGCGGCGAGTCCAACGACGACGAAGATCGCCATGCGAATCTTCTTCTTTATCTTGGATTTAGGGGGTCGCTTGATATCCATGACGCAACTCGCTACTTGTCAAAAAATTTTTGGAGAGCTGTAAAAGCCAGTTGAGAGAGCGGCGATGCGTGCGCGAAGAGTGATTTGGATCGAGCTTGAATACAAACCTCACGCACAACTAGTACAGTTCTCCTCGACGGCACGGAATCAAAGCCCGTGCCAACGTGCGTTGACCGCTCGGTTTAGTGTGAAAGGACCGCGATAATGGCGAATTATCGCACTATTTGCAGGTTTAGCAAGTTTTGGACAGTGGTTTAAGTCGGACGTTTTATTCGAAAAATCGCACCGGGCGTTTCGCTTGCGGGACTGTGGAAATCCCAATTTCGAAAATGGGTTTACGTAAACTCGGGCAAATATACGGCATTTTGGACGCACTTTTGCCTATGCCATCTTCACGCAACGTTAGGCAGTACCATTATGGACGCTCTCAAACTACGCAGTGAAAGGACGTGGGCTTGCGATGACTTCAACAGAGCTATGTCGGGATTATCTATAGGTCGACTTTTTGCCACAGATCACAGGTTACAAGATAGAGCTTAAAGCATTGAGCGAGTTCGAGAAGACCACTCCATCACAACTCCACCACAATCCGTTCGGGTTTGCCTCAAGATCCTAAAAGTTTAAGGGGGTCCCGCCGCGAACTCGATACTTCAACGCCCGCTTCTCCCTACAACGATTGCAGATTATCTCGCACTAAAAGCGGCACCGGAGTAAAGTTCTCAATCAGAAGTACGAAGCTAGGATTTTGCCCCTTTGACCCAAGATACCTCGGGGTGTTTATTGCTTAGGACATCGACAATTTCGTCAAGCGTCAAAAGCCGGTAGTGAACACACTTGGGAAAACCAATTAACCGGTCGGACAACGAACGCATCCATTCTGAGTCGTGAATCAACAAAAGCGGATAAATGAATCTCCCGGATTCGTCCCCAATCATAAGGGATTCCGTTTGAGGACTGGCCCACGGATGAACGAACTCTTCATAAACAGTGTAACCAGCAACGCGCCCAAACTTAATGCGAAGATCGGAGCCAGCCCCGTCAACAATTTCCGAGAATATCAGGGTGACAACTAGTCCCTCGTGATCTTCCTCAATCAAGGCCCGCGCCGCCGGAGTTCCAATCCCTTCGACGGGTTCCCACTTTTCATGTCGCTCAACCGTTGTCGTCTGATTCGTCATGGTTTCAACCGTATCTTCAAACTTTGTCCTTCGCCAGCCCTGGAATAGGCGGCCGATGGTCCGCCCGTTGACTTCGCGACATCGTAAATCACATATTTGTTCGCTCCATTATCAAGAATCGTCGCGTTACCCTCCTGGGTCATCTTGTAGCCACCATCCTGAAGATTCTTGATGAACTCCGATTTTGTGACGTCTGTTTGTACATTTCGTATGCTGCCCCCCTTCGTTATCTCTTGATAGGTCGTGCCCATCATCACCTGGGCATCGTTCTTACCTATCTCACCAACAGCGTAAAGTGAAAAAGCGGCTGCATCAGCCAGTAAGATGGGCGAGGCGGCCAGCATATATCCACCATTGAGTGACAACAATGCGAACACTCCTACAGCCATCGGCATCGGGGCCGTCTGTCTTCCGAGCTCACGAACTAACCCGGCATTTACGTAACCTCCATCACCACCAGCTTGTTGTCGTCCGTGTAAAAGTTCGGGCCGTCCTGATGTGGCATTTAATCTGACGACGCTGCCATCAGTGAGCGAGACGTCTTTCGATCTCTCGTCGCTAAAATTGAGAGCTTTATACCCTTTCGCTGCCAGATCCTTCGGGATCTTATTCCCCTCAATCCATGCGATTCCAATTCTCTTACGCTCTTCGTCGAGGTAGTGGTAGATCCACATCTCTCCTTCGGGGTCCAGAAGTTTGAGTGGATTGTCCAGTACATAGCTATAACGATTCCAGCTCTGAGGAACAATTTGTTCCCCGCTGGCAGACAATGGATCAGGTGAAGTGAACCTTCCTTGAGTTGAGGAGTAGTACCGAGCTAGGAAGTAATCCAGTCCAGTTTCAACATCCCGTTCTTTCGAGGTGAACTGCTGGCGCACACCGTCACCACCCGAGTAACCCAAACCGGGACTGCGTAGACCTTGCTGGGAGAACAACTCTTCCCCAAACGGCAGATAGTCGTGTCGCTTAACTGTGGCGAGACTGCCGGTCTGATCAAAGATCATGCGCGGGGTGCCGAGGTGATCGCTCACCAGCCAATGGACGCCACCCGAGCCGCCCGTATCCGCTGGTCCATAGGCTTCGACTTCCGTGATTCGGCTGTAGCCATCGACCGAAGCATTCGTGAGGACACGGATCTTGCTCGTGGCGATCGGTGAGAACTGGAATTTGCGCCAGATCTTGTTATTTCCCGTGACGCTGGCCCCGGAGATGGTGATCCACGCGGAGCCGGTCCAATACTGCACCTCATAGCCGGTCAATCCCCACAACGTGAACGTCATCGACTCGGTAGGTTCAGAAGAGCCGGCATAGTTGTCCTGCAACGTAAACACATCGACTTCGTCGATCGTTTTCACTGACCCAAAATCGATCTGAAGCCAGTCCGGAAAGGGCGGGCCTGAGTCGTTCCAACCACCGCCGTTGGTCCAATTCAAGCTCTTGCGATCGCCATTGTTTGCTCCCGCTGGTCCATATCCGGCGCCGGCGCTATTGGAAGCAGTTGCGACTGCTCCCATCGAAGTATGAGCGAGGTTGTAACGCGGCGCTGGTGATGGACCAGTCCACGCTTCAACCTCCGTTAAGCGGCTATAGTTGTCCGGTGAAGCGCTGGTTAATACGCGGATCTTTGTTGTGGTGATAGCCGAGAAAGTGAACTTCTTCCAGACCTTGCTGTTCGCGCTAACGTTGCCATCGGGGATCGTTGTCCATGCGGAACCATTCCAATATTGAACTTGATAGCCGCTGAGACCAGCGACTGAGAATGTCGCTGATTCAGTTGGTTCAATAGGCGCCTGGTAGTTGTCCTGTACGGTGAAGACGTCGATCTCAGTAATCGTCTTACTGCTGTTGAATTGCACTTCGAGCCACGCAGGGAAACCGGCACTTGCGGTGGACCAATAACCGTTCTGCCACACGAACAGACCTTTGCGATCGCCATTGATCGCACCGGATGCGGCAAATCCCGAAAATGCTGACGATGCAGTTGCTGTGGCGCCATTTGCAGCCGAGGCGACGTTGACTGGCGCCGCGGTCACCGGTTCGGCGGTCACTAATAACTGACCGTCACGATAGCCATATTCTTTCTGTGGACTACCGTCATCACCATCCGCCGGATACTCCGCGACGAGTTCGCCGTCAAAGCCATAGATCTGCCACGTTTCCACATTACTGATTATTCGTCGCGTGCGCCGCCCATCAGCGTTGTACGAGTAATACGCCACACCGCCGTCTTTGTCCTGAACTGAGGTGATGTGGTTCTCCGCGTCGAAGGTCGCATTGCCGTAACCTGTATAAGTGTCTTTGATCTGATTGCCGGCCGCGTCATAGCGAATCTTTCGCAGGTTGTCAGCGAGGACTGAATCGCCGTCGGCGTACAAGCGGTTGGTGGTGATCTCTATTTCAAACTTCTTATTGTTGATTCCGGCGCCAAACGTCTTGGTAACACCATCATCGATCGTACGATTGCCCCAACGGTCATAGAGATACTCCTGCTGCCAATCCAAACCGGAGACGCCGGTGTACTCGTACACACGCTTCAATCGGTTCAACTCGTCGTAGTCGTATTGTTGATACCACGACGTTGAGGTGGTGACCTGCTCATCGCCAGGAATAAAGATCTCCTGCTTGCGCAGATTTCCATTGTTGTCGGTGGCATTGCACGCGACACCCGAGCATTGCAGACTGTACTGATTGAGGATCTTCCCGCGGTTCCAGGAGGTATCACCTCCGGTAGTGCTCACAAGAGTCTCAGCCAATTGTTGCCGTGAGTTGTAGAACCGTTTGGTGAAAACGGCAGTGTTCGTGCCGAATTGCTCCTGTTTCAGTTGGCCGCCCGAAGCATACGATAGCCCTCGCGAGTAAGTGCGTAGCGTACCGTCGCCCAGGGTTCCCACAAACGCCAGGCTAGAAGCGTCTCTATCAGCGAGACGACCAGCGTTGTCATAGTTGTAAGTAACTGAGCGTTCAGATGGATATTGTTGGAGTATAACTCCGCCGGCGCGATTGTATTGGCGCTCGATACGGTATTCGTTTGAACTCCAGCTTCCGTTTTGCTTAAACAGTTGCCGCATCACGAGCGGCTTGCCGAGCGCATCGTAACTATCAATTATCGTCTTATCGACGTCGCCGTTAACCGACGTGTTATCACCCGCCAGGACGTACCATGCTCGTCCTATTCCCTTGATAGCTCCATCATAGAAACGGCTCACGTCAGGGTTAACTGTCGTATCGGAGTAATTGACTGTCGTAACGCGATTGAGAACATCGTAAACGTATGTTGAGACAACGCCTCGAGGATCAGTCTTCTGTAGCACGTTTGCATTCGCATCATATTGGTAACCCGTGGACCAGAGGCTGTTGCCAGTGATTGGATCGGATAGATTCAAAGTTGATAGGGTCGCATGTTCCGGATTACGTACGCGTATCAAACGCTTGAGCGAATCGTACATAAAGAACCGTTGCTGGCTGCCCTGCGTGACAGCAGTTAGATTGTCCAGTCCGTCGTAACTGTACGCAGTTGGCTGTGTTGGAGTGGCGATATCGCCGAGGCTGTTGCCGGCATTCGGTTCGTCGACACGTGTTAACCGTCCCAAAGCATCGCTAATGCTACGACGCAACTTGCCCGCCTGATCCGTAACGGTCACGGCATTACCGCCATAAGCCGTGCTGACTACGGATCCATCAGGAGTCGTTACGGACGTAATCCGGCCCAAAGAATCGAATGCGCTCATGGTCCAAATTGCGGTTTCGCTTGGCACCACCCACGGACGAAAAGGGTTGGAAGTCTTGAAGGCGCGGCCGGCGCCATCGTATTGCGTTTGGACGGCAATGTAGTTTGTTCCACCTTCAAATTGTTGGCTTTCAATAGTTCGACCAAGGCCGTCGTAGAGCTGCTTACTAACCAACACATTGTCATTGAACGCATGTAGATCGCTCTTCGTGACGATGAAACGATCATCATCGTCATATTCAACAGTCGTTTGGTTCTCATCGCCTGTTCCAAAAGCACGTCTGATCTGAGTCAGACGGTCGAGAAGATCGACGTGATAGGCGGCGCTGATGGTCCCATTGAGATCTTGCGTGTTTATCGCCTGCCCAAGATGGTAATCATATTGGCTGTATGCGGATTGATTAAGTGCATTTTTTACTTCTGTAGGAAAGGCGAAGGTTTGTTGTGAACCGAGTTCTGTGAAGCTAAAGCGCTCAGCCAATGTATTGTCAGGACCGCCGAAGTTGTCGTCATAAATGATCGTAGATGCGATGACGTTTCCAGTAGTGCTTCGCGGATCGATTGTCTTTACCGGGTTACCCGCTATGTCATATTGGACGTAACTTGTAATTGCCGTTCCCGCCGGTAAGAGATAATTCGAAATGGCCGTTGGATTTCCGCGCTTGATGTAGCTGGTTGATGCCGCGCTGTCGTGGCCGCTGATGTTGGAGCGATTCACGAGAGCCGCGTGGAAAGAGTCGTCGCCGACATAATCGTCATACTCGTAAGCCGTCCGCGCCCGCTCAGTTCCGGCCGCGTCGTAGATCGAGATCTGCGAAGGCCGGTTGCGGATGTGATACGTCTGACTAATATCCGGATTTGAAGAACTGGGAAGGACTGTGTCATAACCATTGTTTAGATACGTCGTAACCGTCTGACGTAAGAGCGAGCCCGGTGAACCCGAACCGAAATCGTATTCCCACACTTTAGTCGGGTTGTTGTACTGATCGAAACCAGCAGGGCCGGTGGAATTATTTGGATCAATAGAAGTGACCTTTGATACCTGATTCGTATCGACAAGTGTGGTTGTCGTTTCAACAAGCCGGGGGTCGTTCGGTGGCGACCCTTCAGGGGAGCCTGTCCACCATGAGAGTTGTTCTCGCTGTTGAAACGTTTGGTTAATTCTACGTAGAACCGTAGTCCCATTCGACGCAAAGAGCTCCGTTTGATACTCACGGCCGTCCAACCAAGCTGGGTATAGATTCGCCCCACCAGGATTGGTTAACCAATGCCCATGAAAGTAATGCTTGCTCCTGCTGATTAGTGCGTTGCCGTTCTTTGGATCGAGATTATCAACCGTAATAACACTTGGCGGATTTAGCGGGTGCGAATAGGTGGTCCTTGTCTCAAATGCAGTGGTGGTAGTGTTAAGCGCCGTTCGTCGCTCGAGTACTCGCGCGACTACGCTATACGTGTGTTGGCCAAATTGATAGACGCCAGTCGTCCAGTCATATTCGATTCGTCCGCCAGTAGGCAGAATGACTTGCGCCAGGTTTGCATAAGAGTCATAGCGAAACTGGTATTGGCGGCCGTCTGGTAATTCAACCGCGGTTGTTACGGCGATATCAAAGTTTCCTTGCTGTGGATTCTGGAGAGAAAACAGTTCGCCAAAGGTCTTAATCGTGTATTCGGCTGAACCATTTGGGTATTTGCGAAGCGCGGCACTTAATAGACCGGAGTAGACTTTGATAGTTCGCGTGGCCCCATTTGCGCCTTTGAACGAAATGACCGTTGGACTGCCATACGTAATGGTGATGTGGCGATTCAGCGAATCGTTAATGCCAACCACGTTATCGCCGGAATACGTGAAGCTGACTCGATTACCGTTTGTGTCCTGTATCCACGAAGTTTTCCCATTATCGATGCGAAAGCGCGTGCCATCACGCATCAACAAATAACCGGATGGATACAGCAACACCTGTGGTAGTTGAGGTTCACGATCGTCGCTGATGCTCGTGTCGGAAATAAAGGTCGTCGCTGAGCCGTCCGCCGTTACGAAAACTTTGCCTCGTGACGCGCCTCCAAAGCAGCCGACGCCCTGTAGTGGCTGTCCGTTGGTCTGCTGATCTCGCAACTCATACTCAGTTCCATCAGGGCCAGTAAAGGTGAGCCGAGTAAGCGTCTTGTTATAGATGTACCCGCCACACGCCTCCAGAAAAAACGGGTCGCTTCCGGACTGCCGCCCCTGCAAGACTCCGGGACCGAAACCAGGCCGGATGCCGGTCCACCAAATGGGATTCGCGATGTATTGATAATTGGATTCGGAATAGGTGCAACCATTGGCGCCGCAGTTTGTGGGAACGGCAACCGTTTGGACCTGCCAACGCTGCTCGATCGGCAACATCATCGTGTATCCGGCGCTACCCCGCCCGCCTATCTGCATTAGCGGCAAACTAAAATTCAAGTGCCCGTTGAAGAGATTTACATTATCGAAACCGCTGAGTGGATAAGATCCGGCCGGCGCTCCGGGTTGTTCGGACAAGGGAGTAAATGCGGCTGTCGAGCGTTGGAAAAAGGGAGCCTGTGCCTGCGCAGTGATCATTAAGGCGCACACACATAGCAATAAGAATTGAGAGCGAAAGACTACTCTAAAGACTGATTTCAAAAGCGGGGTGTGTTTGATACGAGTCATTTATTCTCTCCGATAAGAAAGAACTGAATGGCAAACTAAAGTTCGTCTTTTGCCTATGGTTCTGATTAAGTTGAGGTGATACCCGGTGTCTAACCGAAATTCCTACGCAGGTACACGCTGAGGATCGCTTTTGGTTTCATTCGGATGGCTTGACGCGTTCCGCGGTGGTCTTCTGACTGATCGGCGTCTGGATACTCAAACGGGTGCGCATTCGCTGTTGCCACTTACTTCCCACACCCTCACTCTCCTCAATCTGCGCCAGCGAGGCCGTGAGCGGTTCGCCACCCAACTGCCTCATCTTGATGTACAACAACGCCGGCACGATCGTCATAAGCGGCAACACAAAGATCTGGTTGAGGTTGAGCAGTTGTTGCACAACGCGGCGGCCAAGCGTGTCGTTATCGGGTTTGAAACTCATTCCGACAAGCGCGCCCAAAAACCCACTGACGATACTCGGGATCAGAATCTGAAGAAGCGTGACGGTAATGATCGTCCGCCACGAACGCGACGCCAACTCACGCGCACGCCGCATCGCCGCCTTCTTCTCCAGTCCCTCAATCAGCACCACCGGCGCGTACAACGAATAACGGATCATCACGACAAAGCCCGGAATGATCAGCAGAACAAACCCGATGAAGATCCGCAGCGTCACCCTGATCAGCGTCTTGAGAAATGGACGCCACCGTTTGCGCAACACCTTAAATGCGACGCGAAGCTGCACAGGCCGCAAGGGCGCGGCGCTCAGTTGCGTGATGATGACCGCCGTCACTCCCGAGATCACCGCACCCGCAACCGTCAACGCAACAAACTGCAACAGCCCGATCAACACCGTCGCGCAAACCATGATGACCTTTTGCGCCGTTCCACCGCGAGGCAGTACGTGATCAAGCACGAATACTCCCGTGAGCAGCAGCGTCGTCACGATCACCGGAATGTGCGCGATCAAACTCAGCTTGAGAAACTTCGGAAAATACTCGCTATAAAGCGAAAACGCGCGTCGATACAGCGCGCCGATTCCCTCGCTCTCCCCGCGCAACGCACTCGCCAACGCAAACGCAGTCTGCGGACGCTCGGCAGGATTCTTCGACAACGCCGACATCACCACACCCGCGACACGCTTCGGAATCTTCGCCGCTCGTTCGCGTAAGTTCTGCGGCGACTGCTCGCGGTGCGCGCGCATCACCGTCGAAGTGTTGCCCGCAAACGGCGGTTCGCCCGCAAGCATTTGGTAAGCAATTACGCCGAGACTGTAGATGTCCGAACGCGCATCGACATAACCGCCGCCGCATTGTTCCGGCGACATGTAAAGCGGCGTCCCCATGATCGCACCGACGCGCGTCAGCGCCGGTCCTTGCGCCGACGTGGCGATCTGTTCGGTGTTACGCCCGGCGGGATGCGTGCCCGGCTCGAAGAGCAACGTGCCATCGTCGTCTTCCGCCGAAGACTGATGCGGGTGATCGCCGGGAACAAAAGGCTGCGTCAGTTTTTCGTTCTGCAACAACGTTCCGACAGCCTCACCCGCCGGACGCAACAGCGTATCTGTTTCGAGTTTTTCAGCATGAAGACTCGTGGTAGCAGCGGCCGCGCGCTCGGCGGAGACGTTGTCGATAATCGTTGACGTTGCGTCTTCATCGACGGCCGGAGTAATCACAGCGCCGACTTTCGCGATACCGAAGTCGAGCACCTTCACGCGATAACCGCCGAGTCGATTCGGTTCGAGCCAGATGTTGTCAGGCTTCAGATCGCGATGGACGATTCCCTGCTGGTGCGCTTCGTGAACCGCCGAACAAACCTGTTCGAGAATGTCGACGACCCATTCGAGTTCCAAACGTGTTTCCTCGGCGAGCACGTCGCCGAGCGTGCACCCGTCGAGATACTCCATGACGAGGTAAGCAACCTGGCCTTCCTGGACGCGCGCAAATCCGAAATCGGTAACGTCGACGACATTCGGATGGCGCAGGCGTCCGGCCGCGCGCGCCTCGCGCTTGAAACGCTCGACAAACTCGCGATTGCGCATGAACTGCGGCGAGATCAGTTTGAGGGCGACGTAGCGTTCCGTTCCGACGTGCGTGGCAAGATACACGGCGCCCATACCGCCACGCCCGAGCAATCGTTCGAGCCGGTATTTGTCGTCAAGTATCTCGCCAAGATATTGGTCGGAACCCTGCATGAGTCACTAATGCTACAGCAAACACGGCAGATAAACACAACCGCACTCGTCAGAGCCGATCGGCTGCCCGTCGGGTGGCGCTTGCGGAGGCGTCAGGTTAGCTTTCTTCGGATCGTCCTGAAAACGTTTGATCTGGTCGAGCGTGTAAAAGAGAAACGCGCGGTGGTTCTCGTCCGCTGTCGAACGGCGTTGCAGAGTGAGCCAACTCTTGAGTTGGTCCAACTTCCACGACGCGATCGCACGCACCTGATTCGACGCGCGTTCATTCGCCGCCAACGACATTAGATCCGTCAGCACGATCGAGTTGACAGTGTGTTGGATCTCACCGGCGTAGCCGGTTGCAACCGGCGCTTTCCACGTCGCGATCAGGATCTTGTCGATCACTTCGCCGAGACCGGGATTACGTGTATCCCGCGCGTGAAATTGGACCAGACGCGCGGCGCGTTCCTGGTTCAACAAAAAGCCGCTGACATGATCGGCAATCGCTTCGGCCGGCGCGAGTGCGTCGAAGACAGGTTGAGTGCGCGTGCGAAACGTTTCGCGATTGCGCGGAAAACCAGTCGGACGCGGCGGAATCAAACGCAGTAACGGTTCCGGCAACGCCAAAGCGTCGGGTTTGATCGTGTCGAGCACGGCGGCAAGTGCGCGTCGCTGTTCTTCGGGCGCAACGATCTGCGGATTGCGATCGCCCTTGCCTTTCAGGCTGAACATGTAGTCCTGCCCACCGATCGTCTTCGCCGCAGCCTCGACCTGGTAACGGTGATACATGTAGATCGGCACGAGCACTTCTTCGATCGTCGCGAGCGGCGCGCCTTCGCGGATGTTGTTTTCGCCGAAACGACGCAACGCCGCTGCACGCACCTTCATCACGTTTCCGAGTTCGTCGACGGCGTTCGTACCGTTGTCCCAGAGATGGGCCACCGAACTTGAGCTACCCGGCGGACGCGCATCCTGATCAGTCAGGTACATCAGCCCGCGAGCAAAAGCGGCACTCAACGTCGCATCGAGTGCCTGCGCTTCGTCAGTTCCCGCGGGAAAATCCTGGTAACCGTACGCGATCGCGACCTTGTCCCATTCACCGATGTCCGTTGCGTAAGCGTCGGAAAGATCGGGTAGACCATCCGCGCCGAGCTTCGCGCGTGGCGCGGGATAATCCATCACCGATGCTCGATTGACCGGACTGGCGGCGTAGTTGTGCTGAAGTCCCAACGTGTGGCCCACCTCGTGCGCCGACAGTTGACGCAAACGCGCAAGGACCATCTCGAGCAGTTTTGGCGAAGCCGTTTTCGTGTTGTTGTACGGCGCCGTCAGGCCTTCGGCGATCAGAAAATCCTGACGATCGCGAAGCGAACCGAGCGAGACGCGCCCCTGAATGATCTCGCCCGTGCGCGGATCAGTGAGCGACGCTCCGTAGGACCAACCACGCGTCGAACGATGGACCCATTGGATCACGTTGTAACGCACGTCCATCGGATCGGCATCTTGCGGCATGACTTCGACACGAAAAGCGTCCTTGTAACCGATCGCTTCGAACGCCTGACTCCACCAGCGCGCGCCTTCGAGCAAAGCAGAACGCACCGGCTCGGGCGCACCGCGATCGACGTAGTAGACGATCGGCTCAACTGCTTCGCTGACACGCGCCGACGGATCCTTCTTCTGCAAACGATGACGCGCGATAAAACGTTTCGTGATCGGCTCGACGATGGGTGTCGCAAAGTCCATGTAGTCGATGCCGAAGTAACCGGCACGCGGGTCCATCACACGCGGCTTGTAGCCGGCGGGCGGCAGTTGCACAAACGAATGACGCTCGCGCACCGTGATCGATTCCGGCACCGGCACGACTTGTCTCACGTATTGGCCGGTCGGTTCGCCGGTGAACGTCAGCGTCGTTTCGACTTCCGTGTTTTGCGGAAAGTTCTTCGTGTTCGGCAGGTAGAAAGCACTGCGACTGACGTCGAGTCGATAGTTGCCCTGCTGCCCGCGTTGCAGCGTATTCGTGACCTGGTGAACGTCCCGGAGATAGAAATTGGTCGCATCAACGAGGACACGGCCCGCTTCTTCAGCCGCTACTTCGAAGCCCCACAACGTCGATTCGGCAAACGCATCTTTGACTGCGAGACGTTCGTCGGCGTTGTTGCTGTAAGCGCGGAAGTTGTAGTTTGGGGCCACGAGCAGAACTCGTGGCCCACTGCGATCGAAACGCACGACGGAGCTGTCGCCGAGTTGTCCACGATCGAGACCGATATCGTTCGAACCGATGCCCGCGGGCAACGACTCGACATAGAGAAACTCCGTGTTCCACTTATCGATTTCGAGCCAGATCTTTCCGGCTTTCGCATCCCAGTAAAAGGTGAAGAAGCCGGGAAACTTTTCCATGCCCTTCACCTTGTCCGTGATCGTTTGTGCCTGTGTTGAAACACAAAACAAGAACACGGATAGAACTAGTCCCAGACGTTTCATATCGCTCCTTATTGATCGCGCCATTCCGGAATGCGGCCCGGCGTCCACGGTGCGCCTGCTGCTTCCAGTTGTTTTTCCAAACGAGTCAGATCGACTTCGATCAGTTGTCGCAGTTGGCCCAACACAGTTTCAAAATCATGGGCCGCGGCTGCGTACTGATTCGCCTGCGTCTGCGTCGGACGCGCAGTAGACATGCGTTGCACGCCGACGACGTAACCGACGCGATCGCTGATCGACGGCGGCATGTTCATGTTGCGCCGGCGAGCTTCCGCATCGCCTGAGAGCGCGCGAATGATCTCGTTAGTGCGTTTCTCGAGCGCCATCGCGTTGTCGTAGAGACTGTGCGGCAACGACGGCGTCTCAGAGATCGCGCGTTTGATTGCCGTGAGACGTGGCCGCAACGAATTGGCGGTCTGACTCGCGCCACTCACCGCTCGCTGCAACCGCACCGCTTTTTGCTGAAACTCAACCAGCGCCGTGCGATCCGCCTGCGACATGTTCTCCTGGCCTTCAACGACGACCTGGAACGATTGCGGTTGGCCCAACTGCGTCAACACACCATCGACACGCTTCGAAACAGTAACTTTGTACGTTCCCGGCATGACGAGTGGACCTGACGGCGGTTCGAAATCGAAATCCGCGTCGGGCGGCGGTGGAGCAGAAAGATTCGCCGCCGGATAACGCAAGTCCCACGTGACGCGCTGCACACCCGCGCCGACTGGACCAGTAAGCCGTCGCACGACGCGGTCACCGGAATCGGTGACCGTGATCACGACAGCAGGCGCGTCCTCTTCTTCTTCCGCACGCAGTTGATCACGCGTGGGCCAACCAACGGGCGCGCCGCGCCTGTCGGCTTCACGTTCCGCTTCCTGCCGGCGTTCCTTGCGCGTGCGGATCGGATCTTTCATGTACCACGTGACGGTCGCGCCGAACGGCGGATTGTCGGCCGTGTAGTAACGCTCGCCCTGAAAACTCTTGCCGCGCCCGCCAAGCGGTTGCGACTGGATGTACATCAGCGCGTCTTTCATCGGAAACACAGCGGCTTCCTGTCTCAGTGTTTCGGGTTTGATAAGCCGCAGCGGCGTGTAATCGTCGAGGATGTAAATGCCGCGGCCGAACGTGCCGACGACGAGATCGTTCTCGCGTTTTTGAATCGCGAGATCGCGGACGGCGATCGTCGGCATTCCGCCTTTGAGTTGAATCCACTTCTGACCGCCGTCGATCGAGAACCACAGACCAAACTCGGTGCCTGTGAAAAGCAGGTTCGGATTGACGTGGTCCTCGGCGATCGCCAGCACTGGACCATTCTTCGGCAGGTTCGACGACAACGACGTCCACGTGCGTCCGGCGTCGGTGGTCTTCAGCAGATACGGTTTGAAGTCGTTGTTCTGATGATTGTCGAAACTGACGTACGCGGTGTTCGCATCGTGATTCGATGCGATGATGCGACTGACGTAAGCCATGTCGCCGACGCCGGGAAACTTGTCGATCTTGCGCCAGTTTTTGCCGCCGTCTTCAGTTACCTGGACCAGACCGTCGTCGGTGCCGACGTAGATCAGACCTTCTTTCTTCGGCGACTCGGCGAGCGCGGAAGCGTTACCGAAAAATGCCGTCGAAGCGTTTTTGGCGACGGCGTCGATGCCCCAGACCTTGCCCATGACGGGTAACTTATCGCGATCGAGATCGCGAGAGAGTTGGCCGCTGACGAGTTGCCAACTGTCGCCGCGATCGTCGGTGCGGAAGAGTTTGTCGGCCGCGAAATAGAGTCGCGTGCGTGAGTGCGGGCTGATGATGAACGGCGAGTCCCAGTTCCAGCGAAGCGGATCTTCACCGCGTCCGGGTTGCGGTTGAATGCCGATGCGTTCCCCCGTGCGTTTGTCGAAACGGACGAGGCCGCCGTTCTGTGACTCGGAGTAGATGATGTTCGGATCTTCCGGATCGACTTGCGACCGAAAACCGTCGCCGCCGTTCGTCACGAACCAATCAGGGTTGCCGATTCCGGAAGCACTGCGCGTGCGCGATGGACCACCAAAACTGAAGTTGTCCTGCGTGCCGCCGTAAACGTTGTAGAAAGGTTTCGCGTTGTCGGTGGTGATGTCGTAGAACTGCGTGATCGGAAGATTCTGTTTGAAGTCCCACGTCGCGCCGCGATCGAAACTCTCGTAGATACCGCCGTCGCAACCGACGAGATAGTGATTGGTGTTGTTCGGGTTGATCCAGATGTCGTGGTTGTCGACGTGTTTGTTTCGCTCGCCGAGCCGGCGAATCGTGCGGCCGCCGTCGTCTGACACCATCGTGAAGACGTTCATGATGTAGATGCGATCCACTTCTTTCGGATCGGCGACGATGTGCGCGTAGTACATCGCAGTCGTGTCGTATTCGTTACGTCGTTCCCAACTGCTGCCGCGATCGGCGGAGCGAAAGATTCCGCCACGACGATCCGCGGCTTCGACGGTCGCGTAAATCACATTTGAATCGACCGGCGAGATCGCGAGACCGATACGTCCCATGTCGACCGTGGGTAAGCCGGCGCGCAACTTGTTCCACGTCGCGCCCGCATCCGTTGATTTGTAGATCGCGCTTTCAGGACCGCCGTTGATGAGCGTCCACATGTGACGGCGACGTTGATACGACGCGGCGTAAAGCGTGTTCGGATCGTTCGGATCGATCTCGACGTCGGTGACGCCGGTGTTCTCGCTGATGTTGAGAATATTCTTCCACGTCTTGCCGCCGTCAGTTGTTTTGAAGAGACCACGTTCGCCGCCCGGCCCCCACAATGGACCTTGCGCGGCGACGTAGACGATGTTCGAGTCTTTCGGATCGAGCACGATCCGGCCGATGCGCTCTGAAGTTTTTAATCCGACGTTGCGCCACGTCCTGCCGCCGTCGTCGGATTTATAAAGACCGCTGCCATACGAAACGCTGCGCTGGCTGTTGTTCTCTCCTGTACCGACCCAAACGGTGAGAAAGTTTTTCGGATCGACGGTGATGGCGCCGATCGAATACGACGCTTCGTTGTCGAAGATAGGAGTCCAGGTGACGCCGGCGTTGAGAGTTTTCCAAACACCGCCCGAAGCGACCGCGACATAGTAACGCGTCGGGTTCGCTGGATCGACGGCGAAACCGCTGATGCGTCCGGAAGTAAATGCTGGTCCAATCGAGCGCAGGCGCAGTCCGTTGAATGTCGGCGTGGACATCGGATCGCGCGGAGTCGGCGACGCATCGGGCGTCGGCGTGGGGCTCGCGCTCGGGCTCGGCGAAGCTGACGGCGTTGGCGTCGGCGTCGGGGATGCCTGTTGTGCGGCAACGGAAATCGATAGGAGAAACATCAAGAGCAGTGCCCGGACGCACGCAGAGGTAGTCATAAAGGAGTTTCCTTTTCTAGTTGTTTAGAGCAGTTTAGAGACGATCAGTAACCACCGATTACGTGGATCATTGTAATCGCTGTTTCAGAAACTCAACCGTGCGCCGCCAGGCATCGGCGGCGGCTTCTTCGTCGTAAACTTCGGGACGCGAATCATTGAAGAAGGCATGATCGGCCCCGGGATAAATCACGACGTCAATCTCTTTTCCGAGTGCTTTCAGTTTGCTTTCGAGATCGCGCACTGACTCCGGCGTGACGAAGCCGTCCTTCTCCGCATACAGACCTAACACTGGCGCGTGGAGGTTCGGAAGATCCGGTTTGACGTTTGGATGTCCGCCGTAAAAGACGACGCTCGCGCCGATGTTCGGGTTCTTCGTCGCCGTGTAGAGCGCCAGTGCGCCGCCCATGCAGAAACCGACGACGCCGATCTTGTTGCTCGTCACCGCGTCGTGTTTGAGCAGGTATTCGACTGCGCCTTCGAGCTCTTTTTCAGTCTCGTCGATGCGCATCGCCATCATCAACTTGCCTGCCTGATCGGGCGACTTCGTCGTCTTGCCGTGATAGAGATCGGGGGCGAGTGCGACAAAACCGGCAGTGGCGAAACGATCGCAAACGTCTTTGATGTGGTCCACGAGTCCCCACCACTCCTGGATCACTATCACGCCTGGACCACGTCCGAGTTCGGGAACGGATTCGTATCCCTCGATGCTGCCGCCGCTAACCGGAAACTCTACCGTTTCTCCCACGATTCTCCTCCTTGTCCCTTATGACCCGTGTTGGAGCACGCCGTCCCAGCGATTCATCACGTCGAGATGAATGTCGAACTGATCGATGACGCGCATCGCAACATGATTGATCATGTCGTCAAGACTCTGCGGATGATTATAAAACGCCGGCACGGGGGGCAGGATCACGACTCCCATGCGTGCCAGTTTCAACATGTTT
This sequence comes from Pyrinomonadaceae bacterium, assembly GCA_035760365.1. Lineage (GTDB taxonomy): Bacteria > Acidobacteriota > Blastocatellia > Pyrinomonadales > Pyrinomonadaceae > PSRF01. Next base: position 189,014 of record DASTTB010000025.1, read on the forward strand.
TCGAGATGGATCTCGTTAAATGGCGACTCACGAACGACGAGCACCAGTTTACGACGTTCTTTGAGAACGACGTCCGCGGCGCGATGGATCAGGTTGTCGCCGAGTCCGTGCGCGATGGCCGCGAGGGTTCGCATACTGCATGGGGCGATAACCATTCCGAGTGTCACAAACGAACCGCTCGAGATCGCCGCGCCCTGATCGCCGCTGCCGTAACTCGTCGTCGCGAGATCCTGAACTTGTTTTAGTGAATAAGGCGTCTCATGCGTGAGCGTCCGCGCCGCCCACTTGCTGACGACCAGATGCGTCTCCACGCCCGATCCGTGCAGCATCTGCAATATGCGCACGCCGAAAATCGTCCCGGTCGCACCGGTAATACCGACAATCAGCCGCTGAGGTTTCGCTGGTTCCATAGTTTGCGGGTTTATTCTCTACGAAACGCTGCCGTCGCCGCAAGGAGCAGGAAATCGACTCAAATTTGGGTGAAGGTGTTGGGCGAGGGTAGAGGAGGATTAGACGGTGGTCTCGATCAGATCGATTTCGGTGATCAGCCGGTCGCGAAACTCATTAACCACTCTCACGAAGCGATTAATCTTCGCGCGGCTACGTTTGCGGGCGGTTGCTGTGGCGACAGCAAATTCCAGTGTTGTCGGGCGCTGGCAGTCGGCGGCAACGATCAGGAGATAGGTGCCGAGCTTGTAGGTTCCTTTGTCGCTCGAGTCCGCGATCGCCTGAATAAACTCAGGCGGCCCTTCCGCGATTGAATTGAGGAACACTCTTTTAGCGTAAGAACGATTCTTTCGTTTAGCCATAGCGCCCCAATGAGTACCAGTGAGACCTTAGAGGCGCCGCTCGTTTTATTTAACCCCCCCACGGCGACGCCCCGACCCCACTTCTGGGCACGTGGGGCATCTTTATGGGAGGTGGAGCGTTTATAGCTGTCGCTAAATACACATAGCAACACTCACCCTATGCAAGATTTCGTAATGTGCCCGGAGACACACGCCTACTTTCCTACATAGGGTGCAGGTCACTTAAACGCAGTCGAGTTACGGCCTAACGAATCAAACCAATGATCGTAAGGATTATGGTGGTGGTCACACTGCTCGTCGAGGTTGACGACGTCGCGCTCGGCGGCGGTGGCGGCGGTTCCGAAACCACACCAGTTGAATGAATTGTCCCGGCAGCCGCGGAGACAGTGAGTGTCAGAGTCAGAGCTATGAGCGTAAGCGTTTGGCGTAATTTGTTCATCGTTGAGAGCCTCCTAAAGAGCGATACAAGTTTCTTGCATCGAGGATTGGAAAGGTATGCAAAAATTTTGCATTCGCCTTAGAGTAGCACAAATTTCTTGCAATGACTCCCTGTAGGGCGTAATATTACGCGCGTACTTCAATTACTGATTTTTCGTTCTTCACAATGACTGTACGTACCTCACTTTTGCGCGAGTTGGTAAACCCGAACCTCAGTGTGGGAGGCCGTGCGGAGCTCTGCTGTGAACTGTCCCGCGACTTCGAGAACCGCGGTGAATACGAGGAAGCGTGTGAAGTGCTCGCCGCTTTCTGGCCGCGTGTCGGCGAACGTCCCAACATCAAAGGACTCGAACGACGCATTGCGGCTGAATTACTCTTGCGTGCTGGAGTACTAACCGGCTTAGTCGGAAGCAGCGGACACATATCGAGCGCGCAGGAAAACGCCAAGGACCTCATCAGCGAAAGCCTCACCATCTTTCAATCACAGCGATACAGAAAGAAAACTGCGGAAGCACAGACAGAACTCGCCGTCTGCTACTGGCGCACAGGCGATTACGAAAACGCCTCGGATCTTCTAAAACTCGCGCTGCGTGAGCTAACTGCTGATGGCGAGTTGAAAGCAAAGGCCATAATCCGCAAGGCCGTCGTCGATATCGATGCGGGTCGCCTCACCGAAGCCTTAGATTACCTGGCCCACAACGCCAAGTTGTTTCAGGAAGTAAACAACTACACGTTGAAGGGCTGTTACTATCAAGCTCTCGGAGACGCGCTGAAGGATCTTTGGGAACGTGAAAACCAGATTGGCCATCTCGATCGCGCCTTAGTTGAATACGCCGCCGCCAGTTATTACTTCGAACTCGCGGATCACAGACGCTATCGTTCGAACGTCGAAAACAATCTCGGCCTCATCTACTTCCAGATCGACAGATGCAAAGAAGCGCACGATCACCTGGATCGCGCGCGCCGAATCTTTATCAGCCTCAAAGACAAAATCGCCGTAGCGCAGGCTGACGACACACGCGCCCGCGTATTTCTGAAAGAAAACAGGAACGACGAAGCGGAGAAAAGCGCCCGCGCCTCCGTACGGGCCCTGGAGCAGAGCGAGATTCAGTTACCGTTAGCGGAGTCACTCACGACACACGGCACGGCCCTGGTTCGGCTCGGAAGTTTCAGCACCGCGCTTTCGACTTTCCTTCGCGCCATTGAGCTGTATCAGCAGATCGGTTGCACCGATCGTGCTGGAGAAGTAGCACTCACGATCCTTGGTGAATTCGGAGAACGACTAACCGTAGCTGACGGATCAACGCACATATCAACCCGGCCACTCGAAGAGGAAATACACTCAATTGAGCACGATCGGATTAAACGCGCGCTCGAAGAGAATCAGCGCAAAATCACTTATGCCGCTCGGAGTCTCGGCATGACTTATCAAGCGCTCGACTACATGCTCAAGACCAGACACCACGACTTACTAACCGAACGAACCGAAGCGCGAAGCCGGCCGCGAAAAGAAGTCTAATCACACAAAAAGGCCGGGCTTCAAACCCGGCCTTCGAACTCGAACTCAGATTGTCGCTACGCCGCGGCGGTGACGTACTTGTCGATCATGCGCGCGATCGACTCTTTGCTCGTCGCGCCCACAACACGCTCGACTTCCTTACCATCGCGGAAAAGGATCAAGGTTGGGATGCCCTTGATGCCGTAGCGCTGCGAAGTCGACGGATTATCGTCGACATTCATCTTGACTACGCTGGCTGTGTCGCGAAAACGCTCTGCAACAGCCTCAACAGTCGGCGCGAGCATCCGGCAGGGCGCGCACCATTGCGCCCAAAAATCCACCAACACCGGTTTGTCGGATCCGAGTACATCACTTTCAAACGAGCTGTCGCTCACTTCCTTCACAAATTCACTCATGTTATCGCTCCTAGTTTGCGTTAATCTCCAAAAATCTCAGTTGCCTTCGCCTTCAAGGAAGTTCTTGAGCAGCCGCGCGCGCGACGGGTGGCGAAGTTTGCGCAACGCTTTTGCTTCGATTTGTCGAATGCGTTCGCGTGTTACGTTAAAATTCTGCCCGACTTCCTCGAGCGTCCGCTCGTGTCCACCGTTATCAAGTCCGAATCGCAGACGAATGACTCGCTCTTCGCGAGGACTCAGAGTCTGCAACACGTCGCCGGCGATCTCGCGCAGGTTCGACGTGATCACTCGCGCAGCCGGGCTCTCGCTCGACTTGTCTTCGATCAGATCGCCCAACTGCGAGTCGCCGTTTTCGCCGATCGGCGTTTCCAGCGAGATCGGATCCTGCATCAACTTGCGCGCTTTACGAACCTTGTCGACCGACGTATCCATCTTCTTGGCGATCTCTTCGGTCGTAGGTTCGCGTCCGAGTTCGCGCACCAGTTCACGCGAGGTGTTCTTGAGTTTGTTGATCACCTCGATCATGTGGACCGGGATGCGAATGGTTCGCGCCTGGTCGGCGATGGCGCGGGTGATGGCCTGACGGATCCACCACGTCGCGTAAGTTGAAAACTTGTAACCACGCCGCCAGTCAAACTTGTCGACGCCCTTCATCAAGCCGAGATTGCCTTCCTGAATCAGGTCGAGGAACTGCAAACCACGGTTTTGATACTTCTTCGCGATCGAAACGACGAGACGCAGGTTCGCCTCGGTCAACTCATGCTTCGCCTGCGCGGTTTGCGCTTCACTCAGCGCGATCATCTGGTGCGACCGTTTGATCTCCAACGGCGACAGATGATGATCGACTTCGATCTCCTTTAAACGCTTTTTCGCGTTGGCGACATTCTTTCGGTATTCCTTTGCCTTATCGACCTTCAGTCCTTTGCGTTTGAGTTTCTCGTTGTTAGCGTCGATTTCGCGTTCGAGCGTGCGAACTTCCTTGTGAACGGCGCCGATGGCCGCGATCAAACGCTGGCGCGCCGCTTCTTTCAGGTGCAACCCGCGGATTTCCTGTGCGATTTCCAACCGGGTGCGAGCGAGTTTTCGACGGTAGCGAAGCAGTTTCTTCGAACGTTTGCCGCGCGATATTTTCAGTTCTTCGGCGAAACGTTCAAACTCCTTCAAGCCTCGTTTGTAGAGCCCACGTATGTTCTGAAGTCCTTCGATAGTCCACTGTAGATATTCTTCGCTGCGATCCTCGTGTTCCTCGGTCTCCATTTGATCCGAGAAGGCGACAACGTCGCGAATGTTGAGTGTGCCGGCAGCCAGCTCATCGCCGATTCTGAACAGTTCGACGACGGCAATCGGCGAACGCGCAATCGCTTTTTCAGCGCGTTTCTGTCCGCGCTCGATGCGCTTGGCAATCGACACTTCCTGTTCGCGCGTGAGCAGTGGCACCACACCCATTTCGCGCATGTAGACGCGGATCGGGTCCGAAGTCTTGTCCATTTCGCCGGCGGAAAGGTCGAGCTCGACCTCTTCGCTCATAGATTCATCGGACTCAACGACAGACGAAGACTCCTCGATCAAAGGCTCCTCGATCTCAGCTTCACTACTGGTCGCTCGTTCGAGGGTTTGCAGAACCTCATCGATATCCTCAATAGACACGGCGTCGTCAGTCAATTCCTCACTGAGGTTGACAAACTCGCCTTTCGCCGAACTCATGAGCTCGATACCGCTTTGATCCTTTTCAAGCCTGGACAAAATAAGACATTCCTTTCTCGCGGTTATTTAGGCAGGTCGGACGGCTTTCGCCCTCCGGCTCTTTGCTCCGGTACGCACTTCGGGCAAAGTAATCTGCCTTTGGTCATAATGCTTCCTACGGCCGTTTCTCGAATTATTCCCGTTACCGTTTTTTCCGTTCGTTTTTCCCGCACCATTACGGCCGTTCCGCGCCAGGGCTGTGTATGTCTTCGCGTTACTGCCGCAAGGCTTCAATCGCTGAACAACGTCATTTATCGTTATATTTCCCAGCACCTGCTCAACCGCCGAATCAACTTCACGAAAAACGTCTCCGAGGACCGTTTCAATGTTCACGCCCACCGGGCACTCGCGGCTCGGTGGCTGCCGATGCATCGAAAACACACCGCCGCACTCGAGCGCCTGATACACATCTAGGAGGGTTGTTTTGGCTGGATCGTTTGCCAGTCGCGAACCTCCCAATGATCCGGTTTGTGATACAACCAAACCCGCTTCGGCCAGCTCCAGCAACATGCGGCGAATCACCACCGGATTGGTGTTGACGCTCTCCGCAACCTGTTCGGATTTAAGGGGTTCTTCGCCCGACCAGGCCATCAAACTCAGCACATGTACGGCTACGGCGAACCTGCTGTTAGTCGACATATCAAATACGGTTCAAGGAAACTCGGGCTCCGTTTTGTAACCATTATAGTTACAGTTTTGTTTTTGTCAAATTGAATGATCAACTGCGGTGATCCAGTCCGATTTCTGAACACTTTGCCCTATTTGTTCGCCGTGGATAGCTGCGAAAGCTTCAGTTCGTTAATAAGGGAGAAGAGGGCGTCAACGTCGATGGGTTTGGGAACGAGGGCGTGATATCCGGTACCGAGGGCGCGTTCGCGGTCCTCTTCGCTGGCATAACCGGAGATCGCGATAGCGGGAACTTCGTCCATTCCGGGAATCAATTTCAGTTGCTCGAGCAGCTCGTATCCGTCGACATCGGGCATTCCGATATCGGAAATGATGACGTTTGGACGCTTCGAGATGGCGTGTTCGAGGGCTTGCGCCGCTGATACCGCTGTCGTGACGTTCGCCCCTTCCTTACTGAAAAGAGCACTGAGCAACGTCAGGGTGTCTTCTGAGTCTTCGACGATGAGGATATCGAGCCCACTGAGCGAATGAACTTTTGCGTCCACGGGTTCGGGATCGACTCGCGCAGCGGTCGCCAATTCCACCTGAAGCGTGAATCGCGCGCCTTTTCCGACGCCGTCCGAGGCCGCCTCGATCCTGCCGCCGTGCAGCTTCGCGAGCGCATCGGCGATCGCCAGGCCGAGACCGAGTCCGCCGTGACGTCGGGACGTCGATCCGTCAGCCTGTTTGAAGCGATCGAAAACATGCGGCAGAAAGTCAGGCTCTATACCGACGCCAGTGTCACTCACCGTTAGTTTTGCGTGCGAGCCGTCAGCGTCCGTGTGTATCGTGACCTTTCCGCCAGGCTCGGTAAACTTGATCGCGTTCGAAAGCATATTCCACGCGATCTGCTGTAAACGAACGGGTTCGCCCATGACGACCAGAGTCGAAGGAGATAAATCGATCGACATCTCGATATTTCGCGCTGCCGCTGACGTGCGGACAGTGTCGATGGCGGCTCTAACAATCGTATTCAGGTCGGTTGGTTTCGGCTCGAAATGAAGCTTGCCCGTGGCGATACGTGAAGTGTCGAGCAGGTCGTCGATCAACTTCGACTGCAGCCACGCGTTTCTTTCGATCGCGTCGAGAGCTTGCGCGACGCTCTTCTCGTCGAGGTTGCCGCTGCGGAGCAGTTTGATCCAACCGACGACCGGTGTGAGCGGCGTGCGTAGCTCGTGCGAGAGTGTGGCGAGAAAAACGTCCTTCGCGCGATTTGCTTCAGCGAGTTCGACGTTGAGCCGCGTGAGCTCGGCGGTACGTTCCGCTATTCGTCTTTCGAGTTCAAGGTTCAGTTGCTCGAGGTCGGTACGCGCCTTTTGTTCGGCGAGCATGAGTCGACGATGTTCGACGCCGCGTCGAATCGTGTGTTTCATGCTGTCGATGTCGCAGGGTTTTACGAGGTAATCGTAAGCGCCTTCCTGCAACGCGGCGATTGCCGACTCGACGGAGGCAAAACCGGTGAGCACAACAGAGATTGTAAAGGGCGCATGGCGGCGGATCTGGTTGAGCACCGAAAGGCCGTCGCCCCCTTCCATGTGCAAGTCAGTCAGGACGAGGTCGTAGTCAGTCTGATCGAGCAGGGCGATCGCTTCGTCGCCGCTGGCCGCGGTATCGACGGTGTATCCCTCCTTTTCCAGGATGGCGGCGGTGGTGATACGAAGACTCTCTTCGTCGTCGACTACGAGCAAACGTCCATCGAGCAGCAGCGACGAGACGCCTTTGCCGCCCTCGGGCGCTGATTCCTTTTGGATCTGGTCCAGACGATGACTCATTTTGCTGTCAACGATTCTGCCTTCCCTTCTTCGAGAATGGGTGATTCAACCTGAAGGATGATGGTGAAAACCGTTCCGCGTCCTACTTCGCTGGTCACTTCGATACGGCCGCCGTGCTGCCGCACGATGTCCTGAGTGACCCACAACCCGAGACCCGTTCCTTTCTTACCGGTCGAGAAAAACGGATCGAAAATACGCATCAGGTCATCTTCGTGTATGCCGATGCCGCTGTCGCTTAGTTGAACGACGATCGACGGCTGCAACGCCTGTTCGTATCGCGACGTGGTGATCGTGATCTCACCACCGCTTGTAATTGCCTGTTGCGCGTTGATGATCAAATTCAGAAAGACTTGCCGCAACTGATCGGCGCGCGCGCGAATCTTCGGCACTGATTCGTCGAAATCGCGGTTCACCCGAATACGCAACTGCCGCAGCTTCTTCTCTAGCAGCACCAGCGTTTCTTCGAGCAACTGGTTGACGTCGACCCAATCGACTTCACCGGAGCGCCGCGCAAAGCCCAGCATCTGTCGGATGATGTGCGAGACTCGTTCCGTTTCCTTGCGGGCGATCTCAAGAAAGCGTGAGTTCTTGTCGCCTTCCGCGCCCGATTCCATCAGGTACAACGCATTTTTGATTGCTTCCAACGGATTATTGACTTCGTGAGCAATCGACGCGGCGAGTCGTCCGACCGCCGCGAGTTTTTCAGATTCGAACAGTTGCTGCTCGACGCGACGGCGTTCGAGTTCACGAATCTCGGTCAAATCGTGAAGGATCGATACGACCGCGGTTACCTGGCCCGTCGCATCCAGAACCTCACGCGCCGTGATTTCCATCGGCAACAAACGGCCGCCGTCCGGATCGAGTAGTTCGATTTCAGCCTGCCGGCCGGTCTCGGACGCCGACGCCAGAGCGGAGATGAACGACGTCAACTTCACCGCGTTCGTGCGAACAGCAGCCGTGGCCGCGGAACGGAACCATGATTTCTCTTCAAACAACAGTTCCGCGCGGCGATTGAAAAGGATGAAGTTCCCGGCCGAATCGCAGACGACGATCGGATGGCCGACGTTTTCGATAATCAGGTCGAGACGATCGCGTTCGCGGCGCGAGTCGGCTTCGGCCTGCTGTAGTTTGACGAAGTTGCGCGCCAGTTCTTCGTTTGCTTCGCGCAGATCGGTCACGTCGCGAAAGATCGACACGAGTCCCAGCGGTTCGCCGCGAGCATTCGCCGCCGGAGTCGAGATAACTTCGAAGTGAATATCGGAACCTTCAATCGGATCGACGAGCGTGATGTCTCTTTGCACGACTTCGGACGAGGAAACAGTCGCGCTCGAAAGATAGGCGGAAAACAGCAGGTCGTTCATCTTCAGCGCGCGCCGTTTTCCCTCGCCCGCGTTTGCGGAGCCGCTAAATAGCTCTTCCGCGCGGCGGTTTTGCAGCAGGATCTCGTTGTCGAGATCAGTAAGCACGATCGGATCGGCGACAGACTTCATGATCGACTCTATCCACTGTCGCTCGCGCTGAAGTTTCGTGACTGTGTTGACGAGTTTTTCCTGGTGGATCGCGAGGGAGGCAATGACGCCGATGCGATCGGCAAAACGTTTCAGAAGACTCAGCGAAAGCGGATCGCAAGTGTCGCGATTCACGCCGACGTAAAGAACTCCCAAACGCGCGCCGGGATCAAAACTCCAATACGAATGGCCCTGAAGTCTCGGGCCGGAACCTGAATCGCGACTGGTTTTCGACGAGATCTCGGAAATACCGAACAAAGGCAACGCGAGGACGTCGTCTTCCCAGTTCAGCTTGTCGAACAACGTGCGGGAGGCGATGTCTTCCTTGATCGCGATCCACAGAGGAACACCGTCGTGGATCACGCGCACGCAGGCGGCGCTTGAATCGAGTGGCATCTCGGCGCGCGCAGGATGATCGCCCTCAAACCCGACCGCCGCGCGGATGCGGAGTTCGGCCTCGCGTTCGTTGATGATCGCCACTGCCGACTGGCGATGACCGAAGATGTTCGAAATGCCTTCGAGTGCGAGCAGTAGTCGCTCGTTGAGACGCGGCGTGGCCAGCATCTGCGTCGTGGTCTCGACGAAGATGTCATACTGGCGGATGTAGGCGCCGGCCCTATCGTTATCCTGGATAGGCGGAACCGTCGTAAAGGCTAACTCTGTGGGGACTTCACCCATGACTTCTGTTCATTGCCAATTGCCGATTGTCGATTTACAAAGCCTGGCTCGCTGAAGAACTGCCAATTGGCAGTTGGCAATCGGCAATGTCTTACTTCTTGTCCGTCTCGACTGTAACCCGACGGCGCGTCTCAGTTTCGACCGTTTCACCTCCTGGGGTCAGTGCGGGCCGCGAAACCGCCGGCGTCAGACCTACCGCCTCGGCGTACTTGAGATACGTATCGATCGACGCGACAACCACGCGCGCTTCGATCGTGATCAAGTCAATACCCACAAGTGAAATCCGGACCCAGGCGTCAATCACGATGCCCTTGTCGAGCACACGATCAAGGACGTCTATTAGACTAGTTCCGCCTGGTGCTCTTTCGACAGCCATTTGCTTAGGTTCCTTTTTTGAGAAGTTTTTAAAACCAGCCTAGCGCGAGGTCTGCGGCGCCACTTGCTCCTCCAACATAATTCGTTCGAGGCCGCAACTAAGCATTGCGGCGCGTAACTTTTTTCTTCCGTGTCGTCGTGACACGACTATTGTTCAGCACCTTTTGTTCACGACCCGCGGAGGCAGCGATTCCGAGACGGCGAATCTCTTGTTCGAGCTCCGACAGGCGTTCACGTAGTTCCACGTTCTCGGCTTCGGCACGCTCAGCACGTGTCGTCAGGTTTGTGTCGTAGCGCCACCAGTTCAGGCCGATCTGCTCTGCTTTGTCGATCGAGCATACGAGCAATCGAATCTGCAACGTGAGTAGTTCTACATTGGCCAGCGAGACTTTGATGTCGCCGGCTATAACCAAGCCTTTGTCAAGAATACGGTCGAGAACATCAACCAGGCCCGGGGGACGGGCCGTTATCAGGGTAGACCGCTCACTGGACACTTTCGTCCTCCACTCTCAGGAGGCGGCTTTACTCAAAAAGCTCAGGTGACCGCCACCCTAGTATGACTTCGCCGGGGTAAGACTTACTGCTGCTAAATCAGGCGTCCCACAGGACCGAGATCGAGATTGAGTTCTTCATCCGTTAACCCAAATTGTTCTTTTAATTCATGGAGCTTGGCTTCCAGTTTCATCAGCGCCAACCCTAATTCCTCGATTTGTTCAGGTGAGAGATCCCCGCCCTCCATGCGACGGACCGCCTGTTTTTCCAACAGGCGACGGATGAACTCGATCAACGTTAAGACCAGCTTCGCCAGACCTTGTTCGACGCTATGAGCGTCGATATTGATACGCGACGGCAAAGAGCTTGTGACACAACTCAACTGCTCCACGAACTCTTCAACGTGCGGGGTATCGATTTCCGGCTCAGCCGTAGGGGGTTTTTCGGGGGAAAACTCCATCAGCTTACTCCGAACCGCGTTTGAAACTCAAGATCAATATTGGAAAAACTATAAGGCGGCCAGGGCCCGCTAACCAGAAAGTGTAATTCCGGCCGCATTTTACGAATTTCCGCAAGTTGTTCTCGGTACGGTTTGAGACGATCACGCTTGATGAGATGGGCCGCCGCCACGATCAGTTTCTGCGTCGGACAAAGGCTAACTTCTTCCTGTCGAGCGACTTGGGCGACGTGGTCGTGAAGCCAGGCGGCGACTTCTTTTGCCTGCTCGGCGCGACGTTCCCCGCCAAGTATCTCGCGACGTTTTTCTCTTAAAAATCTGGCGCCAGGACCTTCTTCAACACTGTTGTCATCAGTACTGGTTTGATCCGTGTCCCAAATAATCTTCACGCTCATCTCGAGACAATCGCGCACGTCAGCAAGCTTCGTTTTCAGGGCTTCCCTCCGGGCGGACAAATAACTGCGAAGATGCTCCTGGTTTACGACTGCCCCAAACCGAAAAGGAAGCGGCGTAGTCTCGTTTAAAACACTTCGCACGACAGCATCATGAGCCAGAGCATTTTCACGTGTCACCGGCGCGGAATTACCCTCAACCCGGCTGACGAGCAGCTTGAAGCCTTCCAGTTCGATCATTTCTACTGTCGCGCCTGAAATACCGCTAACGGGCTGGGTCAGCTCAGCCACGTTTTCGGCAAGACAATAAACATAAAGATTCATTCGCGTTTGCGCAGCACTTCGTTTGCCGTTTCGACCGAACTGAGCAGCACGTTCAATCCGAGAAACACCAGATCGATGTCGGCGACGGAGATCGTGATCTCGCCGGCGATTACCAACCCGCGATTCAGGACGTGATCGAGCGTTTCGAGCAGCGACAGATCCGACTGTTCCAACTGCTCGACGTCACTTTCGATTAAAACCCGGTCGAAAGGAGAACTCATATTTCGTTCAAAGCCGTAAAGTTAAATGCCGGCCACGGCCCGGTCAGTTCGATGCGCACGCCCGCGGTTTGATGTTCCTGCGCCAGCCGCTCAGCAGTATCGCGAAACTTTAGAAACTCAGACTTCTCGACGAGAAACGCAAACTTCCCACGCAATTCGCCATGTTCAGTCGCTTCAACTTTCAACACTCGCAAGCGTTTCGCATCGTCGCTTGCCTCTGTCAACGCTTTTTCGATCTCTTCGATGATCAGGCTGAGCGTCGCTCGTGATTCTTCAACCTTCAAAGCGTCGATCTTCTTCTGCATCAGGTACGACTGCCCCGGCGAAGCTTGCGCCGCTTTGTCAGTCAACTCACGCAACACGGGACTGACCGAAGTGATACTCGACAACAGTGTCGATTGATCGCAGAAGACGTTTACGCCCCATTCCTCACGGCCGCGCAGTCGTTCCAGGACCTGAACAAGCTCGCTCACGTTTTCATCCAACATGCGTTCGACGCCCGCGCGCTTGAGATAAATCGTGCCGAAACGCACGGGAACGATAGCGGCGCGATGAGCGACGTACTCCAACAGCGCCTGATGTCGCATCGCACGCACCGCTGTCCAATTCGCGTCAGACAAGTGTTCCGTAAGCCGTTCTTCGCTGTAATTTTCCAGCGGAACGCGGCTCGACAAGGCCGAGAGAATGCCGGCTTTAACCCATTCAAGCTCCGTGCCCTCTTCGATCGCGGACGGCAACGAGTCGGCCGGAAGCTTCGCGACCGCGGCAGTTTCGGCAATGCAGTAGACGTAGAAGGCCAGCTCGTTAGTCATTTTTTCACGCGTGATTGTACTCGATCCCACGTCTGAAAATGCCCCAGCAAGGGGTCAACACCCGTGATCTCGTGCGGTTGTTGCCGCGCTGTAAACAGCTCGACTGACCGAGTCTTGAACCGCTTGCGAAATTCGCCGACGACCTGATCCTGCATCTTTCGCCGCGACTTACAGAAGTCGCACTTCGCGGCCGCAGTTTCCGGAACCATGCCGTTGATCAGTAACTTCTCCATCGGCACTTTCAGTTTCTCGATCGCTTTCGAAAGATCGACAGTCTCTTCGAGACTCATCCGCTCCGGAATCGCAACGCCGACAAACTCGCACCGCTCCGGATCAGTCAGCAGCGCAACCACTCGCTTGATACTCTTCGACAACGCCACCAGTTCTTCAGCAACCTGCGTCGCCTTCATCACGTTCTGATACTTCAAAAGCAGCTTCATAAACGTTCTGATCCACGAGAGCGCGACTTCCGGCAGTTCGAGAAAACGAATCAGGTGGCCCGTCGGCGCGGTGTCGAGTATTAACGAGTGATAACGATCCTCGTCGATCAGATCGCTGATGGCGCCGAGCGCCGCGATCTCGTCGATGCCGGGCGGCGTGAGTTCAACCAGTTCACGCATCGCTTCTCGATCGAACTTGATCTCCATTCGCGATCCGCCTGACAGCGTGGCGAACAGTTCGTCGGTCCACGTTCGATAACGTTGTTTCAAGTCGTCGAACCACTCACCGGGATCGATCTCCATCGCGTCGAGGTTTTTGTTGCCGCCGATGCCTTTCTTCTCACGGCCAATCTCTTCACCGAAACTATCCGATAACGAGTGCGCGGGGTCCGTCGAAAAGATCAGCAACTTCTTCTTCCGGTCAGCCTGCGCGAGTGCGAGCGCGAATGCCGCGGCGGCGGTGGTTTTTCCCACGCCGCCCTTGCCGCCGAAGATCACGATCTGTTTTGAAATCAGTGGGAATTCACTTTCCATAACAAATCCCCCACCTTCTTCAGATCGTCGAGCCCGCGAACTTCCTGCGCCATTAACGGCACGCGATGATGCTCCAGCCCCTTGAACGCACGCGCGATCTCTTTCAACCAACGCTTCTGACTAAGAACTCTCGCGTGACAATACTCACATCCGTCATGCTCCTGCTCGACGCGATTGACGATCACGTCTCGCACGGGCACGCCTTGTTCCTTCAGTAACTCCAGATATCTTTGCGTCTCGCGAACACTCATCGCCTCCGGAATCGTGACGAGGGTAAAACTCGTCTGGTCCTGGTCGTACAGCAGTTTGCGCACCGACGCGATCCGCCGTGTGAGATCTCGCAGGAACAGTTCGACTCTATCCATCGGCGCCTGCCGGCGCGCGAAGTGGGCGATCATGTAGCGGTGCTTTTCACCCAACAGATCGAGAGTGCGCACGATGCGTTCAAAAACTTCCGGCAGCCGCAACAGTCTTGAAGTGTGCCCGGAAGGCGCCGTGTCCACGACGATCCGCGAATACTTTCCTTCACGATCCACTTCGCTCAATTCAAACAACGACATCACCTCGTCCAAACCCGGCAGCGAGAGATTCAACAACTGCTTGATGTCTTCTTCGTCCAGCAACGTGCCGCGTTCCGCGATCTCCGCGAGCACTTCACCATGCTCGGCGCGAAACCGTTCGAGTGCGCGTGTCGCGTCCATTTCGTACGCAAACAAACGCGCGCCGCGATGTTGTTTTACTTCAACCAGACGGTTGCCGATCTTTACGTCGAGACTGTCAGACAGCGAGTGGGCCGGATCGGTTGAGAATAAGAGGATGGAATCGTTTCGTTTTGCGTTGTTAAGAAGAAAGAGCGCGGTGGCTGAGGCAGCAGTGGTCTTTCCGACCCCACCCTTGCCTCCGAAGAAAAGATAACGTGCGTTCACCCCCGCCCACGTTCGTCGTCGCCAAACCCGCCTTCATCGCCGCCGACCTCGATCACGAAACTCGACGTATCAGCCGTGTGGACCACCTCATGCATCAGGTCGAGTTGGCGTCGCTTGATCGCGCGCAGGCGGGCAAACAACTCCGCCTCGCGTTCCTCAAACTCCTCGTCGGAGATCTCGTCGAGTTCCTTCCGCATTTGCAGTTCGAGCAACTGTTCCTTGATGACGGTATCGTCGTTCAACTCCTGATCGGCCATCTTTTGGATCTGGCCCAGGATGAACTTGAAGCCGTTGACCGGTGCCAGCAGTAGGTCGTCGATAAGAAACATTCGTCAGCCCGCTACAGCCTCAGGGACTCCTTCGCCGCGCTCGAGTTTGAGCCGGATGTGAACAAAGTTATACGGCGGCCAGGGGCCGGTGTATTTGAAGGACAGTTTGCCTTCGTACTTGGAGGCGATCTCTTTAACTTTCAGGTCAAACTCCGCTTCGCGATCGCGTTCGATCAGAAACGCCGCGTTCATGATCATGCGATCGCCGATCGGCTTGTTGGCCCGCGACGCGACGGCGACGTCGCGCAAGTGCGAGTAGATCTCGCGAATGTAAGCATCGGCCTGGTCGGTCAAAGCCGTCTCGATCAACCGGCCGAGCTGCATACGCGCGAAGTAAGTCGAACCGGTGGTGCGCGAAGTGATCTGCTCTTTGAGGTGGCGGATCTCGTCGTCTTTCTCTTCCAGCTCGGCGGTGACTTTGTCGCGGTCCCAGTTGACCTTGAGACCAAACTCGACCTTGCCTTCCATCTTCGCCAACACGTCGCGGAGGGCGTCGTAGGTTCCGCGGATGAGCTCCACTATGTCGTCTTCCGTACGGAACAGCGCACCGAACGCCATCGGCAAAACGGTGAACTCGCGCATCACGGTCTCGTTGACCTGCTCGTGCGCGAACACGTTTTCGCGGGTCGGATCGTAGACCACGAGCGGCGTGTTTGAGACGACCGCGGCCAAACCTTTGTGCCTGACTGTGTGAACCTCGTCGCCGCGTCCGCCGATGCCCATCGGACCGAACGATCGTGGTTCGGACGTTTCGATGATGCAGTAGACGTACTTGCCTTCCGGCACTGGCTCTAACGGCGGTTGTTCAACTTCACGACTCATTTTGTCTTCTTTTCGGCGGGGAAGCCACGAAATGATGGGATTGAAATTTCCCGATGATGATAATCAGTTATGGCGATCTGTACAAGCTTCGTTTGGGGCGGTGGCTGAATTTCAAACATAACTGGGTGAGAACCCGCAAGATCGGATTGTTGTAATGCACGGATTTCGGTACGAATCACCGTTTTGAGCACATCTGCAACGCGGCATGAACGTTGCTCCTTAGTTAGACGTAACGTTAGTTCCCGCAAGAAGGAGATTAGCTCGATGCTGTGGACAATTTTGGTGATCCTATTGGTCTTGTGGCTGGTTGGGATGCTTTCGCACGTTGGTGGTAACCTGATCCACCTGCTTCTCGTAGTGGCTGTGGTCGTGTTGATAATCAATCTCGTTACCGGACGAAGAGCAGTCTAAGATCTCGTCAAATCATAAGTTTGCGGAAGGTTTACTCGTCGACAGCGGATAAATCAGAGTTCGCTGGACCGTTGTAGACGCGGCCTTCCGCATTAAATCTTGAACCGTGACACGGACAGTCCCAGGTCTTCTCGCACGTGTTCCAGGAAACAACACAACCCATGTGCGGGCAGACGGCTGACCGTCTGTGTATGCTGCCGTCGTCGTCGCGGTACACGGCAACTTTCGACAAGCCTTCGCGCATGATCGCGCCTTGCCCCGGTTTCAACTCGTCGACCGAATCGATATCGCCGGCAGTGATGTAGTCCGCAAACTGTCCCGCGACGTTGATGTTCTCGCCCGCGTATTCCGAAAACGCCCGCAACGTCACACGTGAAGGGCCGTACAGATCCTCCCAGCGATTCTTGCGTCCCTGAATCAGGTCGGTGAGAAGAATTCCGGCGATAGTGCCGTGCGTCATTCCCTGCCCCGAATCGCCTGTCGCGATAAAGACGTTGTCGGAATCGAGCGGATTGCGTCCGATGAAGGCGAGATAATCAGCCGGTTCCATGACCTGTCCGGACCAGCGAAACTCGACCTCCCCGATTTGCGGAAAACGCTCGCGAGCCCAGTGCTCGAGTCGAGCGAAGCGCAGGCCGCAATCGTTTGCCTGTCCGGTCTTATGATCTTCTCCGCCGACGATCAGAATGTCGCGATTGCCGTCACGTTGTAGGCGAACGTAGTGATAGGGATCGAGCGTGTCCCAGTATAACGCGCGCGTGATCGATCCTTGCGGAACCGTCGCGCCGATGACGTAAGTCACGTAAGGCGCCTGCTTCGTGTGAATGGCGACGCGATCGTTTACGGGAGTGTTCGTCGCGACGACGATTACGTCGCACGTCACGACTGGACCATGACTCGTCTCCACGCGCGCTTCCGCTCCGCCTTCGATCGTCGTGGCGTGCGTTCGTCCGAACAGTCGACCGCCGTTGCGGCGAATCGCGTGTGTCAGTCCGTTCAGATAAGTAAGCGGATGAAACTGCGCCTGGCGTGGAAAACGCAACGCCGGACCAGTGTTGAACGAATCGACAGGCGCGCGTTCCACCTTTTCGACGTAATCGAGACCGGCTCGCTGCGCGGCAACAAGTTCGTCTTCCAGTAACTTTTCGTCATGAGGCGGAGCCGCGAAGAGAAACCCGTCGACGCGTTCGAAATCGCACGCGATGTTTTCTGTACGAACGATCTCCTCGACTTTGTCGATCGCGGCGCTGTGACTTGCCGCTGTCAGCCGCGACTTTTCGACGCCGTGCAGTTTTTCGATTTCGAGATAACGATCGTCGAAAGCGTTTGTCAGGTGCGCCGTCGTGCGTCCGGTCATGCCGCCGCCGATCGGACCGTCGTCGAGCACGACAACGGAACGTCCTTCACGAGCGAGCATGTAGGCGGTCGTCAAACCGGCGATTCCCGCCCCGATGATGCATACGTCGGTGCGTATGTTCTCCGTGAGCTGGCTTTGCGACGGCGTATCGGCCGTCGCCATCCAGATAGAGTTAGTTGCCTGCGAATCGTCTCTCATCGATCCGTCTCGGGAAATAAAATGATGGAGTCAGTAGCCGCACACTGACTCCCTTATGCTGATTAATCGACTGCTACTTTGATGGAGCAGCAGGAGCTGAAATGTTCACGTCGACTTCCTTCTTACCGCCGATCAGGCGGCCGCCGAACACGAACAACGCAGCAACGACGATGATTACGAAGATCACGAGAACTGCTACAACTCCGGTGCTTCCACTACCATTGTCTGCCATGTCTTTTCCTCCAAGTTGATTAATAAAAATGGTGCGACTGCGTTACCCCGCGGTCGTTTCACCCCCGAGTAAAGTCAAAACTTCTCCCGTCACGTAACTCGAATTGATTTCCGACGCGAAGTAGACGAAAGCCGGCGCGATCTCTTCGGGTTGCGCTGGCCGCTTCATCGGCGTGTCCGCGCCAAACTCGGCGACGTCTTCCGCCTCCTTGTCGGATGGATTCAACGGCGTCCAGACAGGACCGGGCGCCACACAGTTGACGCGAATGCCGCGTTCAACGAGGTTCTGCGCGAGCGATTTTGTGAACGCGTGAATCGCGCCTTTGGTCGACGAGTAATCGAGCAGCTCTTTGCTGCCTTCGAGACCCGTGATCGAACCGGTGTTGACGATCGCGCTGCCCTCGCGCAGGTGCGGCAGCGCGGCTTTCGTCATGTAGAAATAGGCATAGATGTTGGTCTTGAAAGTCCGGTCCCACTGTTCTTCGGTGACGTCTTCAAGACTTTCCTGATGTTGTTGAAACGCGGCGTTGTTGACGAGGATGTCGAGTTTGCCAAACTCGTCGACAGTTTGATCGACCAGTCTCTTGCACGTTTTCGCATCGGTGACGTCGCCGACGAGAGCAATCGCCTTTGCTCCTTCAGCTTCGATCGCGCGTTTGGTCTCGTCGGCGTCGCGCTGCTCCTCTTTGAGATATGTGAAAGCAACGTCTGCTCCCTCGCGAGCGAAAAGCACGGCGACGGCGCGTCCGATTCCTGAATCGCCGCCCGTAATCAACGCCACTTTGTCTTCGAGTTTGCCGGAACCTTTATATTGCCGCGCCTGGTAATTCGGACGCGGGTTGAGTTCGGCTTCTATGCCGGGTTTGGGTTGATGTTGCGCGGGCATCGGCGACATCGGTTGTTCGAGTTTTCCTGTTACCTTTTCCATTACCGTTTTTTACTGCCGCCCTTCTTTCCGCCTTTGCGCGATGAGCTGTGGTTTTCTTTCTTGCCGCGGCCGCTGCCGCTTTTCTTTCCGCCACCTGACTCTTTGTTGACAGTGGCCCACGCGCGGCTCTTCGCTTCCTTCTTCGACACGCCGCTATCTTCGTAGCCTTCGGCGATGTGTTCAGCCTTTCGCTTTTGCTTGTCTGTGTATTTCGACTTATCTCCTCTTGGCATAGTCGTCCCTCCTTGTTTCAACCGGGCCTTTCAGCAAATTGCGTCCCATAACTTTCGCGAGCCCCGCGTGACACATAGAAATGCCGTTGTTACTAGCAATTAGCGATGGCATCGGGCTTGCGCTTCACGTCGATGAGGCTGCTTGAACGGTTGTGGGTGCGTTGGAACTAAACAACCCGGAAGAGTCGCTGTATAGGAAACCTACACTTGAGGAGGTCGAGGAGGTAACGACAATGGCCAAGAAAGCGAGTCATCGCGAATTGATTGATACGGGAAATGACAAACGTTTCGTGAGACGTGATGAGAAGGGACGATTTGACGAAGTCGCCGACGTCGGCCGTTCACTTGCGCAGGACCGCAAACAGCAAGCGAAGACAAAAGTGCCGCCGGGTCAGGGTGACCGTGGAGATCAGAAGAAACGGTGATTCGGAATTATTGGGAAAGGAACTGGAATTTTTCAGAAGCGGCGTGAGGTTCGCCTCTCGTCGCTTACTTTCCTCAGACGTTGAAAATAATCGTTCAGCATTCGCGCATGACATATCAAACACATTTGCTTTTCATCGTTACCGGCGTTGGATCTAATCACTGCGCCGCACCACGAACACACGACGTCGAACTCGACTGCTGCACGCCCGTCGTGCGGCTTTTGATCATCCCGGCTGTTTTTAGTCAACATAACTTTCCTTCAGTAACAAACCCATCCATTCGAAGACATGCGTAAACAAATCTCGTTCCGGCATTTTGAAAGGAGATCGTGTTTCGCATGACAAAGCTTGAACGTCTGCAAAACATCGGCATACGACGACTCGGCAGTCCCAAACGTGGGTTTCGCTACCAGTCGCAGAATGGCCGCTTGACCAAGGCAGACCTCGAAAGGATCGAGAAACTGAAGATTCCGCCGGCGTGGGTCGACGTGGCGATCAATCCTGCGGCGAAAGGACGTGTGCAGGCGATTGGTAAGGATGCGGCGGGGCGTTGGCAGTATCTGTATCACGAGGATCACACGCGCGCGCAGGAGTTGCGGAAGTTCAAACGCCTGGTGCAGTTCGCGCAGGCTTTGCCGAAGATGCGCGCGACGGTCCGGCGTGATTTGCGGCAGCAGGGTCTCGGACGTGAAAGAGTTCTGGCGTGTGTGCTTCGCATTCTTTCGACGTGCTATATGCGGCCAGGCAGCGAAGTCTACGCGAATGAAAACGGAAGCTACGGGATTGCGACGTTGCGTCGTAAGCACGTTCGGGTGAAAGGCGATCTGGTGGAGTTTGACTTTCCCGGTAAGTCAGGCGTGCGGCAGCAGAGACAGCTTCGCGATCGACAGGTGTCGCGCGTCGTGCGTGAGACGATGAAGTTGCCGGGTTTCAATGTTTTCAAATACGTGAACGGGGATGGCGCGCCGACAGCAGTGACGCGGCAACACATCAACGACTACATCAAGGAAGTGATGGGCGAGAAGTTCAGCGCCAAAGACTTTCGCACGTGGGCGGGAACGTTGGTCTGTGCGTGTGCGCTTGCGCGTGACGGGAATGAGATCCCGGAGAGTGCGACTGCGATGAAGAAGAAGATCGTAGCGGCGATCAAGGAAACGTCGGAGATACTCGGCAACACGCCTGCGGTGTGTCGCAGTTCGTATGTTTGTCCGGAGATTATTAATCGGTTCGAAAAGCGAGAAGTGATCAGGAACTGCGCCAGCATCGACGCGCTGATCTCGTATCGTGGGTTCGGACTGCACAAAGCTGAACGTGCGTTGGTCAGGTTTCTCAACGGGCGTTAACACGGATTGGGAGATGATACGGATTTGGCACTCGTTTTGCCGCCGTAAGCAAGCAACAAGTTTTATGTTCGGATATCGAGCAACGGAGGGTTTAAATGGAAGGTCCACTCAGAGGAATTCTCGCAGGCGCCGCGGCATGGAAGTTTGGCGGCGGATGTATCTCAACGATCCTGATCTTTATTATCGTGTTCTGGCTACTCGGCTACGTTAACTGTTGAGCGCTTGGTGCTCGTGTCTTTCGCTGGGCCTGAGAACGGCCCAGCATACGCACCTGCCAATTTTCCATCGTATTGATTACTTGCCGCGCCGTGCCTACCTGGCGGTACAAGTCAAAAAAACTTTTTGCTAACTTGCCGTCATAAACAATACATGACGGAGAAACAAATATGCCTCCAGAAGTCGGATTATCAGATCTTTAGGAGATGGTATGTGGATAACGGCTGAAAGGCTGTACCTGCGCACTCTGGAATTGGCCAAAGCTCGCCAAATCCTGATTCCTGATGAACACAAAGCACAAGCTCTGGAACGCGTCGAGCGGACTTTGAGCGGAATCTCACAGGCGATCGAAGCTGCCCTGCCACGGAACCTTCGCCGCAAGGAAGAGTGTTACTTCTGTTTTGAAAAAGACGATGCGGGTGACGTTTATGGCAGCTGGCGGCACGCGCTCAAAAAGCAAAGATTCAAGATGAAGAGCGAAATCAAATATCAGGCAACTGTACTCGGTGAGTTACCTGAAGAAGTCGCTGACCTACTGGCAGAAACGATGATCGACGAAATCTTTGAAAGCGAGATGACGCTGCCGGGCTTTAGCCGCATGGACCAGTCAACTCGGCAAAATGTGTGGCTCAGACTTCGCCCGCGAACGACGAATCGCTTTGCGTAAACGAATCTCCAGGTAACTGACAGCTCGGATCAAACGTGCAGTTACCAGCTTGCCGCCAACTCTTCTGCTTCCTGCCACACGGGGAGGTTTTGACGAATCGCACAGCGATGCAGGTGATGGGGCGTGGATAGGAGTAATCCAGCGCCCATCACTACCGTCGTGATCGGATCTTCCGGCATCGTGGCGCGCAGTTTTAACTCACTTTGCAGACGTTCCTTGATTCCCTTCAAAAGCGAACCGCCGCCCGTGAGAATCATTCCGGAGTAGTAAATGTCCGCAACCGCTTCAGGTTGCGCGTCTTCCATGACGCGTCTGATGCCGGTGACGATGTCGGCGAGCACCGGCTCCAACGCTTCGCGCACTTCTTCCGCGGTGATCTCGATCGCGCACGCGCTGCCGTCGCTCAACTGTTTGCCGACAACCTGGACCTTCCGCTCAACTGAACGAATCTCGTCGTCACTCAACGTGCCAAGCTCTTTCTTCAGCGCTTCGGCGGTGAACTCTCCGATTTGCAAACAATAATTCGAACGGACGTAGTCGCGAATGCTGTCGTCCATCGCATTGCCCGCTGCCGTCAGACTCACCGACGACACAACACCGCCTGACGCGATGATGGCGATGTTCGTCGTGCCGCCCCCGATATCGACGACCAGATGCGCGCGTTCATCGTCGAGAGCGATACCCGCACCCAGACCAGCGGCGAGTCCTTCATCGACGAGCTCGACTCGACTGCCGCCCGCATCGCGAGCAGCGTCACGCACCGAACGCTGTTCCACGGCTGTTGCGGAACCGGGTATACCGACGACGAAGTTGCCGCGGATGTACCCGTCCATCGCGCTACGCAGAAACGAGCGCAGCATCTTGCGTGTTACTTCGAAGTTGTAAATCGTGCCGCAACGAATTGGGCGATGAACTTCGATGCCGCGCGGTTCGCGGCCTAACAGTCGTGCGGCTTTATGCCCTACTGAGACTACCTCGCCGTCATAGCGATCAATCGCCACTACGGATGGCTGATTGACGAGGACGCCTCGGCCGGGTTGATAGATGAGTGTGTTAACTGTCCCCAGATCGATAGCTAGTTCGTTTCTAAAGAACTTCTCAATGAACTTCATGGCGACTGGCTCCTCCTCCAAAACTGGCAGGTCCTGCGGAAGCGAGTTTTATTTGCTTCCGAACGGCAAGTCGTATGCCTTGACGAAAGAGTGGATTACACCTGGGGGATGTCCTTTGTTATCAACAAAGGATGATTAACACGTAGTTTCCAGAGCCGTATTCAATCTGTTCAATGTATTCGCGAATTGTATTACTTCAGCGCATTCAAGATGACCTGATGCAGGCGCTCAAGACCGGCACCGACGTCCTTCCCGACGTCGATGCGAATGACACGACGGCCTCGCGATGAGAGCGCGCGAAAGTCGCCGAGCGCCTGCGCCTGTTTGAGAATGCTGAAGCTGTACGTTTCGCCCGGAACGGCGAAGTCGATCTTGTCAGCGTCGCTGATCTGAAAGAAGACTCCCGTGTTTGGACCACCCTTGTGAAGCTGTCCGGTGGAATGAAGAAAACGTGGACCATAGCCGGTTGTGGTGGCACACCTGGTACAGTCCCGTACAACCGTTCTGAGTTGCTGCAACTGGCGATCGGTCGCGGGTGTCTCTTCGACGTAGTTCAGAAACGCAACGTAATCGCCGGGTTTGATCGTCTGCACATGCGCGCGCACGGCGTCGTCATCGGCGACGGGTTTCTCTTCCTCCGGTAAGCGACCGCTCTTTGCAAACTCGCTCAACAACTCGCGTGTTGCGTCTTTCGCTTCCTGCACGTTTGGTTGATCGAACGGATTGATACCAAGTCGCCAACCCGCGCACGCGGTGGCAAACTCCCACGCGAAAAACTCCGCGCCGAGATCGTAAACGTCACGCAACACACGATGAATGATCGGATGACGGCCCAAACGATCTAAATCCGCCTTCGTCTCGCCAACGTCGATCGAAACGAACACTCGATCGTCGCCGTATACTGACGCCTCGCCAAGCGGTTCGTCGTTAACCGGAAGAATTCCCTTTCCTTCTTTGCCGGTGCTCTCTGCGATCAGTTGTTCGATCCACAATCCGAGCGTTGCGATTTGCGGATCGATAACGAGCGTGAGCTTGTCGCGCCCTGCGCTGGCGCATTCGCCGAGGATCGTTCCGAGCTTCAGTGCATCGTTCGTATCGACAGACGCAACACGCTCGAGCAGCTTGCGAATATCCAGGCCCATCAACGCCGCCGGAACCATTCCGAAGTACGAAAGCGCCGAATAACGTCCGCCGATGTCAGACTGATTCAGGAATGTTCTGTGAAAACCGAGCTCAGAGGCTGTTTCTACGAGCGGAGATCCCGGATCGGTGATAGCGACGAAGCTCTCACCCGGCTTCTCTCGCCGTTTGCTTAACTCGTCGTACCAGAATTTGTAAAACACAGTCGGCTCGGTCGTGCTTCCTGATTTCGACGCAATCACGAAGAGACAACGTTCGATGTCGATCTGATCGCGGAAACGCGCGATCGTGTCCGGGTCGGTTGAGTCGAGCACGAGCAGTTCAGGAAACCCGGCTTGACGGCCAAACGTTCGCGCCAACACTTTCGGGCACAACGACGAGCCACCCATGCCGCACACCATCACGTGTTGAAAACCGCGACGGCGAATCGTCTCAGCAAACTCGCTCAGTTTACCTGCGACGCCCTTCATTTCTTCAGCGACAGTCAGCCAGCCAAGCGAGTTGCGAATCATCTTCCGGCTCGCTTCGTCAGACTTCCAAAGCGATGCATCTTTATCGAATAGACGTTTCGCGACGCCGGCGGTTTCCGCTTCACGAACGGCCGCGTTCAATCTGTCCGCGAGTGGACCGAGACGGTACTCCGTGTGCTCCATAATGGCCAACCTTGCTTTTAGAGTTTAGAGCAAGCAGTGTAACATTCCGCCGAAGAAACAAGGGGGACCGAATTCAGGATGTCAACACAATCGAAACAAGCTCTGATCGTCGTCGACGTGCAGAACGATTTTTGTCCGGGCGGCTCGCTCGCGGTGGCGCACGGCGATGAGGTCGTCGAACCGTTGAACAGGTTGATGGGAGAGTTTCTCGAACGTGGCGATCCCGTTTTCAAGAGCCGCGACTGGCATCCGCCCACGACCAAACACTTCAAAGCGAACGGCGGAACCTGGCCCGTACACTGTGTGCAAAACACGCACGGCGCGAAGTTTCATCCGCAGTTAAAAGACGATCCTCGTATTCACGTCATTTCAAAAGGACTCAGCGACACCGATTGTTACTCAGCGTTCGACGAAACAAACCTGGCCGCGCAACTTCGCGACGAAGGCGTGAACGAGATTCTCGTCGGCGGTTTGGCGACTGACTACTGCGTGAAAGCGACCGTTCTCGCCGGACTCCAACACGGCTTCAAAGTGAAAGCGTTGAAAGACGCGATGCGCCCCGTCGACATGAACCCAGGCGACGGCGAACGCGCGATCGAAGAGATGCGCGCCGCCGGCGCTGAAGTAGTTACTACCGATAAATTGCCGTCATAAAATGGCGACTCTAAACATCGATCGATACCACGCCGCCATGGGCGACGCGTCGTTCAAAGACGTAACCCGGCTGCGTGACGGGCGTCTCAGCGACGCCGAAGCCACCTTCTACGTCACCCAGAGAAAACTTCCGTTCGCGCCCTGTCTCGGTCACGAGCGATTGATTCGTCTGCTGGTCGACAGCCAGATGGACCGCCCGCGTCTTCGTTTTCTCGAACAGGATCGCGGCGGCCTGCAACTCTTCGCGAAAGCGATCGAAGACATTCAGTTCGTCGGTGCGATCAGGGCCGTGCGGCCCGGCACGATCGTCTTCGCGCAGGAACCGTTTGCCGACATTCGCGGCGCATTTGGACTCACGCAGGCGCAGGAGATCAAGTTTGAACATGCGTTCGATCTGCCGATGACGACAGCGGCCATGGCGATGCAGTTTCGCATGGCCGCGGGCGACAACCGCTGGCTGTCAGACTTCTCGCTGCGTCGCAACGGCGACATCGAACGCGCCGTAGACATCGCCGTCTACGCGTTCATCGGCGGCTTCAACGACACGTCGAACATGGAAGCCGCGCATCGTCTGGACATTCCCGCGGTCGGGACCGAAGCGCACTACTGGCAACAGGCGTTTATCGAGTTTATGGACCAGCCGGAGATCGAACCGCGCACCGGAAAGCCGAAACACTTCGAACAGGTCGCGTTCGAACGCTGGCTCGACGCAAATCCAAACGGTACGACCCTGCTGCTCGACACGATCGACGTTTATATGGGCGCGGTCCATGCGACGATGGCCGCGACGTCGACCGAGTCACGACGCCGGGCGTTCAAAGGCTTTCGTGTCGACTCAGGCGATCTCGCGGAGTTGGGCGAGTGGTGTCTGCGGTTCTTCGAGGCGAATGGTCTGCCTGAACTGCGGCCTAATCTGACCGGCGATCTCACTGTCGAGAAAGTGAAACAGATCGTGGCGGAGTTTCCGGAAGTTGCTGGATTTGGTATCGGGACGAAGTTGTCGAGCGAAGTGAAGGCGGTTGCGGGTGTGATCTTCAAACAGTGCATGATGAAGAATCGGCCGACGTTGAAGGCGTCTAACTCGCAGGAGAAGATCACGTTGCCGGGTAAGTTGCAGCTATTTCGCGGCAGCGACGCGCGCGGGATTTATGTCGGCGACGTTATCGGATTGGATAGTGAGGAAGTGTCGATACCCGGCGCGGTGACAGTTGAACGACTGCTCGTGCCGTTCTGGGAAAACGGTCAGCATTCGGCGATTCCGTCAGTTGAGAAACAGAAAGTGTTTGTCGCCGAGCAGCGGAAGCGTTTTCCGGATATCAACAACTACAAACCACAACTAAGCAACAAGCTACGACAACTACGAGATGAGTTGGTAACACGGATGAAATCCGATGAATCCGGCTGGGAATCCGTGTTACTTAATCCCCGGAAGTAGGGCGCTCGGCGGGGATTTCTTCTGGTTCGGGTTTGCGACGGCCCTTCTTCAATCTCTCAACAATACCCTGCGAGACAGTCCCGATCGATGCCGCGAAGCGACGCCAGCGCGATGTCGCTTTCATATCGTCGAGTAACGAATAGACCACCGGCGTTGCGATGAGCGTGAGCAACAGCGAGAGTGTTTGACCACCGATAACGACGATCGCGATCGAGCGTCGCTCTTCCGCGCCTGGACCACTGCCGAGCGCGAGCGGCAACATACCCGCGACCAGCGCGAGGGTCGTCATCAGAATCGGGCGCAGACGATCGCGATTACCCTGCATGATCGCTTCGTAACGTTCCATCCCGCGCGCGCGCAGATTGTTCATGTGATCGATCTGAAGAATCGCGTTCTTCTTGACCACGCCAAACAAGACGAGCACACCTAACGCCGAATAGAGGTTGAGCGTGTCGCCCGTTCCCCACAACGCCAGGAGTGCAAACGGGACGGAAAGAGGGAGGCTCAACAGAATCGTCAGCGGGTGAATCACGCTCTCGAACTGCGAGGCGAGAATCATGTACATGAAGATCACCGAGAGAATGAACGCCCAGATAAACTCGGTGAACGTCTTTTCGAGTTCGCGCGCGCGGCCGGAAACCGTTGTCGTGTACGCGATCGGCAGGTTCATCTCACGCACGGCGCCGCGCAAAGCCTCGATACGATCCGCAAGCGCGTAACCCTGCGAAACGGAAGCGCGAACTGACACCTGTCGCTCGCGATCGAGTCGATCGATTCGCGACGGGCTCGTGTCGCGCGTGATCTTCACGACGTTGTCGAGCCGCACCAGTCCACCGCGTGAAGAGGGAACGTAAAGACGACTGATCGTATCGACGTCACGTCGATCTGCTTCAGTCAAACGCAACTGCACGTCGTAATCTTCGTTGATCTGCTCGTCGCGGAAACGCGACGCTTCTTCCTCACCGCCGACCATCAGACGCAGACTGGTCGCGATGTCTGAAGTATCGACTCCGAGATCCGCGGCGCGCTCGCGATCGATCCGGACGCGCAACTCCGGCTTGTTGAGTTTCAACGTCGTGTCGGCGTCGACGATACCGCCGAGTTTTTCAGAACGCGCGACAAGCTCGTCGGCGTAACCGGCCAAAGCGACGATGTCAGGACCACGAAACACAAAGTCGATATCGGTGCGTCCGCCGGCGCCGAAATTGAATGAACGGCCGTTGCGAACGCTCGTGCGCATCGGCGCGTACTTGCGCAACCGGCGACGCACTTCACCCATCACGTCCTGCTGCGTGTAGTTTCCCTTGAACGCGTTGAGCGGGCTTCCCTTCTTGAGTTCGGTCCAGAATTTAGTGAACGAGAGGGTGCGTTCCTCGTGCGGCGCCATGCGAACATAGAAGTCGCCCTGGTTCACGCCGCCAAGAAAGCCGCCGCCCGCGGAAGCCAACACCATCCTCACGCCGGGCGTTTCGAGAATGTCTTTCTCCATCGCCGTGACTGTTTCGTTCATCACGGCGAGGTTTGTGCCCTCCGGCCCGTTCACACCGACTTCAAATTCAGCTTCGTCGACGTTGCTCGGAATGAATTCCTGCTTCACTGCGCGATAGAGCGGGATGCTCGAAAGGACCACCGCGAGTGAAACCAAAGCGACCGCGAAACGATGCCGCATCGCGAAAGCCAACAGCCACGAGTAACCGCCGTCGATCCAGCGATAGAAACCGCGACGTGACGCTGGTTCGTCGTGTCCGCCTTTCGCGTCGCTGACGCGAATCAGCCGCGAGCTCATCATCGGCGTGAGGGTGAACGAGACGAGCAAGCTGACCATGATCGCGACCGCGGCGGTGATGCCGAACTGATAAAGAAATCGTCCCGAGATCGACGACATGAACGAGACCGGCAAGAAGATGACGACGAGCGACAGAGTCGTCGCCAAAACTGCCAGACCGATGTCTTTCGTCGCTTCGCGCGCCGCTTCTTTCGCTTCGATTCGCTTTTCTTCAATGAAGCGGAAGATGTTCTCCAGCACGACGATCGCGTCGTCGATAACCACGCCGACCATCAGCACGAGCGCCAGCATCGTCACGCTGTTGAGCGTGAAGTCGAGGGCTTTCATCATGCCGAAAGTCGAGATGACGGAACACGGAATCGCGACGGCGGCGATTAACGTCGAACGCCACGAACGCATAAACACCAGCACGACGAGACTCGCGAGAATACTGCCGAGCACCAGGTGTGTCTGGATTTCGTGAAGCGCGGCTTCGATGTAGCGCGACTGATCGCGAATGACTTCGAGTTTGACGTCGTTTGGAAGCTGGCCGGCAACGCGCGGTAACGCCGCTTTTAGACCATTGATGACTTCGACCGTGTTCGCGCCTGACTGGCGGCGAATGTCGAGCGTCACTGTCGGAACGCCGTTGAGACGCGAGAACGAACGCTGCTCTTTTGTTCCGTCTTCGACACGACCGACGTCGCGCAGCCTGACCGGTGAGCCGTTAACGTTTGCGATCACGAGATCGCCAAACTGCCGCGGGTCAGTAAATCTTCCGAGCGTGCGAAGTGTCAGTTCTTCTTTACCGGTGGTTACGTTTCCGCCGGGCACGTCCGCGTTTTGACGTTCGAGTGCTTGTCTGATCGCGGAGATCGAGATCTGGTAAGCCGCGAGTCGTTCCGCATCGATCCAGACATTGATCGCGCGGTCCAGACCACCTACGACACGCACTTCACCGACGCCGCCGACGCGCTCGAGTTGCGGGCGCACGGTCTTGTCGCCCAGTTCCGTCAACTCGCGAATGGATCGATCGGCCGTAAGCGCGATCGTGAGCACCGGCGTGCTGTCGTTATCAAACTTCTGAATAACCGGAGGAGTCGCATCTTCGGGAAGACGGCGGCCCAGCGTGTTTACGCGATCACGCACGTCCTGAGTAGCCGATTCGAGATCGCGATCGAGATTGAAAGTCGCCATCACGAGCGACGTTCCCTGGCCCGAAACAGAACGCAGTTCGCTGATTCCGTCGACGGTGTTTACGACTTCTTCGACTTGTTGCGTGACTAACGATTCGACTTCTTCAGGCGCGCCGCCCGGAAGTCCGATTCGAACTGATACGGTAGGAAGGTCAACTGCGGGAAAGCGATCGACACCCAACTTGAAAAAACCAGCCGCGCCAACCACCACAAGCGACAACACGATCATCGTCGCGAAGACAGGTCGGCGAATACAGATTTCGGCTAATTTTTGCATTCGATTTGTGCTTGGTTCTTAGTACTTTGTACTTGGTTTTTGGTCTTTGGACTTGGGTCTTAGGTCTTACGGATAAATGCAAGTACAGAGAACTAAGTACCAGGTACAAAGACCAGAGACCAAAAGCCAAAAATCCCTTAATCAACCACTTCGACAGCCTGGCCCGACTGGAGGTTGCCCGGATCGACGATCACTTTCTCGCCCACGTTGATTCCGGCGACGATCTCAGTGAATTCGGCGTTACGACGTCCGGTGGTAATCGGCTTCTCGAGCGCTTTGCCGTCTTGCACCGTGATCACTTTCTCGATACCGGCAAAGGTCACGATCGCGCTGTTCGGAACTGTTACCGCCATTTTGGCATCATTCGTCACGATCTCAGCGTGCGCAAATGATCCCGGTCGAAGTTTTCCATTATTCCGAACGTCGGCTTCAACTATCAACATTCGGTTTTGTTCTTCGATGACGGGACTCAGTCGCATGATCTGGCCGACGTAAACATTTGTGTCGCCCTCGACCGTCACGCGCACGGGTTGGCCGGTGCGAACAGCCTGCGATTCACGTTCGGGAATCTGCGCACGTAGTCGCAAAGGATCCATGCGGACGATGTTGACGACCGGCGCCCCTGCCGCGAGAAACTCACCGACGCTGGTCCGTTTCTCCTGAACGATCCCGTTGATTGGCGCAACGACTGCCGTGTCCTTTAACTGTTGGCGTGCGAGTGCGAGTTCGGATCTGCGTTGCGCGAGAATCCCCTGGCGATTGCGAATCTCTTCGTAAGCGTCCTGGTAACGTCCTTCAGCGACTTTGAACGACGCGGTCGCGGAATCAAACTCAGCCTTCGCGATGATTCCCTGTCTAACCAGTTGCTCGGCGCGATCGCGATTGAAACGTGCTTCGTCCAAAACGGCGCGGGCCTGTCGCACGGTCGCAGTTTGTTCCGGATCGACACGATCGTCTGTTCCGTCAGGCGGCAATCCCAAACGAGCACGCGCCTGGGCCAACGAAGCCTCTGCCTGCTGAACGCGCAGGCTGTAATCTACGGAATCGACGTGCGCGATAACTTGTCCTTGAGTGACGACGGATCCGAGGTCAACTGCGATCACGCGCACGCGTCCGGGAACTTTTACGCTGACAGTTGTTTGATCGTAAGCGGCGAGCGTTCCGTTTGCGGTAACAGTTTCGCCGAATGGCGTTTCGGCAACCGCGGCGGTCTTCACTTGTCGTGCAGCTTTGTTGTCTCCGGGACGTCCCTGTCCCTGCCGCTGCTGCGCCTGATAATCGCTCTTACATGACGTGGCGATCAGTGCCGCTAACACTAAGAGCGGCACAGATAGTAAATGTGTCCTGGTCTGAGACATCCGTTGCAGTTTAACACGTGATCCGCGGTTCAAAAACCACGCCGGATCAGGTACGACATCTTGATGAAGAGTGTCCGTGAATTGCGCCGAAAACCTGGCACGATGTCGCGTGTAAACGGATGCGGAGTGGAGTAGTTCAAATCGTCGTTGTAGCCGGCATAGAAAGCGGTGCCCGGGCTTGGAGTCCAGCCAAACAATGCCTGCGCGCGCAAACGCGAATCGAGCGTGTTGTAGTCGAGGATCGCGCGCGCGAAGGTGGCCTTGGTGAACTGATACGTGCTGCGCCAGGTAAAGATGTTGATCTTGAAAGCGTAACGATCCGTGTCGTAACGCCGGAGGGATTGGCTGGTGACGTTGAATTGCGTGCGCAGTTCGTTCGTCGGTTGAAACGTGATGCCGGCGTTGAACTGATTCATTTTTCCGCGGCCCGGATCGAGCGGAGCAAGCGGGCCCAACTTCAACGCCGCGGGACTGACGCGCGGATACTTCGTGGTCCCGGTTCCGAAATCCAGATCGAAATGGCCCCAGCGCTGCGTGTACTGCGCGTTGAACTGAACCTTCTTACTGAAGTTTGATCCGCCGTAGAACGACAGGTGCTGCTTGTCAGAAGCGCGCTCGTTGCTCTCGCCGTAGAAAGTGCAGCCGCCGATGACGGCGAATGGATCGCACGGCTTCGCTTCGCGCGTTGGCCCAAACTCGTGATCGAACAATCGCTCGTAACCCGGCTCCCACCAGCTACCTAACCAACTGTTTCGCGGCAACTGCAACTCGACGAGATTCTCGGATTCCCAGGTGTACATCCGTCCCTGCCAGTCGTAGTCGGCATGAACAAGGGTGTGAACGTGATAGGAGATGATCTTCTTCTTTGGATCGGGATCGGAGTTGTAGCGCAGAAAGGCGTAGTTGAAATTGGAATTAGTGCGTTGCACAAAACCGACATCGGCTCGGTAATCCTCCGTGAACCCTTCGCCGTAAACTTCCCAACCCCAGTTGCGGCCGGAGACGTTGTAACTCCCCGAATAGCCGAAGCCGTTTCCGGTCCGATACCTTGTTTCGCCGTCGTCGGCGTCGAAGAAGAAGTTGCGCGAAGTGGTGCCGAGAAGCTGGAAGCTCGTCGTCGTTTGCTTATCGAGACGAAAGCGTCCGTCGAAACCTAGTACCTGATTGTGTTTCTCGATGAAGTTGTAACTCGTCGCGATCAGGCCGAGCGAGTTCTCTTTACCGACGTCGCGCTTGAGACGCAGCACGCCGATGTAGGCGTTCTTATCGAGAATCTTTTGGTTATTACAAACTTCTCGCGGATCCAGCGAACGACGAAGGAGACATCCGTTCAAAGCGCCGCGGTCATCGGCACTCAGGTTTCCCGGTCCGTTGTCGCTCGCAACCATCAATCCGAAAGTGTTCCGTCCCTTTTTGCCGGTAGTCTTTATGGCGAGATCAGGATCAACGATCGAACGCGTATGAACGGCGGTTATCGGCGTCTGAAAGATGTCGATGCCTTCGAGAAAGAACGGACGCTTTTCAGAAAAGAAGATCGGAAAGCGCTGGTTTGCGGTAACGACGAGCTGATCGGCTTCGACCTGCGCGAAATCAGGATTGATCGCAAGGTCCACCGTCACTGCCGAACTCGGAATGAACTTCGCCGTCAACCCGAGATCCAATCCCACCGGCTCGTTCACTATGCGACCCGGATCGAGCGCGAGTGGCACAAACGACCGCACGAAGCGGCTGTTCTGTGAAACAGTGACACTCGGAATCAGCTCGATCGTGCGTTCGACTGAAATGCCTTCGAGTCCCGTGAGATGTCCCGCCTGGCTGAGATTGCTGTCGATGCTGCGCGAGAACGGCATCCACGAATCGAGCTCGTTTTCAAAACGCTTGATGCGGCGGAAAAAATGCGCGCCCCAGAGTTTGTCTTTGCCGGCTTCGAAGCGAAGCGACTTGAACGGGATCGCGATCTCGACGTTGAAACCCGTCTCGTGAACGATTCCCTTCGACTCCATCAACAGGTCGACACTGAAATCCTCGCCGCGTCCTTCCGTGATGATTCCGTCGCCCTGGATCCCGAGCGGGTTGAAGAAGACTTCAAACGCTTTTCGCTTGTCGTTGAAAGTGTCGAGAAAGAAGCCGACGTAATCGTCCTGAAAGATGTTGTCGCGCTTCGCGACTGTCGCGCGCACTTTGTCGGGTTCGTCAGTCGCTTTGAACGCGATGTACAGAAACTTCGGGTCGAACCCAATCAGGACTTCAGTCGGTCTTGACGGCGGTACGTTGTCGCCGGGTTGGATCTGATAGAAGTCTTTCAAGACCGCGGCGTTCTGCCAGACTTCGTCGTCGAGTTTGCCGTCGATCACGGGTGGCTTGTCGAACTTTGGCAATACGACCGGCTTGGATTTTTCGGGCGGCAGAACAAAACTGCCTTTAGCGGCGGCGGCCGGCGCTACTCGCGTCGCTGTTGCTGGACTTGATGAAGCAACGGGAGTCGGCGTTGGAGTAGCAGACGGTGGTGGCGCGGGAGTAGAAGCCGCTACGACCGTGGGTTTCACGGCCGTTTGGGCAGTCGCTGAAAGCGCGCATACTGCAACCAGCAGCAGCGCCAAAAAACACAGGGAGAATTTCATTAACGCAGAATGAGAGATCCGTATTCTCAGGCACAGAGAACGCGGACTTTAATTACGGGGCTTGAGAAGAATTCGCCCTTCGCCGGTTCGCAGAACGAACACCTTGCCACCTTCTCCGATTCGCCAACGCTTTAGACGCGGCGAAGGCGTGATATCTTCCGCAACAATGAACCCCTCGTTGCTGATCTCGTCGGGCGTGTTGGTTTCGATCGTGAAACTCGATCCGGCCGGCACTGTTAATGAAATCTCGCCGTCGCCGGTTCGGGCGGAAAGGGCGTTGAAATTACCATCGAGCGCGATGGCGCCGTCGCCAGTGCGCGCATCTACCTGTCCATCAAACTTGGAGATCTGAATCATACCGTCGCCGGTATTGACGTGTAACTGGCCGTTACTGTTAACGACGGCGATCGGTCCATCGCCGGAACGAAGCGTCAGTTCGCCTGAAACGCCATCGAGACTCACCGCGCCGTCGCCGGAAGTGACGTGCAACGTCGCCTGGCGCGGGACGTTGACCTCGATGTTCACGGTGCCGTTGTAATGATTTGGATTGGTGGCGTTGACGGAGACGACCTGTCCCACCTGTTCGCTGTTAATCGAAATCTGTTTCAGCGACTCATCGTCGGCGGCTAGTTTCGTAGCTTTGTAAGCGACTTCGGGTTTGTCCCATCCGCGCACCGTCACGTGACCGTCAAAGGTCGTGATGTTGACACGTGGTGAACCGCTGACGGCGAAAGACTTCGTCTCCTCACCGGACTTCGTGTACGCGGCCGCGCCGTGGATACTCGGTCCGGCCACTGGTCTAACTCTCTTGATAACTCGAACGTCGCGCGTCTGCGCCTGCTCGCGCACGATGTCGCGCTGCGCGCGCTCGATATCGCGTTGCGCCTGCCGTAACGCCACGTCAACTCGCTGCTGCGCTTCGCGTTGTGCCTGGCGT
The DNA here is from genome assembly GCA_035760365.1 of Pyrinomonadaceae bacterium. GTDB lineage: Bacteria > Acidobacteriota > Blastocatellia > Pyrinomonadales > Pyrinomonadaceae > PSRF01. Next base: position 223,823 of record DASTTB010000025.1, read on the forward strand.
GTTATGCGAGAAGTTTCGATACCCGCGCGGGTGGCTTCGGCAATCGCCGCGGCCTGTTCGACTGAACGCACCGCGATGTCTTCTTCCATCGAACTGCTCAGTTCCTCGCGGATCTTCTGCCTGTCGATGACGACTGAAGTTGCGGGACTGATCGTTCGACCGTCCTGCGCGTGCGTGATCTTGATCGGGCCGTTTACGTTGTCGATCTTGATTCGTGGACCACCAGATCCGATCTGCCCATCAAGATTGTGGCCCACGTATTCGCCATGCCGAACCTGCATTCCGAAATCGTTCGAAATGCCGCCATGAACCGTGCCCGCGCGAATCGAAGCATTTGAATCAGACGGAATCACGAGAAGCACGCTGCCGTTGACTGAACTCAGCGTGATCGGCTTCGACTCTTCGAGTTGTGTAAAAGTCGCGTTGAGGGTTCCGTTAATGGTCGACAGTCTTGTCTCACCCAGGAGACCAGTCGCGGTAACCCGACCGTTGATCGAAGAAGCTTTGACGGCGCCTTCGACGGCTGCGACATCAAGCGAACCATTGATCAGCTCGATCGACTCGAGCACGGCTTTGCGTGGAACGGTCAGCGTGTATTCGACAGTCGCCGGATTATCGTAACGTCGCTCGCCGCCACGGAAGTTCAAACTGCCGTCCGGGTACTCGGTTTTGATTCTGATGTTCTCTTCGTTAGCAGTGACTTCGATCTTCGCTTCGGCCAGGCGTTCTTTTTTATAAGCTCTTTTGACTGCGTCGAGTTGCAGTGCGGCACGATCCCACACCTTGATCTCCACGCTGCCGTTTATGTTTTCCAGACTGACACGTCCGGTCGCCGATAATGGATAGGTCTGATGAAACTCTTCACGCAGTTCTTCGCCAGGCTGGGCGGCACTGGCGGTGCAATTCTCGGTCGCCGGCGTTAAGGGGAGCGGCCGGCGATCCTGAAGATCCTGGCCGTTCAAACCCGAAGCCGTCGCGGGACCGTTGCCGGCGCTCGCCAGCGCGAGCACAAGCACAACTGTCGTGATGAGGCTTTTCGTAAACATGATTTCGGTTCCTTAGGAGAGAAAGTTCCTAGCCTGCACTGCGTAGATTAATGCTGCGGTTCAGGTTTTTCAAAAAGATTTCGCGTTCTTCCGGAGTGACGAAGATCTGCCGGTGAGTCTTCACCTTTGGCAGCTTCACATTCAGACCGGGAGGAAGCGCGATTTCGGCGTCGCCGGCACCGTCATCATCGGCCATGATGGTGACTTTCAAATCAGCCAGACGACGCGCCTGTTTCCGCAGCTCAACAAATTCAATGTCTTCCAGGCGATGCTTCTTGATCGCCGCGACCTGCTCTTCGCGACGCTCCGATCGCCTGGAGACAAAAGTTTTTCCCACGTCCTTGATCTCAACCTTTGGCGCCTGAGCAACGCTGCCCCCCGCCGCAAATGGTTCTACGACCGGTTCTACCGGCTCAACCGCTATCACCGGCTCAACTTGCTTCAGCTGGTTATTCTCGCAAACTTCGAGTCTAACTGCGGTGCGCGGAACTTCGACCGGCGCCAGTTTCTCAACCGGTTCGGTAGCCTGCAATGCATGTGACCAGCTCACAACCGTATTGCTCGCGTCACGAGTGAACTCGCGTAACTGGTTCAACTCCTTCATCGCGCTGGAAAATGCCGTCAGGCCGACTACTAAAAGAAGAATTACACGGTACTTCTTATCGCCGCTTTGCACCACGCTTTTCATTGCTTGAACCCCTGACTTTTTAAGGCCGAGAGCAGTCAGTTTGAATAACCCCTACCAACCACTCTCGGCCCTTCTGCGTTGCTCTGTAGTTAGAACACCAGACCTCGCGGGCTTGTGACAATAAATATTTGTGGTTTGTTTTTAGTTCTTTGTCCTTGGTTCGCAGGACAATGGAGGAAACTGCAAAGTACTAAGCACAAAGACCTAAGTACCAAGCTTACATCTTTTTCAGACGCACCGTGCCGCCGAAGGAAGCGACCGAAATCATCGCATCGCCCGAACCGCAAACGGCTGAAACCCGTCGCAAAACATGGGGAACGATGACCGTCCGCTCCATGGGACCGGGCATCATGATGGGACCGGTTTTCTGTGGCGCCTGCCCCTTCTGTGGCGGTTGCCCCTTGGCCTCGGTCTTTTTGGGTCCGGCAGTAACTTCGCCTTTTTTCGGCCCACCCACCGCTACTCCGGGTTTCGGTTCCGCGATCGGTTCGGGCGCCGGCGTTCCCGGTTTCACCGCGGGCGCGGCCGGCGGTGCAGGCACTTCCAGGTACTTCAGAATGAAATCCGAAACGATGTCGCGCTTTTCCGAGACTTTCGCCATCAACTGAAACGACGCATCGTGCGGCAAAGCGAGAATTACGTCGCCAGTCATGTTAGTGAAGGCGTAGTGACCCGATCGCGCTAACGGACCAGTCATCGTCACATTCCCATTCACCGTTTTTGCGTTTACTTTCGGATTGCTGACGCGATCCAGTTGAATATCGCCACTCACAGTGCCGACTTCAAACGTGTCGTCTATAGCGGACGGTTTGACGTTCGTGACTTCGACGATTCCACCGGCGGAGTTCAGATTGACGCGGCCGCTCGAGTCGCGCAACGAAATGCTGCCGCCAACACTACCAGCCTCGACGACTTTACTGGCGCGCTCGATCGCGATGTTGCCGTTTTGCGAACCGGCGTAGGCTGACGCGACACCGGCGATACTGATGTCGCCGTCACGAGTCTGCACCTGGACGGTCGCGGTTGCCGGCACGTCCATATCGACGTCGGCAAGCGCCTGACAATCGAGTTTTGAGTTGATCTGCGAAACCGTTTGGCCGACCATCACGTCGATTCGCCACGCAGGAGCGGAAGGATCTTTTCCCTTGTCGATTCGTCTTAGTTCCACGTAACCGGCGTTCGTCGATCTGACGCGGAGCTCGTTTTTCTCCCACGCGCGGACGGTCAGTCTTCCTGAAGCAACGCACAGCGTTACAGTTAGCTGCGGGCTGACGGGCATCGAGCGCTCGATTTTCTGGCCCGCGGCTGGATCGGATTTCAGTGTTTTTGCGGGGGTCGAACCTGCGAGGGAGAACAAAAGGCCGGCTACCGCCGAGACTACCAACAACTTCATTGTCAACTCAGGACCCGGCCTTTCAGTGGGAGCGTCCTCCAGTCAAACGCGCATCGGCGATCGTGTTGAGGAGATCCACCTTGCTTTGATAGGCAGCAAACATGAAATCGGCCGCGTCGGGATCGTTAGGATTGCTTTTAGCCGCAGTGCGCGTCGCGGCGATGGCGCGATCGACAAACGCGAGGTTCTTCTCATATTCCACTTGCAACGACGGCCGCATCGCGTTCTTGTTCGCCTTGATCGTCGTATCGAGTCGCGCGATGGCCTGGAGATATGAGCGTTCGCCTGGGAGGAGCTCTACCTGGTTCGCTTTTACCGAGACAACTTTGGGAGTGACAGATCGCGAAGGCGAATACTTAACACGGATTGGAGCCACGGATGGCGGCGCGGCATCCGCAACTTCGACTCTGTTTGAAATATCAGGAGTTGAAATCGATTTTGGCGGAGTTGCCGGTACGCTCGCCTGAGAATCCGTGATTGCCGGCTGAAGGTCCGGCTGACGCAACTTGACGATTCCGAAGATTGTCGCGAACGCGAGCACTACCATCAGGCTCGCATATCCCAAAGTTCGTTGAGAGTTAAAGCTGAAGACGTTAGCGAAAGAGGCAAAAAGACTGGTTTTTTCGACGCGTCCGGCACTCGCGACACGTTCGCCGAGCACCGCCGCGTCGATCCGTTCACGCAATGCCGCCGTGGGCACCGCAACTTCAAACTCAGCCTCCAGAGCCGACGTCAAAAGCGCCGTTTCTTCGGCCAGTTCACGCGCCGCGGCCGCACACGTCGCACATGAAGCGAGATGCGCCGCCGCGCTTTCCATCAACCTCGGAGAAAGCTCGCCGTCGAAATAGCATTGCAGCGTTGCTTCGTCCAAACACCGTATCATCGTCTGCCTCCGATCTTACCGTACACCCTCGCAAACTCTTTCCGGCCGCGCGCCACTAAACTGCCGATGTTCGTCTCTTTAAGCGACAAACTGGTGGCGATCTCGCGGTATGAGAGTCCCTGTTGTTTGAGCAACAGGCAACTTCTCATCGGCTCCTTTATCTTGTCCAAAGCCCGGCGTGCTTCTTCGATCGCCATGCGGCGCTCGTAGTCTTCAGCCGGTGCTTCAGCCGCGGCGGAGCCGTTTTCCGTCGCTGTCTTGTGATACTCATTGTCGCGCACCATCGAGCGGCTTTGGCCGCGCAAGGTGTTTCGAGCGACGTTGAGCGTCACGCGCAGAAGCCACGCCCTGAGCAGTTCTTCGCCCGGGGTAGCATTGAGATTGCGATACAGTCGTAAAAATACTTCCTGCGTCACGTCTTCGGCGAGGGCAGAGTCGCGGACGACCGCCCTTGCCGTCCTGAAAACGGCGCGGTGATGGAGGGTAAACGCTTCGTCGAAACTGAGCGGAGCGACCGCTTCAGTCCCGATGTCGTTAGGCATGGACTCGATCAAAGCTCTAGCTTGTCCGTTCATCAATCACCGCTCTCTCAACAGTGCAAACACCGCAAAATACTGACTTGTGACAACTTTGTCAGAGAAGTCAGACTTGAGGCATTTGGGCGGTGTATTGTAGTCCTGAATCCCGCCTGATACCAACGTTGAAAAACAGTTGGTAGTGCCCTGATTCGAAATTCGTTTTCATCCGTGTTCCCGATGAGCGCTGCGTTAGCTTATGTTACGCACACGGCAGAACACGGAATGAAGAGCGGCGATAACTTTAGTTAGTGACCTCAGTTAGTGATCTGGGGGCGTGCAACGTTGCGTTGAACGTCCGCCTGTGCGGTAAAGTTCTGGTTTAAGTTACTCCCGGTTATAATCAGCATCCTTTGACCCAATCATTAGAAAACAGTGCGTTTATGCGAGCGTGTCGCGGCGAGTCCGTGCCGTACACACCGATCTGGCTGATGCGGCAGGCCGGACGATACATGCGCGAATATCGGGAAGTTCGCGCGAAAACTACTTTTCTCGAACTCTGCAAGAACCCCGCGCTGGCCGCCGAAGTGACCGTAACCGCCGCGGAACGCCTCGGCGTGGACGCGGCGATCATCTTTGCCGATATCCTTCTGATCCTCGAGCCGATGGGAATCGATCTCGAGTTTGCCGCCGGCGAAGGACCCGTGATTCACAATCCGGTACGAAACGCGGCGGATGTAAAGCGGCTCCGTGAAATAGAAGACGCCGGAGCACTCGGTTTTGTTTACAGTGCAATTTCACTGACACGCCGCGAGTTGAAACCCGATCTGCCGTTGATAGGTTTCTGCGGCGCGCCGTTTACGCTCGCCTCGTATGTCATCGAGGGCGGCGGATCGAAGAACTACATTCATACAAAACAGTTGATGTACAACGACAGCGGCGCCTGGCATGAACTGATGGCCCTTATCGCGCGCGGCTTAGTGAAATATCTGAACGCGCAGATCGATGCGGGTGCGCAGGCGGTGCAGTTGTTCGACTCTTGGGTGGGAGCTTTAGGGCCGGACGATTACCGCGAGTTTGTGTTGCCGCATTCGCGGACGGTGATCGAGGGAGTCAAACCCGGCGTTCCGGTGATTCATTTCGGGACGGGAACGGGCTCGCTGCTGGAGTTGATGCGAGAAGCAGGCGGAAACGTGATCGGGCTCGACTGGCGTGTGCGGCTCGATGAAGCATGGCAACGTGTCGGGCACGACGTCGCGGTGATGGGCAACCTCGATCCGATCGCTTTGTTTGCCTCGACAGACGCGCTTCGGGCGCAGGCGAAACGGATTCTCGACCAAGCGGGCGGACGCAGCGGCCACATTTTCAATCTCGGGCACGGGATCTTGCCGGAGACGCCGGTGGAAAATGTGATCGCGCTGGTTGAGATGGTGCACGAGATGAGTCGCAGATCATGAACTACGACGCGTTGCTGATTGTTTCATTTGGCGGGCCGGAAGGCATGGACGATGTCATGCCGTTTCTGGAGAACGTCACGCGCGGTCGCAACGTGCCGCGCGAGCGTCTGTTGAAAGTCGCGGAGCACTACGAGTTGTTTAGCGGCGTCAGTCCGATCAATCAACAGAATCGAAACTTGATCGAAGCCCTCTCGCGCGAGTTGAAAGCAAATGGGCCTGAGTTGCCGATCTACTGGGGCAATCGCAACTGGCATCCGCTGCTGCCTGACACGTTGCGCACGATGGCGGCTGACGGAATCAAGAACGTGCTCGCGTTTGTGACCTCGGCTTACAGTTCGTTCTCGAGTTGCCGGCAGTATTTGCAGAACATCGCGGCGGCGCAGGAGCAGGTTGGCGCGGGAGCGCCGCGTGTTGAGAAGTTGCGCGCGTTTTACAACCATCCGTTGTTTATCGAAGCGAACGTCGATCGGATTCGCAGCGTGTCGTCCGCGCCTTCGCGGCTCGTGTTTACGGCGCACAGTATTCCCGAGTCGATGGCGGCGAATTGCGATTACGCACTGCAACTTCAAGAAGCGGGACGTTTGATCGCGACGGAGTTGGGTGTTGAGAACTGGACGGTTGTTTACCAGAGTCGCAGTGGTTCGCCGATGCAACCGTGGCTCGGACCGGACATTTGCGATCACCTGCGCGCGTTGAATGCAACGGGCGTCACCGACGTCGTGGTCGCGCCGATCGGGTTTGTTTCGGATCATATCGAGGTGGTTTACGATCTCGACGTCGAAGCGCAACAGGTCGCGAGGGAGTTGGGCATGAACGTCGTTCGCGCGGCGACCGCCGGCACTCATCCTTCGTTTGTGAAGATGATTCGCGAACTGATCCTCGAACGAGTCGACGACGCTCCGGCGCGTTACCTTGGCTCACGCGGTGCGAACCACACGGTTTGTCCGGCCGATTGTTGTCTGGCGGGATAGTGATGCGTGCGAAGCGAATCGTCATCGTTGGCGGCGGTATCTCGGGCCTGGCCGCCGCACATCGTCTGATCGAACTCGGTTCCGACGTAACCTTACTCGAAGCCGGCCCGCGACTCGGCGGCATAATTCAGACTCAGCATCGTGACGGTTTCATGCTCGAACGCGGACCGGATTCGTTTATCTCAGAGAAACCTGAAGCGCTTGCACTCGCCAAGAGACTCGGTCTCGAGTCGCGACTGATTCAAACAAATGAACAACATCGCCGCAGTTTCATTGTCAGAAACGGGCGGCTGCGTGCTGTTCCCGAGGGTTTTCAACTACTCGCGCCGTCGCGCATCCTGCCTTTTCTCACGACTGACATCTTTAGTCTCACGGGCAAGTTAAGAATGGCGGCTGATTTGATCCTGCCGCGTCAGAACGGAAAAGACGACGAATCGCTCGCGAGTTTTGTGCGACGACGGCTCGGTCGCGAAGCACTCGAACGTATGGCGCAACCGATGGTCGGCGGCATCTACACGGCCGATCCCGAAACGCTGAGCCTGCGAGCGACGCTGCCGCGATTTCTCGACATGGAGCAGAAGCATCGCAGTCTGATCCTGGCGATGATGCGGCAAGGTAAAACGAGTGGAACAAGCGGTGCGCGATACAGTTTGTTTCTGTCGTTTGATAAAGGAATGCAGGTGCTGGTTGATGCTCTCGCGCGCGTTGTCCCCAACGTTCGATTGAATACACGGATCAATACGATCAAATTTAATGAAACATGGACGCTCACGAGCGACACCGGCGAAACGTTTGAAGCGGATGCAGTCTGTCTGGCGGTCCCTGCTTACGTCGCCTCAAAATTACTGAAAAACGTCAACGAGCAACTCGCCGCTCAACTAAATTCGATCAACTACGCCTCAACCGCGACGCTCAACTTCGCCTATCCACGCGCCGCAATCAAACATCCGTTAAATGGTTTCGGCTTCGTGGTTCCGTTCATCGAGAAACGATCGCTGATCGCCTGTACCTTCAGCAGTGTGAAGTTCAACGGTCGCGCGCCGGACGATCATGTACTGCTCAGGGCGTTTGTGGGTGGCGCACTTCAACCTGAGATGTTCGCGCTCACCAACATGGAAACACGGATTGAAGCCGATTTGAGTGAGTTATTAGGAATAAGCGGTAAGCCGTTGTTTACGGAAGTCGCGAGATGGGAACGATCGATGCCGCAGTATGAGGTCGGCCATCTCGATCGGGTTCAGCGAATCGAGAAAAACCTAACACCGGGTTTAGCTCTTGCCGGAAATTCATATCGTGGCGCCGGCATCCCGGATTGCATTCGCAGCGGCGAAACTGCTGCCGAACAAATCTTCAGCTCACTTAGCTAACGCCTCGACCCACTGCGAATTCGTCTGCATCAACGGTCGAAACGTCTCGCGCGGCACTGTCGTCTCAATGTGCATGTTGTCGTCCGTGTTGATCTTCGCGCCCGCGACCGCCGGACCCAAACGCGTCTCATCGCAAACAAACCACGACCGCACATCCGCTTCACTCGCGAGATTCACACGCGCCAGTTCCGCCATCACACGCGGATCCGCCATCCTCTCGGCCAGTCGATCCAGATTGAGCGGCTGATTACTTCCCATCAGCAACAGATCCTTGCCTTTGTTCAAACCACCCACGCGAAACATCAGCACGTGCGGAAACACCCGTGTGTACGTCGCCAGCACCGAACGCAAACTCTCCGTCGATAGCTGATAAATCTGCACCCACTGCACAAAGATCCCCTGATCGCTCAACCGGTCGCGCCCGAGCTCAAAAAACTCCTGCGTAAACAGATTCGCCACACCGGGCACCCACGGATGACTCGGCTCGCTGACGATGATGTCGTAGCGATTCGGCGTCACACGCAGAAAGGTCCTCGCATCGTCGATGATCAAACGCGTGCGCGGATCATCGAGCGGGCGATTGTTGACGTGCTGAAAGAACCTCGATCCGGTGACAGTCCCAGGCTCGAGCTCGACACACGTCACGGATTGAATCGGCGACTGCAACATCGATCCGACCGTCACGCCAGTGGCATAACCGATGATCAACGCGTTATCGATTCGCGGCGCGACAAACAACGGAAGCTGGCCCAACATCACCTGCGTCGGCATGTCGAACATGCTGTCCGAAGCATTCGTGCGACCGTTGATGGCCATCGAGATGATGTTGTCGTCCGTGCGTACCGATACGGTCGCCGTTGGTCCTTCCTCGTACATCAGCAGTTTGTGAACACTCGGTCCCGCTGCCTGTTGCTCGCTGTTCGCGATTCCCTCTCGCGTGTTTGCAAGTTCGCGCACGAGCGTGTCGTATGCGCCAATCGAGAGATCCGCGAGATTCATCGACGGCGTGAGGACCAGCATGCTCAATGCCAGCACCGGTATCGCACCGATTGCAAGGCTGCGCTTCAACGCCGGATCGCGCGCGGTCTCAGCCGGCCGATAGGCCAGACCAGCGACGACGACGCACGTAATCGCCGACAACACGAGCGCAAACTTCGTACTCGTTCTCGGAATCAACACGAAGCCGGTCAGAAACGCACCCGCGATCGCGCCGATCGTGTTCACCGCGTAAGCACGCCCGACACGCGCCACAGCTTTCAACGGATCGCCGGTGGCCCAAACCAACACGAGCGGCATCACCATACCCATCAACAACGCCGGCACGAGAATCAACAACGTCGCCGACATGATCTGTAGACCAAGCAATCCCGCCCACGATGAAATGCGAAGATTTCGTCCGGCCGTGATGAGAAGCCACGGCAAACGATTCACGACGAACAAGCTGAACATTAAACTCGCTGCCGTCAGCAACTCGACCACGATGATCATGCCGCGCAGTTTCACCGTCCGATCTTTTCGTCCGACGAACCACGCGCCGCCAGCCAGCCCGATCAGAAAAAGCGCGACGACGATACTGAAAGCGTACGTGCTCGATCCGATGACCATCGTGAGGATGCGCGTCCACGAAACCTGCGTGCTGATAGTGACAAAACCCGACGCGACAGCCACAAAGAACCAAAAATAATTGACGTCGCTAATAACACTTCCACGCTCAATCCGTTCGATCTGTGTTCCCGTTCTTCGCTGCGCAGCGATCGCCACTACACCGACGATGAAATTGATCACAGCCGCAATCACGATCGTCGTGCGCACACCAAACACGGGCAGCAACAGAAACCCCGCCGCCAGCGTTCCAACAATCGCGCCCACGAGGTTGCACGCGTAGAGTCGCGTCACCGCGGTCGATCCATGCCGCACCAGCGCCGCCGAAAGCACCGGCAACGTCGCGCCCATCAGCGTCGTCGGCACCAGCAACATCAAGCACGACAACACAAACCGCCACAAACTGAACGTGAAAAATCCGGGTTGAAACTGTTGCCAGATCAGCGCGTAAAGATTGTCTACCGACCGAAACAGAAACGGGACCAGCAACGCGTAAACGGCGATCCCGATCTCCATCCAACCGTAAACACTCAGCGGCTTGCGAATGCGATGGGCCAAACGCGCGGCGAGTGCGCTGCCGAGCGCGAGTCCGCCCATGAACGCCGCCAACACAGTGCTCACCGCCAGCGTCGTCGCTCCAAAAACGAGCCCGAGCATTCGCATCCAGAGCACTTCGTAGATCAGCCCCGTCGCGCCCGAGAAAACAAAGCACACGCCTATCAACAAAATCGTGGAACTGGAGTAACCGCGAAATGTTTGCTGCATTCAGTTTACAAGTAGATCACATGACTGGTGCGCCAGACGTTTGCAGGAATCGATCCCGGAGCAGCGGCCGTGAGCAGAATCGCGTAATCGTGCTGGATCACGTCGCGGCCTGTGGTCGCCAACTCTTCAACACGCGGTTGGCTATCGATCACGGGGGCGATCACTGGAGCGACTAAAGCCAGCCGCTTGAGACAACGATAAAGTTGTTCCGCACCGGAACCGAATGGACCAACGTCCTCGCCCAGGACCAGTCTGACTTCCGCGCGCTCGTCAACAAAATGCTTCAACAACGACGCCGCCTGGACCACACCACGTTCAAAACGCTCGCGCATCTTCTCATCCGGCTCCGCGGGCAAACGCGTATCCAACACGATCGAGATTCGCCGCTCGTCCTCGGAAGTAAACTCGCGCACAGTCAAACGACGCGATCTCGCTGTCGCTTTCCAGTCGATGTGACGCAGATCGTCCTGCGGTTGATAGTCGCGCATCGAGAACAGATCGTGTCCCGCGCCACGCCGTAACGAAGGCATCCTTCCCGCGTACATCGGCAACAAGTGCAAATCGTCGCTGATGACTTCCGGTTTGGGATACACGATGATGTCGACATTGCGCGCGCGCAATCGCCGGCGCCGTCGAAAGAAACCGAACGGAAAACGAGTCGATAACTCAAACCCATCAATCAGGTGATGACCACGCTGCGGGAACAACTGTTCGACGCGCTGCTCGGCCGCCGCATGATGCGGCACATAACTGAAATACGCCAACAGCCGCTTCACGTAACGCTTCCGTTTTCCCTCAATCTCGCCGTGTGGACCACGCGCTTCCACGAGGATCGAAAACGACGGCAAAACGCGTTTCGTGTTACGCAGAGTGACGATCACGGGCGCGGGCTCCGCCGCAAAAATATGATCGGGAAAGCGCGCCGACACGGTTAAGTCGCGCAACGAAGCACGCGCCGCAATCCAGCCGACAAACAACGTCGACACCAGCAGTGAGAACACTAGAAACAGCAGATTGTTTCCCGTGTTCCACGCAGCAAAACCGACGACGAGGATGATCACGAGAAACACCCCACCGCCGCTCGTCGGTTCAAATGGAAAATCGAGGTTCGCGACTTCCACTTTCGCTGAACGCGCGAGTGGCGGAACGATAAAGATCGTCAGCAGCAGAGCGATCAGGAGTGAAACGAGCGCCGCAATCGCGGCGAGACCATTCTCGTTCTCGCGCCGCGCCAGCACCGTCACGAGTGCGGCGCCAAGCCCGGAGAGAACGAGCAAGGTCCCGAGGACGATCCGAAACAACGAGATTCTTTCGGGAAACAGCTTGGAGAGTCTCACAGCGGAACGCTGACCGTCTTCAAAATCTCATTCAGCACGGCCTCGGCTTCTTCACTGCGTCGCAGCGACGACGAGAACCGCGAGCTCACGACGATGCGATGAGCAAAGACGGGGACGACGAGGCGTTTGATGTCATCGGGAATGCAGAAATTGCGATCCTCGCCAAGCGCCATCGCCTGCGACGCTCGAAACAGCGAGAGGGTGCCACGCGGACTGACGCCGAGATCCAGCATCTCAGACGCGCGCGTCGCGGCGACGATCCGCATCAGGTACTGAACGAGTGCGTCATCTACGGCGACACTGGCGACGGCACGTTGCAGTTCGACGACTTCGTGCGCCGTCATTACCGGCTCGAGTTCGTCGAGCGGATCAGCAAACTCGCGATCGCGCAGGATGAGTTGCTCGTCAGCCGGGGCCGGATAACCGATGCGCAAGCGCAACATGAACCGGTCGAGTTGCGATTCGGGCAACGGATAAGTGCCGTGATGCTCGATCGGGTTCTGCGTCGCGAGCACGATAAACGGCGCGGGCAGTTGATGCGTCGTGCCTTCGACCGTGACGTGCCGTTCGGCCATCGCTTCGAGCAACGCGGATTGAGTCTTGGGAGTCGTCCGGTTGATCTCGTCGGCGAGGATGACGTTCGCGAATACAGGCCCTGGTTTCCACTCGAAAAGGCCGCTGTGCTGGTTAAAAACGGATAGTCCGATCACGTCCGATGGCAACAGATCGGACGTAAACTGAATACGCTGGAAAACACATTTGAGAGCCCGCGCCAGCGCGTGAGCCAGAGTCGTTTTACCGACACCGGGAACGTCCTCGACCAGCAGATGTCCACCCGCGATCAGGGTGACGATGGCGAGGCGGATGGCTTCCGGCTTTCCTTTGATGACAGTCTCGATCGCCTGTTGCAGTCGCTCGATCTGTTCCGCTGCCCTGGCGCTCGTTAGTTGTCCGGTTTCGACTGGTTCGAGGTTTCGCATCAAATTGGCTGCATTCTACATGCTAAGAGCACGCCCCGCACGGAAAAGTTGGCTGTAGCGGTCGAATCCGTATCGACCTGAATGTGATTTGCGCACGCTCCTGTAGTAGACTATCTCGTGTTAAAAACGGGCAGTCGGAGCAAAAACGGAACTCTAATTTGATAGCTTCGTGTAAGTTGCCCGAGGAGGCATTATGGAACCCCTACTGAAGAAACAAAGAAACCAGCGCGGCTTCTCGCTCATCGAGTTAATGATCGTTATCGCCATCATCGGCATCCTTATCGCCGTCGGCGTAACCGGATACAAAGCCGCCATGAAGGCAGCCAACGAAGCCGCCGCCATCAAGACCCTGCGCACGATCGCCGAGCAGCAAATGCTCTATTACAACGCCCATCAACGCAGCTCATTCGGCACGTTTGAAGAGATGCGGAAGAATAACCTGCTCGACAGTCGCTTTGACGGCACAACGCCGGTCGTCGACGGTTATGTCTACACGATGAAGGTGATTCCAAAATCCACCACGGCACAAGCGGGTTACACCATCAACGCGGACCCGCAGGTGGCTGACGGCGTGGGCGCAACCGGCAAGAACCACTATTACGTCGACTCGGACACAAACACGATCCACGTCAACGATCAGCAACCGGCAACGGCTACAGATCCTCCGATCGGCCAGTAAACATTTCGACACACAACCCACACGCCGGCGGCTGCGAGTCGCCGGCGTTTTTCATTGGCCCACGTTCACAAAATAGGAAACAAATTCCAATACACGCGACATCTATTACTACTAGTAATGAGGTGAATGGAGGTAGCGATAAAGTATGTACGGAAGAGTACTCAAACCGGTTGTTGTAGCTCTGATGACCGTGATGGCATTCGCGCTGATGCAGGAGTCGGCGAGTGCCCAGATAAACCCTCGCATCGTGCGCGAGGTCAGGCATGAACTTGTGACGTTGCCTTACTACGGCGTCTTCGATTGGCTGACGTACGAAGTGCAACCCGACGGTTCAGTGACATTGCGCGGACAAGTGGTCCGTCCGTCGACGAAATCCGACGCGGGCGGCCGCGTAAAAGAGATCGACGGCGTAACGAATGTGACCAACGACATCGAGGTGTTGCCGCTTTCGCCGTCAGACGATCGTTTGCGAGTGGCGTTGTACCGGCAGATTTATGGCTGGAACTCGCCGCTGTTTCGCTATGCGCACCAGGCGGTGCCGTCGATTCACCTGATCGTGAATCGCGGACACGCAACGCTGAAAGGCGTGGTTTCGAATCGTAGCGACGCGAACCTCGCTTACATTCGCGCTCGAAGTGTACCGGGTCTATTCAGTGTCAAAAACGAATTGACGGTCGAAAGCGAACAGCCTCGATAGCAGGCCGTTGCCCACGTGCACGTGGGTACAACTTAAAATACTGACACAATAACTTTCCGTAGGATCCGCGTTGCCTTCATTATGGAGGCCGCGGATTCGCGGATTTTTATGCGAGAAACACTACTTAGTTTTTTGGATGATTGTGTGGAAACAGCGGTCGTGTACCGCCGCGGCTTGCGGCTCGTGCATTGGTCGTCGGCGGAGATAACACGGCGCGCGTTTCAGTTCGCGCGCGAGTTGGAAGCGCGCGAGATCGTTCGCGGCGATCGCGTGCTCTTCTGGGGTGAGAACAGCGCGGAATGGATCGCGGCGTTTTTTGGTTGTTTGCTGCGCGGCGTCGTCGTAGTGCCACTCGATCTGAAGTCCACGCCTGACTTCGCGCTGCGAGTGCAAGAACAAGTCTCGGCGAAGCTGTTGTTGTCGGATGAATCGCGGCCGCAGATCCGTGTTCCGCGTCTGGCGTTTACACATGAACCAAGACACGCTGATGGACCATATCCATCCACGGCGAGCACAGACGACCTTGTCGAGATCGTTTTCACTTCCGGCACGACTGCCGAGCCGAAAGGCGTTTGCCTCACGCATCGAAATCTACTCGCGAACCTGACGCCCATCGAAACGGAATTTAAAAAGTACGCACGCTGGGAACGGCTGGTCCATCCGTTGCGATTTCTGTGTCTGTTGCCGCTCAGTCACGTCTTTGGACAGTTGATGGGAATCTTCGTTCCTCACATCGTCGGCGGCGAAGTTCACTTCCTCGAGTCGTACAAACCGTCAGAGATCATGGACGTTGCGCGGAAGCAGCGTATCAACGTCGTCGTGACTGTGCCCCGTGTGCTCGAAACCCTGCACGAAAAGATTCTTCACGACAACGGCGATCTTGCTCGTGAGCTTGCAGCCGCCGAGCATCGTCATTTTTTACGTAACTGGTGGGCGTTTCGGCGAGTACATCGTCGCTTTGGCTGGCGTCTTTGGGCGTTCGTCAGCGGCGGCGCGACTCTCGAACCGGAAGTGGAGACGTTCTGGCGGCGGCTCGGCTACGCAGTCATTCAAGGTTACGGAATGACTGAGACTGCATCGCTGACGTCCGTATCCCATCCGTTTCGACTCGTTCACGGTTCAATCGGTAAACCGGTGCGCGGCCAGGAGCTTAAGCTCGACGACAACGGCGAGATTCTCGTGCGCGGCGACAGCGTTTCACCCGGTTACTGGAGTGGCGCTGTGAAAGCGATCGCGGACGAAGAGGGTTGGGTTCACACCGGCGACATCGGCGAGGTTGGTCCAGACGGTCACATATTCTTTCGCGGCCGCAGCAAAGAGACGATCGTGACCGCCGCGGGTATGAAGATCTATCCGTCGGACCTCGAAGCCGTGCTGGACCACCAACCCGAGATCAAAGCCAGCGCCGTGATTCCGTTCGATCAGACTGAAGCAATGGCCGTGCTTATTCCGCGCGATGCTGATGCCGATCTCGATGCCGCGGTCGCGCGTGCGAATAGGTCGCTCGCCGAGTTTCAACGCATTCGCCACTGGACCACCTGGCCGGAACCCGATTTTCCACGCACGATCGGAACGCGCAAGATCATCAAAACACGGATTGCCAACAACATTATCAATCCGTCCCGATCCGCGTTCCCTGCTTCACTCTCGCATCTCGACTCGCTCGGCCGCGTTGAACTACTAAGCGCGCTCGAAGATCAGTACCAGATCGAACTCGACGAAGCCGCCATAACCGAAACAACCACCGTCGCCGATCTGGAAGAGCTCGTACGCAAGGGAAAACCAGACGGCACGACCGCGTATCCATATCCGTCATGGGCCATGCGCTTTCCGATGACGTGGATTAGGCCGTTGGTCTACCACGTCTTTCTGCTGCCTTTATCACGGATCATGTGTAGCGTGCGCCGCAATGGATTAGAAAAGCTCGCGAATGTGACGGGGCCGGTGCTGTTGATCTCGAACCACGTCACCGACGTCGATGCGCCCCTAATTCTTTCAGCGCTTCCCTTTCGCTTGCGTTTGCGCGTAGCGATCGCGATGGACGGCGAGTTACTTCGCGAGTGGCGGCGCAACAAGAAACTCCATTACGCGCTCGGCGCGGCGCTATTCAACGTCTTCCCACTCCCGAGAAAAAGCGGCTTTCGCAAGAGTTTCACTTATGCAGGCGAGGCGATCGATCGTGGTTTCAGCGTGATGATCTTTCCGGAAGGACATGAAACGCGAGATGGAAACATGCAACCATTCAGGAGCGGAATCGGTCTGTTGACATCGAACCTCAATGTGCCCGTGATCCCGATCAAGCTCGACGGTCTGTTTGAGTTGAAACAGCGCCGCCCGTACTTCGTGAAGCCGGGAACCGTGTCAGTCACCTTCGGCGAACCAATCCGGTTCCCATCCGACAAACCCGCGGACGAGATCACCCGCGAACTCGAATCGCTTGTGAAGAACCTACGATGACGCCGACTCCGAAACCGGCTCTTCACTAATCACCGGCTGCGGCTTCTGCGAACGCTTCGAACGGAAGAACGACGTGCGGTCCAACACCCGTTCCTGAAACTCCTCGAGATACAGGTAAATCACCGGAGTGATGTAAAGCGTGATGAACTGCGAAACGATCAAACCGCCGACGACGACCAGACCGAGTGGCTGTCGCGACGATCCGTCCGCGCCGTACCCCAACGCGATCGGGATCGCGCCAAACACAGCCGCGAGCGTCGTCATCAGAATCGGACGAAAACGATCCATACTCGCGTCGTGTATCGCCTGCACCGCCGACTCGCCTGCTTCGACTCGCTGGCGGGCAAAGTCGACGATCATGATGCCGTTTTTCTTCACGATGCCCATCAACATAAACATGCCGACGAACGCATAGAGCGACGCATCCTGTCCAAACAACATCAACGTCAATAGTCCACCGACCAGAGCCGTAGGCAGCGTCGACAACACCGTCAGCGGATGCACGTAACTCTCGTAAAGTATCGCGAGGATCACGTACATTACGAACACGGCCAAACCCATCAGGATCGTCAGGCTCGTCACTGTTCGACTGAACGTTTGCGCCTCGCCCTGAAGTTCACCGCGCACGCCTGACGGAACGATTTCCGCGGCCGCTGTCTCGATAAAATCGGTCGCGTCACCAAGAGCGACGCCGGGTTTGAGGTTGAACGACAGCGTCATGCTCGTGAACTGGTTCAAATGGTTGACGACCTGTGGTCCAAGCGTCGTTTTCCACGTAACCAGCTCTTTCAGCGGAACAAGGTTCCGGCCATCGTCCGACTTGATGTAGAGCAGCGACAAATCTTCGGCCTTCTGGCGTACCGGGTCGTCCATCTCGAGGATCACCTGGTACTGATCTTCAGGCTTCTTGATCAAGTAGAGATAGTTTTGCGAGTAAGCGTTGCGCAACAGGTTCAGGATTCGCGCCTCGGAAACGCCGTACGTCTTCGCCTGATCGCGTCGGATATCGATGTTTACGTTCGGCGTGTGGTTATAAAGGTCCGATGAAACGGACAGGAACCCGTCGTACGTCTGCAACTTCGCGAGCAGTCGTTGGCCCACGTCGTAAACCTGGTCCGGGTTCACGCCGGACACAGCGAACGAGTATTGGCCCTGTTGCTGATTATTCACGCCGGTGCTGATTTCGAGCACTGGAAACGGACGCAGGAAGGACATGACTCCGGGAATCGAGTTGAGTTTGCCCATCAACTCCGCCGACACCTGATCGATCGGCTTTCGATTCTCCGCTGGTCCGATAAACGTGAACATGATTCCCTGGTTCGACGCGAGAAATCCGGTAGCGCCCGTCATCGTGAAATCGTTGATCACGTTCGGATCGTTGCGCAGCGTGTCGTCAACGCGATCCTGGTAACCACGCATCTGCTCCGGAGATGAACCTTCGCGCGCGATGAACACGCCGAAGATCACGCCGCTGTCGCCCGGAGGAAGAAACGTCTTCGGCACGAGCATAAACAGCCAGATCGTGCCGGCGAGACAGATGGCCCAAATCACCGGCGAGATCCAACGGTGCCGTAAAAACCACCACAACGAACCGCCGTAAACCGCGAGGATGCGTTTCTCGATGCCGCCGATCACGCGTTCCATCCACGTCTTCTTCGCACCGTGACCACGGTCTTTCAACAGTCGCGCGCACATCAGCGGCGTCAGTGTCAGCGACACCAAACCGGAAGCAAGAATCGCGATCACGATCGTGATCGCAAACTCGCGGAAGATCCGGCCGACGAGGCCTGACATGAACACGAGCGGGATAAACACAGCCGCAAGTGAAATCGTCATCGACATGATCGTGAAACTGATTTCCTTCGCGCTGTTGATCGATGCTTCGAACGGCGGCTCGCCGCGTTCGATTCGCCTGACTGTGTTTTCGAGAAAGACGATCGCGTCGTCGACGAGAAATCCGATCGCGAGCGTGAGCGCCATCAACGAGAGGTTGTCGAGACTGTAACCAAGCCCGCGCATCGCGATGAATGTGATCAGCAGCGACAGCGGAAGGGCGACGACGGGAATCAGCGTGTCAGTCACGCGACCGAGAAACGCGAAGATCACGATCACGACGAGCACAAAGGCGATGATCAGTGTCATCTGCACGTCCGCAACGGAGTGGACGATGCTTTGCGAACGATCGTAAATCGGCTGAATGCGAATCGAGCCCGGCAATTCCTGCTGAACCTGCGGCAGGACGCCATAAATCGACTTTGCTACTTCGACCGCGTTGGCGCCGGCGCGTCGATTCACGGCCACGATGACTGTCGCCGAAGGGATCGAGTATCCGCGTACCCAGAAACGCATGTTGACGCGTTCGTCCTGGACCGACTCTTTCACTGTCGCGACGTCGCGCAGGTAGACGGGCGCATTGCTCGTGCCGCCCACGATCAGGTTGTTGTATTGCTCTGCGTTTTCGAGTTGTCCGTGTGGTCTGAGGACCGACGTGCCCGCCGCGCTGTCCAACTGGCCCGCGCCGGTGAAGCTTGTTCCGTTTTTGATCGCGTTGGACAGGTCGTCGATCGAGATCCCGCGAGCCCACATCTCCTGCGGCTTCGCTTTGATGCGAATCGCCGACTTCGTTCCGTAGGTGGCAACCTGCGACACGCCGGGCAGAATGCTCAAACGCTGGCCCACGTTGGTAGTGGCGTAATCGAAGAGCTGCCCGGACGTGACCGAGTCGCTGACCAGCGCGATGTACATGATCGGCTGATCGTTCGGGTTCGTTTTCGAGTATGTCGGCGGCGAAGGAAGATCCGCGGGCAAGGCGCCGGTCGCCTGCGAGATTGCGGTTTGGACGTCGGTGGCCGCGGCGTCGATGTCCTTGTCGAGTGCAAACTGGAGCGAGAACGTTGCTACGCCTTGAGCGCTTTTCGACGTCACCACTTCGAGGCCGTTGATCTGCATGAACTGGCGCTCGAGTGGCGTGGCGATGTTGTTGGCGATCGTGTCCGGACTCGCGCCCGGATAACCGACGCTCACCTGGATCACGGGGTAATCGACCGCCGGGAGGTCGTTGACCGGAAGCTGGAAATAACTCAGCAGGCCGAAGAGGATGACCGACAGCGTCAGCACCGCCGTCATCACCGGCCGGCGAATGAATGGCTCGGATAGATTCATGACTTCGATCCGTTTGTGGCTGCGGCCGGGGTGTTTGCTTCTCTTGGTTGATCGATATGTACTTTGCCGCCGGGGGTGACGCCGAGTTGACCGTTCGTCACGATCTGTTCGCCTGCGGCGACGCCTTTTTCAACGACGATCAGATCGCCTTGTCGTTGGCCCAGGGAAACCTGGCGCTGTTCGGCGGTTGAGTCGGCTTTCACGACGTAAACGTACGAACCGTTTGCCGACATCTGCGGCGCTGAAACGGGGACTAACACCGCGCCTGAAACCGTGCTCAGGACCAGGCGAACGTTTACAAAACGGCCCGGCCAGAAACGGTGATCCGGATTCGGCAGCGTCGCGCGTAATGTGACCTGTCCCGTTTGGTCCTGTACGGCGTTATCGATGAACGTCAGTTGGCCGGTGACGGGATCGTTGGCGGTGTCGGGCAACCGCACTTCCGCAATGAGACTTCCCTGTCGCATCTCCTGTTGGACCGCGGAGAGATGGGCTTGGGAAATCGTGAAGTCGGCGTAGATCGGATCGATTCGTTCGATCACGAGGAGTGCGTGTTCGTCTGAATTGTTTGAGCTGCCGGGGTTGACGACGTTGCCGATGTCGACGAGACGCTGACCGGCGCGGCCGTCGATTGGCGAGTGGATGTAGCAATAGCTGAGCTGAACTTTTGCGCTTTCGATTGCAGCGTGGTCGACTTTGATCGTCTCGTCCGCGCTGCGCACGATGGCGCGTGCTGCTTCGGAGTTTGCTTTAAGCGTATCGTACTCGGCGCGCAGTTGATCGTATTGTTCTTTGGGTACGACGCCTTGCTCGACGAGCGTAGTGTATCTTTCGACCTGGTTGCGTCCCCACTTCTCGCGGGCGATTTCACGCGCGAGATTTGCTTCGGCCTGTTTTTTCAGGGCGGTGTCGCGTGCGAGGTTTGCTTCTGCCTGTTTGACGTTCGCCTCGAAGGGGCGGGTATCGATGGTGAAAAGCAGTTGGCCTTTTTTGACATTCGCGCCGTCGGTGAAGTGGATCTTCATGATACGGCCCGAGACTTGGGGCTGAATCGAGACGGTTTCACGGGCGACGATCTTGCCGAGTGCGTCGAGATAGTTTGAGACGTCCTGCGTGATCGCAGGCGCGACTGTTACGGGTGCCGGGGGACGTTCGAAATTTTGCTGCGCTTTATTGACGCATCCTGTGGTGGCAGCAAGCGCTCCCACCAGCAGCACGCTTTTAAGACGATAAGACAAGCTATGCTCGCGATTCATAAGTTCACTAACCCTAGTGATTTCCAGTTTTGATTGGGCTTACGACTTCCGATGCGTAATTGTTGCGCTAAGAGCGGCTCCCCCATTGTGCCACTACAACGCCCCCGACGCGAGTTCTCGAAATTATTAACGTGCGAAATGGTACGACGTTATGGATCGATGGGTGTTAAGTGGAGGTAAAATTTTGTTAAGAGTTGTGAAGCCTCTTTATTTTACTAACTTACATGTGAAATCGGGAAGGCGGTGATTAGGATCTCCTCCTCCGACAGATTATCAAGTAGGGACTGTCGTAAAGTCGCACAATAATTCAGAACTTCTGTTTGCTGAGCCGGCTGAGACCAATCCATCTCGAAATCGCTATAGATTACGCTTATGCGATCTTCGATGGGCGTATTATCTTCAGAACGAAAGTAACCAGCCAAGTCCTCGTGAACAGAGCAACCTCCGTGTAGTTGGGTCAATTCCTCGATTACCCATTTGCGGTGGTATTGGTAAACAGGGTCATCGCTTAACGGGAAATAAACTTCAACGCGAACCTTTGGCACGTATCTCTGCGTGTAACTCAGCAAGATGTTTCTTTCTCCACTCACCAATATTCCTAAGGCGATGAAGAAACTCCTCTTTCGAGATGCGCAGCCGGGGCGGCCTCGTAGCTGGCAGCGGCAATGTTATCTCGTCCGTCAGCTTAATCTTATTTTTATCCTTCATTCTTCACTCCCCTTTATCCCACTTGGGAGAGGATTATCGCCTGATGAATGAACGGTTTCAAGTGCCCAAAACGGCTATTTTGTGCCGCAAATGGCTATTGTTCAGTCGAATTGATACTGAGCTCGCGGACGGCGGCGGTGAAGGCCGCGGCGCGGCGGCGGGAGATGGGGATACGGGCGCCAGTGTTGAGAAGGGCGATGAGGGAGCCCGAGCGGGTGCGGATGAGCTCTTTGATGGCGCTTAATCGTATTAGAGCGCGGCGATGTGCGCGTGCGAAGCCGTGTTTGCTAACACGTTCTTCGAGTAGTTGTAGGGATTCGCGCAGGAAGTAGTTGCGCTGGCCGATCCACAGTTGCGCGTAATTGCCTGCCGCTTCGATCCAATCGATCTCGCTCAAGTGTAAGACCGCGGCGCCGCGCGAGGTCGTCACCACGATGCGCTCGTCACGCGCGATCGAACGCGATGAAGACACCTCGGTTGATTGGCTTAACCGACGTTCCAGGCGCTTCATCGTCGCCGCGAAACGCGGTTCCGTAACCGGCTTCACCAGATAATCGAGCGCTTCAGCCTCAAACGCCTTGATCGCAAACTGATCGAATGCCGTCAAGAACACTACTGCGGGCATTCGCTCCGGACTGCGTCTCCTTATCACTTCAAAACCGTCGATTCCCGGCATCTGGATGTCGAGAAACACGACGTCGGGGGACGAAACGTCGAGTGCGGCAAGAACTTCCGCTCCGTCGCGACACTCGCCGGCAACCGCAAACTGAGGAAACGCCGCAAGCAGTTGCCGCACGCCACGACGCGCCGCCGGTTCATCGTCGGCGATCAGCGCACGCCATTTAACTCCGCTCTGACTCATCTTTTATTTCACTGTACGGCACGCGCAATGTCGCGATTGTACCGCCTTCCGCGCGTCTCTCGATCACCAGCGACGCGCGGTCGCCATACAACGCGCGCAATCGTTCACGCGTGTTGTCAATCCCGTGCCCCTTCGGTATCGCAGCCTCCGGATTGATCCCGACTCCGTCGTCGACAACCGTGATCTCCAGCACGTCGCCGTCACGCGCGGCCGCAATGATCAAACTGCCAGCTTCAGTCGCCCGCGCGATTCCATGTCGAATCGCATTCTCCACCAGATGCTGCAACGCAAAACTCGGCACGAGCGCCGCTAACAACCCATCAGGAACTCGAAACTCCGGCCGCAATCGATCCGAAAACCGCGCCTGCTCGATCGCCACATACTGCCGCACGAGCTCCAACTCTTCACTCAACGACACACGATTCGCCTGATGCCGGCTCAACGTACGACGCAACAACTCGCTCAGGTGTTCGACAATGCGTACCGCGCCCTGTCGATCATCATCGCGGACGAGCACCGCGATCGTGTTGAGCGTGTTGAAGAGAAAGTGCGGATTCACCTGCGCCTGCAACGCGTCGAAGCGCGCGCCCGCGAGCTGTTCGGACAGTCGCGCCACCTCCACCTCACGTTCGCGTGCCTCGACAAAATACCGAATCCCATGTTCGACGCCGACGACACACAGATAAACAGCAACACCAAACGGCAACGTAATAAAGATCCAACTCAACCACTGAAGCCCAAACTCACGCCAGAACCCAGCCCCTGCCATCGAGTCCGGCGCGAAGATCAACATCAGCACGAGTCGCAGGATCTGCCCGGCAGTGGCCCACGCCACACAAAACAGGATCGAAAAGAGAACATGAATCAGCGCACGCCGAATGACGTGCGGCCGCGCGACCGGCCAACGTTTCGAGATCGCAAAAACGCCGGGCGTGAGTAACGCGTAGAGAAACCAGTCGCCGCCTTCGAAAAGCACGTCGCGAATCGTGGCCGGCTCCCAACCCTGCAGATGCGCCTGAACGACGCGATTGATAGCAGCGAAAATGGCCGGCAGGATCCAGGCGGCCGACACGATCATCCATGGTCGCAAACGTGGCGAGAAACGCACCGCGCAACACTATCGCCCGCGCGCCGTCAGGCGCAATAAGAATCAGCGCGCGGCGACCGTTCGCGTCCAAACGCCAACCGCTCGCGTATTCTTTCTTGTTGCGCGAACTTCACCGAGCGTACGATGCGGCGTAATCAGAAGGAGAGGACCACAAATGAAACCGCTTCTTTTATCGATCGCGTCGTTCGCACTCGGCGCCGTATGTTTCGCCAGTGTTTCTCAACCCGATCGTGCCGCCGACGCCGCCGCCATTCGCGCACACATCGGAAGCATCTTT
>DASTTB010000026.1:0-267429 GCA_035760365.1 Pyrinomonadaceae bacterium
GATACGTAACCAAAGCCCGAATGGGCGGCGACTTGCTCCCCGCGATCAAGGCGGCGCTGGCCGGTCGAGGACGTATCCAGTCGTCTACTGAGCCAGTAGATGATTGATTCTTTCCTTCGTTGCTTGACAGATACACCCTCAGCCGATTTATTTTCCGAATATTGCGTCTTCTTGCAGAGCGTTGGGTTGTGACAAAGCCATGCTCCAACCATCGGTGGAGACGAGTCTCCAACTTTCAGACTCTAAAAGGCTTGTTCATCCGAACTAGACCCAAACATGCCCCACTAGACCCCCGAAGTTGTTTACTAATCGCATTCCCCTAACGTAAAATCACGCGACGCAATTCAGTTCGACACCTCAGACGAGACAACAAAGGAAGGTCGTGATGTCAGTCGCAGCATCCCGGATCGCGCCCGCCGCCGACTTTAGTTTCTACCAGAAGCTGAACAGCGTTTGGCACAAACGCGCACTCAATACGTTCATGTTCATCGTGCTCGCTCATTGGGCCGAGCACCTGACGCAGGCTTTCCAGATCTACGTGCTCGGTTGGCCGCGCCCGAAGGCCGGCGGCTTCCTTGGTCTCTTCTTTCCTTGGCTGGTAAGTTCGGAGCTACTGCATTACGGATACGCGATCGTGATGCTCATCGGGCTCTGGATGCTGAGAAAGGGTTTCACCGGAACCTCGCGTAAATGGTGGACAGTGGCTTTAGTGATCCAGTTCTGGCATCACATCGAACACGCGGTTCTCCAGTACCAGGCGATTACGGGTCACTATTGGTTCGGCTCACCGGTACCGGTGAGTTTCCTGCAAATGCTGCTGCCGCAGTCTCGCGTTGAAATACATCTCTTCTACAATGCGATCGTTTTCATTCCGATGGTGATTGGCATGTATTACCACATGTTTCCGCCAAAGGGAGAAGAGGTCGCCGGGTGTACCTGCGCGTTGCACCGCCGCCGCACGGCGCCTGTGATGGCCGCCTGATCTGTGCGCTTCAAACGCAGTTCATTAGTTGTTATTTGTGTCTGGCTTGCGCTCGTGCAAGGTTGCAGACAACGAAACGATCCGTCTGTAAACATCAACCTCACGCATGAAGTTTTTCCACAGCCGCCTTACGTTGGGTTCGTAACGATCATGCTTCGATTGACGGATGCTTCCGGAAAGGCTGTAACCGGAGCGCACCTGAAGCTCGAAGCGAACATGTCGCATCCGGGTATGACGCCGGTCTTTGCCGACGCGAACGAGATCGAACCGGGACGTTATCACTCCACGATCAAGCTTTCGATGGCTGGAGATTGGGTCATACTCGTTACTTCGACGTTGCCGGACGGTCGTAAGGTTGAGCGGCAGTTTGAAATCCAGGGCGTTGAGCCGGCGAAGTCGGAGTTTCACTCCAGTGGTCCAACCCGAACTCCAACTGAATAAGCAGCCTCGTTTCGATCTGTTGCGTCTGCCGCTGATCGGCAGCTTGCTTCACTGGAAACACGCGCGAACGTTGCTTCAGATCCCGCTGTTCGTGATCAGCGTCGCGATGATTCTGCACGGGCTGTTTGGTCCATCATTGGCGGCGAAGAACCTCGCGACGACGCTGACGTGGGTGCACTTTCGCGGCGCTCTCGTGTTTGCACTGCTGTTTGCCGGAAACTTCTTCTGTCTTGCGTGTCCGTTCATGCTGGTGCGCAATTTCGCGCGCAAGTCTTTTCATCCCGTCAGGAACTGGCCACGACGTCTGCGTAACAAGTGGTTGTCAGTGGGGTTGTTTGTCGGGATGCTGTTTGTTTACGAGTGGCTGGATCTGTGGGCGTCGCCGTGGTGGACCGCGTGGTTGATCGTCGCTTACTTTGCGGCGGCGTTATTAGTTGACGCTCTTTTCAAACATGCGGCGTTCTGTAAGTTTGTTTGTCCGATCGGGCAGTTCAATTTCGTCGCTTCAACTGTGTCGCCGTTGGAGGTTGCGGTTCGCGATCACGATGTGTGTAACAGTTGCCAGACGAAGGATTGCATTCGCGGCGTACGCGTGCCTGAGGCGCCGTTGACGGTGATTCAGCGCGGGTGTGAACTGGCGTTATTTCAACCGCGCAAAGTCGGGAACCTCGACTGCACGTTTTGTCTCGACTGCGTCCAGGCTTGTCCGTACGACAACGTTGGGATCATTAGCCGGTTGCCGGCGGCGGAACTCTCCGCGACCGAAACGATGCGATCGGGAATCGGATCGTTATTGAAGCGGAAGGATCTCGCAGCGTTGACGATCGTGTTCAGTTTTGGAGCTTTGTTGAATGCGTTCGGCATGGTCAGTCCCGTTTACGCGTTGCAGAGTTCGCTCGCGAGGTTCTTTGGATTTACTTCGGAGTTACCGGGGTTGGCGTTGATCTTCGCGCTATTGCTTGTTTGCGAGCCGGTGCTTTTGATCGGCGTTGCCGCGCTGCTGACGCGATCGTTTACAGGGCGTTCGCAGCCGCTATTGTCGGTGGCTGTGCGTTACTCGTATTCACTGGCGCCGATTGGTTTCGGCATCTGGTTGGCCCACTACGGTTTTCATTTTCTGACTGGTCTTTACACGTTTATTCCCGTGGCGCAGTCGGCGTTGGCGGAGTTGGGTTTCGCGATCACGCCGCACTGGGGCGCGCCTGGCTGGCCGCCGAACGTGGTCCAACTATTCGAGTTCGGGTTTATCACGCTGGGGTTGATCGGATCGCTGTTAGTCGGTTACTCGATTGCGGTCACGGACGATCGGCGGCGTGCTTTCGTTGCGTTTATTCCGTGGGCGGTGGTGTCGTTGATCATCGCCGCGGCGGCGTTCTGGTTGATGACGCAGCCGATGGAGATGCGCGGCGTGGCGCTTGGTGGTTAAGAAACGAATGAGGTTCAGATCGGCGTTGTCGCTGTTGTTCATACTGCTGTGCGGGCGCAGCGTGAGCGCGCATGAAGGACCGCCTTATCCGCTCTTCGTCGACCGCCAGGTCGATCGTTACACTGTTTCAGTGTGGACCGATCCTGATGTCGGCACGGGATTGTTCTTTGTCATACTCGGTGGTCCACAAGCGTCTGAACTTCCTTCTGACTTGCGCGTCCAGGTCGGCGTCAAACCTGTGAGTGGACGCTTGCCGGAAGTCGTTTACAACGCGACACGCGAAGACTTACAGGGACAGATCCAATATCGCGCGGAGGTCCAGTTCGACGCTCAGGAACTGTGGCAGGTGCGCGTGCGACTCGAGAGCGCGCAGGGAAACTCGGAAACGGTGGCGAACGTGGAAGTCACGCCGCCCGGCTACGGCCGCTGGGATCTGTTGGTTTACGTCCTGCCGTTCGTCGCCATCGGCTTATTGTGGGCCATCGCGATGATTCGCAAGATCAGGCGGCGAACTTAGTTTCTATGACAAGGGGAGGCGTTGACTGTAATCTAATCCGTGTTCTTCCTGTGTGCGTAACATCAGCTAACGCAGCGCTCATCGGGAACACGGATGAAAACGAATTCCATTACGACATCGCGTCACTCAGCCGCGGTACACCACGCCAGAACGCCCATGGCGCTCGTCATCTTGTGCTTCGCCTGTAGGAACGCCACGCTCTGTGGACCATCGAGCACTTCGTCGACGACGTCGTCGCCACGCACCGCCGGAAGATCGTGCATGAAAACGGTCCCGTCCTTCGATACGCGTTTCATTATCTCCTCGCTGACGGTGTAGGGCAGGAACTTCTCTCTCCAGTTCGGATCGGGTTTTGACACTCCCATCGTTTGCCAGCGCGTGGTGTAAACGACGTCGAAGCCGCGCGGCAGATTGGCCGGGTCGTGATGTTGCTCGACGAGTGAGCCACGCTCCGCGCCCAACTGATTCGCGGTTTCGATGACAGAGGAGGGAAGTCCATAGCCTTCAGGCGTGACCAGCGTCAACTGCATCCCCTCGATCATCGCGACAGCGTAGGCCAGCGCGGACGCGGTGTTGTTGCCTTCGCCGAGATAAAGAATCTTGATGCCGTTCAGGTGTCCGAAGACGTCCTTGATGGTGACGAGATCCGCAAGCGCCTGCGTCGGATGTTCCGTGTCGCTCATCGCATTCACGATCGACATGTTGTTCTGTGAAGCAAACGTGCGCATCTCGTCGATCGAATCGTTAGTGCGAACGACGAGGGCGTCGAGGTACTGCGACAACACGCGAGCGGTATCTTCGATCGTCTCGCCGGTTGAGAGCTGAAGATCGTTTGGCCCATAGGCGATCGGCGTGCCGCCGAGTTTGATCGTTGCCGCGGTGAATGCGGTGCGCGTGCGGGTGGACGAACGGCGGAAGTAGATGCCGACGATCTTTCCTTTGAGCGGCAGCGTGCGGCTTCCGTTTTCAGCCAGTTCCAACGACAGATCCACGAGCCGAGAAACGTTTTCCGGCCCAACGTCGAGAAGTGAAAGCAGGTGTCTCACGGTTTTTTGTCCTAAGCTGCGGCAACGATCAGTGAAGGAGTTGCTGTCTGATAGTCTTCAGCACTGCCGCCTGGTTTGTCTGAATAAAAAAGTGATCGCCTTCGAACATCTTGAGCGAACAATCGCTCGTCGTTTGCTGGCACCACGCTTCGAGCTGCTCGCGCGCCACGTCCGTATCGTCTAAGCCACCAAACACCGACAGCGGACAAGTCAACTGCGGTCCGGGTACATACTTGTAAGTCTGCGTCAGAGTGAAATCAGCTCGAATGATGCCCATCATCAACTGCATCAACTCCGGATGGTCCAACACTTCCTTCGGCGTGCCGTTGAGACGCCGCAGCTCCTCGGTGAACTCCGCATCGGGGAGGTTGTAAGTGAGACGATCCGTCCGCGGTAACTGCGCCGCGCGGCGGCCCGAGACGATCAGTCGCTGGGGTCGAAGTCCACGCTCGTTTTGTAACCGGCGCGCCACTTCAAAAGCGATGATCGCGCCCATGCTGTGACCAAAAAGCGCGAACGGCTTACTCAAGAGAGGAAGCAGGTGCGGCAGAAACGCGTCGACCAGCGCGCCGCTCTCGGTAAAAGCCTGCTCGCGCACGCGACTGCCACGGCCCGGATACTGCACGCCATAAACCTGAATCTCGCCGGTTATCAATCCCGTTTGCCAGCTATTGAATATCTGCGCGCCGCCTCCGGCGTACGGAAAACAGATCAGGTTGAGTCGCGCGTGCGGATTGACTGCCCGCGTTAAGAGCCAGGGATTTGTGATTTGTGTGCTGGACATAGTGAGGCGTTTGGTTTGATCCTCATTTACGAAACTACTGCTACGAGACCTCTTCGCGACCGCGCGTTCAAAAAGATTTCCTTCTGTCCATAAAGTCTTTCCGCAACGCGACCCTCGTTCGCGCATTCCTGGACCAGCTTATTTGATTCGACAATCGGACGCGAGGCGTCGGTGTATTGAATCGACGTGAGGTAAGTGAGCCATGGTTCCTGGCCCATCGCGTACACGTAGACCTCGCGGGGGTTGAGACGCTTCACGATGTCAAACGCCTTTTCGAAATCCGAACCGTCGAACCTGCGCGACTGGTCCATCTTGCGCGGCAACGGTTTGGTCAACAACGGGCCATAAAGCCAACTCAACGGCGCTCCGTCGCATTCCATGCCGACAAAAAAGACGTCAACCTCGCCGATCACGTCGTGCAGGTGCGCGTAGAGTTGCGGCTCGATGTTGTTGGAATCGGCGGCGCAGACGATCGAGTTACCTTCGATTTTGATCGCGTACGCGATCTTGGTCCTGATGTTCAAATCGGCGTGTTCGCCGAGGAAGGGAAGCCCCGTTATCGTTCCGCCCTCGACTTCGATCGCCTCCAGCTCGTCGATCTCTCGAACTTGCCGGAAACCAACAGTTTGCAGCACGAGTTTCAACGACGGGTCGGCGAGGTTGCCGCCGCCGCCGTTGTTTTTCGGCACGACGATGGTGCCGATCTTATGCCGCAGTTGTAAGAGAGTCTCGAACATGCAGTGGTCCTGATGATTGTGCGTTATCAGGACGTAGTCGATGTGATCGGGCAGATCGTTCAGGCAGTAACGCTGAAGTCCCGTTGCGCACGGATAGCTGATCACCGGATCGCACAGGATGCTCACGTTGGCTGACTCGATCAGGATGCAGGCGTGACCAAAGTAACGAACGCGCACGCCTTCGCCGGTGAACTTGTCAAACGGCGGCGGCGCGTCTTCCGTGAACAAACTTCCGAAGAACTCAGCATCGCCGGGTTTGATTCCGAGTGTCTCCGCCGCATGGCCCAACGGCTGCGGCGTTTGCTTCATTTTGAATAACTCGTCTAGTCCTTCGTGGTTGAAGGGCAGTTCGAGACGCACGCTGTCATTCGTGTCGAGCCGCGGTGTGCTGAAGACGAAGGGACGTTCGTCTTTGTCCGCGAGTGTCAGCGTGAGGCTTTGCGATCGCGGGTTGTAGTATGGACTTCGATACAGTAGTCCTTCGATAAAGCGAATCGACGGGTTGTTGTTGAGGTCGTAAAGGAGCTCGACGTAGCCCTTGAGTGGTTCGGGAACTTTCTGGTAAAGCGGCTCGAGCGAGTGACCGTCGGCCTCTTCGCTGAGGATCTTGTCGAGCGTTTTCACAGCCTCGGCGAACGCCAGCGCCGGTTTGTTTTCCTCGAGCGTTCGTTCGCGCAGCGCTTTGATCTCTTCGACGCGCGACGCTCCGTAGTTGATATACGGTCCACCAAGATTCGCGGGGTTTTTCAAAGCCGCCACGTGGATCTGAGGCGCCGCGATGAACGACTCCATCAACTTCAGATGCAGGTTCGCGACGTACATCGCGCTCGTCGCCGGAGAGATCAGATAGGACCACGCGTACCATTGATTGAACAATGGCTCGATCATCGCGTTGCCCTTTAAATAGACTTTGGCGCCTTGCGAACTCACGGGTTCTTGATTCGGATCGTCCCTGTGTTGCTCTCCTGATCGTGCGCTTTGATCTTGATACTACAGGCGCCGGCGGCAAGGTTGTCAGGCAGACGGAATTTAATCTGCATGAAGTTAAACGACGGCACGACGCGCACATCTTCTGCGCCATTCTCATGCGTTTGCCCGGCACTGTCAACGAGCGTGATCTTCACCGTCGATGCCGGATCGTTTGGCGCTAACTGAAGGTTAGTCACAAAAACAAGCACGCGTGTGTTCTTGTCGAGCCCTTGTCCGAACAGATCGATCGTGGAGATCACCGGGAACGGATCTCTCGTGAACCATAGTGAATCGACGGCTGTAACCTGCGTCGGATCGAGCGCCGATTCCTCCAACATCAGGAACAACGGCGGCGTCTTGATCGTCAGGACGGCGGCTGACGGCGTGCCGAGCACGGCTCCACCCGTCGGGTTACTCAGAGCCACATTGATCGTTTCTTCGGTTTCAAAAAGACCGTCCGCCGTGACCGTGATAAAGAACGACTTCGAAGTCTCACCCTGGTTGAACGTCAGCGTGCCCGAGGTTGCAGGGTAATCCGATCCGGCCGTTGCCGTTCCGTTGCTGGTCGCGAAATCAACTGTGGCGATTCCAGTCGAACCATCAACACGATTCACGGTAACGACAAAACCGCCCGCGTCTTCAGTAGCTGCGTAAGTGGCGCTGCTGAATTGGAATTTGCCGTTCGAGTCGTCGTTGAGGATCGTACCCAAACCCTGTCCGTCGGCGACCGTTGCATTGTTCACGTTTTGGAGGTTGACGAAGAAAGTTTCGTTACTTTCGATCTCGAAGTCGCCAAAGATTCGAACCTGGAACGTCCCCGACGTCGAACCCGCCGGGATAAACCAGAATCCGGAGAAGACCTGTTGGACGTCAATGCCGACGGTTGCGGTGCCGGACGCGGTGGAGAAAAAGCCACTGACCTCCTGAACACTCGGACCCGAAAGCGTAACGGTGAAAATTGCGTTCGTTACGGGGAAGTTTCCCTCAGAGATGGAGACGTCGTTGATACTGACCGTTGGTCCATCATCGTCCGCAATCACGACTGAGCCTTGCGCGGTAAGGATCGTGGCGTTGGTCGGATTGCTTATGTTAACGAAGAATGTCTCGTGGATTTCGTCTACGTTGTCGCCGGTGATCTGGAGCGGTATCGTCTTCGTCGTCTCACCCGGATTGAAGGTTACAGTCCCTGACGTCGCGACATAGTCGCTGCCCGCTGTTGCGGTTGAGTTGGCGGTGGCAAAGGCGACTGTGATTGTTTGAAACGAGGGATTTGAGAGCAGGACGGTAACCGACGCATTGCCGGTCGTTCCCTGCGCGCCCTCCTGAATAAATCCGTTGCCGACTGAAATCGTCGGTTGCGGATCGTCATTGGTGATCGTTCCCTGGCCCTGGCCGTCCGCGATCGTGGCGTTGGTGGGATTACTCAGGTTGACGAAGAACGTTTCCGCAGGCTCGAAGACGTTGTCGTTTATCATCTGAATCTGGATCGTTCTCGAAGTCTGGCCGGCTGGAAACTGAAGCGTGCCGGTGAAGTTCGGATAATCCACATTCGGCGTCGCGGTGCCCGGCGTGAAACCAAAATCGACGGTGATGTCTTTTTCGCTTGGTCCGTTGAGCGTGACGTTGAAGGTCGCTACGTTTTGCGGTTGAGGTCCTTCAGGAGCGCTGGCGTCGTTTATTGAGATCGTAGCGGGCGCGTCGTTATCGACGATCGTTCCGATGCCTTTTCCGTCGGTGATGAAGGCGTTGACGGGTGTCGTGAGTGCGACGAGGAAAAACTGATCGATCTCATCGATGAGATCGCCTTTGACGGGTATGTTGATCGTCTTCGACGTCTCGCCGGGAAGAAAAGTTATGGTGTCTGGGTTGTTTTCGAAGTCCGTGCCTTTCGTCGCGGCGGAATTGCCCGGCGCGATAAACGCAGGCGTCGTGAAGTAGTTGACCTTCACGGTTTGCGCGCTCGCTGCGGAGAGTGTGACGGTAAAGGTCGCGTTAATCGTGCCGCTGTCGGTCTCCGTTACACCTGCGTCGTCAATGTTCAGGCAGGGCTGAGAAGCCGTGAAGTTATTCAGGAACAGCGCAACGGTTGATCCGCTCGGCTGCGTAAAGACGACGTCATCCTCGCCATCGGTATTGAAGTCCGCGACACCGACGTCGCCCGACTGCTGTCCCGAGGGAAAGGTTATCCAGCTATTGAATTGTCCGGTGCCATCGTTGGTCAGAACGGCAACGCCGTCGAGCGTGCTGCCAACGGTGATAAATCCGCTGGTCACGACCAGATCGGGGTGATTGTCGTTGTTGAAGTCTCCAGCGCCGATAGTTCCGCCCGCGTCGCCTGTCGGGTAATTAACGGGCGCGCTGAACAAGGCGCCTCCTTGATTCAGCAAAACCGTAACGTATGCCTGTCTCTGAAAACCCAGCGCTCCGGAACTGGTCGCTACGACGTCCGGTTTGCCGTCGTTGTTCAGATCCTTAACGATGACGGCGACGGGTGTAACGAGCGTTGGAGCGTTCGACGAAGGGGTGAAGCCGCCGGTGCCGTTGCCGAGCAGGATGTTTATGGTGTTAGAGCCGCTTCTGACGACGGCGATGTCTAACTTACCGTCGGCATTGAAATCGCCGGTGTCGACGTCGTCAACGAAGGCCGACGTACCGGGAAACACGAGGCCGCCAAACGTTAACTGGAAGCCGCCGGCGCCGTCGCCCAGCAGCATGACGAAACTATTGTTCTGTGGCGTAAGGACGATCAGATCGAGCTTGGAGTCGTTGTTGAAGTCGCCCTCTTTGATTGACGAGAGTTGATTTCCAAGAAAGATGTTCGTAACCGAATTCGTGTTAGCCGGAAAGCCGCCTGTACCGTCGTTAAGAAGGACATAAACTCGTCCATCCGAGGCTCGCGTAACGGCTAAATCGGGTTTTCCGTCACCATTGAAATCGCCGGCGGCCATTTGTGTCGCGCCCTGGAAGCTAAAGTTTGTAAATGACTTTCTCGTGAAACCTCCGGCGCCGTCGCCCAGTGCTACTTCTACGCCCGGGTTGTTTGGGAAACCACCGAGAACTGGACTCAGAACGGCAAAGTCTTTCTTTCCGTCGGTGTTGAAATCGGTGACGATCATCGCGCGCGGACTGGTGAGATTCGTCGGGTAGATGCGCGCGTCCTGAAACTCGCCCGTGCCGTCGCCGTTCATTATGCCGATTCCCAGCGCCTGAGCCGCCGCCAGATCCACTTTTCCGTCCTCGTTGAAATCACCAAAGACGGCGAAAGCAGTGCCGACGAAACCAGTCACGCCCGAGGTATAAGACTTACCCGTCGTGAAGTGTCCTGTTCCGGCGCCCAACAGGACGGTCAGACCGCTCCCGGTGCCCGCGATCAGATCGAGTTTGTTGTCGTTGTTGACATCGCCGGTAATCGCTGCGGTGGTGTTACCCGGAATTGAAACAACGATGGGGGCGTTAAAGATTCCGGTACCGGTTCCGAGCATCATGCGGTCGTCGCTGAGTATGTCGAGATGCCCGTCGTTGTTGAAGTCTCCCGGTGTCAGGATCAACGAGCCGCCGCCAGTTGACGAGATGATTCCAGCGGCAAAACCACCCGCGCCGTCGCCGAGCATGACGCTGATTGTTCCCGATGCCTGGCCCGGCAACGCCAGGTCGAGCTTCGTGTCTTCATTGAAATCGCCGATCAGCACTTCATGCTGGTTGAAGCTTTGCGTGAAAAGCGGCGAACCGGCGGCCGGAGTCAAACCTCCCGTGCCGTCTCCTAAAAGAACGACGATGGATCCACCGGTTGAGCCGGTGAAAAGTGCGGCGACGAGGTCGAGTTTTCCGTCTTTGTTGAGATCGCCGAAGATCGGAAGCGAGGGATCGCCGAAGACTGTGACGATTTTCGGCGCGGCGAATTGGCCGGTGCCGTTGTTGATCAAGACTGCGATTCTGCCCGTCGGCTCGCCGAAGTCCTCGAGCGTAACGACTAGATCAGGTTTGGTATCACCATTGAAGTCGCCGACCGCGACGTGCTGGACCATTCCGGGAAGAGCCACGCCGACCGGAGCGCCGAATCGCTCTGAGCCTCCGCGACCTAACAGGATCAGCACCTCGGTGCTGCTGGAGTTGGGAATGGTGGCGAGATCGCGATGGCCGTCGCCGTTGAAATCAGCGGTCGCGAGTCCGAACAGGTTCGTCTGGAGATTTATGTTTGGCGCGACTTTGAACGACGCTGAAGAGCAAGTTTGTGCGTGAGTCGCCGGCGTCAGTGCGAAGAGGAAAGCTATGGCGCAAAACAGAGAGAGTGGGAGTTTGATTAAAGTTTTCAAGGGTTTTAGTACCGCCTGGGCAAAATCGAAAGGGAGACAGAGGCCGACGAAAAACAGGATCCTTGTTCTAAGGCGTGTAATCTACGGCTGTTTGGCAAAACGTTCAAGTCCGAATGAAAATATCTTGGCCCTTGTTAAACGGGTCAAATAAATTCGACCCACCTGATAGTTTTTCGCCTTGTCCTCCGCCTTACTCGTTGTATTGCTCAATCAACGAAGGAGATTCAGGAATGAAAATCACGAAACTCACACTCGCTTTGCTAACCCTGGCCGGCCTCGTCTTCGCCAGCCATTTCGGCGGACAAACCTCCAGCGCCGCCACTACCCCAGACGAAACCGTCAACCCTCACTGGAAAGGCGCCTCGATGTTGACGCCAGTGAACGTCGGACCGAACGTCGCACGTTGCGGAGCGTTTCCGGCAAACGTCGAAGTGACATTCACCGGCTCCGGCATCGACACCGGCGGCGGAATTTTCACGAGCGCCGCTTCGTCATGCACCAACACCACAACCGGGCTGATCTTCGATCTCAAATCGACTGACACGTATCAGAACGGCGATTCGATCCTGATCCTGACGGATCCCTTCACACCGGAGTTGAACCCTGCGACTTGCGTCTCAGCAAACGTGCAGGCCGTTAAATTCAGCGTCGGTGGTGGCACCGGAAAATACGCCGGCGCGACCGGACACGGGCGTTTTCATCTCGCCAACAACGATCCCGCGTGCAACGGACTTCTCGTCCCGGCGCGTGTCTCGTTCGAAGGAGTGCTTCAGTTGGCCCAATAAGCCCAGCCCAACCTTCAAAGCCTCATCACCAATTTCAACCACTAAGGAGCTAAGGATTCATGCGTATTACGAAACTTAAATTCATGCTTGTCGCACTCGTCGGACTTGCCTCACTCGCCGTATTCATCAGCAGTGGAACGTCACAGGCCGCGCCGCTACTCGAAGACCGCATCAACGCACACTGGCGAGGCACCGAGAGCTTCAGTGTCACCGGTGCTGGACCAAACGTCGCGCGCTGCGGTGCGTTTCCGGAAAATATCGAACTGTCGTTCGCGGGTTCGGGTATCGATACCCAGGGAGGGGCCTTTAACGTCGTCGCTTCAGCGTGCACCAATACCGTTACCAATCTCATCTTTGATCTGAAAGCAACTGATACATACGTGCAGAGTGGCGATCAGGTGTTCATCGAAGCGGACTCGTTCGTTCAAGTCATCAATCCGGAAAACTGCGTCGCGTCAAACTCACACGCCGTTATGGGTCGCGTCGCCGGCGGCACTGGCGGACACGCAGGCGCGTCGGGCCATGCGCGATTCCATTTCGCGAACAACATCACGCCGTGCAACGGACAGAATGCGCCGGCGCATGTTTGGTTCGAGGGAGTCGTGATGCTGCCGTAATCCAACCGAAGCAAAATTCAAAACCGAAGCAGGCCTGGAGCGTAAGTTCCAGGCAGCTTTTTTTGTTTTGAATACTGTATTTCGTGATCTGGGATTCTCTCGCAAAGATTTACCAAAGAATTTTCGTTACGGCGAAGCCGCTTTATCCGCTTTATCCGCTTCAGCCGCTTCAGTGCTTCAGGATCTTAAGGAACCACTCCGCTGCCACGCTTTCCTCTCAAATTCGATTAACAGCCTCCGCAATGTGATAAATTGCCCGCGCGTTGAACTTGCTGGTCCTGAGGTTCCCCCAATGGACGATGCCGCGGCTGACGATCTGACCCAACTTCTTGAAGCCTGGAGCGATGGCGAGGAACAGGCGCTCGAGAAACTCGCGCCGTTGGTCCATGCCGAACTTTACCGGCTGGCCAAACGCTACATGAGCCGCGAGCGGCCCAACCACCTCCTGCAAACTTCCGCCTTAATCAACGAAGCCTACATCCGCCTGATCGACTGGAAAAACGTTCGCTGGCAGAATCGCGCGCACTTCTTCGGCGTCGCCGCGCAGATCATGCGACGTATCCTCGTCGACTTCGCACGCCGCCGCCCCCGTGTCGATCGAGAGCAGGAAGCGGTGCAAATGTCGCTTGACGAAGCGCTGACTGTCAGCAGCGAACGCGATCCCGATCTCCTCGCGCTCGACGAGGCGTTAAAGAGTCTCGCCGAGATCGACGAACGCAAGAGCCGCATCGTCGAGTTGCGCTTCTTCGGCGGATTGAGTGTCGAAGAGACTGCGGAAGTCATGCACACGTCAACCATCACCGTCATACGCGAGTGGAACAAAGCCAAAGCCTGGCTCTATCGGGAACTCACAACAAACTAGATGGACCGCGAGCTGTGGAAACAAGTTGACGACCTGCTCGGGCAGGCACTCGAACAGCCGCCCGAAGAGCGCGAAGCGTATGTGGCGCGGGCGTCCGAAGGTAATGCTGTGTTGCGCGACGAAGTGATGAGCTTGTTGCAGGCGCAGTCACACGCAGCAAAGTTCATGGAACGTTCGGCGATGAACGTCGCTGCCAAAGCCCTCGCGCAAAAATCTAACTTCACCACTGTGGCTTCGCTAGTCGGCAAGGAAATCGAGACTTACCGGATCGAGAAACTGTTGGGCGCCGGCGGCATGGGCGAAGTCTATTTGGCGCGCGACACGAAACTCGATCGTCTCGTCGCACTCAAGATCCTTCCGTGGCACTGCGTCGCCGACGCCGATCGTCTGAGCCGCTTTCAACGTGAAGCACGCGCCCTCTCGTCGTTGAACCATCCGAACCTTGTCACGGTCTATGAAGTCGGCGAAGCGAACGGAATGCACTTCATCGCGATGGAGTTAGTTGAAGGGAACACGCTGTCGTCGCTGCGCGACAAGTTGGGCTTGAAGGAACTATTGTCGATCGTGGCCCAGGTTGCGGAAGCGTTGGGCGCGGCGCATCAAGCCGGAATTATTCATCGCGACATCAAGCCTGACAACGTGATGGTCCGGCCTGACGGTTACGCGAAGGTGCTGGATTTTGGTCTGGTGAAACTCGCGGAAGTCGAAGCTGTTTCCGGCGCTCCGGGTAACACGCAACTCGGCGTCGCGATGGGAACGCTGGCTTACATGTCGCCGGAACAGGCGGCGGGAGAACCGGTGGACCATCGCACGGACATCTGGAGTCTTGGCGTCGTCCTGTATGAACTCGCCACCGGTCGCAAACCTTTCACCGGCGAGACACGACAGGCCACGATCAACGCGATCCTCTCGACGCAGCCAAACTCCATCAACACGACGAATCCGAGTTTGCCACCCGATCTCGATCGCATTCTCAACAAAGCACTCGATAAAGATCGAGACTTACGTTACCAGACCGCCTCCGACTTTCGCGCCGATCTGCGACGTTTGCTGCGCGAGATCGATTCCTCCGGCAGCGGTTCCGGCGCGAGACCTGTCAACACGCAGCACGTTACACGCGGCCGCTGGCTTTGGGCCACGTCGGTTTGCGCTTTGATCTTAATGACGGTGGTGATCGTGTGGTTGGCGTTGACGCAAGGGAAGACTGCTGGTCCTGACTGGTCGCGCGCCGCGCGCGTGCAACTCACAAATCAACACGGCACCGAGTTTTTCCCGAGTCTCGCGCCTGACGGCAAGAGTTTTATCTACGCCGGTAACGTAAACGGCAACTACGATCTTTTCGAGCAGCGAGTCGGCGGCAAGAATGCGACGCCACTCACGCCGAACACGCCTTCGGACGAGACCTCGCCAGCGTTTTCACCAACAGGCGATCGCATCGCTTTTCGATCGACTCGCGAACCGGCCGGCGTCTACGTGATGGAAGCGGGCGGCGAAAACGTCCGCCTCGTTGTGCCCGGTTGTTTTCATCCGTCGTGGTCTCCCGACGGTAAAGAGATCGTTTGCAGCACCGCCGGCCACGACGAAGCGCCGACGACGAGAAACACATGGACCAGCGCTCTCTGGATCGCGAATGTCGAGACCGGCGAAAAACGTTTTCTTTGCGAAAACGATGCGATGCAGCCGTCGTGGTCGCCGAACGGTCAGCGCATCGCGTTTTGGTTTATGCAGCCGAGTTCCGGCAGGAGCGACATCGCGACGATCGGCAGCAACGGCGGCGATATCGTAGTGATCACCAGCGACGCCGCGACGAACTGGAATCCGGTCTGGGCGCCTGACGGCAAGTCGCTCTATTTCGCCAGCGATCGCAGCGGCAACATGAGCTTCTGGCGCGTTGCGATCGACGAAGCGACAGGCAAAGTTCAAGGCGAAGCGGAAGTCGTCTCAACGCCGGCGACTTTCAATCGCCATCTGAATTTCTCGCGCAACGGCCGGCGCATGATCTACGTGCAAACGGATCGACAGTCGAACATTCAGGCCGTGAAGTTTGATCCGAAGACGGAGAAGAGCGTGGGCGAACCGTTTTGGATCACACGCGGAGATCGATTGATCGTGCGTCCCGAGTTATCGCCTGACGGGACGCGATTCGTGATGCGTCAGCCGCGTCATACGCAGGACGACGTCGTTGTCGTAAACCGTGACGGCTCGAACTGGCGCGACCTCACGAACGACAGGTTCTTCGATCGTTACCCGCGCTGGTCGCCTGACGGGAAGAGAATCGCTTTTGTTTCGGATCGCAGCGGGCGTTACGAAGTTTGGGTGCTGGATGCCGACGCTACCAACCTTCGTCAACTAACCTTCGACAGTCCGAGCAACACCAGCTTTCCGGTTTGGTCGCCCGACGGCACGCAGATCGTCTTTCGACGAGACTTGGTAAACACGGTTCTCGACGTCAACAAATCCTGGAGCGAACAAAATCTGCGACTGCTGCCGTTGCCGGCGGGTGAGCAACGATTTCTTGTGTGGGACTGGTCGCCGGATGGAAAGAGACTGCTTGGGACACTGAGTGGGCCGCCACAGGTGTTGGGTTCTCTTTCACTCGACACGAATGAGTATGAAAAGCTGACCGAGTTTGGAGCGAGCCCGATGTGGCTTCCAGACAGCACGCGTTTCGTCTTTTACTTCAGGCGCAAGATTTACGTTGGCGACATCAAGACGAAGCGAGTGCGCGAAGTGTTTTCGTCGGGCGAGCAGGAGATTCGGAGCGTCGATGTTTCGGCGGATGGAGAGTTGCTTTACTACTCGGTGTATTCGTCGGAGAGTGACATCTGGTTGTTGGACTTAGAGTGACTGCGGATTAATACCCACCGTAGAAAAATTTCGCACCCTTCACCTTCAAAATTCCCAGCATTTTCGTGAGGCACCGTTCTTGCACACATGCTGTGGAATTTTATGTTCAGGAGACTCCAGCCATGATCAATTCAGCAATGACGGTACGGGAAGTGGTAGTTCAACTGCCGGAAGCAACGAGATTATTTGAGACTCTGAAGATCGATTACTGTTGCGGCGGCAACCAGCCGCTCACAAAAGCCTGCGAATCCGCCGGAGTCGAGGTCGACAACATCATGTCGATGCTCGCCGGACTCAGCGATGCCGGCACCAACGATAAAAGCGTGGACTTTCAGACGTTTTCACCGACGAAGCTGATTGATCACATCGTCGAAACTCACCATGTCTTTACAAGAACCGAACTCGATCGAATGTCGGTCCTCGTCGAGAAAGTCTACGGCGTGCATGGCGCGAATCATCCCGAGCTACTGAAGGTTCGTGACCTCTTTCAGCGACTCGACGCCGATCTGCGGCCGCACATGTTCAAAGAAGAGCAGGTTCTGTTTCCGTATATCACGAGACTCGAAGCCGCAGTCTCGCACAACCAGCTCGCTCCCTTCGCGCCTTTTGGCACCGTGAACAATCCGATTCGCATGATGATGATGGAACACGACATGGCGGGAACGCTCTTGCGTGAACTGCGTGCTGTGACTTCGGATTACAAAACGCCGCCCGATGCGTGTATAAGTTATCAAACTCTGTATCAGGCATTCGAGAACTTTGAAAAGGATCTGCACCAGCACATCCACCTGGAGAACAACATTCTCTTTCCCAAAGCGATCGAGTTAGAAGCAGATTGAGAGCGCATTCAGAGTAGCGTCATGTTAGCGAAGGGCTCCCAGCGCCTGGCGGACGATCATGTCGCGGCGGACAAACTGCTCAAGCAGATTCAGGCGGCGATAGACAACGGCGAAGTCAGTTCCGCTTACGAAAAGCTCGATCTGTTCTGGGCGAAACTGGCGGTACACATTCGCGCCGAACATCTGCATCTCTTTCCGGCTTTGACGAGCAGCGTCGATGAAAACGTGATCACGCAACTGCGCGCCGATCACGAGTTCTTCATGCGTGAACTGGCGAATGCGGTAGAAGCGATGCGGACGTTATCGAACGTTTCGGACCGCGACGTGATCGACAAAGGCCTGGACATCGTTCGTCAGACGATGATTGTAATCGAGCAGAAACTCGAGGCTCACAATCAGCGCGAAGAGAGCGGTGTTTATCGTCTGGCGGAGACTGTTTTGGACGCAGACGCGCAGGCCGAACTTGCAAAGGAAATCAGCCGCGAACTCGAAAATCGTCCGCCGCGCTTCGCCTCAAACGTCTGGTGAAGATAGAATGACTGCACCCCCTGCGACAATTTAATCCATTCGATTGTCTATGAGTGATCAAGCGACAAGTCGAAAGCCTGTGCTGCTTGCGTTGGCGGCTTCTTTCCTGCTGACGGTTCTCATCATCGCCGGTTCGCGAAATCTCGAACACTACGATTCCGCGCTGTTTGGTTACACGATCGCCAGCGTAGTCGCTTTCGGAGCGATCGTGTTCCGTTACGCCGTCTGGTTGCAGCGTCCGGCGACGCGTGTGTATTGGCGACGAGGTTGGAAACTCTATCTCCAACGCGAAAAGTTTGCCCAAAACACAGCGAACGCAGCCAAAACAATCGCCACGAACCTCGTCGGCCAACGTTTCATCTTCAAGCGCGGGTTCGGCCGTTGGGCCATGCACTTTCTGATTATGTGGGGCTGCGTGATTTCAGCGCTGATCACGTTTCCGCTGGTGTTTGGCTGGGTGCACTTCAAACTCGAAGGCGATCTCGGCTACCGCGCTTACGTGTTCGGATTTCCGTTGAACGTGATGCACGGCCGCAGCCTGATCGCGTGGGTCACGTTTCACGCACTCGATTTCACGGCGCTTATGGTCATCGCCGGCTGCGCTATTGCCATTCACCGCCGCTTGCGCGATCGCGGCGCGATCGCACTTCAGCAATTCACGCTCGACTTCGTGCCGCACATGCTTTTGATCGCTATTTCAGTTACCGGCCTGATGCTGACGGCTTCGAGTCTTTGGCTGAACGGTTACATGTATCACTTCATCGCGCTCACGCATCAGGCCACCGTGATCATGACGTTGTTCTATTTGCCTTTCGGCAAACTATTTCACGTGGTCCAACGGCCGGCGTCGATCGGCGTCGAGCTTTACCAGGAACGCGCGCGCGAGATGCCGCAGGCGAGTTGTGCCCGCTGTGGCGCTGAGTTCGTCGCGCAACTCTGGCTCGACGACTTGAAAACAGTAGTAGACAAACTCGGGTTTGATTATTCGATGCCCGGCGGCAAGACGCTGCAAGATTACTGTCCGCGCTGCAAGCGGATTTTGCGCGGGCTGGCGTATGCGAGTTTGCCGGAGTCGAAGGAGAAAGTGTTTCAAGGTTCGCGAGCCACAACGGAAACTTCATGAGCAAAGTCGAAAACCTGGACCAGATCATAGAAGCTTACGGTCCGCACCTGCACGACGCGCCGTACGATGGTTGGCGCGCCGATCGAGTGATCGATCGAGTTGTGCCGACGCACTGCCCGTATTGCGCGGTGCAATGCGGCATGAACCTGCTTGTCGAGAAGAATCATGTCGTCGGTTTTGAGCCGCGTTACGATTTTCCGGTTAACGAAGGCAAGCTTTGTCCGAAAGGCGTAACGGCGTACCTCCAAGTTCATCATCCCGATCGGCTGCTTCATCCGCTCATCAAACGTAACGGGCGCTTCGAACGAGCGACGTGGGACGAGGCCCTCGATCTCGTCGTCAGCAAGTTCAAAGAGATTCAAGCCGCTCACGGCAAGGATGCGATCGGCGTCTACTCGGGATCGTCGTTAACGACGGAGAAGACTTACCTGATGGGCAAGTTTGCGCGCGCGGGTCTCGGCACGCGCTACGTCGATTACAACGGGCGTCTCTGCATGGTTTCGGCCGCGGCGGGAAACAACAAGGCTTTCGGAATCGATCGCGCCGCTAATCCGTGGGACGATATTCCACTCGCTGAGGTCCTTTTGATCGCGGGATCG
This sequence comes from Pyrinomonadaceae bacterium, assembly GCA_035760365.1. Taxonomy (GTDB): domain Bacteria; phylum Acidobacteriota; class Blastocatellia; order Pyrinomonadales; family Pyrinomonadaceae; genus PSRF01. The sequence goes on from DASTTB010000026.1 coordinate 19,416, forward strand.
AACTGCGCCGAAACGTTTCCGGTCCTCAACAAGTTTCTCTGGCAACAACGCGATAACGGTGGCCGCTGGATCATCGTTGATCCGCGCGAAACTCCAACCGCTCGACAAGGCGACCTACACCTTCAGCTAAAGCCGGGCACCGACGTCGCGCTCGCCAATGGGCTGCTTCACGTCTTGATCGCCGAGAACCTGATCGATCAGGAGTTCATTGATTCCCGCACCAACGACTGGACGGCAACACGAGAGCTCGCGATGCGTTACTCGCCGGACGTCGCCGCGCAGATCTGCGGCGTTCCGGCGAACAAGATCGTCGAAGCTGCGCGACTCTACGGCCGCGCGAAAACCGCGATGCTCATGCACGCGCGCGGAATCGAACATCACACGAACGGCGTCAACAACGTGCTTTCCTACATCAACCTCGTGCTCGCCACCGGAAAAATCGGCGCGCCCGGACGTGGTTACGGCACGATCACCGGACAAGGCAACGGACAGGGCGGACGCGAGCACGGACAAAAAGCGGATCAGCTTCCGGGCCAGCGTTCGATCATGAATCCCGAACATCGCAAATACGTTTGCGGCGTTTGGGGATTGCCGGAAGAGGAGTTGCCGCAGGCGGGCGTCTCCGTCGTCGAGATGTTCACAAAGATGCGCGAAGGCGAGATTCGTGGCTTGCTTTCGATCTGTAACAACGTGATGGTCAGTCTTCCCGACATAAACCAGGTGCGCCGTTCGCTCGAAGGTCTCGACTTTTACGTCTGCATCGACTTCTTCATGTCGGAAGGCGCGCGCTACGCGGACGTCGTTTTGCCCGGCTCCGCGTGGAGTGAGGATGAAGGCGTCACGTGCAACAGCGAGGGCCGCGTCGTCAAGAGCAACAAAGCCAACGATCCGCCGGGTGAAGCGCGACAGGACTGGTGGATCGTGCAGGAGATCGCGCGCCGTATGGGCCGTGAAAAGTATTTCCCGTTCAACTCGCCACGCGAGATCTTCGACGAACTACGCGTCGCTTCACGCGGCGGCAATGCTGATTATTTCGGCATCACGTGGGAGAAGATCGAACAGAACAACGGCATCTTCTGGCCATGTCCTACTGAAGATCATCCGGGTACGCCGCGACTGTTCGAAGAGCGCTTCTACCACCCTGACGGCAAAGCAAAGTTTCACGCGATCGAATATGTGGGACCGAAAGAAGTTCCTGACGAGGAGTTTCCCTTGATACTGACGAGCGGCCGTGTGGTCTATCAGTATCTTTCCGGAAATCAAACGCGAAGAATCGGTTTTCTCGTCGAGCAGTGTCCCGAACCTTACGTCGAAGTTCATCCTGAAACTGCGCTACAGCTCGGGGTCAGCGATGGTGAACGCGTGCGTGTTGTGTCGCGTCGTGGCGAAGGCGTTTTTCCGGTGCTGATCGTGCGTACGATTCGGCCCGACACGATCTTCATTCCTTATCACTGGGGCGAGGAGTTGGCGGTGAATCAACTCACGAATCCTGAGCTTGATCCGGTGTCGAAGATCCCCGAGTTCAAAGCGTGTGCGGCGCGGATTGAGAAGATTCATTCGCGGGTGTTGCCGATCATGGGCCAACAACGAAAAGGCGCGTCGTTGAGTGAGGTGAGAAGAGGGTGATGGAAGAGACGATGTTCATCGATCCGCAGCGTTGCATCGGCTGTCGAGCCTGCGTCGCCGCGTGCCGCGAATGTGCCACTCACAAAGGCTATTCGATGATCTTTGTCGACTACATCGATCGGGCCGAGACCACGGCGACGATGCCGACGGTCTGTATGCATTGCAAGGAACCAACGTGTGCCCTCGTTTGTCCCGCGGATGCGATCAAGGTTTCGGAAGACGGCGTCGTGATGTCGGCGCTCAAACCGCGCTGTCTCGATTGTCGAAACTGTGTGAATGCGTGCCCGTTCGGCGTACCCAAGTACAACACGCAGATGCATTTACAGATGAAATGCGACATGTGTTACGACCGTTCGTCTGAAGGACTGAGACCGATGTGCGCGAGTGTTTGTCCCACCGGTGCGATCTCGTTTGGTAAGTACGAGCAGATCGTGCCGCTCAGGCGCACGAAGCCCGTTAACGTGCATGTGTTTGGGAATCAGAAAGTCGAGACGAAAGTTTACCTGATGCTTCCGACGGACGCGGATGAGGTGAACGTCGATGGTTGCGGAGTTTTTGAAGGAATGTTGACGCGAACTGAGACGGAAACGCCGACGGTTGAATCGTGGATCGATACGCAGGTGGAACAGTCCGACAAGAGCAACGAGTTTTAGATGAAAAACTTAAACGACACGATCAATAGAGTGCTGAGTGATGAGCGTGACGTGCGCGCCGCTACTGATCCGTATCAAGCGGAGTTTCCTTACGAGCGTGACGAAGAGGCGCAGGTCACGCGTCGCGAGTTCTGCAACTTCCTGGGACTGACGTCAGCGGCGCTGTTTCTCGGCGCCGGTGGTTTTGCCGCGAAAGCCGTGTGGGATGCGCGCGACTCCGAAACGTTTTCCCCCGCGCAGATCGCCGGCGCGGAAACACTCGCGCCGAACACTGCGCTGAATTTCAACTATCCAACTGAACGGGATTCCGCGATCTTGATCCGCACCGCCGACGGCGCTTATCACGCTTACGGGCAGAAGTGTACGCACCTGGCCTGCCCCGTTTACTACTCCCGCGATCATCAGAGACTGGAATGTCCGTGTCATGAAGGCGCGTTCGACGCCGCGACCGGGAACGTGCTTTATGGTCCACCGCCGCGCGCGCTCGACGTTATCCAGATTGAGGAGCGAGACGGGCAGGTTTGGGCCATCGGCCGCAATGCTTCGGGTGGTGAACATGCAGACTAATACGTCAGAGGTGCCGCGCAGATCTGAGCGTCATCACGCAGCTGTTTGGCAGGCGCGTTTGATCATGCTCGTGATGATCAATATCGCGCAGCTTTGGATACTGGCGGCGACGGTTGACGCTGCGCTTGCTCGACATTACTCGGTGCTGCTGCCGCTCGTGATCGCCTCGGGCGTCTGTTTTCTCATCACTCTCTCGATCATTCGGTGGTGGCGGCCAACCTCGCGGCGCAAAACCAGCACCGGCTACATACGCACTTCAGAAAAGAATCGATGAAGCAGAAGATCATCGGCTTTGATAAGGACGACGAAGATCACTGGCGCGCCATTCTCGAATGCGGCCACCGGCAGCACGTCAGGCACGATCCGCCCATGACCTCGCGCGAGTGGGTGCTCACCAGCGAGGGACGCGATTCTCGTCTCGGTGTCGAGCTCGAGTGCAAGCGTTGCGACGAAGAAGCTGATGAGTAAATCCAACCCTAATTTCATCCTGCGCGCCGCGGCCGATCTCTTTCCCGGATACTTCGCGCTCGTGATGGCGACGGGAATCATTTCGATCGCCTGCTACCTGTTGGAAATGCGAACTCTCGCCGTCGCACTGGTAGTCGTCAACATCGTCGCCTTTGTGCTGCTGTCGCTGTTGTTGTTGATTCGACTGTCGTTGTTTTTTACTCGCGTTAAAGACGACATCAACAACCATGTGCGTGGCCCGGGTTTCTTCACCGTTGTCGCTGGCACAAGCGTGCTCGGCAGCCAGTTATTGATCGTTTCTGGTGAATCGCGTATCGCGTCGATCCTGTGGGTGCTGGCGCTGGTCCTGTGGGCCATTATCATGTACGCGTTCTTTGCTGCCATGACGGTTCGCGAGAACAAGCCGTCGATCGAGGGCGGACTGAACGGCGCGTGGTTGCTGGTGGTGGTCGCGACGCAGTCGATCTCGGTTCTCGGAACTCTGTTGGTGGGCCATCTTGCGGACTACAGTGAGCCGATTCTTTTCTTCACGCTGTGCATGTTCCTGCTCGGATGTATGCTCTACATCCCGCTGATTACACTCATCTTTTACCGGTTCACTTTTGTTAACGTCACCACTGCCTCGCTCACACCGCCCTACTGGATCAACATGGGCGCGGTCGCGATCACGACGCTCGCCGGCGCGCGTTTGATCATGGCGGCGGCTGAGTGGACCACGCTGGGCGAGTTTATACCGTTTTTGAAGGGATTTACGCTGTTCTTCTGGGCCGCGGGGACTTGGTGGATTCCGCTTCTGCTGATTCTCGGTTTCTGGCGACACGTCTACCGAAGATTTCCATTGCGATACGATCCGCAGTATTGGGGCATGGTCTTTCCGTTGGGAATGTACACCGTCTGCACGTTCCAGCTATCAAAGGCCATCGGCTTTCCACCGCTGCTTATCATCTCCCGGTACTTCATTTACCTCGCACTCGCCGGCTGGATCGCCGTCTCCGCAGGTCTCGTCTACTCATTGCTTTTCCGGAAGCGCGACACCGCTGCCGCTTAGCCATAGGTTGCGAGGTTTTGCGCCTTTATTGGTGAAGTTTCCGCAGTCTTTCCGCTAATTCCGGCATTTTCCTAAGAACCTGCTCGGCACGTACGTTGCCCTGTATCTCACCGGTGTTCCAGTCCGCCAAGGAGTTCTACCATGCTTCTTCCAGAAAAAGATCTCTCACGCCGCGCGTTCTTCAAAGAGTTGTTACTGACCTCAGCCGTACTGATGGTCGCAACACCTAAAGTCGCTGAAGCCGCGCCACAGGATTCGATGGTCGTGTACCCGCCGCGGAAGATCGACGGCGCGGAGTCGATGCTGCCAGGTTCCAGTCTTTACTTTAACTACCCGACCACAAGCGATCCTGCCGTGCTGTTGAGATCGAGTGAAGGCGAATACAGAGCGTACAGCCGCCGATGTTCCCATGCAGGTTGTTCGGTGGATTTCGATCCGCAGAGTCGTTGTCTGAAATGTCCGTGTCACCACGGGCAATTCGATGGCCGAATGGGCCGTGTGATGTTTGGTCCACCCAGGCGGCCGCTGGATGAAATCGTTTTGCAGGTGCGCGCTGGTGGTCTCATCTGGGCTGTCGGCAAGAGCTTTGGCAGGAACATGGAAAATATCGCGCAAGTCGTTGGAGGAGGTGATTGAAATGAGAGACAGCACAGAGCGATTCAGAATCGGATGGGTCGAGATTTTCTACTTTCTGATGGGCGCAATCTTACTGCTGTTACTGGGCGTTGTCGCGAAAGGCCAAACGCCCGGAATGAAAAGCATCTCGACAGCTCAGCCGCCGCTTTACCGGGAATATCGCGGCGTGCGGTTGGGTATGACGGCAACCGAAGTCAGAAACAAACTCGGCGAGCCGGTGCTCAAAAGTGACGAACAGGATTTCTACGTCGTGAATCCAACCGAAACGACACAGATCGCCTATAACACAGCACAACGAGTCGTAATGATCTCGACGGATTACACCAGCGGTGTCGGCGCGCCTGACTACAGGACGGTCGTTGGTGAGGGTCTACTGGAGAGACCTGATGGATCGCTGTTTCGCATGGTGCGCTACGACGGGGAACGTTTCTGGGTGTCGTACAACAAGAGCGCGTCAGTCGCGCCCGTCGTAACGATCACGATTGGAGCAGTTCAATAAACAGGGTCTCGAACTGGAAGCAATTCCGAAAGGACTGGAGTCTAATGAGCGCTGTTGCCGCAGGTCGATGTGAAGCTGAGATCGAAACCAGTCTTAACGGACAACTCCTGCTGGACAATCCGTTGCTCAACAAGGGCAGTGCGTTTCCCGAGAACGAGCGACGCGAGTTAGGCCTTTTGGGATTGCTTCCACCACATTGTTCATCCATCGAAGAGCAACTTGCCCGCACGTACGAAAACTATCGCCGTAAAGAAACTGATCTCGAGCGCTATGTTTTTCTGACGGCTTTGCAGGACCGCAACGAGGTACTCTTCTACCGTCTTTTACAGGAACACATCAGCGAGATGATGCCCATCATCTACACGCCGACCGTGGGTGATGGCTGCCGGCAGTATAGCCACGTGTTTCGCCGGCCACGCGGTCTCTATATTCCTTATCCTCATCGCCATGAGATTCCACTCTTGCTCGACAATGCTCCGTCGAAGGACGTTGAGATCATTGTGGTGACTGATGGCGAGCGGATTCTCGGTTTGGGAGATCTCGGCGTTGGCGGAATGGGAATTCCGATCGGAAAACTGTCGCTTTACTCAGCCTGCGCCGGAATTCATCCGGCCACGACTCTTCCGATCATGCTCGACGTTGGCACTGACAATCCCGAACTACTCGACGATCCACTCTACTTAGGCTGGCGTCACAAACGTGTTCGAGGACAGGACTACGACGATTTTGTCGAGCTGTTTGTCGAGGCAGTCAAACTGAAGTTTCCGCGAGTGTTGTTACATTGGGAAGACTTCTCAAAAAAGAACGCCGGACGGCTGCTCGATCGTTATCGCGATCGTCTCTGTACTTTCAACGACGACATCCAGGGAACAGGTGCGGTAACGGTGGCCGGATTGCTTGCCGCGATGAAACGCCTCGACGCAAGGCTTGGCCAACAAAGAATCGTGATCCTTGGCGCCGGATCGGCCGCGGTCGGCATTTCCGATCAGATCGTCGCGGCGCTGCGTTACGAGGAGTACTCAGAGCGCGATGCGAAACAAAGAATCTGGCTGGTGGACAGCAAAGGCCTGGTTCATGACGGCCGTTCCGATCTCGAGAGTTCCAAGAAGAAATATGCGCGGTCGATAGCGACGAATTGGACCGGCGGCGAGAGTTTTCTCGACGTGATAAGGAATGTCCGTCCAACGATTCTGATCGGCACGTCCGGCCAGCGTGGCGTATTCAGTGAAGCAGTCGTACGTGAAATGGCGCGGCACGTCGATCGGCCCGTGATTTTTCCGCTTTCAAATCCAACTTCAAAAAGCGAAGCGACGCCGGGTGAGTTGCTCGAATGGACTGATGGTCGTGCGTTGGTGGCGACCGGCAGTCCATTTCCCGCCGTCAGTTACGGGGAGCGATCGATCAAGATCGGGCAGTGCAACAATGCGTTCATATTTCCCGGTGTGGGATTGGGAGTCGTGGCCTCGGGCGCAAATCGCGTAACTGACGCCATGTTTTCTGCCGCTGCTCGTGTGTTGAGCGAGTTTGCCCCGGCGAGAAATGATGCTGATGGTCCACTGTTTCCGCCCCTTGAGTCCGTGCGAGAGGTTTCGTTTCAGGTGGCGCTGGCGGTCGCGGCGGAAGCAGTGCGATCGGGAATGACGTCAACGAGCCTGGATTCGCTCAAACAAGCACTTGCGAATAAGATGTGGGCGCCGCATTACGTTCGATTGAGACGCCGTAAACCTTAAACAGTTTTTCCGAAAGGTTCGTTCCGTGGACCAGAGAGTTAACAAACTGGACCAGGTGCTCGCCGCAGATCTCAGTCTCGATCACGTCGTCTTTGATCAATTACGCGCTGCGCAGCGCGAACTGGGCCTCGTTTTTGGCGATCGCCCCACCTGTCCTTTCCTCCGTCCTTACATTCTGAATCGCCGGCAATACGATGACGTCAAAGACGCGGCTGAAACCGTTGCCCACGCTTTCGAGAAAGTAGCGCACAAAGCTCTTATTGATAAAAAATTGATGTCGCTGCTATCTCCGACTCCGATCGAAGAAGAGATGGCGCGAATGGATCCGGGATACGCGCGATTGTGCGTCACCAGCCGCCTCGACTCTTACATCACAACCCACGGATTTCACTTCCTCGAGTACAACGCCGAAAATCCGGCCGGTGTCGGCGATCAAATGCAATTGGAGAATTTGCTGTTCACACTCGCGCCGTTGCGGTCGTTTCTGGCGAGTCATCGTCATTGGCTGCCGCAGCCGCATCGAATACTGCTCGAATCGCTGTTGCAGGCATATCGAGAGTGGGGCGGGGAAGTCGAACGGCCGCAGATCGCGATAGTCGATTGGCACGGCGTGCCTACAGGCAGCGAGTTTCGCGTTTTGCGCGATTATTTTGTGGCGTGTGGTTATCCGGCGGTGATTGCGGATCCGCATGACCTTCACTACAACGGCGACACGCTTTCAGTTGATGGTTTCCGGATCGACATCGTCTACAAGCGAGTGGTCATTCATGAATTTTTGACGAAGTTTCCGCGGGAACATCCGTTGACGAATGCTTACAAGGACCGTCGAGTCTTCATGGCCAACTCGTTTCGGTCCAAGTTGGTCCATAAGAAAGCCGGTTTTGCCGTTCTCAGTGACGAGTCGTACGACTATCTCTTTACGCCCGAAGAGCGCGAAGTGATTCGCCGGCACATACCGTGGACTCGTGTCGTAAAAGAATCAACGACAGTTTTTCGCGGTGCGGAGTGGGATCTCCTGTCGCTGATTCGCGCACACGGCCGCGAGTTTGTGCTTAAGCCGAATGACGACTATGGCGGGCGTGGAGTCTTCGTCGGTTGGGAGTTGAGCGCCGAAGAATGGGAAGCAGCAATCAGAACGGCGCTCGGCCGACCTTACGTGGTCCAGGAGCGAGTCGCCGCTGAGAAGATCAGTATGCCGGCGTATTCGGATCGCGTCTCACTCGAGGAAGTGTACGTCGACTTCAATCCGTTTCTATTTCACAACAAAGTCGAAGGTGCGTTGATTCGTTTATCCTCGTCGGCAATGCTGAACGTCACTTCGGGTGGCGGCCAGACTGCGTTGCTCGTGCTCGAGGAATAATCAATTCAACGGGCGATAAGATTGCAGCATCTTCATGTAGTTGGCTCGTTCAAACGCGGCGGGTTCGGCGCAATGTTTCTGACTCATCGAGCCGATCATTTGCGCGACACTCTCGTATTCACGCTCTTCGAGCCATGTGACCAGTTCGTTCAACACTTGTCCGATGCGGCGTACTCCGTTCTGTAGTAACTCCGAAGCCATCATCGTGACTTTCGCCCCGGCCATTAAGCCCTTGATGACGTCCTGCGACGTGTGAATTCCGCTCGTGATCGCGAGATCGACTCCGAGTCGTCCATACAGGATCGCCACCCAACGCAACGGCAAACGCAGCTCGTTCGAGTTACTAAGGACCAGCCGCGGCGTGACTTCGAAATTCTCCAGATCGAAATCTGGTTGATAGAAACGATTGAAAAGCACCAGCCCATCAGCGCCGTGATTCGCCAGACGTCCGGCCATGTTCGCGATCGAACTAAAGTAAGGACTGAGTTTTACGGCGATCGGTATAGTCACGACTTGCCGCACGGCGGAAAGGATGTCGAGATAAAGTGTTTCGACTTCAATGCCACTGATTTCCGGATTGGTCGGCAGGTAATAAACGTTGAGCTCGAGCGCGTCGGCGCCCGCTTCTTCGATTAGCGACGCGTAGTCGGTCCAACCACCGACCGACGCGCCGTTCAAACTGCCGATGATCGGAATCTTGACCGCGTCTTTCGCGCGGCGAATCAGGTCCAGGTATTCGTCAGGGCCGACGTTGTAACTCTGCATGTCAGGAAAGTAACTGATCGACTCGGCATAGCTGTCGATACCCTGCGTGAGATGGTAGTCGATGTAATAACTGTCGAAACCGAGTTGTTCTTCAAACAACGAATACATCACGACGGCCGCGGCGCCTGCGTCCTCCAGACGACGGATGCTGTCGACGCTGTGCGAGAGTGGCGACGAAGAGGCCACGATCGGGTTTTTCAACGGTAAATCGAGGTAATTTGTTGTCAGGTTCATGGCGTCCTCTTCGTCAGACCGGTTCTGCGAGTTGTTTGTATTGTTGCCAGCGGCGCAACACCGCTTTCTGCGCCTGGCCCAGAAGGAACTTCGCGACCGCCGGATCGCTTTGCTGCAACATGCGATAGCGGCCTTCGGTGTAGATGTAATCTGGCAGCGAGATCTTCGGATCGGGCGAATCGAGTTGAAACGGGTTCTTGTTCTCTTCGGCGAGTCGCGGGTTGTAGCGATAGAGCGGCCAGTAACCTGAGTCGACCGCGAGTTTCTGTTGTCGCATTCCCTTCGCCATGTCGATGCCGTGAGCGATGCACTGGCTGTAGGCGATGATGAGTGATGGACCAGGATGCGCCTCGGCTTCGAGAAACACCTTGATCGTATGTGTGTCGTTCGCGCCCATCGCGACCTGCGCTATGTAGACGTCGCCGTAACGCATCGCCGTCATTCCGAGATCCTTCTTGGCGTTTGGTTTTCCGCCGGCTGCAAACTTTGCGACCGCGCCGAGTGGGGTCGCTTTGGACGCCTGGCCGCCGGTGTTTGAGTAAACCTCGGTATCGAGCACGAGAACGTTGACGTTTTGGCCGCTTGCGAGCACGTGGTCCAATCCGCCATAGCCGATGTCGTAAGCCCAACCGTCCCCGCCGACGATCCAAACACTCTTATCGACTAGCGAGTCAGCGAGACTGAGCAGATCGCGCGTTTCGTGTCCGCCGATGTCACTGATCTTCGCTTTTAACGCGGACACGAGTTCGCGTTGAATATTGATGCCGTCGTTCGTTGACTGATCGTTATTGAGAAGTTTGTCGGCGAGCGACTGGCCAATCTCTGCGCGCATTCGCGTGACCAGGCTCGCGGCGTATGCTTTCTGGTTGTCGAGAGCGAGCCTCATGCCGAGACCAAACTCGGCGTTGTCTTCGAACAGGGAATTGCTCCATGCGGGCCCGCGTCCTTCAGCGTCGGTTGTGTAAGGAGTTGTTGGCAAATTGCCGCCGTAAATACTCGAACAACCGGTGGCGTTCGCGATGATCGCGCGATCGCCGAAGAGTTGCGTCATCAGTTTGATGTACGGAGTTTCCCCACACCCCGCACACGCGCCTGAGAACTCAAACAGCGGTTGCAACAATTGCACGTTCTTCACGGAGTTGAAAGCGATTAAGCCGTTCTTGTGTAGATCGGGAAGCGTCAGGAAGTAATCCCAATTGACTCGTTCACTATCGCGCAACGGCAACTGCGGCTGCATGTTGAGCGCTTTACGCGACACGTTGCTCTTGTCTTTCGCGGGACAGACTTCGACGCAGAGACGGCAACCGGTGCAGTCTTCCACCGCGACCTGAATCGTGTAGAGCTTGTCAGGAAACTCGCGCCACTTCGCGGGCATGGACTTGAATCCCGCGGGCGCTTCGGCGAGGTCACCCGGCGAACAAACTTTTGCGCGAATCGTCGAGTGCGGGCAAACCATGACGCACTTGCCGCACTCGATACAGAGATCAGGTTCCCAAACCGGAACGTCGACAGCGATGTTTCGCTTCTCCCAACGCGTGGTGCCGACGGGATAAGTACCGTCTTCAGGGAACGCGCTCACCGGCAGTAGTTCGCCGCGGCCGGCGATCATTTCGCCCGTCACATTGCGGATGAACTCAGGAGCGGTGTCGGGAATCCTGGATGAGAGATCGTTCGCGCCTGTGGCAGTCGCCGGAACCACAACCTCGCGCAGGTGAGCGAGCGCCGCATCGACGGCGGCGAAGTTTTGCCGCACTACGGGCTCGCCTCGTTTGCCGTAACTCTTTCTGATGAACTCTTTGATCTTCGCGATCGACTCATCGCGCGGCAACACACCACTGAGCGCGAAGAAACACGTCTGCATGATCGTATTGATCCGGTTTCCAAGCTGACTCGTGCGCGCTACGCCGCCGGCGTCGATCGCAAAAACTCTTAATTTTTTCTCAATAATAACTTTTTGAGATTCGCGCGGCAGATGATCCCAGACTTCGGTCTCGTTGTATGGACTATTGATGAGCAACGTCCCACCCTCAATCGCGGCGTCGAGCACGTTGTACTGGCTGAAAAAGGGAAACTGGTGTACGGCGACGAAGTTGGCGCGCTGAATGAGATACGTGCTTTTGATCGGACGCGCTCCGAACCGCAGGTGCGAAACAGTCATCGCGCCTGACTTCTTCGAGTCGTAAACAAAATAACCCTGCGCGTAGTTCGGCGTTTCCTCGCCGATGATCTTGATCGAGTTTTTGTTTGCACTAACTGTCCCGTCGGCGCCGAGTCCCCAGAACACGGCGCGAACCTGATCATCGGGCTCGGTGCTGAACGAATCGTCAAACGAAATGCTGGTGAACGTAACGTCGTCGTCGATGCCGACCGAAAAATGGTTCTTTGGTTCGGTTTTCTTCAGCTCGTCGAACACGCCTTTGACCATCGCCGGCGTGAACTCTTTCGACGACAAGCCATAGCGACCACCGATTACGCGAACACTCCGTTGCGCTTCGGCGAGTGCGGTCACGACGTCCTGATAAAGTGGTTCCCCCGTGCTTCCCGGCTCCTTTGTGCGGTCGAGAACGGCTATGGTTTTCGTCGACGCCGGCAACGAATCAACGAAATGCGAAATCGAGAACGGCCGGTAAAGCCGCACTTTCAGAAGCCCGACCTTTTCGCCGCTGCGATTGAGCGCATCGACAGTCTCCTCAGCGGTTTCGCAACCCGAGCCCATCATCACGATCACGCGTTCGGCCTCAGGATTGCCAACGTAGTCGAAGAGTTTGTAGCGACGCCCGGTTAGTTGCGCGAGGCGCTCCATCTTTTTTTCCACAATTAATGGCGTCTTGAGATAGAAGGCGTTGGCGCGTTCGCGCGACTGAAAGAAGACGTCGGGATTCTGTGCCGTTCCGCGGATGACGGGCCGATCCGGAGTGAGTGCGCGCGCGCGATGCGCTCGCACGAGATCGCGGTCCATCATGGCCGCAATCTCTTCGTCGGAAAGCTTCGTGATCTTCATGACTTCGTGTGACGTGCGAAAACCGTCGAACACGTGAAGAAACGGAATACGAGCTTCCAGCGTGCTTACCTGGGAGATCAGCGCGAAATCCATTACTTCCTGAACCGAGTTGGCAAACAACATAGCCCAACCGGTCGAACGCGCAGCCATGACGTCGCTGTGATCGCCGAAGATGGAGAGCCCGTGAGTGGCGATCGTGCGCGCGGCGATGTGAAACACGGTGCTCGTCAGCTCGCCCGCGATCTTGAACATGTTAGGGATCATCAGCAGCAGACCCTGGCTCGCGGTGAACGTCGTCGTGAGCGAGCCCGTTTGCAAACTTCCATGGACGACGCCGGCGGCGCCGCCTTCGGATTGCATCTCGCGTACGACTGGCCGCATTCCCCAGATGTTCTTTTGATCCGCAGCCGCCCAGGCGTCGGCGGATTCGCCCATGGCCGACGAAGGCGTGATCGGATAGATGGCGATGACTTCGTTAGTCTTGTAAGCAACGTGCGCCGCTGCTTCGTTGCCGTCGATGGTTACGGTTTGTGTCATTGGCTGGCGTTTCCTTTAAAAAACACAAGGCACAAAATGAGTCTGAGCAGGGAGTCATCTCATTTGTGCCTTGTGTGCTTCGTTACGGCTTATTAAAAGACCGCGCGCCCGCGCTTAAGCCGCTACGCGAGGAGTCACGCTGGGAGCGTGCTGGGCACGTTTCTCCTCGATTTCCTGAATCCTGGCACGAAGCCACGCTGTTACTTCTCGCTCGAGCTTTGCCTGGTTGTCCTCCGCCTCCAGCTCCTCGATGGTATCCCCATCAGTGTTTAAAGGAATGAAGTGGCAAGGCACTTGTTCCGTCCGGTGTTCCGGATCGACAAAACTGAGCAAGTGGCATTCGTTACAGGGGTGAGCGCGATATGGGTAACCGTAGTTAATGCAGGACAAAGAATCCTGGAAGGCCGACTTGCTTTGCCACGGCGTACGAACTGATCGCCCATATCCTCCCTTCAGAATAAAGTCCAACTCGTCCTTGAGGACGTCGAGAATATCGCGCTCATCTTTTGGCAGTTCGGACGTTGTCATGGCTTTCACCTCCGTTCTGGCCAGTGGCAAGGACCATGCCGTTTGAAATCGGCACTAAATTGGAGCAGGCGAGAGTCTTGGATGAGTAAGCTTTCGCACCCGATGAGAAAAAGTCCACAGTCAGGCGTGGAGCACGCGCCTGTTAAGTGATGTAACAGCTGGGTACGACTATTGCTCCTATGCTCGACGAGGAAGTGACATGATAAAAACGCTGAGTAATGACGAGGCCCGAGCGCTGTTTGACGAAGCACGTATTGCGCGGCTGGGTTGCATCGTCGATGGCGACCCGTACGTCGTACCGATCAACTGCTACCTGCACGGCGATTATTTGTACAGCCACTCGCTGCCGGGATTGAAGATCGCCAGTCTTCGTGAGAATCCGCGCGCCTGTGTTCAGGTCGACGAGATCCATGCCGACTTTCGCTGGCGCAGCGCGATTGCCTTTGGAAATTATGAGGAACTTAGAAAGTCTGACGAAAGGGCCGCGGTCATCAAGAGCCTCCTCAAGAAGTTTCCGATGTTGACGCCGGTCGAGTCGGCCATCGCCGTCGACGGCTCTCCGCCCGAAGTGATTGTTTTCCGAATCAGGATTGAGCGCCTCACTGGAGTTTCGGAAGGCTAAGAACATTGGATACTATTCACTTAACCATGCCTGTCAATCAAACGATTCCGCAGACGAGCAGCAACTTGCCGCGCGAAGGCGACGTAGTCCTGCGCGACGGTTCAACCGTACACATTCGCATCATGCGCCCGGCGGACGAAGCCGGTCTTTGCGCGTTACTGAGTTCGCTTTCGGAAGAGTCGCGCTGGCTGCGATTTTATTGTTTGCAAAACAGTGCTTCGCTGGCGGCTGAGGCGCATCGCGAGGCGAACCTGGACCGTGCTTTCGGCTTAATCGCCACCAGTGGTGACGAAGAACGCGTCGTCGGCCACGCATTTTATGCCGTGAGTGGCGACGAGCAGGCGGAGGTCGCGTTTACGATCGCCAACGATTTTCAGGGACGAGGACTGGGCACGATCCTGCTGGTCCAACTCGCCGATGTGGCCGCCGCAAATGGAATCAAGGTGTTTGAAGCGGAAGTCGGCGCCGCGAATCACGCGATGCTTCACGTGTTCAGGCGATCCGGTTTTCCGGTCGAGGTGAATGCGAGTGCCGGTCAGCTTCATGTTGTATTTCCCACGTCGTTCACGGCGGAAGCGCGGCAACAGTTTGAACGACGCGAGTCGATCGCCGCGGTAAACGCGTTGAAGCTTTTCTTCGAACCGCGCGCGGTCGCGGTGATCGGTGCGTCACGCCAACGCGGCACGATCGGCGGCGAGATCTTTCATAACCTGCTGAGCTACGGGTTCCATGGACCGGTGTATCCGATCAATCCCACGACTGCGGTTATCGAAGGTGTTCAGGCTTACGCGTCGATCGAAGATGTTCCGGGGCCGGTTGATCTCGCGGTGATCGTCGTGCCGGCAGCGAAGGTTATTGAAGTCACGAGTGCGTGCGCGCGAAAGGGAGTCAGGGCGCTGGTCGTGATCTCCGCCGGCTTTTCTGAAACAGGACCGGAAGGAAAGGCGCGACAGGTCGAACTGATCAACGTCTGCCGCAACGCCGGCATGAGACTGATTGGTCCAAACTGCATGGGCATTGCGAACACGAATCCGAACGTGTCGCTCGATGCGACGTTTGCGCCCGGTGTTCCGCCGCGTGGACGCGTCGGTTTCTCGTCGCAGAGCGGCGCGCTTGGACTCGCGATCATGGAGTTTGCGAACTCGCTCGATCTTGGTATCTCGACGTTTGTTTCAGTCGGTAACAAAGCCGATATTTCAGGTAACGATCTGCTGCGTTACTGGGAGGCTGACGACGATACGGACGTGATTCTTCTCTACCTCGAATCGTTCGGAAATCCGAAGAAATTCTCGGAAATCGCGCGTCGTGTGGGACGGAAGAAACCGATCGCCGTGGTGAAGAGTGGTCGTTCCGCGGCGGGCGCACGCGCGACTTCGTCGCATACCGGTGCGCTGATCGCAGCGTCGGATGTCACCGTCGATGCGTTGTTCAGACAAGCCGGCGTTGTGCGTACTGACACGCTCGCGGAGTTGTTCGACGTCGCGTCGTTGTTGGCAAATCAGCCGCTGCCCACTGGCCGCCGCGTCGGCATTATTACTAACGCCGGTGGTCCCGCGATTCTTTGCGCCGATGCGTGTGAAGCGCGCGGGCTGGAGGTCCCCGTTTTATCCAACGACAGCCAGGTGAGGTTGCGCGAGTTTCTTCCTGCCGGCGCCAGCGTCGTTAATCCGGTCGACATGATCGCGTCCGCGCCCGCGGAACATTTTCGACAAGCAATCGAGATCGTCGGCAACGATGAGAATGTCGATTCGCTGATCGTGATCTTCACTCCGCCGCTCGTGACGCGCGCCGACGACGTCGCGAAATGCATCGTCGAAGCAGTGCAACAGATCGAAAAGACGAAACCTGTTCTGAGTGTCTTCCTTTCCGCGCATCCATCGCCGAAGGAGCTACGCACGGGCAAAAGCTGCATACCATCGTATTCGTTTCCCGAGACGGCGGCGATCGCGCTGGCGCGTGCGACGCGTTATGCACAGTGGCGTGAGAAACACGAAACGTATCCGTCGCGGTTTGACGATATTCGTGCGGACGAGGCCGCGTCGATCGTGGCTGCTGCATTGACGCGTGGCGAAGGTTGGTTGACGCCTGATGAAGTCGCGCGGATCGGTTCCTGTTATGGTCTGCCTTTGATCCAACAGAGAATCGTCGCGAGTGTTGACGAAGCCGCGGGCGCTGCGGCTGAGATTGGCGGCGAGATTGCTTTGAAAGCCATCGCTCCGGGCGTGGTCCATAAGACTGAAGCCGGCGCAGTGCGGCTGGGTCTCGATGGACCGGAAGCCGTTCGCGCTGTTGCGCGCGAGATGAATGAACGGTTGGTCGCGCAGGGACATTCGCCGTCGGGTTTTGTGGTCCAACAGATGGCGGGGCGCGGTATCGAGATGCTCGTTGGCGTCGTACACGATCCGCAGTTTGGGCCAGTCGTAGCGTGCGGCGCGGGTGGTGTCCAGGTGGAGTTGTTGCGAGACGTTTCGGTGCGTCTGACGCCGCTCGCAAACGAAGACGCGTCCGAGATGATTCGCGAACTTAAAACGTATCCGCTGCTGACGGGTTTTCGTGGGAGTGCGCCTGCTGACGTCGAGGCGTTGGAAGACGGGTTGTTGCGTGTGAGCGCGCTCGTCGAAGACATCCCGCAGATTGCGGAGCTGGATTTGAACCCGTTCGTCGTTCACGAGAACGGCGCAACCATCCTGGACGCTCGTATTCGCGTCAGGGAAGTTGCGCCCCGTGCGTTAGCGGGTGTACGTCGATAAAGCGGGCTAGTCTTCGTAGGCGAGCGTCGTACTCCTCGTTCGGTAAAGCGGGCTAGCCTTCGTAGGCGAGATCGTCGTATTCCTCGTTGCAGATCTCACAGCGGAACGGATTGTCTAAACCGGAGATCAGCGCTTCGGTGTAAAGGCGATAACCTTCGTCGTCCACGTAAAGCTCCTTGGCGCACATGCCACAACGAACCTCGTGCTGGTGCTCGTCTGTCATGTTTGGTTGGGCCGGTGGGGCCTTTGGCGCGGTTGGTTCGATGTAAGTATTTGGTGTTGACATAATTGCCTCCTGAGTTCCGCCGGTGCAACGTCTGTGCCGGAGCTTTGGGTTAAAGGTCCCTTTTGCAGCGGAGCCGCTGCCAGGAACATGACCCTTGTGGGCGGATTCAGATCCTGACCCTTCTGCGCGGATTCAAAACCTCAATCTCACGCACTTTGCGCCCGCGATCGTGAGTGAATTTTCACGGTCGGTGTGAAATACCGCGCACCATAACTATTCAAAAACTCAACAAAAAGCTCGCGCTTCCGCCGGTACGAATCGTGCCTTTGATCCGTGTTCGAGGGAGGTGTGTGATGAAAATACTTTTAGCCGTTGATGGGTCGCCTTGCAGCGACACTGCAATCGAAGAAGTCGCGCGCCGGCCGTGGCCGGAAGGCTCGATGATCAAAGTGCTGACCGCTTACGACATTCCGGCGCCGCCCACGCCTGAAGCCTGGGCGATCCCGATGACATACTTCGAGGAGATGGACGTTCAACTACGCAAGCAGGCACAGAACATCGTCGACGGCGCGATCGACAAGTTGAAACCGCGACTGAGTAAGACGATAGCGCTCGACGGCGCTCTGTTACCCGGCACGCCGCGCAGCGTCATTCTCGACGAGGCAGAAGACTGGAACGCCGACCTGATCGTGTTGGGCTCGCATGGTTACCGAGCATGGGAACGCTTCCTGTTAGGTTCGGTGTCGCAGGCAGTAGTGTCACATGCGAAGTGTTCGGTTGAAGTAGTGCGCTGCAAACCGGCAGCGAAGGAGTAGTTGGAAAATGAAAGCAAATGTTTTCCGTGCGAAGAACGATATTCGGATCGAGGAGGTGGAAAAACCGCGCGCGGCTGCGGGTGAAGCCGTTATTCGCGTGACGCTGACGACGATCTGCGGAACCGATCTGCACATCGTGCGCGGTGAGTACCCGGTGCGTCCGGGACTCGTGATCGGACACGAACCGGTCGGCGTGATCGAAGAGCTTGGCGAAGGTGTCTCCGGGTACGAGATCGGCGATCGTGTGCTCGTCGGCGCAATCACGCCGTGCGGTCAGTGTCGCGCGTGTTTGTCTGGCCACACGTCGCAATGCGGACACGGTGAAGGTTACGAAGCACTTGGCGGATGGAGATTCGGCAACACGATCAACGGCGCGCAGGCTGAGTATCTGCGTGTGCCTCACGCGCAGGCGAACCTCGCAAAGATCCCCGACGAGCTTACAGACGAGCAGGTGGTACTACTCGCGGATATTGCTTCGACCGGATTTAGCGGCGCGGAGTCAGCGGGGATCAAGATCGGCGACTCAGTCGTCGTGTTTGCACAGGGGCCGATCGGATTGTGCGCCACGGCAGGCGCGAGACTGATGGGAGCGTCGCTGATCATCGGCGTCGATGGCGACGACAATCGCCTCGCGATGTCGAAACGTATGGGCGCGGATGTGACGCTCGATTATCGCGACTTCGACGTCGTCGCTGAAGTGAAACGACTGACTGGCGGCGGCGCGGATGTCACTATCGAAGCGCTTGGCACGCAACAGACGTTCGAGAGCGCACTGCGGAGTTTGCGTCCGGGCGGAACGTTGTCGAGTCTTGGCGTTTACTCGGGCAAGCTTCAGATTCCGTACGACGCGTTCGCGGCGGGCATCGGCGATCATCGTATCGTCACAACGCTCTGTCCTGGGGGTAAGGAGCGGATGCGACGTTTGATGGAAGTCGTCCGCCGCGGCCGCGTCGATCTGACGCCGTTGCTGACGCACAGTTTTTCATTAGACAAGATTCGCGACGCGTATGATTTGTTCGGCGAGCGCATGGACGGCGTGATGAAAGTGGCAATTCGGCCATAGCTTTTGTCATTATTGTAAAGAATCCGTGTTCCTGATCGGGGTTCGCAACGTGCGATTTCGGTTTTGGGACACGGATATTTATATTAGCCCAATGAGTTCCACGCTGACCGAGACGAACGATCTACAAACTTCAACCGACAGTTCCATTTTCCAAAGCTTTTGGATGGGGGGATTTGAATGCTCGACGCACCGGCTACCCAGGCGCAAGGCGATGGGAAGCTTCGCCGGGCTCCGGCTCGATCTTATCGCCGCGACGCGGCACGATGAGTTTGCGCTCGAGGATTATGCGCGACTCCAGCAGGTCGGGATTCGCACCGCGCGCGACGGCGTGCGATGGCACCTCATCGAAAAACACTCCGCTCGTTTCGATTTTTCGAGCCTCGTTCCGATGTTGCGCGCCGCGCGCGAAACACAAACACAAGTCATCTGGGATTTGCTCCACTACGGTTGGCCTGACGGGTTAAACATCTGGGGCGCATCGTTTGTCGATCGTTTTGCACGTTTCGCGCGCGCGACCGCGAAAGTGATTCTCGAAGAAACAGGCAGCCCGATCTTCTTCACGCCGGTAAATGAGATCTCGTTTGTGTCGTGGGGCGGCGGCGACGCCGGGTTCCTGAATCCCTTTGGCAAGAAACGCGGTCCGGAGTTGAAAGCACAACTCGTTCGCGCGGCGATCGCGGCGATTCAAGCCGTGCGCGAAGTGGATCCCGCGGCTCGAATCTGTCACGCCGAACCGATCATTCACATCGCAGTCGATCCGGATTATCCGGAGGAGGCTGAGGCGGCTGAATCGTATCGGCAGTCGCAGTTTCAGGCGTGGGACATGCTCGGCGGCCGGCTCTGCCCGGAACTCGGCGGGCGTCCTGAGTATCTCGACATTCTCGGCGCGAACTATTACTCAAACAATCAATGGATTCATCAGGATCCACACACGCCGCGATCGCGACGACGTACGGACGTACTGCTTCCGCCGTCGCATCCGTTGCACCGTCGGATCCGCGAAATGTTGACTGAACTTTACGAACGTTACCGCCGGCCGATCTTCATCGCCGAAACCGGGATCGAAGGCGACGCGCGTCCGTCGTGGTTGCGTTACATCGGTCAGGAGGCGCGGGCCGTCTCGGCTGCTGGTGTTCCACTCGAAGGATTGTGTCTCTATCCAATCATCGACTATCCCGGCTGGGGAGACGATCGGCATTGCTACAGCGGCCTCTGGGACTACGCCGACGACACCGGTCACCGCGAGATCTACGAGCCGCTAGCTGAAGAACTCGCTCACCAACAGTTGTTGTGGCAAAAACAGCGTCGCGATCATCGCGCCGTCGTCGAGTCAGTCAACATCGACAAGATCGACGAAGCCGCGCGCCAGGTGGACGTGGCCGCCACGAAGAGCCGCACGAAGCGAAGGGAGTAATCGTTCAACACTTCGACGCTCGCAGTACTCGGTCGTGAAACAGCGAATCGAACAGAGTTACGGCGAGCGGGTGGCCCATCATTTTCAACTGATTGTATTGCGACAGGGCGCAGTCACCATTGCCGGCGTTCTCTAAGTCAGCAATCTCGATCGGGCTTAAGTCGCGAGCTTCGACTTCGCTTACTACTACATCCCGCGACAACAGTCTATTGAGGCCCTGTTGAGCATTTGAGGAACTTACGACGATTACTGCAATCAGCAACGACCCGAAATTTTCATGGCACCCCAGTTACCTTGAAAGAGAACACGAATTCATGACGTTCTGCGCGACTGTCCGCAACGGTGGGAACATGAAAAAGATTTTGTATCTTGCGGGGCTATCGGCGTCGTCACCGGTGCTGACGTGATTAACGCCACGTTGCGGCAGTCGACTACGACCACACGCACGATTCTGTCGGTTCGTAAACTGGGACGCCGAACTGACTAAGAACTTCGCGTTTTTCGAAGAAGGTGAGGTTTCAGGTTCGGGCCGAAGCGTTTTGTCATGTGACCGGAGTATGTTTATCGGCGGCGCTCGGCCTGTTCCAGTAACTCGATGACTGACTTGAGGCCGATCTGCTGCGCCAACATGCGAGCCGTACGCCCCTGATCATCTTTGATTCTGACGTCAGCGCCTCCCTCCAATAGTACCCGAACCCTCCCAGCGATCTGGTCTTCACTTCCGCAGACGCGGCATTCGATGACGTACATCAGCGCCGTTCTTCCTGCTTTGTCTTTCTTATTCGGGTCCGCACCTGCTTTGAG
The DNA here is from genome assembly GCA_035760365.1 of Pyrinomonadaceae bacterium. Lineage (GTDB taxonomy): Bacteria > Acidobacteriota > Blastocatellia > Pyrinomonadales > Pyrinomonadaceae > PSRF01. The sequence goes on from DASTTB010000026.1 coordinate 40,762, forward strand.
CAAATGGCTGATGAGCCTTTCCGCGTAACCATTTTGGGTTGCGATCATTAATGCTGTTCGACCCTGTTGGTCCTGCGCATTGATGGAAGTACGAGCACCCTCTCTAAGCAGGGCTACGATTGCCATCTCAGAAAAATTTTGGGATGTCAGCAGTATCAAAGGCGTCGCTCCGTCGTTATCGACGACATTGACGTCCGCGCCTGCTGCAAGCAGAACTCGGACCAACTCGGGACTCGCGTCGTCGTATAGCTCACTTTTAACGTACATCAGCGCCGTCCTACCCTGATTGTCTTTCGCGTTAGCCGAGGCGCCCGCCGCGAGGAACATTTTGACTTCGTCTACATAGTGACGCTGCACGGCCATCATCAACGGCGTCTGTCCTGGATCACTCACGACGTTGACGCTGGCTCCGGCTGCGATCAAGGTTTTTCCCGCAGCTAAACTTGAGATGCCGGTGTACCTGTGGCCACGCGCGTACATCAGTGGAGTCTGTCCGTGGGCGTCTTTGTCGTTGATGGCCGCGCCGGCTTGAAGCAACATCTTGATCGCTTCTGCGTTCCCTCGTTCCGCCGCGAACATCAGAGCCGTTCGCCCTTCTTTATCTTTTGCATTTATTGAGGGGCGGGCGCCGGCGTCGAGCAGCATTTTGATTAACCCTACTGACAGATGCGCCGCCGCCGACATCAAAGGCGTTTGCCAGCGAATATCGGGAGCGTTCACGTTCGCGCCTGCGGTTAGCAGCGTTTTGATTGATTCGACGGGAAGGGAATAGGACGTCGAGGCGAGAGCCGTTTGATCACCATAACGGGTGAGTTGAATTGCGTTGTTGAGTACCGTTCCGCGGTAAGAGCCCTGTATGTTCAAGCCGGCGCCGGCCTCGACCAGTCTGCGCACACCTTCTTCGCGCTGCGGGGCCGCAGCCTGATACTCCACGTAGCGTTTGTCATTGCGTACGCCGTCGGTTAGGTAGATCAACAGAGCTTGATGGGCCAGTGTATTTTTCTTGCTTACAACTGCTCCCCGGTCGAGCAACGTTTTGATCGTGTCAGCGTCACCGCCGAACGCAGCCCAGACGATTGCAGGCACTCCGTTGTCGTCCGCTGTGTGCGGAGTCACACCGGCGTCCAATAATTTGCGCAGGCTCGCCGCATCGCCCCGTTTGGCAGCCAGCAGGAATTGACGCTTGCGCTTCTCGGCTTCGACGGACCGTCGTTCCGCTTTCGTTACCGGGTTTTTTAACAACCTGATAGTGATTGGAATCGCGTTAAAGTTCGTTCGATCCGGGGCACTGTCAGGAAAGCTTTCTCTAATGTGAATGGAGTACGATTGAGAACAATAACGGAAGAGCACATGCTCGGACGTTAAGTAGCCGGCTTTTGAAACTTGCAAGTCGTAACGGCGTTGATCGTACCAGCTCAGATGACTTGCTTTCGCAACTCCGTCTTTATCAGTTTTGGTTTTAATCGTGTCAAAGGTGACTGTAGCGTCGTCTACAGCTTTTCCTGATGTGTCTTTCACTTCGACGAAAAGATACGAGACTGGTGAAGGCGTTTGGGCGTACGCCGTGTTCGTCAACAGGAGCAGGCAAAAGACGGCGAGTGCAAAGGTACGTGACGTCATTTCCGTTTTGTTCTCCGATGATCTTATGAGCCGAATCCTCAATGACCGGCTGGGCGCACTCAGGCGCGTCACGAGCGCGGCGCTGCTTTGCGGGATCGCGTTCTCAATCAATCTTTGGTTCCCCATCTCGCGCTCACTCCCGCGCGCTCCGCTTCTCCTCGCTTTGCCGCAGCAGGTCGTGCCGGCAGCTGAATATCTCCTCAGCAGTCTGCTGTCGGCTGCTGTCGTCGCGTTGGTATTTGCGAAGCGGCCGATGAAGTACTTGATTGTGGCCATCGTGGCGCTCGTCGTTTTGTGTCTACTGGACCAGACGCGACTGCAACCGTGGGTCTATCAGTACCTGGCGGTGTTTGTCGTGCTTGCGTTAGACCATCGGCAAAGTCGTGACGAGAGGTCAGCCGTGCTTACGCTTTTGCAGTTGATCGTGGCGTCGCTTTATTTCTGGGGCGGACTTCAGAAACTCAACTACTCGTTCAGTCACGAGGTGCTGTCGCAACTTCTAACGCCAATTTTGGTGCTCTCGCCGTCGCAATTGTCGGCGCTCGGTGTCGGCGTCGCTACGATTGAGATTTTTACCGGGCTCGGACTCCTGCTGAAGAAGACACGAAAGATTTGTATCTTCCTCGCCTTAGCGATGCACGGAATGATATTGGGGTTGCTCATCGCGCAGAACCAGAACAACGTCGTATGGGCTTGGAACGGCGCTTTAGTGTTGATGGTGGTGGTCCTGTTCTGGCGCAGCGACACGTCAATCGGGCAAGTGTTTAGTTACTGGCGTGCGGGAAACACTGCTGTTCGCGCGTCAGTAATTGTGGCGGCTTTGTATGTTGTGTTGCCGGTTTTGAGCTTCTGGGGTTGGTGGGATTTGTATCTGTCAGGCGCCTTGTATTCAGGCAACACGCCGGTAGGTGTCGTGCGAGTAGCGGGATCAGTTTACGACCGACTAGCCCCGATCGCTAAGCAGCAAGTCTTCGCAACGAGCAGTGGCGAGCGCATGTTACCGCTTCACGAGTGGTCCATGGCCGAGCTAAACGTCCCACCCTACCCTGAATTCCGCGTCTACCGACAACTCACCCGCGAGATCTGTAGATCTGTGGAAGACAAGACCCACGCCGAGTTGATAGTAAAGACGCGGCCGGCGATTGTGGACGGGAGCTATAAGGTAGTCAGGATGGACTGCTCCACCCTCACCGCTTCTATGGAAAAAAAGCATCTTTGAATCTACAATGTCGTAGCGAATAAATTCTTCGCTAGAACGAAGACGGAACGAACTAATAACGGTGATCGACGAGACACTCCTTAGACGCATAACAGTGAACCCGGAGATTTTTGGTGGTAAGCCAATCATTCGGGGTATGCGAATCTCCGTTGAATTAATTCTCGGTTTGCTTGCTCAAGGGGAGACTCCTGAGACTATCCTCACGGACTACCCTGATTTGGAACCTGAAGACCTCAGGGCGTGTCTTGCTTATGCTCACGCCATAATTGCGCACGATAAGCTCGACTCCGTCCATATCTCAGGCTGATGAAATTTTTAGTAGATCGTTGCGCCGGCCGGCTCCTCGCTGATTGGCTTCGCAACCAGGGACATGATGTGGTCGAGTCTCGTGAACTCGGGCCTGACCCAGGAGACCGAGCATTACTCGACTGGGCGGCGAAAGAGACGCGAATCCTCGTAACGATTGACTCCGATTTTGGTGAGCTAATCTACCTCGAACACGTTTCCCACGCTGGTCTGGTCCGCCTACCGGACGTGCCCGCCCCAGAACGCCAGTTGATTTTTCAGGATTTATTAGAGCGTTATGAAGCCGAACTCCAAGATGCCGCGATCATCACAGTGAGAGGCGGGCGGATCAGAATTTCCAAAGGTCCAAAGCAGAACTAATAGGGACCTAATCTAGTCGCGCGGGAAGCGCTTGATCTGGTCGGGGAGGGGGGTGATGGGGAAGGTGGTGGAGGTTTCGGCTGCGGCCGCGACGGTGACGGGTTTGGAGCCGGCGGAGCGGGTTCGTTCCGGTAGGGTTTTTTCGTCCAACAACAGTATGTGCTCGCCCGGGGGCAGGTCGCCGATGATGAAGTATCCGTTCTGGTCCGTCAGCGTGTCGCGACCACTGCCGGTCACCACACGAACATCAGGTAACGGACTCTCGCCATCGTCGACGCGCCCGTTGTCATTCAAATCAAGCCATACAAACCCGCTGATTCTTCCGGTACGCACGACACGAAAATCAACAATGGCGTCGCGCTTGTCGATCAAGATCAACTGCTGCGTGTTATCCAGCAACGTCAGATCAGCGCGCACCGACAACAGATCGAGATAGACCGAATGCTCACCGCGCGCAATGCTGTCGATGCGAAAGTTGCCGTTCGCGTCGGACGTCACGTAGCGGTTTCCATCGACCCGCACGCGCGCATTCGCCTGCGGCTGATCGGTGCCGAGATCGAAGCGGCCGTTAAGATTCACGTCCTGGTAAACCCGACCATAGACGGCGGCGTAGGAGTTGATCTCCGTGAGTGGTCCGTTGATAGCGCGCTCGGCGCGTTTCGACGAGAAGAACAGTCCGTGCAAGGTGAGTAAGGCGGTCGTTCCGGTTTGCGTGTGCAGGTAGCTGAACTGCACGCTCGTGCTGCGCGGCAACTTCACGTACGTCGAAACCTGTTGCGACATGTAAAGCGGAGCCGAGTTGCTGCGCGTGTAACCCAGTCCGCCACTAAAGCCGATCCGGTCACCAAACAGATTCGACACGTGCCACGTCGCCAGTCCATTCAGAAGACCGTGACTTCCCACAGACTGGCTCACTTCGAGCGCGTTCGACTCGTTGATCCTGAAATTCCCGCCGCCCTGAAAGTTGAGCGCCGCTTTGCCAAACGTCTGCACACGCGACGCATTCGCAAAAACATTCCAACGACGAAACCGTTTCGTCGCGGTGATCAACGTGAACGAAGAGTCGCGCAACTGCGTGGTCGTGGTCTGCGTGTGAGAGATAAAGAGAGACGGTAGCGTATGACTGTCCGGCGCGAGATTGAGTGTCGCGGTAACGTAGCGATTGAATTGTCCGATTCGGCCGGGAGTCGTCGCGGTGCTGCCACTCAATCCTGCCGTTATCCATTTACGAGGCTGCCAGCTCACGCTTGCCGCAACCGCATCGATCGGCGCGTGTATCCCGGCTTGCGGACTCAGGAACTTGTCGCCCACGCGAGTATAACGACCCTGTAGGACCAACTGGTCCATGAGTCGATAGGAGCCGCTGAGATTGATCGCGAAGTCGGATCCTTTGGTTTCACTCCCATCGCGATTCGTTCCCGAAAACTGCCCCGCCGCGACGTCCGCCTGAAAACGAGTGAAGCCCGAAACGTACTTGATTCCCCCGGCGACCATGTTCCCACTGCGATTCGGTCCACCGAAATGCATCCCGCCAGCGGAGACGATGAAGTCTGACTGGCGTGGCGTCGGTCTGGCAGTCGTGACGATCGCGCCCGCGACGCGAGTGTCGTAACGAAATGCGAATGGCGAGAATACATTCGGTCGCGACGAATCAAGATTTCCGTCGAGTATTCCGGAAGTCGTTTGTCCTCCGAAGACGTCCAGCCGTACACGATGCAACGGTAATTGAACGAGTCCGCCGCGCACTGCCGCAGTCAGAAATTCAACGTCCGTGCCGGTGCCGAATTCACCGCCGACAAAACTCTGACCATTCGGGCGGTCCAACCGGACAGTGCCACCCTGCAACGTCGGACGAGACGAATTATCGATCAGGCCCATCGCCGCGTTAGCCGTGAAACTCAACCTCGCGTCGCCGACACGTCCCGTGCCGCGCAGCACGAGGCTGTGATCGCCCGCCGAAGTGTAGCGACTGTAGTTGTAGTCGTACTCGATCTGAAAGATCTCCCACGGCACATGTTTGGCTCCGCTGCGAATCGTCTCGGCTTGTATACCTTTGCGCGTGATCACGACAGCCTGACTTTCATCGCGACGAACCGTAACGTCGAGCAGCGTGGCGACGATTTCGGCCGGAAGCATCAACTCGTTTGGCGAAGGAGGGAAGATCAGGTCGGCGGTGCCGGAAACGGTGAGAATCAGAGCGCCGTTCTCGCGCACTTCATTCAGCGGAGCATTGAAAACGGCGATCGTGCCGCTCTGGCGACGAACCGTAACGACTCGCAACGCCGCGTCCGAACCAAGCGTGTCGCCGAGCGCCTGCGCGATCGTGAAGATGGGAAGAAACAGACGCCCGCCGCGTAGTTGCGCGGCGCTGTTTGGTCCAACGAGCGCACGTTCGTTGACGATGATCACCGAGCCTTGTTGCGTGCTCGTGTTGGCAGGTGTTTTACCCAGAATGGTGCCGATCGCCACACAGGAGAGGATCACGATCGCTGAAATTCTGAGCAAATGATGCATGGTGCGGTTAAGACTAGAAGTGCGGGGCTATTGAATGTGTTATAAACTCACGTACCTAATTAAGGAGTTCTCACATGATGCCGACGAGTCGGGCGAGTCAGTCGGGGCCGAGGTGTCATTACGTCTTCACGCTCATTGCGTTGATGTTCGTCGTGTGCGCCCGTGTTGAAGCACAGACAAGCTCGGTGACGCTGACCGCCACCGTCAGTGAAACCGTTGCGCTCTCGATCGCCCCGGGTTTCAATCCTGAAAACATAAGTCGCGACGTTATCCGAAGCGGGAACACCGTTCGTGTGAGTTTGTCGAGCCCGAACCGTGAATCGCGCGTTATTCGTGTGCCTTTGCTCGTGCGTTCAAACAGCGGTTTCAAAGTCTTCGCTTCGATCGATTCCACGACAGCCGATGTCGCTGAACTTTCCATGATCGACGCGCGTGCGACTGGAACATTGGTGGCGCCGCACGTTGCCAGCGCTGTCGAAGCGACCGATCTTTTTCCAGCGTCGCTGGTGCTAACCGGACCGCGAGTCTCACTCGGCGGCACGCTCCAGTCTCCAAACAACGCTTTGCAGATCACGTTACTCATTCGTTTGCAGCCGAAGTCAGACGCGGCGTGGTCGCTTCAGTTGACGTTCGTTGGAGAGCCGGAACGATGAGTTCCGTGATCCCTTCAGTCGGTCTACTGCCATCCTGAAAATCAACTCGATACTTCACGCTGTAAGTGCCCGGCGCGAGACGCGTGTCGATCACGAGTGGTTGCAGCAACTCAGCGCCGCCGAGCAACGGCAACGATTCCTTTTGCGGTAGATCGACAACAGACGCACCGGCGCTGTCCGTCACCTTCAACGACGTAAGCGGCCGAACTACACTGTTGCCGCTGTTCTTCAGCAGGGGAGTGACGACCACTTGATCGCCTTTCGCCTCCGCACGCAGACTCTCGAGCGATCCCTGGCGACGCAGTTGCGGGACTTTGATGTAGAACACTGCGGCCATTCGATAACGAATCACCATCTGTCGTCGATTGTCAGTGAGCTTGATGTTGTCAGGCCGCTGTTCGACGATCAGCGCGGTCAGGTGATCTCCGGGCGTCGCATCTTTCGGCACGGTGATCGTGACGCGAATCGCGTGGAGATTTCCGGGTATCACGGTTGTTTCCGCCGGGCTATAGATCAGCCAGGAGCTTGCGGAGTTTGGAAACGTGTTGGCCTTTTCGAATTGGACCTGGCCGTCTCGATCGATGGTCCAATCATTCAGGCTCGCGACTATGCGAACGGGTTGCGAGTTTTCGGCGGTACTGTGGTAGTCGAGATTCACGACGACGGTTGTTTCCGAACCCGGCGTCATTTCGAGCTCAAAACGAGCGGGAGCGACGGAGATGCCCGTGCCCGATCGCGGCGTTGGTTCAGGACTCGGACTTTGCGCGTTCACGCAAACCACCGTCAGCAGAAAACAAAACAGAATAGCTGAAACTTTTTTTACGAGTGACATCGATCTTAAGAACCTTTCAGCAAGGCACGTTTGGACCAGACGAGATCGTGAAGACAAGAGTCGCGGACGAAACTCCGGGCGCGAAGAACTGCGGCGTGAGAGCGAAGATCACGTCGAAACTGTATCCGTCGCTGTTCTGACGCTTCGCGCTGTTGTTTTTCGAGAGTTCGGGACCGCTGAGAATGATAGTCGACCCGGACAAGTTCGCCAGCGTCGATGGATACGACACGCGGCCGTTGCTTCCCACCGTCGCACTAGTCGCGGGATCGTTGTTGAACGGGGAACGAATGATGTGTGTGCTCTGCGTGCAGACTTTGCCCGCGCCGCCGAGTTGGGCGACATTCTGAAGACCGAAGCCGATATCAGACGCTTGCAGCGCCTGTGCGTTCGCGTTGTTTATGCCCGACATCGAGACCGCTACCTGGTACGGTTGATTACTCCGAATCGCGACCGGCACCACGACCTTGATGATGGCATTCGTGTTGAGCGGCGAGACTTCTCCGAAATTGATCGTCACTACCAGATCGTTTTGCACGTTCGCCGTGCCGGTTACGGTTCCATTCAGTGCGCCGGTGATCGTCGGTAGACCACCACTGCTGATATCGAGCGCCTGGGCGGCAGCAGGCTGCGCCACAGCGATGAGAATTAACACCGTGAGAAATGTGAAGAGCGTTAATCGCATTTACGGCGCGGTTACGGTGAATGTGACGGAGATGGTTGTGGTTCCGTTTTCGAAAAACTGCGGCTTGACCGCGAAAAACGCCGGCACTGTCAGTCCGTTCGCATTGCTGCGCGGCACTGCGTTCATGATGAATGGACCACTGAGCGCCGTCGTCGCCGAAGAGAAGGCGTTGAGATTCGATCTTACAGCGGTGAATTCATAACGGCCGCTGGTCGCGTTCACCGATCCGTTGGCGGCCAGAGTCGGATCGCCGGAAGTCGCATTTGTATCGGCGCCCGCATTGACGCCGAGCCCTGTTCTGTTGACCGTTCCGAGTCCGAAGCCGACATCGGCGGCTCCGATTCGGTTCGCCGTCGTGCCTGAGCTCGTCACGACCGCTGTCATCGACAAGACATAACCGGCGTTGCTTCGGAGTTTCAAAGGAACGAGCGCGGTCACGAACGGATTGGTGTTGCTTGGTCCAAGTTCACCGAGATTGATCGAAACTCCGAGCGGCGAGTTGGTAGTGCCGTCGGTGATAACTCCGCCACCGGAGTTGCCGGTAAGAGTGACGGCGCCGCCCGAGTTGATCTCGACAAACTTCGAAACGGTCGCGCTCATCGTTACTGTTCCCGTGGTGCTTTGTCCGAAACAGGCAACAGCCGAGAGCGCAATGAATGTGGTTAGAAGTAGAGACTTGGATAATCGACGGGGCATGTTTGTTTCCTTGAGGCAGGTGTGAGACATAGTGCTCCGGCCGTCAGCGCATAAACTGACGGCCGGCGCACCAAAGGAACAACGCGAAAAGATTACAGCGCGACGACGGTGAACTGAGCCGTGATCGTGATCGCCGGAGCGGGATCATAGAACTGCGGCTTGATCGCGAAGATCGCGGGGAAGGTCAGGTTGGTAGCACTGTTGGCAGCGACTGCCTTGTTAATGCGTGGTCCACTCAAAACCGCACCCGATACAGCATACGCACCGAGAGTGGAGTTGGCGCCGGAATACACCCAGCGTCCGTCAACGTCCGTGGAACCGCCGACCGTGGGATCACCCGGCGTGGCATTGGTGTCAACGCCCGGAGCGAGATTCGCGGGACGCGCGGCTGGAGTCAAACCAAAACCGACGTCAGTATCTTTGAGACTAAACGCGGTGGCGCCCGCGCCGGCAACGCTGGTAACCATGTTCAGTTGATAGGCAACGTTGCTGCGGAGCCGAACCGGGACGCTGAGTTTCACAAAGCTATTAGTATTGCTCGGTCCGAGTTCGCCCAGATTGACGACGACTGCCAGGGGGCTGTTCGCGGTGCCATCGGTGATAACACTACCGCCGGAGTTACCGGTGAGCGTGACGGCTCCGCCGGAGGTTAATTCAACAAAGTTCGAGACGGTGGCAGTCATCGTCACCGAACCGGTGGTCTGCGCCTGAGAGACCGCTGCGGTCATCATCAGCAAGGCTGTTACAGCGAGGGCCGTAAAGGCACTCCTGGTCGATTTAAACATGTCGTTCTCCTATGGTTGGGATAGAGGCTCAAGTCAACTTTGTGAAGAGACTGAGGAAAGAGGTTATAGGGATTGGCTTGGTTCGGCAGGTCAAGCCGCTGGTGCGCCCACGTTACCCTACATCAGCGGCCGCGCAAAAATCATAGGAGGCCGCCCCGGCGTTTGTCAATGACTATCTTTGTTGAACCTGAGGCAATTCTCCACGGTTGTTGATGGTAATTCACTGGTCTTACCTGTTGTGGGGCCGGTGTTGTATTGGTTATGAATGAGCATTAAATGGCTTCTAAAATCAATAGAGTTTCGACGGCTTGACGATTTGTACATGGTCAATTGGTTAGACCCAAGGCTCGAATCACGATTTGAGATGAAAAATCGATTATCAATCTGTGTTCTACTTCTACTAACGCTAAGCGGCACTTCCCATGCGCAACAGATCGACGGCTGGTTCTACGAAACAGCCACCGGCCGCACGATGCTTCCAGCACAGCGAGCGTTGCGCAGTAACAAGATCAACATGCCGGACGGCCGCACTGTCACGCTCACAGTTCAGCGCAGCGGCAGGAATTTCGATCTAACACTCAAAGCCCAACCCGACTCAGACATTCTCAAGTGGGGCTTCTTGATCGCCTCGGCGAAAAACGAGTACTACACCGGTCTGATGGAGCGCGTCGTCGATGGTCATCAACGCGCATCGTGGGCGCCGGGATTACAAACTGCGATGGATCTGCGCGGCCAAAAGGTCGAGATGATCATCAAGCCGACCACGTCGGTTTACGCGCCCTTCTTTCTCTCCTCCGCAGGCTACGCAGTTTTCATAAAAGGAAACTGGCCCGGCGTCTTCGACTTCGCCGCCGCCGATCCACGGCGTGTGCAGATTGAGTTTGAAGGTCCATCGTTTGCCATGCGCGTCTACAGGGCGGACCATCCGGCGGAACTCGTGCGCGCCCACGCGCTCGATGCTGGTCCACCGTTTCTCCCGCCGAAGTGGATGTTCAAACCATGGCGCTGGCGTGACGAACACACGCAGCGGACGAAGTATTACGACGGCACGCCCGTGACCGGTCCGTTCAATTCGGAAATCATGGAAGACGTGCTGATGATGAAGGCGTTCGGCATTCCGAACGGCATCTACTGGATCGACCGGCCATGGGGACCAGGAAAGCTCTGGGGCTACGACGACTTCGAGATCGACGAAGACCGTTTGCCCAACTTCGCGGAGATGGTGCGCTGGCTCGAACGCCAGGACACAAAGACCGTCCTGTGGATCGCGCCGTTCTTTCAGGGCGAGATGATGAAGGTCGCCCTCGCGAAGGGATACACGCTCGCCGGCCAACAACGCCCGATCAACGGCAACAATTACCCGATGGTCGATCTGACGAACCCCGAAGCCAAAGCTTATTGGCAGGACGGAATCGCGAAGCTACTCAGACTTGGCGTCGCTGGTTTTAAACTCGATCGCGCGGAAGAGGACATTCCCGAAACCGGCCCATACAAAGTCTTCGACGGTCGTACGATTCGAGAAAATCGGAACGCTTATCCGGCGATGTACGTGAAAGCCGTTTATGATGTCGCGAAGAAATATCGCGGCGACGATTTCTTTCTCATGCCGCGCGCGGCTTACACGGGAAGTTCACCTTATTCGGTATTCTGGGGCGGCGACATTGGCGGCACGCAGGGCGGACTGCGTGCGTCGATTATCGCGCTTCAGCGTTCGGCGGTGATGGGTTATCCAAACTGGGGCTCCGATATTTGCGGTTACAACGAACAACTGATGGAAACTGAAGTCTGTGGCCGCTGGCTCGCCTTCGGCGCGTTGAACCCGATCATGGAAGTTGGACCAACGCGGAACGTCGCGTTCTGGAACCTTCCCAGGGAACCCGCTTATGACAGACAATTGATCGCGCTTTGGCGGCTTTATGCGCGACTTCATGAGCGACTGATCGATTACAACTATCGTTACGCGCAGGAAGCGACGAAGACGGGAATGCCGATCGTTCGTCCTTTATTCCTCGTCGATCCTAAAGCGCCCGCGGCGTGGTCCAACTGGTGGACTTATCTTTACGGCCGCGATTTGTTGGTGTCGCCTGTTTGGGAGAAAGGCAAACGCACGCAGGAAGTTTATCTGCCCGCGGGTGCGCGCTGGCGTGACGCGTGGAACCCGAGCCGCATATACCGCGGTGGCCGAACGATCATAGTCGCCGCCGAGCCACACCAGTTGCCACTCTTCATTCGCGTTGGCTCAAACGTGGAAGTCGGCGATCTTAATAAGGAGTGGAAAGAGTCGTTTGAGATTGCCGGACGGAAGCCGGATCTCAAAGCACTCGACGCGGAGTTGAAAGCGTGGTGGGACGCGCGCAAGTGAACTCACGAATAAAAATCTTTCTGGTCGTGGTTCTTTTGTTCACTTCAGCATTCGTGTGCTCGGCGAGACCGATGCCGCTCGACGGCATGTGGCGCTTCGCGTTGGACCTCACGGATGCGGGCGAGAAACAACTCTGGTTCAACCAACGCCTGCCCGCGGCGATCAAGCTGCCAGGAACTCTTCAAGCCCAACTCTGGGGTTACCCGATCACGAAAGACACTCCGTGGGTGCTCTCGCTTTACGATCGTTTCTGGTATCTGCGCGAAGACTATAAAGACTACACCGACGTCAACAAGCTGAAAGTTCCTTTCCTGTCTCAACCGCCGCGACATTATCTCGGCGTGGCGTGGTACCAACGCGATTTCGACGTCTTTCAGTTTCAGGCTGCGCGTCGCTTCACCCTCACGTTGGAGCGTCCGCATTGGGAAACGACTGTTTGGATCGATGGAAAGAAGATCGGCAGCGATAAGAGTCTGGTGGCGCCGCACGTGTACGAGCTTGGCACGTTGTCCGCGGGTCGTCACCAGGTCACGATTCGCGTCGACAACCGCATGATCATGCCTTACCGGCCCGACGCTCACAGTGTTTCTGACTCACTCGGAGCGAGTTGGAACGGCATCGTCGGACGCATCGAACTGAACGATACCGGCAGAGTTTGGATCGATAGCGCGCAGGTGTTTCCGGACCTGGACCGCAGAATGATGCTCATCAAGGTGCGCATCGGAAATCAGACCGGGTTGAGTGGAGCTGGAACACTGACGGCTATCTGGCCCGACATTGGCGTCATGCCGGTGACGTGGGATGACACCGGCGGAACGGCGGAAGTCGAAGTTCCGATTCGGCACGATCAAGCGCCGTGGGATGAGTTCAATCCCAAGTTGCATCCATTGAGACTGTGGTTGCGAGGCGCTGGTTTCGAAGAGTACTACGATCTGAAAGTCGGTTTGCGTGACTTTCGCGCCGTGGGAAAAGAGTTTGTGCTCAACGGCAGGCCCATCATTTTTCGCGGCACTCACAGTGGCGGTGACTTTCCGTTGACGGGTTATCCCCCGACCGATTTTGCTTCGTGGAAGAAACTCTTCGAGACGTGCAAGAGTTGGGGGCTGAACCACATGCGTTTCCATTCGTGGACGCCGCCGGAAGCCGCGTTTGAAGCCGCGGACCAGGTCGGGTTTTACCTGCAACCCGAACCCGGCATGTGGAACGAGATCAGTCCCAACACGCCGATGGAGAAGATGTTGTATGAAGAAACTGATCGGATGATCAAGGCTTACGGCAATCATCCATCGTTCATGTTGCTGTCGGCGAGTAATGAACCAAAAGGGAAGTGGCACGAATCGTTGACTAAGTGGGTCGAACACTACCGTCGCGAAGATCCGCGACGGCTTTACACAACCGGCACCGGTCACACGGAAAGAGAAGTGCCGAACCTCACCGATGGCACTGACTATCTCGCGATTCAAAGAATTGGACCAAAGATGTTGCGGCGTGAGTCGGCGTGGTTTGGTCGCGACTACGCTGAGTCACTCGAAGACATCAACCTGCCAGTGATCTCGCACGAGGTGGGCCAATGGGCGGCGTATCCCGATTACGACGTCATCAAGAAGTTCACTGGTTTTCTAAAGCCGTCCAACTTCGAGATCTTTCGCGATTCAATGAAGGAAAAGCGACTGCTCGAGAAGAACAAAGACTTCGCCTTCAACTCCGGTCGCTTTCAACTCGCCGCATATAAAGAGGAGATCGAAGCCAATCTCCGCACGCGCGGTCTCAGCGGATATCAACTGCTCGACTTGCACGACTACATCGGTCAGGGCACGGCGCTAGTCGGATTACTCGACCCGTTCTGGGAACCGAAGACTTACGTCAAAGCCGAAGAGTTCAAACAATTCTCGAACGCAACGGTGCCGCTCGCGCGTTTGCGACAGCGTGTGTTTACGAATTTCGATCCGTTTGACGTCGACGTTGAAGTGGCGCACTTCGGACCGGAGCCGATCGAAAAGGCGGTCGGCTTTTGGAAGATTGCGGGCACGCAGTTCAAGGGCGAATGGCAACCACGCACGATCCAGATCGGAAAGAATTTTCCGCTCGGAAAAGTCAACGTCGATCTTTCAAAGCTGCGCGCGCCCGTGGAGTACAAGCTCGTCGTCACCGTGGCGCCCGAAGAGTTGATCAATCCCGTAACGCGCACGATCATCGAAGGACCCAAACCGAAGCGCGGCGTCAACTACTTCGAGAACGAATGGAACTTCTGGGTGTTTCCGGGTGTGGACCCGGAGGAATACGCCATGCGCAATGCGACTCCCGGAGTCGAAGCCGGGGCATGTCCGCCGGGCCGCGATCCGGAAGTTTTGATCACGAGTAACTGGGACGAGGCCGAGGTGAAACTCACCGCAGGCGGACGCGTTTTGTTTATCGCTCGTAACGCCGATCTCGATTGGACCAGCCCGCCGCTCGACGTCACGCCTGTTTTCTGGAATCGTTTGATGAACCCGGCCTGGGGGCGAATGTTGGGTCTTTGGATCGACAGGAAGCCGGGCGAGTCGCGCGCGAACATGCTGAACGGATTTCCGTCGAGCACGCATTTCGATTGGCAGTGGGCGGAGATCATGCAGAACGTGCGCGCGGTGAATCTCGATCGACTGCCGGAGGAACTGGAGCCGGTCGTTTGGGCCATCGACGACTGGAATCGTAACTACAAGCTTGGTCTGCTTTTCGAAGTCGCTGTCGGCAGGGGACGTTTGCTGGTCTCGGCTTTCGACGTGAGTAATCCCGCGAGTGGGAATGTGGTCCTGCGACAGCTCCGGTACGCGCTCGTCAGTTATGCGCGGAGTGATTGTTTTCAGCCGAAGGTTGCCGTCGCGCCCGAACAGATTCGCGGTCTGTTGTTCGATACGCGCGTGATGCAGAAGCTTGGCGCTGTTGCGGATGTCAACGGCGCTTCCGCGGGTTCGGCCATCGACGGCGATCCGAATACTTTCATGCTCGTCGGCAGTCAACGCGATCCGATTCGCGAGCAGGTCGATCTGAAGATCACGTTCAAGGTGCCGGTGGCGATGGCCGGTGTGGTGTTGATGTCGCGGCAGAACCATCGCGAGCACGAAGGCGATATTCGCGGCTATGCGCTGTACGTGAGTGATGACGGGATTGAATGGCGCGAAGTCGCGCGTGGCGATCTGTTATCGACATGGGCGCCGCAGCAGATCGACTTTACGAGACCCGTTACGGCGCAGTATCTGAAACTCGTATCGCTTTCGGGTTTTGGAACTGACAAGACGACGTCGCTGGCGGAGTTGGCGGTGATTCAGGCCGGGCAGAAGTCGAAGAGTTCCAGCGGCACAATCGAGTATCAGCGAAGTCGCAGCGCAACCCCGGACATCGATGAAGGTCGTGACGCGAAGCCAAAGCCGTCGCCGTCTCCGGCGCGACGTCCTAAGCAGTAAACATCAAATGTGAAAACAATCATTGTGTTGCTAACACTTGCAGTCTGCGTGTTTGCCCAAACAGTCGATCGCGCCGCGGACAAGCGTCCAACGCTTTGGATCGAGTATCTACTCAAGAACCAATCGCAGCGTTAACGTTCGTTGTTACCTCAACGGCTCGGGCGCGGGTAAATTGACCGCCGAGCTCCGCGATGGGAATCGTGTGATCTCGACGCAAAGCGTGAATGTCTCGTCCGCCGCGCCACACCACGACATCACGCTAACCAATCTCGGCGCAATCGAACTTTGGGGAGTCGATCACCCGAAGTTATATCAAATCCGTGTTTCCCTTTTCGACGGCGTTAATTTGACTGACGAATACGAAACACGCATCGGTTTTCGCGAAGCGCGTTTCACGCCCGACGGTTTCTATCTGAACGGCAAGCACCTCGAACTGCGTGGCCTGAATCGACACCAGACGTTTCCTTTCGTCGGCCAGGCGATGCCGGCGGGCTGGGCTGGTGCGCGTTCGATTACAACACCCATGGGAATTTCTGTTCCAGCGATCGCATCTGTTATCACGGTGTTTCGGACATCTTTCGTATCCCGAAGCCGGCGGCCGGGTTTTACAAATCGCAGTGCGATCCGAGGGAGGAGATCGTTCTTGAACCCGCCTTCGACTGGTCGCGCGGCGATCGCGACGAGAGTTTCAGCGTCGCGATGGTCTGTTCAAATTGTGAACGCTTGAAGATCTACATCGGCGATCGCGTGGTGGCTGACGTCGAGCCTGACCGCAAGACATTCCCTCATCTTCAGTATCCGCCGTTCGTCGTAAATATTCGCCCCGGCATCAATGGTCCATGGGGAGATTTGAAAATCGAAGGTTACATCGGCGGCAGGCTCGTGATCACAAAACAGATGACCGGCAGGGGAGCGGATCGACAACTGCTCGTCGCCGCGGACGATCTCGAGTTAGTGGGCGACGGCATCGATGCAACACGCGTGGTGATGCGCGTCACGGACGAGTATGGCGCCGTTCGGCCACTTGCGAACGCCGCGATCAAGTTGAGTCTCGAAGGCCCTGGAGAGATCGTCGGCGAGAATCCGTTTTCGCTTTTCGGCGGCGTCGGTGCTGTCTGGATCAAGACGAGGGAAGCAGCAGGCGTTATTCGTCTCACGGCAACCCATCCGACGCTCGGATCGAAGACGCTTCAGATCCGCGTGAGGGAATTCGCACGCACGTCGCTGGATGTGTAAAATGTCTGCCTAATAGTCCGCAAACTGGTCCAAATGTTTGTTTTTTTGTCGTTAACTGACTCGCCCGCTCCGCTAGAGCTTGTAAAGGAAGCACCTGAATCAGCATAACAATGATCTCATAGAGGAACGCACGCGCCATTATGAGGTTTGTTGAAGCTCGGAGTGACATTCACAATTATCGACAAGCCTTTTTACGGCCAACCTTCGGACGGACATTCCATACCCACCATTAACAAAATCGGTTAGATCTGTCGTCAGACATCACGAGAGGGGCCTTCAGATGACAACTCAATCGTACAACTTACAATGGTTTGTACTAGCCCTAATAACAGCAGTCGCAGCAGTAGTTGCCATACCAGCGCTTAATATTTATGCACAAAGTACGGCCCCTCTTGCTCGGACGCCAGGGCGACCGGCAGGCACCTATCCTTTATCCGATCTGGATCATGTCAATCTTTTTGCCGGCAATATGAGCTTCAGTCTGCCTTTGTTAACAGTACAAGGGCGAGGCGAATCCCGGCATGTGTTGTCACTGACACTAGAGACACAATGGGACGCCACGTACGCAGACAATGCGGGCTTTAGTGTCTACGGGCTCAACGCTCACACTCAAGTACCAGTCGGCTTCATCGGATGGATGCGCTCAGAAACGACAGCCCAGTCGCAAGCTGAATCCTGTGTCACCGGATCCGTTCTGTGGGTAGACCATCGGTTCAATTTCACATTCATTGAGGCGGATGGAACGGAACACATGTTAGGTGATCCGACCTATCACGGTAGGCCGTTTCAACGCTGTGGCTCGGCAACAATAAATTACGGCCGGGTATTTCAAAGTACTGCAGGACAGTTCATGACTTTCGTGTCCGATCAGGATGTTTGGTCATTTGGCAGCGCAACCGGATATTTGCATTTTAAGAACGGATCAAAGGCTCGCATCGAAGCAGACCGGATCATGTGGGTACAAGATCGAAATGGTAATCGCGTTAGTTACGAATACGAATCGAGTAATCCATTCAATTATCCTCTCGTTAAGAAGGTAACTGACTCGATCGGACGTCAGGTAAATATCTATTACAACGTTGTTGAGGCCTCACCCTACGGACTATGCGACAAGATTGTTTACAAGGGGTTTGAGGCAGAGGACCGCATAATTCGCATCAGCAAAGATTCGTTGCACAACGCCTTGCGAACGACCCAACCATCGGATTCCAGCACCGTTAAAAATATTGGGCAGCTATTCCCGGATGAGCCCAACGACATGGTCATAATCAGTAATCCGACAGCCGCCTACGACCCGGAGAATGTCATCAAGGCCGTGTGGCTTCCAAATGGACAAAGTTACCAATTTTATTACAACGTTTATGGAAGGTTGGCGCGCGTCGTTGTGCCAACCGGAGGAGCCACTGAATATGACTATGAACCGAGTTTGCTTCAAGGGCCAGGCTCGCCTGCTGCTTACGTCGTTAACCGCCTCAAGGAAAAGAGGACATATGCGAACGGAACAACTTTGTCAGCCAAAACGAGTTTCGCCTACGCGCTGACGACTGATGGGTTTCCTCAGGGCAGCAGTGGTTTGGTCGCCACGGTCGAACAATTCGATCATTTAGAAAATCGGCTTACCAAGACCAGGCATTTTTTCAATGGAGGTCCCAATGGCGACTGGGGTTATGTCGTACCGTGGTGGAATGGAAGAGAGATAAAAACGGAATCGTTTGCGATGGACGGTTCCACCGTGCTGCGCCGCGTCGAGATGGACTGGCGGCAACGAACACCCTCGTGGTGCTACAACAATCCACACCTCGTGAATCCGTGCGGCGGCGATCCTCCGAACACCGCACCAACTACGAACCCCTTTGTTCTTGAGACGAAAACTACGTTGGTGGATGCCAATCTCGTGAGCAAGGTCTCTGCCCTCAAGCCGGACGGCTCATATGGATTCGACGACTACAACAACCAAACCGATCTGTACGAATAATCATTTTGGCGCAGGAGCCGTAGGCCCACTCGCCAGACATAC
Source organism: Pyrinomonadaceae bacterium (assembly GCA_035760365.1). Lineage (GTDB taxonomy): Bacteria > Acidobacteriota > Blastocatellia > Pyrinomonadales > Pyrinomonadaceae > PSRF01. Next base: position 59,484 of record DASTTB010000026.1, read on the forward strand.
ACATCGTAACTACCTCAACTCGTCTAACTACATCAATAATGATGTTCATATTCTTGATCGGCTGACGCAAATTTCCACGATCGACCCTTCCGGCGTTGAAAGGGCTCGCACAAATTTTGAATACGATGTTTATTCCGGCTCCAATCATGCGGCGCTGAAGGATTGGTCCACGGTCGTGGGGCTCCCAATGGCGGGACATGATTCATCGTTTGGTGTCTCGTACGCAACGCGGGGCAATGTCACGGCGACCACGCATTACCTGTTGTCACATAACGAGGTAGTCGGTTCAGTGGTGAATTACGTTCAATATGATCTAGCGGGACATCCCGTGAAAATGATTGATGGTCTCGGCCACTCAATGACGTTCAACTATACGGACTGTTTTGGAGGTGGTAACGGTGAGGCGCGCACGAATGCTGCACCTGCTGAGCTCAGCGCGCCCACGCCCAGAGCTAGTTATGCATTTCCGACGCTGGTCACTAATCACCTGGGCCATACAACTTACTCGCAGTTTGACTACAACCTGGGATTGACCGTAGATCGGGAGGATCAAAATCAGATCGTCTCCAGTACTGATTACGATGACATGCTCGACCGTCCCACTCAAATACGCAACGCGGTTGGTACAACAGCATCAACTCAAACTAGTTTCGTTTATGACGACGTAGGTCGAACGATCACCGCGTCTCGGGATCTTCATAACTTTAACGATAATTTCATAGTGCAACAGGTGCTCTATGACGGGCTTGGAAGGACGACCGAGTCTCGGCAATTTGAAGGTGCCTCACACTTCATTGCTACGCGAACGGAATATGATGCTCTGGGCCGTCCGTTTAATACTTCGAATCCCTTTCGTCCCTGGCAGCCAAATCAAAGCATTGTCTGGACCACGCAGGCGTTCGATGGATTGGGCCGCGTGATTTCAATCACAACGCCGGACAATGCGGTGGTGAGCACCGTATACAGCGGCAACACGGTAAAGGTGACCGATCCGGCCGGGAGATCAAGAAAGAGCGTCACGGATGCGCTCGGACGATTGATCGACGTTTATGAGGATCCGGAAGTTCCTGGAGGACCTGCTGAACTGAATTACCAAACCACCTATACCTACGACATATTGGACAATCTCGTGAAAGTAACGCAGGGAAGTCAACAGCGGTTCTTCTTGTATGACTCCCTAAAACGACTGATTCGCGCCCGCAATCCGGAACAGGGCACAAATGCTAACTTGGGTCTGGCCGATTCGCTTACCGGCAACAGCGTATGGTCCATGGGTTACCAGTACGATTCGAACAGCAACTTAACCCACAGAACTGATGCCCTTGGCGTAGTCTCGACCTATGTGTATGACGCTCTTAATCGCAACACTACAGTCGACTACTCCAATACTCCAATTAATCCAGACGTGAGTCGCCTCTATGATGGGGCTACCAAGGGCAAAGGCAAACTCTGGTACAGCTACGCAGGTGGAGACGAGTCACTGGGTAACAACGTCGAAAAGACTGTGCTGGAAAGTTATGATCCACTCGGTAGACCTTTAGTCCTGCGGCAGTTCTTCAAGCACAATGGGACATGGAATACAGGTTACGAAGTATCGCGCAGTTACAACCGCGCTGGTGGCGTCAGCGAACAGTTCTATCCCTCCACCCATTCGGTTACTTACAACTACGACGCCGCGGGACGCTTGGCGGATAAGAACTCTCAAGACCTAGCCTTCACTGGAAATCTTGGTGACGGGGTGACACGCACTTACTCCCGAGGAATTTCTTATGCCTCTGGTGGACAGCTCACGCAAGAGCAATTTGGCACCACTGCATCCGTCTACAACAAACTATTCTACAACTGGCGGCAACAACTTGCTGAGATCCTTGTGAGTACCACCACCGGAAACACTTGGGATCGCGGGAAGATTCTCAACCAATATAGTTTGCAATGTTCCGGTGCGAGTTGTAATGCCACTGATAACAACGGAAACCTGCGCAAGCAGGAAGTCTTCATTCCGAACATCGATCCTCAATTGAGCCCGACCTCATGGTACCAGCAATACGATTACGATGAGCTGAACCGGTTGAACCGAGTGCACGAGTACACCAATGTCGCCGGTTTGGATTGGCAGCAGGAATATCTTTACGACCGCTGGGGTAATCGTAGAATCGACGACGACGTTAACAAGACGTTTGGGACGGGAATCAACAACAAGAAATTTGAGATAGAGGCCGCCACCAACCGCCTGTACGCGGATGGTGACTTGGCTCTTGCGGACAGCCAACGCAAGATCCGATATGACGCGGCGGGCAACAAATCAAAGATATCTATACCGGATACGGCAATGCGACGTTCGATGCCGAAGGTCGCATCGTTTCGATTAGTGACAAAGACGGAGGTGTTACCTATTACACGTATAACGCCGATGGGCAGCGTACGCGGCGAAAAATAGGCAATGACGAAACCTGGCAGATTTATGGGTTCGATGGTGAGTTGGTAGCAGAGTATCCGGTCGATGGAGCCTTTAACAGCCCAGGCAAAGAATACGGCTATCGGATCGGCCAACTATTGGTGACTGCCGAACCGCTGACTGCATCACCTGTGAATGTCGCTTCGGCCGCAAATGGTGCGACAGCAACTGCATCGTCGTCGTTCTCTGGTTTTGCGGCTTCGGGTGCGATCAACGGCGACCGAAGGGGGCTTTTCGCCTGGCAGAACGGGTATTGGTCCACGGCCGCACCTGGGTTTCCATCGTGGTTGGAGGTGCAGTTCAATGGCCTGAAAACGATTACTGAGATTGACGTCATCACCCCGCAGGACAACTACCAGGCGCCCATCGAACCCACTGAAGCCACTACTTTCACAGTCTCTGGTCCAACTAGTTATGAAGTGCAGTATTGGAGTGGCTCCGCGTGGGTGACGATTCCCAACGGCACTGTCACGGGCAATAACAAAGTCTGGAAAAAGTTTACGTTTGCGGCGATCTCTACGACCAAGATCAGGGTATTAACCAGCGCATCAGCGGATAACTATACCCGTTTAGTAGAAGTGGAAGCGTGGACTGGTCCATCACCGGCGCCACGTTACAACTTGGCTTCGGCTTCGATGGGAGCAGTTGCAACTGCTTCAAACAGCGCCAGCTCCGGATACGGACCAGCGGGAGCAAACAACGGCGATCGCAAGAGCCTGAATTGGACCAACGGCGGCGGTTGGAACGACTCTGGTCCGCCGTTCCCGGATTGGCTGCAAATCGATTTCGGATCGGCAAAAACGATCAATGAAGTCGGTGTGTTTACGCTGCAGGATAATTGGGCAAATTCTGCGGAACCAACTGAGTCAATGATCTTCACACAGTGGGGATTGACCGGGTATGAGGTGCAGTACTGGACGGGCTCGGCGTGGATAACGATACCGGGAGCGAGCGTCACCGGCAACAACAAGATCTGGCGCAAGTTTACTTTCTCGCCTATCAGCACCAGCAAGATCCGCGTACTCACAAATGCTTCCGTGGATGGTTACAGCCGAATAACCGAAGTCGAAGCCTATGGACCAGTCGACACGGGCGCTTCGGGTGGCGTCCATTGGCTCGTGAGCGATCACCTCGGCACACCGCGCATGAAGTTCGATCAAACTGGCGCGCTGGAAAACGTGAAGCGCCATGATTATCTGCCGTTTGGTGAGGACTTATCCTCACAGCAGGGCAAGCGTGATTCAACGCTGGGTTATACCGGCGATGATGGAGTTAGACAGCAGTTCACCTCAAAAGAACGGGACGTTGAGACGGGATTAGACTACTTCCTTGCGAGATACTACTCATCGACTCAGGGAAGATTCACAAGCCCTGATGAATTTTCAGGCGGTCCCGATCAGGTCTATGCTCTTGGCAAGGGAGATGCCGAGAAACAGGCGCTACCATATGCTGATATCACTCAGCCGCAATCTCTGAACAAGTACCAATACACATATAACAGTCCGTTGAATTACGTTGATGCTGACGGGCATTGTCCAGTCTGCGTCGTCGTGGTAATCATCGCAATTGCGACAAGCGCCGAGTATGCTAATGCCCCTACATTGAACCCCAACGAACCAAGATATAGCTCAGGCACTGGCCAGGCCGAATTGGTTTCCAACATCATGTACGGTGAATTGGGCGGTGGCCTATTTAACAGGGTTGCGAGTCCTATTATGCAACGTCTGTTTCCGAGGCTCTTTGCGCAGGAAGCGGTTGACCAGGCAGTCGGGCAAGCAGTCGGACAGGCTGAAGCCAGAATCGTGGCCAACGCCGCGCAGGGTGCGAAGTTTGAAAAGCACGTTATTGGTATCCTCAACCAGCCAAAGAACACCGCCAGAATCATGCAAGGAGGAGAAGCCACAGGGGCAGCCTACAGAATTCCAGACTTGCTACCGAAAAAAATTGGTGAAGTTCTCGGCGAAATAAAGAGCAATCAATCGACGCTCCAGCTTACGAATCAGTTCAGGGATCTATTAACATACGCGACCAAAACAAATAACACTCTAAAGTTATACGTAACTCCGGAAACAAAGATCGCGCCCAAGCTAGCTGATGCGCTCAAGGAGGCGGGTGCTGAGGTCTACGATGTTGCGGGCAACACGATCTCTAAACGAAAATTGTGAACCATGTTCAACAACGAAGAAGACAACTTCATAAAAGTAGAACTCAACACTACGTTTTACCTTGGCAGACAGCAGGTTGCCGAGCAGTTTTGCGATCTATTGCTGAGATATGACGGCATCTACTTACCAGAGAAGTGGGACAATGAGCAGAGAGCCAAGCTTAGACGGCCGTTTGATCCGGCGTCTCAGCATGAGCTCATACAAGAGTGGACTCGACCTGAGGAGTGGAAGATTATATTTTTTACCCGAAAGCGTCCACCGATTGAGATGTCTGTCGATATCAAACGGTTCTCTCACGCTAAATTCAATAAGTTCTCGGCGTACATTGATGAAAGGCACTTCAAAGGCGGTTCTTCTGCGCAAAAGGAACTACTAGACTTCACAATCGAGATGAGTTTGATCGCCCGTACCGATTATGGGTTCATTGCCCACAAGCGGCAAGAACGAAGGCAATCACCCGTTCTGACACCCGCTGAACGCTTATCCGGCATTTACTGGGCTAACTTCTTTGGCCGTCCGTACATTGAATTTTTTGGTCGCGAAAAGTTGCTTGCGACGCCGTGCTATGAGGTTCGGGAAATCAGCGCGGACCTGATTCTTTTGCTGACATCCGACAGTCTAAATGCGCCGGAAATGCTCGACAACGACGAAGTAGTCAATCAGATTAAGGCATACTTGAACCAGAATGCCTTCGCTGGTCCGAATTTCCCTGACGAGTCTTGTTCAGTTCCGAAGTTCAATTTTGGCGACGTGCGGTGGACAACGGAGTTGCCGATCGAGGGAACGACAGATGAGAAGGTCGCTCGTCTCCGCACCGACCTGGAGACAAAGGGTTATAAACTAATCGAAGAGAAGGATGGAAGGCTCGTACTGCGAGGCGCTGACGATTCGGTGATTATAGTCGATACAAACAGATCCGAGGTATCCGTCGACCTCACAGGCAGGTTCTTAGAAACGTTCGATGAATGATGCCATGACGAGTGACGTTGATCTCAAAAACGAAACTATGGAGCACACCTTACGGGATGAACGCATTTTGCGGCTCTTGCGACTTCAATTCCGGGAGGTGACATGGGTAGTGGAGCAATCGCCCTGAATTCGCATTGACAGCCGAAAATCGTCGCGTTAGTGTGCGGATGCACCCCTCTAAAAACGAAGCGGGCCGACTTGTGCGGTAACACAAAGCCGACCCTAAGACCTCAACCTTCTAACGAAAGGATGAAGCCCATGACTAATCATGGTAGCGCAATCGAGCGCGAAGAAACACCGCAGTCAACGCAAACTCCTCACGTAAACAGAACAACCAGGACCGCAACTATCATCGATGCTCTTAAAACAAGAGCGGAGTCTGTCTTGAACGACAAATCACTCGATCCTCAAAGCCGCGCGGTTCTCCGATACGCCTTCGAGACGAATGATCCGTGGCTGGCGAGGATGGTCCGACGCGCGGAAGCAAGCGAACCAGTTATCGCGGAATTGAAAACCTCGCGAATCGAGAGAACGAAACGATCACACACATCTCAAACCGGATTCGATTTTTCGAGGGAAACGAAGATTGACATACTGGCCGAACTTATATGTCGGCCCGGTGACGATCCAGCAACAAAGTCGGCAGCGTTACTGGTCCTAATGGCTACGCTTGAGAACTCCGTCGAATCAAACGCACTCGCGAACCGGGCGAAGCACTTCGCATTTACGCGCTGCACGGAGTTGAATCTCGATTGCATTGTGGACATGCAAGCCGCGATGCTTGACACCGAACTGTTCGCCGTCGAGTCATCAATCATCTAACACTCGCGTTTTAGGCAGCCGGTTTTAACGCCGGCTGCCTCCCTTAGAAGAATTATTAAGACGTTGCTTTGGCCCTACGCTCGTCGAATTGATACCTCTCTAATAACTTCTTGAGATCGCATTGAGGACTTTACGCAACTCAGGGCAGTACTCTGCGTCCACTCCCTAAGCACTTGAAACGCTTGAAACGAAAGACTCGCGCGGTGAATATGTCGGTCACTGGGCCTGAGACGTATTTTTGTCGCTCAGTGATTTGAATCGCCAGGGTATCAAAACGCAAGGACTGACTGGATCATCGGGACCCAGCCGGTCAGGCCGGGGGTGTAGGGAGTGAAGGCGCCCCCATAGGGAACTCTTTGGACGCGCATCAGCTCGGCGCTCAGCCATAGTCGCTCGGTCGGGAGGAAATGCCACTTGAGACCGCCGGCATACTCATGCGAGTCGGCAAACTGCCCGAAGATTGCCGAACCGCGCACATAGACCATCAGCTTCTTCGGCACGACGAATTTGCCCGCCGATAACTCAAAGCCGTGGTCGAAGGTGGACGCGATCGGAAGTGGTCCATCAGCTTCGAAGTCGCTGAGCCAGCGAAAATAGTATTGCCCGTTAGCAGCGAACCCGCGCCATTTGGCGCCGCCGTCGATGGCCCACATCTTGTACAACGCTTCCTGAACTGTAACTCCAGGCGCAAACGCTCCGGTCGAGAACGTAAGCACGCCGTCCGAGTTGTGAATCGAAGTGTTGTCAGGGCTCGACTGGTCCAGATTTGAAAAACGATCTTCCCGTGACCTGGTAAACGCAGTTCCGAGTCGAATGCGCAACTTGTCCTCGGCGAAATAATCGTCGTACATGTTTCGCGCGCGGCCCGGTGGCCCGTATGGTCCAAGCGGCTCCCACCAGGTAGTTCCCGAAACCAGCAGATTAGTATCGATCTTCGTTGCCGAGATATTCAGCGTATTGAGACCGTTGCCGACGAACGCCAGATAATGAAGATTCTTCACCGGTTCTCCGTTGGCCCAAATCCCCTGCGTGAAGCTCGGACGGAAGAAGTTATCCGCCATGGACCTGTCGGTGGCGGTAAAGAATGGAAAGGTGTTGACGAGTGAGCGACTGCCCGGACCCCCCGTGTAGCCTCCGGTTATTGTGAGGGCTTTATTGAACTGCCAACCGATGTTTCCGGCGACGACGATAGAAGCAGCCCCCGCGGACGTCCACACGGTGAGGTTGTATCGCGCTCTCTTATCGAAGATGTAGCCGTTAAAGACGAACATCGAGCGATTGACGGTGATGTCGTTGCGTTTATTAACTTCACGGACAACGCCAAGATGATCGGTGAAGGTATCAACCGACGCGAGTGTGTTGAGATAACGGACCTGCGTGGTGTTCGTGAACTTCAGCAGGAAAGGGACTTTGGCGTCCTCGGACGTTTCCCAGATGATGATTCCATCCTGGTAGTGATCGTCGTCGTCAGGCTTCGCGGCGGCGGGCTTGTCGGAAATACTTGCCGCACTCGTTGCGTCGGGCGCGGCGATGGGTTCAGTCGTTGTCTCCGCCGGCTGTGGGGATAACTGAACCGGTTGCACAACCGCGTTGCCATCAAGTCGTCGTTGCAAACGCTCCACATTCTCCAGCAACGCCTTCTGCTGTTCCTCCATCTTGCGAAGCAGTTCTCGAACCGCTGCATTCTCAGCTTTCAACATGTCCACTTCGCTCTGAAGATCGCCCTTGCCATTGCCCGGAACATTATCCACCCGCGAAGGTCCAACAGTGACCTTGTTGTCCGCAGGAGTTGTTTTGAGTTCCGGAGACTGTGCAAAGGCGCTGCTCGCCAACATCAACATCGATGCGGCGAGCAGCGAGCGGTAGACACGACGTCTTAACATGGTGAGTTGATACGTGGTCGCGTTCGATTAGCAGAGTACAACTGAGAGAGCCAGGCCGGCTTCGCTCGTTTCCTTGTACTTGCTGTTCATGTCTTTGGCAGTTTGGGCCAGCGCCAGCACCGTTGCGTCGAAGTCCACGCGGTGCCGCGAAGCGATCTCGTTGCTGGCGATCGCAAACGCCGTCCACGCTTTGACAGCGCCGAACGCGCATCGCTCGATGCACGGCACCTGCACGTAACCGGCGACGGGATCGCACGTCATGCCCAGGTGATGCTCGAGAGCAGATTCCGCTGCATTCTCGACGACTCGCGATTCAGCGTCGTAAGCAGTCGCGACAAGCGCGGCAGCCATCGACGATGCCACACCGATCTCCGCCTGACAGCCGCCTTCAGCAGCCGACAACGTCGCGTGATGTTTGCAGAGATAGCCGATCGCCGCGGCTGCGAGCATACCGTCGCGGATTTTTTGCAACGGAAGCTTTCGCCCACCTTCGCCGAGCCCGTAGACCAGCGCGGGCATCACGCCGGCGGAACCACCCGTTGGCGCAGTGATCACGAGGTGACCGCGACCGTTTTCTTCCGACGCCGCCAACGCGTACGCCGACAGAACGCCGATACCGCGATCTGATTGATACGCATCGTCCATCGCGCGCTTGTAGACTGTCGCCGCCTTGCTGTGCAGTTTGATTGGACCAGGCAGTACGTCATCCTCCGGCATCTTCAACCCTGACTTCACCGTCGCGACCATCGCATTGATGATCTTGTCGACAAAAGCGAACACTTCCTCTTCAGTTCTGCCCATGATCGACATCTCGTTGGCGAGCATTACCTTCGCGATCGAGATCTTGTTGTTATCCGCATGGGCGCGAAGCTCTTTCATCGTCGCAAACGGATACTTCGGAGCGTTCTTCTTCGGCGGCGTATATCCCTTCCACTCGATGAAGCCGCCGCCGACCGAGTAGTACTCCTGCTCGAGCAACACTTCGTTGCCCGCCATGAGCTTGCAGGTCATCGTATTCGGGTGTTTGAAGTCGCCCTTCGTTGCGTCGTAAATGATGTCTTTAAGACTTACGTTGAACGTGGTCGCACCGAGCTTCACCGGAAACACTTGATCGGGCTTGTCGCGCAGGCTGTCGAGAAACAGCGGATCGACTGTCGCGGGTTCTTTACCCACGATACCGGCGAGCGCGGCGCGTTCGGTGCCGTGACCTTTACCGGTCGCACTCAAACTACCGAACAGATGGACCTTGAGCGCCGTCGCCTTGGCCAGCTTGTCCGCCGGCAGTTTCGTTGCCCGCTGATAGAAGTCGTATGTGATGCGCATTGGACCAATCGTGTGCGAGCTTGATGGTCCAGGTCCCACCTTGTAGAACTCGTCGATCGTCGTCATCACGGGACCTTTACCCTTTTTGACGACGTTAAGATCTTGCGCGAGCGGCGGAGCGGGGGACTGCTGGAAAGGCGCAGGCGCGGTTGACCTCTCCGTTCTCTCCGTTGCGGTAACGATCCGTCCGGTCATGACCGCCGTCGCACCGACAACGGCGCTCCGCATCAGGAAGGTGCGGCGATCGACACCGCGTGGAATCACGTGCGAGACGACCTCGCCAGTGTCAGCTAACGGGTCGTCGGAAAGTTTTTCTTTCGCGTTAAATTCATCATTAGGTTTCGACATGGCGTACTTCGACCTTTCACACGAGCAGTCTTGGAGTGTGATTAAAGCTCCAGCGGATTAACACCGAAAGTATCGGCTGCGGGTCGAGGAATTAATACTGTCAGAATTACTAGGGATGGAGTAATATCACCACCTCCCCGTACTGCGTTGCTGCCAAATCGTTAGAGATCAATCCACTTTTTTGGAGTCCCACTATGACCACTTATCTCCGCTCAGGCGCGACGCGTCTACCGAACCGTTTACTTCTTAGCCTCGCCGCTCTGTTGCTGTTTTCGTCCGCCGCTTTCGCGCAGCCAGATACGGGCACCATCAAGAGACTGGGCCTGAAATCGACCGTGCTGGGTGAGGAGCGAATCATCCTCGTGCGTACTCCCGCCGGATACGAAACGAACAAGTTGCGCTATCCGGTGTTGTACATGACGGACGGCGACGCCCACATGACCCACACCGCGAGCACCATTGAGTTTCTTGTCCGCAACGGTCGCTTGTCAGACATGATCGTCGTCGGCGTAACCAACACCGATCGTACTCGCGACCTGACACCGGCGAAGTCTACAAACAAGAACGCCGCTGGCGAGTTGCAATTCCCAACTGCCGGTGGCGCCGATAACTTCCTGAAGTTCTTTGAAACGGAGCTGATTCCGGAGATCGAGAAGGAGTATCGAGTCCAGCCGTATCGCATACTCGCCGGACATTCGTTCGGAGGTCTGTTCGCTGTTCACGCGATGATCACCAAGACCAGGTTGTTCAACTCGTACATCGCGGTCAGCCCATCGCTGCAATGGGAAAACTTTGAAGCCCTGAAGCGCACGGAAGACTTCCTCAAGAATCAGAAAGAACTGAACGTCACTCTCTACACGTCGTTGGGTAACGAACCGGGAGGTATCGGAGAGAGCTTCGACAAGTTCAGGGAAGCGCTGGCGAAAACGAACATCAAGGGTTTTCAGTGGCAGGCGGAGCGCATGGACGACGAGGATCACGGCTCAGTCGTGCTGCGCAGTCACTACGACGGCTTGCGGAAAATCTACGAAGGCTGGCAAGGTCCGCGAGATCTCCAGAGTGGCGTCGTGCTCGGCGGCTTGAAGGGTGCCGACGAGCATTACAAGAAACTGAGCGAACGCTTCGGCTATTCGATTCCGGTGCCGGAGAACCTTATCAATCAGATGGGTTACCAGTATCTCGGCCAGAATAAACCCGATGAAGCGATTGCAGTGTTCAAGGCAAACGTCGAACGTTATCCGGATTCGGCGAATGTTTACGACAGTCTCGCCGAGGCCTACGAACGAGGCGGGCGCATCGAGCTCGCGGAACCGCTTTACAACAAGGCACACGTTCTTGGGCAGCAGAACAACGACCCGAATGCCGCAATCTATAAGACGAATTACGAACGCGTTCACGCCAAGCTGAAAGAGACTACGAAGAAGCAATAGCGCCTCTTACCGGGCCGGCTGATTAATTTCAGCCGGCCAAAAGTTTTTCACGAAACAGAATCGCTCCGAACGCCATTGTTAGTAGGCGAACGGGTGTACGCGGCAACCTCGGCCATCGTCATCCTGTCGTCTACTTGTAACAGACGTGTGTTCGGTCTCGCGTTAATCCCTCATTAACCCCCCATGGCCTAACCCGAGGCCGCGCACGTCTTGTTTGGTCAACGACTCCGGGAACGCATGCTTACGCTGGAAGAGCGGGAAATTGCCGAGAAAGCAGTCGCGGTGGCGATCATGAACGTCGACCGCCCGCGCGCGGTCCTGCTCTCGATGGTTACCGAGGAAGACTTCAAACTCGACTTTCCTCTCGACCCGCAGAACGTCAGGGATCTGGCGCGCGAGGCGATCAGGATGTGCGAGGCTTCGCAGTGGGATCGCCTGCCTCCGTGGTTGCAGCAGATTCTGACCAAGGTCGCGCAGACCGACCCGATAAAACGTATTCTCGCCAAGATTGCAACGCCGCCGCCGAACTGGAAAACAACGCTGCCCGACGCCTTCGACGCTTTCTGGATACCTCGCATCGGTCTCCCTTTTCTCGACCGCATCCGAGTGCGCGACGCCCTGAAGGCGCTCAACCAACCGGCCGGCCCTTCAGTGCTGATCATCAACGGTCCCAAAAAATCGGGAAAGTCTTACTGTCTCGAACTGGTCCATCATGGTGTTGAAGAAAACCTGAAGGCGGCGGGCAAGAATGGGTTTGTTCCCGTCGCACGTGTGTCGTTCCAGCCGGGCATGGGTGCCAGCCTCGCACCTGAGCAACTCGCCAAACAGATCGTCTCCGCCATCACCGACAATCCCATCTCGCTTCCGATTCTCGACTCCAACCAGGGCGTAGTCACTGCCGATCGTTTGAACGAGCATCTCTGCGATTGGATCGTCGAGAACGCCGAGAGGACAGGCGCGCTCTGGTGGATCGGACTGGACGGCCTGAACGACAAGGATCTGTTACCCGTCACTCGCAACTTCATTGCGAAGCTCGTCGAGGTGGTGAGCGAGAACGGAAAACACAGTAACAAGCTGCGGCTCATCATCATCGATTATCCGCGCCAGGACTTGTTCGGAGTCTCGCCGGATCAGGTCAAGCTGGAAGAGCTTGGTCCAATCGGCGAAATAGACGTCGAAGCGTTTTTCCGGCAGCAGTTGGCGGAGCTTGGCGGCGTACCGCCTACCGACAAACAAGTCAAACTCGGAGTTGTCCTCGCAATGATGCACTTGCCGATGGGTTACTCCCGGTTGCCCATACTGAATGAGAAGTTAAGAGTGGTCGTGACGAATTTGAGCAAGGAGCAGCCGTAAATGTCGGATCGCTGGACGCCTACGAATATCCTGAACCTGTTTCTGCCTGCGACCGGCGAGTCGGCGGGAGCGCCGATCTCTGCTGAGATCTCGCGGTCACTGACAGAGTTATTCGAGTCAGGCGATCTCGAGAATGTAACTGACGTGTCCACGCAAATCTCGGAGTACGTGCAACAGTACACGTCCGTGCTGACCACCGCGTTTGCCGAAACGCAAACGGTGTCGCCGCTGAGACGGGCGTATCGACGCAGTGCCTCAGTGTTGACTGCGTTCGATCCCGGCAACATCAAGCCGGTCGGAGAAACTGCGGAACCCGGCGACGCCGCGAAGGAGTTGGTTGACGACATCGTCGAGGTTTACGACCCGCCGACCGTGAAACAACGATGGATGTTGGAGCCGACGATTCGCGCCGGCGTCCTGCGGGAATTCGGAACCCAGCAGGAACTGATCGCGGCTCTGGAAGCGAATCCGACCGGACGTCCGGAAACGGTGGTCCAAAAGGCGCTGGAGTTGTACATCAACCAAGACCCCGTCCCGATCTTCGAGTTGTTGCCGCAGGAACAACTTGCCGCACACCTGCAAGCGGTGCGTTGGCTCGAGTCCACGTCTCTAAATCTGCCAAGTACGGGCGCGATCCAGGACGCGATCGATCAACGCGAGGTGCCGGCCGTTTTTTCCAAGATGGCGGGAAACAATTTCGTCGGACGCGAAGAGGAGTTGGCACTGCTCCGCGATTACGTCGAAGTGTTACCGGCATCGACGAACTTACGCGGCATTCAGCGTCAGGTGCGCCGCTGGCTCGGTCTACAACGAAAACCGCCGCTCGTCATTTATGGACCAGGGGGAGTCGGCAAGACCACGTTGATTTCGCGGTTTCTTCTGGACCACATGAACGTGCCGGAGGAGTTCAAATTCCCTTATGTGTACCTCGACTTCGACAATCCTCGCGTTTCGGCCGGACATTCCGACTCGATTCTGACCGAGGCTGTTAGGCAACTCTCGATTCAGTATCCCAACGCTCGGACGAAGTTCAAAGAATTTCTGGCTGTCGAACGAGGATCGCAAGCGTTCGACGCGCCTGATAGTTCGGACGCGATTCTCGAATACAGCGGTCCGGCCCAGGAGGCCCAGGCGGCAGATTCGTTGTCGCGATTTGCTCAACTCGTGAATTCGATCGTCAACCGTTTCAACAACCAGGAAGGTATTTACTCGTTGCCGCTCCTGATCGTGCTCGATACTTACGAGGAAGTTCAGTATCGCGGTTTGAGAAACGAGATCAAACTCTGGAACCTGCTGGACGCAATTGGGAGTCAGTTTCCCACGCTCCGCCTCGTGATCTTCGGCCGCGCGCCGCTCGATCAACTGCCGACCACTTCAACGCAGACGACGGTGCAGGCGTTGTCAGAGTTCAAACGCGATTCTGCCGTGTTGTTCCTGAAGAAATTGGGCATCGGCGACTCTGGTGTCGCCGGCGAGCTCTTCGACTCCGTCGGCGGCAATCCCTTGAGCCTGAAACTCGCTGCCGAGATTTACAGCCGTGAAGGCGCGAAGACTGATCTCGTAAAAAGAGACTGGGTCAGAAGTTTATTTTTCTTCAAAGCGAGTGAGCTCCTGGTCCAGGGCCAACTCTACCAGCGCATCCTTAATCACATCCACGATCCTGACGTGCGAAAGCTGGCCCATCCAGGTCTCGTGCTTCGCCGGATCACGGCTGAGTTGATCCAGAAAGTGTTGGCGGTTCCGTGCGGTATCGACGTTCCAAATGATGAGCGTGCGAGAGAACTGTTCGAAGCGTTGGGACGCGAAGTGGCGCTCGTCATGCCGGAATCTGATGGCTCGTTAGTTCATCGCGCGGATCTGCGTCCGAAGATGCTGGAGTTTATCGAACGTGACAAACCGGTTCAGGCCGAAGAGATCAGTACGCTTGCAGTCGAGTACTACCTGAACAAAACACGTCTCGAAGATCGTGCGGAAGAGATCTATCACCGTCTGAAGTTGAAACAGCCGGCCAGCGTGGTCCAGGCGCGCTGGATTTCGGGCGTGGAACAGTTTCTCCGAAACGTGCTTCCGGAATTGCCGGTAGAGAGCAGACCGATCCTCGGTTCGTTGCTCGGCATCAGTGTCAGCGGCGCGGACCTGCAAGCCGCCGACCTCGCGGTGTGGGAAGGGTATACCGCGCGCTCTGCTGATGAATTGATCAAGCTCGGGCACAACGAGGATGCGTTGAAGAAGTTGTCCGGCCGAACGGAACGCACCAAGGGCAGTCCGCTTTATCGGATCGAAGCGAGAGCACTCGCATCGCTGAAGCGTCTCAAAGAGGCTGAGGGTGCAGTGCAAAAAGCGTTGAAGGCTGCGGCCGCATCCGGCAGGCGAACTGAACTTCTCGACTGCGTTTTTCTCGCGGCCGAGATCTCGCAGCAACTGAAATCCAAGAAGCGCGCGGATGAGTATCTAAAACAGGCGTTCGAGATCGCCACCGGGTTGAACGATCGCACCAAGCAAATACTCGCGCTGTTGCATCGTCTGCGTTTAAGGTCCAACAAGAAGCAACACGACCCGGACTCCGAAGCTGCTGGTCTCATTGTCGAACTAGCCGCGTTGTTAGGCGCGCTACCCGAGATCGAGTGGGTGTCCAACAAGCAACTCGTTCGCGCCAGCGTGTCGATGCTCGGTCCTGATTACGCTGACTTCTTCGTCCGGATGATTAGACGCGTCGGCATCGGCACGCTTGACCCGAAGCAACTCTCGATTCTTGCCGACGGACTGGCAAAACTTCAGAAATCAACGCCTGTCGAGCAACTGACCAGGAATTTCGCGAAAACCGTGGGCTTGACGCGGACGGCCGCCGTCTCGGAGATCGTTCCGGCGCTTCAGTCGAGTACACGACTCGACGAGTTCCTCGAAAAGCTCGTGCCGGCAATGCTGGACACTCCGGGGTTGGCAAAACAGATGTGGAGCAGATTTGGTTCACTGTTCGAACAGACCAATATTCAAGAAACATAAGAGACGTAGCTATGGCATATCTAACTTCTGTTGAACAGGAAGAAGTCGTGAACGCCGCCAATGCCGCTGGATTGGGAAGCGCCGCCGCGCGCACCGCGCTGAAGGCCGCCGTAAACCAGGAGTTCGTCGCCGGCAACATCATCGATAACGGTGGACCAGCGCTCCTTCAGTTATACGCTGATCTGAGTGTGCTGAATCCGATCGATCAGCTTGCCGATGGATCCGTGCCGTTGCGCGATTGGTTACGCCGCGCAGGCGAGATCGCTCGCGCGACGCAGCGAAAGGAAGCCGACGTCTTTACGAAATACGAAGCGCGCGTCGCGGCGCAGGTGTCGGGCCAGAAAGTTCCCGATCCGGCAAAGCTGAGAGAAGTCGTCAATAACGAAGACATCGTTCATCGCGACGACATGGTCGACTTCGGTTTCCTCGAGGCGGGAGCGTTCGCGGGTAAGTCCGTCGCGAAGGTGTTTGTGCCGCGTTATGAGAACGGCGCCGCGATGAGGGAAAACAACCGCGTCCGTCGCACACTCGGAACCTGTTGGCTGCTCACACAACAACTCGTGATGACAAACCATCACGTGGTCCATTTCCGGAAACAGGGAGAAGCGCCGGCGACGAATGCCGACCTGCTGTTGCAGGGAAAGAACGCGGTCGTGAAGTTTGACTACAACGCCGTCGACGATGCAGGTGAAGACGTCGAAGTCGAACGACTGGAAGCATGGAACGAAGATCTCGACTTCGCCATACTTCGTCTCAAAAACGCAGTCACACGCACTCCACTCAGAATCGACAAGCGTGAGGTCGTCTTCGCCAAAGGCATCTACGTTCCGTTGAATATCATTCAGCATCCATCAGGCCACCCGAAGCGCGTCGCGTTGCGTAACAACTTGCTTACCGACGCCGACGCCACAGCAATTCGATACTTCACCGACACACTGACAGGATCGTCGGGCTCGCCGGTGTTTAGCGATGAGTGGCGAGTGATCGGACTGCATCGCGGCTCGACCTCCGTGGCCGGCGTGTCGTTTCAAGGCCGCGACACTGCCGTCGTAAACGTCGGCACTCAGATGTCGGCGATTCTCAACTACCTCGACGTTAATGCGAACGCTCTGCGTCAGGAAATTGCGGTTTAGGGGCATCAATGGCAAGCATCACTCTTGAAAACGACAGGATCCACGTCGGCGAGAGGTTTTCTTTCACCCTTCAGCGCACCTTGCGTTTGCCCGACGACGGCAAAACTTATCCGTTGCCGCCGGGGCTCGATACGTTTCCGATCCTTCGCGTCAGTGATTACGAAGACAAAGTGCCGCAGCGCTGGCGTGAGCAGGGCGGTTTCTTCGTTCCTCTTTATCAACGTGAAGCGCTTTGGTTGCAGTTCGAAGGCGCGTGGTGGAAACCGAACGCGGTGAAGGTGAGTGTCGGTGGTATCAACGCCGTCTCGGGCGAAGAGTGGAACGAAGAACTGCGTGACAATCCGCAGAACTACATCGTCTGTCCCGATCAACCATGGCTCGACGGCATCAACGTCGGCGACGCGCAGGTGCGGCAGTTTGTGGCAACGCCTTTGGGTTTGGGCGACACGATCGAAGAGCAACTGACAGGCAGTGATAAGTGGGGCGGAATGCAGTTGCAGGTATTCGAACCACGCCCGGGAATGTTTCCCGACGAACCGCCGTCGCACCGTCCAATTGCTTACGAGTCTTTGGTCGAAACCGCAGCGGCCGACATGGGTATCGGCGCGGGCGGACGCATGGACCAAAAGATCTACCCCGACACTCACGGACTCGACACCTGGGACCAGTCGAGCTGTACCCCGGTGTTCATCCACATCGTCAACAGCGAACAATATCTTGCGATTACGGGTCGGGAACCTCCGCCCTCACCAGTCTCGGCCCAGCTTTACACGAACATGAAACTGCCCTGGTTTGAACTCTATGACGAGGATCGTTCCGACCTTCCCGCGTCAGAGCGTTTGAAGACGGTCAAGGCATTGAAGGAACGTGATTCGGATCGCGGTTCAGGTGAGACTGACGACAGCGTAGATATCAATCCTGATCAGATCATTCACCTCAAGAATGAGAAAAAAGACTGAATAACGTTTCGATTGAACTCACAGAAACGAGGAGATTCCTATGGAGTACGAATATCTATTTGAGGTTTACCCGGACGAGATCCAGGCGCGGTTGGAAGCTCAGGAACGTTTTGCCCGCAACCTGCCCAGTGATGTCGGCGGAACAGGTCTGGAGTTTGTCATTGAAACGTTGAAGCGCTGGGATCCAGGCAAGACGTTGACGATCGCTTTCAACGGCGGAAACAGCGCGCTTCACCAGAAGATCGCGGACGCCGCCAGCGAGTGGACCAACCACTGCAACCTGCGTTTTGACTTCGGGCTGAATGCAGCCGGTGAATTTCGCAAGTGGTCCACGGGGGATACGAGCTTCAGCGCCGATATCCGCATCGGTTTCGACAAGCCGGGTTTCTGGTCACTGGTGGGAACAGACAGCGCCCATTCGGGCATTATCAGCGCCGGCCAGGCTTCGATGAACTTCAACGGTTTTCCCAGCGGTCTTCCGACTTCTTGGGCCGGCACCGTGCTTCACGAATTCGGACACGCGCTCGGGTTTCAACACGAGCATCAACATCCGGTCGGTGGTTGCGATCTCGATTTCCGTTGGGAAGACGAAGCCGGCTACGCGCCGACGGTCGATGAGTTCGGCCAGTTCGTTCCGGATCCGAACGGAAAGCGTCCCGGCATTTACACGGTTCTTGGTGGTCCGCCAAACCGCTGGCCGAAGGCGAAAGTCGATCACAATCTGCGGCAGCTTTCAAACTCGCACGCGTTCATGGTGAGCACGTTCGATCCGAAGTCGATCATGAAGTATCACTTCGGCGAGTGGATGTTTCGTGATGGAACAAGCAGTCACTGTTTCAGCCAGCGGAACAACGTTTTGTCTGACAAGGACAAAGCGGGCGCGGAACAGGCGTACCCGCACGGCCAGGACGAAATGGCGAACATTGTCGAAACGAAGAAGGTGTTTCTGAAGACGCTGATCGGGGAGAAGACGCTGCAACCCGAAGTAAAAGAATCGCTGGAGATCAGGTTGGAGAGTCTTGAAGAGGTCAGCTACTGATCGGTTTTCAATACCCGAATCTACGTAGCCGTGGGAACCTCGCTCAACCTGTGTAATAATTTGCGCCCGCATGAGTTCCTTCGACGTCCCGCAGGTCGCTTCAACAAACGTGTTGTCACGCTCACGAGCGACGGTCGTGTTGTTCGGAGCGACGATGTTCCTCAGCGCGCTCCTGCTCTTCTGGGTGCAACTGATCATCGCGAAGATGCTCTTGCCGCGACTCGGCGGCACGCCGGCAGTATGGACCACTTGTATGCTCTTTTTCCAGATACTGCTGCTGGCTGGATATTCGTATGTGCTCGCGACTGATTCGTGGATCGGAGTCAGGAAACAGGCGCTGCTGCAAGTGTTGCTGTTGATTCTGTCGTTAGTCTATCTGTTGTTTGCGTCAGGAAACTTCGGTTCGATTTCCGAACGAGACAATCCGGCGCTCTGGCTGTTTGCTTACTTGCTCACCGCGATTGGCTTGCCGGTCTTTTTGATCTCGACTACGAGCCCGTTACTTCAGAGGTGGTTCACGCGCACGCGACATCGTTCAGCAAACGATCCTTATTTTTTGTTTGCGGTGAGTAACGCGGGCAGTCTCCTGGCGTTGGTTAGCTATCCCGTGGTTTTGGAACCAGTGCTGACGTTGTCGCGCCAGAATCAACTCTGGCTCGCGATGTATGCGGTGTTTTCAGTGTTGAGCCTGGGTTGTGTGGTTGTGTTGTGGAACTCGTCACGAGGCGAGACACGCATGGAGTTGACTGACTCCGAACCGGCGGCGATTTCGCCGAAACGCCGCCTTTATTGGATTTTGTTAGCGTTTATTCCGTCGAGTCTGCTTTTCGGCGTCACGACTTACATCACCACCGAGATCGCGGCAACACCTCTGCTCTGGACCATCCCACTCGCGCTTTACCTCGTGACTTTCGTGCTCGCGTTCGCAGGCCGGAACTTGTTGCCGGAACGATTTACGAGTATCGCACTGACTGCCCTCGCATTGCTGCTGACCCTCGTGCTCGCTGCAAACGCGACGGAACCGACGACGGCCATCGTGCTGTTGCACCTATGTTTCTTCTTCGTCGCTGCGACTGTGTGTCACAACGCGCTCGCCGGCGGTAGACCATCGGCGACACGACTCGCTGATTTCTACCTGTGCGTCGCCGTCGGTGGAATGCTTGGCGGGCTATTCAACAGCCTGATAGCCCCGATCGCATTCAACACGATCGTTGAGTATCCGTTGGTGATTGTGCTCGCTTGTTTGGTTCACCAGCGAAAAACCGACGACGATGTTTCTTCAATGAATCGTTTGTTTGACGTGATCTGGCCGGTGGGAATATTGGCGCTCACCGTCGCACTGGCCTTTATCGTTAAACCGTCGGATCTGAGCCCGGCAGTGCGTGTCGCGATCATCTTCGGCGCTCCGCTGGTGATCGTTAATCACCGTTTCCGAAACCGGCCCGTTCGCTTCGCGCTCGCGCTTGGCGCCGTGATGCTTGGCGGCGTGGTCTACTCCGAGATTGAGAACCGCACCATACACTCTGAGCGCAACTTTTTCGGGACCCTCAGCGTGAAGAACGATCCCGAAAGCGCGAGCCGGGTTCTTTACCACGGCAACACCATACACGGCCGCCAGTTTGTCGATCCGCAACTTCAGCACGAACCGCTTTCATACTTTCATCGCGATGGTCCATTGGGCCGGATCTTCGAGGCCTTCAACGCGAATGCAGCGTCGCCGAATGTGGCCGTTGTCGGACTGGGCGCGGGATCGATGGCGTGTTACTCGTTCGCCGGCCAGCAGTGGACGTTCTACGAAATCAATCCGGCGGTGATCAGCATCGCGCAAAATCCGCGGTATTTCACGTACCTGCAAAAGTGCGCGGCTGCTTCGACGAACATCGTCCTCGGTGACGCACGACTGCAATTACAGAACGCGCCGGACCAGCATTACGGACTCATCGTTTTGGACGCTTTCAATTCCGACGCCATTCCGATTCATCTCATGACGCAGGAAGCCATCGCTCTTTACACGTCGAAACTTGCGACCGGCGGACTGCTGGCGTTCCACATCTCGAATCGCAGTCTCAGACTCGACACTGTTCTCGCGAACCTCGCGAAACGCAATGGAGCGACATGCCTGAGTTTTGCGGACGGCGAGCATAATGCGCTGACAGGAAAAGATCCTTCCGAGTGGTTGGTCATGGCCCAGCATTCACCTGCGTTTGACATCCTGGCCCAGGATCCACGTTGGCGAGTGGTTGCTCCCGGAGATGGAACGACGGCGTGGACTGACGATTTCTCGAACATATTGAGCGTGTTCAGGTGGTACTGATCAACCTTACCGGCTGGCCCACGCTGATCCGGCCGGTGCGGGCGACGCTTGCGTAAACTCCCGCGTTGTTGTCGTTTAGACGGACAGCGGCTTTCATGACGCGCGGATCCTGTTGCGCTGTATCCGGGTCGAGGTTGATCATCACGCATCGCGGATCGAGCATCGTCACGTTAATCATCGGGCCGGTCTCGTTGTCGCCGAAGACCAGGCGCCCGTTGACCCAACTATCCTCCAGAAACGGTTCTGTCGATTCACTCGCGATGACTATGTTTGTACGGAATCGTCTGATGTCCAGGTCCTCGCCTGACGCGCGGCCGATTGCGGCGATCGTGGCTAAGTTGATCACTGACACTTGCGCTTCGTCGAAGATGCCATGCTTGAGTTTCATCAGTTCGAGTGGCTGGCCGAACTTTTCCGCGACGTTGTTCTGCAGCTCCGCGCTTGCGAGTGGAAGATCGACGCCCTCCGGTGAACGGACGTGCGTTGGCGTCGGCTCTTCATCATTTTCATCAAGCCCGAGCGGCTGATACAAAACGAGCTCAGGAAGCCGGCTCGCTGTAAGCCAGGGAAAGCCGCTTTTGTCGTCGAGTCGCCGGAGCGCGAAGCGACGGTCGCCCGCCAAACCGTGCCAGCCGAGAAACGCGGAGTCCGTTGCGATACCGGCCATGGATTTGACCGGATAACGCGTGAGTTGATGAACGTGTCCGAGGTGAATGGTCATGACCGACAATATGCACCAGATTGCATCGAATAGTAACGCATGCAAACGCGTCGCGGAGCTCACGAGGATCAGGGAGCACAAAATTATTCCGCAACAGGTGATTCGTCTCAGGTCAGATCGCGTATAGACTTGCCCGGGTAAATGACGACGGCAGTTCACGATCGACATCCGTCTTCATGTATGCTTCGAGCGTCATTTTCAACCGGTGTACTCGGACTCTCAGCGCGTTGACCGAGATTCCTTCACGCTGCGCCAATTCACGTCGAATCTTCATGTTCTTGTCGTCTCCGGCGGCGTGGTACGCGATGAGCAGTCGGCGTCCGTTCGGAGGCAGTTTGAGAAGGCCGGCATCCAGGCGCGCCAGCAGTTCGTCCACGTAGATGCGATCGTCGTGATCTTCGACTTGCGGCGACAGGCTGGTGAGGATCTTTTGTTCCTTTTCGCGCTCCTTCAACGATTCAATCGCGACCTTCCTCGCGACGCCAAACATGAAGCCCTGAAAGTTTGTGATCGTTATGCCCTGTTCGATTCTTCGCGCGATCCGGGTCATCGTTTCGTCGGCAAGCCAGTCGGGATTGGCACAACCCCGCCATTCGAAAAACCGGTTGAGTTTGAAATAAAGGGCCACATATTTTCGGGCAGCCTGTTCGCGGTCTGAGTCGAGTTGTTTGAGCAGCAACTCGAACGATCGGGTGGTTAAACTCCAATTTCCTGTTGTTGCTGTTTCTGGGACCTGGGAAAAAGCTAGAGCTGCACTCTGCGAAGCCATATAGATTCTCCTGCTTTGTCGAGATACGGGCGGCAACTCTGGGAAGTAAGAGCGAGCCCGCACAGACCGCAGATGCCAGCAACGTGCCGCGCCGGCTTTGGCGCCGCGTGACCAGCAACTTCGCGAAAATGCTGAGTGTTTTTGCTCGTTCGGTCCGGCTGCGGATTTTGTTGACCGGGCGTGAGTAATATCAGAACTGATATACTCCGAATCAGTTCTGCTGCTAAGTTTGGAATCGTTGCCGGCCCAGTTAACGGCAGGGTTTTGGGATGGGCCACGGACGAGGACCCTCACTCCGTTTTCGCGCTTAAATCGACTCGCCGGCCAGCCGTCCGTCACGATTAGCAGTGAAGTGATGCCTCAGGCGTGCAAAGAGGGCGTCTCTGTTATGAGCAACGAGATTCTTCAGAACGCGGACTCGGCAAATCGCACGAGCGTGACGGCGACGATGTGCGTGCCCTTGCAGGTGTTGAGTAAAAACACCGGCGTGATCTACCTGGACACTACGGAAGCAGGCGCGAATTTCAAGGCTGGCGAGTTGAAGTTGTTGACGGTGATCTCTGGTTTTGCGGCCGGCAGCGTCGCTAATGTTCAGCACATGGACTGGCTCGAAAGCGATCGGAAGCGTCTACAGTCCACGATCGAGATCGAGCACAACATGATTGGAACAAGCGCGACGATGGAGCGCGTTTACCAGTTTATCGCGAAAGTCGCACGCGCCGATTCGACGGTTCTGATTCGCGGCGAGAGTGGTACTGGAAAGGAGTTGGTCGCGCGGGCGATTCATCAGAATGGACCACACGCCAAAGGTCCTTTCGTCGCCGTCAACTGTGCCGCTCTGATCGAAACTCTGCTGGAGAGCGAGCTTTTTGGTCATGAAAAAGGAGCGTTTACCGGAGCCATCGCGCAGAAGAAAGGAAAATTCGAGCTTGCCGAAGGCGGCACGATATTTCTCGACGAAGTCGGTGAACTGACGTTGCCGATTCAGGCGAAGCTTCTGCGCGTGTTGCAAGAACGTGAATTCGAGCGCGTTGGCGGGGTTCGTTCCATCAAGCCAAACGTAAGAATCATCGCCGCTACAAACCGCGCGCTGGATAAAAGCGTCGGCGATGGTAGTTTTCGTTCGGACCTCTTTTATCGTCTCAACGTGATCTCGCTGGAGATGCCGCCGCTGCGTGATCGCTTGGAGGACGTTCCGCTTCTGGCCAAACACTTCATGACCAAGTACGCCAGGAAGTGCAACCGGCGCCTTTCCGGATTATCCAACGAAGCCCGGGCATGTTTGGCAAATTATGCGTGGCCGGGAAACGTTCGCGAACTTGAAAATGCGATCGAGCGTGCGGTTGTATTAGGTTCTACGAGCCAGATTCAACTTGAAGATCTGCCCGATTCGTTACTCGACAGCACCCGCGACGAAGAATCAACGTTGCCGAGGTATTACCAGGCAGTGAGAAACGCGAAGGTAAAACTCGTGCGTGATACGCTGGCGTCCGCGGGCAACAACGTGAGCGAAGCCGCCAGAATGCTGGGAATACATCCGAATAATCTCCACCGCATAATGCGGAACCTTGGGTTGAAATCGTGACACCTTATGAACCATAAGATCCTGCTTGTATGTTTTCTGCTCGTTTGCGTAACACTAACTTCTGCGACCACAGTTACTCGACAATCTTCCACCATCGCGCCGCGCAGAGTCGGTCTTCAGCTTTACAGTCTGCGCGATCAGTTCAAGAAAGACGTGCCACGGACGTTGGACCAGGTGCGTGCTTTCGGCATCACTAACGTCGAATTGGCCGGCACCTACGGGCTTGCGACCGAGAAGTTCAAACAACAACTCGACGAACGCCAACTCAAAGCCGTCAGCGCGCATTTCTCTTACGAGCAGTTTCGCGACCATCTTGACGAGGTGGTACGTGAGGCGAAGTTGTTGAAACTCGAGTATGCGGGTTCCGCGTGGATTCCGCACAACGGTCCTTTCGACGAGAAGACTTGCCGCGAGGCGGCCGCTGTTTTCAATCGCGCCGCCGCAGCTCTGGCGAAAGAGGGGATCAAGTTTTTCTATCACACGCACGGTTATGAATTTCTGCCTTACCGCGACGGCACCTTGTTCGACTTACTCATGGCCCAGACAGACGCCAATGTCGGCATTGAGATCGACGTATTCTGGGTGGTTCATGCCGAACAGGATCCGGTGAAGTTGCTGGAAAAATACGGCAAACGCTTTGAACTGATGCACGTCAAAGACATGAAGCAGGGCACTCCGCGTGGCTTTACGGGGCAATCGGACGTCACGAACAACGTCATGCTGGGTGAGGGAATCATTGACTGGCCCAACGTGTTTCGCGCCGCGAAGAAAGCGGGTGTGAAGTGGTACTTCCTCGAGGACGAGTCGCCGGCGGTTGTTGCCCAGATCCCGCGGAGTCTTCGCTATCTCGAGCAATTAAAATTCTGAGTTTGAAGATCGTATGACCGGTAGCAAGCTGGGAGTCGGATTCATCGGCAGCGGCGTCGTCGCTAAGTTTCATATCGACGGCTGGCGCGGAGTTCGCGACGCCGATGTGCTGGGCGTGTACAGTCCAAACCCCGCGCACGCCGAAGCGACTGCCACACGGGCGCGAGAGCTGCGCGTCGGTAACACGCGCGCCTTCAACTCGATCGAAGAGATGGTTGCTGCGCCAGAATTCCTTTCGTTTCTTTTTCAGCGAGCAGAACTGGATTTCCATGGACCAGTTGAATATCGCGTGAGTCATGGAGACATCTACTATCACGGCGGGCGCACGACGTGGACAGACGAAGATCTGTTGGACACGGGGATGACTGCAAAGCCGCCGAGTCTTTCAGTGCTCGTGTAGGGCGTCTGCCTGCTTCAGCAAAACTCATTGACACTAGCGATTTAACGCGAGTATCGTGTCCGCGTTTTCGAGATGAAGTCTGCGTCTCACGCCGTAACTCGCAGTTTTTTCAATGACATACCTGGCATTCTCTGTTTCACAACCCGTGACTGTGTTCCTAGAATTCACAAAGGAGCTCCCGAATGACCGTCCCTCCACTGCGGACACGCAAATTGACAATAATCGCGCAGGATCCGAGCGTTTCGATCAATGGGAAAATACTTCGAACCGAAGTTGAGATACCTGCCGAAGAACTGCAGCCTGGACCATGGGGTTACCGGGTGCATACCGTCGATTACGATTCCTCCACCAGTACGCTTTATCAGCCACTCAAGTATCCGCCGCTGAACGACGGCGCGAGTGCGGATCCGTTCAAAGGCGCGAACGACTCGAAACTGTTATCCGATCCAAACTTTCATGCGCAGAATACTTACGCCATCATCATGCGCATCCTGGCGCGGTTCGAGTTCGCACTCGGCAGGCGCGTCAGTTGGCACTTCGACAGTCATCAGATCAAAGTTGCGCCTCATGCCTTTGCCGATGCAAATGCATTTTACTCGGAGCGCGATCAATCGCTTCTGTTTGGTTACTTCCCGGGTCGCAACGGGATGGTCTACTGCTGTTTGTCGCACGACATAGTCGCTCACGAGACCACCCACGCACTGCTCGACGGTTTGCGCGAACGTTACACGGATCCATCGTCGCCGGAGCAGGCTGCTTTCCACGAAGGCTTTGCCGACATCGTTGCGTTGCTTTCGGTGTTCTCGCTCACGGGGATTGTCGAAACGCTGATCGATATCAAGGCGCCGCGCCGCGATCGAACTCAGGTCGATCGAAAGCTACTGACCATCGAAGAGCTGCGCCAGTCGATGTTACTGGGACTCGCAAAGGAAATGGGCCAGGAGTTGCCGGCGATTCGCGGTAACGTGTTGCGCCGTTCGGTCGAGTTGGTTCCATCGCGCGATTACATCAAGCAGAAAGAGTTCGAAGAACCGCATCGTCGAGGAGAGATTCTCGTCGCCGCGGTTTTGAATGCGTTTCTGAGTGTTTGGGTGAAACGACTCGAGGCGCTGGGCCAGATTGCGCCGGGCGCGCTTGACCGTGGGCGGGTCGTCGAAGAGGGAGCGGCTGTTGCCGATTACCTGTTGACCATGGTGATCCGGGCTTTGGATTACTCGCCGCCGGTGAACCTCGAGTTCTGCGATTTTCTAAGCGCGATCCTGACGTCTGATCGCGAGATCAATCCGAACGATTCCAAGTACAAGTTCAGAGAAACACTCAGGAAGAGTTTTTTGAGTTACGGCATTCAACCGCGGTCCGCGGGGACTGCGAGCGATCCGGGAATCTGGTCGAGTCCGGAAGGCGAAATCAGCAACGAGCGCGTCCATTTTGAGTCGTTGCAGCGCGATCCGGATGAGGTTTTTCGTTTCATCTGGGACAACCGGAAGCCGCTGAAGTTTTATGAGAATGCCTACAGCCGCGTGCTCTCCGTCAGGCCGTGTCTGCGCATTGGACCAGACGGCTTTGCGCTTCGTGAGACAGTTGCCGAGTACATGCAGATACTCGAATTGCAGGCGTCGGAATTGAAGAAGTTAAAGATCGCCGTGCCGGAAGATATGCCGGCCACTCAGGAAGTACGTCTCACGGGCGGGGGCGCGTTGATCTTCGACGAGTATGGACGACTGAAGTTTCATATTCACAATCGGCTCGACGATAGCGAGCGCCAATCGCAGCGCATCGAGTATCTCTGGGGTTACGGTTACTACCGAAATCCGGCGTCGTTTCGTAACTTCGCCAGTCTTCATCGCCAACGCGCCACTTCACTGACCTCATTCACCAGGGAGGATTGGTAACACCATGGCCACCTCTAAACCAAAAAGCTTAACGATTCGCAGTTATCAAGTCGGCTTTGGCGACTGTTTTCTGCTCTCATTCCACTACGCCGGACAGAACAAAGATCGTCACGTGCTGATCGACTTCGGCAGCACCGGACAGCCTAAAGGCGCCGGCGAAAACCTGATGCTCCGCGTGGCCGAAGACATCAAGGAGCAATGTGGCGGCAAACTGCACGCCGTTATCGCCACTCACCGTCACAAGGACCACATCAGCGGTTTCGCTACGAACAAGAAAGGCAATGCGTCGGGTGACATCATTGCTTCATGTGAGCCTGACGTTGTTCTGCAACCGTGGACCGAGCATCCGGACGCCCGCGTCAATGCGACTCAAGCGCCGGGTTTGATGACGCAGAACAAAGCGTTCGTCGCCGCGCTGGGCAACATGCACGCGATCTCAGCGGCGGTGCTGGCGGAAGCGCAACGCCGCAAGTCGATGCTGGGCGCCACGCTTTTCCGCGAGCTGACGTTTCTTGGTGAGGACAATCTCAGCAATGAGTCGGCGGTGAAGAACCTGATGACGATGGGAAAGAAAAGCTATTACTTGAACTATGGATCGAAATCGGGTTTGGAGCGAGTGTTACCGGGAGTAAAGACTACGGTGCTTGGTCCACCGACGTTGAAACAGTCGAGTGAGATCAAGATCCAGCGCAGCAAAGATGAAGACGAATTCTGGATGTTTCAAGCGTTGGCGAATCAATTTGTTCTGAAGTCTGACGCCCGTATCTTTCGTGGCGCAAAGACCTACTCGACGCTCGCGGCTCCGCCGTTTACGCGTTGGTTCATCAAGCGTATGCGGTCGGTCAGAGGCGAGCAGTTGCTGGGCATCGTCCGCGCGCTCGATAAGGTGATGAACAACACGAGTTTGATCCTCTTGTTTGAAGTAAACGGAAAGAAGTTACTGTTTCCCGGCGACGCACAGATCGAGAACTGGTCGTATGCATTGAGCAAGCCTGCGATCAGGCGTCTGCTTTCGACGGTGAACGTTTACAAGGTGGGCCATCACGGCAGCCGCAACGCGACGCCGAAGACGCTGTGGGGCGGATTTAAGAATCGATCCACGAAGAAGACCGACAAGAAACGGCTCAAGTCTTTCATGTCCACCATGCCTGGCAAACATGGAAAAGCGCAGAGCAACACGGAAGTCCCACGCCGGACGCTGGTGGAGGCGCTCGAGAGCGAAAGCGAGCTCTACACGACGCAAACAATTAAAGGGAAGGGAAACATTTCTCTCGTCTGCGACATTGAGTTTTAAACGCGTATCGTTGTCGATCGATATATCAGAGATGCTATTGATTGGCTCGTTGCGCTTAAGGACTGGGACGTATTCTTAAGGAGCGGAAACGAGAAATACATCCCATGCCCACCGGCTTATCTGCGCCCCGTGTACGTCTCTCACCTTTGATCGATATCTGAAGCGGTTTCCGTACTCATCAATTTGAGGAGACTCTTTGTAGGCTAGTTCAATCCATTTCAGACCAACCGAATTCAGAGTCTTCAACTCTGAAGGCTCGGATATTCCGTTGTGGTTGACGTCTTGCCAGAGGTGAAGTGACACATAAACCGAATCCTGAGTTGTGATAACTGCGTCGTTATTACCACCATTAAGTGTGTTGTCGTATTCAGCTAACGCGAGGAACCCATTTCTTTCGGAGCCGATCGGAGGAATAGGTTGAGGCGTGAAGTTCCCGAATAGTTCAGTTCCGTTATCGACGACACCATTATTGTTGCGGTCCAACACCAGCCAAGCATCATCCGAATCGGGTAGAGTCCACGCCAAGTGTTTTTTTGTGCCGTTGCCAGAAATATCAAACATGACTCCGCGCTCGGCATCGGTGAGGTTAACTCCGTTTCCGTTTACGTCTATAACGATGGGCGATTGCGGCGTGCAGCAACCCCGGCCATAACCTGCGGAATATCCAGGTGGACAGCCTCCGTTATCCGGATACGAACACGGATCAATCGATACACAATTAAGCCCACATGACTCGAGATCACAAAACTGTTCACAGGGATCGGGACAATAGATGTAGTCAACGGCAGCATTATCCGCGTCCGACGCACCACTGACATTAAAAATCCAATTCTGGGAGTGGCCACCCATGATTGAGCACGTGCCTGCGGCAGATTGGCAATTATTCGACGCCAAACAATCATTTAAGTCAAAGGTATGACCGATTTCGTGTGTTCCTAGATAAACAAAAAAACTGTTTTCAATGGAATTCTGAAACTCAGGAAGTACAGGTATAATTACTGCCCGTAGCCGTTTTGATGTCTGTGGAAAAGTAAAAAAGTATCTGATACCCAGTGGGGACGTCCTTTGCCACCAAACGGTAAAATCCGGAGGTGCGTCGGTTAGACTGTAACTGGCGAAATGAATGGGGGAAAAATCGTGAAATACGACGCCTGAACAGTTTAGTGCTTGATTCCACTTTTCAATCCCTTGTTGAAAATAACCCCGTTCCTGGGGACTCCACGCGTCGTCTATCCTTACTGCAACTTGCTGGTTTTTGTGCCATGAAAACTTCGGTGGTGGGGCTAGATGGGGCACTATGCATGATTCCGAATTGACCAGTACTTCACTCCGCGTAACCGTGACGAACAAACAACAAAATACGATGAGGCAAAGTTGTATAGTGCGCTCCTGCGGTCTGTGAGGCATCTCTACTCCTGTGGTGGAACAACTCGAGAGACGGCGTCGCGTAGTGTCTTGAGGAAGTCGGCTTCGTTCTCACGGCTGTGGGATTCGAATTGGCGGGAATTGTCGAGTGGCATTACTCCTCCCGCTCCTAATTCATAGCCAGTTAGGATGCGGTAGTCTTCGTCAAGAATGTTTAGAAAGAAAGCATATCGGGCGCCAACAGCCGGCATTCCATTTCCGACCAGTCTAAATAGAACCTTTTTGCTGTTTGGGTAGTTTACAAATCCGCCAATACGCTGCACGTTGATAAAACTGCCCGTAGTTAAATTTCCTTTTAGAACCTCATCCACTCTAACCTCGAAATTTGAAAAAACATTCAGCTTGTTCTCCGAGCGATGAGCTTCTGCGTTCAGCACTTCACCAATGACAATAGCGTCACTCTTCGCAACGGGTAGAGCAGGGAAGTTGAACTGCCATTCCGGCAGGAAAGCGACTTCCGTATCCGTTGGTCCAGGAGGGCTGAAAGGGGCGTTCCTGTCATAATGCAGTTTCTGCCTTTTTAGCTTACTCCGCTTTACCGGATCGCTCGGTTCTGGTTCGTCAGCGTCAACCATTGGATACCGATCTTCACGGTCATAAAGTGGAATATTTGTTTGCCGCGTGTTCTCTTGGCCCGTAATGGAACTCGTCCCACCTTTAAAGACAGTTACAGACAGAGTCATGATTGTTATTACAACCAACAAAACGAAATACGTTGACTTGGTAACACGCATCGTGAAGCCCTTCTTCGATAGCCCGTCGTGAGTTAAGCGCTTATGGAATGGGGAGGATTTTCAGTTTAACGAGTGACGATACTTTTGTACGCTCAGCTTGCTTCCAAGTCAATTGTTTTTCCAGCTGGTTTTCTCCATGAGAAGCAACGCAGGAATTTTACGACCCCGACTTTATAGACCTGAGGACTACCACCTGATGGCAATTAGCTCACTGCGCGTAGTACCCGGGGCGGGAGCGGGCGGTCAGGTCGGGGCGGGTGGGGAGTTTGACCTCGACCCAGCGCCAGGTGTTGTCGCGCTCCGCGTTGGTTGAGCGGTAGCCGAGGCTGTAGACCTTGCCCAGATCGTTGATGACTTGCTCGTAGACGCCGTTCAGGTCCGATATCTTGCGCGCGTGGTAATACGTACCGCCACTCTCACTTGCCAACAGATTAAGCGCGCGGCGCGCGTTCTCGTACGGCTCGTTGAGGTAGCGATTTTCCTGCGTCTCGAGATAGATCGGAACGATCAACGTATCCGTCTGCCGCACCTGTTCGATAAGGTCCGCGAACGTAGCAGTCGAAGCGTATGGCGGGTGTTGGCCCATGATCGCGCCGTCGACTCCATCACTCATCAGCACGACTGCGCGGCGTCGTTCCAACGTCTTCGGTCCCAACACGCTATCGAGCGCGAACTTCACCGCATCCCACACGTGTGATCCACCCTGGCCTTCCATGTCCTTCACGCTCGCTGCCAACTGGGTACGATCGAGCGTCAGCGGCGAGATGACGTTCGGTGCGTCGGAGAAAGTAACGATGGCGAGCCGATCCGTCGGACGCGCCGCTTCGATAAACCGCAGCGTCGACTTCATGATCAGATCTCGTTTATCTTTCGTCGATCCCGACAAGTCAATCAGCAACACGAGATCGAACGGCACGGCAGTCGAAGCAAAGTACGTGACGGTCTGTTCCTGACCATTTTCCATGACCCGGAAGTCATCCTTCGACAACGTCCCAACAAACATCTTCGACTTGCTGTTGAAGACGCTGACGTTGAGGCTCACAAGACTCGTGTCCACCTTGATCACGTCACCCGGATCAACTTCCTCTGGCTCGAGCGCCGTAGCGTCAAGAGCTTTGGTAACGGATTCCTGCAGAGGCTTTGCGAGTTGGCTGGTGGGCGGCTGTCGTGCTTTGACGAGCGGCTTGCGGTAAGTGCGCTCGAGATGTCTGATGTGCGAATCCATCGTCCCCAATTCAAACTCGGAGCGCCGTGCATCGACCTTTGTCTCGTCTTCGATTGGATACAGAATCAGAAATCCACTCGTGCTGATTGCTTGCGTGCCGAAAAGTTGTTTCATACCGGCACTCACGCGCAAGCGATCGAGCAACCCCGCAAACTCAGGTTTCTGAAACGGATCTTTCTTCATCGCCGCAACGATAACCGGGAGCAAGTCGCGTTGCAGTTCGAAGGTACCGTTTTTGAGAATTATGAACGCGGCGAAGACGCCGTCGCGATCAACTAACTCGGTAGTGGGCCACCCCGAGGTCTTCATGATCTGACAGAACCTGAGGGTGTGCTCTTCGTAAAGTTTATGCAGTTTTTCCCGGTCTGACTCTGTTGGCTGATCTTTGTCTACGACGTGCAGCAGCATCTCGCGTTGCTTCTGCGCCATTTTGAGAAGATCTTCTCTGATCTTCCTGTCGACTTTGGGAGGCGGTGGAGCGTCAACGCGGGCCAGCATTTGTTTCACTTCGTCCTGCGTGAGGCACGACTGCGCGTTCGCCGCGACGGCGCTAAAGGCAAACAACAGCGCTGTGATTAGTATGAATTTCACTAAGGCCAATGATACCCGCATTCCGCGCGGCGATTAAATAAGAGCCGCGGTAATATCCCGCGAAGTTCAGCAACTTATCCCTATAGCATTTATTCTGCGGACCGTCGCCGTCGTCGACCCGATGGCCGGGCGACGTTCGCCTCGTACTCAACTCATACCACAAGGAAAAATAATGAGAAATCCAGCACTCAAAAAGATGACGGCGCTCGCAATGGCGCTGCTGTTTCTGCTCGCTTCGAACGTGACGCGCGTCGAAGCGGCCCCGGCCCCTCAACTGACGCCTGAACAGATCGAAGCGGCGATCGAAGATGCATTCGCCGGCTTAGTCTCGTTCGACGTTCCGCGCGTGATCAACCATTACGCGGACGACGCCGTGCTTGAAGATCCGGTCGGAACCCCCGCGATGGTTGGAAAACAAGCGATCGCCGATTACCTCGCCTCGTTCCCCACGCTCTTCTCACAGTTGAAACTCTACTCACTCGACATCAAACCGGGCGGTCAGGAAGCGGGCGTCACCTGGCGTATACGTTTCACGACGAAGACCGGCAAGACCTTCTTCCTCGAAGGCATCGGCCATTTCAAGTTCAACGCAGCAGGAAAGGTAGAAAGCGAGAAACAGTTCTTCGATCTCGCGTATTTCCTGGACCAGTTGCAAGGCTGAACCTCACGCGCGAAAAACAGTTCATCCGACTTTGGAAAGTTTTTCCGGAGTCGGATGGACTATAATCCGTCGCGAATGCAAACACTCCCACCGCAAGAAGTGCAGATCGCTGCGCCGTTTGTTGTGGCTCCGAGCGAGACGAAGGCAAGTCTCTCGCAACGGCTTTCCGCGGCTCTGTTCAAACCAGTCGACATCTCCTTCCTGGTTTTCTTCCGCGCCGTTTTCGGCGGCATCCTGCTTTGGGAAGTTTATCGCTACTTCACGTACGGCTGGATCAACCGTTATTTCATCGATCCTGCTGTCAATTTCACTTACTACGGGTTCAGTTGGGTGAAGCCGTGGCCGGGCCGCGGGATGTACATTCACTTCGCCGTGCTCGGGGTGGCGGCGGCTTGCGTGATGTTGGGATTCCTTTATCGCATCGCGACGCCGGTTTTCTTTCTCGCGTTCACATACTTCTTCCTGTTGGACCAAACGCGTTATCTGAATCACTTCTACCTCGTCTGCCTGATCAGTTTTCTGATGTGTTTCCTGCCGGCTGAACGCGCGTTTTCGATCGATGCGTTGCTGCGCCGGAAGATCCGCAGCGACGTGGTTCCGGCGTGGACGTTGTGGCTGCTGCGAGCACAGGTCGGCATTCCATATTTTTACGGCGGCATTGCGAAACTCAACAGCGATTGGCTACACGGCGGCGAGCCGATGCGAATATGGTTACGTCCTTTGACGGCGATGCCGGGGTTGGGCCACCTCTTCGCCGCCGACTGGGTTATTTACGCTTTCGTGTTCGGAGGTTTGCTGCTCGATCTGCTCGTCGTGCCGTTGCTGCTCTGGAAACGCACGCGGCTGTTCGCGTTCGGGGGAGCGGTTGTATTCAACCTCATCAACTCCGTCATATTCGAGATCGGCATCTTTCCGTGGTTGATGCTGGGCGCGCTCTTGATTTACTTTCCGCCTGACCTGATGCGACGCTTCGCGCGCGCGTTTACGGCTCCGGGAGAGCCGCCCCTGGATGTGCGATCGAGACCTCAGTATTGGGATCTCTCTTCGCAGAAATTGATTGTGGGACTGCTATGCGCTTACTTCGTGGTCCAACTTGTTTTCCCGCTTCGTCATTATCTCTATCCCGGCAACGTGAGTTGGACCGAAGAAGGACACAACTTTGCATGGCACATGAAGCTGCGTACAAAGGACGGCGATGCAGTGTTTACTGTGACGCATCCCGGCAGTGGACAAACCTGGACCATCAAGCCGGAAGATTATCTGGCGTCTCACCAGGTCACGAAGATGACGACGAAACCCGATCTGCTCGTGCAGTTCTCACACTTCCTCGAGGAGGAGAAGCGGCGTCAGGGTTACGACGATGTTGAAGTGCGCGCTCACGTGATGGTTTCTCTCAACGGACGCCAGCCGCAGTTGCTGATCGATCCGAACGTAGACCTCACTAAAGAAGAAGTCAGCCTGTTGCCGCAACGCTGGATCGTGCCGCTCACGACGCCGCTGCAAGTAAACTCCCGCCCCGCCAATTCACAAGCCGAATCGGAATAAAGCTGCTACAATCACGCCGGCCTATGATTGTCCGCTAACACATCCATCCGAAGCCTCAATTCCATACGACGATAAATTTGTTCTTCCGTAGTTAGCCACAAAGAGGCACAAGAAACACAAGAACGAATCCGTCTATGGTCTTTACCCTCTTGTGTTTTTTTGTGCCTCTTTGTGGCTGAAAACAGAAGCGCAGCTAGGCCGTAGCGCATTGTTCGAGAATATGACTTTCACTAAACGCTTGCTCGAGATCTTCGAGCAGGTCGTCGACGTCTTCGATCCCGACTGACAGGCGCACAAGATCGGAAGGCGGCGCCAGCCGATGTTTTAGCGCACCCGGGATACTCGCATGTGACATGCGATAGGGCAGACTGATCGTTGAACCCAC
This sequence comes from Pyrinomonadaceae bacterium, assembly GCA_035760365.1. Taxonomy (GTDB): domain Bacteria; phylum Acidobacteriota; class Blastocatellia; order Pyrinomonadales; family Pyrinomonadaceae; genus PSRF01. The sequence goes on from DASTTB010000026.1 coordinate 94,774, forward strand.
CGAGCCGAAACTTACCGCTACTTTGAACAACCTCGTCGACTCCGCAATTTCCGACGACAACTTCTCGTCGCCAGTCGTGAAACTCACAACCGCGCCGTTGCCGCTCGCTTGACGCCGATGGATCTCGCGTCCGGGATGATCTGCTAATCCCGGATAGTAAACCTGCGAAACCTCAGCGCGCGTTTGTAAAAACCGCGCGACTCTTTCGGCGGTGGAATTCTGTCGTTCGACTCGCAGCGCGAGTGTCTTCAGCCCGCGCAACAAAAGCCACGACTCAAACGGGCTCAACCCCGCGCCTTCAGCGTTTTGTTGAAAGGAAAGTTGCTTGTGAAGCGCTGGATCATTCGTGATGAGTGCGCCCGCGGTGACGTCGCTGTGACCGCAAAGAAACTTCGTCGCGGAATGGACCACAACGTCAGCGCCGCAGTTCAGCGGGCGCTGGAAGACAGGCGACAGCATCGAATTATCGACAGCCAAATACGCGCCTGCTTCTCGCGCGATCGCGCTTAGTTCCCGGATATCGGAGATGTGAAAGAGTGGATTACTCGGCGTCTCGATCAAGATCAAACGCGTTCGACTCGACACTGTTTGCCGTAGCCCATCGGCGTTCATTGTATCGACATAGCGTACGGAGATGTTCTGATGCGACGTGATGCGGTCCAACAGTCTGACAGTTCCGCCGTATAGATCGTCGCCTGCGATGATCTCGTCACCGGGATTGACGATGCGAGTGAGCGCCGTCAACGCCGCCATGCCGCTCGCAAATGCACACGCATGACGCGAATCTTCGAGATCCGCGAGTTGTTGTTCGAGGAGTGTGCGGGTCGGGTTTCCACTGCGCGTGTAGTCGTACTCGCCAAACTCGCTCGCCGTGGGTTGTTCAAACGTCGCCGTCTGATAAATCGGCGGCACGATTGCGCCGTACGCGTCAATGCCTCGTCCGAGTTGAACGCATCTCGTCGATGTCTTCATGCTACACACTCCTGTTCTTCCTCTGCTGCGTTGATAAGCGATTCGCGCCGGAGATCAAATAGATCCGCGAGGACGGCCTCCGTCGTGGGCCAGCGTCCGGCGCCACGCCCGCGAACGTTCCAGGTCTTTCCATTTTGAAACTGAATGATCAAGTGATTCTCGACGCCGTTGACGTGTGTGAGTGGATGGTCGTGAGGTAACTCGATTGGCGATACTGTCGCGCGAAAGCCGTGAGCTTCACGACGGCATTCGGCAACCAGACGTGTTTTGCGACCGTTGTTCTGTAAGTTTTCGATGCCTTGTTTCTGAATCGACGTGAACGGCAGATCGACGTCGAACGCGGCGCGGGCCAACAGAATCAGTTTCTGCGCAGCGTCGGTTCCGTCGAGATCCAATCGCGGATCGCGTTCGGCGTAACCGTGCTTCTGCGCGGCAGATACCGCGTTGTTGAAGTCGCTGCCGTTGGCTAACTGATCGAGAATGAAGTTCGTCGTTCCGTTTAGTACGCCCGAAATCGATTGCAGCGGCGCAGTGTTTCTGGCGCGGCTGATGGTTTCGAGAGCGGGCACGACGCCACCGACCGCGGCGCTGTACCTGATCGTCACGCCATTGTTCGCGGCGAGGTTGTGGAATGTTGCGACGTCATGGGCCAACAAGCCTTTGTTCGCTGTGATTACGTGTCTTCCGAGTCGCAGCGCTTTGGAAACGAGTGTGCGCGCCGGTTCTTCGTCCCCGAGTAATTCGATGACGACGTCAACCGGCTTCGCAATCAATGCTTCGAGATCCGTCGTTATTAACTCGGCCCGTACATCAGCACAGACACTCCGCGTTCCAACACCCACAACATCGAACAACTCCGGTAACGCCGCGAGTCGCTGATAGACCCCGCCGCCGACTGTTCCGCAACCGAGCAACGCAATACGCAACGGAGTCGCCTTTGTTTCCGACAACGCGACGAGATCCGTGTATGGTCCAACCTCAGTCGCCCGGCCTGAGCCGATGCTGGAGACGAAGAACTTCAAACGGTGTCGTTCCGCGAAATCGATCGCTTTCAGTTGCACAACTGCGCCGCCGACCCTCGCCGCTGTCGCATAACTGACGCGCAGAAAACGCGCCGCGGACGCGGCGCTTCTCGAATTCGGATCGCTCGTATACAGTCCATCGACGTCTTTGATCAGACGGCACACGCCGCCGAGTCGCTGCGCAATAAACAGCGCCGTTAAATCCGATCCACCGCGACCGAGCAACGTCGTTTTGCCGGATCGATCCTTGCCGACAAAGCCGGGCAACACGACGACTCCGTTACCCAAAGCTCTATGCACGTTAGCTGTATCGATCGACGTCAGGTTTGCGTCGAGTGTTGGACCATCGGTGAAGAGCCCGGCCTGTTGTGCATCGAGTACGTTTGCGGGGATTCCCGAGCGATTCAGCGCGAGACCCATCAAAGCCGATGACGCTGCTTCTCCCGTCGCCAGCAGCACGGCGACTGATTCATTGTGTGGTTGATCGCAGACTGAGTGCGCGAGTTGCGTCAGTTCGTCAGTCGTATTGCCGAACGCGGAGACGACAACGACGACCTGGAATCCCTCTCGCCACCAGCGATAGATCTCATGAACCGCGGTCGGCAAGTCGCTCTCACTTCGCAACACGGAGCTGCCAAACTTCAAGACGATAACGTTTTGCATCACTCTGCTCCCTTCGTTTGCGCGAGTGCCTGCGAGAGATCGCGAATGATGTCGACCGGATCTTCCAAACCGACTGACAACCGGACGAGGCCGTCAGTGATGCCCGCGGCTTGCCGTTGCGCCGGCGGAACATCGGCATGAGTCATCGACGCCGGATGAGTGATCAACGTCTCCGCCGAACCAAGATTTTCCGCGAGCGCGCACAGCTTCACGCTGTTCATCAGTCGAATACCGGCATCGACTCCGCCGTCGATCTCGAACGCGATCAGTGCGCCTCCGGAAGTTTGCTGTTTGCGCGCGAGTTCGAGTTGCGGAAACGACTCGAGGCCGGGGTAGAGAAGTCTTGTGACCTGCGGATGTGTCTCCAGGAAGCGAGCAACGCGCAACGCGTTCTCAGAGTGTTGGGCCATCCGCAACCCGACAGTCTTTACGCCCTGAAGCGTTAGCCATGCTGGAAACGGCGACTGGATCGCGCCGATAGCGTTTCGCGTGAAGGAAAAGCGTTCGTGAAGTTCAGCGTCATGCGTGATCAAAGCGCCGCCGACGGTGGCGTTGTGTCCTTCGATAAACTTTGTCGTCGAGTGAAGAACGACGTCCGCTTGCAGCTCGAATGGTTTTTGCAGGGCAGGTGTGAGAAGAGTGTTGTCTACGACGAGCAGCGCGCCACTTTCGTGCGCGATTCTTGCCGTTTGTTGAATGTCAGTGAGTTGTAGCGTGGGATTCGCGGGTGTTTCGATGAAGACAAACCGGGCGGGTTTTGCGGCTAATGCTGTGCGCAGCGCGTTACAGTCCGCCGTGTCAACAAACTCTGCTGAAACTCCATAACGCGCGAGCACTTGATTGAACAGTCTGACCGTCCCGCCGTACACGGCCTGAGAGACGACGACGTGATCGTCTGCCTGCAACAACGCGAGACACAGCACCGTCGTCGCAGCGAGACCGGTCGCGTAACACGTACAGTAATCAGCGCCTTCGAGACTAGCCAAACGTCGTTCAAGTGCTGCAACTGTTGGGTTTGCCGATCGGCTGTACGTAAATCCTTTGTCTTTGCCGACTGCTTCCTGGCGATAAGTTGTTGTTTGATAGATGGGCGTCAGCAGCGCGCCGGTTGTTGGATCGGCGACTGCGCCGGCGTGCAGTGCAAGTGTGTCAAAGCTCTGGACTTCGACGTCGTCTGAGAGATCGAATTGAACGTCGGTGATTGGTTGTACAGCGGTTCCCATGCAGTCCTCCTTCGTGGTGCGACAAAAAGTTTGTCGTAACGAAAAAGGCTGACTGGACCAGGCGCGCGGAGAAAAGAAAAACCCCGCGCCTCAGAGTGCGCGGGGTTCCGATGAAAGCTGGATATCCTCACGGCTCTTTAGCAGTTTTTTACGTGGAGCAAGTTGCCTTAAATCGCCACGAACAACATTTCAAAGATGGGGCATCTTATCTCACACCCAATCGGGCGGTGTCAATTGCCAAATTGCAGCGCAAGATTTTGATCCCCCGATTCTCAGTCGTTAGTTGCCAAACGGCTTGAATATATTCGCGAACGCCCAATTGCTTTGCGCGATGCCGCTGCAAACAGGCGACGCAAATCCCTGGTTGGGGCGCATCGCTCAATTGAAAGATCTCAGTGTTGACGTCGTTGATTCCGATCATTGGCGTAACACCGATCGTAGCGGTTAAGCCGGCAGCGACGACCTGGTTGTGCGTCGTAGATCTCAATTCTTAGGAAACGACACTTCGAACTCCTTACTGCACTGAAGCAATTGCGTTTCACTAAACAAACAACCGCGTGCTTTTAGCTTGCGCTGAGTGGTTCCGAGTGCGGTCGTGGGAATTGTGATTTCGAGTAGAGCCGACTCGTCATCAGAACCGGGAGTCAACCGTCGAACAACTCTCAGTGATCCATCTTTGTCTTGAAATTCCGGAGCGACACTCTTGACGGCCATTCCTTTATAAAAGAAGACGAATTCAGCATCGACAGCGGCGTTCTTAGCGTTACGAATCGAGTATGACAATGCGAGTGAAACTGAGTTGGTGTTCTTGTCTTTCTTCGAAGTGACCTTCGTAACCGTCGCGATGATTGGTGGGCGGCCGCCGGGGGATGTTGTCGCATCGGGCCACAACGAACGAAACCGCGCGATTGCTTCCGGATAGAGCTTACGAATGTGCTCTTCTCGCGTGATGAATCTTGGGTGGTCGGAGAAGAGAGCGGCGAATTTCGATTGTTCTCCGGTTCGTGCCTTGAGAACTCTGAATAACTCAATCGCAAAGTCCGGGTGATAGCCGGCTTCGACCATCATTTCTAAGCCGAGTTTGTCTGCATCATTCTCATCATTTCGTTCGAGCTTGCTATTGATGAGTTTGCCGGCTGTTACGGCCGCAAGTAGTCCCCAGTTTGCGCTTTGATCACCCATCGCAATGCGGTAGCGCCAGTAATTGATCTGTCGTTGCAGTTCAACCTGCCGAACATAACTCTTGTAACCATGCCGGTAGATGTTATGCGCGATTTCATGGCCCATGACCGCGGCCCACAATCCAACATCGTCTCCCATCAACTCCGCCAACCCGGAGGTCACGAAAACTCGTCCACCCATTTGAGCGAAGGCATTTGGATCAGATCGCTGGATGACCGTGACGCTATAGGGAAGATTCGGAACTCCGCGAAACGATTCTGTAGCTCGTAGTCTGCTGAAGACTGACTGTGCAATCCGATCCTCCGGCGTTCCTATCAGTGCGGGGTACAGAGAAAGCAGCGTGTTGCCCTGACTGTATCCAAGTGTGATTTCTTCCGCCAGGTCACCGGATAAGTCTTGAACGGGAGTGGTGGGAGGAATTTCTGGTGGTGGCACCGCGGCTTGCGTCTGGGGGAGCGCAGCGGGGAACGCGAGGTGAAGAGTCAGAACAATAACGAGAAATGTACGGAGAAGTGATCTTTGGATCATGGGAGTTGAGGAGTCCTTTCTAAACTATTTTGAGTGTTGGAGTGCTCGCAGACGAGCACGTGTGGTGAAATCCGACATCCGTGGGAAACGCCAGGTGGTCAAAGCTGTGGTGTTCGCGAGATTGTCGTCTGACCGCAAAGTTGGTCAGCATCTACTGTGCCTAAACGCGTCGTCTGCCTGCGGCGACAGTACTTCAATGTCTATGAAAAAGGCGGCGAAACATTTCAGGGCAGGCTACTGCGCAGATTAAAAGGGCTGGTGTTGCCACCAGCCCTACTTGAAAAACACCGCGTGCGAGTGCTTAGTAATTGATGTTGCCGACCATTGTGAACGTGTACGCGCCGGTGATGAAGTTCTGCTCGACGACGATTGCGGCTTTTCCACTGACGCCGTCGAAACGGCCGGTGCCGCTTTGGAAAACCATGTAGCCCGTCGCGATTCCAGTGCGCAGGTCCATCGAACCATCCTCGATAACCGTCGGGAGACGATCGCCGTTGGCAGCGACATACGTAACCCAGCCCGCCGGATGCGAGATGTTCGGATCGTTCGCGTCGGGCAGGAATTCAATTCTGCCGGTGCCCGTGAACTGACCGAGATGCGTTCCGTTACCTGATAACGTGAGGTTTGCGCCGACAACGTTGCCCGCGCCATCCGTGATAAAGGCCGCGACGCCATTTCCATTGGCGGCAAAGGGACGTTCGGTTGCGCTTACGGGAATAGTTCCCAACAAGAGTGCTAAAACGAGAATGAGACTTTTGAGTGCAACGAAATTTTTCATGATGATCTCCTTCATATCGATTTCAAGTTCCCTTACGTCTTGAAGTGGTCGATATTTGAAGAACATCACATTTTAATTTTTGCGAGATTCTTACAGGTCGCGGGAGAAGTCGTAGAAGACGCGGAAGAGATTGCCGTCGAGGTCGGACGCGGTGAACTCATGAAGGTCCCAGGGCTTTGACTCCGGAGGCGACACGATTCGTGCTCCGGCCCCGTTCCAGATAGCGTACAGCTCGTCTACTTCCTGCTTGCTATTGAGATTGAGCCAGATCATCACCGGCGAGGCGTTGCCATGTTGTTTGCGGAAGTCGCGGTCGGTGAGGAACATCCGGCACTCGCCTTTGGAGATTCCGGCGATGCCGACGCCGGCACCGTCCTTGGCGCCGCCCCAATCCACGTTGAAGCCGAGTTTGCTCGCGTAGTAATCCAGCGCCTGGTCCATGTCGGCGACCGGTATCTCGGGCACGGCGGCGGGAAATTCAGCGTTCATTTTTTGCGGTTTCGACGCCAAGCTCTAACGCAACGATGTTCTTCCTGTCACGTGCATAAAGCCGCGTGCCGGACAGCGAGGGCACGGTCCATGATCGACCCGCAAGCAGATCGAACTTCGACGTCACAGTCAAACCTTCCGCGCTGGCCGTGGCCATTAGTAGATGGCCATCTTCGTCGAGAATGATGAATCGACCATCGGCAAACAGGAACGACGCTCTGGGAAAACTACGATTGCGCCACACAATCTTTCCTGTCTTAACATCGACTGCCGTGAATGGCGCCGGTCCAAAGTCGCCGCTCGACCCGTAGATCGTATCACCGACACGAATCGCGTTGGTAAAGTGCACCCGCATCAGGCTGTGCGCCCACACTTCCTCGACCTTCGTCGTATCACCCGCGCGGCCGAGTTTCAAGACGCGACTGCCGCCGCCGTATCCACTCGAAACAAACAATAAATTGTCAGCGCCCCAAACAGGCGTGCTGGTGTTTAAGCCGTACTCGACCGGATGCGGGTGACTCCACAGCAAGTTACCGTTGTTCGGATCGACGCCGACAATCTCGTCGTACATGAATGCCACAAGTTGGTCCTGCCCGTCGACGCTGATGACGATCGGAGAAGACGTGGAATTCTTGAAGTCATGTTTCTTCCACGCCACCGAACCGTCTTTTCGATTAAACGCAACGAGTGAACTCGATGGTCCACCGACCATCATGACGATCTTGTCTTTGTAAGCAATAGGACTACATGAATAACCATTGACGCGCAACGTACCGCGAAACTCCGTGAGTAGATCGTGTGACCACAAGACTTTGCCGCTCTTCTTGTCGAGACAATGCAACTTGCCAGTGGCGCCCGAGGTGAAGACCAGGTCGTTGCTAACCAAAGGCGTGGCGTGAGGACCAGGCCCGTTTGACATGTCGTACTCCGGCGAAAACGGTGCGGCATAACTGTATTCCCAGAGCGTCTTGCCGGTCGCCGTGTCGAGAGCAACGGCGACTTCATTGTCGCCTTTTCGATACATGGTGAAGAGCGTGCCGCGTTCAACGGCGATACCTGAGTAGCCCTCGCCGAGCTCTCGTTGCCACAGTCGCCGTGGTCCCATCGCGGGCCATGTTGTCGCGAGACCTTTCGTGTCCGATGTGAAGTTGCGGTGTGGTCCACCCCATTGCGTCCAATCAGACGATTGCGCAAGCGTCGCGGTGGGGAGCGCCAACAAGAGCAGCAAGAACAGTTTACTTCGCATGGCTGTGTCCCTGGTCAGAGGCGTTATTGCGGTTTCTTGAAGCTGGACGGATCGATCGCAGCGTTGATCTTCAGATCTTCGATTGTTGCTGACAGAGCAGGGAACGGCTGACCATCAAACGTCGCCGTTATCTTGAACGGCAGCGACATCCCTTCAACCGTTCGGAACTCGGCGTAGTCAAGCGCGATCTGGCCCACCACTCCTCCTGGTCCACGTCCCCTGAATGTTTGGTTAACGACGCGGCCGGTTGCGGGATCGATGCGTAGCGTGGTGGTGAAATCAGGCAGTTCGATCTCGAGATTATCGCCGTTGGCCCACGCCTTGAACTCCGGACGCGTCCTGGCGCGAAACAGAACGATCAGATCGCGGTGTAGGTCTTTATAGATCGCGGCGCGTCCGGCTTCGGGTATCGGCCTGGCGGTGTTGTTTACCACGGTGAACGACTCAGCGGGCGTGATAATCGAGGTCAGGGTGAACTGTGGTCTGATTGTTTCCTGTCGCAGCGTGTCGGGAAACGCCATCGCCAAAATAGTCTTGACCTGATTTCCTCGCAGCTCCGTTTTTTGAAACGTGCGAAGCTGGTCCAACTTTGATTCGCCGCCCAACGCTCCAATCGCTTTTGCTAACAATTCCTGTCCGCGTTTGACCATCGCTTCCGTGGGCGGCGATTTGGGCGACAACGGAGTTTCCAGATATTTCTCGGGCGCGGCTTTGAAAAGCGTTTGGCATTCTTCGGAGCCAAAGATGTAGATGCGCTCGTTGTGGACGAAGTAAAGATCCGGATGTCCGGTTGTTGGCGCACCCATGCGCGCGCAGTGGCCGTTCAACTGAATCTCGTATCGCGACGGATCTTTTTCGAATGTCGCCTTGTTTTCCGGGTTCGCAAAGATGTACTGGAAATGGCCTCGTGTGACTTTGTACTTCATGTCACCCTGCACTTCTTTGCCTTGCGAAAGCATGACTGGGTCGAGGCCTTCGAGTGGGATCACCGTCTCGGGAGGAGACTGCGGGAGCGCGGTGATTGCCGAGAAACAAAGCACGACGATGAGTAGGAGCGATCGGAACATGAGTTTTCTCCTGTTCAATTACAATTTCGATCAAAACCTATCAAAACGCCGGCGCGACAGCCGTAACCAAGTTATGTAAGGTAAGAATAATGTGATGAACGGCGTGAATATTATGACCAGCCGTGGTATGCATAAGCGCATGACGGGTCTCTGGAATGTAGATGATCAATCCGCTCGGCTCGCGGAACTCACGAGTCACGATCGCGATCTGAAAGAAGCTCCGTTGCGACGCGATGTGCGTTCGCTTGGACGTTTGCTTGGCGAAGTACTCAAGGAACAGGTTGGCGAGAAGTTCTTTTCAGCGGTGGAAGAACTGCGCCTGTCGCTGATCGAACATCGCGAGCTGCGCGCGCAACCGGAACGCGACGTCGAGAACGAGCGACGCCTGATCGAACGCGTGGAGGGAATTGTCAGTCGTCTCGATGTTGCGGACGCGCATCAGATGGCGAAAGCGTTTGCGATCTATTTCGAACTGACCAACCTCGCGGAAACCAATCATCGCAAACGTCGTCGCCGAGCTGCACAGACGTCGCCGGAGTTGTTGGCCCAACCCGGATCGTTTCTCGGTACTCTCCGCCGGATGCGCGATGCCGGGATTACTCGGCAACAAGCGCTCGAGTGGTTGGCGAAGATCGAGGTCGTGCTTGTGCTCACTGCTCATCCGACGGAAGTCGCGCGCCGTACCGTGTTGTTCAAGCGACAACGTATCGCCGCGGAGCTCGAGCAATTGGATCGACTGCCGTTAACCGAGAGAGAAGCGGAACAACACGAGCACGCGATCCTCGCGGAGATAACCGGACTCTGGCAGACGGATGAAGTCCGACGCCGAAAGCCGCGAGTGCGCGACGAGATCCGAATGGGGCTTGATTACTATCCGAGTGTTTTGTTTGAGACGTTGCCGGCGTTGTATGACGATCTGGCCGACGATTTTTGTGAAGCTTACGGTGAAGAGTTGCCGGCGAATGCTTTGCCGCGCGTGTTGCGATTCGGATCGTGGATCGGCGGGGACCGCGATGGCAATCCTCTAGTCACGCCCGCGTGTACGCGAGATGCGTTGCAGATCGCGCGCGAAATGATTCTCGATTACTACATCGAGCGTGTGAATGATCTTATTTGGCAACTCAGTCCGTCGACGTACCAGGTCCGGGTGTCTACTCAACTTCAGGAAGCGCTCGATAGTTACGCTGCTACTGTTTCGGCGCCCGATCTGAATCCCGGAAGACATCCGGCGCAGGAAGTCTATCGACGTTTTCTCGATTACGTGTTGGCCCGTTTGGTCCTGGCCCGTAACGAACGCGATCACGCGAATGCTTATACGAACGCGACCGAGTTTCGCGATGATCTTAGTCAGGCGCGTCAGAGTCTCTCCGAAAATGGCGGCGAACGAGTTGCGAGGTTCTTGTTCGATCCGCTGCTGCGTCAGGTAGACACTTTCGGCTTCCACTTACACACGCTTGACGTTAGAGAACACGCAAACGTACACAAACGCGCATTGCTCGAAGTGGGCGGCGTTGTTGCCGCGAATGAGGGCGCGCTTCCGCCCGCGCCATCGCCGGAGACTGTAAAGCTGCTGGATTCGTTGAAGATCGTCAGTGAGTTAAAGCGCGACTATCCGTCTGAGTCGATTCGCAGTTATGTGATTAGCGGAACACAGTTAGCGTCTGACGTAGCGGCGCTCGTGTCGCTGGCTGAGTTAAGTGGGGTGCGGGTTGCGTCGAATGGATCTGATCCCGGCGTGATGCCGGTGCCGCTTTTTGAGTCGATTGAAGACCTGCGCAATTGCCCGGCGGTCTGCCGCACTCTATGGACCAGCCCCGACTACGCGCGCTTGCTTGATTCGTGGGACCGGCGGCAGGAAGTGATGCTTGGCTACTCCGATTCAAACAAAGACGGCGGAATGCTCACCAGCACCTGGGAGATATTCAAGGCTCATCGCGCGCTGCACGAGCTCGCCGGCGAATGCAACGTGAAGCTCACGTTGTTTCATGGGCGAGGCGGAACGGTCGGGCGGGGTGGTGGACCAACTCATCACGCCATCATCGCGCAACCGCAGGGTGCGTTCACGGGTCCCATTAAGATCACCGAACAAGGCGAGGTGATGAATTGGAAGTACTCGGATCGCGTACTCGCCGAAAGAAATCTCGAGTTGATGATTGCGGCGTCGCTGGAAGCGCTGTCGCTGCGCACGGCCGGAGAGTTGACGGCGGAGAGCGAGGCCGCGTTGGAGACGATGTCTCGCGACGCGTTTGAGTTCTATCGAAAGAACATCGCCGAGAACGAAGAGTCGCTAATCTATTTCGAGGAAGCCACTCCGGTTAAGGAACTGGAACACATGCGTATCGGTTCGCGGCCCACGCGACGCAGTGATCAGCGCAGTCTTCGTAATCTGCGCGCGATTCCGTGGGTGTTTGGTTGGATGCAGAGCCGGCATGTTTTACCGGCGTGGTTCGGAGTTGGTTTTGCGTTGGAACGCTTTGCGGAAATGAATGCGGTGTTGCTGGGCGAACTGATGAAGTTTCCGTTCTTCAGTGAACTCATTGCGAATGTCGAGATGGGACTCGCGAAAGCTGATCTGTCGATCGCGCGTTTGTATGCGGGGCTTGTATCTGACGCGGGGTTGAGAGAACGCGTGTTTGCGATGCTGTCTGAAGAATTTGAGCGAACGAAAGCGCTGGTCCTGCGTTTAACTGGACAATCAACTTTACTCGAGAAGAACCCGGTGTTGGCCCGTTCGATTCGCTTGCGCAATCCGTACGTCGATCCGTTGAGTCTGATCCAAGTCGAATTGCTACGCCGCAAGCGTGGCGGCGAGGATAACGACGATCTGAATTACGCGCTCGCGGCAACCATCAACGGCATCGCGGCTGGGCTGAGGAACACCGGGTGAATCCTGTTTTACTTGAAAACAGCAGAGGCTGAAGCGTAGGATTTCGCGATCCTGGTCCGAAATCTTCTAACGCGAGTCTGAAGTTGAGCGATACGGATCGTGACACGCTAATGCGCCTGAATGCTTTCGAGCATGTGCGAAGGCTGAGCGAGATCCGCGACTACCTCACCGCCAACGATCTGAAAGCGGGATTTCTATTCGACGGCGCGCGCGTTCCGCTTATAAATCCAGGACGCGGAATATTTAAACCTCAGAGAATGAGGTACCTGCTTTCGATTAGGACCGTGTTTCCCAAGCGTGGCGGGAAGGTGTGGTACGACGATCAGCGCCTCGTTCATCGCCAGATTTTCGAAGGCGACGACTCAATCGACTATGCCTTCATGGGCCAAGACCCGAATGCCATGGACAACCAATGGCTTCGTCTGGCTTTCGAAAACCGAATACCAGTCATTTATTTCTTAGGTATCTCACCGGGACGTTATCACGCGATACTCCCCGTGTTCATTTCCGGCTGGGATGCGAACGCGTTGAAGGCCCGTGTCGCCTTCGGAGCACCAGATGAAGACGTGCTCGCCGCGCCTGAGAATGTAATTGAACGGCGATACGCTCTGCGAGCTGTTAAGCAACGCTTGCATCAAGCATCCTTCCGCGAAGCTGTTATCGCCGCGTACGACGGTCGATGTGCGTTGTCAGGGTTGCCGGAATCGCTGCTCCTGGATGCCGCGCATATCATGGAAGACAGGGACGAACAGTACGGCCAGCCAGTGGTACCCAACGGGATCCCGCTGTCAAAAATCCATCACGCAGCATTCGACAAACATTTGATCGGAATTGATCCGGATTATCAACTTCACGTGTCCGGGCGGTTACTAGAACTGAAGGATGGGCCGATGCTTGAGGCATTGAAGCGATTGGACGGCCAAAAGATCCATCTACCGCGCCGCGTGAAAGATCGGCCCGACCGCGATCGGCTCGCGTTGCGTTTCGAGCGATTTAAGACTGCCGCGTAACGGACAGATACCCGCTCGCTGCAACGATTCACTGACCTTGACATTCTTCATCTACCGTTCGATCTTTTTACCAATGCGCGGACTGATTCAAATTCTGTCAGTCGTATTCTTCCTGTCACTCGCTTCATCTGCGAGGGCGCAAGCGCCGTGTGGAATCGTTGAACTCGATGGACCATCGCAGGTGGACCTCGGCGCGTCGATCCTGTTGAAGGCGAAGACCACCATGCTCAACACGACAAAGCCAGAGTTCAAGTGGACCTTGTCAGTCGGCACGATTACCAGCGGGCACGGTACGGAAGAAATATCCGTAGACACTGCGGGGTTGGGTGGACAGATAGTGACAGCGACCGTTGAATTGCCGGGAGCTCCAGCCGGCTGTAGTAAGTGGGCAACCAGGACAGTGCAAGTTAACCCGTCGCCTCCAACCGAATGTGCGTTTGATAGCTACGGAGACATTCAGTTTGAAGACGAGCAGGCACGGCTGGACAACCTCGCCATTCAACTCATAAACGTACCGCTTTCCAGTGGATACATCATGATGTCCGCCGGCCAGGTAACATTCGAAGACGAGGCTGAGGACCGGCTTAGACGCGCCAAGTCATACCTCACTGACGTACGAGGCAGCGATCCGAATCGAATTGTTACCGTTGATTGCGGATTTTCTGAAGCGCTGAATATCCAACTCTGGGTCGTCCCACCTGGTGCCAATCCGCCAGCTTGCAGAAGTTGGAGGGAGATACCTTTCTCGCAGGTAACATTCACGAAGCCGCGGCCGAAGTCTCCGAAGAAACCTCGTTAGATGAAGACGGTGATCTCAGCGCCGCTGTAGTTATGATTCGGGATGTTGAAGGTGCGCCGATGAGCCTCCGGCGGCGTTGCCATAAAGCACATCAGCCACGTTCCTGACTGTGGAGTTTCACCCCACAACAACTTTTCAATTGCCAAAGCTCAAGACGCGAGTTTGACTACACAGAGTCTCTTTAGGTTTGTCGCGTAAGAATGAGGATTCGAAGTATGAACTCAGAACGATGGCGACGTGTGGAAACGCTCTTTCATGATGCGGTAGAGATGAGTGAACTCGAGCGCGAGGCGTACTTAAAGGCTGCTTGTCCCGATGATTCCGAGGTGTTGCGCGAAGTTCGGGAGCTTCTGAAATCGTATCAAGACCCCGGCAGCTTTATGGAAGAACCAATCTTCCTGAAGGGATTGCACGCTTTAGGTCGGGATGAGTCCGAGATGCCCGCCGAAAACCTGGGACGATACAGACTTATCAAACGAATTGGTGTAGGCGGCATGGGTGAGGTATTCCTGGCGCATGACTCTGTTTTGAAGCGACAAGTGGCGCTCAAGCTTCTGCCAAAGTTTCTCACGGATGATCCACAACGTGTCAGAAGATTCCAACAGGAAGCTCACGCGGCATCGAAGATTTCCCATCCCAACGTCGCACACATCTATGAAATGGGAGTTGAAGACGATCGTCATTTTACCTCAATGGAGTATGTTGAAGGGCGGACTCTTCGAGAGGTCTTAAAACAGGGGAAACTCAGTATGGCCGAGTCCCTTGAAATCGCGCTACAGGTTGCGCGCGCCCTTGAATCCGCACACGCCGCCGGTGTCATTCATCGAGACATCAAACCAGAAAACATAATGATCCGACCGGATGGGTATGTGAAGGTACTCGATTTCGGGTTGGCAAAGTTGCATCGAATAACGGATGTAAATGACACGCGACAGACGCACCCTTCCGTGGTCCATACCGAGCCGGGATTGATCATCGGTTCGCCGCAGTATATGTCTCCCGAACAAGCCCGAGGAGTCGAGGTCGATGTGGGCACTGATATTTGGAGTTTGGGCGTGGTTCTGTATGAGATGTTGTGCGGACGCCCACCATTTCACGGCGCAACGACCATGGATTTGATTGTTGCTCTGTTGCGAGAGGAAGTTCCGCCGATCTCGGCGTCCCTATCACATGCGCCTCCCGGTGTGCGCCGGCTTCTAAGGCGTATGTTGTCAAAAGACCGGGACCGCAGGTGTTCGACGAGCACCGAAGTTGTTACTGAGCTGAGCAATCTGATCAAGGATGCAGGATGGAGTCAGGGTACAGAGTCGACGCTGTATCACGCATATTACCTTGCTTTCCTGAAGCATAAAGCAATCGAGGCTTACCGTGCGTCTGAAGGTACTGCGATCAAGGCCCCGTTTCGTATTTTCATTACCACTCTCGTGGCTGGGATATTTTTGACTTGGGTCGTCCTGAGCTTCAAGCGTCCTGCCGTGCTGATCAGCTACGACGACGCAGAAAGGCGTTATCAGGCCGGAGTAGAAGCGATATTTCGCGATGACTTTTACACAGCCGCATACGAGCTTGATCAAGCTACAAAACGTGATGTCCATGCGAGGTCGGTTTTGGTCCATGCCCGGTTGGCCGAAGTTTGGGCCGAACTGGATTACTCTGATAAAGCCAACTATGAATTGTCATTATTAGCTAGTCTGGTTTCGGTACTAACGGAACACCACAATCTCTCAGAAACTGACTCCCTATATGTCAATGCGGTGAGAACCACAATAAACCGCGATTTCCGCAGGGCCGCTGAGCTGTACAAACTGATTGTGGAAAAGGACGCAACCAATGCAATCAGTTGGATAGATCTGGGGCGGAGTTATGAACGTTTACATTGGTGGAATGAGGCCGCATATAGTTATCGTCAGGCCGCCGTTAAAAATCCTTCACTAGCGTCAGCCTTTCTGCGTCTTGGAGCAGTTGAAGTAGTGAGGAACCAAGAGCAAGACGCGAATAGCGCGTTTCAGCGTGCACATGAGCTTTACAGAATAGCTAACGACGCAGACGGATCGGTGGAGGTTCTAAATCGTCGTGCCATGCTGGCGTTTCGTAGCGGAAGAGATGATGAAGGTAACAAGTTTCAGGATGAGGCAGCGGGTCTTAATCGCTTCGATATCTATCAATATGTGAAAATTAAATTTGCTTTGGCTTGTCTTTTCCATAAACAAACTGAGCTAGCAAAAATCTTTGAACGGGAGGCTCGCGCAAGTGCCGATCAGATTAACCGCGTTGGCTTACTATTTCATGGGCCAGATCAACTTCTTGTAAATGGCCTCCTTGATATTGCTACGTTATATATGAAAGACAATGATCTGATAAACGCGCAGCAATACGTGCAGGAAGCGTCAAGTGTCGCCAGACGCTCGAATTTAAAGATGGGCAAGGCCAAAGCAATGTATGCGGATGCCCAAATGAAACTACATGAAGGATTTCCTGGTGAGGCTGATAGTGAGTTCAAGCAGTTGTTACGACTTGAGTTTCCCAACAAGGAGTTTTCGGATCAAGACATAGCCCTATGGCGTAACACTGTGTTGGATGTTGATTACGATGTAGCAATCAACGAATTCCGGAATAAGCTGGCGGGAGAACCCGTCTTGATACTAACTCCTAAGTAGACAGTAAGCTCTACAACCAAGTTCATAATATCAGCAATTCGATAAGCGACTTTCTGGGGCGCCATTCGCGATCGTGACGGCGGAAAGATGTGGCGTCGCAATCAATCAGTCCGACCAGTACCTCCGTCACGATCAGACCACCAACTGGACCAAGACGATTACCGCCGGTAAAGACGTCGGCTTCGCGGAGGATGTAGTACCACAAAGGAGTCTCGCCGCTCGTTGAATCGATGCCAACCTGATCCGGAGTCAAAGGCTCGACTCCGATGTGACGCGCAACAGCTTCGCCCGAGGGTAGCCCGACACCTTTCCCACGTTGCAGATCACGGACTGCGAGAGAATGATGTTCGGCGATCTCACATTCACCCGTGATGACGACGGGCAAGTCGATAAGCGCACGCACAAGCTTCCCGTCCATCTTCTTCGATCTCTGTGCCGGCGCGGCATCGGGTGCGTCGAAGAACATCGTCCAATCAACCGCGCGCTCACGTCCCACCGGACGCATTCCCAAAAAATCAGGGAAGAGCGGCATCGGATCGGCCTGTGATTTCAACCGGTAACGACGGCGAATCTGACTGTGCCCGTATCTGTATGCGGCGCCGGCAAACTCGAGCGGTATGAATCCACGAATACGGGCGCGAAACCAACGTGGTCCATCGCGAAGCACCTGCGCTACAAGTGTTTCGCCGACTAACGCGGGCAGAAACTCATTCAGAACGATCCATTGATAGTACCAGCGCAACTGCCGAGCCGCTTCGTCGAA
The DNA here is from genome assembly GCA_035760365.1 of Pyrinomonadaceae bacterium. Classification (GTDB taxonomy): domain Bacteria; phylum Acidobacteriota; class Blastocatellia; order Pyrinomonadales; family Pyrinomonadaceae; genus PSRF01. Next base: position 112,060 of record DASTTB010000026.1, read on the forward strand.
TACGCGGCCGGCAGGCACTCCGCTTTGTCGCATTTCGTCAACGAAGGCGTTATGCGCTTTGAGCATCGCAAGATGCAACTGCGAGATCACGACGTGCGTATCGTTGCGCGGGTCGCCGATGATGGCGATGCCTTCTGCGTTTCGTTGCAGGTCGAGATCGTCGTCGCCGAGCAGAAACTTCGCCGGATCGTCGCGTTGGAAGAGGAACGGATGGCCGGATGGTCCATCGCCGTACAGGCATTCAAGGTTGAGTTGGGGAGTGCGAGCGTTATGCAGTTCCGCGGAATCCACACTGGACCGCAAGCTCGATCGATCGGCACTAATATCGTGTGCAACAAACTGGCCGAAGATGGGCCAACCGGCTGCCGTGTCAGCCAGGGAATCCGGCGAGTCGTCGATTTCTCCGCCATCGCAGAGACCACCAGCGCGGCCGAGTGCGTGCAAAAACTGCTCATCAGCCTCAAACGACGGCAGCTCGGGAAACATCCGCGCATAAGCTGGACCAACATGTGCGTCAACATGTGTATCAACGGCAACGCTGACGCGCACCGGGCAATGATTTCTAACTGTTGCACTCATAAAGCGCTCCACTTTCATCGCGCGGCGCCGAGCACACCGCACCACTCCGTCGTCAACGATCCGGGAAACGATTCGATGAATAGTTCGTCGACGTAACACCAGCCCCAATCCTCACCCGGCTCGAAAGATTTGATTAACGGGTGATTCGTCGAATGAAAGTGTTTCGCCGCGTGTTTGTTCTTTGAATCGTCGCAACAGCCGACGTGACCGCATATTTCGCAAAGTCGTAAATGCACCCAGCGGTCACCAATCTGCAAACACTCTTCACAGCCGTTCGGAGTCTTTGGCGTGACGGTGTTGATTTCGAATAAATGCGAACAGCATTTCATGATTGCAAGCCTCCTGTTGTCGCTCAGACCACTTCATAAAACAGTTTCTGCTCGACGATCTCGCCGTTTTTCGCATGTGTGACCGTGCAGAGCGCGACGTTGGTCACGCGTGACACGGTGCACGTCCACTCGCCCTCACCAAACGTCACCAAAGAATCCCTAACGGCGCTTTGGTCCAGTCGATTCGGGTACTGGCGACCCAGCCAGTACCCGAGGTTGTGTACTTGAAGATGGCTGAACGTATCATCTTCCGGTGCGTAACCGGGATCATCGAGGGTTATCAGCAACTGTAAATCGTCTTCCGTCATCGTGAATCTCCTGCGGCGAGCGCTGTGGCCCGCGGACTTGGCGGGTTCTGACTTATGGTCCCATTGACCCAGTCTTCGAAACGCGTCTCAGCGATCAACGCCCCATCGCCGACAGGCACAAGTGACGTCTCACGCAACTCGGTGCCGAAGTAACGCGCGTGTGGATCGACGGTAATCTCGCGCGGCTCGTTGCGGACGTCGAGACTCCGGCGAATGAATTCATCGAAAGGCAACCGCTCGGGCCCTGCCACGTCGACCGTTCCATTCAAAGGCGTTCCAACAGCGGTCCTGGCCACGATTTTCGCGACATCGTCCGCTGCCAACGGTTGGAAAGCCGCAGACGGCAGACGAACCGTGTTGCCTTCGGTAGCCGCGTCAGCAATACTCGCCATGAATTCGAAGAACTGCGTCGCACGCACGATCGAGTAAGGTATCGACGACTCTTTGATCAACTTCTCCTGCTCAACCTTCGCACGTAGATAGCCGCTATCAGGCAGACGATCACAGCCAACGATGGACAGCGCCACGTGGTGGCGCACACCCGCCGCCGCTTCGGCTGCGAGCACGTTGCGAGTTGATGTCTCGAAGAAGTTCATGACGGCCACATCTTCAAACGACGGCGAATTCGAAACATCGACGACTACCGACGCCCCCTTGAGAACTTCGTCGAGTCCTTCGCCCGTCAACGTATTGACGCCTGAGTTTGGTGACGCCGCTACGGCGTTGTAACCGCGCTCATTCAGCTTCGACACGACCTTTGACCCGATGAGTCCAGTGCCGCCGATGACCACGATCTTCATCTTTTCGTTTTCCATACTTTGACTCCTCATTTGTGAACTTTCGTTGATTCATTCGGCACAGGCACGAGTATCGGCGCGCCCTTGTCTTTGACAAAGAACACAACGAACTTCGCCGGCTTGCTGTTGCTTGCGTTGCGGCCCACGACATGGACATCATCCGGGGCTTCATAAAACGTTTGGCCAGGCGTGAGTGTCACTTCTTTGCCGCCTTTCACCTGCATGATGATCGAGCCCTCCAGCACATAGATGAACGCGTGCGCGTTGTGCCGGTGAATGGGATCGGTGCCGCCCGGCGCATATTCCACGGTGATCATCGAGACCTCTTTACCGGGAACCTCCTTGAGATCTTTCGAGATGAGCGGTGCGACCGTGGCCTCCTGGGCCATCGCCGTGCCCGTCATTAAAAACAGGACCACCAACATTAATTTCGTCTTCTTCATGATTAACCTCTCAGGCTGCTGCTTGTTTTGAACTTTGCCGGGCCTGTTGTATGAAGCTGAGCAAATCCGCGTTGATCAGATCCTTGTGGGTCGAGCACATGCCGTGCGGGAGCCCCGGATAAACTTTCAGCGTCGCGTCCTTCACCAGCTTGGACGATACGAGCGCGGTGATTCCGATGGGCACGACCTGATCGTCGTCGCCATGCATGATGAGCGTCGGCACATCGAACTTCTTGAGATCCTCAGTGAAGTCGGTTTCCGCAAACGCCTTGATGCAAAAGTACGTGGCGGGAAGACTGGTCAGATTCGTTTGCAGGAGGAAACTCTCGCGCAAGCCTTCAGACACTTTCGCATCTCGTCTATTGAAACCGTAAAAGATCGTGCAGAACTCAGTCATAAACTTTCCGCGGTCGGCCTGCACTGACGTGCGGAACCCATCGATCACCTCGATTGGGAATCCATTCGGATTGGCTTCAGTTTTCAGTAGCAACGGCGGGACGGCGTTAATCAGCACCGCTTTCGCTACACGCTTCGTACCGTGGCGTCCGATGTAGCGAGTTACTTCGCCGCCGCCGGTCGAGTGGCCCACATGAATAGCATCGCGCAGATCGAGCGTCTCGACGAGCGACGCGAGATCGTCGGCATACGTATCCATGTCGTGTCCATCCCAGGTTTGACTCGAACGCCCGTGGCCGCGACGATCGTGGGCAATACATCGATAGCCATGCGAGGCCAGAAAGAACATCTGGTCTTCGAAGGCATCGGCAGTCAACGGCCATCCGTGACTGAAAACGACGGGCTGGCCCGTGCCCCAGTCTTTGTAGAAGATCTGGGTTCCATCTTCTGTCGTAACAGTACTCATCGTAATCCTCTCTTCCTTGTGTGGGATCAATGCGAGTATTTCGTGAACACGAAATCGCGATCCTTGATTGCTTCGTGACATGCGAAGCAGGTGTTGAGCACTTTTTCTTCGGCAGGTTTGCCGTCGTCGAAGTGACCGTATCCCCAGCCGCCGGTCGCGGCATATTTCTTTGAGTCTTTGACCATAAACTGGACTCCGTTCTTTGGAGATCCGGCGACGAACGATTGCGCCTGACCAAAGACTTTGTTGTTTTCGTCAGACGCGTCGAAGCTCCACGCCAGTCGAGCGATGACGGCGCCGTCAGGGAAGGGAAGCTTTCCCTCGCGATAAGCGTTGATCGCGATATCGTTGCCGAGTACGGCGCGAATATCGTTCAGCTTCCCTTCTTCACGCGCGACGGAGATCAGGCGCCAGTCGCGATAGCCGGGAGGAATTTCTTTGACGAAGATTGGACCATCCTGTCCGGACCATGCCGGGATAGCCATGCTCGCCACCATCGCAACTGCAATCACCACTAAGCTTGTTCGTTTCATTACGTACCTCGTTGGACCATCAGTTATCGCAGCGATCGAAATCCTGCGCGCAGATCTTCAGTTAAGAGTTGCGGTTGCTCCCAGCCGGCGAAGTGTCCGCCTTTGTCTTGCTTGTTGTAGTAGATGAGTTTGGGATACGCGCGTTCGGCCCAGCTCCGCGGACATTGATAGAGCTCGTCCGGAAACGCGCTCACAGCAACCGGAATGTTGACTTGCTTCGGAGACAAAAACGCGAACTTGTTTTCCCAGTAGAGACGTGCGGAAGATACGGCGGTGTTCGTTAACCAGTAGAGCGTGATGTTGTCGAGGATGTCGTCACGCGTCAGTCCTTCCGGAACACCATCAAACACGCGCGCCATCAACTCGTAACTACGCCAATCGTGATCGAGTATCCACGCCGCAAGACCGATCGGGGAATCCGCGATTCCGTAAAGCGTCTGCGGACGGTTTCCCATTTCGAGGGCATAGGCCAGGCCGCGCGTGAAGAAAAACTTCAAGCAGTCATACGCGTACACTTCTTCGGGCGTGAGACCTTCCGGCGCTGGACCAGCAACTTTGAGCGCCTCGTCGATTTCGGGTGGAACCGCGCCCGGCATGTTGGTGTGAATGCCGATCAATTCCGGAGGCGCTTGTTGGCCCATAAAGTCCGTGATCAGTGCGCCCCAGTCGCCGCCTTGGGCCACATACTTCTTGTAACCAAGACGATTCATGAGCTCGATCCATGCGCCGGCGATCTGAACCGGACCCCAACCGGTCTTGTTCGGCTTTCCTGAAAAACCGTAGCCGGGCATCGATGGAATAACGACGTCGAAAGCGTCTTCGGCGCTCCCGCCGTAAGTGGTCGGATCGGTGAGTGGTCCAATGAGCTTTAGCTGCTCGACAATCGAACCGGGCCAGCCGTGCGTGATGATCACGGGCAAAGCATTCGCGTGATGGGATTTCACGTGAATGAAGTGAATGTCGAGTCCGTCGATCGTCGTGATGAATTGCGGCAGGCTATTGAGTTGCGCCTCGACCCTGCGCCAGTCGTAATCAGTCTGCCAGTAGCTCGCCAGCTTCTTCATCGTCGCCAACTGCACGCCCTGCGACGGATCGTTGACGTTTTCGTGTTCGGGCCAGCGGGTAGCGGCGATGCGAGCGCGCAGATCGTCGAGTGCTGCGAGTGGGAAGTTGACGCTGAAAGGACGTATCGCGTTTGCGGCAGTTTGCGCGGCGACCCCGGTGCTAACTTGGTTCATATTTGTCTCCTTTTCGGTAGAAACGGTATGAATGAATTTTGCGCGTGGTGGTGTTTTCTCGAAACCCTAAATGGTGCGACCGTCGCATTACTCAATCGAGTTAGTGCGAGGTCACCCTGTGATTTAGTTCAGAGATTTATCTTTGCGCGGCGGGACGACGGTGACGCGAAGTCCAAACAACCTTGCATCGATCGAATACGCGCCGGGACCGAGAAAGAAGAGGGCGGCCAACGTGAACACGTTCAGTATTTGCATGGCATCCATCGCTTCCTCTACCAACAACAGATTTGCAACGACTGCGAGGCAAGCGACGATCGTGAAGATCGATGTTAAGAAACCGAGAAGAAGACTGAGCGAAATCAAGATCGTTACTGAGATCGTCAACCAATACAGCGCGTTCGAAGTGAAGTTGAATCGCTGCGTGAGGTTCATGGCGAACATCCCGGCCGCTGCTGTCCTTAACAGGAGTAACCCGATACCGGGGCCGCCTTGAGGAAACATTGAGTAGAGTCTTTGCACGGCTGTAGGTTATCGACTGATGAAACAGTCGAACACCCGCATTCAGGCTATGACCTGGTTACCCTTTCGAGGTATGCGGTTTTTTGGATCGAGTCAGAACAGGAGCTTCAGCGCAAACTGAATCGAGCGCGGGCCACCAATCTGATAAAGAGGATTGAAGCCGCCGTTCGCACCGCCTGAGCCGAGACTGTTCGCCAACGTTTGGGTCGAGCGGCCAAACAACGGGCTGGTTAAAACGTTTGTGGGACTTCCGAAGTTCGGGTGATTGAAGATGTTGAAAAACTCCGCGCGGAAACGAAGTCTCAGAGTTTCCGTAAGGTGAAATTGTCGCTGCACGCCGACGTCAGCCTGCCAAGCTCCAAAACCGCGCAGCACGTTGCGTCCGAAATTGCCCTGAGTTCCGGCAGGCGCGGGAGTAAAAGCTGCGCGATTGAAAATCTTCCCACCTGGAAATTGCGAGCCATGGATTTCGAGCGGCACGCCGGCGATGAAGTTTGGACGTGGAGCGAGTTGTGTGCCCGCGGCGAAGAAACTTCCGCCGACGATGTTCACAGGCGGCGCCGATCTCGCGAAAAACAAAGTGTCGATGGACCATCCGTTCAGGATCGCAGTCTCGAGTGAAGGCAAGTCGTACGTGACTCCGGCGGTGACTGCATGACGAATGTCGAAGTTTGAATTGCCGCGGTCAACCGTGACGTCCGCTATTTGACGGGGCGTATTGATATTCGTTGCGATAGCATCCGTCGATGCGATGTCGATCGAATGCGACCACGAGTATGACGCCAACGCCTGCAAACCGCGCGACAGACGACGCTGAAACTTGAGTTGTAGCGCGTTGTAGTCGGACGTGGCCGAGTTGTCCGTAAACGCGATGAACTCGAAATTCGGATTTACGTTGAATAGATTCGTGACTCGCAGCAACTGTCTTCCACTAGCGCCGATGTAAGTGGCCGAGACGCTTTGATCGTTTCCGATCGACTGCTCCACCGCGACGTTCCATTGATACGTTCGCGGGAGTTTCAGATGAGGATCGGCGAGGAGCATTGTTCCCGCCGGCAGATTGTTGGTGAGTGCCGGAGGCGCGGCGTCCTGCGCGCTTAGAGGAAACGGCGAACCGGAAAAATTCTTGTCGGCGAGGTAAGGAAAAAAGCTGGATACTCCGCCGAGTGATCCTTGTCCGAGATCGTAAAACACACCGAAGCCCGCACGCAGCGCAGCGCCCCAATCTCGTATTCCACCGAACTGATACGCGACTCCGATTCGGGGCGCAAAGTTTCCGTAAGTGGTCTCATAAAGCGGCGTGCCGCGCGGAGCGAGCGTCATCGTCGCCGGATTGTTCAGGCCAACGACGGTGAATGGATCGTTATCGCGGTTCTTGCCTTTCAGTGCTGGATTGACGTCCCATCTCAAGCCGTAAGTTAACGTGAATCGAGGTGTGATCCTCCACGTGTCCTGTCCGAACAACGAGAAGTTTTGCGACAACAGCGAGTTTGTTTGAAACGAACTCGATTGGGCCAACAACGCCGTGCCCGAGAGCGCTCCACCGAGCGACGTATTGACTCCCGAGAATGCCGCGAATTGGTGATAAGCCGCGGGACTGCTAAAAGGTGCGAGCCAGCGATAATCCACGCCGAATTTCAGTTGATGACTGCCCTTTGTTACCGACAGGTTGTCAATGATATTGACCTGACGTTGCTCGGTCGTTCCTTGCTTGCCCTGAACGTATTGTCCGGTCCCCAAAATGATGAACAGGAAAGTGCCGTTGGCCGAGGTGATGCCGGAGGGAAACAGGAACGAGTCGGAAAGCGGTATCGCGCCGCCGAAGCCGTCCATAACGAAATCGATACCGACTCGATGATTGCTGTAGTTCAGTCGTACTTCGTTGCTGATTTCGGGAGTGATGATGTGGGTGAGACCGATTGTTCCAGTGTGGACGGTTGACGACAATGAACTCGTCGCGCTCAGCACACGTCCGGATGTGAAGAATGGACCTCGCTGGTCCAGGCTTGACGGTGAGTAGTTATATCGACCGAACAAATTAAACCGAGACGACAGTGAATGATCGACCCGCAAACTATAAGCATCAAGCGACGAAGGATCCGAAAAGCTGGCGTTGAACTGCGCCGTGCCTGTTGCGAGCGCGGGTCCGTTCGCAATCGGGAACGCGTTCAAATACGGACGCATCGTGTCCGGAGCTTGCTGGCGCGCCTGTGTATTCGGCACGACGGTTTGCATACTCGAAGGTTGGCGCAACCGTTGTCCTTCGTATGAAAAGAAAAAGAACGTCTTGTCCTGGGCCAATGGACCACCAAACACACCGCCAAAATCATTCAGCCGCGCCGCCGGTTTCGCGAGACCGTTGAAGTTCACAAACCAGTCTGGCGCATCGAGCACGTCGTTGCGAAAATACTCGAACAGCGTGCCGTGAAAAGCATTCGTTCCGGATCGCGTCGCAATCGAGATCTGCCCGCCGGGAGTCCGCCCAAACTCCGGCGCAAACGAAGACGTCTGAATGCGAAACTCCTGCATTGCATCTACCGACACGAGGCTGTTTGTTCCGCCGGACGCGCTGAGCGCAGGTAAAGCACCGGACGCGCTCTGCATCATCGCTATGAACCCGGTGACGCCGAAATTAGCGCTCACGCCGTCGACGGTGAAATAGTTTGCGTCCGCACGTTGTCCATTCACGCTGAACTGTCCCTGATCGTTAAAAGTTGACGGAGTAACTACTACACCGGGCGTGAGCTGGATCAGCGTCTGGAAACTTCGACCATTGAGAGGAATATTCTCGACAAACGTACGGTTGATCACGCTGCTAACCGTGGCTGACTCGGTGTTCACGAGGGGCGCGCCACTTTCGACCAACACAGTTTCCGAGACGTCACCCAACGTCATCTGAAGATCGATGCGGAGCGCGTCCTGTACGTGAAGGACCACGTCGGGCTTGATTAATTTCTTGAATCCCGATTTCTGTATTTCCAAACGATAGGACGCGGGTGGAAGATTCGCGAGGTGATACTCGCCCGAGCCGTTTGTGACGTCTTCATAACGGATATTCGTGCCCGCGCTGATCGCTGCCACCCGGGCGTCGACGAGCAGAGCATTCGCTGGGTCCGTGATACGTCCCGCGAGAGAGGCGTTGGTTGATTGGGCTTGGCCCAATGTGTATGACGTGAGGAGGATGAATAGTAATGCAGCGACTAGGCGCACAAATCCATACCTCACATTCGAAAGTGGATGCGCGAGACTAAAACCTGAGTCGAGTAGTGTCAATGCCTCAAAAGAGGGAAGCGCCGATAACCCAATAGAGTGATGGGTGGTGTCCTAACCTGAGCGAATCTCTCTGCGTTGCTCTGCGTCGCTCTGCGTCTTTGCGGTAATTCCGCCGTGAAGTAAGCATAACCGCCGAGACGCAGAGCGACGCAGAGTTAATTAGACACTAGTGTAAGATATGCGGACCATGGAGAAACCGCGTGGACGACGGTGTGTCCTCCCGCTTAGCCTCGTATGCGCCTTCGTTCTGCTGGCGTGTTGCCCCGACACGTATGCGTTGAATCCTGAACTCGACGTCAGCCAGTATGCGCACACGTCGTGGAAGATCCGCGATGGTTTTCCCAAGGGCGAGATCTCCTCGATCGCCCAAACTCCCGACGGTTATCTCTGGATAGGCACGGAATCCGGCCTCTTTCGTTTCGATGGCGTCAAACACATTCAATGGCGCCCGCCCGCCGGCCAGGAGCTTCCCTCCAACTGGATCTTCAGCTTGCTGGTCTCGCGTGACGGAACTCTGTGGATCGGCACAGCGAAAGGTCTCGTGAGTTGGAAAGACGGGAAGTTCACTCAGTACGCCGAACTCGCCGAACGCTACATTTTCAAGATCCTCGAGGACCGTGAAGGAACGATATGGGTCAGCGGAGCGGCGGTGCCGGTTGGAAAACTTTGTGCGATTCGTAATGCGAGTGTTCAGTGTTTCGGAGACGACGGTAGTTTCGGCCGCGCAGTCTTCAACTTATACGAAGACGGCAAGGGCAACTTGTGGGCGGGTGTGAAGGACGGATTGTGGCGCTGGAGACCTGGACCACCAAAATTCTTTCCGCTTACGGGCCAGCCTGACGGCATCCAGAGTTTCGGCGAAGACAAGGACGGCACACTGCTCGTCGGCTGGAACGGTGGAATTCACCGATTCATCGACGGCAAGACCGAGGTGTATCCGTTCCCCGGCAACGCGCGCCGATTTGCCGCTAAACGAATAATTCGCGATCGCGATGGCGCTCTCTGGATTGCAACGTCGGACCAGGGCGTTCTGCACGTTCGCAACGGACGGGCGGACGGATTTACCGAAGCCCAGGGGCTTTCCGGCGAACGAGTCAACATGCTTTTCGAAGATCGCGAAGGCAACATTTGGATCGGCACGATGAACGGCCTCGACCGTTTTCGCGACTCAACCGTCGCGACGCTTTCAGTAAACCAGGGACTGTCGAATCCAAGGATACGATCCGTTGTCGCCGACCGAAACGGAGGCGTTTGGTTATCCACTCCCAGTAATTTAAACCGATGGATTAACGGGCAAGTTACGATTCTCAACGTCAAACACAACGCCGCCTTCAACCCGAGTTCGCTGTTTCAGGATCATGCCGGGCGGATCTGGGTTTCGACGACGGTTGAATTTGGGTATCTCGACAACGATCGATTTATTCCGGTCAGTAATATTCCCGGAGTTGTGACCGCTATCGCACAGGACACTGCGAAGACTCTGTGGTTCGCGAACGAACACGCCGGGCTGTTTCAAGTGGCCGGCGACAAGGTGGTCCAACAAATCCCCTGGTCCAGACTCGGACGCTCCGACCATGTGAGCGCGATGGCCGTCGATCCCAAAGGCGGGATCTGGCTCGGGTTTTTTCTTGGCGGCGTCGCTTACTACAACGACGGCCAGATTCGCGCGTCGTACTCGACTGGCGAGGGACTGGCCGGGGGACTGACCGGGGGGCTGACCGCGGGACGTGTCGGCGACATTCAACTCGGCCCAGACGGCGCGATCTGGATTGCGACCGAGAGTGGACTAAGCCGCTTAAAGAATGGGCGCATCGCGACGTTGACCACCGAGAATGGTTTGCCATGCGACGCGGTGCATTGGCTTCGCGAAGACGACGCGCGTTCTTTTTGGCTGTACACAGCTTGCGGGCTGGTGCGCGTGGCACGGAGCGAGGTGGATGCCTGGTCCAACGCGGTGGACCATGACGCGAACGCGAAACCAAAGATTAACCTAACGCTCTTCGACAGCGCCGACGGGGTCAGGATCATGGCGAGTGGAAATCACTTCAGCCCGCAAGTCACTAAATCAACGGACGGCAAACTGTGGTTCTCCACGGGCGACGGAGTCAGCGTCATCGATCCGAATCATCTTCCATTCAATAATCTCCAGCCCACGGTGCAGATCGAACAGGTCGTCGCCGATCGCAAGACTTACGCCGCCGTCAATGAAAGCGGGCGTCTGCGCCTGCCGCCGTTGATACGGGATTTGCAGATCGACTACACGGCGCTGAGCCTCGTCGCTCCTGAAAAGATCCTTTTTCGATACAAACTGGAAGGCCGCGATCGCGATTGGCAGGATGCCGGTAATCGCCGCCAGGTGTTCTATAACGATCTTGGTCCAGGCAATTACCGCTTTCGCGTGATGGCCTGCAACAACAGCGGTGTATGGACCGAGACCGGAACCTACGTCGATTTCACGATCGCGCCCGCTTACTATCAAACCGTTTGGTTTCGCGTCGCCGTAGTTGCGGTGTTTCTGTTGGCGCTCGTCGGTCTTTATCAGCTACGGCTGCGGCAGGTCGCGCGTGTGTTGCGCGGGCGCATGGAAGAACGGCTTGCAGAACGAGAACGCATCGCGAGAGATCTACACGACACGCTCTTGCAGAGTGTTCAGGGTCTTATTCTGAAGTTTCACGCAGTTTCAAAACAGATACCGGCGGATTTACCCGCTCACACCGCTCTCGAAAAGACACTCGATCACGCCGACCAGGTTCTCGCGGAAGGCAGAGACAGTATTCGAAATCTGCGCGTCAATTCGGCGTCGCTGAGTGATTTGCCGGCCGCATTTCGTTCGGTCGCGGAAGAGACGTCGCAGGGTCGAGAAGCTGTCTTCAAGACAGTTGTCGAGGGACGTGTTCGCGACTTGCACCCGCTGGTCCTGGAGGAGTGTTACTGCATCGGGCGTGAGGCCATCATCAACGCTTTGAGTCATTCCGAAGGTCAGAACGTCGAAGCCGAGATCGCTTACGACTCGCGCCAGTTTCGTCTGCGTGTGCGTGACGATGGGCGGGGCATCGCTCCTGAGATTCTTGAAGCAGGTGGACGTTCAGGTCACTGGGGACTTCAGGGAATGCGCGAACGCGCTGAAAAGATTGGCGGTCAGTTGAGATTCTGGAGCCGGCCGGAAACGGGTACGGAAGTGGAACTGACGGTGCCGGGCGCCACTGCGTATCATGGCCCATCCACTGGCTCAAAGAAGATACGATTTGTCAGGAAAGAAGCGCCGAACGCGACAACGGAAGTCGAACCTTAGACTATCCCCTGGTGTTTTTTGTGCCTCTTTGTGGCTAGATCTCGATGATGCCGCGTTTGACTGCGATCGTCACGGCGTGCGTGCGATCGTTTGCGCCGAGCTTGGCGAGAATGCTCTTCATGTGCGCCTTGACCGTTTCTTCAGAGACACGAAGAAGTTGGGCCACCATCTTGTTCGCGTTGCCCGCCGCCACTTCACGCAGCACCTGAATCTCACGCTCAGTTAACGCATCGTCACTGTGGTGCTGGGCCATCTCGACTGCGATCTCAACAGGAATCTTCTTCTTACCCGAATGGACGACGCGGATCGTGTCGATCAACTCTTTTCGCACCATGTTTTTTAGCAGGTACCCTGACGCCCCGGCTTTGAACGCGCGAGCGGCTTGAGCATCGCCGGTGTATGTCGTCAGCACGATGATCCGAGCATCTGGAAACTCTTCCCGTATTTTGGTGATCGCGTCGATGCCGTTGAGTTCGGGCATCTGAACGTCCATCAGGGTGACGTCAGGACGATGAGTGCGAAACTGTTCGACCGCCTCACGACCGTTGTTGGCTTCAGCGACGAGGAGCATGTCCGGTTCGCTTGCCAGCACGGCGGCGATGCCTTCGCGCAGCATTGGATGGTCGTCCACCGAAAGAATTCGAATTGGACCAGCGGGATTCATAGTTGAAACGTGTCAGGAGTCTACTACGAATCTCGCGAAAAAGTTAGCCGCAGATTTACGGAGGAACGCAGATTATTTGATCTGCATTTTTGGCGTAAATCTGCGGCTAAGAGTTTAGAAATCGTGTTCGAATTCAAAGTCCACGGCGATCTGCTTGGGAAAGTCATCGCCGCCCACGCCGGAGCCCATAACCACTTCGTTTGCTTCCCCAATCAAAGTTAGTTCGGGTGCTTCGTAATTGTTTTGCATCGGTGTTTTCTCCTTTCTTTTGAATGTTTATGCGATCGTGCGCGCGTGCGCGAAGCCAGAGTTCCAGGAGAATGACCTGCCGCAACTGCGACTCGTTGCAGTCGAGCCCGCGGCAAAGTCGCTCCAGACGGGCGCGGACGCTCGCCTGGTCCACAAATCCGAGTTCAACTGAGTACAACGTGTTCGCGCTGAGTAGCGCGCGGGCCAGCGGCCGCGACGCCTCTTGCCAGGGAGCGCTGAAAGAACACTTTGATCGACGTTCGCGCAACTTGTGCGGCCAGAGATCCGACAACGCGGCACGCATGAGTTTCCGCGGCTCACCTGGGCCGCAGAGAACGTCGGCCGGTACGGTCATCAGAAACTCGACGAGCGGCCGGTGCGCGAACGGATGCGTGTAAATCAGGTGCTGTAATGGTTCGGGTGCTTGCAGCGTGCGCAGTTCGAGCGCGAGTGAGAGAGCGTAGAAGTGTTTCCGGCGTTCCGGCGCGGCGTGAAGCCAATCATTTGAGAAGAAGTTTGGCGCTTCGGATGCGCCGGTTCTTTTGCTGAACTGAGCGATGAGAGATGTCTCGACACTCTTTGGAGCGTACGAACCGTCGGCGGTCGTGTATATCGTCGCTGGTGTGAGTGATGACGCGAGCGCCGCCTGCGCTGCGTGCCACAAAATTTGGTAAACAGGAAGCCGGAGAAGTTTGCTCCACGCCACCGCGTTTTCAAACGCACGACCAAATTGAAAGCGGCGCAATGGAGCCGCCACCTGGAGATGGTCGTCGAACCAGTTACCCATCACGAGGTCGCCGTTTTGTCCGGTCAGAATTGTTTTCGCACCGGCGTTTTCGGCAGTGGCCGCGACGGATCTGAAGAGGGTTTGAAAAGCCTCCGGGATTGGGCCATCTACGTCGTCCAGCAGCGGCACGTCGTGGGTCGAGATGCGTGTTGCTTGAATGCCGCAGTGGGCTTCGACTTCGCGAATGAACGGTTCGTCTTGTGACTTCCGCCACGTGAAGCTGACGCCTGCGAGCCGCGGCGCTCGCACTGCGCCGGTTCTCACTAACTCGTGCGCCAGGCAAACGACTGACGACGAATCAAGACCGCCGCTTAGTTCTGCGAGAACCGGTGCTTCAGTTTGAAGACGAACAGCCACCGCGTCGCGAAACAACGCCCGCAATTGTTCCTCATATCGCTCCTTGTTCCGATACCGAATCGTGTCGCCGATCGGCATGGACCAAAACTTCCTGATCTTCGTTTCGTTCGCGGAGACACACACCGCGTGGCCGGGAGGAACGGAGTAGATGCCTTTGTACGGCGTGCGATTTGGATACCCGCCAAACGTCAGAAACCCGGCGATGTACTGCTCGTCGAGATCTGTCACTGCCGTTTCATCGATTAAAGACTGCAACCGGTTGGACCAAAGAACTCGTCCGCCGCGCACGTGATAGTAAAGAGGACGAACGCCTGCGAAATCGCTGGCAAGCACGATCGTCTCGCGATCGTGAATCACCAGGCTCCAGTCGCCGATCAATTGGACCAAACCCTCCGCGCCCCAACGTTTGTAGACGGCACGCGCTATCGCTGCATCAGTGGTTTCACCTCGCAACGAATCGCTCAATCGCGAAAGCAAATCGGATCGATTGTCCAGTCGGCCATCCCAGTGCAGAACTTCAATTGTGCGCGTGTTGGCCTGCATCTTCTTTCTCCTTACGCAACGTGCAGCGGCGTGAGCCGTTTTTGATAACCCACCGAGCCGTAAACAACGCGACCGTCAACTTCCACCCAGGCGTGAGAAAAGAATGGCGACGGGCGATAACCGATAACGAGACGCGCGTAGATGCCGTGTCGTCTGAGCAATCGAACCGTGCAGACTGCTCGTTGCAGGCACAGGACGGGTTTCCAGTAAAAGCATGTAGCTGTTAGCACCGCGTCGCAGATGGTGGCTTCCAGTTCGGCCCTCGTCGAGTTTGAAACGCGCTGTCGTTTTAACTGCGACAGAATGCATCCCGATCCGCGCAACGAGACGACGGCTTCATAGCGGACGATCTCGTACAGCGCCGACAACACAAGCGTGGCTCTTTTCATGATGCGACCTCTCTCTTAATGAGTGCGTGCTGCTCGAGTGCGGCTAAGAACTTGAGCGTGTGCGCGCGTGCAGTTGGTCCAGCTACCTGAAACTCACTACTCACATCTTCGAGGATGCCGTCCAACGATCGTCCTTGTTCGATCCCGCGCCAGATGACGGCACCGGTTCGGTTGGAGCTGAACACGCGGCCTTTGCCGGTGTGCAGGATCACGATTCCATCCTCGTGAGTGGAAGCACTCGCTTCGTGGCTCAGCGAAAAACTGAAGTTGTTTGTTTGGTTCGTCATGTTGTGAGGATAGGACCATCCGCGGATTTGCAACACACGGATTACTGGGGAAATTAACCTACGCTCTTCTGCGGCTATCCGATACCACGTATGGGGTATATGAAGTTATTTGTGTGTAAACGCGAGGCGGCCGGGAACTACGAGCGTGATAGTCGTTCCTGAATCCGATGAGCTAGAGAGAGTGAGTTTGCTGTCGATGCGGTCGGCGCGTTCTTTCATGCCGCGTAAGCCGAAATGACCGTCCTTGCCTTGCTCGATGATTTCCGAGTCGATACCGACGCCGTTGTCGCTGATCAGCAACGTAAGATCGTGCGCGTATTCGAGTGTTATCGCCAAACGTTCGGCACCTGAGTGGGTACACGCGTTGCGAATCGCTTCGTAACCAATCCGGTAAACCTCGTCGCGAACGACGGGATGCATTTCCCTGGCGTCGCCGGTTACGGAAAAAGAGATCTCTACCTTACTGTCTCGACCACACTCATCGATCGCTCGACGAAACGCCTCCTCCAGATCGTTCTTTTCCGTGGTCGATCCGCGCAAAGAGAGCAGGGCAGCGCGGCCTTCCTGCGTCGCCTGGGCCAGCCACGTCGATAGCTGTTCCATCGCACGCAGCATACGCGTTTGATCTGTCGGGTTCTTCAACGCATGGTCCGCAACCATCTTGCTTCCCTGGACCGTTTGCAGGAGGGTGTCGTGAAGTTCGCGTGCGACGCGCGTGCGCTCGGCTAAACGTTCGTCAAAGCGAGCGCTCATTTGTCGGGAAATCTGCGCCACGCGCAAACGATAGATTAAGAACACGAGCAGGATGCCCGCTGCGGAGACAGCAGCAATGAACCACCGTGTTTGATAGAAAAACGGCCGTTGCGTGATCATGAAAACCATGCCCTGCCGATCCCAGATACCATTGCGATTGCACGCACGAATGCGCAAGGCATGTGTTCCCACCGGAATGCTGGTGTAGATCGCGGATGAATCATTCGGAGCGTCGAGCCATTCCGAGTCGACACCGTCAAGCCGGTACTGTAGACGGATCTTCTCAGGCGCGGAGATCTCGACAGCGGCGAATTGAATTTTCACGTGACTGGTTCCCGCCGGTATCACGATCTCACGTCCCGCGCGTTCCGTATTCCTGCCGATCGTTATGTCTGTCAGATAAATCGTTGGCTTCGTGTGGGTGACACGCAAAAGGTTCAGATCGAGCGCGGCCAATCCTTTGGGAGTCGCCGCGTACATTTTGCCGTCACGACCGAGAGCCAGAGTGCGGCTCCAGCTCGACGTACCGGCAGTAATTAAGCCATCTTCAGTCGAAAACGCTTCATAATCGAGCGGTTCGTCCGGCGTGCGCGGATGCGTAAAGTTTCCCGGTTGCACGCGGCTCAAAGGAGTCGAGCCGAACCATAGCTCTCCCTGTTCAGTTTCGATCAAGTCATAGGCCGACATCTGCTGGATCGTATCAACGCGATCTTTGTAGAACCGGCGCGTAACTGCGTTTGGGCCGACCAGGACATTGACGTAGAGGCCGCCTTCTCGATCCTCCGCAAAAGCAACGGCCGTAGTTTTGGATACAGGCGCAAAACTCTCAAAACGGTCGCCCACCATCCGGTCGAGTCCGAGCCGATTGCCTACCCAGATCGTTCCTGCGCGATCTTCAAAAACTGTGGCGATCGTATTTGTTGTTAGCCCGTCGGCGGTCGTAAAGTTGCGAATTTGTCCGTTCTTTAGACGGCTCAAGCCATTAGGCGTACTGAACCAGACAGAACCGTCGCGCGCGGCGTAGACGTGGGCCACGATGTCGTCCGCCAATCCCTCGCTCTTTGAATATTGAGTGAAGGCGCCGTCGTGAAAACGAAAAGCTCCGCCGCCGTAGGTTCCGATCCATAGATCGCGATTCATGTCTTCCACGAGCGACCAAACGCAGCTATTCCGGAGACCATCCTTTTCACTGTAGGTTCTAAAATTCTTTCCGTCGAAACGCGTGATGCCGCCGCAATTCGCGCCGGTCCAAATCGCTCCGTCGTGCGCCGTGATCACGGTCATGATCACGTCGTTAGGCAGCCCGTCAGCGGTTGTGAACATTCGAATGGCGCGATCTTTGAATCTGTATAATCCATCGCCGTTTGTACCGACCCACAGGTTGCCATCGCGATCGGTGTAAAGAGAGCGGACCTGGATGTCTTTATCGACTAATTCAAGTCCTGCGGACGTCGCGCGCAAAAGGCCCTTTTCTTTGCCAATCCATACCGTCCCGTGCGGATCCTCATGAATGAGGCGTGGAGAATTTCCCGGCGAAACATCCAGTTTTTCGATTCGTCCGTTTGTCTCACGCATAACTCCCGCAGCAGTGCAGTACCACGTGTTGCCGCGACGATCTCTCAGAACATCGAAGATCAGTTTCTCTCCGAGTTGATCCACGAGCCCGGGATGAGGCACAACCTCGGAACCTGCTATCTCAATGACCCCTTCATCGTTAACTACCAACAGATGTCCATCCGGTGCTTCGTGTATTTGGGATGTTGGGACGCGTGGTCCAACAGCCACGAACTGATCTCGTTCGTAACGAAACACGCCTTCAGCAGTTCCCACCCACAGCACGCCGTTTCGACTGAAGAGAAGCGATGAAATTTTGGTTGCTTTGCCTGGACCGGGCTGATACTCCGTCAATCCGTCAAGCTTGAACTGATTGAAACTAGACGACGGGACGCGTATCAGGCCTTCATCCGTACCAATCCAGAGAGCACCATCAGGGGCGACGGCGAGTACGCTTGCGCGTGGGTTCTTGAAGCCGGTAAATGTTTTTCCATCGAAGCGATTCAGGAAGCTGTTATTGGTGACGACCCAGAGAAAACCGTCGTTAGTTTGCACGACATGGCCTGCGACGATGCCGGGCAGACCGTCGTCGGTGGTGAAATGCTTACGCAGGAAACTATTCGCCGGTTGGTTTGGATCAAGCGCGCGGGCAGTCGCGCATAGGACCAAAATCGTTACGAGCGCGAGGCATCTGATCTTGTTTGTGTTCACGATGGTAAGTTTGAGATTCTCCGCCCTCGACTCTATCTCAAGCAGATCCATTCGAGACCACCCGATTGTTCAGTACCGCTACTACAGTTTTCGGTAGGTTGATCAGAGTGGCAGCAGGCCGCGGCGCGCCGCGATCGTGACCGCATGCGTCCGATCGTTTGCGCCGAGTTTGTCGACGATGTTCTTGATATGAAAGTTTACGGTGTTCTCGGAAATCGAAAGCTGGTCGGCTATCTGTTTGTTCTTGTAGCCGTCGCGAATCAGTTGCAGCACCTCCAACTCGCGAGGCGTTAAGTCTTCCTCACCCAGATGCTCGGCGAGCAGAGCGGCGACTTCCGGCGGAACCTGTCGTTTGCCGGCATGGACCGACCGGATCACGGAGAGCAAATCATCCTGCGGCATACTCTTCAGAACATAACCCGCCGCTCCCGATCGCAGCGCCCGCTGAATCTCGCCGTCGCTGTCCGATGACGACAGCATGATGATGCGTGCGTCAGGAAACTCGCCGCGAATGGCGATCAGAATGTCAGTGCCATTCGTGCCGGGAAGACGAAGGTCCATCAGCGTGATATCCGGCCGGTGACGCCGGAACTCGGCGATTGCCTCGACTCCGTTCGCCGCTTGTCCAACAAGGACCATGTCGGGTTCTGTTTCGAGAATCGTAGCCAGACCCTGGCGAAAGACAGGATGATCTTCAACACTCAGAATGCGGATCTGTTGACTGGGCGCCACTATGTTCTCCGGAAGTTTTGGCGCAGTCTAGCTCATGCGTCTGTCGTTAGCCAGCACGAGAGAGTAGTTGTTGGTCCGTTTACGGCAAACCCTGGATCGTGCGAGGCGGAGATCACTCGATCGAGTTATGGCCGGCTTCTTAGTAAAATGCTTTACTACGGATTTGAGTCAGGAAATATCGAGGAGGTATGCAACATGCAGGAGGCAAAACGCACTGCTGGATACGTGATTAACATCGAGAAGAAATCACTGGAAAACACCTATTTCCGCGAAGTTCTGTTCACGGCGTCACACGTTCAGCTCGTGGTGATGTCGCTCGGGCCTGGTGAGGAGATCGGTTTGGAAACCCACGACGGTATCGATCAGTTCATACGTGTCGAGGCCGGAAACGGGAAAGCTATTCTCAACGGTCAGGAACACGCGCTGGAGGACGGGTCAGCCGTGGTCATTCCCGCCGGAACGGAACACAACATCGTCAACACTTCGCGGCAGGAGCCGTTGAAGCTTTACACGCTTTATTCGCCGCCTGAGCACCCGGATGGAACGGTGAACAAAGACAAGGCCGAAGCTCTCGAGTACGAGAAACATCATCATCACTGACGAGACGCGTCATCAACTCTAGTTGGGTATCGTAATTCGAAAATTCGTTTTCATCCGTGTTCCCTATGAGCGCTGCGTTAGCTGATGTTACGCCCACAGGCAGAACACGGATGAAAACAGATTACAGTCAGATTGAGACACCACCTCGAACCCGCCCGTACCTGAACCTGAACGAATAACATTCGCGCAATCTGAGAGAAGATTCTTTTCTGGGCAGATTGGTACAGTCAAGGCCTGACTCTGCCAGCTCTGAGACACAACTACCTTGAAAGGAGCATCACAATGTCACAACAGGACATCATTCGCGCGTGGAGAGATACGGAATACAGGGCCAGCTTAAGCCCAGCTGAGCAAGCACTCATTCCTCCTCATCCAGCCGGACTCTCTGATGCTAACAACACTGAGGCCATCCCCACGTTCCCGTTCACGATCTACTACAGTTGCTACTGGATCTGTGAGTGGGTGTAAACCACAAAGGAGCATCGCATGTCGCAACAGGACATCATTCGCGCGTGGAGGGACACTGAGTACAGACTCAGTTTAAGCGACGAACAACAGGCGCTTATTCCTCCGCATCCGGCCGGGCTTTCTGCCGGACTTTCGGGGATTCAGACGCCCAGCGAGAGCATCCCCGTATCCCCTTTCAGTGTCTACTACAGCTGCTATTGGATTTGTAATTTGGTCTAAATCACCAATCCTCTCGCAGACTAAAGGCACACAGGAACAGTGCGCCAACGCGTCGCGTCGACCGCCTCGTTGGCGCACCTGCCTGCCACTCATCGCGGCTCGGCGAAGTCGCGATTCTCGAGGCCAATCGCCTTGGACGATCCTGGGTTTTCAGTTTCCAACTACCTGCGGGCTCTCACGCTCACGGAGCGAATAGCGCTCCTGCGCTCCGGGCGAAGCACCACCTCTCGCCCGGTCATACACGCCGGACGCGCGCAACGACGAATCCGTCGCTGGCGTTCACAGCCGCCTTTCACCGATCGCTCTTTCTTTTCACAGCGCCTTGCATCGGACCGCATCACTGAAGGTGAACTGCTGCGTGTCCTCGGCGAACCCGGCGAAGTTATCGCCGCCCGCCTGCCTGAAAAGCCTGCCTGGTTAACAGAACTCGGCGAAGCGTACAACGAGGCTCTTCAAACCTCGCGCAACGGCGACTTCCCGTTGCCCACAGCTTTGCGCGAAAACAAAACAAGCGGCTTTCTCGAGTTGATCGCGCCGCTGATGGCCCGTGGACGCAATCGCGTCCGCGAAGGACTCGAAACACTCAAACGCCGCTTCCCGGACGTGCCTTTCGAAACACGCTCGACCCTCGACGCGCTCTGCGAGAACCTGCCCGCACAACTGATCCGGATGCTCGCCCCCGCGATGGTCCTTGAACTGAACGTGGCGCGGCTGCAAGGCGAGTTGCGCGGCGACACACCCGAAGAACGTTTCGAAAGCTTTTTGCAGTACGTGCGTGGGAGCAAGGCGGCGATCACGATCTTACAGACTTACCCGGCGCTGGCCCATCAGTTAGTGAATCGCATAAACAAGTGGGCTGACTTCAGTCTGCAATTAATCGAACACTTATGCGTGGACTGGACCACAATACAAGATACGTTTGATGCGCGGCCCGGTCTGCTGTCGAAAGTACACGGCGGCCTCGGCGACACGCACAACGGCGGCAAGGCAGTATTGATGGTCGAGTTTGAAGGCGGCTGGAAGCTCGTCTACAAGCCGAGATCGATGGCCGTCGATCTGCACTTCCAGCACTTACTCGCGTGGCTCAACGACCACGGATCTCACCCTCCGTTTCGCACGACGAAAATTCTCGATCGCGGCACGCACGGGTGGTCTGAGTACGTTGCTTCCTCCGGCTGCGACACGTCAGAAGAAGTCGTCCGCTTCTATGAGCGACAGGGCGGTTATCTGGCGTTGCTTTACGCACTCGAAGCTGTCGATTTTCATTACGAGAACCTGATCGCGTCAGGCGAACATCCGGTACTGGTCGATCTCGAATCACTCTTTCATCCGCGCGTCGTGCGGCCCGACTTCAAAGA
Organism: Pyrinomonadaceae bacterium; assembly: GCA_035760365.1. Taxonomy (GTDB): domain Bacteria; phylum Acidobacteriota; class Blastocatellia; order Pyrinomonadales; family Pyrinomonadaceae; genus PSRF01. The sequence continues at coordinate 133,904 of DASTTB010000026.1, forward strand.
TCCTGATCTATTGGCAGCCGACGTCATAGATCACTCCGTCGTGCGGGTCGGGTTGTTGCCGCGGCGCATCTGGTCTGACGGCCAGCAAGAAGGCATCGATCTCAGCGGTTTCGGAGCGGCAGGCGGGCAATTGACGCCGCAGGAAGTTCCGCACTGGGAACGCGGCGGCACGGACGAGATGCACATCGCGCAAAAGCGAATGGCCATCAAAGGCGCGACTAATCGTCCGACGATCGGCGGCGCGGACGTGAATGCGCTGGATTACGGCGAGGCAATTGTCGCGGGCTTCACATGCATGTATCAACTGCTGGTTGATCACCGTGACGAGTTGCTGACCGGCGACGGTCCGCTTTCGTGGTTTGCAAATGATCAGGTGCGCATCCTGCTTCGTCCGACACGCACGTACGGTGAGTTGCTTCACGGAAGTTTTCATCCCGACTTTTTGAGCGACGCACTCGAACGCGATCGCCACTTCGATCAACTATGGATCGGAGTCGAGCCTGACTCACACCTCACCAAAGTGATCTCCGCCGAACGCCAGGCGCTTCACGACGGCGACATTCCGATGTTCACAACTTTGCCGAGTTCACGCGACGTATGGCCCAACGGCGGCGAGCCAGTGAAGGATTTTCTCGAGCAGTCGGGTATGGAGCTTGTGCGACGCCGGATCGAGCTAATGGGCGACCGCGATCTCACACAGCAACTCTGGTTTATACGTGCTTCGCTCGCGACGCTTGCCTCCGGTAAAAAAGAGTTGCGTTACAGCGCGCGTGACGCCCGCGACGAGGTTGATGCTGATCACCTCATCGCCACAGCTCGCTCCGTCGGCGATCGGATCGCGGCCTTGGCCGTGTTCGCCGGCGACGAGGCAACGTGGATCGGTTTGACGGGTTCCAGCGAAGGCTCGTGGTCGCTCGCTCCGCTCGGACTCAGTACGTACGACGGGCTCGCAGGTGTCGCATTGTTTTTGGGCCACCTTGGCGCTGTCACGGGTGAACGGCGATATGAGTCGTTGGGCCAGGCGGCGTTGCGAACCGTGCGACGCAAGGTGACGCAGCAATCGGCGATGACGTCGATCGGCGGCTTTGCAGGATGGGGAGGAATCATCTACACCTTCGCGCACCTTGGCGCGTTGTGGAACGAGCCTGCGCTGTTTGACGAAGCGAAAGCGATAGTGAAGTTTCTGCCTGAGCTCATCGAGCGCGATGAAGACTTCGACATCGTAGGTGGATCGGCCGGTTGTATCGCCGGGCTTTTGAGTCTTTACCGCTGTGTGCCTTCAGACGATGTTCTGGCAGTCGCGGTGCGATGCGGCGACAGGCTGTTGCAGTGTGCGCGGCCCGCGGGCGCTGGTCTTGGGTGGGTGAGTCGATCGACCGCTGGAGTAAGCCTAGCCGGGTTCTCTCACGGTTCAGCCGGAATCGCGTGGGCGCTTCTGGAGTTGTCGGCTATAACGCGCGAAGGTCAATTTCGCGCGGCGGCGGTTAAGGCGATGGAGTTCGAACGCGGCATCTTCTCGCCTGCTGATGGGAACTGGCCCGATCTGCGTAACACTGACGGTGCAAATCGTTTTATGGTGGCGTGGTGTCACGGCGCGCCGGGTATCGGACTCGCCCGACTGCGTAGTCTGTGTCACATAGACGACGCAAAGATACGCGAAGAAGTGGATGTAGCTTTAAGGACGACGTTCGACTCCGGTTTCGGCAGGAACCACTCGTTATGCCATGGCGATCTCGGCAATCTCGATCTGATACTGGAAACGAACAAAGAATCAAACGATCCGCGCCTGACTTCTCACCTGAATCGCCAGGCAGCAATGGTTTTGGAAAGCATCAAGCAGAATGGTTGGATATGTGGAACGCCGCAGGGCGTTGAGACACCGGGATTGATGGTCGGGCTTGCGGGCATCGGCTATCAACTGTTGCGTCTAGCGGAGCCCGCTCGCGTTCCCTCCGTGCTCGCCCTCGCGCCTCCGAACACTGAACATCACGGGTCTTGATTTCGCTCTGCGTCGCTCTGGGTCTCTCTGCGTCTCTCTGCGTCTCTCTGCGCCTCTCTGCGTCGCTCTGGGTCGCTCTGCGTCGTTCTGCGTCGCTCTGCGTTGCTCTGCGTTGCTCTGCGTCTCTGCGGTTTATGTTTACCGCAGAGTCGCAGAGGTACGCGGAGAATGCTGAACAACTAAAACCCGATCTTCTTACCGCCCGGTTACTTATTCGCGCATGTAGTGGCAGGTGTATCCGCCCGGGTGTTTACGCAGGTAGTCCTGGTGATAATCCTCTGCGTCATACCATGTGGCTGCGGGCTCGATGCTCGTCGTGATTGGTCGCTTCCAGCGTCCTGACGCCTCGACGCGCGCGATGACGCGTTCCGCCGTCGCCCGCTGTTCTTCGGTCTGCGGAAAGATCGCGGAGCGATACTGCGTCCCGATATCGTTGCCCTGGCGGTTGAGCGTGGTGGGATCGTGCAGACGGAAGAACCACTTTTCGAGAAGATCCTCGTAGCTCAGAACTGACGGATCAAACGTGATACGAACAGCCTCCGCGTGTCCCGACTTGCTGTGGTGCGTGTCTTCGTACCTCGGGTTTTCGAGGTGGCCGCCCGTGTAACCAACCTCGGTATCGATCACTCCGGGAACATCGCGTAGTATGTCCTCGACTCCCCAGAAGCAGCCACCCGCGATCACCGCCACTTCGGTTTGCTGCGCGCTATCAGATTGAGTCATGTGTTTGTTCCTTCCTGATGGAGCGATCTTGCCCTCTTTCGGTCGTTTGCAAAACCCTAAATCGGACGAATGGTAGATCACTCGATCGAGTTATTCATCGCGCGGGCATCAGCGAGATTTGCCAGGTTATAAATGCGATAAAGCTGAGCATCAGGATCAATACAACGAGCACTACAGGCTCCAATCCCAAAAAATGTTTTTCGTCCTGCGTTTCCGAAATCTCCGCGGGCAGCTTTAGATCGTCCTTGTCAACGATGATTGTGCCAAAATGTGGATCTTGCTCCTCCAGCGGCGCCAACTGAGCCGCCAATTGCTGCGTGTCGCCTTTTCTGTGCTGCTTGCGTCCGAAGTGTAACGGTGATTTCATATCCACTTCACTTTCTTCAAATACTTGTAGAGAGCGAATCCCACTCCTACCATCGAAACCAACGCAAAAACATACCCGAATCGCCACTTCAACTCCGGCATGAAGTCAAAATTCATTCCATAGATGCCGGCGATTAACGTCACCGACATCAAAATCGTCGAGATCGAAGTCAGCCGTTTCATCACCATGTTCATGCGATTTCCGGAAACGGACAGGTAAGCATCCATCGTTGAACTCAGCATGTCGCGCAAAGTGTCGACTGTATCGGCCACTCGGATCAGGTGATCGAACACATCCTGGAAGTAAAGGTAAGCCTCGCGCGGAAAGATGGGCTGCTCGCGTCTCAACATCGTATTGAACACGTCGCGAAGTGGCGCCACTGCCCGTCGCAGGTAAAGCAACTTCTTCTTGATGGCAAAAATCTCATGGATTGCCTCGGCTCGAAACTCGCCAAAGATCGAATCCTCGAGCTGGTCCATTCGTTCACTGATGATGTCGAGGAGCGGAAGATAATCGTCGACGATCGCATCAATCAACAAGTAAGCAAGTAAGCCTGCGCCCTGTTCCGCCCGATCAATCCATTCGTGCCAGAGACGACGCGCGGTCGCCACAGCGCGAATCGGGCGACTATGCACCGTGACAAGGTAGTTCTTGCCCAGAAAGATATTCAGTTCTCTTAGTTCAAGCCGATCACCGGGGCCTGCAAGTTCGGCCTCATACAGAACAATGAAATAGTATCCCGAATACTCTTCGACCTTTGGACGTTGGTGTGCATTCTGACAATCTTCAATCGAGAGATGATGGAAGCCGAACTCTTCAGCCAGTTCTTCAAAATCCTGACTGGTGGGATCGGCAACATCAGCCCAGATAACATTGCCCTCAACCTCGCGTAATTCGCTGATGTCGGCGGCGAGACAGTTCTCGGTAAACTGTCTTGATTTAGTGTTTAGGCAGACGGTGGTTATCACCCGGGGAAATTCTCCCTAACGGCGGGGTAGTCAATCGCTTCGTTGTAGCACTAATGGCTCATGGCGTAAATGATTACGTTCATCCCGATCTTGTAGGCGATCAGGCCGTACTGCGCCGGATATCTTGGATCGTTGATCCACTCCCACGCATCACCGAGGTCGCAGTTGCGAGTTAGGAATACCATCAAACGGCCGTCCTTGTTTTCAATGCCCATGTAATGTGGCGTGACTCCGCCCTTTTCATAGGTTACGCCCTGGACCAGCGCCGCAACGCCGGGAACCTGGACCACCTGGTCCAGGTCAAAATAACTGTGGAAGATCGGATGCGTCAGAGGCAGGTCCCTGACCTCGTACTCAGGCAATATCTTCTTCAGTTGCGCCTGCGCTCGTTGCCATTCAACTTCACCATGAAAGTCGTCGAGAAAGAGAAAGCCGCCGCGCATCAAGTACTCGCGCAGGGCTGCCGCGTCGTCGTCGGTCAATTCCATGTGGCCGGGCTCAACGATATACGCGAACGGATAGTCGAACAACTGCTCATCAGTGGCGCGTAGGTGGACGGGACTCGACGATAGCAGCAGATTAGTGCCGGCCCACAGGTGAATGCCTTCCATGAAGTTTACGTCCGCCTCCGGATAGTCGACTCTCCACGCGCCACCGAACCAGGCGTTATACGGCGAGTGAGGGGAGTCGTAGACGATACGCGCAAACGTATACTCTCCTGCGTGGGTCACACCGGTTGGCAACTGAGTCGGTCGCGCACGGCCCGTAACGATGCCGCTATCAAATCCGGAGGGTCGCTGTTGGCCCATGCCGGTTATTAGAGTAAGTGACAATAAAGAGGCGAGAATGAATGGGATTACTGTTTGGCGTCGAGGTTTGAACATTGCGCTTCGACTCAACAACTATGAACCGCTTGCTATTGAACCAGCTTGCGGAAGGTTACCGCAAATCATACGCCAAGCCTATTTGGACGGCGGCTCGGGGACTGGCGGGAAAGCGGCCGCTGAGCACTCCGAACGTAAACTCCAGGTTTTCACGAAGCGCATATCCGCCTCCAACTTGCGCGACCAACTGTCCGCGGCTCAAACGAAAATTGCTTGTCACCGCACCAAACAATTCAGCTCCCAGCCTGAGACGCGGCGTAAACTCACGAACCAGCGATCCGTTTCCGGTGAACACCTGGCCACGCACTCCACGAATTCCGGGAAAACCGGTCGAGCCGTTACCGGCGAAGATAATGCCGCCATTTAATCGTCCCGTAGTTCGTTTGGTTAGCGATTTTTGCAGCACTCCATATAAGTGATAGTCCGTCAGGCCTGACCCGATCTGCTGACGCGCATCGCCAGTCGGCGCTTCGACGTAAAACACCAAAGTTCCCGCTGGAAGCTTCGACCTCTCGCGTTCCTCGAACAACCGGACCTTGACTCCGAATTGTATATCTCCGATCCCGCTCGGGTTTCCAAGGTTTGAAGACCTTTCGTTGAAGATCCTAATGAACGGAGCATTAACTCCAAGTTCGACTCGATTCGTGACACCGTAGTTCAACGTGAAAATGGTGGTGTTTTGTCGTCTTCCGGGCAGGGCATCTTTCTGTAGCCAGTCGTATTGGTTAGAAACTTCCAGATGGAACTTTCGTCTGGGGGTTGTATCGGCGTCGTCGGTATAAAACGGAAGCTGAGCAGAGGCAGATGTTAACGAGAGAAAAAGGATGACCGTTGAGTAGAGTAGCCCCGGACCATGGCCAGTGAAAAAACGTTTGATACGAGGGCGCTGGTGGTGTCCTAATCTGACTGCAATCTCTTTTAATCCGCGTTCTGCTGTGTGCGTAACATAAGCTAACGCAGCGCTCATCGCGAACACGGATGAAAACGAATTTCGAATTAGGACACTACCAGGGCGCTTGTGCATTTGACTAGCGGCTCCGTAGCATTGCTTCGACTTGAAGACTCGCGCTCGCAACGACTTATAACATAGGCTTCGCATCTCGTTCAGCCGAACGTATGTCTAACACCGAAACTGTGACGCAGCTCCTGATAGCGTGGAGCGGCGGCGATACAACGGCGCTTGTAAATGAACTCTACCTCAAGCTGGTGGATCAACGGCAGGCGAAGTGGCAGAATCGAGCGCACTTCTTTGCTATCGCCGCTCAATTGATGCGCCGGATCCTCGTCGATCACGCTCGCCGGCAGTTACGAAGCAAGCGCGGCGGAGGCGTTTCCAACCTCGCGCTGGACGACGCCGTCGTCATCTGGAGGTCCTGCTACTCATGATGATGCGAGTCAACATCAGGTTGTTGTCGGATTTCTTAGGCAGTCGCGTGCATGTTGAATCGATGGCCCACCTTGAAGATATCGATGATCAACTCGCGACCCTCGCGAAGTCGAAGGATCATGCCGATCACTTCAGATGGGCGCTCCAGCGTATGAAGAAAAACGTTGGGGATTAAGTACTTATGCGATAGCGCACGTGGATCACTCCGGTGCTGAAATTGCTCGTCTCGATGAGTTCGAGCCTCCGTCGTAGGCCAGGTGGGAACGCGGGCTTTCCGCCGCCGATGATTATCGGATACAGAAACAGGTGACATTCGTCGACGAGATTGGCTTCGATCGCAACTCCGGCGATCTCGGCGCCGCCGATGCTGATGTCGTGCTCCGATTCCTGTTTGAGTTTGCGAATGGCATCGACGTCGAAATCACGCTCGAGACGCGCGTTGCCTTTAACGTCTGTCAGCGTACGTGAAAAGACGATCTTCTCGAATTTTTGCCAGACTTCGGCGAAGGCGCGTTGTTCCGATGGAAAGCTCTCCATCGGCGACTCCCAGGAGACCATCGTCTCATACAGCCGCCGCCCCAAAAGATAGGTTTGCATTGGGCGCACCAACTCTGTGATGAACTCATGAACTTGATCGGCGTTGAGCCAATCGAAGTTGCCCTTTTCGTCCTCAATGTAACCGTCGAGCGACGTGTTGGTGATGTAGATTAACTTTCCCATACGAGTTCCGGTTTTTTGAAGCGCGCCGTCAGGGCCGTATTGTTCGACTTGTTGCGCAGTGCGGACGGTCTTATTGGCGACCGATCCATCCGGCTGATAACCAGCACTAGAATCGTGAGAGTTTTCATTTGTTTTACCTCGCGGCTGAGATTCTATCCTTAATTCGCCACGATGAAAAAAATTTCCGGACAACTTGTAGAATTCCGATCTCGCCGTTCGTCGTGATACTGAAGGATGAAACCCCATTTTATTAGGAGACAACATGCCACAATATCTCGTTTCTGGTTACCTACCCGACAACTTTGACCCGTCCACACAGGACGAAGCGACGGTGGAGGCAATTCACGCTCTGAATCGCGAAATGATCGCTGCTGGTGTCAGGAAGTTCGCCGGCGGCCTGGGCAAGGCAAAATCAATGCGTACGCAGCCCAATGGTGAAGTGCTCGTTACGGACGGTCCGTACCTGGAGACCAAGGAGCACGTAGGCGGTTTGTGGATACTGGAATGCGCTGATATGGACGAGGCCGTGACGTGGGCCCGCAAGGGCGCGAAAGTGTGCCGCATGGCGGTTGACGTGCGGGAGATTTTCTTTATGCCCGCCCCCGCCGAAGACTGAACGTTTGGTGTGTCCTAATCTGGCTGTAAATTTTTTTAATCCGTGTTCTTCCTGTGTGCATAACATCAGCTAACGCCGCCGCTCATAGGGAATAGGGAACACGGATGAAAACGAATTAGGACACTGCCGAACATTTACATCAGTAGCGTGTTTGCCTGACGACTATTAAGATTGGCGTCAGGCGACCATGAGTAATATCCACATGACGATCGAGGCGGTGTGGAAGATCGAGTCTGCGCGACTCATCGCTGCGATTGCCCGCGTCACCCGCGATATCGGCGTCGCCGAGGAACTGGCCCAGGACGCGCTGGTTGCCGCCCTCGAGCGATGGCCCGAAGAAGGTATTCCCGAAAATCCTGCTGCGTGGCTGATGACGGCGGCCAAGCGTCGTGCCATCGATAGTCTGCGCCGCGGGCAGATGCTGGCACAAAAGCACGAAGAAATTGCCCGGGAGCTTGAAGTGCAACAGCAGCGGCTCGGAGAGGCGATGGACCAGGCTCTGGACCAAGTGATCGACGACGACGTGCTGCGGCTTATCTTTACCGCGTGTCATCCGATACTCCCGGTGGAAGGACGCATCGCGCTGACGTTGCGTTTGATCGGCGGACTCACTACCGCCGAGATCGCCCGCGCCTTTCTTGTGCCTGAGAAAACGATGGGACAGCGGATCTTTCGCGCCAAGAGGACTCTCTCCGAAGCGCACGTTCCGTTTGAGACTCCGCGGGGCGACGAGTTGCGCCGCCGCGTGGAGTCAGTACTTTCCGTGGTCTACCTGATTTTCAACGAGGGGTATACCGCGACGTCGGGAGACGAGTGGATGCGGGCTGCACTCTGCGACGAGGCTTTGCGGCTCGGACGAATGCTGGCGCAGTTTCTTCCCGACGAGCCGGAGGTTCACGCGCTACTCGCCCTGATGGAACTCAATGCTTCGCGCACAGCGGCGCGCCGTGGAAGCAACGGTGAGGCGGTCTTGTTGCCGGATCAGGATCGATCTTTGTGGGACGACGCGCAGATTCAGCGCGGGATGTCGGCGCTCGAACACGCGCAACGACTCGGTGGCGGGGCGGGCTATTATGCTTTGCAGGCGGCGATTGCTGCCTGTCACATGCGAGCGCGCACAGCGGAAGAGACTGACTGGGAACGGATCGTTCTTCTCTACGACGCTCTCATGCAAACCACGCCATCGCCAATCATCGCACTGAATCGAGCAGTCGCTGTGAGTATGGCCCATGGTCCGGCCGCTGGGCTTAATGCTCTCGATAATATCGCTACGCCCGCGGGAGATCCTGCCCTTACAGGCTATCATCTGCTTCACAGCGTTCGCGGAGAACTGCTGATGAAAATGGGCAACTTCCGTGACGCGCGTGCGGAAATCCAGCGCGCGATCGCGATGACGAAAAATCTGCGCGAACAGGAATTGTTGACGGAAAAGTTGAAGCAAATTGATGGAAATTTACTTTCTAACCGGAACGGGCTGCGCGTAGTTTAGGCTGAGATTCTGAGTTGTTGTTGGGCTGAGGCGAGTTGATCTGCGTGAAGGACCATCAGCACGCATTCCAGCCGGTATAAACCGGCGCCGAGCGCTGCGCTTACAGCCGCTTCGAAGATCTGATCGTCCGAGTAGTGGGCTCGATGCAATTCACGTATATCGTCGTCGTTTACCATGAAGGCATGGTCCGCAACTTTTTTAGCGAAAGCTCCGAGCGGTGAGGAACCGTAGTCGCCCTCGCTGATCGACTGCCGGATGTCAGGCGCGAGCGACCCGGGACCCGAAAGAACAGCATACCGAAGTTGTTCCAACTTGTTTGCGTAAGGATCAGTCTCGCGCATTTGCATTGCGCCGTTACTCGACCCCGCCATCCAGAAACCACTCAGCCTTCTGTATCCAAAGACTCTGAGCAATCTTGCCGCTCTAACGAATAGCTCATCAGACGGAACTTTGAAACCAAGTGCGTCGGCGATCCGCGCAATGATATTGAAGCCGACGCACACGTAAGTTGCATCGACGAGTCCGCGAACACTAACACCGGCCCTGTGAATGGCGTCGAGATCTTCCGGTCCGATCTCATCAGGCGACAACGTGATTTTCTCGAGCAAGCCCAAGGTCGCGCGCAACCTTGCATCGAGAGGCGCCTTTCGCCAGTCCGCGAATACCTCGCACGTGAGTTGATGATCGAGGAAGGTCCACGCGACCGCGCGGTGGGCATTCGTTCAAAAAAGGCATTGGTTCATACTAGCGGTGAAAGCGCCAAACAGTTCGCGTTCGCCAATGGTCCACTCGGATGGACCACGGAGCAGGTCATGTCCGAGATCGCAGAACGGTTTGCCGAAGTACTCCGGACGATAGGTGAATGTTTTTACGACGTCGAAGGGTTCGGAGAGTGTGAGGACACTCGTCAGTCCCAGCAAGAACTTCTGCCGAATTCCATGGCCGGTTCGTAGTTTTGATAGTCGCATAGGGCGTTACAAAACAAAACTGGAACTCCGCGAAATGTCTGAAAAACTTGGCTGAGAAAGGAACTCGAAAGTACCACCCTTTTGTTTGGGCAGTCATCAGCCGGAGCGCTGACGTTCGTATCAAACTTTAGGATGAGCCCGTGTCACGGACTAGTTAACGCGGCGCTAACCGGCGCTTCCTTGAAATAAAGAAAAATACCGCGGCAGAACGAAACGATAAACAACGCATAGAAGAAGGCGAATCCGATATGTGCGAGCACCAACATGCAGTAAACGCCGGCGGTTGCCGCACCGAAGATCACCTGCTCGCGCTTGTCGCTCGGCGTCGCGCCCGGATCTGTAATCATGTAGAAAGTGAACAGAAGAAAGCTGACGCCGGTAATGGGTATGACGCCGACAATCAACGGAAGCCCGTTCACGAGACAGCGGAGGACACCCTGAATTGCAAAAGCCGCGACCCAGGCAAGCACCAGCGGCATACGTTTGGCGTAACGCCAGTTCATGTACGTTCCGAACACGATAACGATCACCGCGAAGGCACTGCTCCAGTTGCTCGAAAGACTCTCAGTAAATTGCCACGGCATGATCGGCGCCAGCGCAGGGAATAGCAGAACTGTTAACGCGACTCCGGTATTCGACGGGTTGAGAAAATGGCGATCCGCGTTATTCACTTTCACGGTCAATAACGCTTTTGAGGCAATCGCTACGGCTGACGCAAAAGCGAATGGCAGAAGCAGGTCTCCGCAATACAACAACATCGAGACGGCCATTCCGGAAATATGTGCCGGCAGGAGATAGTCGACGAAGTTCGTGAAGCTTCCCTTGAATCTCGGCGCTTTCTTGTTGGCCAGAGCATCGACTGTTTCCAGCATGATCTCGGTGAAGTACGCCGCGAAGAGCGCCACAAACATTTGTGCCCAGGAATTTTCGAAACCGAGTATGGTGCGGCCGAGCAGGTTTAGTACCGTAATCGTGATCGCAAATCGTCTCAGCGCCGCTAAGCGCATGTTGCGCCCACTCATGACAAGTCTCCCGAGTTGGCCGAACCTAAGACCACGGTGTATCGACCGGGTTTCAAGTTAAGAAACTGTTCATGAACTTGCCCCTGCTGATCACGCCAGCGGATCTTAACTCCGACCGTGCCTTGAGAGTTGCCGAGACCAAAGTGGAGATCCGGACTTCGTTTTCCGCTGTGGCCGTTGCCGCCGTCGACCTGACGAGTTAATACCTTGCCGTCGGTTCGGGTGACCGTCACCGCGGCACCGACTGCTGCACGGCTTGGTTTGTCGGGTCGCTGTTTCCCCGCGTAGACGATTGTCGCGCCTGAGTGATCTCGCGAAACCGGTAGCAGTAAATTGAGACTCAGAGACGAGCCTGCAACCGGATGATCGTTGTGGTAATAACTTGCCGGGCCCCACATGTTTGAAACGATCAAATCGAGCGAGCCATCCAGATCCACATCACCGATCGCGATTCCACGGCTTACGTAATCCTCGCCAAATCCGATCTCTTTGGCGATATCGACGTAATAGTCGCCGACTCGTACAAAGAAAGGATTTTGATTGTGTCCAGCCACATCGGCGCCTGGTTCTATTTTGGGCCATGAGGTAGACACATTTGAGATGAGTACGTCATTAGCGGTACCGAGCTCTTGTAGTTCGGGCCAAAGATTCCGCGATCCTCGGATAAAGCCCGTCGCTTGCAGCGCTTCGGGTATGCCGTCGTTGTCAAAGTCGTCGAGTTTAGCGTCCCAGGCCCAACCGCTGTCGGACAAGCCAAGTGCCTCGCTGCGGTTAACATAGGGAGCAACGCCTGCTCGCAGCCCGGCGAGATCGCCGGTACTGAGGAAGAGCATTTGACTCTCCTGAAGTCCCTTCGGCTCGGTGATGTTGCTGACGTATATGTCGGGAATGCCGTCGTCGTTCAGGTCAGCGAAATCCACGCCCATGCTTTTGAACGAGTCGCGTCCAAGCACGTAGGATTTGGGCGTCGCAAAGTGCAGTTTGCCTTCGAGCAAAGCAAAGCGAATCTGTCCGGGTGTAGATCTATTCCAGAAAAGACGATCTGGTCCAAAATCGTGCGCGACATAAAGTTCCGGCAGCAAATCGCCGTCGAGGTCGCAGGCGCCGACGGCAAGTCCCCATCCTCCCGCGACACCATCAGGGAATGCGTCTTTAACTTCTTCGTAAGTCACGCTGGGATTGTTTCCGGATGTGGAAGATGTCCAGCGATAGATGCGCTCGCCTCCGCCGTTGAAGGCATGTGAGAACGAATCGGGCATTGAGACGCTGCCGAGACCAGCCGGGTTATACAGGTCCGAACCATCTTTGAAGTAGTTGGCAAAGATGAGGTCGAGATGTCCATCGCCATCGAAATCCGCGGTAGTTGCAGATCCCGACATCCAGATCTCTTTTGGAAAAATATCGCGAACGACGTAATTGGAGGCGCTCAGCGCAGAGCCATCGGCGTTGGTAGATGGCTGCCACAGGAACAAAAGCGGCGTTCTGCCGGCGTAATAGACGATCACATCTACGTGTCCATCTTCAGTTACGTCTGAGAGCAGCACGCCGAGCGGCGCCATCCTGTCGCGATCGAAAAGAGGCTCGTGGACCAGGGCGAATGGTGAGTAGCGGTTTCCGGTTCCGGGCGCGGGGGTGATGATTATCTGATCGGTTTTTGTGTCGATGTAGCAGGCGTCGTTGGAAATGCCATCGGCGTCTATGTCATTGAGAGCAACGGCGGCGCCGACTGTTGAAACGAAAGCGGAAACTCGTTCCAGGCTCGGATGGACCAGTCGTTGAGTGCGAATCGGCGGGCCCTGAAGTTCCGGAAGAGTCGAACGTGAAAATGCGAAGCGTGAGGCGGCTGCTTTCACCGCCTTTTCACTTACACTGAGCGACCACCGCAACGCCACAAACAAGCCAACAACCAGCAGTAACGCAGCGAGGGTTCTGGCTCTATGTTGGCTCACAAGTGATCTCTACTCGGAGGCGTTGACAACTGAGTTGCTCTCTAATTTCGCAAGCGAAGCTAAAGTTCGGACTCGTGTTTTTTCGAGCGAAGCTGTTTCGTAGATCCGTTGGGGCGGTGTGTGCAAGTCCCAAACGATACCGACGCGTGAGAGGGCTCTTAGCAGGTAATGAGTTAAGTCGATTTCCCACCAGTAAAAGCCGTGTCGCGCTGAGCGCTGATAGTAGTGATGGTTATTGTGCCATCCGTCGCCGAACGTAAGCAGTGCCACAAACAGATTATTCCGGCTGGTGTCTCTGCTGTTGAAGCGCCGGCTTCCCAGAACATGGCCGATCGAGTTAGCGCTGTAGATGGCATGGTGGATCAGGATCGTGCTGACAAAGAAGCCCCAGGCCAGCATTTGCAATCCCGATGTATGGAGTTCTGGTCTGACGCGTTGCAGAAGCACGCCGAGAAAGAAAAACAGCGCCGCCGAGATGATCGGAGGAACCAGATAGAACTTGTCCAACAGTCGTAACTCGACGTACGGGGTAAAGGTCGAGACTAGTCGCTGGTCCGCCTTGCGATAGCGGAGAGAGAAGATCCACAAACAGTGCGCCCACCAGAAACCGTGTTGGCTGGGAGAATGAATATCATCCTCGCGGTCGGCATGAGAGTGGTGGTAACGATGATGAGCCGCCCACCACAAAGGACCTTTTTGATTTGACATGCAACCAACGAAAGCCAGGATAAATTGAAAAATGCGGTTTGTTTTGTATGAGCGGTGCGAGAAGTAACGGTGATAACCAGCCGATACAGCAAAGATGCGAAGACAATAGAACGCGGCACACGCGGCAATCGCAACCCAACTGACGCCAACCCAGAAGATCAGCAAACAGCCTGCATGCAGAACGACAAACTGTGACAACGCAAAGTAATCCAATTCTGACGCAGTTGCAGTGCAACGGTTGTACCCACTAGATGATGATGACATTCCGCTAATCTTATCATTCCTCGTAGTGTGTGCGACTGTTCGCTGTTTCCAGCGCTCATAGGGAACACGGATAAAACGAATTTCAAATTAGGGCACTACCGTTTTCCGAATATACTTGGACACATTCAGAATTGCTCCTGAATGCTTTTCGATGTGCCGGTGGCAGGCGTCGATCTTAGTTGAGGAGGGAATATGTCAGGACAGGACGAATCGTTGCGAGCAAAGGAAAGTTCATTTGTCGAAGGGCTGGCGTATCAGTTGGGAATGACCGCGAACGCCAGAAACATTTACGGCGAGCCGGTCGAACGCGACGGCGTGACGGTGATTCCGGTCGCGCAAGCTGCGTACGGATTCGGTGGTGGGAGCGGGAGGGGCAAAAAGGAGAGTGGAGAAGTCGCGGGCGAAGGATCGGGTGGCGGAGGCGGCGTTATGCTGATCCCTGTCGGCTATATCGAAATCAAAAACGGCCAAACACGCTTTCGCCCGACGCGCGACCCCCTCGCGTTCCTGCCGGCCATCCTCGCCGCCGCGCCGTTGAGTTTGCTCATGATCTGGAGAATCACGAAGCTATTGAGACGAAAGAGCTGATGAAATGAATCAGCGTCGAGAGGTTTTAAGAGGGGTAAACGTTCCGAGTCTCTTGTCGCTGCCATATCTCGGTTGCTGTGCCGAGAACGATCCTGTGTACAGGAGAACCAGAGCGTTTGTTCTGAGTGGCGATAATCCGTACTTCTTCCGCGGACGAGCCGCTGAGGGCGTTGGTGGCCCACATGTCGGCCTCAACATGATCTGGCCGCTTGGAATCATTGTGCGGGCATTAACAACCACCGACGAGAAGGAGATTCTCAACTGTTTGAGAATGCTGAAAAACACGCACGCCGGTACGGGATTTATGCATGAGGCTTTTGATAAAGACGATCCAAAGAAGTTCACCCGCTCATGGTTCGCGTGGGCGAATACGATGTTTGGAGAATTGATCGTGAAGTTATACGAGCAGCGCCCGCATTTATTGAAACGCACTTAGATCACTTCTTATACACGGCGATTCCCCAGAAGTTAATGTCAGGCGGCAAGCTGTTCCAGTGATCGAACGAATGTGAATCGTCAGATTTGTAACGCAACTTGTAGTTCCCAGCCGGCAGAGTGATCTGCGCATCGACTTTTTTGTTCTTACCCACACCACCTGCAAGTACAGTGTCGGCAGGTTTCATCTCCCACACACGTGAACCCTTGTCGTCTTCGATCCAGCCGTAGTCAAACATCCCAGTCGTCTGACCTTCGCCGATCGCGAAGATACGCACGTCCTGCTTAGTCGCCAGATTAAAAGCGACACTCTTATCTTCGTTGTCCAGCACTTGAACGATCTGCGCGATCACCGGCAGCTTTACGAGATCATCAGGCATAGGCTTGGAATAGAGTTCCCCGTACAGTTTCGACACCCGCGCGGTATCCGCTGTGCGGCCGACGCTTTGATAGATCCTGAACTTTGTAACCAGGTCCGTTTTGTAGACATCGGCGTAGGGCTTTGAGGCTACGGCTTTGAGCTGAGCTTTCACTTCCGTGACCGGTGCGTTCCAACTGATCTCGGGAATGCTCTCGCCGAACTTCTCCGGGAAGATGAAGGTCTTCAAAAAAGCGGTGCCGACCGGAGAGCTTAGCGCATTGCCCGAACCGAGTTCCGTCGGGCGGCTGAGATTGTCAGAGTTAGCCATGATGATGAACGTGATGTTCTGGTCGGGCACCTTCAGGATGAACGACGAGTTGCCGGTCCAGAAGCCGTAATGCCAGAGCAGCTTCGTTCCCTTGTAGCTCGTCGTAAACCAACCCAGGCCGTAGGGAAGCGACTCACCGCGCGTTGAAACAGTCGGCGTGAAAGCGAGTCGTTGAGTTTCCTTCACAAGAAACCTGTTCTGATCGATCGCGACGTCATACTTCGCCATGTCAAGAACGGTTGAGATCAACCCGGCGGAAGTGCTGAAATTTTGCGGGTAACTGATCTTCGTCACGTTGAATTCGCGATCGAGTCCATACGGTTGGGCCAGTATTTTTACGACCGTGTCGAATCTTTGCTGGTGCTTTTCCGTAATCATCGGTCTGCTCGACGGCGCCTGGCCTGCGGCGTTTGTCGTACTGACATTCGTGGGAACGTTTGGCGCGGTTTCGTTCATGCCGAGAGGATCGAGAATGTTTGCGATCAAGAGTTCGGCGAATGATTTGCCGGTCGCCTTTTCAACCACCTTGTCCAGTTCAGCAAAACGATTGCCGTTGTAACTGTACTGCTCGCCGGGATTTCCTTCGGACGTGTGGGAGAACAGGTGTCTCACTGTAATCACGCCCTTGCTTTCGAGCGTGATGCCGTACTTCGAAACAGGATCGTCCAGCTTGATCTTTCCCTCCTGGACCAACTGCATCAGAATCGTCGACGCAAACGTTTTGGTCAGCGACGCGAGGTGGTAGGCCGTATGTTCGGTTGCCGGAATCTTATTCTCAACATCCGCATAACCGAATCCTTTTGCCCAAATCACCTTTTGATTCTTGACGATGGCCGCGGAGTAAGCGGGTATCTTCAGCTCTTGTCGGAGACCCTCGAGCTGTGTCTCAAAACGCGCAATCCGTGCGGAAAGTGACGATCCGTTCTGGTCGTCAGCGACGGTTGCCCGGACAAAGAAGGTCTGTCCAAGAACGGCGACTGCCAGACTCAGTGCGACTAAGCGTGATGTTTTTATCTTCATGGCTAACTGTAAAAGACGTGACAGAGGTTGTGTACTGTTAGCCAAACACCGCGGCCAGGGATTTTGTGTAAATAAATAGTAGGTTTAGAATACTCCCACCCGACGGTGCCAGTATTGGAATAGAAGCTGGTTTGAGCGTTTTTAACTGTGGGTCCGTCGAGGATCCCTCACGAAATTATGATCACAAATACTTACTCCTCTGCACGGGTTCCTTTGCCAATCAGGCTTGTACTCATCTCCGCGTTGCTACTTTTAGCTGCGAGTGTTGATGTTGCGGCACAGCAGCCGACGATTTCGGTGCGAGATGCCACCGCCGTCGAAGGAAACTCCGGCACGACGCAGGCGACGTTTGTCGTTGCGCTCTCAGCCGTGTCGGCGCAGTCAGTTTCGTGTTCCTTTGCGACCGCAAACAGCACCGCCATCGCTGGTTCCGACTATGTTGCGACTTCCGGCGCGCTAACCTTCACGCCTGGGCAAGTCGAGAAACAAGTCGTGGTCCTTGTTAACGGCGATACTGTCGACGAGGCGCAGGAGGTGTTCTTTCTCGATATCTCGAACGTCCAGAACGCAACTGTGAACTCGAATCGAGGAAGTGGATTCATCGTCGATGACGACGGTCCCACGATCAGCATCAACGACATCAAGATCACGGAAGGCAATACGGGTTTGAAGACCGCGACGTTTACGTTGGCTCTTTCTGGACCAAGCGTTGAGGGCATCGCAGTCAGAGCGATTACAGCAGCGGGCACGGCAACTGCCGCGACTGATTACAACTCCAATAACCTGGTAGTCGTCTTTCAACCCGGGACAGTCACTCGCACACTCGACGTCTCAGTAATCGGCGACACGAACCTCGAGCAAAACGAGACGTTCTCTGTAAATCTCACCGAGCCATTCGGTACGACGATCGCCGACGGTACAGGCGAGTGCACGCTTCTCGACGACGATACTCTGCTTGCACTCGAGCAATCGGGGCCGACTCCACAACAAGCCGCGGCTTTCGAGTCTTTATTGTTTACGAGAGATCCGTTTCGGGTGAAGCGTGCCGTCGAATGGTTCAATCTCCCGTCCGGCCAGAACACGTTTGTGATAATCTTCGCTCAGAACCTGAGATTGAATCAGGGTGAAACTGCTGCCGATGTGGTCGTGCATCTCGTCGATGCTAATAACCAAAACTTCGACGTGCCGGCGACGAACGTGCTGGCCGTCCCGAATACCGACTTAACGCAGATCGTGTTTAGACTTCCCGACGCTCTCGCGGCGGGCACTTGCAACGTATCGATCAAAGCACATGGACAAACGAGCAATCTCGGAACCATTCGAATTGCACCGTAGAATCGATCTCTTCATAACCGTTCTGCTGTTGTTGGCAGTGCATCTGTACAAATGAGCTCGCCTTTATCGACGCGCTCGTCGCCGCCGGTAAGAAATTCGACATGATGAGCTATCCTATGCGCAAGCATGGCATTGAAGATCTGCCGGCCCAGCTTCATCTGTATCGGCTGATGCTCGATTTTTGGAAAGCTAATCTCTAACTAAAACAACGTAACGCCAGATTCGAACAAACTATGTCTCTAATCCGCGTAAGTCTTTGTGTGTTCACACTCCTGTTGTGCTTGATCAGCAGCGGTTCTTTGGCAACAACTCAGGAACCCAGGCCGGATCCTAATGCGGCGTATCTCAATCCCAGGCTTCCGGTGGACCAACGCGTTGACGATCTGATCTCGCGCATGACGCTCGAAGAGAAAGTGTCGCAGATGATGAACGCCGCGCCGGCGATTCCACGGCTTGGCATTCCTCAGTACGACTGGTGGAACGAAGCGTTGCATGGCGTTGCGTTCTCAGGTGTGGCGACAGTGTTTCCGCAGGCGATCGGGCTTGGAGCGACGTTCGCTCCGCAACTCATCAGCCGCGTCGGCACCGCGATCTCCGACGAAGGACGCGCCAAGTATCACGAAGCACAACGACAGCGTAACTACGCGAGGTTTTACGGTCTTACGTTTTGGTCGCCCAACATCAATATCTTTCGCGACCCGCGCTGGGGACGTGGGCAAGAGACGTACGGCGAAGACCCGTACTTAACGAGCCGTCTCGGCGTTGAGTTCGTTAAGGGATTGCAGGGTGACGATCCGAAGTATCTGAAAGTTATCGCTACTCCCAAGCACTACGCCGTTCATTCCGGTCCGGAACCCGAGCGTCATCGTTTTGACGCGGCCTCCACTGTGCGTGACCTGCGTGAAACGTACTTACCCGCTTTCCGCGCTACTGTGATGGAGGCGCGTGCGGCGTCGGTGATGTGCGCGTACAACCGCACGAATGGTCAGCCTTGCTGCGCGAGTACACCGCTGCTCGGCGATACGTTACGCGGTGAGTGGGGATTCAATGGATACGTCGTCTCCGATTGTGGCGCGATCGACGACATCTACAAACGCCACAAGGTCGTGAACACTGCGGAGGAGGCGTCGGCCATTTCGGTGAAGCGAGGAACCGATCTGGAGTGTGGCGACAGTTACAAAGCGCTCGTGAATGCTGTGAAGCAGGGAATGATTTCGGAAACCGAGATCGATCGCGCGCTGAAGCGATTGTTTGTCGCCCGGTTTCAGCTTGGCATGTTCGATCCGCCGGAGATGGTTCCTTATTCGAAGATTCCGTTTTCGAAAAACGATGCACCCGAACATCGTCAACTCGCACTCGACGCTGCACGCGAATCGATCGTTCTGCTAAAGAACGAAAATAACACGCTGCCGCTGCGCAAGGACTTGAAGTCGATCGCCGTGATTGGACCAAACGCCGACGAGATTCAGGTGTTGCTTGGTAACTACAACGGTCAACCTTCGCGCGCCACGACGCCGCTCGCAGGTATCCGTCAACGCGTCTCGCCGCAGACGAGAGTGTTGTATGCGTTGGGAACGACGCTCACGGAAGTCTCCGCCGTACCCGTGCCGGCTTCTTTTCTGCGTGGACCTGAAGGCGAAAGCGGTCTCAAAGCCGAATATTTTTCAAACAGGGAACTCAAGGGTGCGCCGGTCGTAACGCGCGTCGATCGCGAAGTGAATTTCGACTGGGGAATGACGAACCCTGGTCCAGGTCTTCCGGCTGATGATTTTTCCGCACGCTGGACCGGAAAGCTGGTTCCCACGACGACTGGTAAATATCGCTTTGGGGCAACCGCCGACGACGGAGTGCGAGTGTATCTCGATGGCAAGTTGATCGTTGAAGACTGGACCGAACATGCGCCGGCAACTGTGACCGGCGAAGTCACACTCGAAGCGGGCAAGAGCTACGACGTCAAGATGGAGTACTTCGAGAGCAAGATCGGTGCAGTTGCAAGACTCGTGTGGCAACCTCCCCTTGTTAAGCCCGAAGCGGCACCGTATGCCGAGGCTGTAAGCGTCGCGAAACAAGCAGATGCGGTGGTGATGGTCCTCGGTCTTTCGCCACGTCTTGAAGGCGAAGAGATGAACGTGCGTGAACCGGGTTTCCTCGGTGGAGATCGGACCGAGATCAAACTGCCTGCGCGTCAGCAGGGATTACTCGAAGCAGTTGCGGCGACGGGCAAGCCGGTCGTTCTGGTTTTGATGTCCGGAAGTGCGCTCGCCGTGACTTGGGCCAACGAGCACGTTCCCGCGATCGTGCAGGCATGGTATCCGGGTGAAGAAGGCGGAACAGCGATCGCGGAGACGCTGTTTGGTGATTACAACCCGGCGGGACGGCTGCCGGTCACGTTTTATAAATCAGTGGACCAGTTGCCGGCATTTGAAAACTACCAAATGGAGGGACGGACATACCGGTTCTTCAAAGGCGAGCCGCTGTATCCGTTTGGGCATGGTCTTAGTTACACGCGATTCAAGTATTCGGGGTTGACTGTCTCCTCGCCGCGCTTAACGGCAGGACAGAAAGTGGTAGTAAGCGCTGAGGTTGAGAACGCCGGCAGTAGAGCAGGCGACGAGGTGGTCCAGCTTTACGTGACGGACATGGCGGCGTCGGTTCGAGTTCCGATTCGATCGCTTGCGGGAGTCGAGCGAGTACATCTGAAGCCAGGCGAGCGCCGCGCGATCAAGTTCACGATTGATCCGCGCCAGTTGGCGGTGATTACAGATGATGGACGAATAATGGTCGAGCCTGGTGAGTTCAAGGTGACTATCGGCGGTAAGCAACCAGGATTCACTGGCACCGCCGACGCCACCTCGACGAGTGTTATCGAAGGACGTTTTTCTGTGACGGGCCGCGCAATGGAACTGAAGCGTTAGTCGTTGGGGGTAACAGTTTCACAAATAAGTTATGGTTCTATAAATCACCATAATCGGTACGTCCAACAACTCGCCTCTGTCGAACTTCTTCTCAAATCTAGTTTCTCTTATCCAGTTTCCGCGCACATCGAACTCCCGTTTTACTGTGTTCTCAGTTTCAACCACCTGTTCAAAATCAAAAATCGGAATCTCCTCTTCTTCTTCGAACGGCACTTCGTGGAGTTTGCCATGCGAGTCAAATTCACCGACATGCGCTTTCGTGGCATCACTGTTATAGGTAATCAACCACTTATCACGTAAATGCCCGTCCAAACGGTAGCGATAGATTATCGATCTCCGCTGTTCCTCGGCACCGGTCGTGACAACTCTGGAATGAACGACCCCGTTAGTGTAGAAGGTAGTTCTTTCCGCTATGTTTTCCGTTGCATCATAAGTAGTGGTAACAGCCAGCAGTCTTGGGCCTTCGATGTATTCATTGTCGACACAAGAGAACTCAGCTACATGGACAACGATACTCTTGATCCCAGGTGGAACATCGTCAAAATCGTTTTCCATCTCCACCGCTCCAGAATCCTAATTGTATTGCTGAAGCCTCACCGTTCTACAAACGAAAGATGCTGTATGATTCCCCTTTGAGTGCTGTAAATCTTTTTTGAAGCACTGCCGTCGCTCAAGATCGTCCACATCTCCGCCGACTTCGTGTCAATGTTCAATAATGCGTACACTATTTTATCCTCGGTTCGCGACCAGCTTATGTTACTCGCGCGAAGGCTGTAAGTTGGACGCAAGCTCTCGATTGGCAGGAGTACACGTCGTGACATATCGATAAAGGTTAGAATCTCCAGCCCGTGCTTTGTCCACAGCGCAATGCGTTTCCCATCGGGCGCATAACAAAAAGACAGCACACCATCATCGCTACTCAAGAACTCAGTCGCAGACCCGGTGTCCAGACTCGATACCAGCAACCGTGTTACGAGCCCGGCAGGAGTGCGTCTGATGCGAAGGAAAGCTACTTCGTGACCATCGGGATGCCAGGTAGGATAGCCGTCCCATGTTCCTTCTTCATCGTCACTGATTTGTTGTACTTTGCCCGACGCCGTGTCGGTTAGCCAAATGCGGTAGTCACCAGGTCGTTCCTTTGGTGCCGCCACAAAAGCAACTCGAATGTTGTCGTGGGCGACTGCGGCGATACCCTCAATGAGGTCGTCCGTGATTAGACGACGCCACTTGCTTTCTTCAGGCCAATAAACAAACAGGTGGTCCTCAACAACGTCACCGGTGTCGCTCTGATGAACAGAAACAACCATATTCTTACTTAGATCATTGGCGGTGGCGGACGCATAGCTCCGGAAGCGAGTTGGTGAAAGTAAAGGCTTGGGATCGGAACCATCTGGCTGGACGGCCCAAATGTAATCACTGAAAGGAGCCGTGCCTTGGATTGAGAACAAAATGACCTCAGGGTGATCGGCGGGCTGCAAACCTCTACAACCGCCAACCAACACTAAAACCAGGAAAATGATGGTTGAGCTGAGACACATGAGCAGTGTTCGAGGCAATGTTGCTCCCATTCACTATGTACGCGGTTGTATCGGCTGTATGTCTCAGATCTTTTTGTGCTCACTCTATACGCGACAAATCCAAACCCACCAGGCACCCGTGCTAGGAATAAAAAGGCCCGAACGTGACGCGCTGCCGCATGCTGCGATTACAGTTGTGTATGTGACGTTAAAAGTCCAGATTGAATTGGTCCTTGCCAAGGGCCAGTCTCGGATACCATTCGCATTCGTTGGTCCCGCGAAGTCCGTCGCAGATCCAGTCCCAGGACCAAGGACTTGCGTAAGAACACCGCTATTGGGAACGTTGCCTATGGGAATACCAGCCACTGGTATGTTGGCAAGTCCTTCCTGGGTTTCAATTCTAATTCCTCCGGGAAAAACCGGAAACAGCACGTCGTCGTGAAATCTACATTCAAAGGCAGTCGTCGTCATCAGAAGGAAGACCGCCAGTAAAGCCTTCGTAAGCGTTAGACGCGATGAGAAATGTTTTCGAAAGTCCATGACGTACCTTCTTAACTGATGTAAGTAGAAACCTGGCCGTTTACCATGTCGATCCGTCGAATGCAATTGTTTCGGCTGTCACTGACGTACATGTATCCGTTATTGATGACGAGATCTACTGGTCCATCAAACCTGGCCTGCGTAAGTGAGC
Source organism: Pyrinomonadaceae bacterium (assembly GCA_035760365.1). Lineage (GTDB taxonomy): Bacteria > Acidobacteriota > Blastocatellia > Pyrinomonadales > Pyrinomonadaceae > PSRF01. The sequence goes on from DASTTB010000026.1 coordinate 157,158, forward strand.
CATCAACCCGTCCAGCCTCGTTGGAGCCTGCATATGTCGTAACATTTCCTGAGGAATCCATGCGACGTATACAGTTATTGTGGGAATCTGCAACGTACGTCATACCGTCTGCCGGATTGAAGACGATTGAAGTGGGACGATTAAACATCGCCTGGCTTCCATTGCCATTGACATACCCTGGTTGTCCACTTCCCGCGACGGTCGTTACATAGCCGCCGGTGTCAATCACACGAATTGCATGGTTGCCCATGTCGGCGATGATGAGTTTGCCGGATGTATCCTCAACCACTTTGGTGGGAGCAGAAAACTTTGCGGCGGTTCTGTAGCCATTCACCAGACCAACAGAACCATTTCCGGCGTACGTATAGACGTCCGTTTCATTCCATGATCGAATTACATGATTGCCGGCGTCCACCATGTAATACGTACCGGTCGTACGCTTCATTACTCCTGTAAGCGTTTCAAACTTAGCGGATGCGTTTGGACCGTCGACATAACCCTCGAGGTTGCTGCCACAGGATGTTATTACTTGTCCTACTTGTCCCACGCAGTCTCCGGTCGCGGCAACTGCATCTCCTGTACAAATCCGGCGCATCACGAAGTTTTGCGCGTCGTTTACGTAGATCTTTTGCGCGTTGTAGCGATTGATATGAGGCTGATCGCAATACTGGCCGTGTCCACCCGGTATTTGCGTCCAATGATCACAACCGTTTACAGTCGCATAGGCCATGTTTTCGCCCCACAAACCGGTGGGCATATTGAATTTTGCTGACGAAACAGCGCCATTGACATAACCAGATGTGGCAGAAATACCCGCGACGTTATACAGCGTGCCTGAATGAGTATCGAAATAGCGGATCAAATGATTGCCGCTATCAGCGATATACAGGCGAAAACGAATGGCGTACGTTGAGCCCCCAGTTGCAACGTTCACGTTTAGACCAAGGAGGCCCGTGGGGTTTCTAAGGTTGTTGAACTCGTAAGTCGCGTAGATATTCTCTTCATGATACAAAGGGCCACTCTGGGTTAAACCCAACATGCCTCTTAGGCCAACGGCTGGTAGCAGGATAAACGCCACAAGCACTAGGACACATACCGCAGTGATCAGCGTTTTTCGGCGCATAATTCCTCCAAGTCAAATCTTTGTTCAGGCGAGGGCAGATACACTCAGGGCACGTTGCGTGACAAGTAATAAGGGGAGACCGATTCAGAGACGCATGTCCGTGTGAAACTGTTGTCGTTTACTGCTCTAAGTTGGCTGTCGATGCAGTTTGCGAGGAACCGTAGGACAGCCAGTATAGGGACTTGAAGCTGAGATAAGGGGTCGCACTGTAAGCCTACTTTATGCTTTATGTCAAGAGGGTCAAGAAGAAATCTTGGCGACGAGTTGCCGTGCAGGGGAGCAGTTGAAACGTTAGATCCTGGTGTTCAGTCCTGATAGATTGTCGGCTTCGGAATCTTAGTCTGCGGACGCGAACCCATCATGAAACCGAAATTGATCGTCACCCTACTCTCGCTCTGCTTGGTATCCATTTACGCCTTTGAAGTAGAAGCGCAAACCAAACGTCGACGCCCGGCAAGAAGCTCGTCCGTCGCTATCACCACACCTTCAGGGCTGACCTATCTGCTCACCAAAAAGGGAACAGGCCCGCAGCTCAAAACAGGTGACACGGTGATACTGAATTACACGGGGACGTTGACGAACGGCGCGCAGTTTGACAGTTCGCATGACCGCAAACAGCCGCTTACATTCAAACTCGGAGTAGGTCAGGTAATTAAGGGATGGGATGAAGGTGTTTCCAGGTTGCGCGTCGGCGATCAAGCAATCCTGGTGATTCCGGGCAAGCTTGCTTACGGGCCGAAGGGCGTTCCCGACGTCATCCCACCGGATGCGACTCTGATCTTTGTCGTCGAGGTGCTCGATGTGAAAACAAGTGAATGACGCAACGTTGACTCCGCCCTAACGGATGCGCTGCAAGAAATCGACCTGCCTTACGTTCCGCTCTTAACGGCAACTGCCGCCAGGCACAACAAAACGGGAACGATTTGACGATTCGAGCGTCCAATCATAAATCCCTTCCCAAGCCGTTTCGAGGAGGTTCGAATCATGAGCAAATTTACCGTTCGCATCCTGACCGCCGTATTGACCTTTACTATTGGAGTCGCAATCACCACAGCCTGGGTCTTCACTCACACTGATGAACCCGCAATCGCGCCAGTCGAACTCAACTCAGGTGGATCGACCATGGAAATGGTCTTTGTTCTGGACACGACCGGTTCAATGGACGGTCTGCTGAATGGGGCGAAAGAACGCATTTGGGGGATCGTGAATGAGGTGATGCAAACTTCATCGCTTTCGTCGGTGAAAGTCGGGTTAGTTGCGTACCGCGATCGCGGCGATCAGTACGTCACGCAGGTTCTGCCTTTGACCGAGGACCTGGATAAAGTCTACTCAGAATTGATGGAGTACCGCGCTGACGGAGGAGGCGACGAGGCGGAGAATGTAAGGCGTGCCCTGGCGCAAGGAGTTGCTAAAGCCGGCTGGTCGCAACCGTCTGCAAATCACGCGCAGATACTCTTCCTCGTTGGCGACGCTCCGCCTCACGACTATGCTGATGAGCCGGACACTCTCACGACGGCCGACCTTGCGGTTAAGCAGGGAATAATCGTGAACACGATTCAATGCGGCACTTCTGCCACGACCAAACAGGTTTGGGAAGCAATCGCGCGTAGAGGTCAGGGGCAGTATTTCCTGATTCCTCAAGACGGCGGTGTGCAAACCGTTTCGACTCCCTACGATGAACAACTTAGTCAACTTGGTACTAGTCTCGGGCGAACATCGCTGGCATACGGTGGCGGCGCAGGTGCAGCAGGAGAGAGCTATCGGGCTGAACGAAAGTCATTATTCGAGAGCGTCGAGTCGTCCATCGCCGCGAATTCCGCACCGACGGCTGCGGCGGACAGATCGGTGAACAAGGCGTTGAACGCGAAAGCGTATATCGGTGATCTGTTACAGGATATTGAGAACGGCTCGACGAAACTCGAATCGGTAAAGTCTGAGGACTTACCGACGGAGCTTCGCAATCTGTCGCCGGAGGAGCGAGCGAAGGACATCGCAACCCGCCTCGCCGAACGCAAAGAGATCCGCCAAAAAATCATGTCGCTATCCAAGCAACGCACCGAGTACGTTGCGGCGGAACAGCAGAAACGCAGTGGCAGCGGACAGAACGGTTTTGATGTGGCGGTGAGTGCGGCGCTGCGCCAGCAACTTGCGAGGAAGGGAATTAGATAGCGCAATGGAACTGAGGCCGCAGGACTTTGTGTGCAGTCCTGATACATTGTTGGCATCTTAGTCTTGCGGAACGCTAACCCATCATGACGCCGAAGCGATCGTCACTATACCGTTTCTCTTTCTCTTCCCCATTACACCTTTGAAGTGGACGCTCAAACTAAACGTCGACGCCCGCTAAGAAGCTCATCCGCCGCTCGACGGGAAGATTTGTCCTACGGACTCTACATGTAGTAACTGTATCTCGATTGTTCCTCACCTTGGTTGACATATTTTAAAATGTCACCTACCCGTCTCGCAGCCTTGATCGTAATAGGTTCATCCTGATCAAACTGAGTCGCGTTCCAGTTCATTTTCGTTAGCGTTAGAATTTCCCGGGCCAAAAAATAAGGTGTTTGGTTCACGTCTTCGCACCAAAAACTAAGAGGGCGAGGAATATACATGCCTGTGTAAGTCTGATAGAAGTCCACGCCGCCTCTCGTGTACAGAATATGGGAATTTACGTTCTTCGTAAGCAGAGTGCCACGTAAGGGAGGATATTCTCCGTCTCGGTAAAGTCGGGTGAACGACTCTCGGAAGTTCATTAAATCGAATAGCTCAACGCCATTATGAGATAAGGCGCGTTGGAAACCGTCCAATTCCTGCTGATCGTAGGATGAGGTTTTGTGCAAAACTACGCGCGCAGGAAGCGTACGGTGCTCCTCTTTGTATCTTAGTAACGCGGCGTTTAAGAGATTAAAGGCGTTCTCCTCGTCGAGGTGAATTTGTCGATCGTCTTTAGACTGCTTAGCTGACCCACCACGTAAAATGATTCCATCGCCGCGTTCGTTAAAAATTTGAGCGGTACTCGTTAGAAGTTTTGAGCCATCGAGAGTCTTAAAAAAACTAACACCCACATAACAAACGGTGAGATCAGATTTTTCAGTGATTACCTTCCATGGTATGCCCCCGGCTTTGTAATAAAGAGCAGTATAAAAATTCCATGCACGAGTTGCTTCATCTTGAAGTTCCCGCAGTTTCTCCGATTTGATCTTTTGAGGAAGCTTCTTACTTTCATCGTAAGTGCCGGGGGTTATGAGTTGTAATGGCTTTCCAAGCTTCATTGCACGAGCCTTCAACAGATGGTGGAAGTCTAATCGCACCTCCGGCCCCGAATCTGACTCATCATCATCACCTTTTCGATCTGCTAGCGCCGCGATCGAAGCGTCTGATAAGAGAAACACAAGTAAATTCATTGGAATAGCGACAACGAACACATTGGCCAAGTCTTTTTCCTTGAGATAATCAAGCTCCGCCAGAAACATGTTTACTGCTTGTTTTAATTTCTGACCCCGAGTCATTTCTCGATCGTTAATAAGTTCATCGAATTTTGAGGGCTGGATCTCCTTCTCTAGTTTCGAATCCACGATAAGATCTGCTCGCAGGTTTCCTTCTCCGAAACCGGGGAATCGAGGAAACAAATTGGGATGAAAACTCTTTTTTCCTGGAATGCCTGTTCGACATTTTTCGATCCACCTATTAACTCCTTCAATTGTCTCAGGCGTGCCGACTATACCTAGCTTGATTTCTTTTGGCGCGATTGAATTCGATCGGTCAACTGGGCCGTACTGCATAAGGCCAAATCTGATATCGACGTGTCTCCCTAAACCGAATTCCAACTCAGGTTCGTGTATAAAGTTTATTTTCATTAGTCGAAAAACGTTGGTTCTGTGGACTTCAAAGCCGCAGATGTTTCGTCGTCTTCTTTCGGAAGCCACACTTCGTCAGGAATACCTTGGTCTATATCGAAGACAACATGGTCACCCATAATAAGAAAAGGATAAGGTTCGGAGAAAAGATCTCTTTTACGTGTCAAATAGTCGACCCACATCAACATCTGCCCTGCTACTGCTAAGTTCCGCTCCAATAATTTTATTTTCTTGAGTTTCTCCTCATAGTATTCATCCAGGTGCGTTCCGTCCCAAGTGAAAAAATAGGTAGGCGTGATCTCAAGGTACCACTGGTTCTCATGACGAAAGAATTGGGGACTGAAAGCTGAATGTCTATAGAAGCCCTTCTCCTTTTTGACGTCTGTTGAACGGAAATACCCACGAAAGACCTGTCGCGAAGTCTCGTCCTTGAAACTTTGATATTTAATGCGCCGAGGACTTAAGTCAGTACTGGAACGAAAATAGAAACACTCGCATCGTTCGCTGTATTTAAGTCCTAACTGCCAACACTTCTCTTTAAGACATCGATTAAGCAATTGAACAAAATCTCGCAATCGGTCTCCGTTATGTGAATCCGACCATTCGCTAGTTGCGAACGACTCGGTACAACCCGCCTGCGTTATTTTATCCCAAGGGTGGTAGTCCAGCTGGTGAAAACTCATTATTGTCTTATGGCCCAAGAGGAAATCGCTGCCCATTGAAACACCAGCTTTTTCCATTTGTTGCCAAATCTGACTGTAATATCTGTAATCTGTGGCTGCGACATACAGCCGATTCGGGAAACTTACCTCAATCAGATTGCTGTAAAGCTTCTCTTGCCTTGGTAACGGAGAAAAATATATTCCGCTGTCTTTCGGAAGGGCCAACCGGGCCAGTGAAGCAGCACACGCATCAGAGACTTCAAACCGATGATCAGCTTTGCTGAAAAATATCTTTCGCGTTTTTCGTTTTTCCGGCTGTGAGAAGTAGTCCTTAATTGAGACCCAATAAGCTTCGTTGGTCTTTGGTCGCGATCTCACCAAAATTACAGCTGCATTCCCCCGCATCCAATAGTCCAGATCTCTCCCGTCGCACAAGTATTCAAAACCCTCCGCTGTTTCCGCCTGAAACTCTTTTTCTGTCGCTCTGCTCTGAACTTGGAGAATGCTATTCGTTGTCTCTCCGGTCATCCGGTCCCGAATCTCTATGTAACCATCAATGCCCGTCTCGAGATTTCCTGTTGGAAACCAAAGATATCCAAGTTCGAGGCAAATGCGTTCGATCAAGTTGACGCCCAGTTGACCGAGAATAGTGTTTTGGTGGAGCGATTTAGGCTTGAGAGGTTTGACGACCGTTGAGTGGGTGTTCATAGTCGAGCCAAGCTTAAATCTTAAGACTATTGATAGTACACAAAAAAATCATCGTTTGGGGCGATCTACGATTTCACCTCCTTCTTTAACGCTTTGGAAAGCAACTTGCTGGTTCATTGAGACTGCCAAACCACAAGCATGTCCCGTCATCTTCACCCGCATTTATTCGGCAACATCAATGTCATTGCCTGATGTCCACATCGGAAGAGCCCTTCTGGTTCGCCGGCCTATACTTTGGCTTTTTAGTGGGCGGCGGATTCTTAATCGCTATCAAAGCGGATGTGATCGATACTCGTTTCGCTGGCTTCAACACGGTTCACTATTTGGCCCAGGTGTTCGTCTTTGATCTCCAATCCGTAACGGATCAATGAGCGTGTTCTGGGATCGACTCTGCTGTCGGTTGCGAGTTTTCGAGCGCGGCGTTTTAGATTGGCGTCGAGTGTGCGAGATGCTTGTTTGCGCGGTGATGCGCTACCATGCTTTGTCATGGTCCTTATCCTTTCGATGGAAGGTTGAGGATCTAGGGTCGATTTGTGTTGGTAGCACAAGTCGGCCCGCTTCTTTTTGTTCAGTGGGTTGTCAGCACCTTAGCGCAAAAGTTTTTGTTTGTCATCAATCGATTTGACTCACGTCAATCGATTTGACTCATTGTCAAAGTTCGATCGCAGTGGTAAGTTTGGCGCATGGCAACGACCTCAGAGAGTCTCGCATTTGATCGCGGCGTACGGCCGATGCTGGAAATTGTATTGCCGGGAAAGGCTGACGCCGTAATCGGTTTTCAAGCCGATCCTGACCTGCAAGCTCGCATCGAAGAACTCGCTCGAAAATCGACCGAAGGCGAACTCACGGAAGACGAGCGGGCGGAATACGCGGGTTACGTACGGGCGAATAAGTTCGTCGCCATTCTCAAACGACTAGCGCAGCAGATCGCCAACGCACCTCATAAATGATCAGTGCTCAGACCAGGGCTCACGTACGCCAGCGTGCTCAGAACGCTTGCGAATACTGTCACTTGCATCAGGATGATTCGCCGCTCGCCGCGCTCCACGTTGAACACATCATTCCAAAGATTCACGGCGGCAGTGACGACATCGAAAATCTCGCGCTTGCCTGTATCGATTGCAATCTTCACAAAGGAACAAATCTGACCGGATTCGATCCCGACACCAATGTGATTACTGAGTTGTTTCATCCGCGACGCCAAGTGTGGGACGACCACTTTCACTGGCACGGTCTCTATCTAATCGGGAAGACAGCCACGGGTAGGACTACCATTCGAGTGCTGAGTATTAACTCGGAAGATCAGGTGGCGCTGCGTTCATCGTAAGGGAACCAGGCGATCACAAAACTGATCTGGAACCCTAAGTCTTGACTCGCATCCATCCATTGTCCGTATGCTGAAAACCCTCCGCACTCGAAACAGCGAAACCCATCGTCAATGGATTCCACGCGAACTTTTCAACAACGATCGACGGATGAGCAATACGGAGGACGTTGAAGGAATTTACCTCGCCTCTTTCGCGCGTTGACGTCGCCGTACCCGCTTGGACCACGAGAGCCGAGTAGCCGCGAATCTTGTATCTGTGCGTATGACCGGTGTGGCTGATGTGCAGGTGGCCCGCAAGAAACAGATCAGCTCCGCAATCAGCAAGTCCCGTCATTGCCATCCTTGCTCTACCCACCAGATCACGCGCGTCGTGACCTTCGGGCAGATCAAACGGATGGTGCGTCACCACAACCTTAACGACGTCGTCTTCCAACGAGCAAAACTTCTCACGCAAACGACCAACCTGAGTTTCGTTGATGCGTCCACCCTTAAACACCAGTGACCTCGCCGTGTTCACCCCAACGATCGCGACTTCTTCATCCTCGTAAACAGGCTGCAGATCATCCGTGATGTAGTGCTTGTACTTTGTCAGCGGCTCCAGGAATCGGGCAAAGACGTTATGCAGCGGAATGTCATGATTTCCCGGCACGACGATCTGTGGCTTCGGCAGTTCATCAAGGAATGAGCGCGCCTCTTGAAACTGGTGCGAACGTGCGCGCTGTGTGAGATCGCCCGAGACTGCGACGAGGTCGGGTTCGATTTCTCTGACGGTCTTTTTTAACGGCTCAAGCAGCGACGCGTTTACGCGCCCGAAGTGCAAGTCAGACAGATGAACTATGGTTCGCATACTCGCGTCACGCAGCTTTGGGTACGATCACGCGCAGCGCACGACTCCGAATCCGGTAATGAAGCGGCGCCTCCATCACTTCGATCTCACCGTCAAAAGCAACCCGCACGCGTTTTCGCGCGGTGTGTATCGTCACCTCGTCAGAACGAAGCGCAAGAAAATCTTTGTCGTTGCGCAGGCGTCCGATCACGGCACGCAGCGCAAGCGCGATCAATTTCAAGCGACTCGTTCCGTGTGTTATGTAAATGCTCAACTCACCTCGATCAAGACGCTCGCGCGCTCCGATATTGAGCAAGTCCATTGCATACTCGTTGTTACCAACAAACACAAAGGGAGTCGTTCGATCGATAAGTTCGCCGTTAACTCTGAGTCGCACATCGAGAAACGGATTTCGGCGTAATGACTGGAGCGTGGCCCATACGAACGCGGGCCATTTCCGAAAGCCGAGTCGCTGACGCTTTTCACGTTCGCGGACGATCATCGGATACAGTCCCAAACTCGAGTTGTTAAGAAAGATCCGATTGTTCACTTCCGCGGCATCGATGTCGATCGTTCGACCTGCGATTATGTTGCGCGCTGCTTGTTGCAGATCGATGGGGATACCGAGGTCTTTGGCGAAATGATTGAGCGTACCGAGCGGCAGAACGCCGAGAATCTTGTCGCTATCGATAATTGCTGCTGCCACGGAATTGATCGTGCCGTCACCGCCCGCTGCGACGACTACCTTATAAGGCTCAAGCGCAGCAGCCCGCGCGAGCTCGGTCACTTCGGCGCCGCTGTGCGCGAGCGCGATGTCGACGTCGATTTGCTCTTCCTGGAAGATGTCGGCGAGGCGTTCGGCTGCTTTGGTGTTATCGCCCGGCCCCGCACCCGCAGAGATGATGATCTTGACTGAGGTCAAGTCGTTTGAAATTTCTTCCCTGTCTGCGAATAGTTCGGTGGCCATGCCTGAATGTGTGGTCTTGATGCTTTAGCGTCGCCTGAAAAGTAGAAACAGAACCGCAACAACCAACAGAATCCCGAGGGTTCCGGGCCAGATAAACCAGCCGCGCCCGCTGCTATAACCCCCGACAACCACGCATCCTGACGAGAGGAGAAGAAGTAGTGTGACAATGCTAAAACGTTTCATGGCGACTCCCGCTTGCTGTATTCCTGCTGGTTGGAGCAAGTTTGATGCCTGAGGTTTGTGTGAGTTTAAGTGGGTGGTGTCCTAATCTGCTGTAAGCTCTTTTAATCCGTGTTGCCTGTGTGCGTAACATCAGCTAACGCAGCGCTCATAGAGAAGACGGATGAAAACGAATTTCGAATTAGGACAGTACCGTCAGGACGTCATTCTACCCGTTCTACCATTCGCCGTCCCTTGGGTTCAGACTGTGGCAAGCCACGTCCCGCTATTAGCCGGATACAGTTATCCTCGCGCTGAATGACGAGAAGCAAACATCTGTCGGCGGCCGTTGTGATGGTCCTCATCGTCTGCGTCCAGGCGTGCCAGCGGCCCGCCTCAAGTCACACATCACATCCGCCGCAAACTTCACCCAACGTCTTGGACGCCTATCTCGAAACTGACATCCCGCCCGCCGACGGTTTCGATTTTCCCATCGGCGACGCCAACGCCAAAGGTCGATACAGGGACATCGCGACCGGCACCGAATACGACGGCTGGCGTATCGCCACTCACTTCGCCGAAAACTATGACCTCGGCATTCACACAGGCGAGGACTGGAACGGCAACGGCGGCGGTAACACGGACCTGGGCCAGGACGTTCATGCAGTCGCGAATGGTCGCGTCACGTTTGCTAAAAACTGCGGCCGCCTGTGGGGCAACGTCATAACCATCGAACATCACTTCTACGAAAACCACGAGCACCGCAAGATCATCTCACTCTACGCTCACCTCAACGAGATCAAGGTAAACGAAGGCGCCGTCGTGCAACGCCGCCAGGTAATCGCAACCATCGGTCAGGATCCAGAAAAATTATTCGCCGCGCACCTGCACCTGGAGTTGCGTTGGGACGACAGCCTTGCGCCAACTTACTGGCCGTCGTCAAACGGCAAGGACGAAGCCTGGGTCAGGGAACATTACGCCGAGCCGAGCGCGTTCATAAACGAGCATCGCAAACTCTTCGTGCCGCAGAAAGAAGCGAAGCTGATCGTCGTCGATCAGGAAAGTTACAAAGCGAGGTTCTATCAGGCGGGTGTCCTGAATCAGGAGTACGACGTGAGTTTTGGTCAGGGCAAGGGACAGAAGCTCGTCGAAGGAGACAACAAGACGCCAAAGGGCATGTACTTCGTGATCAAGAAACATCGCGGCAGTTTCGCTGGACCATACGGCGCGTACTACGGCGGGCACTGGATCAAAATCAACTACCCAAACAAGTACGACGCCGACCGCGCTTCCGCGCAACAGATAATCACGCGTCAGCAGCAAGCGGCGATTACAGCCGCGTGGGAAAAGCGAACGGCAACACTCGAAAATACGAAGCTCGGCGGCGGCATCGGTTTTCATGGATGGATCAAAGAGTGGGACAACAGCGGTCCACGTCATCTTTCGTGGGGCTGCGTCGTCATGCACCTCTACGACATTCAAAAACTTTACGATCAGATTCCGGAAGGAACGATGGTGGTGATACTTTGAGGGTAGCGTCACACCAATAGATCTGCGCCTGTTAAAACTTACAGTTATGCACTCCCCGGTTGAGCCGGATTCTACTTAGCAGGTGAGGAGGCAAACACTGTCAGTATTAACAGGCGGGAGAGACGATTATTGCGCTACGAGAGTATTGAGCGACGTTGCGAGTTCGATGCGCGTGAGGCTGCGCGACGGATTGAAGGCGTTGCCGTCGAGTGAAATAAAGCCGCGCTGGAGAGCGACGGCGACGTAGCCTCGCAACGCTGCCGGGATCGACGAGGCGTCGGAAACTGTCAGAGGAAGTGAAGCAGAGGCGGCTTCAGACTTGAGACCGGCGGCTTTAACGAACGCGATTGCGGCCGCGAGTTTCGTCGCTCCATTGTAAGGAGAGAACTTCCCGCCGGTGGTCGCGTCATAAAACAATGAACCCGATGGGAACGCCTGTGTGCTCTCGACCACATTCCGCGAAGACGTGTCGCGAACGTCAGTGAACATCGGAGCGGACGCCATGTACTGCGGAACCACGCCCGCGCGCATCAGTCCCTCAGCGAGTTCAAGCCGGTTGACGGTCGCATCCGGACGGAATTTTCGGCCTTCCGGCAGCATCAGATTTGCGAGCAAACTCTTCTCGACCTGCGCGGTTTGATCCGGCGAGAGCGCCGACTGATCGAGCATGACCGGATACTCAACCTGCGTAACTTCGACCGCGCCAAAGACCTTCTGACTAGTCCCGACATTGCCGGAGTGCCATATCGACGCACGCAGCGTTTGGCTCGCCGGATAACGCAGCACTACTTTCTCGCGGCGTCCGGTGAAACCAGGCACGTTGAGATAGTTCGACTCACCTTGTAACGAGTTCGATTGATCATAAACCCGCAGTCCGAAATCGTTTGCACTGAGTTCCCAATAGATATTGACGCCGACCTGGATCGTGTTCTGCGGGATCGTGATGCTGGCTGAACCTGGGAGACTCGGAAACACGGTCGGTTCAAACGTCTGCGACGTAGTCGTGACGAACCGTATGGCATTGCGCGAGAGCGTCGAGCGAAATCCGCCCATTTGTCGTTCCGGAAACGCGGCCTCGAGCACGGCGGCGTAAGTGTTGAGCATCCCCGCACCGGCTTCGTGGAAAAAGTAGCGGGGCATCGGCGTTGCGGTGCGGCTCAGAATGTCTTTGACGTCTGCGGGAGTCAGATTCGGATTCACTTCGAGCATTAACGCGACTGCTCCGGCAACCTGTGGCGCTGAGAATGATGTGCCTGTCGCCGTTGTGTAGTACAGCATCTCGGTTGGCGAGAGACGCTTGGAGTCCGCACCCGCGATTCCGGAGACTCCTGTAATAGTCGGCGTACTTCGCAGGCTGATGACGTTCGTTCCGGGTGCGACCAGCGACGGGTGCTGCAAGTCGTCGCCGAAGTTGCCGCGTGACGAATAGTCCGCGAGTTTGCCTGTCGCATCGGTCGCGCCGACGCCGATCACCCATGGCGCGATGGCGTACGGATTCATCGTTCCGTTTCCGGAACCTGTGTTGCCGGCTGAGAAGACGACGTTAACGCCTGCGTCCGTCAGCATCTTGGTCGCCACGTTTACGGGATCGTTGAAATCGAAAACGGTGTTCGCCGAGAAGCTGCAGTTCACCACGCGTACGTTGTACTGGTCTCTTTTCTGGAGCAGATAATCGAATCCGGAAAGGACGTACATCAGGTTCAGATCGCCGGCACTCAGACCCAGTAGCCGTGCGCCCGGAGCAACACCCGCGAATCGTCCTGACGAGCTCACGCCGCTTGCGGCAATCACGCCGCCGACGAAGGTTCCGTGACCACTAACGGGATCCGTGTTCGAGAGATTCTCGAGCGGAGTTGGATAAACGAACGTGCCGGGAAGACTCTGCGTGTCGGCGAGCCGAACGTTCTGGACCACTTTGCCCGCGAGATCTGCGTGCTGACTGTTAATGCCCGTGTCGAGGACCGCGACGGTGACATTGCGGCCGGTGACGGGCATAGCGCCGTTGTCACGACGAAGATCGTCATCCGGCGCAACACGCTGAACGCCGGTCGTGTTGAAATATGGATCGGAGTTGAACGTTAGCGTGCGATTACCGTAAAGCGAGCGGACTCGCGGCAGTTTCGAAACTGCGAGGAGCTGCGCTTTGGTTGCGGTGACGTAAACCACCGGCAGGACACGCAAACGCGTTCCGCCAGTGATGCCGAGTTGTTGAAGCTGCGTGATGTCGGCGTCAGTAACGGACGAGTGATAGACGATTACGGCGTTAATGTTGCTGTCGTCGGTTGCTTTGTTAAGAGTAACGGCAAGTTCCGGATCGACGCCCTGAAGTCCCGTATTGTCGTCAGCGCCAGTCAAAGTAATCCCATCCGCACCGGTAAGCGTGATGCCGTCCGCGCCTGTCAGAGTGATTCCGTCCGCGCCCGTTAGCGTGATGCCGTCGGCGCCGGTCAACGTGATGCCCGTTGGATTAGTGTGGTCGAAGATTACGCCCGTTGTTCCAAAGCCTGTCACGGAATCGGCGCCGGTAAGAGTGATGCCGTCAGCGCCCGTGAGTGTTATTCCATCGGCTCCGGTTAACGTGATTCCGTCCGCGCCGGTGAGTGTAATGCCGTTTGGTCCGACCCGCGCCGCGCCGTCTGCTCCGGTTAAAGTGATGCCGTCCGCGCCTGTTAACGTGATCCCGTCAGCGCCGGTAAGAGTGATTCCGTTCGGCCGGCGAACGATGATCGAGTCAGCCGTGTACTGCCGGCCATCTGCGCCGGTTAACGTTATTCCATCGGCTCCGGTCAACGTGATGCCGTCTGCGCCGGTCAGAGTAATACCGTCGGCTCCGGTCAATGTGATCCCGTTTGATCCCGTATACGTCGAGCCGTTGGCGCCTGTTGACGTGACGCCGTCCGCACCCGTCAGCGTGATGCCGTTTGAACTGTAACTGAAGAGTCCGTCTGCTCCGGTGAGTGTAATGCCGTTGATCCCGACATAATCGATGCCGTCAGCGCCCGTTAGCGTGATGCCGTTGGACTTGACGACAGAAAGGCCGGCCAATGCGGGTTGCGCGGTCAGCAGCAACAATAACGAGAGTGCGATGAACTTATTCATCTGATTTGGTCGGGGACCCGCGCTTCAGCGCGCAATTCAGAGATATAAGAGCTCGGGCGCGCTGAATTATATCGACTGCGGATTGGGATGCAGTTATGCAATCTTTGTCTTTGTATTGCATCGAGACAATCCTATATAGGGCCGGTTGAGAAAAACTTGAGAGCGGTTCAAGTTTTTCTCAAGGAGAGAATTGTATGGTCTGACCGATGACCATGAGCTTCCTCATTCAAGACCATTTCGACACGACGGAAAGATATTCCCCATCGGTCCAAATCGCCTCGTCGCCTGCGAAAATTAAGCGCGACGGCGTACATATTTTGAGTGAGAAGATTGAGATTCCGGCCTGTGCGGGGCTCGTCGAACGGCCCAGACTTCATGAAAAACTTGAACGTTCGCTCGGCCAATTCGCCGCGACACTCGTATCCGGTCGTGCGGGAACCGGCAAAACGTCGATCGCCGCGGCGTATGCGCGAACGCGAAAGACAGCCGCGTGGTTTACGGTCGAATCGTCAGACGTCGAGTGGAATGTTTTCGCGAGTTACGTGGCTGCCAGTGTGCTTCGAATGGTCGGAAGCAAGAAATCTGTCGGGGATTTACCGCTCGGAGTTACCGACTCTTCGTCAGCCTCGATGGCGACGTTCCTCTATATCATCGCGTCATTGTTGCAAACCGCCGCCGAGGACGATCGGCCGTTGCTTGTGCTCGACGGTATACACCATTTATTCGACGCCGACTGGTTCACTCGTTTCTTCAACATCCTTCAGCCGTCGCTTTCCGAAACCGCGGACGTTCTGCTTCTGTGCCGGAGCAGGCCGCCGAACCCGTTATGGCGTTTGCGTTCGAAACAGCAGCTTGACGTTATCGACGAGAAAACGCTTGCCTTTGACCGAAACGAAACGATATCGCTGCTCAAGCAGGTCGGGCATTCGCACGCCGAAGCCGCGCGCATTCACGCGGAAACGTTCGGACGGGTCTCGAAACTCCTTCCATTCATCAGCGGCGGCAAACCGTCTAAGCCTCGGCAGTAACCGCCCTTCGATTTGCATTCGAGCGACGTGGCATAATACGGCCTTCCGACAGGTCTCGTCGTAGCGATGCAGGACAGAAACTTCTTTCTCCGGACAAAACTGCTTCCCCCGCGCGCGGTTACCGAATTACTACAGCGCCCGCGGCTGACGAAAAAGCTACAAGCCAACCTCGGTTCTCCGATAACCATGGTCGCGGCGGACGCCGGATGCGGCAAGACCACGCTGATCGCCGACTTTGTTCGCAGCCAGACTCGGCCCACAGTTTGGTACCAGCTAGACCATACTGACGCGGATCCAGTCGTCTTTCTCGGTTATGTCGCGCACGGAATCAAGAACCTTTATCCCGCTTTCGGCGAAGCCATCTTTCCATACCTGAGCGAAGCTAACGAAGAAGTGCTTCGCTTTCCTGAGCGGTCCGCCGACCTGTTAATCAACGAGATACTTCAATCGGTCGAGCAGCCGTTTATTCTTGTCCTCGACGACTATCACCATATCGGACGCGACACTGTCGTTCACAAGCTGGTCGATCGGCTGCTGCAGTATTCGTCTGACCTGGTCCATCTGATCATCACGACGCGCGACGTTCCGCCGCTCGCGACCATGCGACGAAAAACGCAGTCGGCGGCGTTGGTGATCACGCGCGACGATCTTCTTTTCACAGACGATGAAGTGAAAGAGTTGTTCAAACAAACACTAAACGTCGAGCTGAAAGACGAAGAGATCGCAGCATATCGCGGGCGAACTCAGGGTTGGATAACTGCGCTTCAGCTTGTACGGCAAGTTGCCGAACAGGAGATGCATTCGGCAAACGGACCGGCGTTGGATCTGCGCGAGATTCTCCAACAATCGGAACGCGACATCTTCGACTATTTCGCCGAAGAGGTTTTTTCGCGTGAGTCGGCTGACACGCAGCGGCTGCTCATGGATCTCTCGCTGCTCGAATCGCTTCAGCTCGATCTTTGCAGCACGCTGTTTCCCGAGTTGCGCTGCTCGGCTGCGCTCCCCGAACTCGCGCAGAAGAACGTGTTTCTTACTGTCGCGGGTGATCGTCATACAGGCGAGGAATATCGATTCCATCCGCTGTTCCGCGAGTTTCTGGTCCGTCGACTGCGATCGGATGTCGGCCAGGCACGCGTCGCGGAAGAACGGAACCGGATCGCCGACCATTTTCTCCAAAGCAAAAAGTGGGAGGTCGCGCTGCCGTACCTGCTTGAAGCGCGAAACTTCGATCGCGCGGCGTCCGTGATCGCGGAAACCGGGAACGAGTGGATCGCCGCCGGTGCGTTCACTTCGCTTGGTTTGTTCGCGGAACAGATACCCGACTCGTCGCTCGAGCAATATCCCCGCTCGTTGCTGCATAAGGCTGAGGTCGCGCGGCTTCATGGCGAGGTTGAAAAGTCGTCAAAACTCTTGCACCGCGCCGTTGAGTTGCTAAACAAAATCGACGATGCGATCGGCGAAGGCGAAGCTCTCCATTCGCTTGCCAGTCTGGAGCGTCGCCGTGGCCGATACGCGGAGGCGTTCTCGCTGATCGAGCGTGCCGAAACTCTCGTGTCGCATACTTCGGAAACGTTCATGAAGTGCGCGAACACGCGCGGCCTGTGCCTGATCGTGCAAGGGAAATGGACTGAGGCGGAACAGCAGTTCAGGTTGGCGCTCGAACTCGCCGACAAACTCGGCAACGATCAGTACGTTCGCCTCGTGACCCACAATCTTGCGCTTGCGCCCGGCTTTCGCGGAGATTTTGGCGAGGCGTTGCGCTGGTTCAGACGCATCTTTCGCGAGGGCCAGCCTGACAAGCAACTGCCGCAGGAAGCGATCGGTCACTTGAACGTCGCCCGCCTGCATCTCTATCGCGGCGAATTCGACGACACTGAAAAACACCTCCGACGTTCGCTCGAACTCTGCCAACTCTATAACCTTCGATTCTTACGCGGCGAGATATTCGAAGCGTACGCGAATTTCTATCGCGAGAAAGGCGACTTCGCTCACGCCGAGGAATTCTACGAGCGCGCCGCGAATGCCTATGACGAGGCCGATATCGATATCACGTCGAAGGAGTTAAACGAAGAACGCGCGGCTTTCTACACCCTGCGTGGTGACCTCCCGAAAGCGCGCGCACTGCTCGAGACTTTGATCGCGGGACGTGAACGGCAGGGAAACGAACACGGCGTTCGCACCGCCCGTCTGCGTTGCTATCAAATCGATCTCGCGGAAGGCGCTTCAGAAGGTCTCGACGTCCGTCTCCGTGAACTGCTCGATTTTTTCAACCGCCACAATAACTACTACGACGAAGCGTTAACCGCGATGCTCCTGGCCGAGACGTACCTCGTTCAGGGAAACACGAAGGACATGATCGAGTCCGTCCGTCGCGCGTTGGATCTATCTACTCGTTTCGATTACGAGTACTGGCTGCGACGTGAGATCCGGCGGAATCCAAAGATATTCGGACACGAAGACATCGCAGATCGACTGCCCGTCGATCTTCGCGAGGAACTTAGCGCGGAACGCTCAGTGCGCCCGGCACGCGTCCAATCTCAGTTGGCGCCGCCTGCGCCGATCACGGATCTGACGATACGAGTGCTCGGCCCGGTGGAGATCTTCCGCGATCCGTCCGTTCCATTTGCCGCCGACGCCTGGACGACGCGGCGGGCGCGAGACATTTTCTGCTACATCGCGACCAGCAAAAATCGGCGCGTGCTGAAGGAGGTGCTGATCGAGGCATTCTGGCCCGATGAGGACCTCGAAACCGTCGAGAAGAATTTTCATCCGACGATCTCGCACATCCGAAAAGCGCTCAACAGTCGTCAGCCCTTCAAACAAAACTTTCTGATCTTTCGCGACAGCGCGTATCAACTCAATCCCGAGTTGTCATATTCGATCGACGCAGAAGAATTTGAGCGCTGCATCGTCGAAGCAGAAAAAGCAAAACGCGAGAAAGACGCGGCGCAGCAACGGACGATTCTCGAATCCGCGCACAAGATCTACCGCGGCGAATTCATGCCCGGCGTTTACGAGGATTGGGCCGAGGAACGACGCCAGTTCTACTCAGAACAATCCGCGCGTGTCGTTGCTGCTCTCGCAAAACTCTCCCTCGCTGAAGAACAGTGGGCCGACGCGTTGCGTTACGCGGGCGAAGCACTGGCAGCCGATCCGTTTCGCGAGGACATGCATCGCCTGACGATGAAAGCGTTTGCTGCGCAAGGCAAACCGGCTTCCGTCAAGAAGCATTTCGAAAAAATGAAAAAAGACCTGCACACCGAGCTCGGCATCGAGCCCGACGAAGAAACAAAGCGTTTGTTTGCAGAACTTATAAAATAAACGCCCGCCCGCCGTCCTCAAGTTCGCCTCAAGTCTTGCTCAAGTTTTTCTCAAAGCCTGTCCTTTATCTTCGCTGACAGTTGATTCCAAATAACCGCCCAGGAGACGAGGACAGTGAACTTTCACAAGAGGAACCTGTTACGAAGGACGCTCACATTTCTGTTTTTGTTTGCGTTATGTGCCGGATCGTGGCGAATGCCGCCGGTCGCTGTTGTATCCGCGCAAGCTGGAAGCGCGAAGCTTAGCCCCGCGCTAAGCGCCCGTCTGGCACGACTCGCGAACGACGCCGACGCCGGAATGGTGATAGTCGCGTTCAAGTCGTCAAACGGATTGCGCGAAGAACACCTGAACATCCTGCGTGCAGCCGGCGTCACTGGCGGTCAAACATTCCCGACGCTCGGGATGGTCGCGCAGCCGATGACTGTTGCCCAGGTTCGCGTGCTTGCCGCGAATTCCGCAGTCAGATCGCTGTGGTCGAATGACCGCCTGATGTACTACATGCATCAGGCGCGCGTCCTGGGCGGTGTCCAGAAAGTACAGACCGACGCTGCCATGACGCTGCGAAACGGCGGGATGCCCGTCTCCGGCGCAGGTGACTTTTCGGTGTTGGTGATCGACTCCGGCGTCGACGCAACACACGCCGATCTTCAATTCGGGACCAAAGTCATTCAGAACGTGCAGACGCCCGTCGCCGCGGGAACACTGCCGGGTTTTACTCCGCACGTCTCGATCGAGAACGTACCTAACACCGATCAAACGGTCGGCCACGGCACTCACTGCGCCGGGATCATAGGCGGAACCGGGTTGCGATCCGGCGGTCTTTATACCGGCGTTGCGCCGGGCGCGAAGATCATCGGCGCGGGACTTGGCGCGGGGCTTTTCGTAATCAACGGCCTCGCCGCCTGGGAATGGGGCCTCGCAAATCAATTCCGCTACAACATCCGAGTCGTGTCGAACAGCTACGGCAGTTCGGGTGCGTTCGATCCCGACAACCCGATCACGATCGCTTCGAGAATGGCGTATGAACGGAACATCGCCGTCATCTTCGCAGCGGGAAACGATGGGCCGACGAAGGACACCTACAACATTTACGCGAAAGCTCCGTGGGTGATCGGCGTTGCCGCTGGTTCGAAAGAAGGCGATCTTGCTGATTTCTCGTCACGCGGAGTTCGGCGTGATATTCGACTGAGCAATGACGATCCAAACGACGACTTCAACGCTCCGACGATCACCGCGCCAGGCACGGGCCGCATCTACGAAACCAACGCCGGCAAGTTCACGTCGGCAGTCGTATCAACGCGCTCGACCGTCAACCTGACGGCGAACGGCCTCGACGCCGATACCGAACTTCCGCCAGCACACATGCCGTTCTACACGCAGATCTCCGGCACCTCGATGGCGACGCCCTACATCGCCGGTGTTGTCGCGCTGATGCTCGACGCCGATCCAACGCTATCGCCGGATGCGATCCGCGAGATCCTGACGTCGACTGCTACCAAAATGCCCGGCCGCGAGGAATGGGAAGTCGGTGCCGGATTCGTCAACGCACACGCCGCCGTTGATAAGGTTTTCAATCGCTCCAAACCATACAGGAACATTCAGGACGTTACTTACAACGCGGTTTTCGCCGAGGAACGTCCGCCCGTGCAGAACTTCCACGTCGATTTCAGTCCCGAAGTCTCGGGGCCGACATCCGCGAACGCGAGAACGTTCACCGTCGAACCTAACATCAACGTTCTTGACGTCTTTGCCACTGTCGACACGGTTGCGGAAGAGGGAACTGGAAACCTGGTCGGGATGCGCATCACGAGTCCAAGCGGCGTGAATTATTCGACTGCGATCGAGTTTCCCGTAATTGGTACGGACAAGCGACAGATCGTGGTCCAGAATCCCGAACCGGGAACATGGACACTCGAGGTACGAGGAGCACGCGGTTTGACTGCGGCGCCGCAGGCGTCGTCTCCGATTCAGATCGCGGCGCCGGGACCGGTTGACGGAAACATTACGCAAACGCGATTCATTCTCCCGCTGATCGCCGACATCCAGGGACATCCGGAACAAGCAGCGATCGAAGCGGCGTTAAAGAGCCGCCTGATCGACACTTTCGCTGACGGAACCTTCCGTCCTGATTCGACTGTCACTCGCGAGGATCTCGCGCGTTCACTCGCCCTGAACACCAGCCTGCGCCAGACGCTTGGCTCCGCGCCGAAGTTCACCGACGTAAGCGGCGACCTGCGTTTGTTCGCCGAGTACGCGATCGCGCGCGGATCAACAAACCGCGATTTTGATTTCACTCCCACGGGAATGATCGTCGCTTCAGGCACGTCGTTTAATCCCGCGGGCCCAGTAAACCGGGTTGACCTTGCGGTCGCGTTAATCAAAGCGCTCGGTCACGACGCTGCGGCGCGTGCGCTTGCAAACACGACGGTCACGTCGAACGGTACGGCACTAAGCGACAACGCTCAGATTCCCGGCTCGCTGCGTGGCTACGTGCAGCTCGCGATCAATAGAGGACTGTTCGAAGTCTTCCCGGCTGAAGTTCGTCAGATAGCCCCCGGCCAATTCGTCGTAATACCAGGACCGCGATTCGAGCCGGCCGCTACGGTCTCGCGAGCTGCGCTTGCAGCGAAGCTCAACACTTATCGCGCGTTGTTTACGACGGGCGGCTAACGTTCTCACCCCCAACGACAACTGCCGCTCGGAGCGGTCATCGAGCGGTTTCTCGTCCAGCCCAGAAGGGACGAGTCCCTTCAAAGCGGTCCGGCGATCCGCGACCGCTTTTTTTTAGGAGTTATTTGCAACCACCTTGGAGGAAAAATGAACGCCATTAGCAACACACTTCGATTGAACAGAATTTTCCGGTTCGCAATTCTACTTACCGTCGCCGCCGCGATCTTCGCAGCGATGGTTTTACTCCCGTTCGACACCGGCAAGGCGGCGCCCGGAGCGTTGGAAACGGTGAAGGAGTTGTACAGGCGTCCTGCTCCGAACTTTGATCTGAACGCCTCGCTGCATTTGCCGAACGTCCGACAGGCAACATCCGCGCAGCTCGCCGCTCTCGACAACTTTAAGACCACGGTAAACGCGGCGAATATGACGACCCGCTGGAACGACTTCGGCGGATCGCCCGACGTGATGTACGACTTCGCGTCGCAGCCGTATTCGGGAACGCCGGAAGAAGCGGCACGAGCGTTCGTCATGCAGAACGCGGAGATCTTCGGCGTAACGGAGTTGAATAACTTCCGCACCTTCAGTTCGCGCGACGCGCTTGGTGGACATCTTGTCAGGTTTCAGCAGACGTTCAACGGCGTCGCAGTGGAAAATGGCGGCATCGGCATCGTGATGAACGCGAACAAGCAGGTCATCATGGCGTCAGGCCCGTTCTTTCGCGATGTCGCTGTGAACACTCAGCCGTCACTGACCGCAGCGCAGGCAAGAACGGCGGCCGACAATGATCTGAATCGCTTTTATGTCGAGCTGCCCGCGGCGGCTACGAATCTTCTGAAGAATGGTTTATCGATCGTCTCGCAGCAGTTGGCGGCAGTTGAGAGTATTCCTCCGACTCTCGCCATCTACCCGACTGCGGATGGCTATCGTCTCGCCTGGAAAGTCGCGAAGTTTTCGACGAATCCATTCGGCCTTTACATGGTCACCGTCGATGCGAATACCGGTGAGATTCTTGGACGCAAAGACTTCTTAGCCTTTCAAACTACGCCGGGAACGGAAACCGCCGACATCTATCCGAAGTACCCGCAAATAGACGCGAACCTGAAGGACAACAGCGTAATCAGTTCGTGTACAACAAACGGCGTCGTAGTGCCGTGCGGACAGGAACGCGTCAACTTACGCGCTTTCGATCCGTCGAATCGAGTGACCGGCGTGAATGGTACGCTGACCGGAGCGCACACGATCGTCAACAACGCACTCGCAACCAAGCAGCCGTTCGCACAAGCCGCGCTCGGTACGTGGCACTTCCGCAAGGACGATCCGGCAGCACTCGAAGCGCGCACGAACGAACAAGATCAACTCGCTGAGCCCGCCGAACATCAGGACGAGATCAATGCGTTCTTCTTCGTGACTTATCTCGTCGAGTATGTCGACTACCTGCATATCGGCGGCGACAACACGACGATCGGGGGCGGCGCTTTTCCGGACGACTATCCAAACAAGACGACGCCGCTTCCGGCGACGGTCCATTTTCCGAATTTCTTTCTCGCGATCGATGCCGCAAACGGTGAACTGCCTGATCCGACGCATCCTGACTTCGTCAAGATCGTTTTAGGACTCGACAACGCCGTCGCCTTCAATTTGACGTCGATCATCGAGGCTGTGACCGCCAGTAAATCGCCCGTTGTCGTGAACCCAACGGTTTACGGTCATGGTTACTACTTCAACGACCTCGCGCTCGAGGGCACGGTTCCGTATCACGAAGGGATGCACGCGATCACATCGCCCATTGCCGGACTCGAAGGCGAAGAAGGAAGCGCCATGAACGAGGGCCAGGCGGACATGTGGGCATTCACGATCACGGACAATGCGAGTCTTGGCGACTATGTCGTCAACGCAAAGGGTTACCGACAGCTCTTTCGCGACAGGGGACGCGATCCGGATTCGATCGCGTACATACGCAGCGCACGTTCGACGCTGAAGTATTCCGACTACGGAACGTTCGGCGCGAGCGGGCAGGTCGAAGAGCATCGCGATGGCGAGATCTACATGTCGACCATGTGGGACATTCGCGAGATGATGAATCGCGTTTATCCGCAAGACACGACGTTCAAGCGTCCGCGTGCGAAAGATGGTTTGCCGCAGAAGGCGATCACGCGTGGGACCAACATCTTCGAACGCGATTTCCTCGGCTCGATGTACATCCTCGGGACTACGTCGCCCGACACGATGGTCAAGGCGCGCGATGCTTTCATCGTCGCGGACCAGATGCTGTATCCGTCGGACTCGACCGATCCGGACGCGCCCGGAATGCATCGTGCGATGATCGAACAGATCTTTGCTGCGAAAGAGCTCGGCATCAATGCTCGTGAAGTTACCGGCGGACAGGCGACGATCTCGACACAGGTTTCGCACTTTGCCGGTGGTCAGGCTGCGCCAGCGGTTCCGCAAAACGTGAAAGTCACGCCTGCTTCCGCGAAAAGCGTAACCGTCACATGGGATCCCGTGCCGGGAGCGGTTGCGTACGAAGTTCTCAAGCGAAATACCGCGTTTGCCGGTCGTCGTGAACCGAACGGAAAGCGTGTTTACGCCGATGGTGATGCTGCGACGACGGGTTATCGTCACGCGTTCTTCACCGCGGCAACATCGTGGGAAGACAAAGGACCGATCTTCGAAGTCTTTGCGCCCACCGGACTGAAAGATTTGTTCGACAGCGAATATGTTGTGCGAGCGATAGGCGTGAACTCGACCGGCCAGCTCGGATGGTCCACTTTGTCGGGTTCGTCTCGGGCGCTTCAGACGCGTCAGGACGTCACGGCTCAAGTCGATTCAGCGATTTCGAACGTGTCGTTCGCGAATGGCGTGATGGCTTTTGACAATCGTCTGACAAATGCACGCGGCGCATTCTCGACGGACAAGACTCTCTACAAACCGCTCGAATTTCAGATCGTGAGCATTTCCAATCCGGCGGTGACGGTTCGCAACGCGGACGCGAACGGCAACACGTTCGTCTACAACGAGGCGCTGAGTCTCGGACAAACATCCGCCGCGAAACGCATTGAGTTCAACGACCCGACGGCGCAGATGTTCAGCTTCGACGCGAAGGTTTATGCAAACGCGTTTGCGGGTTCGATAGTCGGCACTGGTTCGCAGAATACGGATGGTACGTCGAGTCCGCCCGCGCCGGTGACGTATTCGATCTTTACCGAAACGAAGACGGGCACGTTGCTCGCCGGCGAACCGACTGCGACGGGCGGCACGAGCGCCACATGGGGCAACCCAACGTTCCAAGGCATAACGTGGACTGACGTGCTCGTGACTACGAAGTCTGACGCTGTGTCTCTCGAAGGTCGGCTCACGTCGGCGACGGCGGTCGATCTGGACTTTGAGTTGCGAACTATGGACGGGAAAGTCTTGATGCGTTCGGCGGGAGCAACGGCGACTGAGTTCGTCTCTTCCGCGGTCCAGCCGAATACGACGTACGTCTTCCGCGTACTCGGGTTTGCGAATGGCCCAAGCACGTTCCAGATCGTGTCGAATCAGTTACTTCCGCAAGGCTCGGCTAACGAGAACGGCGGCACGCGCACGGTCGGAGGAGGTTCGACGCTGTCGGCGACGACGAATGTGCTGATGCGGTTGGTTAGATTTACCGTAAATCCGCTCACGAGAACTGTTTCCGTCCGAATACTGTGATTTGTTGGAGCCGTTGAGTTCCAGAAGGCTGTCCGATCGCTATCCGATCTGGACAGCCTTTTCCTCAAAAAGTCCCGCCTTGAAGTGGCTTTGCCACCCGATGTGAGGCGAGGCTTTGCCTCGCCGTCGCCAGCCATCAACTCCGGGCTGTGCCCTCAGGGCGTAGCCCCTTGTTTTATTAAACCCTCGGCGAGGCAGAGCCTCGCCGCACATCGGAGGGCAGAGCCGTTCAGAAGATCTTCCGGACACGCCATCGCGACAGCCTTTTGCCGTCTTTTGTTCCAACCTGACTCAAGTGCGGCTCAAGTTAATCTCAAGCCGCCTTGAGTAAGGTCAGGCTAGATGAATCCTGGAGGAACCCACATGAGAATTCTCGTAAAAGCCCTGACCGTGTTGGTCGTTTCCATTGTGGCGTCCGTTTCTGCGTTTGCGGCGCCATCCGTCGATAGCCTTTTAGCAGCCCGGATCAACGCAGCGCCTTTGTCGTTAACACCCGTCGTGATCACGTTCGATCACACCGTGACCAATAACGACTTCCTGATGTTGCAGACGCTTGGCATTCGCGGCGGACGCTACACACAGGCGTTGCCAATCGTGCTGACGTCGATCAATCGAACACAGTTCAATGCGTTAAAAACCAAGCCCGGCATTCGATCGCTTTACGCCAATCGCACATTTCGCCTGCTCGATCTCGAAGGCCGGACGATAACAGGCGTCGAGAATCTCATCCGCGACAACCAGGTGACGGCACTCAACAACGCGCTGCCGGTGACAGGCAGGAACATCGGCGTCGCATACATTGACACAGGCATCGATGCAACGCATCCCGATCTGCAACTCGGACAGAACGTCATTCAGAACGTGTATTACGCGACGGCCGATCTGCCGGTCGAACCGCCAGCCGGATTTCTTCCCGTCGTACCCGTCGAGAACGTGCCGATAACCGACATCGAAGGCGGACACGGAACTTTTGGCGCAGGCGTAACTGCCGGCACCGGCGCTGCATCAGCCGGTCTCTACAAAGGCATGGCGCCGGGTGCGAAACTGATCGGCATACGCGCAGGCAATGACGTCGGACTCACGACGTATGCGATCGTTCAAGCGATGGATTACACGCTTGTCAATCAATACAAATACAACATCCGCGTCTGTAACAACTCGTGGGGGACGACGCTGGCAGACAATCCGTACGATCCGAACGATCCGATCAATACCGCGACGCGCATGATGCACGACCGAAATATCACGGTCGTTTTCGCCGCCGGCAACGACGGCGATGCTCCGGACATGATCAATCCGTTCTCAGTCGCGCCGTGGGTGATCTCGGTCGCAGCCGCTGAGAAACAGGGTCTCGGTACGCCGGCCGGATTTTCATCACGAGGCAACGACAACGGCACGGGCAGCGACACGGCCGGCCAGCCTGCCGATCCTGCAACTGCTCCGAATCTGCGTCCCGACATTACCGGCTCCGGAGTCGATATCAAGAGCACACGTTCGAAGGCTCCCGGTGTGACGAATCTCGCAGGCACCATTCCAATCTTTGTCGGCGCGAACGATCTTTCGACGATCCCGCCGGCATTTCTGCCGTACTACACAACGTCGCAGGGAACCAGTTTCTCCACGCCGCAGGTCTCAGGCATCGTCGCTCTGATGCTCGAGACGAATCCGCTTCTGACGCCGGACCAGGTCGTAACACTCCTTCGGCAAACGGCAACGCCGATGCCTTACGACGAACGCGTGGTCGGCGCTGGTTATGTCGATGCGCACAACGCTGTGCGTGCCGCGATGTCGCTAACGGCAGTGCCGCATCCGGCAAACCTGTTTCCGTCAAACGACCCGAACGCGCCACAGATAGTCGACGGTCAGGACGATCAGCTTGGAACGACCGCGCAGGATATTCGGACTGCCTTTTTCAAGTACGATTCGGTTGCGAACCAAATCGTCTACCGCTTGAGAGTCACCGACGCGTCAGTCCGCACGCCAAACATGCGTTGGACGCTGACGTCGGCATTTGGCAATGTCGAGGTTTTTGTCACGGCATCGGTAGACGAGACCGCGGTCACGTACGAATACGGAAAGATCACAACGCTCGCAACGGGTACGCAGAATCAGGAGACGATCGGCGCCGCAGACTTCGGCACAATCGACGGCAACGAGATCACGATGAAGCTCGGTCTTGAAAAGGTGAACGCGGCGGTCGGCCGCGACGTCCTTGGGACGACTTCGACGAACACGCAGGCTGAAGCGCAAATACTGATCGGCTCATCGCTGTCCGGTGGTCTTCTGCTGAACGCGGATTCGGGAACGGGTTCGGATTTCAACGTCACTCCGGGCGCGCCCGACCCGACACCGACACCGACGCCGACGCCGACTCCCACACCAACGCCGACACCGACTCCCGCGCCGGGTGGGAACGACGACTTCAAGGAGCGCTACTCGGGCACGATCAATCCAGCGCAATCGTCAGTCGACGTTCCTTTTTCGCTTCGACGTAGCGGGCTCGATGCGAAGATCAACCAGAACCACGGTAACCAGCAGATCGTTTTCGAACTGTTGGACGCGAATGGAAACCTGATCGCGAGTGCCCAGGACGGGAAGATCGAACTGCAGAACCTGGCGCACGGAAACTACAGCTTCCGTATTCGCGGTAACGTCACGAAGGCGGTCGATTTTACAATCAAATCCGAACAGGACGATTAACGGATGAAGAGTTCATCTGCGTTCCAAAGTGAATAAGGAAACATCGGACTCGGCGAAAAATTTCCGACGTGTGAGTTTGCAGCGGACACAACGTGGCGGGCGACGATCGTGATGACAGGCGACGCGTCCGCCACGATTCTTTGTATCTCGTGAAACTTCAACTTCCGTTTTTCTGGATCCGACTCGCTAGCCTGCTCTGCGAAAAGCTGATCGACCTTCGCCTCCCATTCGGTCGCCGGCGACTTCTGATTCGGCCGCCATTGATGCGCGTCACCGCTGCTCAAGATCAGGTTGCCGTACGTTGATGGTTCAAGATCAGTGACGGACAGACCGAGCAGTATCGCATCGTAATCATGGGACTTGGTCCAGGCGTTCGTGACAGCGGAGAACTCGACGGGTACGACCTGCATTTTTATCCCGAGCTTCGCGAGGTCTTCCTGGATCACCGCCGCCATCAGCTTGCGCGGCTCGCTCTCAGCAGGCACCAGCAGCGAGAACTCGACGCGATTGCCTTGCGCGTCAAACAACTCCGCACCGCGTTTAGTGAAACCAGCTTCTTGCAGCAGTGAAGCAGCCTGAACGAGGTCGTACGCGATCTTCGGCAGATCCGGATTGGCCCAGACTCGATTCGCCGGTGATACGACTCCGTAAAGCGGCGTTGCTAAACCCTGAAGCGTCGACTTCGCGATCGAATCGCGATCAACCGCCATCGAAACAGCCTTTCTAAACCTCGTATCCGAGAACCATGCCGACTTGACCGGACTGAGCTGCGTGCCGTCCGCCTTGTTGGGATTCAGATTAAACCAAATATAATCGACGCCCAGACTTGGGCCGAGATCGAAGGCCCTCACAGGTCCGCTGGCGTTCAGCAGGGAAGCGTAATCCGTCGGTCTCAAACGGTCCACGATGTCTATCGTTGCCTGGTCCAACCCGACGCGTGCCTGGTTCGAGTCGGGAACGACAGCGAGCGTCAGTTCATCGAGATACGGAAGTTGCGTTCCCTGTGCGTCACGTTTCCAGTAATGAGGATTGCGTTTGAGGACGATGCGTTCGCCGGCTGCTGCTGACGCGACCATGAACGGTCCGCTCGAGACCACGGACTCGGGTGGCGCCGTTATCTTCCAGGACTCGGAGAACCGCCCCGCTTTATGATCCGGTTCGAGGGCACTCCTGGGCAGCACGGCGATGTTATAGAGGTAATTGTCAGGCGCCGGTATCGTTTCGGGAAGAATAAATTGAACGTTTCGGTCGTCTTTCACCTTTACGGATATCGGTTTGCCGTTGATCAGGAGAGCGTCACGGAACACGCCGGCCTTGTTGCGTTCATCGTAAGTCGCCTCGAGGGTGAACGCCACGTCATGACTGGTGAGAGCTTGCCCGTCCGAAAACTTCAGCCCATTTCGCAGCGTGATGTCGACGGTACGGCGATCCGCGCTGATGGTCCACATTTCCGCGAGCCCGGGCACGTAAGTCTGCGTCGAATGATCGAACTCCACCAGCCGGCTGTTGAGCAGGAAGAACGCCGTTACGATTGACGGTTCGTCATTCGCGAGAAGATAGTTGAACGTCTTGGGCGGCGAAGTCAGACGATAGACCAGTTTCCCTCCGCGTTTGCCGATTCCTCGTTGTTCGAGTTTTGTGTTGCTTGTTGTAGTGTTTGATGCCGGCGGTTGCTGCTGGCACGAGAACAGAAATGGAAGCAGAAGAAAAGCAAGGAGTCGGGCGTTTGTGAACGTGCGCATGATGCTATTCTCCGGCAGCAAGTTTTGAGTAGCGAAATTCGAAGGAGTAAAGCGGTTGAGAGTGTAAGAAGTTTTCTTTTGTAGATCAAAGAAATGATCAAGTTGCTGCTGAGAAAATGTCTGCAAGGACTCATGATGATACTGATCGTTTCGGCGGTGACGTTTGCTTTACTCGGTTTTGCGGGCGGCGATGCGCTGACGCAGTTGCGAGATAACCCGCAGATTTCCGAGGTGACGATCGAGCGCCTTCGCAGCGTCTACGGTTTGGACCAACCACTTCCGGTACGCTACTTCCGGTGGCTTTCCGGCGCGGTCACCGGCGACCTGGGTGAGTCGATGTACTTTCGCGTGCCGGTAAGCAGTCTCGTATGGGCGCGTTCGGTTAGCACGTTTCTGCTCGGGACCGCTGCGTTTGCCATCGCACTCATTTGCGCCGTGCCGTTGAGTCTCATCGGCGTGCGCTACAAGTCACGAACGATCGCTGCATTCATCGACTTGTTAATCCTTCTGACAGCCTCGACACCTCGCATCGTCCTCGCGCTCGTCGCCCTCGCGGTATCCGTGCGATTGAGTGTGTCCGCCATGGATAGTTCTTCGGCCGTTCTTTTCTGGCTGGCGGCGTTGGCGCTATCGGCGCCGCTGATTTCGGCTTTTCTGGCGCAGCTTCACGGCGAATTACAGCGCACGATGCGCGAGGATTTCATCAAGCTTGCACGAGCCAAAGGCTTGAGTGAGATTGCTGTGATTCTTCGTCACGCGATCCGGCCTGCACTCAACCCGTTCCTGACGATCGCCGGTCTCTCGCTTGGCGGTGTGCTCGGCGGTTCCGTGATCGTCGAGTCCGTGCTTGGACGTCAGGGACTGGGAACGTTGATGGTTTCAGCGGTGCGTGCGCGTGATCTGCCATTGGTTATGGGAATCGTTTTGTTTACCAGCACGGCGGTTTGGTTGGGAAATGCCGTCGGTGAATTGTTGCAGGCGGTGAATGATAAGCGAATTCGGGCAGTGTCTTAATTCGTCTCTGCGTCGCTCTGCGTCTCTGCGGTAAAGAACCGCAACAACATATAGACCGCAGAGACGCGGAGCGACGCAGAGAATGCTGGGCTTTGAACGAACAATTATCAAAAGATGGATTCAATAACCGGCGGGCCGATCGCGTTGCGGTCGTTGGTTGGCTCGTGATCGGACTGTTCGCGTTGTGCGCTGTTTTCGCGGGCTTTCTTGCACCGTACGATCACAGCGCTCAATCGCGATTCGAGCCATCCGCGCCGGCGACCACGATCCACTTCGACGGCCTGACGCCGATCATTCATCCGCGGCGTGTCGCAGATCCACTCCGCCGCACGTACACCGAAGACACGTCCGAAGCTTTTCCGTTGGGACTGTTCGTCCGCGGGTCTTCCTATAAGTTGCTTGGCATTGTCGAAACCGACGTACATCTATTCGGCGTAAGAAGCACTTCGGACGTCGCTCCCAGGATCAATCTTCTCGGAACTGATCAACTAGGCCGCGACCGTTTCTCGCGCTTGCTCTACGCGATCCGCTTCTCGTTCATCGTTGCGTTGATCGGCGTTCTCGTCGCTTGCGTCGTCGGTATTTTGATCGGCGGAGTGAGCGGATATGCGGGACGGCTCATGGACACGTTTCTGATGGGTGTGACGGACGCGATGCTTGCCCTGCCGACACTGATCCTGATACTCGGCGTGCGTGCTGCTTTTCCCCTCGAGTTGCCGATGACGCGCGCGGCACTGCTTCTGCTACTCATCTTCGCTCTAACAGGCTGGGCCGAGATGGCTCGGTTGACACGCGGACTCGTGCTCTCGTTTCGAAAACGTGAGTTTGTCGTCGCGGCAGTAGCGTTGGGTGTCAGTCAAACGAGAGTTTTGTTTCGTCACATTCTTCCGAACATTTTGCCGCCACTGCGAACGCGCGCGTTGCTGCTGCTGCCGACGTTCCTGCTTGCTGAGGTTGCTCTTTCGTATCTTGGCGTCGGACTCCAGGAACCCGAACCAAGTCTCGGCAACATGCTGACTGCCGCCAGCGATCTCGATCAGCTTCGATCGCAACCCTTCAACATACTCTCGCCCGCACTCGCCGTGTTGTTGTTCACACTCGGCGTACGATTGATCGGCAGAAACGAGCGTGCCTAGTCGACCTTTGACTCCGCTTTATGAGTATTTAGAAACTCTTTGATCGGGATCAGCATCTTGTCCGGGTTTGTAAACAGAAGCTGATGGTCCGTGTTTGGGAAAACCGCGAGTTGCGATTTCGGAATCAGATGATGCATTTCGACGATGTGTTCCAGACTAACGTCGTAGTGGTCGCCCACCGCGATAAAAACTTCCGCCGTGATCGCCTTCATCTGTTCTTTTGAGAAGCCTTTAAAGTCCGCCTCCATTTGCACTATCTTCGCGACGAGACCTTTCCAGTTTGGGGCTGGCGACATCTTGTCGTAAGGATCCTTGATCTCCTTCGGCGCGAATTTTTCCGGCGTCATCTCTCTGAAAGCGTCGAGGATGTCCTTCGGATACGATTCTTCAACCGGCCGATAAGCGGCGCTACAGATGGCCAGCCGCCGTACCAACCCCGGATGTCTGATTGCGAGGGCAAGCCCAATCGTTCCGCCCATGCCGTAACCGAAAACGTCGGTCTGCGCGATCTTCAGGTGCTTCAGAAGCGCCGCAGTGTCATCCGCCATTTGTTCAAAACTAAATGGACGGTTGATGTCGGCGGTGCGTCCATGTCCCTGCATGTCAACTAGAATTACCTGGCGGCCCTGGGCCAGCGTTGGATAATTCGTCGCCCAAACAAATGAACCATGTAGCAAAACCAAAGGCTGTCCCGTGCCGTGAATCTCGTAATACATTTTCAGGCCGTTGACCTGAGCGTATTGACCCTTCGCGTTCTGAGCGACCGAGGCCTGACACGCGACGATAGCCACAATCAGGATGATGCTCGATTTGGAAAGAATGTTAGTCAACATGATTTATTTCCCTGAGCTATCGGCGAAGGAATACAACGAACCGCGCGTGCGGATGATTAAACTGTTGCCGGCGATCGCCGGCGTGGCCCAACACTCTTCGTCAAGGTCGTTCATGGCCAGGACTTCCAATTGCGCGCCGGCTTTCAGCACCGTCACTTTGCAGGTCTCACTTACCAGAAAGATCTTTCCATCGGCCGCCACCGGCGAGGCGAAGTATCCTTCGAGCGCCTGAGGCGTGCGGCCCATTTTCAAAACCTCCCCAGTCGCGGGATTTACACTCGTGACTATCCCACCCTCTTTCATCAGGTACATCACGTCGCGATAGATGAGAGGCGAGGGAATATTCGGAAAGTGTTTCATCAATCGCCAGACGAGGTTCGTCGCTGTGAGATCACCGCTGCCGCCCAGCCGGATAGCCGAAACACCATATTCGGGTGGATCGGTATCGATCCGAGCGAAGTCGTATTCCGCTCGATCGATATAGCCATCGCTGTTGCGGTCCATCCAGCCGAAGTGTTCCGCAAACGGGTCAGCCTTATACTCCTCGAGCTGGATTCGTTCATCTTTGTTCTTGTCGTAATTCTTGAGGGTGTCTTCGAACGGCGGTATATACGGCTCTTCGGTGCCCTCGGCGTTTATGTAAATCATGTCGCCGATAACAGTGGGCACTCCCTTCGGATATGTTCCTATGTTCTTGATCCACCACAATCGCTCGCCGTTATCGATCGAGTAGGCATCGAGTGTATGTGAACCCACGACGAGGAGCTGTGCCGGCGCATTTTTGGGTGTGTAGATGACCGGAGTGGAATAGCTTTCGTTATTCTTACGGGCTGTTTTCCAAAGAACTTTTCCGTTTCGCGTATCGACGGCAATGGCGAATGAGTTTGCCCGTTGATCGGCCACCAGCAGGAGCGTGTTTCCCGCGAGCACTGGCGAGCCCCCCATACCGTAGAAACTATCGAATGGTCCTAAAGGCACGCGCCAGCGTTCGGTCCCATCCGGTCCGTAACTGATGAGGCCCAACTCGGCAAAGAAGGCGAAGACGTTCTTACCGTCGCTTACCGGACTCGGCGAGGCAGCGTCGTTACGTTTGTAGATCGGCATGTGACGCGGGCGGACAACGTCACGTCGCCACAATGTCTTTCCGGTTTTGCGATCCAGCGCGAGTGTGACGAGTTTGTCGCCTTCGCTCGCAGTCAGGAAAATGCGATCGGCCGTGATCACGGGCGATGACCGCCCGAACGGCACGGCTGCTTTCCAAACGAGGTTCTTCGTCGGTCCAAATTGCGCCGGCAGAGTGGGCGTGTCAGCTACGCCACTGCCGTTTGGGCCGCGGAATTGCAGCCACTCATTGGTGACGACGGGCGCCGCAGGATGGTTCGAGTTCTGGGCGTAAGCCGGGACGGACACGACCAGAATCGCCAGTGCGACCAATGGTATTGATAACGATTTTGGGACTTTCATTTCTATGTTCCTCACCGAGTCGGCTCTGCATCTGAGTTTTTGCGGCGAATCGAATAAAGCCGGTGTTCCGTTCTTATCAACAAGCGTTCGCCTGCGAGCGCCGGCGATGCCAGCGTCATGTCGTCCAGTTCGTTCACATGCAACAACTCGAAGTGCTCACCCGTCTTGATTACAAACGTCTGGCCTTCCTCGCTTAGACAAAACAGCTTTCCGTTGTAGGCCCACGGCGACGTCGAGAAAGCTGTTGCCGCCGGACCGATCCGGGTCCTGTATGTCTGCTGTCCGGTCTTCGCGTCGAAGCGGCTCAGGATGCCGGTTTCAGTAAGCGTATAAATAGCTCCCTCGTAAGCCAGCGCCGATGGTATATAAGTGCCCGCACGCGGTTGCGACCAAACGACATATTCATTAAAGGCCTGATCGCCTGTTAGTGAAATATCGCCCGCGGCGCCGGGACGAATCGCGAACATCGAGACTCCGCGACCGCCGTTGAGATAAAGCAATCCGTTATAAGAGAAGGGCGTTGGAATCGGTGTCGCGGACATGCCCGACATACGCCACAACTCTTTCCCCAACAGGTCGTAACTAATTACCTGGCCTGGTCCAATCGTAACGATCTCCGTTCGCAGCGTGTGCTGCCAAACGAATGGTGTAGACCATCCTGATCGCTCGAGTTTGTCTTGTCCCTTCCCGCCGAGATCGCGATCGGTGCGCCAGATCAGCCGGCCCGTTTGCTTGTCGAACGCAGCGAGGTATTGCTGCTTCTCATTGTCGTTTAAAATGACGACAAACTTTCCGGTCAGCACCGGCGAACTTCCGCTGCCGACGTCGAGCTGATGCGGACTTGGTTCCAGTCTCGTGGTCCAAACGAGTTCGCCTTTGCCGTCAAACGCCCATAACCCCAGATCAGCCACATACACGTAAACGTGCTTGCCGTCCGTCGCCGGACTCTCTGAGGTGAAACTGTTCTTGCGGTGACGCCCGCCGGGCGGACGGCCGGTGTAGAACTCTTTCTTCCATTCCAGAGTACCGGTCTTCAAGTTGAAGCAATAAAGAAAGTAGTGGACCGTTACTTCATTCGGTAACTCGATGTCTCGCGCTGTAAGCCGATCGATGATCTGCTTCATCGAGAGATTTTGTCTTAGTAAATCCTGAACGTAGTCCTCGCTGTATTCGGTGCCGATCTGCGGTTGCTTGGACTTACCGTCCGTCGTTACGGCTGTCACGTAAACCCTGCCGCTGCTAACGACAGGCGAGGACCACCCGCGTCCGGGAATCTCTTGCGACCATTCCACGTTCTCGGTCCTGGACCAACGTTCCGGCAGGCGTGCATGATTGCCCACCGGATTCGATTGCGGTCCGCGAAACTGTGGCCAGACGATGTCCTGACCGTTAACTGAAAGTGACGTTAGTGACAGCGCACAGACCAGGCAGGTCAGGCGCAAAAGGAGGCAGGGGGGTGATACGCCACATCTGGTCCTGGTTCGGACGGGAGTACAGTCACTGTTGGTTCTTACAGTTGTGTCATCTGGCTGCCCCACCGAAAATCACCTCAATGACCTGAATCCGAAGTCGAACCTTCGCTCCGGACTCCAGTCACGATGAACCGTCTGCTCTTGGGACGTCCGAACTATTCGTGCTGCAATGCTGTCGCCAGGTGAGCGGACATTATGGTTTGCTAGTTTGAAATGCAATAGACCATGAGATTCAATAAAGTACTGTCGCGAGGTTCATGGTTTATAGGTACTTGTTCTAGTGCCGGCTACCGACAAGGCCCCCTAAGTAAGCGGCCACCAATTTGGCAATGATCGAAACGATTGTGATAACGATCATCCGCGTCGGCAGTCCTTCTTTCATCGCTACGCCAGCCAGCAAAAGCACGTCAATCACGGTGTAAACGAGCCAAACGAGAAGCGCGGCTTTGAGCCCAAAATCGTTTTCCCACCAACTCGCGACCCACCAGCACATGAGAAACATCAACGGCGCTCCCGCGATAATGCTGGAATAGGGCGCAGCAACCTGAGCATATTCCTGGTAATACTGCTGAGTCTGTTTCGGGTTGATCGCGTAACTGTAGAAACCCACGTAGAGAAAGCTGACCGCGACGTTAACCACCAACACAACTATAGCGGCGCCTATAATCCAAGCCATGCGACCGATTGACATTCTTTCGCCTCCTTAAATTACTTTCGATTGTGCAACAGCGATAGTGAGTTTGTCAGAACAGTGCGACATAATACTCAGAAACGTTGGATTGTGCATCAGTTGTTTGAAGCGGGTGGTGTCTTAATCTGATTGTGATCTTTTTAATCCGTGTTCTTCCTGTGCGTAGGTGTGCTTCTAACTGCTTACTCGGCTGCCTTGCCACGCTCCCAGAACAGCAACAACACGTGCAGCAATAGCATCACCACCGACGCAATAATGACCGCCGTCAATCCTGTACGCACATCGCCGACCTGAGGTTGTAGCGTATGCACTACCGTAAAGGCCTAATCAGCAAGTGCTATCATAAGGCACTTACAAAAAAGAGAGAGGGTGCAATGATAACTGTTGCTAATCGGATTTACGTCGCTCGTGAATATGCTGACGCCTTTGAACAAAGATTTCGTGAACGCGCGGGGCTGGTGGATCAAATGCCCGGCTTCGTTTCCAACCAGGTGCTGCGGCCAGTCAATGAAGGCGACCCGTATGTCGTCTTTACTATTTGGAATAGCCGTGAGGACTTCCTTAACTGGGTGCGCTCAGATGCGTTTATGAAAGGACATGCACAGTCGGGAACGCTGCCGAAGGAAGCGTTCTTCAAGTCGAACGTACTGGAGATGCATGAGGTGGTCCAGGATTCGAGTCGTCCTGATTTAGCACCGGAGCCGCATGGTGGTCCGTTCAAGATGCATTAGCTCTCGTGTGACGCGGAAACACGGATTCACGCTTGTGTACGTCGATGGTCCACCATGAGGCAGCGATCCTGAACGACTTTGATTCCGGCTCTCGCAAGTGTTTCGGCCGCGGCGTCGTTGCGAATTCCGGATTGCAGCCATACTGCTTTCGGCCTCTTCGTCAAAATATCTTCAACATGAGGAAGAACGTCTTGAGAACGGCGGAAGACGTTGACTAGATCGACGTCGATCGGAATGTCCGCAAGCCGGCGATAGACCTGTTGGTCGAGTATGTGCGTCGCGTTTGGGTAATAAACAGGTACCGGAATGACTTGAAATCCAACTGTCTGTAGATACTTTGGGACGTAGAATGCCGGTTCGCCTGATTGAGCCTCCGTTTTAATGCCGAGGACTGCAATGGTGCGTGTGTCGTTGAGCAGGTTCGCGATTTCGGAAGTGTTTGTAAGTATGTTGTGCTGCCAGTTCATGAGTTGAGTATAGGGCAGTTTCGATAAGCGGAGGTGAAGAATGAAGCTTTGTCTGACCTTGCCACGAAGGAGCTGAGAATTGTGACCGAGAAGAGCGGCCTCGATAATAACAAGAAGGCGCTATTTCGCTTCACGTACATGATCAGTTGGAAAAGATAGGTCAGTTACATGACGAAAATAGTCATCGATAGCGAGAACCCCTGACAGCGACAATGCTATCAGGGGTTCTCGGTTCAGACTCCGTTCTTCCTAACGCCTGAGTTACGGTCTGACGTGCGCGGAGTAGTAGACGGTCTGGGAACCAGTTGGAACACTGAATCCCCTGATGCGAACTTTCCAGGTTCCTGGCGTCACTGCTCCAAGGAAACGCGCTCGCTCAAATACACTGGAGACAGACAGGCTCGAAGCGCGTGAGATGCCACTCGGATCGATCAGTCTTACGTCGATGTCGTTGTGACTTTGAGACGCGGTCTCCGGCCACCAGATAGCGCAGTCGAAGCGATTGTTCCCGGCGCCGACGTTCAACGGGATGTCAATCGTTCCGTTGTTGCCCACCGTGGTTTTACCCCACCAGGCCCAACCGTTCGTCGGCAGATTGATTAAACCCGTTCCATTAACGCTATTGAAAGGAACGGTCTGTCCGGACAGAATCAATTGGGCATAGACCTGTCCCGGATCGATATTGAAGTTGCCGCCACGCAGCCAATTGCGCAACAACGCCGCTGCGCCGGCTCCATACGGCGTAGCGCCGCTGGTCCCTGTAAAGACCCGGAGCGCCGTATCGGAAGTATTGCTGGCAGTTTCAGTTTGAGTGGGCGCCTGAATGTCAGGCTTGGTGCGGCCATCGGCAACTGGTCCATTTATCTGCGACACCGTCGCCAACGTCTCAACTTGAACCGCGCCGACACCGATGGCTTTGTGAGCCGCCGCTGGAGACCCGACCTCAGTTACCTGGCTCGCATTTCCATTCGCGGCGACGACGACCGCACCCGCATTGAAAGCTGCGTCCGCGGCAGCCGAGACCGCACTGGTGGCGCCGCCGCCACCTTGTGTTTCCGCCACGATGACGCGATCCAGAACTGCCAATGCTCTTTGGAATCCTCGCACCGTCGCAGTGGAACTCAGCCCTGCACAGGTGTAGACCTTGAAGCTGTCGAGCGTGATTCCCGTCACACCACGAAAAGCGCCACCCAGGTTTCCGTTACCGCTGATGATTGCGCCCGTAGAAGTGCCGTGGTTCCAGCAGTCATCCTGCGGATTTCCGCCGCTGCACGACGCATTGGTGTTGCAGTCCATGATGATGCTGAGATGACTGCTGTACAACGTGTGGGTAGAACGCACGCCGGTATCAAGAATGCCGATGAAGCCGGTTGTCTGGCCCAGGTTGAAGTAAGGATCGCTGACGATGCGCGCACGCCCATCATCGACGTCGTTGTTGTTATTGCCATCTGCGGGAGGCTTGTCGCCAGTAACACTGGGTTCGATGTAACGCACATCGTCGGTCTCCGCCAACCTCATGACGGTATCGAGCGGCATCTCTGCAACCACAGCGTTGATCAGCCAGAAAGTTTCGCCCACTTTGGCGCCGTAGTTTTCTTGAAGCTCAAAGCTACGTTTTTGATACTCATCCGCGCGTGCTGCCTCGATCTGGCTGATCATGACAGCGGCCTGGTCCATAGTGAGCCGGTTGAATGAAGAATCACGCGACTCGTCCGGGTTCGCCACCGGGAAACGCGGAATGCGCAGGTCGTCTTTAAAGGTAACGATAACCTCGGCCATTCTATTCGGCGCTAATCCACGGTTTATATTTTCGATCTCGGTGCGCAGCATTGGATGGACCTTCTCAGGTTTTTCTTCAGGCACGCCTTTGTCGATTTCAGCCTGCTTCTCGCGCGAAGTGGGCTCCAAATTCACCGA
Organism: Pyrinomonadaceae bacterium; assembly: GCA_035760365.1. Lineage (GTDB taxonomy): Bacteria > Acidobacteriota > Blastocatellia > Pyrinomonadales > Pyrinomonadaceae > PSRF01. Next base: position 196,289 of record DASTTB010000026.1, read on the forward strand.
ACTGATGTCTTTTTCAGAAAGGTCCGTCGAGTATGATTCCGAAATTCTTCCATCCTTGAACACGGCCGTGTTGAGCCGATTGATTGGGTCCTCGGGCACTGCATCCTGAGGCATCAATGAACCTGATGATGATTGCGCTTTTCCGGCGGGGGTTAGTTTGGGCCAACCCGCGAGTAGCATGACAGCCGAAGCGAGAAAGAACAGCAGTAGAAACTGACGGAACAGCATTCGTTTGTTGGTGTACTGTGCTAAGAACGCACACAGTCTTCTCATTTTGAATCTCCTTTAAGTTGAGTATTGGTTAATAGGTGGTCAGCGTCGTAGCGCCGTCTTACTGAATTCCAGGATTTCGTCTGCGTGATCGAGCTGATGAGCTCGAACTACAGCAACGGAATGGTTGAGATAGCGAGGTGTGACCGCTGACGTGAGGTTGCGTGAATTCATAACGTGGTGTCGATTGGCAAGCGTTATGCCAGCACGCGGCAGTGTGTTTTCGGGCGGTAAATGTGAGGTGTTTGAAGGCTGTGTGGCAGCCAAGTGTGCACTGCAGTAGACAAGATAAGCAAAAGAGATAGGAAGCCGGCAGAGGTCGACCAAAGGGATTTTGCCTATTCATCGGCTCCTGGAGCTCGGAAATCATTAGAGGAGCGACGAAAACTCAGTCTTAACTCTTCAGTTGTATTTTTCGCGAACACTCGGATAATGGGCGGGGAACGGAGGCGCCGATGGCTTCGAGAAAAGTTCGCAAAGAAAAAGATCAGGACCTGTTCGATTTCTTCAGCGTAGACACAAATTCTCTGGTCCATGAACCGGAGATTGACAAGCTTGTCACCAACTTGATCAATCCGAATGATCGCGATCGCACTCCGGGTGTAGCTGTAGCCGTGAGGGTGAACCAGCAGGTGGTCCACGTTAACTGCTACGGCTACGCGGACCTTGAAACGGGCATAAAGATAACACCCGATACGATTTTCGACCTGGGATCATTGTCCAAGCAGTTTACCGCCCTTGCAGTTCTCAGTCTTGCTCTCGACAAGCAGTTGGACTTAAACGATCATCTCTCCAAGTTCTTCAAAAGACTTCCACGTTACGCTGACTCCATAACGGTTGAGGACCTGCTCCACCACACTTCCGCATTGCCTTCTTACACCGACATCTATGTAGCCTCGCGGCGGGCTGCTGAAGATTGGTACGACCGCGCCCTCGCGAAAGCGGATCATTGGTATCCACAAATGCAAATCAGGAGAAGGAGGGAACTGACAAACAAGGACGTGATGCAATGGATCGGCACACAGAAACTCTTGCCTCGCGCACCGGATACTGAATATGAATATTCAAATTCGGGCTATGTCATACTCGCGGAACTGGTCGCAAAAGTTACCGGCAAACGTTTCGGTGAGTACCTTCGTGAGGTCTTATTTGATGACATGGAGATGAAGGACACTTATGTGTTCGATGAATCCTCAGGTTTCGCTCCCGGCGCCAGGGAAATCGTCAACCATGCAAAGTGCTACAACCGCGTGAACGGCCGTTTTGTGCCTGTCGGCTACACCCCGTTGAACTTCATCACCGGCGATGGCAACGTTCACTCGACAATCAAAGATTTGTTGCGGTGGGAATTGAGCTTGAGCCTGGTCGATATGATGGGGTTGTGCTTTCCCGAGGAAGCTAAAAAAGAGTCAGAGGGGATCGACTTTCGCGAACTTCTATGGACCCCGGTATCGATAAGTAGGAACAGGCACGTGAACTATGGCGCCGGCTGGAACCTACGGAAGGACAGATTTAAAAAAACAGTCGAGGGCCGTCATGGGCCGGAGACTATAACTTATCGAACTCGTACTGAATATCATCGCGGCGAGTGGTTAGGCTGGCGCAACTTTTTCGCACGCGGATCAAGGTGGCCGGAGCCGAAGCCGGGTAAGAATGTCGATCCGCGGAAACTGGAGAGCCTCGGTATTATCGTATTGAGTAATGCCGACTTTGGCGACAAACAGTTTACGACGTGCCGGATTGCTCAGGATATATCCCGGCTTTACTGGGGCAGGTGGAAAAAAGAAAACATCATGGCCAATTTCAATTGCGGATAATGGACATCTGGTCCAACACGGGTCTTATTTCAGGGTTGCTTAAGCGCTCACCGCGCCAGGCGTAGGCACGTAAGCCATCGATCGCGGTCCAGGTCGTGTGGCAGCGCGTGCGAACATTTTCCTCACCGGGATCACCCCAGCTTCCGTCCTCGTTTTGCTCAGCCAATAAATATTCGGCGCCGCGTTTTATCAGCGGGTGATGGACACTCAAACCAAAGGCTCTCAGCGAATCAAGCAGTTCGCCCAACACTTCCGGATCGTTGCGCTTACAGGCGCCGGCAATATTCGACTTCAGGAATGCAAACTCACGCGGCAGCCAGCGGCGCGATAACCGGTAAGTGCCATAGTCGTTGAGCGTGTAGACGATGTGTGTTACTGCGTAGATCGCATCTCGAAGAACCTCTTCGTCGTCATCATCAGTTGGATATGGACGCATGAAGGGCATCCACTTCAGGACGTTTGCATAGCTGGCCCCAAAAAACACTCCAGATCGTTCGGCCACATAAGTGTTGGCTAAGGCTTCCATCCATACTTTGTAGTTGCTTCGGATTCGCAAGCGCCGCTTGCATTGCTTGCAGGTTTTGCGCCCACGTGGATTTTGGAAAGTGCAGTCGCAAGGATAGGGCAGATCGTCTGGGGGAGGCTCTTCGGCGGGGTCAAAGCCGAGCAGATCCGAGGGTGAGAAATTGCGAGCAGCGAGCCGGATAGTTACGGCGCCGGCAGTGTCGTGTAATCCCAGCCGGCGTTGGGCGTAATTAACCAGTACGCATTCAAGCAGCTGATCCGAATTGATATCGGAACTTACAACTGGATGCATCTGTGACCAACGACGCAGCAACTGTTTGGCGCGTTCGCGCGCCAGCGAGCGAAGTTTCGGATTGCGGGAAGTGGCAGCTACGAGCGCGAAGCAGCAGATCAGAAAGCTTCCATAATCGCCAAAGCACTTTTGCTTCTGCCCGAAGCGATAGATGAAGTCCAGCCCGCGTTCGATCGCCGAATCATTCATTCTCAAAATATTTACAACTACAAAGCAAATTCATATAAACTGCGCATATCCAAGCTGGTCGGCCTAGCACAGAAATGTGAGAAACCAGTAAACCTCCCAATAGAAAGGATTTGACATGGCAGGATCACTTAAAGGCGCTGAACCCACAACAAAGAAGAAGGCGACGAAGAAAGGCGCTCCCAAAAAGTCAGCCAAGAAGCCGGCAGCGAAAAAGAAATAACTTCTCGCTCAAGGCCAGGACATTTTTGCTAAATCAAGACCGCGAGGGTGAACAGTTTGACGTTCACGTTCGCGGTCTTTAGTTTGCTTTTTGCGATAGCCCAATCTTCTGCAGGAGTTCGCTCACGCGTGCATCCTTACGCAACTCCGTAAGCCGCGGGTCCATCTTGAGTTCCGCGACGGACATAATATGTTCCTCAGCAGCCTTCTGTAAGACCGCAATCGCTTCCTCTTTCTTATCAAGCAGTGAATACAGGTAGGCTGCTTCTTTCGGGAGAAAAGCTTTCCCCGGTTGGTTCAACTCGCTGGATATCTTTAGCGCCTCGTCTTTCCTCCCCGCGAGAGCGTATGCCTGGCCCAGGCCGTAAGCGATCTCACCATCGTCGGGCGCCGCGGCGTGTGCGCTTTCAACTTCGGCCGTTGCCTCCGTGTATTTCTGTTGTAGTTGATAGATCTGCGCGATGTAAGTGGACATCACACGAAAGGTCGGCTCTATTTCGAGAGTTTTCCGGCACTGTTGCAACGCTCTCTCATAATCGCGCGCGTAAATCAGGGCGACCGCGAGATCTTTATTGATCCCGAGCGAGAGGGGATCCAGTTGTTGCGCAATTTTGAGTTCCTGGAGTGCCTGATCCATGCGGCCCTGTAAAATCAACTGCGCGCCATACCAATGGTGGGCAGTAGGATAGTTTGGATTCAACTCAATTGCCCGGCGGTATTCATTCTCCGCGCCTTGCCAGTCCCAATCAGTGACGGCTTTGATGGAGGCTAAAGAGGTGTGTGCCTCCGCGAGGCTATCGTCGTATTTCAGGGCCAGGGTTACCGCGCCTTTCGCGAGAGCGTATCCTTCCTGCGACGCGAGAAAGCCATAGTCACTTCGGAGGGTGTAACAGTCCGCGAGTCCCGTATACGCGAGGGCATAGTTCGGGTCCTTTTCGATCGCGGCCTGGAAAAAAACAATCGCCTTTTTAAAGCCTTCATCCGTCCGCTTGTTCCAGTGATAGCGTCCCTTTAAATAGTCCTGGTAAGCCTCACCGTTATCGGTGTAGGTTTTAGTCAGCTGGGTTTGATCGGCTCCGGTCAATTTCAGCCGAAGCTTTTCGGAAACCCTTCTGGCGATCTCTTTTTGCACCGCCTGGATGTCGCCGGTCTTTCGCTGGTACGTGTCGCCCCAGATTGAACGATTTCCGTTTACGTCCATCAGCTCAATCGCGATCCTCAACTCGTCGCCATCTTGTTTGACTTGTCCAACCAGCACTGAGGCCACATTCAACTCGCGTCCGATCGCCTGAACGTCGAGGTCCTTATTCTTAAAGCGAAAGACTGAACTACGCGCGATCACTCTCAAGTTGGTTAACTGTGACAAGTTGTTGATGATGCTTTCAGTCATGCCATCGCTGATGTACTCGCGATCGGGATTAGCCATGAGTTGGGGATCGCTGGAGGCATAAGTGAATGGCAGAATCGCCAACGACTCCGAGTGGTCTGTCCAAAACCAACTCTTAATTGCAATCACTGCGAGAACCAATGCCAGAGCGGAGGCAAGGATGGCCCACTTAGTGATCGATGAAGTGGACGGAGTATTTTTGTGCGACGTGACCACCGGTGTTTCCGCCTGACTGATATTAGTGGCGTTGGTCGATGGCAGTTGTCGAAGATCGTTGAGGAACTCCTGGGCATTTTGATATCGCGTCGCTTTGTCTTTCCGGAGCATCTTGCTCAATACGGTTTGTAACTCCGGCGAGACTTGAGATTGGAATTGTTCAGTCGGTGAGGGTTCGCCGAGCAGGATGCGAGACATTGTGACCGCGGCGCTCTTATCTCGAAAAGGGTGCTTTCCGGCCAGCATCTCGTAGAAGGTAACTCCGAGACTGAACATGTCGCTGGACGCTGTGAGTGGTTCACCTTGCACTTGCTCCGGCGACATATACGGCATCGTGCCGATTACATTTCCGGGCGTGCTTAATAGCTGCGCCGTCGGCGCCTCATTGTCTACTGAATCTTTGGAGTGTATTTGCTTCGCCAGCCCAAAATCCAAAATCTTCAGCTGCCCACGCGGCGTTAACATCATGTTTTGTGGTTTGATGTCGCGGTGAACGATGCCATGGGCGTGAGCCTCGGCCAGACCTTCAGCAGCCTGCTCCGCGAGAGCCAACGCAGCACTGAGTGTTAGCGGCTCGCGATCCATATTTTCCGCGAGCGTTTCACCTTCGATGTACTGCATGACGATGAAAGTGAGCGAGCCGACTTCGTTGACGTCATAAATGGCGCAGATGTTGGGATGGTCCAGCTTAGCGGCGGCTTGCGCTTCTCTGAGTAAGCGCTTTTTGAGCTGTTCGCCGGCGAGCGAGTCGGCCCGAATGACTTTGATCGCGACCTTACGATCGAGCTTCGTATCGAGCGCCAGATAGACCTCGCCCATCCCTCCTTCGCCTAACTTTTTGATTATTCGGTAGTGCGCTATGGATTCAGGAATCATTTACTCTGCTGAAAAAGTCAGCCGAATGGAGAATCCAAAAGACGGGATTGAAAACCGGTACAGTCCTGGATCGATCAATTCGATGGAATTATGGGGCAAAACCGTCGCCATCTTAATTCATCCTCACGCCTTCCGCTAGCCGTTGACATCGGCTCCCCTGCGTTCCCAGCCCGGGAGCAATGTTCAAGTTATTTGTTATCGCGAACTCGAATGAGTGCGATCGCAAGGACGATCAGGGGCAAGATCGATCCGGCATGAAGAATGAGCGGCAGTCGCAATCCGGATGCTTGAAGAACACTAACGGTATCAAACACCGGGACCAGCGTCGCTCCTAAAACCGCGATACCCATAGTCCGCGTATCGCAGCGGCGGGCCAACAGACCGATTAAGATCGCTCCGATTGCGACATCTCGGGCACCGGCCGAGCGTACGAAAACACGTGCTGAGAGTGTTGTTGCGTCAACTCCATAAAGCGTAGCCGCGAAACCTGGTGCGAGCACTGCTGAGACTCCAACAGCAACAAGCCCAACACCCAGTAGGGCTACCAAAAAACGAAGTATATATGGCCGCATCTGATCTTCTCTCCAGCCGCCGCCCTAATCGCGTCTTCCGCAATCGGATTCGAACCTTCGACCTCACGGTTACCGAATGACAGGCGCGGCAAAAGCGTAAGTATTTGCCTTTTCGCGTGAGGGGCCTGAGCGTGCAAAAGCCCGTCAAAACTTACAGTTCCCACTACGCCTCCCTATCCGAAGTTGAATTCCCGAAAAACACACAGGCCCGTCAGATAACTGTCAAGATATTTATTGTGTTTCTTCTGTTGCAATCTACCACGTTTTTCGTTTGCTTTGCGGCGTTTGTCCTCAGTCTCTTCAATGTGACGAAACCATAATCGTAAGTGCTCCGTAACGATTCGGGGTTCTCAACAAGGAGTGGAGTCTTGTCCGTTTAAGAAGTCGTTTTCACGTGTCCACAATCCTGCTACAAAACAAGAACGGCCACCTTGCAGGTAGCCGTAAATGTTTGATTGAACTCGTCGGGGCGAGAGGAATCGAACCTCCGACCTCACCGCCCCGAATGATAGTCGCTTCCGCCAACCTTACTGTGGTGCGCGGTTGACGCGCCCTGCCCCGCTTGTCTCCTGACGGCTGGTCCTATTGTGGTAGTTCGGGTAGGCCGGACGCTTCGTCGGTTTGGGCGGATTCTTCTGAAGTGCTGCCATAGCCACTTCAATCGCTTTTTCAAGCTGCGGATCGCGCCCCTGACGCCAGGCCTTCGGGTCCATCTCGACTTCAATGTCGGGCGCGACACCGTGGTTCTCAACTTCCCACTCGCCTTCAGGACTGTAGAAGGCGAAGTGCGGTGCAGTTACTGAGCCACCGTCGATCAGCACCGGATAACCGCCGATGCCAACCAGCCCGCCCCACGTTCGCTTTCCGATGAGCGGACCGATGCCGTGCCGGCGGAACATCCACGGCATGTAATCGCCGCCACTACCGGCATACTCATTGATAATCATCACTTTGGGACCGGGGAGCGTACCGAACGGTTGGCGGAAATCCTCACCGTCGCGCACTGCCCAGTAGCTGTTAAGCGGTTTCCTAAGATAATCGATGATGTAGTCCGCCGCCTGGCCGCCGCCGTTGAAGCGCTCATCAATAATCGCACCCTGCTTGTGAAGCTGCGCAAAGTAGTAACGGTTGAAATTAGTGTAGCCACCGCCGGCCGTGTCCGGCAGCCAGACGTAGGCCAGCTTACCGCCTGTCATCTGGTCCACTTTGCGACGATTACCTTCGATCCATGCCAGATTACGTAAGCCACCCTCGTTCGGCACGGGCACGACCGTGACTTCGCGCGAGCCTGTGCCGTCGGGGTTCGGGCCAACTCGGATCACAACCTGCTTGTTAGCCGTGTTCTGAAAGAAACTGTGAATGTTGTCGGTAGCGGCAAGATTGCGGCCATTCACAGCGAGCAGATACTCGCCCGCTTGCACGTTCACGCCTGGTTGCGTGAGCGGCGCGCGCAACTGCGGGTTCCAATTCTCACCGTCGAATACTCTCGCGAAGCGATAGCGTCCATTCTCGATCGTGTAGTCGGCGCCCAGCAGTCCGCCCGGCACGCGCTTTGGATCCGGCACGTCGCCACCCTGGACGTAGAGATGACCGACGGTCAGTTCCCCAAGCATTTCCTGGAAGAGATAACTCAGATCAGCGCGGTGAGTAAGCGCCGCCAGGTAAGGTTCGTACTTTTTGGCCGTCGCCTTCAAATCGAGACCATGATGGTTCGGGTCGTAGAAGTAGTCGCGCTCGATGCGCCACGCCTCGTTGTACATCTGCCGCCACTCGGCTTTCGGATCAACGTAGACTTCCATGTCCTCGGTTTTGATCTTGCCTTCGCCGGGCTTGAGCGGCTGCACGGTCGAAGCAATGAACCAGTTGTCGCCCTGGCGGAAGAGCATTTTTTCTCCGTTCGCCGAGAGATCGAAGGCGCGAACTCCGTCGAGTACTTTTTCAAATTTGCGCTTCTCCATGTCGAACTTATGAAGCGTGACTCCCGTAGCGCCCGGTGCAGGTGGCAACGCCTCGAGGAGGAAGACGGCATTCGTTTTGCCCGCTACGAGTGCTACGAAGTTGCGAGCCGGAATAGGCAAAGCAAGGATCCGCTGGCCGATACCATCAAAATCGATCGTGACTCGCGGCGGTGCTTTCTTCTCAGCGGGCTTCGCGCCTGGCGCGCCTGGCGGCGCCGCGGCCGGATCTGGTTTCTGTTCGCCTTCAGCGGCGGGCTTGTCACTCGGAGCTTCACTCTTTTTCTCTTCAGCGATTTTTTCTTCGTCGCTTTCGGGCGCCAGCGGTGAAGGGTCGGTCTTCTTCAAGACAACCACATAGACGCTGCGCGTCAGTTGAAACGGATTGCTCGACATGTCAAAGCCTGAGAGCCTTGGTCCAATGTCAGTGCTGGCCATGAAATAGAGCTGCTTGCCGTTCTTGTCGAAGGAGGCCGAAGTAGCATCACTGAGGCCGTCAGTTATCTGCCGAACCTTCGCTTCTTCAACCGAATAGATGAAAACCGCGCTGTACCACGACTCAACCGGTTTTGTGTAAGCGATCCAGCGACTATCGGGTGACCAACTGGCGTTGAATCCGAAGCCGCGCTTAGACGTGTCAACCTTGACCGGCGTGCCTTTATCGATGTCGACGTACCACAGGTTGAGCCGCTTGTCGGCGTAAGCAATCTTTTTACTATCGGGCGACCAGGTTGGTGCATAGAAGAACGATGGTGGGGTGCCAAGGTTGATCTTCTTGACCTCGCCCATCCCGGTTTGCTGTCTGAGGTGCAGCGCGTACTCTCCCGACTCGTCTGAGAAGTACGCGATCCATTTACCGTCGGGCGACCACGAGGGATCACGATCGGCCACGCCGGTGGTGTTGGTCAGGTTGCGCACATCACCTTTTTCGGCGGGTACGGTAATAATTTCGCCCCGCGCTTCAAAAAGGGCACGCGCGCCACTGGGAGATAGGGCGGAGTTCAAAATACGATCGCCGACCTTCTCGTATCTCGGTCGCACCGAGGGGATATCACCGTTAATGGTAACGGAGACCCGCTTGGTCCTACCCGAAGTCACATCGTAAAGATTGAGCGACCCGAACTGCTCGTAAACGATCACGTCTGGACCGCCTCCGGTAGAGACTGAAGCCGACTTGATGTCCAGGCCCTGATTGTTGATTGCGTGCGACACCTTCTTCGATCCGGTGTCGTAGGAGAAGAGCGTAATTGCGCCGTCGCGGTCGGAGAGGAAATAGATCTTGCGCGCGTCTCCGGCGGGCCACATCGGGTTGAAATCGTTTGAATCAGTGCGCGGGATCTTTTCAACGCTGGAGTCGCTCAGGTTAGCGATGAAAACGGGAGTCGCCGTCCCGCCGCGATAACGCTTCCAGGCATTGAACGACCGTGGCAGCGGCACGTAGGCGAGGCGCGCACCGTCGGGTGAGTAAGAACCCTCGTACGCCATTGGGAGCGGCACCGGAGTTGGGAAAACCCCATCAATAGGGATCGTGAAAAGCTGTGCGGTGCGCCCGGTTTCAGCGCCGCGGCCTGAGACAAAGAGCACAGACTTTCCGTCCGGCGTCCAGCCGGCTAGTTGATCTCCTCCGGGATGATAGGTCAAACGTTTCGGCACGCCGCCTGACGCGGGCATGACATAAACGTCGACGTTGCCGTCGTATTCACCCGTGAAAGCGATCCACTCGCCGTTGGGCGAGAAAAGAGGACTAAATTCCCGGCCCACACCGGTCGTCAGGCGGCTTGCCTCGCCACCATCACGTCCTACAGACCACAAATCGCCAGCGTAGGAAAACACGATGTGCGTTTTGTTCAGCGTTGGCGTCCGCATCAACAGCGGGGTGTCTTGGGCGCGAGCGAAGGATGTCGCGCAGAGAATCACTGCAACAATAAGGGTAAATTTTTTCATTTCAACTCCTATGGAGAAGGCAGGGTTGCTGAAGGTTGGCGCATATAGCGTAAGCGTTCCGCATCTATAGAGAAATCGGCCCGGGTAGTCAAGCCAAATTTATCGTTAACAGCTCTTACGATCTATTGAAGCAGGTTGCACCGCCCTGGACTCTTGCAGTAAGAGCCGTTCATACCTTTTACATCACATAGCGACAGGCATTCGACGCGGAACTTGATCGAGGGCAATACGTGTCGACGAGTGGGGAAGTTTCGCAGACGCCTTTCGCGGATGTCATCTATGAAGAAGAGTACAGGTGATTCGAAAAATTGAAGTCAAGGAGGTCGTCACGCGATGGGACAAGAAGTCCGATCACGGCGAGTCGCTAGGGAGATGTTGCCGTCTTCGAAGCGGTCAGCTCTGGCAACACTTTTATGTGTACACCTACACGAACAGAGTAGGGGTGGTAAATATTCGCCGGATAGGTGAAACAAGAACGGCCACCGATGAAGGTAGCCGTAAATGCTTGATTTAGTTGGTCGGGGCGAGAGGATTCGAACCTCCGACCTCACGGTCCCGAATGAAGAAGGATTTGAAAATTTAACGAATTGATTTGAATCGAGTTGCAGCCACGAGCAAAATCAAGGGTTTTTGCAGTTGTTGACATTCGTTCCCATCTGTTACCAGTCACTTTCTATTTATTCCTGCCACAAATGTGCCACAACGAATTTTGGCAATGGTATAAGGCAGTAATTGCAAGACTTCAGATCACATTGAGTGTCTTCTCATGGTGGCGTACCATCTGTCACATGAAAATCTTCTATTTGGTCTGCTTCATTTTGCTGTCAGTCTCCTCGGTTACGGCACAGGGGGATTCGATCAAGAACTTCCTTCGTGTGAATAAGGAATTCTGCACGGGGGGACAGCCGAGCCTAGAGCACCTGGAAAAACTGAAAGCTGATGGCGTGAAAACGATAATCAATTTACGTCAACCTACCGAGTACGCCGCCGCTGAAGAGGAAGCAAAAGCAAAAGCAGTCGGGTTACGTTACTTCAATATTCCAGTCTCGCCCACCGAGCCGAAAGACGAACAGGCTACACAGTTTCTGAAGCTCACGGACGATCCCGAGAATCGGCCGGCGTTCATTCATTGCCGATCTGCGGCGCGCGTCGCCGCCTTTTGGATGATCAGACGCGTTTTGCGCGACGGCTGGAAAATCGAAGATGCGGTAAAGGAAGCCGAAAAGATTGGTCTCGGAGATCATCCAGCCCTAAGCGAATTCGCGCGCAAGTACATCGAAAGGCATCGACAAGCAGCACTCTAAGCGCAGACTGCAAGCAGAGCTAATTCAGTTGAGATCCACGCAGGCTCGGTGGAGTTGATCCCATGGGAAGATATTCGCTCAGAATTGTTCGGCGAGTCTGAGTGGAGAGAATAATGGCATTAAAATCTGAAACCGTTGAAACGCTAGAAGCCGCAGCCTTACAGTTAACGCCTGCGGATAGAGCAAGACTTGTCGATCGATTGATTGCTAGGCTTGATGCTGATCCCGAAGTCGAAGAAACTTGGGCAGCGGAAGTCGAACGCCGGCAAACCGAAATCGAAAATGGAAAAGTTACTCTACTGCGCGGTCCGGAAAGCATTGCCAAACTGAAAGCTGAGTTTGAATGAACTACTGCATCCGGAGGCTAAGGGAGTCAAGAGTCTCGCGCTACTCTTCAAAATAGTCGGTGTCGATCTTGGGAATTCTCACTATCCGATGTGAAACACCGACGCCATACTCCATCATCAGGGCAGCGAGCCGAACTCCATCAATCAAGACAATCTTTTCGACAAGTCGGGCAAATTCAATGGCGCCCGGAGTAAAACTCGAGGTAGTAATGAATACTCCTTTGTTGGCGCGTCTGCCTTCAAGAGCACCGTAAAAAGCCTGAACAGCTTCTGGGCCAACAGAGTTCTGCCATCTCTTAGCCTGAACAAACACCTTTTCTAAACCTAAACGATCAAGTGAAATTATGCCGTCGATACCTCCATCGCCCGATCGACCAACATGCTGAAGATCTGTTCGACTCGCTCCGTATCCCATTGCATGAAGCAAGTCGAGAACTAGATTTTCGAAGAACCTGGGAGACATTCGGCCGATAGTCTCCAGCAGATCTTCACCGGCAGCTTCCTTCAACTCCGTAATCGCGCTTTCGAGACGATCGTCTGGAGTGGACACCGAATCTTCAAAATCTTGTTGCTGTACGAGACTAGCGTGATCGGCTGCGTTACTAGTAAGAGGCCGCAACCGCACTGCGGGATCTGCTACAGCTAATGCTTTGACTTGATCTTCAGTTAGTGGCGTTGGATGGGAATTCGCGTAATTGATGCCTTCCTGTGTGAGCTTCCAGTACCCACGCCGTGGAGAACTCGAAAGCCGAGCCCGCTTCAGTCGGTCATGAGCCCATCCAGCGCGGTTCTTATGTACAGGCTGAGTGCGGCTGGGTAGAAGTACCTGCTTGTCTTCGTCACTAATCCCAAGAGCTGCGCTCGACGCCTCGTGAACAGTCGGTGCAGCAGAGCCTTCGGGATGCCTCGCAAGATACCGCAAAATAGGTTCGATGAACTTATCATAGGTGGGTATAGCCATCGACTGACTCCTTGGGTAGGGTTAGAGGATCCAAAAGTCAACTGATTACAAGATGAACGAACCAATGTTGTTCGCGTCACGAAGGATCATTCCTTACAACCATATGTTTACTTATCCACTCGCTGAACTCGACCCTTGAGACTTTCCCGCTCGCTACCTCGATAATGATCTTTTCCTGCTCATCAACTAACGCATCAATTTCGTGTTGAGGCAAGAGAAATACCTCGATCGCACCGTGACCGACACGTTTGTTTCCATCAACAAAAGGATGGTTTTGTATCATCGAATGCCCCAACGCCGCAGCCTTGCTCGCGAGCTCTGGATACAAATCCTCGCCACCGAAACTCGCCTCCGGTTGAGCTACTGCTGATTCCAAAGCGCCACGATCTCTTAAGCCGGAGCTTCCACCACTTTGTGCAATTAAGAGGGAATGTAGTGAGATGACTTCCTGAAGAGATAAGTACCGCATCAGGCAAGCCGTCGATAGAGGTCGGCATTCTTTTGGAGCGCGTACTTAGCGGAGCGGCGGAATTCGTCCTCGAGCTGCGCAAGCTTCTCTTCGATGCTCAGGATTGACAACTGCTCAGGAGAAACACTGAGGCGCTCCGCAGCTTCCCGCAATTTCGAAGCGGTTGACTCTGGCAGCTGAAGTTCAAAGACTTTCATGGAGTACGATCTACACCAACATACCTCTTTGGGTCAGCTAAAAGTCGTCGCAAATCAGCGACAACACGATCTCGAAAGCGCGTCGGGAGTCGCGCAATATAAGGTGTGTGCGTTTGCCCAATCGCTTCTCTTGGCATGGCAAGCCAGGGCGTGAGGCCACTCCACTCATTGGTCCATGCGGTTCCAAACCCCACCTTTTCCTATCGTCCTAATATTGGTGTGCTCATGAGTGCAGTCACCGTTCTTTTTCGTTAACGGCTCGATAGAATCCGCGAACAAACGCGAAGTCCTCTTCGGTAATCGGCATCCCTTTAGCCGGATGCATTACGTAGTTCCGGATAGTATTTAGTTTATTCAAGTCGCTTAGAAAGCTCTTCTTGTCTTTAGCCAGTGACTTCGGAAGTGTCTTGGCAAACACGGCCCATTGGTCATCTAGTACCCTGCGGAGGTGTACGAAGGTTGTATAGCAAAACGGCTCTGCAGCCGGTTCCGTTTCCTCCTCTCGGAGATTCGTACAATCTTGACGAACCTTAAGAGGCACTCCCTTACGCCACCAGCCGTTTTCTCCGTCGCCATATTTATCAATGAGCGTCTTCTTGATCATTTCGTGTAATATGGTTTCAATCTGACAAATGAATTCATACATATCTCCCAATGAGATTCTCGCATCTCGCAACTTTAGGTAAATTTCGAGTTCCTTATAGTCTAGTTTGCAGCCTTGCCTTTTGGCGCCTTGGAAAACAGAGTAACAGTCTTTTTTCCCCGTGCTTCGTATGACGTTCTCGATCGTGTTGCGAGTAACGGCATCGATACTGAATAGAATATCCGAACGGCGGATTGAACCTTCTCCCACCTTCGTGTAAAGGTACTGCTCCACAGAGCCGATTGATATACCCATTAAGTGAGCAATCTCACTCGGACTGTTACCCATCCTTAGCAGATCTGCAGCTTCGTCTTTTCTAGCCATCACCAACTTCTATAGGAATGCGAGGGATTCGCCCTTCAACGATTCGATCGGTCGGCTAAGCGTTGTTGAGACGTTTTACTCTTTGGTCAACAGCGTCTCAACATCGGCGCGTTCAATCCCAAGGGCTCAAGCACTTTTGCAGCTTTCGTAATGAGCAACTTCGCCTTGTACTCTGCTTCGCCAAGAAGGTTTGAATAACCGGATTGAAAGATTTCCTGATCCGAGTATTTCAGCCTGAGGCCCAACAGCAAAGGCAAGGGTGCATCAATCGGTAGTTGCACCGCATGCCCTTGCACGTTATGCCAAGTACACGGGATCGAAAGCGTGCCTATGTACAGTCGTTCTCCATCATGACCGATCGAGAGCGGGTCCTCCGCGGGTAAAAACTGCGACAGATTGATTAATTTCGTAGCTGGTATTCGGCCAGCCCGGGAAAGCTTCCAGTCGCGGAAGCATTAATACTTAAACCATTAACGAAGACTACCAAGTCACCACCCTCAAAAGAAAGCACGGCTTCCATATTCTTCGTTGGCTTCGCTGCCTTGCGTAAGCGATTGACCCCGTCGATCATGTCCTTGCGATTGACCTTTAATTCGTGTCGCATTAGTTGACGCAAGTAAACTGGACTCTCTGACGTACTGTCGCCCAATTGCACATTATCAACAGTCCCGAAACTATGTTAGCGCTTGTTCGCTTTTATACGTGAGACCGATCTTAATATCCGAGCTGTTGTAAGCCGCCCGCAATTACACCCACGAGTTACTAGAGATTTCCGGTTGGTGAGCTCCCCCCAATTCCGCTACCGGCCTAAAGTAGAAAAAGTTGGGCCATGAGAGTGTTGTTGGACCACCTCGTTCGGCGTCAGACCCGACAAGGAACTATGTGGTCTGAAGCCATTATACTCTTCCTTAAACAACTGGATTTTTTCTTTCGCATCCTCGAGTGAAAGGAACCAGTTGACGTTCAAGCATTCATCGCGAAAGCTGCCGTTGAATGATTCGATGAATGGATTATCCGTCGGTTTTCCGGGCCGTGAGAAGTCCAGCGTCACCTGGTTGTCATAAGCCCACTTGTCGAACGCTTTCGAGATGAATTCGCTTCCGTTGTCGCACTGAATGCGTTGCGGTACCACACCACGCATCGCTTTGATCCGTTCCATCACAGCGACGACATCTATGCCTTTCAGATTCTGGCCCACCTCGATCTCCAGACATTCGCGACTATAGTTATCGACTAAAGTTAAGGCCCGAAATTTCCGTCCGTCAAAGAGCTGATCACTGACGAAGTCCATGCTCCAACACTGATGTGGTCCAGTCAGCAGCGGTCGCTGCTGACGATGGGCCGCGGTCTTGTTGCGACGCGGTCGCTTGCTCCGCAAATTCAGCCCTTCTTCCTTGTAAATGCGGTAAGTGCGCTTGTGATTGTCACGCCAGCCTTCACGCGCAGCAGGATGTGGATCCGCGCAAAGCCGTAGCGCACCCGCGTCTCCGCGATCTCTTTCATCCGCTGCCGCACCGCCCGATCGTCGCGTGGCTGGTCCAGGTAACGGTAGACCGAGCGATGCAAAAATACAGTCGCACAAGCACGCCGTTCCGAGACGCGATACTCCGCTAGCAACATAGTCGCCAACTGCCGGCGTTGGCGCGGCTTCAAAGCTTTTTTTAAGCACATCCTGCAGCATCTGTTTGTCCAGCGTCAGGTCGGCGACGATCCGTTTCAACTGCGCGTTCTCTTCTTCCAGTTGCCGCAAGCGGCGCAACTCGACCGGGCCCAGTCCGCTGTACTTCTTCTTCCAGCTGTAGAAGGTGGCTTCACTGATGCCCAGCTTGCGACACACTTCCGCTACCGTGACCCCGCTCTCGGCCTGCTGCAACGCAAACACGATCTGTGATTCGGTGAACTTCGATTTTTTCATGGCAATCGTCAGGGCTCCCATCCTGTCATAATTGCCCGCTTTTCTCTAACTTATTTCGGTAGTGTTTTCCGGGAGGAGGTCATTGGCACTTTCTCTATTTTGTTTTAGCAGTGTTTTGCGAGAGGTCAGACGAACCGATCCGGATTGAAGAATTGAGCAAAATAGTACAGCATGATCACGACCGTTCTAATCCACTAGTCTTGGAAACTCAGGTGTAAAGGCCGCCCGCACATCCGCGAAGAGCGCATCTTCAGGCGCTATTCGACAATGCACTTTGTTAATTACGTTGTAACCAGCATCCGTTAAAGCTGCGGCCAACGGCTTTTCAAATGCAGCTGTAATGTCCCTAGGCCCTCTGTGGTCTTCTAAACAGGCTGCCTCTTTCAAGACAGGGCCGTAAGCCACCAGCCGAAACGCGCACATCTCAGGATCGACGCCAAGGCCCCTCAAGCGACGCCGAAGCACATTGCTTCTTTCATTGAAGCCCAGATGCTGACTCATCCGATTGAACGGCGACTGGGCATTAGATGATGAGCTATCGCCGGTGCGTCCTACGTAGTACAACAAATCGTCACGTGTTGAGATCTCCCACACGTAAAGCCAGAAACCGCGCTCCAGGATTTTGCCGCTGAAGCTAAGGGAGTCTGTGACGGATTTAGCCTGATCAAGAGAATTCACGGTTCACATTCAAGTACTAACTGGACGTATCGAACTTCTGCTTGAGAGTTTTGAGACGATCGATTGCTCTCCTTACATCCTCAGTAGAAACATTAATCGGGTTTCCGTGACTGAGTGGGTTATAGATTGTTGTGACGTCCGCCTTGATATCGGTAATAAGTTGCGCGTCAACAGCGATCTTGTCTGGAGCATCTAGAATGGCTTTCCATAAATCGTCCAATTTCAGCTCTTTTGCCTTTCGTCTGTATCGAACATTTATGGCACGTTTATCACACGCGCTCTTAGCTATGTCCTCGAAATACTGTCGTGCCATGTTGGCAGCACTCCTTTTGTCACCGTCTGCAAGAAGCTGTTCGGCTTTCTTGAGATAGCCTAGCTGGTCCTTAATAGCCGGCATCTCAAATTCGCCGTTATCCACCGTGTGAAAAACCAACTTCTGCCAGCCTGCGAACTGAGTTTGAAGTCGGTCGAACCACACTTCGTCATAGGTAAAGATAAATACCTGGAAGTCTTTGAAATACTGATCGACGATCTTGAGAACGAATTCGCGGTTAGCGATATCAAGTCCTATCAGCACGTCGTCCAAAGCCAATATGTTCAATTTCCCTTGGGGCCGGATCAGGAAGGACGCGAAATACAGGGCGATTGCTACCGCTGAAAGTTTGGCTTCATTTAAGTATTGATGGTGGTTTTCGTAGTCCTGCTCGTAAAATTTGACACGCAAGTTAACGAGCTTGTTGGTAATGGCTTTTTTGTCACGACTCACCGCCCGGTTATAGCCCACGTTGCCGAAGTTTAAAGTGAGCGTAAGCTTCATATTAAAAGCGTCAATAATCGCTTGGGCTTGCGCTTCCAGCTCTTTGAGAGCAAAGCTGAGATTTTGATTGAAGTCGTCGATCTCGGTAGCGATGCGGACTAATTCCCGAGGTGTGTTTTTCCAGGGAATCCGAATTCTCTTCCAATACTGCTTTATGGTTCGCTTAGACGATAGCGGTTGATAGTCAGCCAACACCTCATGAACAATGAAATCGAAGATGTTTACTCGGTCACGCTTCTGCTGAAAGAAGTAAGTTTCCAGAAGACTCTTGTAGTCGATGAAGCCTCTGATTACATCAAGATTCTGACTTGTTAGGCTGTGTGGCGAATTTTGTGAGTCGGACCATTCGTACGTATCGCCCGTATCAAATGTTAACTTCACGCTTGTGTCGTTTGTTGTCGCGAAGAGATTCCGGTACGGCGTTTTGGTTATGTCCAAACCCTTTTCATATGCTTCAAAGAAATCTTTCAGCGCGAAATAAACCGAGGACTTTCCGCTTCCATTCTCACCTAAAACCAGGAGACTCTTCCCATCCTTCAGCTTGATCGTTTGTTCGCCGTAAAAGGCGCGAAAGTTTTTCAAGTTGATTTGAGTGATCTTCATGACGGTGAGAAATCAATGACAAGAATTCATTCGATGCCTTCAGTAATGCGGACGCTCTTGAGCTCGTTCAGGAAATGCAGATTTCGTCTAATCGTATGATCACGAGCTGAAAGACGCTCGAATAAGCGCCGGATCACTTGAGGCTCTTCTCCTGAGTGATCGGAAAGCGAAGGCAAAGGTTCTTCGGCCAATGGACCAAAGAAGTACTTCTCAGAAGCATGCAGTTCGTCGGCGAGAAAGAGCTCGTAAACGAGCGCATTAATAATAGTCTCAAAGTACTCAACAATCATGTTTTCATTGGATTCATCAGTAGCATTAGTCTTTAGAAATAGAATGTAATCAACTAGCTTTTCGATTAGTACTTTTTGCCGGTCGTCCGCGAATGGAATAGGGATCTCCTTCATATAATCTGTAAAAGCTCGAAGGTATCCTCCGCGTAGTTTGTTCGATATTTGAGAATAGAACCATTCGATCAAACTTGAGTTAAGAACAGCAGTTAACCACTTTTCAGAAGTTGGTATGAAATAGGTAGTATTGCCACTAACGAAGCCTTCTTGGTCCCAGGCGAAGCTCTGGCGAGAATAGATATCAGGATATAAGATTTTTGTCCGATCAAAATCTTCCCAATACTTACAAGCACGAAGTTCCCAGAAATAATGTCCTTGGTCATCCCGACTGATTAGAGACCTTCGGTGATTCATTAGGTGCTGATAGATTGCAGGATATGTCTTGGCAAAAATCTCCTCTGCTTCCTTTGCTGGCCTTCCTGTCCAAGGGTGTTCTTTGTTGCTGGATGACTCGAGCTTGATCAAGTAGAGATTTGCGTATTCCACCCGCCAGCGCTTTACATCACGCCCCCGCAAATAGGGAACGAGAATTTGTTTCGATGACTTATGCTTTTTGAGTAGGTCGTTTCGGACGGACCTTGTAACAACAAAGGCATCATTTATCCCTGTTTTAATGCCCATGTAAAAGTCTCCTCGAATATAACGCCCAAGTAAGGTGCAATTCGACCGAAGCGTTTCTAGCAGTCGGAATACTTCTGGTCGCTCAAGTCGCCACCCTTCTGCCTTCAGTTCATGTTGGGTTAGGTTGAACCCTAATTCATTAAATGATTCTTCAAAGTCTTCCACTTTTTGATTTTGCGGAAACGTCCAAACCTTAGTGTTGCTCAATGGGGCAGGGGCCTCCTTCCGTAACACGATGATGCTCGCGTATGCTGCCGCTTCGAACACTGGCGCGTCGCCGAAATCAATAATCTGTTTTATCGTAGTGTGGCCGCCGAGAAAGGCTCTTAGTCTCTCTCCATAACCCGCTCGGAAGTACTTGTTGGAAGTGATAAAGGTAAGCGTTCCCCTCTTACGCAGAATACTTAAGGATTTCTCGTAGAAATAGACCAATATGTCCGCTAAACCGGAATAGGTTTGATAATTACGCTCGAATGCGGCTTTGTATTCTTTAATCTTTTCCTGCCTAAGATACGGAGGGTTCGCGATGACAATGTCAAAGCCTTGATTGATTGGATCAGTGACACCTTCACGCCGAAACACTTCTCCAAATTGTAACTCCCAGAGGAAGAATGGCTTTGTTCGCAGTGTTATGTTGTCGGCAATCTCAACTTTAGTTAAGTCGGTATCTTTGTCCCTGGAGGTATGCTTAGTTTGCCAAAGCTTCTTCAGTTCGATTCGTTTGCTGACGAAGTCTTCTAACGCACTCTTCTGCGCCGAGAGAATCCTACGCAGCCGCACGATTTCTGAAGTCTCAGTGTCTTTCTTTAGCGTTCGACGAACATTGGCAATCTCTCCTTTCAACTTGCCTTCAGTCGACGCAATCTCCGCCTGAAGATTGGCTTCTCGTTCATCCAGATACGTGTTGATGTATTTCAGCAGGAGTTTTTCCGCCTGTAAGCGCAATTTGTTTTTCTGAACCTTGTCTTTTTCATCGAAAATGCGCCGGTGAATCCCATTTAGCTTGTCAAGAATGGCAGCAGTCTGGCTTTCCGTTTCCAGTAGGTTGGATTGCAACTCATTCGCGTTTGGCTTTATGTTGTCTTTCTCAATCTGCCATTTCAGATCCTCGATGTCGCGAAGAAGGCGAACAGCTTTGATTGATCGTTTGCTAGTCCGAAGACTCTCCTCGACGTATTCAGCGGACAATTTGCCAAGCAGCGCTTTTTTGTCAAATTGCGTGCCAAGTGATCTCGGAGTTTCACGTCGAACGAAATCCTTTGGGATAAGCGGTAATCCGTCATATTCATCGAGCAGAGAGTTGCCCTGCATGATTTTGTAGTCAAGATTGGGAAGGGCTTTGTCGTCCTTAAGATCATCTTCATCAACAATCAACGACAACCACAATCGCAGCCGCGCAATGTCGACAGCGCTTTGTTCCTTGTCGACACCATAAATTGAGTTTTCAATTGCATATCGCTTTAGCGCATAGGACGAATACTGTTCATCAAGTTCTTCTTGTGACTTACTCTTCCATAAAGGAACCAGCGCCTGGCGGAGCCGGACGATTTCGTGAAGCAAGCCCACTGGGAAGGCACCGGAACCAATCGCTGGGTCACAGATCTTTACCTCACGCAAGAGTCTGTCAATTTCGGGCGCAGCATTTTTAATACTAATAGGAAACCGCTTGTCTTCATGTGCGTTGGTCGGAGAGGCTTCATGTTCGCCATATAGATCAGCGTAAAGAAGAAAGTCTTTCAAATCTGCAAGCGTCAGTTGGTCTCCAATAGACGTCAGTTGTTCATTGCTGTTGAGCAGATGCGTTGCGAGGTAGCTCTGCAGGCTTTGCCGGCACATGTAACTGACGATGACTTGAGGCGTGTAGTATGTGCCGCTCTGTCCGCGCTCTTCCTTGACCAGCAAATTCTCAAAAACGTTTCCTAACATCTCAGGATCGATCGCGACCTCTTTTTCAAGTCTTTCGGCTTCGTTCACCGTAAAGTTATAGCGATCCAAGATGTCTAGAATTCCATTTGCTTCCTCCTCCGAGTTAACCAGATCACGATTCGAGAAAAGGCCATCTGGAAGATCGATGAAGATCTGTTTGTACTCATAACTTGGTTCGAAGAGTCCACCGTTAAGGAATGGCACCTTTGCGTTGAATGGAGCAAAAACGTCGCTTGGGCGTTTGTAAGCCAGTGCCTCATAAAACAACGGCTCAAGCACGTTATGGAAAAAACTCTTCGACTTGCGCTGATAAGAGGAATAGCTCTTCGCAATTTCGTGCCGATCGTCGAACAGCTTCCGCAAGTATCTCTTATCGCCCTCGCCCCATTTTCCGTCAGGAGGAACGCCGAACCATCCTTTCTTCTGGAGGAAATAAAGAAAGACGATCTGGCCTAGCAGCTTCTTTGCAAAATCAGAGCTCTCAATGTAATTGTCTTCAAAATATTTATTAAGTGAAGGCTTCTGTCTTAAGACCTTGATCTCCTTTTCAACGCGCTGGAAGAGTTTTTCATATTCGTCGTAGAAGTCTTTGGTAACCTTCTCAACGCTGAAAGCTCCCTCAATTTGCTTTAGTGTCGGTGCCGACTGGCTTTGAATGAGATCTAGAAATTGTTTTTGAGCTGTATGGGTCCGCTCGCCATGCCCGACGAGAAATGAAAAACGTTTAGCGGGAGTGAGCCGATTAACCGTTTCCTTGAATTTGCCGGATTCCTGCTTAACCAGTGCAGTTTCAAGAGTGACGAAAGAGAACCGCCATTCCGTGCCTGGTAGATAAGCGGCATTTGAGTCCTTGACTGCATAGGCAGCGAGTACTGCCGCCTTGCCGATCCCTCGATCACTTTTTAAATATTCCGCCGCGAAATTTCTTAACGATGTCCTAGCCCTCTCAAGCGTGGATTCTCGCCTTAGATTTACGATAAGAATATCTATCTTGTTACCATCGACGTCCGTGAACTGTGCAACCCGCTCAAAACTAATGATCTTATCTTGGGAAACTTTGAACACACGATTCCCAGCTTGAGTGAATTGCTTCGAGAAGTCTGCGTTCTTCAGCAGTCGATCGATGAACGTGTGGAAACGTTCACGATCGAAATCGTTCTCGAAGGCATTCTTAATGAGATCGCGTGATTCTTGAGGATTCATCAGCGTGAGAACGTCAAATTAGATATTCAGATAAGATCACTTCGCGTAGCTTCTGCTCTCTTGGCGAAACTGTCGCGCCGTCCTCCGCCAAGATTTCATGCATGGAAATATGTTTCTTGAGACTCTCCAAAATTCCTCGCGCATCCCCCATTCGCTCCACAGATCTCCATGTGTTCGTTATTGTTTTTTTCGCGATGGCGCCGTCTCGCAAGGACTGAATTACATCTTGCCAGAACAGTTCCTCTGTATCGGTGAAATCCCTCATATCATCAGCCTTGACCGTATGAAGACGACGAAGAAGCTTAGTTGCGGTGTCTCGGTTAGACGCAGCTTCATGCATGGCCTCATTGTCCGCTTGGAGCGACTTGTTCAGTTCGGATTCGTTCCGCTTTAACAATGCAAAGAACTCAGGGCCTACGCGCTTCTTCTCCTCGCTGTTGCTCTCCAGAATTTTCGCTGCTGACATGAAATCCAACTCCTCGGCTTGCGGCGTAGTCACCGTAGCCAGGTAAAACTTGTCTAATTGTCCAAGACGGAAATAGGTTATGAGTGAATCTTTATGAGGTATGAGTTCTCTCGCTGCGCGCGCCTTGCGAGGTAGGTGTTTGATATGGACAAACAGATCTTTCTGATTGTCCTGAATATCTTTAATGACTCTTAAGTATTTGAGCTCACTTTCTTCTTTATCAACCGGCTCGCCAGTGAGCGTCTCTTTCGAGGTCATCTGCGCAAAAAGATTGAATGACTTTATCTCTTCATTCTCCGTCAATAGGCGAGCATCTGTCCCGAGCATTTCAATAAACGCTTCGATCTTGGCTTCCGCGGCTTCCCGCAAACCAATCTCGTCGTTTCCTTCCTTTGACGGGAAAAAGTTGTACGTGAAAATGCGATCGAATGTTGTATCAACGCGGTTGATGCGACCCACGCGTTGCATCATTCGAGTTGGATTCCAGGGAATATCGTAATTGATTACGACGTTAGAGCGATGGAGCGATACACCTTCCGCCAAGGTGTCTGTAGTTATCAAAATCCGGTGATCATCTTTTGGATGTCTCACTCGAGCATCAAAGTTATTAATGACTTCCTCTCGCACGGTCTTATCAGAGCTACCCGAGAAAAAGAGGGGTTGTTCGTTCAGTTCGTTCGCCATTCGCCGGCATAAGTATTCCCCAGTTTCCTTAGACTCGCTAAAAAGCAAGACTTTTGAATTGTGGAAGTTCGTATCAGATTGAATTCGGGCTTTGAGTTTCTCCCATTTTGGGTCTCGGTGAATACGAGTCCAGTCCTCTCTAACCTCGAGGAGAACTGCTAAGTCGTTCTTTAGATCCCGGACAAACTCTTTCTTGAAAACAGTAGCCTCGTAACGTTCCGCTTCTTCACGTTCGATCAACTGCTGAATCGTATCAAGATCGCCAGCTTCAATAAGCTCGAAAATTAGTGCTGTTCTCTTCTTGCTTACGTAGACATACCCGCCTTCGTATGTGCGAATGAATTTGTCATAAGCTTCGATAAACCGACCTAAAGTCTTCCGAAAAGCCTCGAAACTGCTTTCCAAACGTTTGACCAGCAAAACTTTCATAAAGCCCGCGAGATTGAATTGTGCGGCAGTGACGTTTTCGTCCAGCGTTTCTTCGGGCAAGTAGGTCAACGGACGATAGCGAGCGTAAGTAATCTGTTTGGTTATGCGTTCAATCGTTCGTGTGAAAATTTCATTTTCGCTTTCAGACAGTTCATAGAACTCTGATTGCGGTGCTTCAACTTCAGGAAACTTCAGATTTTGTTGCCTGAGGTCCGTCTCGTAGAAGCTAATGATTTCGCTTCGCGTGCGACGAACCATCAGAAACTTGAGAATCCGTTCGCGGACTTCTCGAGCATTTTCTCGCATTACGCGGATGTAGGCCTCCCTATCGTTTACCCGATCGAGTGGCCGTAACCGTTTGTTCAATCCTGCGAAGAAACTATCAAGATTCGGAAGATGTGGAAGCGTGCTGCGACGTGATGGTTGAAACAGTTTCAGCTGACTGAGCAAGTCGTTTGGACGATTATTGAACGGTGTTGCAGTGACAAGGATGACGCGCTTTCGTCGACAAATGCGGTGGAGTTTTGCATACGTCTCGTTATCTTCATTGCGAAATCGATGGGCCTCATCGATAAAGATGTTTTTAAATTTTTTAAGATCGAGTTTAAGGATCTGATCCAATTTGCCAACAGATTCAGTGTGAAAACCCCGCACGCCGAAATCATTAAAAACGTTCGGCCAGGCACCGGGGTTATTTCGATCAATCAGCGATGGAGGAGCTATGACAAGGCTCCTCCCCTCAAGTTCACGAGCCAGCATGGCGGCCATGTAGGTCTTACCGAGACCAACAACGTCAGCTAAGAAGACTCCGTTAAACTCCTCAACAATACGTTTTGCCGTCAGCACAGCATCGTGTTGATATTGAAATCTCACAAAGCCATCCGGCTGATATTCCTGATCGAGTTCTCTGGGTTGATTTAGTTCGGTGTGGAAATACTCGTAGAGGAACTTCAGGTACAACTGATACGGGGAGAATTGAGCGAGATGCGACTCCTCTCCGATGGTCCGAACGAACTCGCCTGTGACATCGATGGATTCCCGCCACAATTCTTCAAACTTCTCTGAGGCAAAATCATAGTCGCGGCTATCCTTAAGTTCGACGTTAAATTCAAGGTTTTCATGTAGGCCGCGAGCAGAAAGATTGCTCGATCCTGTGATTACGTGTCCCTTGTTGATTTGGCTCTTATCGAACGTAAAGATATAAACCTTCGCGTGAATACTGGCTCTGTCGTACGCCCGGATGTCTACTTTACCTTCTTGACACCACCGAACCAGCTGCTCGATCGCAGATTCAACCTTCTCAGTCTCATCGGCATGTTCCAGTTGGTCGAGCACAATTCTTTTGAAACTCTTAATCGTTTCGGCGTGAGGTTGAAAGTTCAGAGCCGAACCGCCGTTGCTTTGTTGCAAGCGCTCGTATACCTCGGGCTCAGTGCCGAGGCCGATTAGTATCCTTACTTTCTCGCATGGTTCCAGCGCCTGCCGAATTAGATCAAATCCGCTCACATAGAAATACCCCACCAAGCAGTCAAACCGACGGGACCGCGCTAAGAGGTCGTTGAGACGATCGGAGAGCTTTCTTCCCGATTCGTTTGTCAAAAATGTTAGATCTGATCGCATTAGTTGATCTTATTGTCGCTGCGGCGTTAAGGTACCAGTATACATTTCTAGGCAGTCCCTAAACGGGCAGATCAACCGTTAGGCCGGGGATTAAGGCGGGCTCGGATTCGGTCCTCAACTTCTTCCCACGAGCTACCAGCGTCAGGATCCTTTGCGTAGGCCGCTAGGCGAGCCCCGAGTAGCGCTGTTTCGTCGATGGTTAACGAGTCATCATCGTCAAGCCAATCTTCGCTGTCGAGTTCAGGCAATCTCAAGCGGATTTCCGGCGCTCCACTTCAGACTTCGAGTTCTTCGAGGATCTAGGTCTGCTCCGGAGAGAATATAAATGCGTCATTGCTCTCAAGCAAATGATTCTTTGCCGGTCATCCCTCTACTTTCTATGTGGCTGAAGCAATCCTCAATAAGGCCGGTCGTCTGATAAGAGAGGATTATGTTTTCGTGTTTTCGCGAAACCGCGTCTTGTCGGCGCGCTCGAACATAATCAGTCTTATCAGGACGCCTCGCCGTCTATTCTTTTTTCTGATTGCCACGGTCTTGCCGTCACTTCTTCGGGCATTATGCTTACGGCTTTCACTCGCCTACGGCTCGTGTCTGATGGCCGACGTCCGACGATGCTTGTGCCACGACGCGGCGTCTCTGGTGACACTCAAGTCAAACCTTCCTTTGAAGTCGGCAGTTCAGTTTGACTGCGATTGAAGTCCGATCGCCACATCCCGGGAGCGCAAAATAGAATCAAGAACAGAAATCAGGCGAGCAGACAAGATAGAGTTGAAAAATGTGATTTCGAGTAGGCGTAAGTTGTTGTTTTCAGAATCATGGAATCAAGAATATCTATAGATTTTTCCCGAGAGTCCTGAGAACCAGGTTCAAGCCATTTAGGTCAGAGGTTTACAGCCTGATTTGTTGTCAAATTTCGGAAGGAATAGACCTAAAGGATTTGCTTTAAGCGAAGACGTAAAGCGTACGTGGTGGGAAGAGAACGCTCGTAAGGCGCAGCTCGAATGTGAATGATTTATTATAACGCCACCGTTGCGCTGAGCGGCTCGCCCACTCAACTGACCGAAGTAGCCCCTGATGGCGAGTCCGCGCCAAAGCGCATGTTCGGGTTGCGCTGATAGATATCACGACTTCGTTTTAAATATTTTCTTCAGGCAAACTCTTACGAAACTCTCTTTGCTTTCGGGTTCCACAGAGCGCGACTTTTCTTTTGGTGTGAGCGCGTCGCAGCAATCCGAGGCACCTAACTCAACCAAGCGACCTAATATGTACTCATTGTTACCCGCGTAACGTAGACCCTGGATATCAGACACTGCGACCGCAGCAATTGCCTGCTCCAACTCTTCTGATGTGAGCGGTTGTCTTTTGAAGTAGCAGTGCATTGCTTCGTGATCAAATCCCATCAACTCTGCCGCTTCAATCTCCGGAATCATGCAACAAAGGCAGATCCCATCCTCGACGTAGAATTCTCCCTTGGCATTCAAAGGGTACCGATCTCGTTCATTTGGATTTCCTTCATTCATAGATACGAAGCAACTGAACCGTTATTGACCGAAATGCTCGCAGCGATCTTTTTCAGGAGTCTCAATAAAGATAAGAGTGGAACCGGCCTTTACCTTTTTAAAAGCCTTGGGCGCCTTACGTGCACGACCAACCTTGCGATCCTTCACCGCGTCGAGCCTTTCGGATCAATCAGCCACGCCCGTCCGATTTTTATACCCTTACGGCCTTTGGACAATCATCTTCCGCATTCTATGTCACTCACGCTGAAACAGATCCGAAGCACAGTTCGCGGCGGCGGCTACGTGTTCATCAATCCCGACACCGCTAAGCCTTTCTGCCACAATCCTGCCACAAAACAAGAACGGCCACCTTTACAGGTAGCCGTAAGTGCTTGAATTGATTGGTCGGGGCGAGAGGATTCGAACCTCCGACCTCACGGTCCCGAACCGTGCGCTCTACCAGGCTGAGCCACGCCCCGACGTTCGTGGATAATAGGGAAGCGATGCGATCGTGTCAAACGCGCGGCTTTGCGTGTAGGCGGATCAATAAAAGCTAATCCACTGAATTCAGCACCGCCTGTATCTGTTTTCGCTTGATGTTCGACGCATTGAGCCGGGCGGTTATGGCGGCCACCGCGGTAGATGACGCGGATGACGCGGGTGAAACGGATGAACCCCCGCCCAATATCTCCCTGTACTTCACCAACAGCGTCACATACTCCTCCAACACCCCCTCATCAACAACCTCGTCAATCCTCAACTCACCATCCAGCAGCGACCCCAACGCCGACTGCGCATTCACAGCATCCCCCGCTGCCCGGTAATCATCCGAAAGCTCACTGACACTCTGAACATAGAGCTTAAACGCAGTCGTGAACTCATCACCATTCCACTTCTCCAAACCCGTCGCGCTAATCGACGTGCGCTTCAAAAACGCACGCATCACCGTTAGCTTCTGCTTACTCATCTCCAGCGCTTCGCGAAACTTCGACTGACGCAGGTACATCGCCTCCAGCGCCGACAACGTCCGCCACGTCGCTTTCTCTGACGAAGGTGACTTCGACAATATCTCAAGCGCTTCACGAAGCACTCGTTCACCCTCAGCCGCATTGTTCATCTCATTCGCGTACAAACTACCGAGCTGCGAATTCGCCTCGCCATAAAGCGACGACACCTCGGGGCTTGCGACGTTCGCCGATTTCGACAACGTCTCCGCCGCAGCGCGATAACGCTTCACCGCTTCATCATGCTTATTCAAGTGCAGTCGATACAGGTCGCCGAGCTTCAAAAACGCCATCGCCAACTTCTCCTGCGCCACGGTGGTATGATCGTTGGTGATCATCCGGCCGGCGATAGCGAGCAGATACAGATGCTCCGCGGCTGCGAAGCGATCGAGTTTCACCAGCAAGTCAGCCGATTGCTCGAGATGCGAAGCGTTATCTTTCATGCGCCGCGTAAGCTCGGTACGATTCGCGGTCGCCAACGACGGCGTTCTCTGTATCGCCAGCACGTAACGACGCGAGAGCTCCGCATTCTGTAACTCCTGGGCCAACTGAAACGCGTGCTTTGATTTCTGCTCACGATCCGTGTTCGAAAACACTTCTCCGAGATCGCCGTACGTCTCCGCAAGCTCGCTCAGTCCCAACTGCCTTTCCTCGTTGATGTGAAACAGCATCTTCTCCTGGATGTCGATCGCACGGAGCAAATACTTCTCGGCCTCCTCGTAATTGTTTTGCACCGCATAGAACTGGGCCATCTCCTTAAACGCGTCGAGCTCGTTGCCCTGCGCCACGCGATTCGCGAGCACTTTTTTAAAGTACGGCTCGGCTTCGGCATAACGTCCGATGTCGCGATACAGCCGCGCGATCATCGCGAGGTTCGGCGTCTCGTTGATCTGATCGATCAAGTCAGGATTGGCGACGAGATAATTAACAGCACGCGTGTACAACTCCTCCGCCTTTGTCGGATTGCCGGCTTCGAGATACGTATGGCCCAGACCATGCAACGCGTCAAACATCTCCGCGCTTCTCGCGCCGGAGACCTTCTCGTGAATCGCAATCGATTGGTTGTACGCGTCGATCGATTCATTCAACTTTCCCAGCCTTCGTTTTGACGCGCCAACGTTCGCCAACACCCACGCCTGCAATCTCGCCAAACTCGGATCAGCGTCGAGTTTCTCATGCGTGATCATCTCGTTGGTCATCTCAAACTCGTGGAGCGCGCCTCTGAAGTTCCCGCGTTGAAACGAGTCGAGACCGTTGCGACTCAACGAATCCAACTGCAACCGCGCAGCACTTCTGCGCGCTTCATCACGCGCCGCGGTCGCTGCTTCCGCCGCTTTGCGTTCGCGATCCGCGGCGGCTTTCTGTTCCTCGGTGGCGCGGCGAGCTTCAGCTTCGCGCTTCGCCGCGAGTTGCGCGGACTCTTCAGCCCGCTGACCCTCAATCTTGGCTTTCTTCTCTTCTTCCTGCGCGTGCTCGCTCTCTTTCTCAGCTACGGCCTGAGCTTCTTCAGCCGCCTTGCGATGCGCTTCCGAGTCCTGTCGGGCCCTTTGTTCGGCTTCGTAACTCAATTTCGCTTCGGCTGCCGAGGTCCGCGCGAGTTCCGCGTTCTCCACCGCTTTGGTGAACACAAAGATCGAAACTGCCGCTGTCACCAACGCCACGAGCGAGATCACAACCAGAGCGAACGTGAAGCGGCGCAGACGTTGGGCCACGCGCTTTTGTTGTTCAGCAAAACGTTCCGCGACTTCGCGATCATGACGCTCACGGTCCAACTCCGCGTTCCGCTGCCGCTCGCGTTCAGCAACCGCGGCATCGCGCGCGCGCGTGCTTTGGTCCAGGTAGGCCATCGCTTCGTCAAACTCAGGATGATAGCGGTGGGCCCACGCAGCGTTTGGGTTGTTTTTCTCGTACCACTCGATGGCGATTTGCAGCGCCGGATCCTGGATCAGTCCCTCGCGACCCTCGCGATGCAGCACCGCAGCCTCGCCGAGACGACGATAGATTCGCGCCGACTGTGCTTCGTCGTTCACCCACTCTTTCAAACGTTCCCAGTTGCGAATCAAACTTTCATGCGAAACATCGACGACGGTGTCAGGACGAAGTGGAACGCCCGCGGGCGGCATCAGGAACGAACGACCACCGCCGCGAAACACGTCGATAACCGTTGTCATCTCCTGCATCGACGCGCCCGCGATCTTGCAGAGTGCGTCCATCCGTGTCGGACGCCGGATCTCGCGATTGTCGGCGCCGCGTTCAGTCAGAGCTTTGAACAGTTTCTGCGCGATTGTTCGACTGCGTTCGTCAGGCAGTTCATTGAACGCCTCGTCAGCGTGACGCGAAAGCGCGTCCGACATCGTGCCGATCGCTTCGTAATGCTCCATGCCGATCGGCTCGCCGTTGCGACGATGCTTCTTCCAATGGTCCCACGTGCGCATCAGCGCGTGTTGCAGGATCGGCAGCTGATCGGGATTGTCGCCGACGTCGTTCAAGAGACGATTCACGAGCGGCTCGCTGATCTTTCCGCGAGTGACGCCGACTGGACCAGTCACCGCGAAGCGTCGCTCGTCGCGCGTCATTCGCGGAATCAGATACTGACCATCGTTGATCGCTTCGGGCAGTCCCTGGAACTGAGCACAGTCGCCGAGAAAGTCGGAACGCATCGTGAGCACGACGTAGATCGACAACACACGCTGCTGCGACGCTTCGAGTAACAGTTTTACAAACGCCGCGGCTTCGTCGGCGGTCGTGTTTTCCTGCGCCGCGCGAAAGCGAAACAACTCTTCAAACTGGTCCACAATGATCAGCAGCTTCTCATGTTCCCCGAGACGTCCCTGGCGAGCTGCGTCGACGATGCCGAGTGAACCACCTCGCAATGTTGCATCGATCACTGCTTCGGCTTCTTCTGCGCGCAGACCCGCGCCCGCTTCTGGTAGAACGTCTTTTTTCGCGAGTTCGGCGGCAAGGTTTCCGATCGGATCGCCGCCCGGTCGCATCACTGCGATTCTCCAACCCGATCCAGCTCCAGCCATCATTCCGCCGCGCAACGCGGGCATCAGACCGGCGCGGATCAGTGACGACTTTCCGCTGCCTGACGTACCGACGACGGCCAAAAAACGCGTGCGCTGGAGCCGCGCGAGCACCGCATCCGACTGGCCTTCGCGGCCGAAAAATAATCTGTACTCATCCGTTTCAAAAGGACGTAGACCGGGGAACGGATTCTTGATGACTTTGGATTCGATCATTGCTGCTCTCCTTCCGACGCGTGCACGGCCGTCACAAAATCGCGCAGGTCGTTGGGATCGAATGAATTGAAGTTACGAATGACGTAAGGAACAAGATGAGTAAGGAAATCTTCTTTCTGATCGTTGGGTGGCGCGCCGACGTAAACGGCGCTCGCGGTCCAATCGTTCTCACGGCCGTAGCCGTAAGCCTTTTCGAGATCCTCGAGATTCTTGCGAACCCACGGCTCGTCGCCGTTGCCGAAAAAGACGAGCGCCGCGTCACACTCGCGCAGGTTCTTGTGGTGATAGTCCATCAGCGTGCGGCCGGTTTCGTCGTCGAGCCACGTGATCACTTCGATGTTTTGTTTGAAGAGATATTCCTTGATGGGCCGGATCAACGCGCGATCGCGGTTCTCGCAAATGAGATAGACCTGTTTTAGTTTTGATCGCGCTGGTCTGGCGGCGGCCGCCGACGGTTTCGCAGGCGGATTGAGTTTTTCGACGATGCGCGTTTTTAGATCTTCGATACTCGTTTGCAGCAACTCCGCGCCCGTGCCGATACGGTTTTGCAGATCGGTGACGAACTGTTTCTGACGCGCGTCGGTGATCTCGGTTGGGGTGAGCCCCTGCGGCATCCAGAGCAGACGAGAGAAGCTCGCGTCGCTCGCATTCTTTGCGGCTGCGAGTTCTTCCTGAATCGAAAGTAGCGAACGCGGATCGTCTTCGGGTGTCGAGCCGTAACGTTTTCCGATCAGGTGAACAGACATCGCGCAACGTGCGAGTGTGTTGCGAACGCTTGTTTCGATCTGTTGCAGTTCGTCGGCGGGAAGTTTCTCTTCGGGTAGGACGCCGTAACCGCGTTGCCGCAATTCGTCGCGGACCAGTTCGCGTTCGGTCGTGAGATCGGAAGTGGTCTCCGCGAGATAGACGAACTTTTGAGTTCCGTTGGTCGAGCCGGTAACAACGGGCGTGACACTCACGGAAGGCGCTGTGTCGGAACTTGCACTCGCCTCCGCTTGTTTCAGAATCGCAAGCATGTTTGAAACGTCCCATGCGAGGCGACGTAACGTTGTCCAATATC
This sequence comes from Pyrinomonadaceae bacterium, assembly GCA_035760365.1. Taxonomy (GTDB): domain Bacteria; phylum Acidobacteriota; class Blastocatellia; order Pyrinomonadales; family Pyrinomonadaceae; genus PSRF01. The sequence goes on from DASTTB010000026.1 coordinate 228,910, forward strand.
GTGGATCTTTACTCGGCACGACTTCCGCCGCGAACTCGACAGGCATCTCGCCTTCCATTTCGTAGAATGCGTAACCGACCAGCTCCCGCAATGGTTCCGGTTCCTGTTGGGCCAGATTGAAGAGCAACGGAGTCTTAATCACTTTGAAGACGCGCGAACGATGGGCCGGGAGTCCCGGCGGCGGTGGCGTAGCGCAGAACGTCTCCAGCTCTCGACGGCACCAGGCGGATTTGACGTAACGCGGTGAGAGGATTGGGATAATCAGCAGGGAATTGGTAACGCCTTCGCCGATCGCAGCGGTTAGCAGATCGTTTCCGCGAAGGCTGCGTTCGTCGCGCCAGACCGCCGGCAGGTAACCGAGATTGTTGCTGACCAGGCGCGGCAAACGCTCGACCAGCAGATCGACCCAGCCTTTGACGTCACCGGCTGGATCCTCATCGTCAAGGTGTCCGTAGCTTATGAAAATGTCGTACTTAGGGGGCATCAACTTTTTCTCATGGGAAAGAAGAGGACGGAACTACTAACGGCCTTAAATATCAGGCAGAACAGCTACTTGCTGTATACATTGCAGTCCGCGATTCTGTCAATAAACGGAACAGATTCGCGTCCATAAACACGGCTACAGAGATAAAGCTTGATTGGTCCCTGCGCGCCCGCGTATATTGGCTTGCAACCCCATCACTCTCACCTGATTCGGCAGTTGTTCTCGGAAATGTGACCGGAGCCATACCCTATATGAAACGTGTTCTTCCGTGCGCGTCGTTTCTCCTGTTCATGGTCCTATTCTGCGGTGGCGCGATCCCCGGCTCCGCGGCGACCAACAAGAAACCCATTTTAATCAGCCAGGCCACTTCCACGCGGGCCATCGCCCTCGAGTTGTCGACCCTGAAGGCTGAGCCGTTTGCGCTGACCTCGTCGGTCAACTACGGCCCCGATACGAGGACGCGAATCTGCATATTCGCGATGGACCTCGAACTCCTGCCCGGCGAAGGCGCAAATGCGTTTTCAGCCGACGTGCAGGACGGAAACGGAAAGATCTATCCGTTGCGCGTCGAGTACGTGGGCCAGGTGCCAAACTTTCCGGGCATCACGATGGTCGTCGTCCGGCTGGCTGACGATCTGGGAGACGCCGGCGACGTTCTTTTGCGACTCAATCTGCACGGCATGGCGAGTAATCGCGTGCGTGTTGCCATTGGACACAGCGGTGGTGGACCAGCGGACGATCAAGGCGCAGTCGCGACTCCCGCACCGGCGATTCCGCCCGGCGCCGATCCGCCGTTAGTGCCCGACCCCTACACTGGACCAGCAACCGACGCCGATACTGTTCGCTTTCTCGAACAGGCGAGTTGGGGACCAACTCCGGCGGAAATCGCGCGCGTGAAAGCGATGGGCTTCAAGGCTTACCTGGACGAACAGTTCAGTCTCGCGCCTGCGAATCCCGCGAAAGGCTCAAACTATCCGGATCTCGTCTTTCCGCTCGACGACAGCACGCAACAGTGTCCGACGACGTCAGCGGATCCCAATTACAACCAGAACGTCTGCGTGCGCGATAACTACACGATGTATCCGATTCATCGGAACTTCTTCACGCGCGCGCTGTACGGCAACGATCAATTACGCCAGCGCGTCGCTTTCGCGCTGCATCAGATCCTTGTCGTCTCGGCGAACAGCGAAGTGAATCGTCCGAGTTGGATGACTGTTTACTTGCAGGCACTCGATCGCAACGCGTTTGGCAGTTATCGCACGTTGCTGCACGAGATCACTTTGACGCCGGCGATGGGCGAGTATCTCGACATGCGTCTCAGCACGCGAACGAATCCAAACGAGAACTTCGCGCGCGAGATCCTGCAACTGTTCTCAATCGGCACGGAAGTTCTGAATCTCGACGGCACGCCGCAACTCGACTCGCAAGGCGTACCGCTTGCTACTTACACGCAAACGCACGTTAACGAATTCACGCGCGTCTTCACCGGTTGGAACTTCAATCCGACTTTGCTCGGCACCGGCATCACGAACTTTCGCGATCCGATGGTCCCGCGCGGCGGTCAGAATCACGACGCAGGCGCGAAGACGCTGTTGAATGGCTTCTCGATTCCGGCGTGCACCAGCACAAACGGAACGCAAAACAGCGCGTGTGCTCAGTCAGACATGACCGCGGTGATGGACCATCTGGCGAACCATCCGAATGTTGGACCATTTCTGAGCAAACAGTTGATTCAGCATCTCGTGACGAGCAATCCGAGCCCCGCTTACGTAGAACGCGTCGCTCGTGTTTTCAACAACGATTGCAACGGACTCTATTCACAAGGCTGTACGAACGCACGCGGAAACCTGAAATTCGTGATCCAGGCGATACTGTTGGATCCCGAAGCACGCGGCGATCTGAAGACTGCGCCAAACTACGGCAAACTTCGCGAACCGGCGCAGTACGTCAACGGTTTTCTCCGTGCGTTCAACGTGAAGTCGTTCGACAAAACCTCGACCAGCGACGGCGTGCTCGGCAGCCGAGGCGGTGATTTTACCGGCTCGTTGGACCAGCCGATCTTCCAGCCGGCGACGGTGTTCAGTTATTACCAACCGGCTTACGAAGTTCCCGGCACGAAGATACTCGGTCCGGCTTTCGGCATACTCTCGACGACTACGACGCTTCGACGAGCAAATGCCATCAACACGCTGACTTACTCAGGGGTCTCGGTGAACAGTACGCCGACCGCCGCCAGTCCTGATAGACCACGCGGCACGTCGATCGATATCGCGAATCTCGAAGCGATGGCGGCAAATCCGCTCGACGTGGTGAATTACCTTGACGCGCTGCTCCTGCACGGCACGATGCACGCACAGATGCGCACGTCGATCGTCAACGCGTTGAGCTTAATCAACGATGCCAATCTCACGACGCGCCATCAGAAGCGCGCGCGCACCGCGGTCTATTTGGTCGCAACATCTTCGCAGTACGACATTCAGAGATAAACGTCATGTCAATATCACGCAGAGACTTCTTACGTTCAACTGCCTGCGCCCTCGGCGGCATGGCGCTGGCTTCGAGTATCGACACGTTCGGCGTGGTCCATGCGCTCACGCCGCAATCCGCCACGAGCTACAAAGCCCTCGTCTGCATCTTCCTGAACGGCGGCAACGACGGCAACAACATGTTCGTCTCGCTCGATCAATACAATGGACCAGCGGGCAGCCTTGTCGAGGGATATTCGAACGTTCGCGCCGCGTCCGGTTTGGCGATCGCGCAGGCGAGCCTGTTGCCTGTGTCGCCGGTGAGCGGCGGCTCTTACGGTTTTCATCCGAACATGCCCGAGGTGCGAGATCTCTTCAACCAGGGCAAGCTCGCGGTACTCTGTAACAATGGACCACTCGTCGAGCCGATCACGCGCACCACGTATCAGAACGGCACCGGCAAAAAGCCGCTGCAACTGTTTTCCCACTCGGACCAGGTCGGACTGTTTCAAACCGCTATTTCAAACTCCATCAGTCAAACAGGCTGGGGCGGGCGGCTGGCAGACAAGACGATCGGTCTCAACGGTGCGGCGACGTTTCCGAGCAATGTTTCCATCGCGGGAATCAATCTGTTGTTGACAGGCGTCGACACACGCCAGCTCGCGGTGGCCGATTCAAACACGACGCTCGCAAACGTGTTGATTTTGAATAACGGTTCCGGGATGAGCACCGCCGACACCAACGCGCGGCTCGCGTCGTTCAACGAGTTGCGCACGCTCGACAACAATTTCAAATTAGTCAAAGCCGCGAGCGACACGCGTTCGAGCTCGATGCAGACTGACGCCGCGCTCAGTAGCGTCAATCCGACTCTTACGACGGTGTTTCCGAACACGTCGCTGGGCCGGCAACTCAAACAGGTCGCGCTGCTGATCAAAGCGTGTACAGACCCGACCGCCGGCATCAACATGAAGCGCCAGATCTTCTTCACGCAGATCGGCGGCTTCGACACGCATTCAGCCGAGATCGGCGGGCAGGGAAATCTGTTGACGCAACTGAGCCAGGCTATCGGCGCTTTCTATGCCGCGACTGTCGAACTCGGAATTCAGGACAACATCACGACGTTTACGATGTCTGACTTCGGCCGCACGTTCCAACCCGCGGGAACCGGTGTAAACGCAGTCGGCACGGACCACGCATGGGGAAATCATCAATTGATTGTCGGCGGATCGGTGTTGGGCCACACGCTGTACGGCGCGTATCCGATCTTGCGTCTCGGTGGACCAGACGATACGGACGGCGGATCGAGTCCGCGCGGGCGGTGGATCCCGACGACGTCGGTCGAACAATATGCGGCGACGTTGGCGACGTGGTATGGCTTATCGACGGCGGATCTGTCGGCAGTGTTTCCGCTGATTGGCAGGTTCCCGACGGCGAACCTCGGGTTTATGGCGTAACTTCTTTCAGTAACGTGTTACGCGGATCGATCTCGATCGAGGTTGGTTTTTCATCCAATCGAATCGTTTGCTCGAACTGTTTGTTTGTTGGTTTCAGAACTAAGTCACGTTTGCCTTTCGCCGTTGTGACGGTGATCGGAACGTGATCGAGAAACGCGTTACCGGATTGAGTCTGTCGCAAGACCAGCCGCAGATCTCTGTTGCGCCACTGCCACGACAGTCGATAGTTCGGATGCCCGCTGTCGTAAGTCCATCTCTTAAAGAAACCCGACAGATCTTTTCCTGATGCCTTCTCGAGCGCCGCGCGCAAGTCTTCAGTGGTTGCGGTCCTGTTCAGGTGCGCATGGTAGTAATCGCGAATGCCGCGAAAGAAAACGTCGTCGCCGAGCGACGAACGAAGCATGTGCAGCACCCACGCGCCTTTCTGATAGCTGTTGGGATTGAGAAGATCCATCAGGTCTTCAGTTTCAGGATCGAAGATCGGCGTGCGGTTCTTCTTTTCGTATTCGAAGACTCGTTCGGCCGCCTGGTTCATGTAATCCTGAAACGCGGCCTCGCTTTCGTATCGCTGTAGAAACAGGCCTGCGAAGTAGGTCGCAAAACCCTCGCTCAACCAGACATCGGACCACGTCGCTTCGGTGACCGAATCGCCAAACCACTGGTGCGCGATCTCGTGCGCGATGAGCGCGACAGTGCCGCGGGGAATACCGTAAGGCGCGCTGATCTTCGCGTTTGGACGGCGATCGAAAAGCGTGCTCGCGAAGACGATGGCGCTTGAGTTTTCCATGCCGCCGAAACGAGTTGCGCCGACGATCATCGCGAGTTTTTCATACGGATACGGCGCGACGATCTCGTTGAAGTATTCGAGCGAGGGTATCGTCGGCGCGAATCCTTTGAGTGCGAACTGGCTGTCGGAACCGGGGACGTAATACGAAACCGGTACCGGCGATCGCTGGCTCGGTTCGAGACGAGTGAACTGGCCCACGGCGATGATCATGCAGTACGGCGGGATTGGAAATCCTTCCGAGTAGGTCCACGTGCGCGTGCCGTTCGCGGTTGTTTCAACGTTTTCCAAACGGCCGTTCGCGACGACTTCGTTACGTGCCGGAGCGGTGATCGTAAACGCGATCGTGGCCTTTGCCGAGGGATGATCGAGCGTTGGAATCCAGTGGTGAACGCGATTGGGCCAGTTGTCGCCGACCGCGGACGGCTTTCCGTCTTTGTCGTTGGTCATTATCAGGCCGTCTTTTGGCTTGCCCTGATACGAGACTTCGATGACGAGTAGTGTTCGCGGATTGGCGGGTTCGGCGAGTGTGATTTCGAGTTTCCCGTTGCGATGCGTGAACGAAGCTGGTTTTGAATCGACGGTGACTGTGTTTGTCTTAAGCTCGCCGAAATCGAGGTCGATAACGGAGGTTCGCTTTAGAACGTAAACGTCGATGCGTGCGCTCGCGGACACGAGCTCCGAGAGTTGATCGTTTAATGTCAACTTGACGGAATAATGCTTGGGTTGCCACGTGTCGATCAGTCGCTCGACGCGAGCGGCAAACGTAACAAACGAAGTTAAAAGGAGAAGTGCGAGTAACGGAAGTAAACGACGGGCTTTATTCACGGATTTTCAACGTATGCCAAGCATTAGAAGGGCTGAGCGATCAGACACGGATCTTTCGGAGTCGAGCCACTTGCGATACTCGACCAGTTCATCGTCGTCAACCGGACGATTGCCGAGACGCGCCGCGGGCGTGCGTTCGAACGCGCGATTCGTCAGGGCCATGTGAGCTTTGCGGACCGGCAAACGCGTCGGTCCGGCGAGCGCGCTTTCGGCCGATTCAACGTCGGGAAAGAAATCGTCATAGGCCAAAAGATGCCAGACCGTGTCCGCGCCTTCGCCTTCGATAGCGATTACGCGCAGCACGCCAAAGCCGCTTTCGAGTTGAAAAACCAGGTCGTCACCAGGAATAAAAATGTGATTTGCCAAATGAAAAAACCACTCCTAGAATCAGCAGATTCGCGATGAGCCAGTTCGATTCGAACAAAGACTACTACGCCATTTTAGGTGTGGACAAGGATGCCCGGCAGCCTGAGATCGATCGTAGCTACAGGCGACTGGCTTCGAAGCATCATCCGGATCGCGGCGGCAGCGAAGAACGCATGAAGCTGCTGAACGAAGCGTATGGCGTGCTGAAAGATGCGAGTCTGCGTCGCGATTACGATTCCGTCCGGCGCCCGCGACGCACTGACGACAGCTGGCAACCTCCGAGAGCCGCGCGTTATGCACATGTGAACACGCCAACTGCTCGCGACGTCGGCGTCTTCGGACACGTACTCAGCGCCGGCTTATGTTTAGCTGCGGGTCTGTTCCTGTTGTTGCTGGTCCGATTTCAATGGATCTGGTTTCTCTGGCCGCTCGCGATACTGGCCGTGTTCGTCGTGGGTTTCGGAGTGTTGCTCGCACGTAGCGCGATGGTGAAAGTCAACCAATCACTGCCGGTCACGAACCGGTTCAAGCGCCACACGACGCTCCAGGAACTCGCATTCTGGGTCGTAATCATCACGAGTGGTTACGGACTTTATTTGCTGATGTCGGTTTGAGGAACACGATGATCGAAGGTTTGGATCTGCTGTTTCTCGAAGTCAACAGTCTCGAGGAGTCGGTGGCGTTTTACGAAGACGTGCTGGGAATGGAAGTCGAATCGATCAACGCGAAGGCCGAGCCGCCGATGGCGAAGCTTCGCGGCGGTGCGTTGAAGATCACGTTGGCCCAGCATCTGGAAACGATGTTGCGGCGCGGGCGTGGCGTTCACTTCTTCGTCGGCGTCGCGGACGTCGATCAATATTACGAGCAGCTTATCGAACGAGGAGCGGACGTCGCGGCGCCGGTTGACGAAGGCTGGGGCGGGCGTTTCATCACGCTCGAAGATCCTGACAAATATCGCTTTTTCTTCGTGCAATGGACATAAAGGGAAGTAAAGACGGGAAGTAGAGTTTTATGCAGTACGTAGAAAATCCGCCGAACCCGTGGTTGACGCACTCCGTCGAATGGATCGGCGAGCCGCCCGAAGCCAAGCTCGAAGTCTTCGAAGAGACTTCGACGCGCAACATCATCACGCACAACGACAGTCCTGACGTCGGCTTCGACTACACGGTCAACTGTTATCGCGGTTGTATTCACGGCTGCACTTACTGCTTCAGTCGTCCGACGCACGAGTATCTCGGCTATGGCGCCGGCACTGACTTCGATCGCAAGATCGTCGCGAAGGTGAACGCACCGGAGCTGTTGCGCAAAGAATTGATGAAGCCGTCCTGGAAAGGCGACGAGATCGTCTTCTCGTTTACGTCCGATCCCTACATCCCGCTCGAAGCAAACTACAAACTCACGCGTCGCTGTCTGGAAGTTTGCGCGGAGTTTCGCCAGCCAGTGGGCATCATCACGAAGTCGGCGATGATTCGCAGAGACATCGACGTGCTTCAGGAACTCACGAAAAACGCGAGTCTCGGAGTGTTTTTCACGATTCCGTTCACCGACGTCGAAACGGCGCGCGCCGTCGAGCCTTATGCACCGTTGCCCGAAGCTCGATTTCACGCGATGGAAGCACTCGCCGCGGCCGGCATTAGCGTCGGCATCGGGATCGCGCCCGTCATTCCCGGTCTATCGACGGACATTCCCGTGTTGTTGAAACGTGCCAAAGAGGCCGGCGCGCAACAGGCGTTCATCAACATGCTTCGTTTGCCCGGCAGCGTCGCGCCTTATTTTGAAGAGCGTTTGCGTGAGAAGTTGCCGACGAAAGCCGATCGCGTGTTGAATCGAATTCGTGAAGCACGCGGCGGCAAGTTGAACTCCAGCGTCTTCGGCGAACGTATGCGCGGCAAAGGCCAATACTGGGAAGCGACGGAGCGCCTGTTCAAAATTCACTGCCAACGTCTCGGCTTCAACAAGCGCCGCGAACACAAGACTTCGACCGGAACCACATTTCGTCGGCCATCGGCGCAGGCAAATCTGTTTGGTTAAGGTATAATACCCGCCACCCCTAACTTTCCAGCATCAGGAGGCCACTGCGATGCTTATTCGCGACGTGATCCGTAATCGCGAGCCTTATTCGACCAAGGCGTCGGCAACGGTGCAGGAGGCGGCAGAGTTTATGGCCGCGCGGAATATCGGCGCCGTTTGCGTACTCGACGAGGCTGGCAAATTGCTTGGCGTGTTTTCCGAGCGAGACGTTTTGAATCGCGTTGTCGTCGCACAACGCAATCCGCGAGACGTTATGGTCGGCGACGTGACGAGTGAATTGCGCGCTGTGATCCAATGTGACGAAACGCCGCACCAGGCACTGGAGCGGATGGAGATGATCGGCACGCGCCATCTGCCGGTCGTCGACGGCGATCGTTGGGTCGGAATGCTTTCGATGCGTGATCTGCTGCGTGTCGAAGTCGGCGAGCAGGGTGACGAGATCAAACTGCTTCACGAATACATTCAACACTAGAAGCCCCCTCGTAAAACATCAGTTCAATCCGTGTTCACTATGAGACTATCTCCATACTCTATATTTGTGTTCGTTATCGTTGTGGCTTTTGGTTGTAGTGAACCGCCTGCGGGACGCGGCGCGGGCGAAGTCGAGAATTCACAGCAGTCAGGCGTTCAGTTCAAAGTCGAGAAAGTCGTGGGCGGATTGCAGGTGCCGTGGTCCATTGTGTGGGCGCCGGACGGGCGGATGATCTTTACCGAGCGTGCGGGACGTGTGCGCGTTTTTGAAAAAGGTGCGTTGCGCGAGAAGCCTTTGTTTGTTGTTGAGGACGTCGAACAGACCGGCGAAACAGGACTGATGAGTGTTGCGCTGCATCCGCAGTTCAGCACAAACCAGTTTATCTATCTTTCGTACGGCTATGGCAGCGGCGGTTCGCTGGTGCGCGTCGTTCGATTTCGAGAGACGCCGGAAGGCCTTGTTGATCGAAAGGTGATTATCGAGAACATTCCCGCCGCGCAGTTTCACGCCGGTTGCCGTTTGCGTTTTGGTCCGGACGGCAAACTCTACATCACGACCGGCGACGCGACCGATCGCCAACTCGCGCAGAAGATGGATTCACTCGCCGGAAAGACTCTGCGGCTCAACGACGACGGCTCCGTCCCACAGGACAATCCTTTCGTCACTCAAAAGAACGCGCGGCCGGAGATCTGGTCCCTGGGCCATCGCAACGCGCAGGGCATGGACTTCCAGCCCGGCAGTAACCTGATGTTTCAAACTGAACATGGTCCGAGTGGTTTCGATGGACCAGGCGGCGGCGATGAAGTCAACATCGTGGAGAAGGGAAAGAACTACGGTTGGCCCACGATTCATCACACGCAGACACGCGCCGGTCTCGAGTCGCCGTTACTCGAATACACACCAGCCTGCGCGCCGGCTAGCGGCATGTTCTATCGCAGTTCGGTGTTTCCGAAGTTCAAAGGAAACTTCTTCTTCGGATGTTTGCGTGGCGAGAGATTGATTCGCGTGGAGTTGGACGGCCGCAGAGTTGTGAGCCAGGAAGATGTCGTTAAAGAATACGGACGTATCCGCGATGTAGCGGAAGGTCCGGATGGCTATCTGTATTTTTCTACTTCGAACCGAGACGGTCGAGGCAAGCCGACGAGCGACGACGACCGGATCATGCGACTAACGCCGGTTGGAAAGTGAGCATTTTCCATTTTCCATTTGCCGTTTTTCATTTTTCATTTAAACGACAAATGTTAAATGGAAAATGACGAATGGAAAATGCCTACACCTTCTGGGCCATGATCGCGGTCTTGCTCCAGCCGATCGCCTGGTGGGGCTTGAAGCGATACTGGTGAACGATGCGGAAATGATGCTCCGTCTGGTTGATGACATCCTTCGGCGGATGACTCTTGAACCGGAACAGGATCTCGAGAAACTTGCCTGCAACACCGGGATGAATCGGAAGATGTAACAAGTGACCACCCGGCACAATCACTCTCGCTAACTCGTTCAACCCATCCTCGAGCGGGACATACTCGAGCGCTCCCGCAGTCACCACCAGATCGAGCGACTCATCCGCGAACGGTAAACAAAGCAAATTGCCCTGGGTGAACGTGACGTCGCGTTTTCGTCCGTCGCTGTAGTAAAGCGCCTTGCGCGCCGCGGCGACCGAAGTCGACGACAAGTCGAGCGCCGTAATCGAAACCGGGAACCGAATCGCCCGCAAGAGCGCCATCGTCAGCAGCCCGGTGCCGCAACCGGCATCGAGGATGCGATGTCCACGGGAAACGGGCAGCGGATGTTTCTTGAAGTACTCATCCAAAGAGCGGCCGTAACCATTGACTTTGAAAGTCAGATCATAAAACCGGGCGATCCGATCGTAATAGGATCCCGCGCGAGCCTCGGTTTTGGTTGCGGTCAGAGCATACTCCATCAGTTTCTCCTAAGCGCTAGAACTAAGGGGGAATGACTACACACGATTGTCAGTTTATTTCATCCGGATTGGCTGGGCAATTGTAGCGTTTCCCTCCGCGTTTACTCAACCGAAAAAGGTCGGCAAATGTGTTCCGGTATTGTGAGAAACCTCTTACAAATCTCCTTTTGATGCAAGAAACCGTCGCAAAAGTCGTTCAAACACCGACTGAGATTCCGGAATGGGAGGAACGTCCGATGAGGCGATTTCGTCTGTTAACCGCGCCGTTTGTCGTTTTCGCGGTGGCCGTTGTGGTGGGAACTGGTGCGACTATCTACCTGCAACCCGCAAAAGCCCAGCAAACTCCGAAGGTCACTCGCCCGGGCAGGCCTATTGTTTCTCCCGCTTTTGAAGTCGATGTCCTGGTTGACGGCCGCCGCCTGGCGGAGTGTTACGACCGCGGCCGAACCTACGTCGAGGCGATTCGCAACGCCGAATACGAGATTCGACTGCGAAATCCGAGCCGCGAGCGGGTTGCGGTGGCGCTGTCCGTCGATGGGCTCAGCACGATCGATGCGCGACAGACCTCGGCGTGGAACTCCAGCAAGTGGGTGATGGAGCCGTACGAGACGATCACGATCAGCGGTTGGCAAATGAACTCCGAGCAGGCGCGTCGTTTCTATTTCACCAACGAACGCGATTCTTACGCGGCAAAACTCGGTCGCACTGGGAATCTCGGCGTGATTTCGGCGGTGTTCTTTCGCGAGCGCCGGCGCGTAGTGCCTGTCACGCCGCCCCCAACCTGGCGGGACGACAGTCGCTCATCTTCTGCGGACGGTCCTGCAACGATGGAAGCTCCTGCTGCCGGCAGGAGTTCGTCAGCGAAATCGAGGTCGAGAGACGAAGCCGCGACCGGTATCGGACGTTCGGTCCGTCACGATGTTGACTGGATCGACTTGGAGCTCGACTCGCGTCCGGTCGCCGAAGTGACGATCAGGTATCTATTTCCGAACTAACTCGGCCGTGTAAAGCTCACGATACGCTCGATAGTTCGACATCACTTTCTGGATGTAACCCTTCGTTTCGTCGAAGCCGACTTCCGCCGTGAAAACTCCGGGGTCGTTGTGTCGCGAACGTTTCAGCCAGCGCGCCACGTTGTCTTCACCGCCATTGTATGAGGCCGCCACCGGCTCGAGCATCTTCGGAAACAACCCGGCGAGAAACTCGAGATACTCCGCACCGACCGTGATCGACGTGTCAGGTTGGTAGAGCTGGTTCTCGGTTACCGATCGAAATCCCGCGCCTGGTCCGAACTTCACCGCGGCGTCCATCGTGAGTTGCAAAAGTCCGCGCGCGCCCGCCGGTGATTTGGCCGTCGGCTTGAAGACGCTCTCCTGTTTGATCAACGCCAGAATGAAACGCGGATCGATCTTGCGTGCTTTCGCGGCGTTGAGTATCGACTGTCGATACGGCGCGGGATAAGCTTCGGCGACATTGGCGATCGTAGAGTGAACCTGAGCTTCGCGTCTCGACACGATCTCGGCGCGGTCGCGATCCGCAATCGCGTGCAGACGCTTCGTGGCGAGCCATCCGTAATACGAGTCGATGCCGTCCGGAATCGCGAGATACGCGTTGAATGCTTCGTCTTTTCTACCTGCCTGTTCGAGACTGAACGCATAGAGGTAAGCGACTTCGGATCGAGAAGTATCGACTGCTCTTGAGAAGGTTCGTTTCGATAACTCGTTTGCCGTGCGGATCGCGGCCGGCCAGTTTGCTTCCGCGATGTGTAATCGCAGCTCGGCGAAGATGGCGTTTGTCTCGACTGCCGTGCCTGCGAATCGTTGACGCGTTTTTGCGACCCAGGCAAGTGCCTCCGATGGGCGATTAGCTTCACGAAGCGTGTCGATGACGTTGAGGTGCGCGGTGTCGATGCGTTCGCCGTTCGGGAAACGTTCGACGTATTCCATGTATCGCGCCGCCGACTCAGTGAACCGGCCCATGCGAAGCAGGGAAGCGGCGCTGAAGTTCAACGCCTCGCGTCCTTCTTTAGTCGAGTTGTATTTCTGGGCCAGTTCGTTGAAGACCGTGTAGCCGTCTTCGTAGATCTTGCCGAGGAAGTAAGAACGTCCGATGCCGAGCATGGCTTCGGGCACGCGCGGATCCTGCGGATAGTTGTCGATGAACGTTTGCCAGTGATCGCGAGCTTCGGCGAAGGCGCGAACGCTGAGATACACCGCTGCGCGGCGCATGTGTTCGGCCGGCGTGAGTTTCTGCAACTTGCCGTTTGCGTCACGACTCGCGGCGTCGCTGCGACGGACGGACGCCAGCGTTGCTTCGCTCGCCGCCTGCATTCCCGCTGCGTTTGAGTTGAAAGTGAAAAGGAGGCAAACCAAAAAGAGCGTGGTCTTTATTAACACTACCTTACTTCTCCCCTTGCCGGGTCTGATGGGTCTTCGATGATCTCGAAGCTGGTTTGGATTTCTACGCCGGGTCTCAACGATGCCGCAACGCTGCAATACTTCGTGTCTGAGAGCTCGATGGCGTGCGCCACTGCTGTTTCCGAGAGTCCACGCCCGGTGAGAACGTGATGAACTTTCATCCACATGTACTTGCGCGGAGTTTCCTCGCGTCGCTCTCCGGTAACTTCGACGACGTAACGCGTGACGTGTTGTCGCTTCTTCGCAAGGATGCCGGCGACGTCCGTTGCCGTGCACGATCCGACCGCGAGCAGTAACAACTCCGTCGGCGACGGCGCGCACGATCGACTGCTGTCAGTGTCGAGTGTGACCGCATGATTTGATGGAGTGACGCCGACGAACAAGTCGTCGCTGACAAACTGTACGGTTGCTTTCGTAACGGACATCGATCAGGGCTCCCGTGGAAAGAATAACATACGGGTCCGAGCAGCCTTGAAATTCGAATTTCGAAATTCGAATTTCGAAATTCAAAGGAAACTTTCGTCCGGCGCGTTGCGAATAATGTTATGATTCGTGAGCCCCTCACGGCGCTTGCCCTCACAGCGGCAAAGTTCAAAGAAGTCTCGCATCTTTCCCTGGCCCAGGGAGACCCTTTGATGAGTTGAAGTGGGAGGACCATCATGGCTGAGATCCTTGTTGTCGACGACGACGACATAATCCGTGACACGCTCTGCGAGCTACTGTCACAAGACCACGCATGTCAGACGGCAGCGACGGCTGAGGAAGCACTGGCGAGATTGGAGGCGCAGGCTTTCGATCTGGTGTTGACCGACGTTTCGATGCCTGGTTTGACTGGATTGGACTTGCTGAATCGAGTGGTAGAACTCTATCCGGGCACGCCGGTGATCGTCGTTTCCGGTTTGAGCGATCAGGAGCAGGCGCAAAGCCTCCTCGCCCGCGGCGCTTTTGATTACCTGTTGAAGCCTTTTCGCCTCGAAGTTGTTGAGGACAGCGTCAAACGCGCGCTCGAACACCGTCTAACGCCAACGCGGTTTTAAGAAGATTACGCGGCCGCTGTTGTGAGCGGTTTGCGTGACTCGCGTAGGCGCGTGAGATCGCGCACGAGTTCCACGATGCGGTCCGCCGTGAACGGCTTCGCGATGATCCAATCGACGCCCGCCGCCTTCTGTTCATTTGATCCGACAGCCTCTCCCCAACCAGTAATGACTGCAATCGGAATTCGCTGGTCCAGGTGACGAATCTCACGCGCCAGTTCCCAGCCACTCATTCCCGGCATTCCGACGTCAGTACAAACTGCATCGAAGCGATTGTCGCGAAAGATCTCGAGCGCCTCGCTGCCACTCGACGCGAGGTGGACCTCGCAGTCTTCAACTTCCAGAATCTCCTGTAACAGATCTCTGACGAAGTCTTCGTCGTCGACGACCAGCAGACGCGGCCGCGCATTCGATTCACACGGCGGTAGATCGTTCATCACGGACGACGGCGGCGGTTCCTGGTTCGAAAAATCGACTCTGATGTCGCCCTCGACGATCTCCGCGACCGGAAGCGTGATGCGAAACTCGGTCCCGTTTCCATATTCGGATTCGACTTCGATGTTGCCGCCATGCCGGCGAATGATTCCGAAACTCACCGCCAGGCCGAGACCCAGCCCGGCTTTGCCCTTCGTCGTGAAGAACGGATCGAAGATGCGCGACCGAACTTCCGGATACATTCCCACGCCGGTGTCTACGATCTTGATAACCACCGATTGCTCGACCGTCGAAGTCGAGAGACTCAACGTGCCGCCTTCGGGCATCGCATCGATGGCGTTGAAGACCATGTTGACGAGCACTTCGCGTAACTCGGAGTCGTCGCCCATGACCATCGCATTCGATCCGATGTGCAGATCGAGCGTGATATGAATGTTTGACGCCTCGGCACAGTTTTTCCAGCGCGGCCGTGTGATCTCACTCGCGTCCAGCAGGATCTGATCGATCGAGACGAGCTCGAAATCGTGATCGCGACGCTGGCGCGCGAAGTCCTGAATACGTTTGACAGTTTTGGCGCCGTCTTCAGCCGTCTTGATGATGATCTCGAGACCTCGTTTTAGCTTTTCGGGATCGTTGGTCCGTAGCAGCAGTTGAGCGCGCCCCAGAATGCCGGCGAGAGTGTTGTTGAAGTCGTGCGCGACACCGGAAGCGAGCTCTCCGAGCGCGGACAGTTTTTCCATTTGTGAAAACTGTTCGCGAATGCGTTCCTGCTCGGTGATGTAGTGCGAGAGCTCTTTGACGTGCTTCTCCGCCTGCGCCGCCTGGGCCGCCGACGTCTCGACGTTCTTCAAATAAGTTCGGTACGTGAGAAAAACAAACCCGATGATCGGAAGAGCCACCACAAACGCGTAAGCTCCGATCAAGTAGACGAGGGCCGCGATCAGACCAGCGGCAGTCGCGCCGGCGAAATACGTGATCGACGTCCAGAGATAATGCTTGTGCCACGTTTGCCAGATCGGCTGGTTTGTTCTGAAAGCCGATCCGATGCCGACGATTCCGGAGTTCACGATGTAATGCGTGAGCGCCATCGTGCAGATCGCCGCGACAAACGTTCCCGTCGTCGGCTTCGCACGCAACGCGACGATCTCACCAAAGAGAGCACGTAAGACAGCGCTGGTGATGAATATCGACAGCGCCGCGGAGCCGAAGTTAAACGCGAGTATCGAAAACTTCTTCGCAAACCGGCGCGACGAAATACAAGCGTCGATCGCTCCGACAGTCACCGCCGCCGCACCGCCGTACAACAACAGTAGTAAGAAAACAAAAGTATCCGAGACGGAGATCTGCGATCTGAAACGTGGAATCGGCACGGTTATCTGCGACGCCACCAGCAGCATGGCCAGCAGAATCGCGAAGCGGGAGTCGAACCGGTTGAAGTGGAGTTGCGAACAGGAGTAGAGAAACGCGATGCTACCGGCTCCGGCTATAGTCCAGAGGAATGGACCAAACAGTTTTGATCTTATAGTACCAACGGCGTCTGACATTGCGAGGTATCAACATCCAGTGAGGTGTGTTTTGCCTTAAATCAAGGCTGATCGGGGGACTGGGCTTCAGAAAATTACTTAGTTGCGGGGGAACTCCTTCCGGGGCAGAAAGATGGTTTCGTAAGTTGCGCGGAAGCGGAAGCCGCACTTCCTGTAAAAACTCTGCGCGCGCTCATTGCTTTCGTTAACGAGGAGGCAGATCGATTTCGCGTCGTGAAGCAATCGGTGCGTTAACTCATTCATAAATCGGAAGCCTTCGCCACTGTTTCGCCGTTCGTCGTGGACCGAAATACCTTCGAGGTACACAACGGCCGAGCTCTTGGAGATGACGTCGGCTTTGAAGATCAACTTGTCGTCGTCGACGACAACCCAGGTTCGTTCTTGTTGTATCCGGCGCAGACATCGCGCTCGGAATCCTTGTGGATCGACGTGCATCGGATTCACACCGCTTTCAGCAAAAGCGAGATCCGCCTGCACCGGCATCACTAACTCGAGCTCAGCTTCCGTTGCCGGTCTCAACGTCGAGGTCGACTCGCGTGGAGCAACGGGCCAGTTCAATTCATACAACCACTCACGACAGGTGAGACGTTGTCGACGTCCGGCGGTCGAATAGTGCGACCAGAAATCGGCGACTCGATCTTTCTCACCCATGATCAAATGAGTGTTCGGACATTGCTGCGCGACTTCCGCCAGCAATGCCAACGCGCGGTCGGAAACTGTTTCCATCAACGTTGCGTGGCCCACGAGGGCGACGCCTTCGAGCTGTCCATTCGCGTCGCGGCAACCGTAGAAGGTGCCGCGGTTGAATTCGTTTACCAGCCCGTTGTCTTGAATCAAGCTCATCATCGAAACAGTGTGTATTGCGCGTTGCGACAAAAACTGAAGCACTTCTGATTGGTCGCTGTTAGCCAGTGGCTTAACGTAAACCGGCAGTGGTGCAGATCGTTCATGCGTGATTGGGCTCGCTAACATGGCGTCTATCCTTCGCGTAAGCAGTTGGGGGACGTTAACCGGGATCGATACTGCCTAGTTACCCAGATAGTCGGTGTAGTCGTCAGGAACGATCGCCATTGAGTTGCCGGGATCGCCCAGGGTCAATGCGTTGAATGCCATGAGAATGGCGTCGCCGATCAGCACGCCATCGCCAATCAAAACACCGTCGCCGATGAGCACGCCGTCACCAATCAGGACGCCGTCGCCGATGAGCACACCATCGCCGATCAGCACGCCGAGAGAGCAGAACGAAACGCCGTCGCCGAGCGATGTGCCGTTGCTGGTCAGAATGCTGTCTCCGATCAGCACGCCACTCGAGAACATCGTAGAGTCGCCAATCAGTACGCCGGCCACATCGCCGATCAAAACGCCGTCGCCGATGAAAACGCCGTCACCGATCAGCACGCCATCGCCGAGCATCACGCCGTCGCCCAGCAAAACACCCTTTGCATAAACTTTCTGATATTGCGCGATCAGGTTAGTGCCGGTCGCGTAGGTTGGACCAACGATCAAACCCTGCGACCACGAAAACGTGTAGACGCTTTGACCAACTGTAATGCTCGTTTGCGGAGCCGGCGCCGGGCCAGTCAACAGCGATGCGCCAAGCGGCGTCGAACTGTTGATCGTGGTGCGCACCATTTTCGCGAGACGAACCGCGCCGTCGACGTTGAGTTCGCCCGAGCCCTGCTCGAACATGTTGAAGTTCGGAAGCTGCTGAGCGGTGTACATCATCAACGCTTTGACGAGGTTCGGCGTCAGTGTCGGGTTCGCTTCGAGCATCAGCGCGGCAGTTCCGGCAACCAGCGGTGCGGCCATCGAGGTGCCGCTGAGTCGCATCTGGTTGCGAGTCGGGTTACCACTCACGCCGGCATTCAACGAAGGATTCTGCATCACGAGGTAATTGTTTGGAGACTGTGCGAAGACGGTCTTGTTACCTGGAGCAGCGATTTCAGGTTTGATCTGGTTGTCGTAGTGCCTGACGCCTGACTCGTCGGTCCAAAAACTGCGCGTCGGTCCACGTGAGCTGTACGTCGCAATCGCGTCGTCAGCTCGCGTATCGGTGCCGCGTGTATCAACGGCGCCTACGGTGATCGCCGCGGGCGAGTTGCCGGGCGAGTGAACGTGGCCGTAGACCTTCTGGCCCGCGTTGTTCTTGCCGTTGTTTCCCGCTGCTGCGACGACGACCATTCCCTGGTCCACGAGCGTGCGGACCGCGATGCAAAGCGGATCGATCTGATATGAGTTGACTGCCGGCATACCGAGACTGAGGTTGGCGACTCGAACGTTGTAGCTCGAGCCATTTGCCAGCAACCAATTGAGGGCAGAGAGTACGTTGGAAACAGTGCCTGTACCTTGAGAGTTCAATACGCGCAGGTTGAGCAGTTTGGCTCGGGGCGCGATGCCGATGTATTCGCCGCGCGAAACGAGGCCGTTGCCGGCTGCGGCGGCTGCGACGTGTGTTCCGTGTCCGTATGGATCGTCAGTGCGGCCTTCGCCGGTAAAGTCGAGATTGACGACGATGCGCGACTGGCCCGTGTGTGTATCCGAGAACGCCGTGTGCGCGCCGTAGATGCCGGAATCGAGGATCGCGATTCCGATTCCGTTGCCGTCGAGACTGCCGTCGGCACTCATCGAGCGGACGTTGTCGGTGCCGGACGTATGGGCCACGTGGCCGCCAAATGACTGAACTTCACTGTCAACTGTGATGGATAGGACTTCCGGGAAATTCGCGAGCGCTTCGACCACCGAGGTTGGCAACTCGAGGGCGAACGAATTCAGTTTGTCGAAATGTTTTCTGATCTTGATACCGTTTGCAGCGAGGAGTGCGTTGAGTTGTCCGCTGGGTTTCGCGTTGAGTTGAAGGATTGCTCTGACTGTGCCCCGGTTGTTGAGCTGATCGCGAAGATCTGATGCCACTTTGTCGTGTTTGTGGCTCTTATTGCTGCGCGAGTTCTGCTTGCCTTTCGCGTGCGCAACACCGGCAGTAAAGACCGATGGTCCGAGAGTGAGGCTCGTCAGCACCGCGAGCGTTAGCAACCGTCTTGTTCTAATCATCCGTATCACGCGAATCTCCGTACCTGGGGGTTTTTTAGCCAAGTGCCAACCGGCGCGTCTGCGCGAAACTTGGCAAATCCCCTTGTGCAGCCACTGTGCCAAACAGTTTGATCGATGTATGTTACGTGTGTTCAACTATTTAGGATGATTAGGGGCATAATGGATGGGCCACCTAGTCTGACCGAATTGCTCAGATTGACTGATCCGGTAGTTCACTTTGATAGAATCCGTCGCCGATGCTGCCTGAAGAGATTGAGGTTTATCGTGACCGAATGTGGCGACGCGATCCCGAGTGTCGCGTCGAAGACGTTAACGCCGCGGAACGGTTCATCGAGGACGTTGGCTTCTGTGAAGCTTTGACGGATTCCCGCCGTCCCGGACCGTCACTTTACGTCGCCGTTTGCGGCCGTCGCGATGCTCACATGCCGCGAAACGTGCAGAAAGATCCGGAAGCCAGTTTGGCGTGGACTATCAAGGACGACGTGATGCGACGTGGCCGGTGTTTCTACGGGAAGATCCTGAGGGGCCACGCCACCTTCGTCGCGCCGCGTTTGATTCCATTCTTCAACGCGCTTTGGGGAATTCCTCGAAAGTCAGAAAAGACACATTTATCAATTGATGCTCAATTAATTCTCAAAGTCATGCGCCGCGAATGGGAGATGGGGACGCGAGACCTGCGTGAGGAGAGTGGCATCAGGGAGAAACCACGGTTCGATAAAGCGTTGGTTGAGTTACAGAAAACACTCAAAGTGATTCCCAGCGACGTCTTGTACGAACCGAAGTTCACTTACATCTGGTCGGTTCCGGAAGCGCGGTTTGCGGATCAACTGACCGAAGTTGTGGACAGGGAAGTCGCGCTGAAGGAGATCGCGCGTGCGTATCTGGCCGCGGCCGGTATGACGTTGCGGCGCGAACTCGCGCAAGTTACGGGATTAAAAGCGCCTGAAGCAGGTTTGGGAAACTGGGCGCTCGTCGATGAAGGATTCGCGAAGAGACTGGCCCCGGGCGTTTACCGTCTCACGAAACTGGAGCAGGCGAGTTTAGCTTCCAGTGCCTAATGCTTTGTCGGGGCCGGGATTGAGTCCTTCGCGCAGGATTTGCTGTTCGAGCTGGGCGATTTCCAATACGAGAGGCAACTGATCCTGGGCGGTTCCCAGGCGCTGCATCATCGCATCAGTCTCGCCCTGGCTGAGTTTCCGGTTTGCGGTGGTTTCGATCACCTGCAACCGTGTTTTAGCCTGAAGCAGGTGTTCCGAGGCCTGCGCATGGACGCTTTTCAGCCGCTGATGATCTTCGGCGAGGTCCTTTTGTAGCGCTTCTGATTCCGCCGTTCGCAGTGTTCGAGCGCGGTTAATGTGGCGTTCCACCTTCAGAATTTCCTTTTTCGAACGCGCCATGATGCGCGAGGCGGTCAGGCGGCTGGCGAGCGTTTCCATGTAAGCGTCGGCCAGCAAAGGATTGCTTTGTTCGATTTCTTTCAGGGATTTTCGCTCCGCCGACGTGAGTTCCGGCGTAAACCAGACAACCTCATTCGCGGTGATTCCATCCGAAGCTAACCGGTCGCGCAATTTGGACAGCCAGTTTTTCCTATAAATGAGAAGAATGGCCGCAATAACCAACCCGAGCGCGAAGCCAACAACTAACGAAAGGCCCGCCAATAGTAGATAGATGGCCGCCATGTCGATTGCTGTGGTCATCAAAAACAGCACGAGAAACACGAGCGGAGCGGGTAACGAGGCAACAAAAAGCGCGATCCACGGCGCATGTTTCAGCAGGCTGGCCGTCTTCGCGTCTTTGCCGGATAGTTTTCCTTTAGTTTGACTCGTTAAAGATGTCATCTTAAGCCTTATCGGTCGCGATCTTAGCTTATGAGAACGGCGTCTGCCAGCGACAGGTTCGGCCAAAGCCATTTGCGCGGCGCGACTGTATAATGTCGCCGATAGAACAGGAAGAAGGTTAAATGAAGACTCTCCGACGACTCTACCCGATTCTTTGTCTTTTAGCGTTGGCGCTGATGACTCAGGCTGCCTACGCCCAGCCGCCGCAGCAGAATATCGACGGCGGCGCACCGCCGCGTGGCGCGGGCCGTCCAGTCACGATTCCGCTGACCATCCGCATGAACGAGGATGAAACTATCCCCGAACTACAGAACATCGATCTGACAGTGCGTGAGGATGGCGAACCGCAAACGATCCTTTCCATTCGCGGCCTCGGCACGAACTCGCCGATCACTCTCGCGGTGTTGATCCAGGACGACCTCGTTCCTTCAGTCTCGAACGAGATCAAGTCGCTGGCCGAGTTCATCAGGAATTTGCCAAAAGGCTCGCGCGTGATGACCGGTTATCTGCGCACCGGGAGTCTTCAGGTAAGACAAAAGTTCACGGCCGATTTGGAAAAGGCGGCGAAGTCGTTACGCTCGCCGACTGGGTTTGCGAACTCTGGTCCATACAATCCGTACATCGAAGTCATCGAAGCGCTGAGGAAGTTTGAGTCACAACCGCTGGGTCGAAGAGCGATACTGTTGGTTTCGGATGGTCTCGATATTTCGCGTGGACTCGATTCGTCAGCGCCGACGCAGAGTGTTGACTTGCAACGTGCGGTGAATGAGTCGCAGCGTCGCGGCGTTGCGATCTACGGCTTTTACGCGCCTACGCTTGCGGCTGCCGGCGACCGGTTGTTGGCCAGCAATGCGCAGAGTTCGTTGTTGCGGCTTTCGAATGAAACTGGCGGGATCGCGTTCTTTTCAGGGACTGGCGCGCCGGTGAGTTTCGATCCCTTTATTCGCGAACTGGATATTTCGTTGCAGAAACAGGCGGCGTTGACGTTCTTATCGACGCACTTGAATAAGGGCTTTCATAAGATCGAAGTGAAATCGACTACGCCCGGCGTGCGCATCACGTTTCCGACTGGTTACGTGAGGTAAAAACGTTTATTGCACGGTCGCCGCGAGTAACGAACCGCGGCGATCGCTGGCGATGGCCCAACCGTCCGCGACCTGACCGATCATTCCGTGGAAGTAAATCTCGCTTCCGCTCAAAACAACCAGCACGTCACCAGCGTGATACTGCGGATCGTCGAGCTGGAATCGAATCACGGTAGCCTGTCCATTCTCCTGCTCCAACGTCTCAAACTGAAAATCGTCAGCACTCACCGCATAGGTTTGAGAGTTGTTGGCTACTCTCTGCTCATCAGGCATCGATTGTCTTTCTCCTTTGTTAACAGCTTGTAATAAGTATTGACTAAGTGGGGGAGGAGGTATGTTGGGGCGGCATGTGGGTCTCGAACCCACGACCTCCAGATCCACAATCTGGCGCTCTAACCTACTGAGCTAATGCCGCCATAATTTGTTTGGAGTGGTGCCCCCGGCAGGACTCGAACCTGCGGCCCTCTGCTTAGCTTCCAGCATCAGGCTTTCCCTGACCGCCCTTGAAACCGGGGTTGCTGGCTGGACTATATCTTGGACGTCACAGTCCCGACCCGTATAGTCTCTGAGGATCCCTGGACCAAACTCGCGCACCAGGTTTCCTGCGGATTACCCAATCCTCGCGGATTTTTACTTGGACCATTACAGGTCGAAGTACCGGAGGCTCTCAGGGCGTCCCCGCATACAGGGTCGTCCACTCAATGGGTTCCACGCGCGCTGACGCGCGCAACCGCTTCCCCATTAAGGCTCCTACAAGGCAGATGCTCTATCCGCTGAGCTACAGGGGCATCAATGTCAATGGCTGCGAATGTTAGCACGATGACGGCGAAATTTGTAAACGCGGCATCGTGGAAGGAGTCACAAAAAAAGAGATCACCCGGGCGCGGGCAATCTCTTTGATGAAACAACAAGGTGTAGAGAACTTATGCCGCTCGGGTATGTTCCTTGGTTTCCGCGAACACTCTACGACCGTTGAGCGCATCGTCGATGATTTCGCGTACAGCCGACGTTTCCGGATTCACGTCCATGCGGTCGCACGCTTTCAGATGTCGAACGATGCCTTCGGTAGCGATCTCCAGCGCCAAACCGTTCAGTTTGGAATAACGGCGGGCCTGAATATGATCGATTCTCATAAGCCGCTCATTCAGCGGCAGGTGCGTATCAAAAGTCACGATTGCCTATATCCCTCCAATTAGAATCTTTGCCTTCAACGTATGAACTATAGATGCTTCAAACAACCCCCTTGGATGCGCGCTCCACCACACGGCAAAGCTTTGAATTCAGGGCAAAATCCCCAAAAACAAACGTTGTCTAATACGTAATGCCGCAGGGGTGGTCAACGAAACGCGAGATTATACTGAAGGAACCGAAAACCGTCTATATTTTTCTTCAATTGCCGTCGTTTAATCTTGCAAGTTCAACTATTTCTACACTTACGCCGCGACTAATGACAAAGGCGCCGCCCGGATTCCACGAAAGGGTAACGGGGCGGCGCCGTTTGCTGAAAAATAAGTGCTGGAAGTTACTTTTTTGGTAGCACGGTATCTTTCATTGACTTGCCTACTCGGAACTTTAAAGTCGTCTTGGCGGGGATCTGAATGGTTTCGCCGGTCGCGGGGTTCCGTCCCTCGCGCGCTTTACGCTCGCTCTTTACGAGCTTTCCAAATCCGGGAAGAACGAATTCGCCGTTAGATTTCACTTCACGGGCTGCTAACGTCGCCATCTCCTCGAAAAACTCCTTAACCTGCGCTCGCTTCATTCCTGTCGATTCGGCAAAGTGGTTGATTACCTCGGATTGAGTCATGCGCTTCTTGCCTGTCGCGGCTTTAGTCGCCATAGTCTGGTGTAACACCTCCAACGAGAACTTAGATTGAAAAGCAAACCGGACACTCATATATCACACTCAAGCGGCAAAGTCTCCACCAAATCGAGCATTTTTCAGGGATTTTTGCGGTTTTGGGGCTGAACGCCGCCCGCCCGGTGGTCCGATCAGTCAAGATGAAGGACGGGCAGGGAAACGATACCCGAATTTAAGACAACTCTATTTCACAACTGACGGAGGCGCCGTCGTGATGGGTGTGCCTCGTGTTTAACACCATTGCGCGAAAAGCGCCGGGTGTCATGCCCGTGCAATGTTTGAATACGCGCGTGAAGTGACTCTGATCCGCGAAGCCGCAAGCACTGGCGATAGCCGATAACGCCACCTCCGGATCCGCCAGTTGCTGGCAGGCAAACTGCACGCGCAGATCGTGCAAATAGTCGCTGATCGCCTGGTTGTGAAACTGGCGAAACACCCGCGATAGATGAGCGGCATTCACCGAAACCCGCGCCGCTACTTCCGCGATCGTGATGTTCTCCTGAAAACCATTCTTCAATAGATCTTCAACCTTCGACAGCCACCGTGGCGGACGTCGCTCAGGAACTCTCTCCGGCCGCGACACCAGCGCCAGCATCTCCAAAACTAAACCTTCGATCACGAGGACCGAACAACGATCGAGATTCAGGTACTCACGATAGAGTCGCATCGCGAGGCGGCTTAGTTCACTGCCGGGAAGTGCGACTGAGCTTTGCGGCGCGACTCCGATTTCGCGCAGACGGTCCAACCATTCGTTCTGCAACTCGACGCTGAAGATTCGCATTCCGGCTGGACCGATCTCATCGTGATGCGTGACGCCGGCAGGATGAAAGATGGTCGTCAGTGGTTTGAGTCTCGCGGTGCTGCGTCCAAACGTCTCGCAGTAGTGTCCGTAGAGAAGCAGGTGGAAGAAAGCGAGCTCGTGAGAATGCATGGGCAGTCTGCGCGGCTGCTCGTGTTTCAACTCAGTCAGAATAATGCCTGGGCCAATGTGTTTGCGTAACACCTTTCCGTAGAAGTGGCCAGGTCTTAGTGCTTGAGACGTTGAGCTGATGTATGGGGGAGTGCTCATCGTGACGGCTTCGATGCGGTCTACGCTTCTCGTGTTTTCCGAGGGTGCAAAAAATCTTTGATGTAAGTACGTCCTCACGCGCACATCTGTTCTACACAACTATCGTTTGTTCAATACAAGTGGTCCAAGTCGCGCGTATGCTGCGCCGTCTTTTAACGATCGAGTTCTGAATTAACAAACAGCGTCACGAAATAATGGAAACAAATTCAGAATTTGGAAGACGAAAACGATGAGGAGTGACGACATGAAAGTGAAGACGAAAGTTAAGGCCGGTGACGGAACTGGTATCGATCCGCACGGCGCACCAAAACCATAAAGGAGCAAGTCCAATGAAGGTCAAATCTAAAGTCAGAGCCGGTGAAGGAAACGGCCTCGATCCGCACGGCACACCAAAACCATAAAGGAGCAAGTCCAATGAAGGTGAAATCTAAAGTCAGAGCCGGTGAAGGAAGCGGCCTCGATCCGCACGGCAAACCATAAGGGAGCCAAAGACATGAAACTCAAAACCAAAGTCAAAGCCGGCGAGGGAGTGGGCATCGATCCTTTCGGTGCACCAAAACCATAAAGGAGTAAGGACAATGAAGGTCAAGACTAACGTCAAAGCCGGGGAGGGAGCCGGTTTGTGTCCTAGCGGCAAACCCTAAAACCGTAAATCACGAAGCGCCCGGAACTGACGATGTCCATCGCCTTTTCACGATCAATGCGACTGTTCGATTGGTCCGACTTTCGTGGGCCAATACTCAGCATCGGCGTGGCCGTCGTAGTTCTGGGGGCTTGGTTTGTCTGGGCGTGTCTCGCGCGTGTCTCTCTCTACGAAGTTGCTGACACGGCAAGACTCGAAGTCGAGCACGCAGCTTATCCGATCGAAGCACAAGTTTCTGGTCGAGTACTCAAGAACTACCTCGAGCTCGGCCAACAGGTAAAAGCGGGCCAACTGCTCGTCGAGCTTGACGACTCTTCCGAACGTCTCAAGCTTGCGGAACAACAGACACAACCACTCGCGCGCGAGTCGCAGGTCGCGGCGTTGCGCGCTGAGATCGCGGCCGGTGAAAAGGCGCTCGACGAGTCACGACAAACAGCCGCCGCGGCGTTGGACCAGGCACGCGCCCAGTTAAAAGAAGCAGAAGAAGCCGCGCGCTTTGCTCACGTCGAAGCAGATCGTCTGAGTCCATTACGTGCGAGCGGAGTTATCTCCGAACTCGAATTCCTCAGACTCAAATCAGAGACGCAGAAGCGTGATGCAGTTGCGTCGAGTGCGCGACTCGCCGTCGTCAAGTTGGAACAGGAACATCGCACGATTGGACGCGATCGCGAAGTACAACTCGAACGACTCAAAAGCGACATCAAGCGTATCGAGAGTCAAATGCCTGCCGACCGCGCAACGATCAAACGAACGGAGCACGAGATCGGCATTCGTCGCATCGAGGCGTCGGTGAGTGGACGCATCGGAGAACTCACCGAGCAGCATCCAGGCACGTTTGTGCAGGCCGGCGCAAAACTCGGCGCGATCATTCCTGAAGGTGGATTGAAGATCGTTGCGTATTTTCCGCCCGAGTCGGCGTTGGGACGAATCCAGCCTGGTCAACCGGCGTTACTCCGACTCGATGGTTTTCCGTGGGGCCAATACGGAAGTCTCGCGGCGACCGTGAGAACCGTTGCTGGTGAGACGAAGGACGGGCGCGTGCGAGTTGAACTCGAAATGCTTCGCGATCAGGTTGCCGCGATACCGCTTCAACATGGTCTACCGGGAACGATCGAAATCGAAGTCAGAAAAGTTTCACCGCTAATGCTCGTCGTTGAGTATGTTGCCAATCACTTAACAAAGGAGAGATGACATGAAAACGAAGACCAACGTCAAAGCTGGATCATATCGGGCTCGTGGTACGTCCGGTGGTTTCTAGAGGAAAGGAGAAATGACATGAAAACGAAGACCAACGTGAAAGCCGGTTCATATCGTGTTCGCGGCACGATGGGTGGTTTCTGAAGCTTAGCGAGGAGAATCGACATGAAAGCCAAAACCAACATCAAGGCGGGTTCGTATCGTGCGCGCAGCATCACGGGTGGGTTTTAGCAAGACGGCTAACACGCACTCTTTAGTCTGGCGTCCACCGTTGTCGTAACTCTCATGCTCGACGGTGGCTCGCCAGGCTTTGCGTTTGGAGAAGACTTTGAAACGTCGACTGATCATTCCTGAGGTGGTCCAAACTTCGATGATGGACTGCGGGCCGGCATCGCTCAAAGCTATGCTCGAAGGCTGCGGCATTCCGGTGAGCTACGGCCGTTTGCGGGAAGCTTGCCAGACTGACGTCGACGGCACGTCGATCGACACGCTCGAAGAGGTCGGCGCGCAACTCGGTCTCATCACCGAACAGATCATGGTCCCGATCGATCATGTTCTGCTCGCTTCCGCCAACACGTTTCCCGCTCTCGTAGTCGTGATGCACCCGAGCGGTGTTACGCATTTTGTGATCGCGTGGCGCAAGCATGGAAAGTTTGTCCAGTTGATGGATCCCGCGATCGGGCGTCGCTGGGTGTCGCAGAATCATTTCCTGAATGAGCTTTACGTTCACCGGCTCGCGGTTCCCGCGGCTGACTGGCGCGAGTGGGCCGGCTCGAATGAGTTTCTGAATCCACTGCGCGAAAGGTTAACTCAATTACACATCTCATCAGCGACTCAGCGGCGTCTGATCGACGAAGCCACGCGCGACAGCTCGTGGCGCACACTCGCAACACTCGACGCGGCGACGCGTTTGCTCGCGGCAATCGTGCGCGCGCGTGCGATACGTTGCGGAGCGCAAGCCGCGCGCATGTTAGAGGCGTTCATGCAAACCGAAAACGCGCTCACGATTCCTTCGTCTTATTGGTCCGTGCAGCAGTCGGATTCGGATGACGAGTTGATGTTGCGCGGCGCGGTGTTGGTGCGTGTCAAGGGAGTGCGAACTCGTGCGGTGGCTGAACAGCCACGCCTTTCGCCGGAACTCGTTGCGGCGCTAACGGAACGTCCGTTACGACCGATGCGTGAATTGTTTCGACTGTTTCGTGCTGACGGAGCGCTGATGCCATTGGCGCTCTTGTTTGCTCTCGTGCTGGCCGCGGGCGGTGTGATCTTTGAGTCGCTGTTGTTTCGACGGCTGCTCGAAATCGGAAACGAATTGGTCCTGTCGCGACAACGTCTCGGCGCCGTCGGTTTTCTCCTGCTTTTTCTGACGGCGTTGTTGCTGCTCGATCTGCCGATCGTGGCCGCGGCGTGGAATCTTGGCCGGCGTTTAGAGACGCGTTTGCGGATCGCGTTTCTGGAAAAACTCCCGCGCCTGAGTGATCGCTATTTTCATAGTCGTCTCACTTCCGACATGGCTGAGCGTGCGCAGAGTATTCATCGACTTCGTACGTTGCCCGAGATCGGGAGTCATCTCGTGCGTGCTGCTTTCACGCTCGTGGCGACGATCGCTGCGATCGTTTGGCTCAGTCCATCGGGTAGAACGGTCGCGGTGGTTGGCGCCGTATTGATCGTGGCGATTCCCGTGCTGGGAAATCTGTTTCTGTCCGAGTACGACTTGCGCGCGCGTACTCATGCGGGCGCGTTGAGTCGCTTCTATCTCGGCGCGCTTCTCGGGCTGGTGCCGATTCGCACACACAGCGCTGAGCGAGCCGTGCGTCTCGAGCACGAGGGTCTGTTAGTCGAATGGGTCCGCGCGGCGGGTTCGGTACAAAAGGGTGTGGTCGCGACTGAGGGTTTGCAACTGTTCGCGGGATTCGGACTCGCCGCACTTCTCGCGTACAACTACGTCACGAATGAGAGTCAGATCGGCGCGGCTGTTTTGATCATCTTCTGGGGACTGAGTCTACCCATCATAGGCCAGGACATCGCGACGCTGACTCGTTTCTATCCCGCCTTTCGCAATATCACGCTTCGATTACTCGAACCAATGGGAGCGATCGAAGAAGAACGTCAGACTGACGCCGCTGTCGCTCTCGATGCGAGTGGTCCCTCGACCACTGGTGCATCGATCGTGATGCGTGGCGTCAACGTCGTTGCCGCCGGACACACGATTCTCAAAGACATAAACCTCACGGTGGAACCCGGTGCACAGGTCGCGATCGTCGGTTCATCCGGAGCAGGGAAATCGAGTCTCTTCGGTTTGCTCTTAGGTTGGCATCGTGCTTCGCAGGGACACGTTTTCGTCGATGGTAAGACTCTCGAAGGATCGCAGCTCGAAGCACTGCGACGCGAAACTGCGTGGGTTGATCCATCGATCCAACTTTGGAATCGTTCGTTGTTAGAGAACATTCGTTACGGCGCGAACGGCAACTCGACGGCGCCCATCGCCGGCGTGATCGATTCCGCCGATCTGGGCCGCACACTACAACAGTTGCCGGAAGGACTACAAGCGATCCTCGGCGAAGGCGGATCGCTATTGTCGGGCGGCGAAGGCCAGCGTGTTCGACTCGGACGCGCGATGTTCAGACCAAAGATTCGCCTCGTGTTGCTTGACGAGTCGTTTCGTGGTCTCGATCGCGAGAGTCGCCGCACGTTGTTGGCTCACGCGCGCAACGCATGGCCCGAGGCGACGCTGCTTTGCATCACTCATGACATCGACGCGACGCGTTCATTCGAACGTGTGTTGGTTGTCGACGATGGAAAGATCGTCGAAGACGGATCGCCTGCCGAACTCCTGAGTCACGCAAGTTCGCGTTACAAGGATTTGCTACGCGCAGAGGAATCCGTGCGGAAGGGACTGTGGTCCGGCGTCGAATGGCGACGAATGCAGTTCAACAAAGGTCATCTGTACGAGATAAACGCAAACGGCAACGGCAACGGCAACGGACACAGGAAGGGCGTCGCATGACCGTCGACTTGAGCGCCGCGTCCTGGCCGCTCGAACGACTCGGCGAAGCGCTCGAGTCGCTCGGTCGCTTGAGCAAACTCTCACGCGGTTCGGCTCACCTCACGCACCTGCCACACGATCTAAATTCGAACGACGATGAAATACTCGGATCGTGGCTCACCGCCAACGCCGATCAACTCAATCTCGAAACTCAATCGGTGTTCGCTTCTTACTCCGAGATCGAGCAGGTCGTTCGTTCTATCGGACCAGCGCTGATCCGAATTCGATCCGGCGATGGCGTTCGCTTCCTGGCGCTTCTTGCAAGCGGTTCGCGTCATGCTGTTCTTCTGGATCCGAATCTAAAAACGCGCAAAGTGTCGACGAAGATCATTTGCTCGGCACTGCGGGCGCCTCTCGAAATTCCGTTAACGCCACAAGTGGACCAGCTACTCGAACACGTCGGTGTCGCGCGACGTCGTCGCCGCAAGGCACGACAGGCGATTCTTCGCGAGCGTCTCAGCGCGATCCCGATCGGTGGTTTCTGGGCTTTGCGACTGCCGCCCGGGACAGATTTTGTTCGACAGTTACGGCGCGCAGGAGTGTTGCGTGACACAGCGCTCCTTGCCGTTGCTCATGCCGTGCAATATGCGCTGTCTTTACTCGCCTGGTTTGTGATCGGTCGAGCTGCACTTCAGGGCCGGCTTGATCGTGCAACTCTCGTCGCCTGGGCTTTGCTGTTGTTGACGACGATCCCATTACGTCTGTTGACCACTTGGAAACAAGGTATATCCGCGATCCGAGCCGGTGGTCTACTCAAACAGCGTTTGCTCTACGGCGCACTTCGACTCGATCCCGATCAGATTCGACATCAAGGTGCAGGTCAACTGCTCGGTCGCATAATCGAGACAGAAGCAGTCGAAACGATGGCCCTCAACGGTGGCTTCCACGGTCTGTTGGCCTTGATCGAACTCACAATGTCAGCCGTGGTGCTGATCATGGGAAGTGGCGGGTGGTTTCATGCGGCGCTCCTTCTCTTATGGATAGCATTCGCGCTCTTCGTCGGTTGGACCTATCTGCGCAAACGCCGTCATTGGATGGAACAACGAATGTCCATCACGAACGACCTCGTCGAAAGCATGGTTGGACATCGAACCCGCTTGGCCCAGGAACCGCGTGAACACTGGCACGACAACGAAGATCGATCGCTCGAATATTACTTTCAATCGTCAAGGCACATGGACCGTATTGCGTCGCTGTTATCGACGCTTGTCCCACGCGGTTGGCTGGTGATCGGAATTGCCGGCATGGCGTTCAGCTTTGTCCGTGGCGGTAGTTCGACGGGCCTGCTCGCTGTCGCTTTAGGTGGAGTTCTACTCGCTTACTCGGCGCTGCGGCGGATGGCGGCGGGAATCTCTCAACTGTCTGACGCCTTTATCGCATGGCGGCAAGTCGTGTTGATATTTCATTCGGCCGCGGTGAAGAGTTCGGCGAAGTCTGAAGCGACCTTCGTTAGCGCGCTGAATGGCAACGCGAAGTCCGGCGAAGTGTTGCTCGATGCGCGCGATCTCGCGTTTCGTTATTCAGACAGAACTGACGCCGTGATCAGTCGTTGCGATCTGCGAATCAAGACCGGGGACAAACTTCTGATCGAAGGTCCTTCCGGTGGAGGGAAGTCGACGCTCGCGTCGCTGCTGGTTGGATTACGACAACCTGATTCCGGTCTGCTGTTACTACGCGGTTTTGATCGGCGAACTTTGGGCGACACGAATTGGCGACGATTGGCCGTGAGCGCTCCGCAGTTTCATGAGAACCATGTTTTGAACGAGACGTTTGCGTTCAATCTGTTGATGGGCCGTCGCTGGCCCGCGCGGGCGGAGGATCTCGAGGAGTGTGAAGCGGTGTGTCGTGATCTTGGTCTGGGTGAGTTGATCGATCGGATGCCTGCCGGACTCAATCAAATGATTGGTGAGACAGGCTGGCAACTCTCGCACGGCGAACGCAGTCGTCTCTACATTGCGCGCGCGTTGCTACAACGTGCTGACCTGGTCCTCCTTGATGAGAGTTTCGCTGCCTTGGATCCGGAGAATTTACAACGAGCGTTGACGTGCGTTTTGAATCGCGTTCGGACGCTGGTTGTGATCGCTCATCCCTAATAATTAATCCAACTAAACGACTGATATATACGAAAAAATGAACTAGTTAAAGGCTTGCGACGGGGCGGCCGTGACAAATTCTTTACTTTAAAAATGGATAAAATCCGAATTCCTGAACCGACCTCACCGGCCTTGGTGGCTAAGTCCTTCAAAAAACCGCATACATAAAACGGCATGAGTATTGCCGCCACGCAATATCGTCCAACTTCAACTTGTGACACCCAAGTCACCGCAGTCGTTGCTCAACGCTACAACCCGAACGGGAAGACTAAAACTCGATGGAGGCATTAAGAATGCAAAGTAAGTGGTTTATCAGCGTGTCACTCGGATTAGCCATAGCTTTATTCACTCTCCTGGCCATGCCGTCAAAGATCCACGCACAGTTAACGCGTGGTGCGATTTCAGGTACCGTGAGGGATCAGAATGGAGCCGTGGTTCCGGGCGCACAAGTAAAGGTCACAAATCCCCAAACCAACGTTACGCGAGAGACCACCACGAATGATGAGGGCTTCTATCGCGTCGGTGCTGTAGAACCGGGAACTTATACAGTACTGGTTGAAAAAGATGGGTTCTCAAAGATTGAAAATCGTGCCGTCACCGTTCAGCAAACGCAGGAAACAACAGTCGACGTCGAGCTCCAGGCGGGCTCCGTCACCGGCACGGTCGACGTAACCGCTGAGCAGCAGGCAATCACTCTCAACAAAACCAATCCGACCATTGGCTTGACTGCTACAGCTCGCCAGGTCGTCGAACTTCCGTTGGGTGCCGCCCGCGACGTTAACAACATCGCGTTGCTATCTCCCAATGTGTTTAGCGCTCCCGGATCGACCGGCATCTCAGCCAACGGGCAACGCGCTCGCAACAACAACTTTACGATTGACGGATCCGACAACAACGACCTCAGCGTTACGATCTCGACCGTCGACGTCGTGCCCGAAGGTGTTGGCGAGTTTCAGATCCAGACCAATCCTTACAACGTAGAAGTCGGCCGCAACTCCGGCGCTCAGATCAACGTCATCACTCGTTCTGGCACGAACCTCTTTCACGGAGACGCATTTGAGTATTACCGAGGTAGTGCGCTGAACTCGCTCGACAATATCGAGAAAGCAGCCGGACTGGAGAGGCCGTCGCGTTTCGTTCGCAACCAATTTGGTTTTACGATTGGTGGACCGCTTCACCTTCCGCGCTTCGGCGAAGGTGGACCGGCGATCATCGACGGTCGCGACCGCACCTTCTTCTTCTATCTCTTCCAGGGTGATCGGCAGCGTCCAGGTGCGGCCCTGGGAGGCAATACCAGAATTCCGACTCCGGCCGGCCTCGCTGCGCTGGCATCCGTTCCGCTTGGACCAGGCCAGAGTGCCGCCGGTCGCGCCGCAGTGCTCGAGCGGCTGAGCTTTTTAAACAA
This sequence comes from Pyrinomonadaceae bacterium, assembly GCA_035760365.1. Classification (GTDB taxonomy): domain Bacteria; phylum Acidobacteriota; class Blastocatellia; order Pyrinomonadales; family Pyrinomonadaceae; genus PSRF01. The sequence goes on from DASTTB010000026.1 coordinate 262,427, forward strand.
CGTCTACGCGACTGGCGTACAGTTCCGTTCGCTTGCGAACCAAACCGTAAACGGAGTTGCAATCCAGACGGGCCTGACCAACGTCGGTATTTCTCAACCTGCTAACTACTACACCCACACACTGCGCATCGACCACACGTTTGGTTCAAAAGATAACTTGACCGGTCGCTATATCTCGAACAAGACGACCGACGTCAACGTGATCAGCAACCTCGCGTTTGGTTCGATCTTCGCAGGCGACCAGAACGTGTTCGATCAGAACCTGGCACTCAGCGAAACCCATATCTTCAACACGAAGGTCATCAACGAGTTTCGCTTCTCTTACATTCGCCGCAATCTCGGGTTTCCCGAGAACGATCCAAACAGTCCCACGGCCACGATCACGGGCCTGTTCACCATCGGTGGCGCCGCAAACTTCCCACAAGGCCGAATCCAGGACAGCTTTCAGTTCTCCGACACTGTCTCATGGCAGGCGGGGAACCACTCCCTCAAGTTCGGAGCTGACATTCGTAAACTGAAGCTCTTCAACATCGCGGCTTTCGACTCGAAGGGTACGTTTACATTCGCCAACTTCCAGGACTACATCAACAATCGCGCGACCACGTTCTCGCAGGCGCTGAACACCGCCTCGTTCGATGCACGTCAGACTCAGCAGTTCTATTTCGTGCAGGACGATTGGCGCGCGACTCCTAACCTGACTCTCAACCTGGGCCTGCGCTATGAAACAGCAAACGCACCTTTCGGATTCTTTGGTGCGACTGATGCGCAGAGTCTTGCGGCCCTGGTCCCTGGACCAACTCGCCGCGACAACAACAACTTCGCGCCCGCCTTCGGTTTCGCTTATAGCCCGCGCCCGGAGAGCGGCCTCATGCAGGCTATCTTCGGAGACGGTCTCTCGAGCATCCGCGGCGGTTACCGAATCTCGTATGACGTTCTGTTCTACAACATTCTGACCGTCAACGCTTCGAACTTCCCGCGCGTTGTTGTAGGCCAGATCGTTTCACCGAATACTCAAGACCTCTATCCGAACATCGCTCCGGTGAGTGGCGCGCCAGTCTTTAATCCGCTCGCCACCTACGTCAATACACCGGAGAACGCAGTCAATCCATACTCACAGCTCTTCAGCTTGAGTTGGCAGCGCGAGTTCGCGCGCGACTACGTGTTAGAGGTGGGCTACACCGGCAGCCGGTCCAAGAATCAAATCAACCAGCTCCAGGCGAATCCTGGAATCTTGACGGCGGCCCAGGCAGCCACAGTACGTTCAACTCTTAACGCGAACTCGATCCCGAGCTTGCAAGCGCGCCGCCTGTTTCCGCAGTTTGGCTCGCGCGTCTTGATCGCGACCGATTCGCACGCCAGTTACAACGCGGGATTCGTGAATCTCAGCAAGAGGTTTACGAACAATTTGCAGTTTGGTGTGGCTTACACCTTCAGCAGATTGCTGTCGGATAATGACGAATCGCTCGGTGTCGGCGCGATCACAGGTGGCTCGCCGCAAATTCCCCAGGACTTCTTTAACGTCCAGGCGGAAAAAGGCCTGTCAGCCTTCGACCGCAAACACCGACTTGTCGCCAACTTCATCTATGAAATTCCGACGTTCAATCACAGTTTCTTCCAACAAGGTGTCGGCCGTCAGATCTTCGGCGGATGGCAGCTTTCTGGTATCATCACACGCCAGTCGGGTCAGCCCTTTACGATTCTTACGGGCGTCGATACGAACGGTAACGGCGGTGGCGGTGATCGCCCGAACTACAACCCGAACGGAACCTTGATCCTCGATCCGGTCACCGGCGACTTCCGTACATTTACGAGTCCGCTCGTGGGCGGTCAGTTCGTCGTTCCGCTTGGAACCAACGGCCTGCCGCTGGTGAACAGTTTGGGAAATGGCAACCTTGGAAAGAACACTTTCCGCGCGCCTGGTTTCTACAACAGCGATCTGAGCGTGCAAAAGATCTTTCGCTTCGCTGGAGAAAATTCCCATCGGCTGATCTTCCGTGCCGACTTCCTGAACGCTTTCAATCAGGATAATTACGGAAGGCCAGTTAACACTTTGAGCAGTGGTGTAGATTTCGGCAGGAACCTGAACAATTGGGGAAACCGCACCATCACACTTGGCTTGAAGTACAGCTTCTAAGGTCACATTCGGCCGTGAAGGGCAGTTTAAATTATTTCTCTGAGGGCCCGTCTTTATGAGGGCCCTCATTTGCTTCGACTGTGTTAATCCGGGAGAACAAAGATGAGGAAAGTTAAAACTGGCGTGTTGGCGGTATTGTTTGTGATGTGCGCCGCGAATTACTCGATCGTTGCGCAAGAGGCCCTGGGTAATCCTGTAGAGAGTCCTGCCGTGGTTATCAAGTTCGGTTGGGACAAGGAACGGCTGCGTCCGATTCCTTCAATGGCGCCGCTGGCGTCGCAGGATGAATTGGTTCAGCAGTCACGAAGAGAGCAGCAACTCTCGGTTGCTAGAAACACTCAGCAAAAAGGCGCCACCTCCAGGCTGGAAACTCAGACCACGAATCATCAGCAAGCCAAAATCAAAGCGCAGCAAACCGAACTTCCTCGCGACGGATATAGATACAAAGTCACGCTGCGAAACACTGGCGAGAAGACGATCAAATCAATCGACTGGGATTATTACTTCGTCGATCCGAACACGAATGAGGAACTCTCGCGTCACCAGTTCACCAGCGACGAGACGATCAAGCCCGGTAAGAGCAAAGAGTTGATTGTGCTCTATCTGAAACCACCGGTGAAGACGGTCGATGCCCGATCGTTAAAGAAGAGTGAGAAGTCTGCGTTTGCTGGCCGCGTAGTCGTGGCCCGCCTGCAATTCTCCGATGGGACAGTCTGGCAGCATCCGTGAGCTAACCTCGTGAGTGCTCGACATTCGACACTTACTACTTCTTCAGTCTTGCCATCATCTGCTGATACTCCGGATCGTTCCGAATAAAATCAAACGCTTTATTAGCTTCGATTATCGCAGCGTCGGAAAACCCTTTCTCAATCGCTGTGTTAAGAGACTGCAACGCCTTCTTCTTGTCGCGACTGATGGCGTAGGCCCATGCAAGGTAAAAGAACGAGCCGGGTCGATCAGGGTTGACTTCGGTCGCCAGTTTCAAAAACTTGATCGACTCGGAGTAATTCTTTCCTGTTTGTAAGAGACTGACGCCTTGTTCAATCAGACCTACGAACAAACCATCTAACACACGACGAGCGACTCGGCGCTGAGTGGAATCTTCAGATGCTTTCGACTGCTTCCGCAGATCGTTCAGCGTCATCTGGAGTAGGTTCGCCGAATTCCCCGAATCGATCGCTTCTCCGGTTTGGTTAACCGGCGCTCCGCCATCACGGCCGGCAATCAAGGAATTCAGCCGAGTCTCCAATTCTCGTTGTTTTCTGATTTGTAGTTGCTCTTCGCGAATTGCGGCTTTGAATTCGCGGCTTTCGCTGAACTGGTTTTTCTTCGTTTCGATCTCCGCAACGTCTCGCAGTCCTTTGAAACTCTCCGCCAGATCGAAATAAAGCTGATACGCTTCGTTGTATTTCTTCGATTCCTCAAATGTTCTTGCGTCGTCGAGGAGCTGTTGCCACATTGCGTTTATAAAACCATTATCGCGCGGCCGCTTGCCGGCCTTGATTGCCTGCAATTCCATCCATTCAACTGCTGCCGTCGCAACCGAGGCCGGCGACCATTCGTGACGGCCTTCAAACGTGTGGACGCGATGGAGGATGCCTGCCTTAGTTAGCGGTTCTTGAAGGTTCTTGAGTTCGGGATAGTTAAAGTCATCGACACCAACTGCACCAAAGAAAACAAAACGCATTTCTGATGACGGAGCAAGTTCAGGAGGAAAGCCCGCGCCAGTCGCTATTACGCCTGCCAGGCATTTGCACGCTGCTGCGATGTTGACTGCCGCTCGTGCGCCGCCCGAAAAACCGGTTGCGTACACGCGCTCATCGTCGATCGCAAAACGCTCATGAGTATCCCTCTGCATCGCGTTCCACGCATTAACGACAACGTTCCATGGACCATTGCGTGAATTGTTCGAGCCCACGACGATCCACCCGTACTTCTCCGCCGCCTCTTTAAAACGCTCAACGGGGACGCGGCCTCGCGCACCGGGGTCGAACGCGTACAAAGCCGGCCACTTCCGATCCGGCGTGTAATTCGACGGGAGATAGAGAGCGTAACTCTGCGACGAATCATTGAGCGCTTCGATTCTTTCAACGATCTGGCCTCTTGGGATGGAGTCGGTCTGTGCGATTGCGACGGTGGTTGAGTGCGCTAGCAAAACGACCATCACACTCAAGCGCAGGAATGAAGAAATAATCATCCTAGTTTGGTAGCGAGCATTACGTTAGTTTTCAGTGATCGCAAATAAGACGTTGGTGTGAGTCAAATAGATTGCTGACAAACGAAAACTTTTGCGCTAAGTTGCCGACAACCCACTGAACAAAAGAAGCGGGCCGACTTGTGCGGACAACACAAATCGACCCTAGATCCTCAACCTTCTCTAGAAAGGACAAGGACCATGACAAAGCATGGTAGCGCATCACCGCGCAAACAAGAATCTCGCACACTCGACGCTAATTTAAAACGCCGCGCTCGAAAACTCGCAACCGACAGCAAAGTCGATCCCAGAACACGCTCGTTGATCCGTTATGGATTGGAGATCAAAGACGAATACCTTGGACAAGTAGTGAATCGTGTTGAGTCCGGCGAAAGGACCATCGATCACCTCAACTTTGATACTGCTTAAAAATTCTCCGCTCGCTCCGTGTCTCTGCGGTGCATAACCGCGGAGACGCGGCAGCCGGCGCAAAGTGAAACGGGCTTCGCATCTCGATCCATCACAGCAGTGGTAAACAATTTACCGGCCAGATCCGGACCGCCTGCCTCGGGTGTTGCGTTTGGAAGTGCTGTCGCGCCGCTGCCAACATAACCAGTGCCATCGCCGAAGCTTAGAAACTGAATCTTTACCTCAAGACGTTTTGGAAGTGCTCTG
>DASTTB010000027.1:0-63314 GCA_035760365.1 Pyrinomonadaceae bacterium
CACCCGAGTAATGCGGGACACGAGGAATCCTGCATGAATTCGCCGGGACCATCCGGTAAGGCTAAATACTCCGAAGTGACCGATAGTGAACCAGTACCGTGAGGGAAAGGTGAAAAGAACCCCGGTGAGGGGAGTGAAATAGTACCTGAAACCGTGTGCTTACAAGCAGTGGGAGGTCAAGGTTCGTCCTGACTGACCGCGTGCCTTTTGCATAATGAGCCGGCTAGTGAATGTCACAGGCAAGGTTAAACGATAAGTGAGCCGAAGCGAAAGCGAGTCCTAATAGGGCGTCTAGTCTGTGGTATTCGGACGTGAAGCGAGATGATCTATGCATGGCCAGGCTGAAGCGTGGGTAACACCACGTGGAGGGCCGAACCAGTTTGGGTTGAAAACCATTTGGATGAGCTGTGCATAGGGGTGAAAGGCTAATCAAATTTCGTGATAGCTCGTTCTCGCCGAAATAGCTTTAGGGCTAGCCTCGGATGAATCGTCGCGGTGGTAGAGCACTGAATGGGCTAGGGGCCTCACAAGGTTACCGAACCCAATCAAACTTCGAATGCCGCGAACGCATATCCGGGAGTCAGACTACGGGGGCTAAGCTCCGTGGTCGAGAGGGAAACAGCCCAGACCGACAACTAAGGTCCCAAAATCGTGGTTAAGTGGAAAAGGAAGTAGGGAAGCACTGACAGCCAGGAGGTTGGCTTAGAAGCAGCCATCCTTTAAAGAAAGCGTAATAGCTCACTGGTCAAGCAGCCCTGCGCCGACAATATAACGGGGCTCAAACCACGTACCGAAGTTTCGGATTCACGTGTAAACGTGGATGGTAGGCGAGCATTCCGTAGCTGTGAAGCGGTACCGAAAGGGCCGTTGGAGCGATCGGAAAAGACTCTGTCGGCATAAGTAGCGATAACGCGGGTGAGAACCCCGCGCGCCGTAAACCTAAGGTTTCCTGAGTAAAGTTAATCTGCTCAGGGTTAGTCGGTACCTAAGGCGAGGCCGAAAGGCGTAGTCGATGGAAATCCGGTTAATATTCCGGAACCACTAACGTGTGCTGTGGGAGGACGCAGTAGGGTAGGCGAGACGGCCGATGGATGTGCCGTTGAACTCACCATAGCCCGCCGCTTTGGAAAATCCGGGCGGCATCAGGGTAAAGGTAGGGACGAAAGTAGGGGTAAAACCCGAAAAAAGTCGCTGACCCCAGCTGCCAAGAAAATTCTCGTTCAGCTATACACGCGATGTGACCGTACCGCAAACCGACACAGGTAGGTGGGGTGAGAATCCTAAGGCGCTTGTGAGAACTCTCGTTCAGGAACTCGGCAAACTAGCCCCGTAACTTCGGGAAAAGGGGTGCCATCCTCCGGGATGGTCGCAGAGAAATGTCCCAGGCGACTGTTTACTAAAAACACAGGTCTCCGCAAAGTCGTGAAGACGACGTATGGGGGCTGACGCCTGCCCAATGCTGGAAGGTTAAGAGGAGTGGTCAGCCGTAAGGTGAAGCTACGAATCGAAGCCCCAGTGAATGGCGGCCGTAACTATAACGGTCCTAAGGTTGATCTAAATGCAGCCTTAGTCAAACTTGGCTATATGCTGGAAAGTCTGAGTATCTTGAGCTACGAGGATTCGATTGATCCGTGTTTTAAACAACGGATGGAACGGATCCCGTGACAATGTTCAAGTGCAGATAATCAGCAGGAAAGGCCAGCGCAAGCTGGAATCCTCAGAGACTACACGCCAGGCACTTCCGAAAGAAGTGAAGATATAGTCCGTGCTGCATGGCGACATGCAGAGGTTGGCAGAAATGACCAACCCGTCAACGCGAGTTGATGTAACAAAGTCAGAGCGAAATTCCTTGTCGGGTAAGTTCCGACCTGCACGAATGGCGTAACGATCTGGGAGCTGTCTTAACGAGAGGCACAGCGAACTTGTAGTACCGGTGAAGATGCCGGTTTCCCGCATCTAGACGGAAAGACCCCGTGCACCTTTACTACAACTTGATAGTGGGTTCGGGCAAACGATGCGCAGGATAGGTGGGAGGCTTTGAACCGAGGCTTTTGGGCTTCGGGGAGCCAACGGTGAGATACCACCCTTCGTTTGTCTGGACTCTAACCTAGAGCCGTAATCCGGTTCAGGGACACTATCAGGCGGGTAGTTTGACTGGGGCGGTCGCCTCCCAAAATGTAACGGAGGCGCTCGAAGGTTGGCTCAGGCTGTTTGGAAATCAGCCGTAGAGTGTAAACGCATAAGCCAGCTTGACTGTGAGACAAACAAGTCGAACAGGTACGAAAGTAGGAGTTAGTGATCCGGCGGTTCTGTATGGAAGGGCCGTCGCTCAACGGATAAAAGGTACGCCGGGGATAACAGGCTGATCCTGCCCAAGAGTTCACATCGACGGCAGGGTTTGGCACCTCGATGTCGGCTCATCGCATCCTGGGGCTGAAGAAGGTCCCAAGGGTTTGGCTGTTCGCCAATTAAAGCGGTACGTGAGCTGGGTTTAGAACGTCGCGAGACAGTTCGGTCCCTATCTGGTGTGGGCGGAGCAGGTTTGAGGGAATCTGTCCTTAGTACGAGAGGACCGGGATGGATCCACCTCTAGTGTACGAGTTATGGCGCCAGCCGTAGCGCTCGGTAGCTAAGTGGAGCATGGATAAACGCTGAATGCATCTAAGCGTGAAGCCAGACCCAAGATTAGACCTGCCAGTGAGACTCCTTGTAGACCACGAGGTAATAGGGTGGATATGTAAGCGCAGTAATGCGTTCAGTTGACCACTACTAATCAGTCCCTAGGCTTGACCATAAAATTTACTCAAGCAACAAGCCGCAGAGGCTTTGCACAGGTTAAGCTTGCCATAAGCAGTCGCTATTCGATTTTTTGAGCTTTGTACTTTGCTCTTTGTACTTTGTTCGTCGATTGGCTGATACCAAGAACAAAGACCAAAGTACAAAGCTCTGATAAGTTTTCCGGTGATTTTGTCGGCAGGGTCACACCCGTTCCCATCCCGAACACGGAAGTTAAGCCTGCTGGAGCCGATGGTACTGCGCGGGAAACTGCGTGGGAGAGTAGGAAGTCGCCGGGATTAATTCACAAAAAGCCCGCTCGAGTAAATTCGAGCGGGCTTTTTGCTTTACTCAACCTTCTGGCACTTCGCGCAAAAGTAAACGATACGAGTGCGCTCCTCGTCCGTCTCCTCGTTCTGAATCGTCCGCTGTCTTAGCTGTCGAATCTTCTCACCGCAACGCAAACACGGCAGGTTCGTTCGCCGAAACACCATGTGACGCGTCCCGTATTCACGGCCTGGTTGATACACCCGCGATCGATCGCCTGCCATTCGTTTTCGATCTGCTTCACCCGCCGTTGCTCCACGTTCGTACGCGTTTCAGTTCGATCGGCGCTGATTCGCGGCGCGAACTGGTCGGCCCAAGCGTCTGCCAGCGTCCCCACATCATGAGGTGCGAGTGAAAGAAGAAACCACCTTCGATGTAACCCAACAGGTGTTTCCCATGTGAGACGACGCGCTCCACTCGCCACCCCCGCAGGCGTTGCTCATTTTCCTGTAACCACCTCCGCGCGTCCTTTGTTCGTGCTTCGAGCGACACAATGGCGCGACCGCTCAACGCAACGTCGAGCGCATCAGCATACTTTCGCACCTCTGGTCCTTCCGGCATGTGTGCGAGTTTAAGATCCAGCGGCGGCAGCGGAATAGATCTCAGCTTTGCCCCAATACCCTCGTTCCAATCCCGGCGAAAATCAATCTCGACACGTGCGGTCAGGCCGTGCTAAATAGTTTCCCCACTGGGCTGATCCTCTCGACTGCACTCAGATCTCAGACTCCAGGAAAGCCCATCGTCGAGAGCATCCGCCAACCGCCGAGGTATGTGCGTTCGCTCACAGGTTCGCGCCTGGGTTAGACAAAAGCGGTGCTTGCGACGACAATTGTAGCTCGTGGCGACTATGGGAACTCCTGATTTGGAAATACTCGAGAAAACAGATTTGCTCCGGCAAAAGGAGGATTTGCTCGATCAGTACGAGGCAAAGCTACAGGACAATCAGCCGCTCCTGCGAAACCTCATAACCGGCATTGACACTCCTTCACGAGAAGCTGTTCAAAAGACGATCGCAACAGCCCAAACGCTCCGCTTTTACTGCACGAGCCCGCGGATAGTTGTACCGGTCCTGTACGGAGTCCCGGATGCTGAAACGGAAACCATCGCAGACTTCCAGTCGTCGCTCATCAGCGCGAGCATTACCGCATTGATAGCCGCTCTGGCAGCGAGGTTATCTGAAGAGACTCTTTCCCTCACTGCCGGCGCTCTCGCCAATGCCAATAGAATCAATTTCACGACGCTGGGTGCGATGGCAGGCAGTGCCGCCCTGGCAGCTCTGGATTTTTCGAAAGTTAAGTATGGGAGCGGCCACCTCGAAGCGATCCAAACGTCTTACTCAGGCAGGCTCGCCTCCACTCTCCGAGACATCCTGAATCAGAGTGAGATTACCGACGAAACGGTGAAACCCCTCGAAGCTCTGATCAACATCAAAGTATCATCCTTACCTCAAAACAGAGTGTCGGCGGAGGGCATGTTTACCATGCTGACAACTCAGTTGGCGATAATTGGCTCGTATGAAACTCATCGCCATTATTTCCAGCGTGGCAGTGCTGTTCAAGTACACCACTTGAAGCCGTTGAGGCACATAGTTGGGGGAGTGCTGGAGAATACGAGGCGGTTGATCCCGCAAAACGATCCCAATACTTACTATCGCGTTCTGCGCCAGGTCGATGTTTCCGTGCGTCCGAAACCTAGTGGATACCATGTCGTCGGAGTCCTTGTTCCTGACCAAACAGTGAGGTTGGTGGAGCGCGGTCACAAGTGGATATCAGTTGAGTACTTTGATCAGCTTCAGGGAGTCGCACGACAAGGATGGGCGCCTAAAAAATATTTTGAGTATGTGAGTGGGCCTGCCGCACAGCCGGCTAAGGAAGCAGTGCGCCAGAGTTCCTCGCTCAGCGAAAGGGAACGCAGAGAGATCAACGAAGACTGGGAAGAGACGAACCAACGTCGAATTGATCTCATTTATAAAGAAGCCGAGAGCAAATTAACGAGCGAAGAAAAAGAAGAACTGGACCGATTACAGCGACTTACTGATGAACGGATTCGTTTGGTCGCCCCGCTGCCTCTCGCGCAACTGGAATCGGTTTTGGAAAAACTCGAGCGGAGAACATAGTTGACTGATCGATCTGAGGCGACTCCTTACCCTTTCGCCTATCCCTCTTCACAAAACGGCAGAAAGCACGGTCCCGAGGGCTACACGGACTACGACTCTTACCGCGAGTGGCTAAGAGATGAGTTCTGCTTTCGCTGCGTTTATTGTTTGCGTCGGGAGTTGTGGAGCATCCGGGCCTCTCAGTGGCACATCGATCATTTCACGCCGCAAGTAATAGATCCGGATCTCGTGTTGACTTATGAAAACCTCCTGTATGTTTGCTCGTCGTGCAATAGTGTTAAAGGACGTCGGCGGGTACCCGATCCGTTTGCCATCGATCTTGCCGCTGCCCTGGAGGTAGAAAGCACCGGAGTTATCAAGGCGAAGACTCCAGAGGGCCAGATCCTTATCAACGTGCTGCGTTTGGGGAATGAAGATAACACCAGATTTCGAGCGATGATGATCCGGACGCTCGAAATTCTGGCCGCCAGCGATCGAGGCGCATATCGCCTTTGGATGGGATACCCAGATGACTTGCCGGACCTGGGTAGCCTTCACCCAAGCGCAAATACCAAACCTGAAGGCGTCAACAACTCATTCTTTGCACGGCGAGCCCGCGGCGAACTCGACGATGTCTACTGAGTTTGTAATTCACCCATCCACTCAGCCCCTCCTTGGCGTTTTGAGTCGAGATCACGCAAACTAAGTCCCGCTTTTTTACATTTCGCCGAGCACACAAACCAATGAAACGCGCCAGTCAAACTATTGCTGTAGTTGTTCTGTGTCTGTTTGTATCGGTCACGTCTTACTCACAGAAGCTGCCACGCAGCAGTCCGGAGCAGCAGGGAATCTCGTCCGCGGATCTGCTCGCGTTCGTCGAAGCGGCTGATAAAGACATCGACGCGATGAACAGTTTCATACTCGTTCGACATGGCCGCGTGGTCGCGGAGGGTTGGTGGGCGCCGTACGATCGCGAAACTCCGCACGTCCTGTATTCATTGAGCAAGAGTTTCACTTCGACCGCCGTCGGACTGGCGATCGCTGAGGGAAAACTCAGCCTTGACGATCAGGTGATCAAGTTTTTCCCGGAGGAAGCTCCGGCTGATCCATCACCAAACCTCAAAGCGATGCGCGTCAGAGACTTGCTGCGCATGAACACCGGCAACCAAACCGAAGCGCCGATTCGCGTCAACGATCCGAGCCAGCAGAAAGACACGTGGGCCAAGACGTTTCTCTCGCATTCCGTGCCGTTCAAACCAGGCACGCACTTTCTCTACAACTCACCCGCGACGTACATGCTTTCCGCCATCGTGCAGAAGGTTACGGGCATGACTGTCCTCGATTACCTGCGGCCCCGGCTCTTCGAACCGCTCGGCATCACAAACCCGATCTGGGTCGCGAGTCCGCAGGGAATAACTGCCGGCGCCTACGGCTTGTCGATTCGCACCGAGGACATCGCCAGCTTCGGCGAACTCTACCTGCGCAAGGGAATGTGGAACGGAAAACGGTTGTTGCCCGCAGCGTGGGTTGAGCAAGCGACCTCGTTGCAGACTTCAAATGGCTCCGCGCCCACGAGCGATTGGGACCAGGGCTACGGTTATCAATTCTGGCGTTCGCGTCACAACTCGTATCGCGGCGACGGCGCGTTCGGGCAGTATTGCCTCGTGATTCCCGAGCTCGACGCGGTTGTCGCGATCACAAGCGGCGTGCGCAACATGCAGCAGGTCATGAACCTCGTGTGGGACAAGCTACTGCCGGCTATGAAGCCCGGACGTCTGCCTGAGAACCCGTCCGCACGCCGTCAACTCGAAGCGCGACTGGCAGCATTGGCAGTCAAATATCCGGTGAGTTCCGCGACGTCACAACAAAACGTTTCAGGAAAGTGGTTTGAGTTTCCTGAGAACGATCGCGGCATCACGGCGGTCTCATTCGATTTCAACTCAACGTCGCCGGCTTTAACGATAAGAACGACCGCCGGCGAGACACGCATGACGATCGGAACTAATACGTGGTCCAGGAGTCGCGGATCGTTTGCAAACGGCCTCAATCGCTTTCTCAGCGTGCCTGCGAATCCACTCATCGCCGCAAGCGGCGCCTGGACTGCGCCCGACGTCTTCACCGTGAAACTTGTCCTCTACGAAACACCCTACTACTCCACGGTGAATTTCAAATTCGACGGCGATCGCCTCGTGATCGATTCCGAGCAAAACGTCGCCTTCGGACCGACAAAAATGGCGCAACTAACGGGGCGAGCTCGCGCGACTGAATAGACTCGTGAAAAACCCAAGGCCCGCTCAAGAAAAATTCGGAGCGGGCCTTTTCTTATTGACCTTTCTGGGTCAAAATCACGCGTATCTGGATATGAAGGCTGCGATCTGGATCAAACGACTCGGCTTTTGGGGATTTCTCTTCTTCCTCGTGAAGGGATTGCTGTGGCTGATCGTGCCGGCGCTCGTCGCTCTCTGGGCGACGAATTAGTGCAACTTAGTGCAACGCGCTATTCGCTAACGCGGCTTCCTTGAGTTTCGGGTTCTCAACCCACGACCTCGCCGACACAAACGACACTTTGTCATAAACAAGCACGATCGTTCCGAGTTTCAACATCCTACTCACTTCACGCGCGGCGAAAATCGGAATCCGAATACAACCATGACTCGCCGGTTGCGCCGGAACGCTCTTGCTTCCGTGAATGGCAATGCCGCCGCTGATGTAATTGGCGTAATACATGCCCGGCAGCTTGTCTTCCCAGCCAACGCCTTTCTCATAAACAACAAACCTGCCGCGCGGTGTGTAAGCAATGCTCGTCTGCCCGTCATAAACAAACGGCTTATCGGTGCCGGTCGAGACTGGAAGAACTCTCACGACGCCTTTATCGTCGACGATCAGCAGCACTTGGCGATCGATATCGACTTCGACATGCGCGTAGTCGCCATCTCTCGGCGTGGGCGTCTTACTATTCGCGATCGCCTCCAGCTCCTCACGCGTCAACCGCCCGGTGACAGCACGCCCTTCCCACTTCTGAAAAGCAGTCATCGCCGCCCGCGTAGCCGGATCAAACACCCCATCAACCGGCCCGGTCCAATATCCCAACGCCGCGAGCTTTTGCTCCGCGGCTTTTGTTTCAGCGCGAGTTAACGACGCACGCTTCTGGGCAACTGAAGGAACCGCGAAAATCAGTGCGATGGTGAGTGACGCCAGTATTTTGAGTAATGCAGACATCCGCAGCCAGTATAGCACCGGCGAAATGTTACTGGCCCAGCATCTCGAGTAGCTTGTCGTAATCGACCGGCTTCACCAGATGTCCGTTGAAACCTGCCTCTTCCGACTTGCGGCGATCGTCTTCCTGGCCCCAGCCGGTCAGGGCGATCATGGTGATGTCTTTGCCCCACGGTTGTTGGCGGACGCGGCGACAGACCTCGTGCCCGTCCAACTTCGGCAGCCCGATGTCCAGCAACACCACTTCCGGTCGATACTTTTCAACCGCTTGGATAGCTTCGACGCCATCATGGGCCATGTAAGTCTCGTTGCCCGTGATCTCCAGCAACATCGCAAGCGAGTCAGCGGAGTCTCTGTTATCGTCGACGATGAGAATACGACGCTGCGGCTTCGACGCCGCCGACTCATTCGACGCGCTGCGATCTACCTGCGCAGGTTTGTCGAGAATCGGCAGACGCACGACAAACTCACTGCCTTGTCCTTCACCAGCGCTTCGGGCTTCGATCGTTCCGCCGTGCATCTCGGCAAGGCGTTTGACGAGAGTCAGCCCGATACCGAGTCCGTCCTGTGATCGTTCGGTGTTGCGATCGACCTGCATGAACATGTCGAAGATACTTTCAAGTTTGTCAGGCGGAATGCCGGCGCCGTTGTCGGTTACAGCGACAACCAGTTCCGGTCCCGAACCTTCGCGCTCGACTCGTTGCGCGCGCAGTGAAATGCGTCCCTGCGGCCGGGTGTACTTGGAACTGTTGTTGAGCAGGTTGCCAAACACCTGGGCCAACCGCGCCCGATCGGCGTGCAGATAAATCGGGTCGTCGGGAAGCTCGATGGTCAACGTCTGTCGCGACGCATCGATGAGCGGGCGCGCGACTTCGACCGCCTGCTGTATGACTGACGACAGTTCGACCTCGCTACGTCGCAACTCGAGTCGATCGTGAGTGATGCGATTCAGATCGAGCAGGTCGTCCACGAGCCGGACCATCTGGCCCAACTGCCGCTCGATCGTGTCGTGCGCTTGTTTGAGTATCTGTCCGTCGCCGTTTGCGTGCTTCACGACTTCGAGCATGTTGCTCATCGGCGCGAGCGGGTTTCTCAGCTCGTGAGCCAGTGTCGCCAGGAACTCATTCTTGCGACGATCGTTTTCGGACAGGTCCGCCGCGAGCCGCCGCAGATCGTCCTCGAGCCGCTTTCTGTCGCTGACGTCGCGAACGATCTTCGAGGCGCCAATAACGTTTCCGGCGTCGTCCTTGATCGGCGAGATCGTGAGCGAAACGGTGATTCGTTGACCATCGTTGCGCACTCGTTCCGTTTCGTATTGTTCGATCCGTCTTCCTTCTTTCAAGCTGGCGATAATCCGATCTTCTTCAGCGATTCGATCGGGAGGAATGACTAACGAAATGTGACGGCCGACAGCTTCTTCAGCCGTGTAACCAAAGACGTGTTCAGCGGCGGCGTTCCAGCTTTGAATCACGCCGTCGAGTGATTTGCCGATGATGGCGTCGTTTGAAGATTCAACGATCGACGCGAGTAATCGCGCGGTAATCAGTTGGTTTGCTTTTTCTCGTTCGACGAGTCGTTGCGCCGTCACATCGCGAAAGATCAGCACGCATCCCGAAACGTAACCAAGCTCGTTGCGAATCGGCGCCGCGCTATCGTCGATCGGACACTCGCTGCCGTCCTTCTTGATCAGAATCGTGTGGTTCGCGAGTCCAACGACGATTCCCTCGCGCAACGCTCTCGTCGCCGGATTTTCAACGGGCAGTCGCGTTGCCTCGTTAACGATGTGGAACACTTTATCGAGTGGTTGGCCCAATGCTTCGTCATGGGACCAGCCTGTCAGCGACTCGCCTATTCCGTTGATATAAGTTACGCAGCCCGCGATATCCGTTGTAATCACCGCATCGCCGATACTCCTGAGCGTAACTCGAAAAACTTCGCGACTCTCAGCAGTACGTCTCTGAGCGACGCGCGCCGCTTCGCCGAAGCCAATGATTAGTGCACAAGTGAGGAGATATGCGACGAGTCCAACGAGATTCGGCGCGTCGTTCAGCACGACGTGGCCACGCGGCTCGATGAAGAGGTAATGACAAGCAAGATAGCCGAGCAGTGTTACTGGGATCGCGAGACGAAATCCACCCAACCACACCGCGGCGGCGACCGCGCCGTACAGTGTAACCAGAGGAAACAGATTGCCCAGGATCGGATCCAGCAGCCAACGCAGCGCGACAGCCAACACCAGTGCAGCGAAGCCAAAGAAATAGGCTGTGGCGGAATTCCGCAGCTCTGCTCTAGTCATTCATCAAACCCCTCGGACCATCCAAAGATTACAATCTATAATCCCGTTTTCGAAATGTGCAAATGCAAAACAGAATAATTGTAGACGCGACCGAGAGAACGCTGTATAAATGCAGCCTCCCCAGTCGAATACTCAACCTCGATCCAAAAATCGTTGGAGAATTTATTATGCCGCAGCGTCCCCATCCAGCAGCTGGCCTGCTCATCGTTCCTCTACTGTTTGCTTCAATCATCTTCGCACAACAGCTTGTCGGAACCACGCCGCCGGAGATCGACCCAAACGATCCAATCGCGCGCATTAAAGACGAGGGAATGAAGCGCTCGCAAGTCATGGACACTATGCGTTACCTGACAGACGTCATTGGACCACGCCTGACAGCCTCGCCCAACATGAAACGCGCGAACGATTGGACGCGCGATCAACTGGCGAAGTGGGGACTGCAAAACGCGCACCTCGAACAGTGGGGACCTTTCGGACGCGGCTGGGAGTTGAAGAGTTTTTCCGCCGAGGTGATCGCGCCGCAAGCGATGCCCTTGATCGCGTTTCCGAGTGCGTGGTCCCCGGCGGTGAACATTCCTTCCGGCGAAGTGGTCCACCTGAGCGTTGCCAGTGAAGCCGATCTGGCGCGCTACAAAGGTCAACTTCGCGGCAAGATAGTTCTGTTCGGCAACATGCGTCCGGTCAACGTGCGTTTCGCTCCCCTCGCCACTCGCCTGAGTGAGAAAGAGTTGCTCGACATGGCGGATTCGCCTACGCCCACGGGCGGCGACTTCCTGAAAGACCTGCAAACTCCGCCTTACCAGGAAAGCGTTAAGGCCCGTGCGTTTAGAACCCGGCAGTTGCAGTTCATAAGAGACGAGGGCGCGGCGCTGATCGTGTTTGGAAGCGCTTATGACGCCGGTGCGCTCACGGTCGAGGAAACAATCATCCCTGCGAATTTGGACACGTCGTCATCACTGGCGACGCTGCGCAGTATCTATTTTGCACCGCGCGCGTACAGCGCAAACGCAGACACAGTAACGCCGCAGATCGTGATTGCGCGCGAGCAATACAACCGTCTCGCCAGACTCTTAAAAGACGGCGAGAAGGTGCGAATGAAAGTCTCGATCGACGCTCGTTTCTCGAAAGATGAGCTGATGGCGTACAACACGATCGCCGAGATTCCCGGAACTGACAAAGCAGACGAGATCGTCATTGTCGGAGCGCACCTCGATTCATGGCACGCCGGCACAGGCGCTACTGACAATGCATCCGGTGTCGCCGTCGCGATGGAAGCTGTTCGCATCATCCAGGCGTTAGGTTTGAAGCCGCGGCGTACGATTCGTGTCGGTTTGTGGAGCGGTGAAGAGCAGGGACTATACGGTTCAGCCGCACACGTCGCGAAGTATTTTGGCAAACCTGTCGACGACACGCAGGACGCGATCTATTTACGCGCGATCCAGGGCGGCATGGCTGCTAAGTTCTCGCGTGGTCCGGCCTACGACAAGTTCTCCGCTTACTACAATCTCGACAACGGCACCGGCAAGATCCGCGGCGTCTACCTGCAAGGAAACGAAGCGGTCCGTCCGATCTTTCGTCAGTGGTTACAGCCGTTTCGCGATCTGGGAGCGTCGACACTGACGGCCCAGGATACAATCGGCACAGATCACATGTCGTTTGAGGCGATTGGCCTGCCCGGATTTCAATTTATCCAGGACGACATCGAGTACTCGACGCGAACGTATCACTCAAACCAGGACGTCTTCGATCGCGCCCAGGTCGACGATCTCAAGCAAGCGGCGACGATCATGGCCGCGTTTGCGTACAACACTGCCATGCTTGAAGAAAAACTACCGCGTAAAAAGGCGCCCGGCGAGTGATCCTCGGCGCCTCGCCGTGATACTCAGCAGCAACAGCAGCCGTAAACGAGATGGAAATCTTTGATTTGATCCAATGGCCGGCGATGCTGGTGACGGTCATCGCCGCCTGGATGGTCGGTTCGCAGAAGAAGTTCAAGCGAAACTGGGGATTCTGGCTTTTCCTTTTGAGCAACGTGCTCTGGATCGTGTGGGGCTGGCACGACAAAGCTTATGCCCTCATCACGCTCCAGGTTTGTCTCGCGTTTATGAACATCAGGGGCGCGATGAAGAACTAGAAATTGCACGGGCTCTTCAACTCAGGCGCATTGTCGGGAACGATGTTGCGAAACCCGACTTTCTGACGCCGCAGATTTGCGACGGCGGCTTCGGCCTGCTCAGGCGTGAGTGCGACGCCGCCTTGAAAATAAACCCAGTCGATATCCTCCTCATAGGCGCGCCGTTCGTTTGATTTGATCATTCCGTCGCGAATAAACCAGAGATTGAAATTGATCGACATCGTGTCTTCCGGATAGTAGTTCCCGCCATGCTCGGCAAATAGTTTGCCGTCGACGAAGTATCTGACTTGTCCGTTGAGAACCTGCATCACCAAAGTGTGCCAGCCGTCCTGACTGCCGTTTGCTGTTTGGAACACGTTGTCTTTCTTCCAGTTTGGTTCGGGACTAAACGTTTCCCAAGTCGTTGCGTAGAGAGTTGGTCCATCGATGCCCCAGCCGCCGTTTGGCAGATACTCAAAATCCAACTCGCTGTAGTCAAGGTCCATCGGAGCCTTCAACGGGCTGATCGTGTAGAAACTCTGCACGAGCTGATCGCCGCCGGGACCTGAGATCGGTTTGTCAGTGAAACGAACACGAGCTGCGTAAGTGCCGTCGAGGTATTGGCGTTTATGACAGATCTGAGTCTGGAACGTGTTTGGACCAGTGCCGTCGGTCGAAGACGTCATGCGCAGGATGCGATTGTTTCGCTCCGTCGGATGCTTCAGGAGCGTCACGCCGGTTTCGGACCACGTCGCGCCGGGGACGCCGGGCCAGCCGGGTTCAGTGCGAATGATCCATCCGTTCTTCTTCAGGACTGCTTTGTTCGTATAACTAAAGTCGTCAAACAGCGTATGCCGCGGCGTCTGTGGCGGTGTCGCAGTCGTGATTAAAAGTGAGGCGGCGGTTAGCACGAACGCGAGTGATAGTTTCATGTTTCCTCACTTGAACGGATTACGTTGCGGGACTTCGTCGTGATGGTCGATCGTGTGCAGCAGTCCACGTACGACGAGGTTCAACATCGGAATGCGATGCCGGATCCAAACGCGCATCGGATCAGGACGCGCGCCCAGACGCGCTTTCGGTTCGAGCGCCGTACGGCCTAACGAGAGTCGCTTGCAACCGAGCGCGATCGCGTGGCCGATCACCGACTGAAGCAGACGAAAATAGATCGGAAACTCCGCGTTGTGCTTGCGATCGAAACCGATGTAATAACCGACCGCTGTCTCGCCGTCTTTCACGGTCGTTACAAAACCAAGCAGCGTGTCGTCTTTTTTGAGGATCGTGAAACGCATGTCGTCGCCGAGCTGAGCGGCGAGTGTCGGGAGAAAAGCGACGGGCAGCGTCACGAGTCTGAGACGCGCGTTTTTGTGAGTTTGTAAATAGAGCGCGTGCAGTTCTTCTGCGTGTCTGGCGATGTCGCTCGTCTTTATTTCTTCGACAGTGCAGCCGGCGTCTGTAACGTCTTTCTCGATCTGTTTCGCTTGCTTGCGATATTTCGACGTGAGATTCGCGAGGTAGTCGTCGTAAGTTTTCCACTTCGGCGAGATCTCGAGGACCATGTTTGGCTCTGTTTCGAGTTCGCGATATGAGAAACGTGAGAGCGCGGTTGCTGACGAAGCGTAGGCGTCGGGAATGTCCTTGACCATCACGAACGCCGTATCGCCGAACAGTTTATCGACACGACGCAAGCGATAGATCGCTTCCGCAACTGCCGGCCACATCGTTGCCTGATCGACGCTTGGAGCGAACGCGATGCCGTGCATTCCCCACGAAAGTAGATTGCCGCACACGAGCATCTTCTCTTCGAGCCGATCGATCGGAACTTGTTTTGACGATGTCTTGCGAAGTCGTGAGACCGA
Source organism: Pyrinomonadaceae bacterium (assembly GCA_035760365.1). Classification (GTDB taxonomy): domain Bacteria; phylum Acidobacteriota; class Blastocatellia; order Pyrinomonadales; family Pyrinomonadaceae; genus PSRF01. The sequence goes on from DASTTB010000027.1 coordinate 14,682, forward strand.
GACCGTGACGCTTTGTGCGGCGATCGCCGCGACGGGTTCTTTGTCGCGAAAGATCAGCGCATAGCGTTGCCGCAGATTCTCCGGACCGGCTTCTTCGAGCACGCGCAGATAACGCGGCGAAAGAAACAGCGAATCGTGCGAGGTCACGTGTTCCCAATGTTTCCTGTCGAGATAATCAATCCGGTCGGCGATGGCGAAGCCGAACCCGCTGGGCCGGTGTCTCTCGCGATGCTGCTCCCGAATGTCTCGTGCTTTGGTGACGAGTTTGTTGAGTGGTTTTAGAGTCGGCATGTTGGCTTAATAATAAACCAGATTCTTACAACAAGTTTTGTTTGACTCACGGGGTTAGACATTTTTGCCACAAAGAGGCACAAAAGGCACAAGAGTTTTTAGAGAGGTAAAGATCATAAAGGCGGGTAATGCGCGTTAGCCTTTTTCAGAATTCTCCCTCTGTTCTTGATTTCTTGTGCCTCTTGCGCCTTTTTGTGGCTAAACCTTCTGCCGATCTTTTCACCGTTTTGGTAAAGTTGGTTCGTATGCAGTGTCCTCGATGTGAGAGCGAACGGATTCAACGTGATTATGATGACGCGGTCATTGTCCTGCGGGTGATTGGGCTTCATAAACTGCTATGCAACAACTGCGGACTCGTCTTCAAGGGCTTCGACCCGCTCAGGACGTTGCAACGGGTGCCTGCGAAAGAAGCGAGAAAGGTGCGCAATCGGCGAAACGCCCCGCGGTATAACGTCCACTTGCCAGCGGCGATTTCGTTGGTTGATGACAGAGTTAGGGTCGGGAAAGTCAGTTACTCGGAGCCGTCGCGAGGTCACTGCGAGACGATCAGCAAGACCGGAATGAACCTCTCGTTGGTGGGAACACGATTTACCGAAGCCGAACTTTCGCGGCTCGGCAGGCTGCTTTTTATTCGCGTCGATTTGCCGGAAGGCGCGATCGAAGCTGTGGTGAAACTGGTCACGCACGATCGCGTCGGCAGTGAACATAAACGCAAGTGGTCGCTCGGCGTGAAGGTTCACCAGATGTCTGACGATGATACACAACGGCTCGAAGAGCATCTCGAAAAACTCGCGACCGGCCGGCCAGTGATTATTTCCGAGTAAACTCTGCGATCCTCAGCGTCTCCGCGGTTTACCGCAGAGTCGCAGAGATACGCAGAGGCTTCCTGAACTATCAAGGAATCTCACCTTTTGTCTTTTCGCGCCGACTCCCGCAAAATGCGGGTATGCCTGTCGAACCGCGTTCCACCCGACTGCTACTCATCCTGGTGATTGCCCTGGCGTTAACCTCGTTACAGTGCAACGGCAACGCCACCAACGTCGCGCCTAAAAATCCGGCGGAAAACGCCGTCGTCGCCAATCACGGGTACGAAGTCGTCAACTCCTGGCCGCACGATCCTGACGCTTTTACTCAAGGCCTCGTTTTTCTCGACGGGAAACTGCTCGAAAGCACCGGGCAGCCGGGCCGGTCGACTCTGCGCAGCGTCGAACTCCAAACCGGCAAAGTGTTGAAGAAAGTTGACGTTCCGATCCCGTATTTCGCCGAAGGCATCGCGCTTCTTAACAACAAGATTTACCAGTTAACCTGGGAGCATCGACTCGGCTTTATCTACGACGCCCAGAACTTCCAGAAGATCGGCGAGTTTCAGTACAGCGGCGAGGGTTGGGGGCTCACGACGGACGGCAGCTCGTTGATTCTGAGCGACGGCTCGAATCGACTTCGATTCATCGATCCGAGCAGCTTTCAGGTCAGAAAAACCATCGCAGTACTCGACGGAAAACGGCCAATCGGCCAACTCAACGAGCTCGAATACGTCAACGGAGAAATCTACGCCAACATCTGGCACGAAGATCGAATAGCCGCCATCGATCCTGAAACCGGACGCGTCAAAGCATGGATCGATCTGAACGGTCTGTTGAAGCCCGGCGAAGTGCAGGATCCCGAAGCTGTCCTGAACGGAATCGCGTTCGACAAAGCAAGTAATCGACTGTTTGTCACCGGGAAGCTTTGGCCGAAACTGTTCGAGATCCGTGTTACGCAGAAACCCTGAGTGTTGCGCCAGCGGAAGACATGTGGAAGAACGGATTTAACGAATTTAGAACGCAGTAGATGATTTAACGAATTTAGATGAAGTTTCTAACCTACTTTCGAGCCTTTTCTTACGCCATGATCGCGGTCGCCATGCTGGCGCTCGTGTTGGCGGGAGGCTTGAGTTATGGGTTGGCGCTCGTGTTCTTCGCCGTAATGGTCGTGAGCTGGAGCCTCGAAGGCACGCGCTGGCAGTTGCCCGAACGTTTCGGACTCGCGATCGTTCTGCTTTCGATCCCGCTGTTCTACGCCGACTGGCATTACCAGAAGTCGCTCGGCGAACCTGCGGAACGATTGGGTGTGACTGCCCTCGCTCACCTGATCGTGTTTCTGTCGGCAGTGAAACTGGTCCAGGTCAAGAAAGATCGCGATTGGGTTTTTCTGTATTTGATCTCGTTCTTCGAAGTGCTACTCGCGGCCGGACTCAGTTTCAGTCCCGTATTTCTCGGCACACTGACGCTCTACTTGTTGTGCGGACTCTGCGCGGTCACGGCGTTCGAGATCCAGAAAGCGCGACGCTCGCTGGCTTACACCGAAACGCGTTTGCTCGTGCCGCCCGATTCGCGCGTCTTTCGCAAGGGCGGGAAACGTTCGTGGCGTACCACGGAAGCGGCGCGGCTGCCGTTCGTCGCTGTCGGACTGATGTTGATGATCTTCGCGCTCGCGTTGCCGTTGTTTCTGATCGCGCCGCGGTCAGGCGCCGCGGCTTTGACGCGTAGCGGCGGCGGATTATCGACGTTCATCGGCTTCTCGGAAAGCGTCACACTCGGACAGATCGGTACGCTTAAACAGGACGACGGCGTCGTCATGCGCGTCCGAATCGAAGGTCCGGAACCGGCGCAGGGTCTGCGCTGGCGCGGCGTTGCGCTCGACGAGTTCACCGGTAAAGCGTGGAAGAAATCGGCTGAAGCGCGTCACACCGATCAGATTGAAGGACGTAACGGGTTCTTTCAGGTCGGGACGACGGAGGCCCTTCATCATCTCACGAGCCAGACGTTCATCGTCGAGCCGTTGGAATCGACGGTACTTTTTGGCGCGCCGCGTGTCGTAGCAATTCAGGGTGGCTTGCCGTTTGTTCGCGTTGACGCTGAAGGTTCACTCCAGTCGCGGCGTCATGAGTTCGAACGGATCATGTACAAGGCGATCTCCGACACTGACGAGCCGCCGGCGGAAACGTTGCGTGCGGACATGCGTCCGTATCCGCCGAACTTCGAACGCTATCTGCAACTACCCGAGCAGTTGGACCGCCGGATCGTCGAGTACGCGCAAACGGTGTTTCAAAACGCGCGCGCGCGAAATCGCTACGACGCCGCGCAGGCGCTCGAACAGGATCTGCAAAGAAACTTCGCTTACTCGCTGGAGATGAAAGCGAGCGGCCCCGAGCCGTTGGCCGATTTTCTCTTCAACGTTCAATCGGGTCATTGCGAGTATTTCTCGACGGCGATGACGGTGATGTTGCGCACACACGGCGTGGCCGCGCGAGTTGTAAACGGTTTTCTGCCGGGCGAGTACAACGAAGCGTCCGGCGCTTACACCGTTAGACAAAGTGACGCGCATTCGTGGGTTGAAGTCTATTTTCCTTCGACTCGTTCGTGGGTAACATTCGATCCGACGCCTTCGATCGGCCGCGCCGAACCGGTGCGCACCGGCGTTATGGCGCAGTTGCAGAAGTACGCGGAAGCGTTGGAATTGCTCTGGCTTCAATACGTCGTTGGCTACGACAAGCAGGAGCAACGTTCACTCGCGACGTCGTTACACAATCGAGTCTTTGATTACGGACGGTTCGCTTCGAACATCTTCACTGCGATTCGCAGTTACTTCACCGCGGACAAGTTGACGGTCCTGATGGCGGTGATCACAGCGGCGCTGCTGGTGTTTACGTTGTTCTTCGGCAGGCGTTTCTGGCGGACGTTGTGGGGACGCGGCAACACGATCTCCGAGACGGACGAAGCGACGTACTCGAGCGTACAGTTTTACGAGCGACTAATGAACGCGATGGAGCAGCGCGGACTCTCGCGCGACAAACATCTCACGCCACTCGAGTTTGCCAACACGTTGGACTCGGGCCAGGCGCTGATGATCACGCGCGCTTACAACCGCGTCAGGTACGGCGGCCAGCGACTCTCGCCAAGCGAAAAGCGCGAGATTGAAAACGCATTGACGGAACTAGAAAACAAAAATTCTCCGGACAAGTGAATGAATATTCTCTGCGTTCTCTGCGCCTCGGCGGTGAATTAAGTCCAAAAACAGGGAACCGCCGAGGCGCAGAGGAACGCAGAGTTAGCAGAGGAACGCAGAGTTAGCACAGAGAAGCAATTGATGAAGAAAGTCGGTTTTGTAAGTCTCGGTTGTCCTAAAAACCTCGTCGACAGTGAGGTCATGATGGGACAGCTCAAACAAAATGGTTACGAGATCACCGCGGACGCCTCACAGGCTGACACAGTCGTGGTCAACACGTGCGGGTTTATAGACTCGGCCAAACAGGAATCGATCGACGCGATTCTCGAAGCGGCTCGTCTGAAGACCGAAGGCCATGCGCAACGTTTGGTCGTCGCCGGCTGTCTCGTCGAACGTTATCGCGACGAACTGAAAGCCGAGATGCCGGAAGTCGATGCTTTCATCGGCACGAACCAGATCAACGACATACTCGCCGTTTGCGATCCGAAGACCAACACGCGCGCGCTGCCTGTCATTCCGCTCGGCAACCAGAGCGCCACTTATCTTTACGACGACTCGACGCCGCGCATTCTCGCGACTCCGTCACACTACGCGTTTGTAAAGATCGCCGAAGGCTGCGACCGCCCGTGCGCGTTCTGTTTCATTCCGCAAATGCGCGGGCACTTCCGCAGCCGTCGCTTCGGTTCGATCGTCGCCGAAGCTCATCAACTCGCGGAAGAAGGCGTGAAGGAGTTGATCCTCGTGGCCCAGGATTCATCGCGTTACGGCGAAGATCTCGGCAAGCAGGACGCGCTCGCAAGGTTACTTCGCGAACTGTCACACACCGACGGGATCGAGTGGGTGCGCGTGATGTATACGTATCCCACGCACATCAGCGACGCGTTTCTCGATGTGCTGGCTGAAGAGCCGAAGGCGGTGAAGTATCTCGACATGCCGCTCCAGCACGCGTCGCAAAACGTGCTGAAGCTGATGAAGCGCGGCGGGAATCGCGCGAGTCTCGAACGTTTGATCGAACGTGTGCGGCGTCGTGTTCCGGGAATCGCGGTGCGGACCACGTTCATCAGCGGCTTTCCGGGCGAGACTGAGGACGATTTCAAAGAGTTGCTTGGTTTCGTGAAGGACGTTGAATTCGATCGGGTCGGCGTCTTCACTTATTCCGACGAAGAAGGCACGCCGGCGTTTACGTTGCCGAACAAAGTGCCGCACCGGACTGCATCGCGACGGCAAACCGCGTTGATGAAAGAGCAGGCGCGCATTTCAAAACGAAAAAACGCGGCGCGTGTCGGCGACGTGGTGCGCGTGCTTTTTGAAGGCGAGTCGAAAGAGAGCGAACTGTTGTGGCAGGGACGAATGGAAACACAGGCGCCCGACATCGACGGTTGCGTGTTGATCAACGACGTTCCCGATGGTGTTTTGCCGGCGTCGGGCGACTTCATGCAGGTTGAGATTACGGAAGCCCACGAACACGATCTGATTGGAAGGATTCTCGCTTGAGGCCTCCTGTCAAAGTGCCCGTCAAAGAATCAAGTGACGAACTGAATCCTGCCGTCGTCGTTTCTCCGGAAGCGGTGCCCGCACCAGGCCCGACACGCTCGCGCTCGGCGTTGGACTATGCCGCGCTTGCGATCGCGACTTTCGGAGTCGGTTATTTGCCGTTGATTCCGGGAACGTTTGGTTCGATGGCGGGCGTTGTAGTTTTCCTGCTGTTGCATTCGTGGCCGCTTCAACTGCTGTTCATTCCCATAATCGTGGTGCTCGGCATTTGGGCCGCCACGCGTACTGAAAAATTATCAGGCAAGAAAGATCCCGGAAAAGTCGTGGTCGACGAAGTGGCGGGCCAGATGATCTCGTTGATGCCGTTGCCGTTTCTGGCGCCGGATGGCCCATGGCTGGTCTGGGTGATTGTTTCGTTTAATCTTTTTCGTCTTTTCGACATCTTCAAACCGTATCCTGCTCGTCGATTCGAAGCATTTCCGGGTGGTTTCGGAATAATGGCCGACGATCTTGTCGCCGGAGTTTACGGCGCGATTGGAACGGCGCTTTGTATATCGATTCTGGGTTAGGAGGGATAACATGTTGGAAACGCCGAAGACCAGGGAAGACGAAGCAACGAGCAAAGAGACGCTGAAGGATATCGAAGAGTCGGAGACGATTCCGGAGAACGCCGCAAACGACGAGGATGGTCCAAGTCCTGACGGCGCGTTCGACGAGCCAGACGAGTTACACAAAGCCGACCCGATGTGATCGGTTACTCTTCTTCCGGCGTCTCCTCGGGTTTTTGTCTGCCGATCCATCCTCGCCGCCAGAAGAAGAACAACATCAAAAAGGCCACGACGATCATGAGCCCCCACGTTGCGTAGTAACCATAACGTGAGTGCAGCTCGGGCATGTTGTCGAAGTTCATGCCGTAAACGCCGGCGATGAACGTCAACGGCAACATGATCGCCGAGAAGATCGTCAGCACTTTCATGATCTCGTTCAGCCTGTTTGACACCACCGACAGGTAAGCCTCCAACGATCCGCTGATCAAGTCGCGATAGCTCTCGGCCAGGTCGACGACACGAACCAGGTGGTCGTGGATGTCGCGATAAAACGGCCGCAGCTCTTCGGGAATCAAGTGAAACTCGCCGCGACTCATGCGCAGCACGACGTCCATCTGCTTAACCGAGATCCGTCGCAAACGCAGCACGCTGCGCTTGAGGTCCATGATCTCCGCCAGGATGCGGTTGTTCGGATTCTTCGCCGTGAAGATGTCGTCTTCCAGCCGGTCGATGCGGTCGTCGAAATCGTCGAGCACGGGCGAGTAGTAATCGACGACGCGATCGAGAATCTGGTGCAAGAGAAATGCCGGCCCACGCTGGCAGCCGACGGGACTCGTCCGCAGCAGTTGTTTGACTTCATTGATACTGCGGAACATGTCGTGGTGATAAGTGATCACGTAGTTTGGCCCAAGAAAGCCGTCGAGTTCGATCGTGTTGAAGCGATCGGGGCTCGTGTCGGCGCGCACGCCGTGAACGATGAAATAGATATAACCGGGAAACTCTTCGATCTTCGGATAGTGACGATTTTCGCGACAGTCTTCGACGGTCAGCGGGTGAAAGCGAAATATGTCGAGCAGCACTCGCTCGTCTTCGCTCGTCGGCGATTCCATGTCAACCCAGATCATGACGGAAGGATCTTTCAAGAGCGCCGGCAGTTGGTCCACCGTGACGCCCTCTTCGACCTTTTCATCGCCTTTTCGGTAAACAAGAATCTCCATCTGTCAGGCTCCTGGTTCCTGATTTTGATATCCGTGCTACCATACCGACTTTTTACCGGCAAGCAAATAATATAAAGGGCTCATGACAATCAAGATATTTGTTTCGGACGACGTAAGCGAAAGCGGTTTGGCGCCGCTTCGAACCGCGGGGATCGACGTTGAAAAGCGAACCGGGCTGTCGCGCTCGGAACTCGCCGCCGCGCTGAAAGACTGCGATGGTCTAATCGTTCGCAGTGAAACCAAAGTAACTGCCGAACTGCTCGACGAAGCGACCAGCCTGCGCGTGATCGGGCGCGCGGGAGTCGGCGTGGACAATATCGACGTGCCCGCGGCCACGATTCGCGGCGTCGTCGTGATGAACGCTCCCGACGGCAACACGATCACGACTGCCGAACACACGATCGCGCTGCTCATCTCGCTCGCGCGTTCGATCCCACAGGCAAACAGCAGTTTGAAATCGGGACATTGGGAGCGGAAGAAGTTCATCGGCGTCGAACTACAAGGCAAGACGCTCGGCATCGTCGGACTCGGCCGTATCGGACGCGTCGTGGCCTCGCGTGCGCGTGCGCTGGGAATGCAGATCGTCGCCTACGATCCGTTTATCGCGCCGGAACAGGCGCGCGATCTCGAGATTGAACTCGCGCCGCTAGACGACGTTTACGCACGCGCCGATTTTCTCACGGTCCATACGCCGTTGACGGCTGAAACACGCGGCCTGATCGATCGCGAAGTGTTCGGCAAGATGAAACCCGGCGCGCGCCTGATCAACTGTGCGCGAGGCGGGCTCGTCGACGAAGACGCCCTTTACGAGGCACTCACAAATGGTTCGCTCGCCGGCGCTGCGCTCGACGTGTTCAGCCACGAGCCTCCGCCGCCCGACGATCGTTTGTTACAACTCGATCAGGTGATCGCAACGCCGCATCTCGGCGCGTCGACGACCGAAGCGCAGGAGGGCGTAGCGTTCACCGTCGCCGAACAGATGCGCGACTTTCTGTTGACGGGAGCGCTTCGCGGCGCTGTGAACGTGCCCGCGATCGGCGCGAAAGAGTTCAACGTGATGCAGCCTTATGTCGATCTGGCTGAGAGTTTGGGAAGGTTTCAGGCGCAACTCGTCGAAAACGCAGTCAGCGAAGTCAGGATCGAGTTTGCGGGCGAGATCGTCGATCTCGATGCGGCGCCGGTGACGCGTGCGTTTGTCGCCGGTTTTTTACGCGACGTGAGCGCGCGTGTTAATGCTGTCAACGCATTTCTGATCGCCGAAGAGCGCGGGATCAAAGTGACGACTGCATACGTTCGCACTTCCGGCGACAACGCTCCCGCCATACGTACCGAGATACTGGCTGGACCAACGAGCCGCAGTCTGGCAGGCACTCTATTCAACTACGGCGGGCAGCGACGAGAGGGACGCATCACCGAGATCGACGGTTTTCATCTCGAAGCGCGGCCCGAGGGCCATCTGCTCGTGATGCGAAATCACGACGTGCCGGGGGTGATTGGAAAAGTCGGAACGATTCTCGGCGAAGGCGGCGTGAACATCAGTCGCTTCCATCTCGGACGTCGCGAACGGGGCGGGGAAGCGATGGCGGTGATCGAAGTCGACGCTCCGGCGAGTAAAGAGACGCTGCAATCGTTGCGCGCGCTCGAACAGGTGATTTCAGCGCAACCGATCGAACTCTAATTGATCGGCAAATTCTTTTAACTCGCGGAACAACACGCCGAGTTGGTCAGCCTGGTAATGCGCGTTTAAGCCACTGGGATTCGGTAAAACCCAAACCACTGTGTCGCCGATTCGCTCAGGCTGTTGGCCCAGGTTCGCCTTAGGTTGATTGAACGCGGTGCGATAAGCGCCGACACCGAGCACCGCCAGCACACGCGGCCGGTAGCGCAACACTTTCTTTCGCAAAATCTTTCCGCCTTTAACCGTTTCCTCTTTCGTCAACAGATCCGCCGTTGCCGTCGTTCGCGAGACGACGTTGGTGATGCCGTATCCACGCTGCAACAGTTCACGTTCGTCAAACGGAGACAACACGCGATCGGTGAATCCGCCGGCATGAAGCGCGGGCCAGAATCGATTCCCCGGACGCGCGAAGTGATGACCAACGGCGGCGGTGTACAAACCCGGATTGATCCCACAAAACAGCACTCTCAATCCCGGCGCGATGACGTCGGGAACTGTCTTTGACGTGGCGGCGAGCAGTTGCTCTTTGGTCGGTTTCCAGGGCGTCGTCACGAGGCGAGGCTAGTAGACATCGAGATTAGTAGACATCGAGATTAGTAGACGTCGAAGTGTGTTTGTCGAATCGTGCTTTGTTTGGAAACGCGATCGATGATCGAGATCTGTAGCATGTAGCGGCCGGGTTGCAGACTGCTGAGGGGGATCTCCGCGGCATAAGGAAGTCGCGTGACGTCCGTATAGGCATCGGCGGCGATCTTTCGCAGCGCAGTCGTGATCACAGGCTGGTCGTCGCGCACGACCTGGACCTGGATCGCCACATCAGGTTTCTGATCCGTCGACGACAACACCGCGTTGTAAGCAAAGATCAAGAAGCGCAGGTTTGAGTCGCGTTTGAAACGATGGCTGGCACTCAAAGCGATCGGGTTGACGGCGCCGGTAGTCGAAACATTGGTTAAAGGCGTTTGCTGTCGCTCACCGAGCAGGATGCTGCTCATCGTCAACTGCTTCCTGGCGAGATCGGGAATATCAAACCATGCGTGCGCGCTGCCGGTGCGTCCGGACTTCGCATCGCGCGCGGCGATGCGCACCTGGTAAAGACCGGGCGCGAGCTTCGCGGGATACGTGAACGTGATGTCGCGATCGCCTGTCGCGGTTGAAGCCGACAGTGAAGTTGCGACGATTCGTTCCATAAAACTGCCTTTCGGAACGCCTTTGTCGTCGTAATAAACACCACTGACGTCGATCGTCGCCTGGCTCTTTCCGTCAGGTTGCTGCGTAAACTCCAGAAACTCGATCGGGATCTGAATCGCGGTCGAAAGCGTTGCGCCTTTACCGGCGACGTCGTAATAGTCCGCGCTCATCAGAACGGGCAGAGATCTTTCGGGATAAGCCGCGGCCAGCGATTCGCGTAGTTTGGCCGCAGTCGTGTTGGTCGGAGTCGGCGAAGCCGCGGGTTTGGCTGCGACCGCCGGCTCGGGATCGACGTCAAAGAAACCTTTGCGAACTCTCACCGTCAGATCAGAACGATTGACTAAACGCACTTCGAGGTTACGAAATCGCTTCTCCTTTTGCGCTTCGGCGTCGGGTTTCCAGGCGAGCAGGTAGTAAACAGAAGTTTCCTTCAACGCCGGCGCGAGACCTCGCGACAGATCGTTCATGTTGAATAACGCCTTGCCGCCGGTGTCGGCTGCGAGAGCGTGCATTCCGTCCTGAGTCGCGCTGAGTTCGCCAAGCTGCGCTCTAACAAGCGCACCGGTTGGATCGAAAGGGGCGTCAGTGCTGGCGTCGGTCAGGCTGGACACGAGCCCGCGCGTATCCATCGAATAGATGACTACGCCGCTCTTCGCGGCCGCTGTGGTGACGTCGCGAACCTTGGAAAATGAGTCGCCGCGGCGATTCTCAACCAGGAAACCGCCTGACAGAAAGAAGACGACTTTGCGGCCCGGCAGGTTCTTCGTGGTCCGTACGAGTCGTTCCAAACCGAGCAGCGTATTCAAATTGAAAACGGCAGCTTGCGAAACGACCGTTTGCGCGCGTGCGTTCACCATGCTCGTGGCAATTTCGCGGGTTATTCCGGGATTCTGGCGCATGGTTTCATTGACGAAGAACTCGCGAACGTCCCGGTCGCCGCGATCGATCAACACCGCCTGGTATTCATTCATCGGCGGGCGATCCATGTCGCGGACTGAATAGGTGCGTGGCTTCAGACGTTCGAGCGCGGTGCGCAGGACCATGCGATCGCTGGTCAGTTGTTGCAAGAACCCGATCTGTCCGGTCGCTGAAGCGATGGCGGCCTGATCGTTTTGGCCCATCTGCTTTTCGATAAAGTCGGTGATGACTTTGCGGGCCGCGATCATGCCCGCGTTGTCCATGTGAAAATCGTCGATGTAGAAGAAGACGATCCTTCCGCGATCGAGTGGAACCGGACGTTTGAGATTGACTGTATTCGCGCCGCGGGCGGCGGCGAGTTGGCTCTCCTCGTCGCTTCCGGCTGTGATAAGTTCAAACGCTTCGATCGGTCGCGGCTTGCCGTCGATGCGCAATTCGAAGTTGTCGCGCGTCAGGTTCTTGACGAACTGGCCTTGCTTGTCGAAGACCATCACGTCAGTCTGGACGAGTTCAGTGTAAACGCGTACAACGTCGTCTTGAGATCGCGGCGGCGATGGTTGAGGCTGCTGCGCGTGAACCGTCGTCGCGGCGAGCAAAAACAGCCACAAGAAATACTTTGCGGGTCTTGAAAAGTCAGGAAGCGCGAACATAAAACAACAGGACGTTAAGCAAGTGCGGGGTGACGGATGTAACTATCTAATAGATTTGGTTGTTGTGGCAACCCGTTATGTGTAATTTACATGAACGGCTCCCGAAAGTTGGATCCGCGGACAAAAAATTAAATGGCGGTTAACGATATCACAGTAAAACTAGACCGGGTTCACAAGAGTTTCGGCGAGTTTACGGCCGTGAAAGAGCTCAGCCTGACGGTGCGCGCCGGACGCGTCTTCGGACTGCTCGGACCAAACGGCGCCGGCAAAACGACGTCGATCCGAATGATCGTCAACATCACCGCGCCCGACTCCGGCTCGATCGAGTTGTTTGGCAGCAAGATCAATTCGGAGTTGCAGAACCGGATCGGCTATCTGCCCGAAGAACGAGGACTGTACCGGCGCATGAAAGTCGCGGACCAGTTACGTTTCTTTGCCGAACTGAAGAACGTTCGCGGCAAAGTGGTCGAAGCGAAGATCGACGAATGGCTCGCTCGCGTCAAACTTTCCGAGTGGAAACACAAGCGATCGATGGAACTGTCGAAAGGAATGCAGCAGAAGATCCAGTTCATCACTGCCGTGCTTCACGATCCGGAGTTGCTGATCCTCGACGAACCTTTCTCAGGTCTCGATCCGATTAACGTCGAGTTGCTTAAAGAGATCGTGCTGGATCTCAAACGCAACGGGAAGACGATCATCTTTTCAACTCACCAGATGGAAGTCGCGGAAAAGATCTGCGACGACATCTGTTTACTCAATCGATCGCAGAAAGTGTTCGAGGGCAGCCTGCGTGAGATCAAGAGCAGCTTCGGACGTAATGCGGTCGCGATACGGTGCGAAGGCGGCGACGGCGTGTTGGACGATCCGGCGCTCGTGAGCAAAGTGGTCCTTCACGCGGACGAAGCGCAGGCGTTACTCGCGCAGGGAGCAGACGCGCAGGTGTTGCTCCGCCGGTTGATCGACTCCGGCGCGAGGATCGGGAAGTTTGAAATGATGGAGCCGAGCTTGAACGATATCTTCATCACGAAAGTCACGGAGCACGAATGAGAAAGTTTCTGGCGATAGTCAAACGCGAATACTGGCAGCGCGTGCGTGCCCGGATGTTCATCGTTTCCACGATTCTTCTGCCGGTCGTGATGTCGCTGTTCGGCGTCGTGCCGGCGGTGATTTTGAGTATTGAAACGGGTGGACCACTTCGTGTCGCGGTCGCTGATGGGACCGGCAAGATGTATCCGCATTTGCAGGACGCGTTCAGGGACGAAGAGTCGCAGGACGAGGACTCGCCACCTGCCAGTCAGGATGCGCGGCAGGAAGAGTTGAACCAGGCGCGCCGCGGCGTGACAGGCATGGGCAGCAAGAGCTTCCAGTTGACGGAAGTGAAAGCGGACGGGCGTTCACCCGAACAGGTAAAAGCGGATCTCGATCGGCAGTTACTCGCGAAACAACTCGACGGATATCTGATACTGCCGCCGAATTTCATAACTACGAGCGAGGCCGAGTTTTTTACGAACAATCCCGGCGACATGCTATCGAAAGGCATTCTCCAGCGAATGCTGAATCGTGCCGTGCGACAACAGCGGCTCGTGGAAGCGAATGTGGCGCCGGAGACACGAAAAGAGTTGTTTAAGACTGTCGAGTTGCAGGCGGTGAAGATCGGCGCGGCGGGTGAAGAGCGTGACTCGGGTGGAAGTTTTGTACTCGTGTTTGGTGTCGGCTTCATCATGTACCTCGCGATACTGATGTATGGCCAAGTCGTTCTCGGCGCGGTGATCGAAGAAAAGGAGACGCGTATTGCGGAGATCCTGTTTTCGTCGGTGCGGCCGTTCACGTTGATGATGGGCAAGCTCGTCGGCGTTTCGCTGGTAGCGATGACTCAGCTCGTCATCTGGGGCACCGCGTTTGCCGCGTTTGCGCTTTATGGCGTTGGGCTTTTGGAGTCGCGCGGAGTGCCGGCGCATATTCCGAGCATTCCGTTTTCTCACTACATCTACTTTGGATTGTTCTTCCTCCTCGGATACTTCATTTACGCCACGATCTACGCGCTGGTGGGATCGATGGTGACGACGGCGCAGGAAGGCGGGCAGTTGGCGATGCCCATCATCCTGGTGCTCGTGGTTAGTTTCTATCTGTTTCTGCCGGTGAGTCGTAGTCCTGATTCGACGTTTTCGTTTTGGGTGTCGATGCTACCGTTTTCCGCGCCGGTGGCGATGCTGGTTCGTATCGTCACGCAGACGCCGCCGTTTTGGCAGATCGCGTTGTCGTTGTTCATTGGGTTTGGCAGCGTGCTTTTGATCATGTGGTTTGCGTCGCGCGTGTATCGCGTCGGGATGTTGATGTACGGCAAACGGGCGTCGATTCCTGAAGCGTGGCGTTGGGTGCGACAGGTTTAGTTTGATGATAGAGATCGAGAAGAAGTATCGGCTGACCGTGCAGCAGCGTGATGATGTCGTGCAGCGTTTGCGTGAGGTTGGCGCGGAGTTTCGTGGGGATGAGTTTGAGGAGAACGTGATCTACGGGTTGAAGCGTGAGAATAGTGTGTTGCGTTTGCGTCGTGTTGGTGATCGTGCGTTGTTGACTTACAAGGAGCGCTTGCCGGAATCGGCTGCGATCAAGCAGTACATTGAAGAGGAGACTGCGGTTGGCGACGCTGAGGCGATGGACGCGATCCTCAAGACGCTTGGTTTCACGCCAGCGCTTGTTTATGAGAAGCGGCGACAGACGTGGGTTTATGGAGGCGCTGAGATCGTCGTCGATGAGCTTTCGTTTGGGTTGTTTATGGAGATCGAGGGCGAGGAAGCGCAGATCTGTGTGGTTGAGCAGGCGCTTGGGATCGCGGGTTTGAGCGCCGAACATGCTACTTATCCGCAGCTCACGAACGAGCTTGGTCAACGGGTTGGCGACGTGATCGAAGCGCGATTGCGCCAGAATTTGTCGAATCGTTAGTCACAATTTCCGTCACTTTTCGCTGCATTCATTCGAATAATTGGGTTTTGTGAAGGGCACGCGTTTTGAACATCGATCCGATCGATGTTCTTGATCCTCTCGCTCCTACTTTTTGCTGCGATTGCATTGATCATTCACGAGGTTGGGCATCTCGTGATGGCGCGGAGTTGTCGTGTGCCCGCGTCGGAGTTGGGCCTGGGAATGGGCCCGAAGATCGCCGGCTTTCGCTTAGGACGGATTACACTTACGTTTCGGGCGCTGCCGATCGGATCGTTTGTCATGCTTGATGGTACGGCGTTGAAGCAGCGATCGCTGCGGGCGCAACTGCTGGTCCATCTCGGCGGCGTGATCTTCAACGTCGTCGCTGGATTGCTGACGTACGGGACGATGTTTGGGTGGCTCAATCTGTTGCTGGCGGCCGGGAATGTGTTGCCGCTGTATCAGCATGATGGATGGAAGTGCGGTGTTGTGATCATGCGTGCGTGGTTGCAGCGGCAGAGTCAGCCTGCGGAACGGGCGTTTACGTTTTCCGGTGGGTTTGTAAGTCTTGTGATCGGTTGGGTTGTGATGCGAATGTTTATTTGAAGATCTTGAATCTTGGTTTTAGATCCGTGTACCTCCTGAGTTCAAGAGGTACACGGATTTTTCTTTGCGCGGTTACTTCTTGACTGCGACCCAGACAGTGTACGTGCTTCCGTCAAACAGTGTCGCGCGGAGCAGCCACGTGCCTTGCCCGCTGTTGCCGAGTCCTTTCGTGCTCAGATTGAAGTGCCATTCCGTACCTGTGAGCCGGAACTGATTTCCGCTTGTGGCTGAATCGGTTGGCGTGGCGTCGATCGGATCTTCGGACGTCGTCGCGTTGTTGTATTTGATCGCCTGCAATGTGTGAATGCCCGTCGTCAGTGGAACGCCAAAACAGATCGCGTTGAACTTCACTGGAATCGTGCTGTTCAGCTTGAAGGATCTGACGGGGTTCGCGAAGCTGCCGCCGGTGGCGGTTTCGACGGAGCCGCCGATTGGTGGCAGGAATCCGTTGAAGGCGCTGCACGCTGTTAGCACGGTGACGGTGCCGTTAACGTACGTGAACGTATAGTTGCCGGAGCTCGCGTTTTCGCACTTCGTTGGGTAGGTGCCGATGAGCGAGCCGACCGTGTAGGTGGTCGAGCACGTTGGCTGGACCGTTAGATCAGTCGGATCATCGCCCGCGACGAAGCCGGTATAGCTGGCGGTGATCGTCGGGACGGGATCGTTGAACGTGATCGTGTGACTCGACGCGGTTATCGTCAACGCCGCTTTGTTTACGGTTAGTTTTCCGTTGACGTAGGTGATGTCGTAGTTTGCGACGCCCGTGCCGGCGGCTGCGCTTGGGACGATGTCGTACGGCGAACCTGCGACTGTCGCGGTGGCTGCGGCGCCGGTGCTGGTGAGCGTGATGCTGTCGACGGTGTCGCTATTGACGAGACCGGCGACGGAGAAGTCGCTCGAAGGCGTCGTTTGATCGAAGACGACGGTATCGCCGTAGGTCTTCGTTTTATTGGTAGCGGTGATCGTCAGGTCGCGGGCTTCGACGGTGAGTGAGCCGTTGACGTAGCTGATGTTGTAATTCGTCAGGCCTGTGCCGACCGCTGCGCTCGGGACGATGTCGTACGGCGAACCTGCGACTGTCGCCGTGGCTGCGGCGCCGGTGCTGGTGAGCGTGATGCTGTCGACCGTATCGCTGTTGACGAGGCCGGCGACGGAGAAGTCAGTCGACGGTGTCGTTTGATCGAAGACGACGGTATCGCCGTAGGTCTTGGTCTTATTGGTAGCGGTGATCGTCAGGTCGCGGGCTTCGACAGTTAATGAGCCGTTGACGTAGCTGATGTTGTAATTCGTCAGGCCCGTGCCGACCGCTGCGCTCGGGACGATGTCGTAGGGCGAGCCTGCGACGGTGGCCGTAGCGGCGGCGCCGGTGCTGGTGAGCGTGATGCTGTCGACCGTATCGCTGTTGACGAGGCCGGCGACGGAGAAGTCGGTCGAAGGTGTCGTTTGATCGAAGATGACGGTGTCGCCGTAAGTCTTGGTTTTGTTGCTAGCGGTGATCGTCAGGTCGCGGGCCTCGACGGTGAGTGAGCCGTTGACGTAGCTGATGTTGTAATTCGTCAGGCCCGTACCGACCGCCGCGCTCGGGACGATGTCGTACGGCGAGCCTGCGACGGTGGCCGTAGCGGCGGCGCCGGTGCTGGTGAGCGTGATGCTATCGACGGTGTCGGCGTTGACGAGACCGGCGACGGAGAAGTCAGTCGATGGTGTCGTTTGATCGAAGACGACGGTATCGCCGTAGGTCTTCGTTTTATTGGTAGCGGTGATCGTCAGGTCGCGGGCTTCGACGGTGAGTGAGCCGTTGACGTAGCTGATGTTGTAGTTCGACAAGCCCGTGCCGACCGCCGCGCTCGGGACGATGTCGTACGGCGAGCCTGCGACTGTGGCCGTAGCGGCGGCACCGGTGCTGGTGAGCGTGATGCTGTCGACCGTATCGCTGTTAACGAGGCCGGCGACGGAGAAGTCAGTCGATGGTGTCGTTTGATCGAAGACGACGGTGTCGCCGTAGGTCTTGGTTTTATTGGTAGCGGTGATCGTCAGCGAGGCCGCATTGATGGTTTGCGTTTGCGTCGCGCTCGTCAATCCACTCGCCGAAACCGTGATGTCATGCGATCCATCGCCACGCCCGGTCGCTTTATAGAAGAAACTCGCCGAGTTGTTACCCGTGGCGATCAACACACTCGTGATCGGCGTCGTACAACCACTGTCGCTAAAGAACGCTCCCGATCCACCTGCACCAAAATTTCCACTCGCAAGATTAACGGTCGTATTCGCCAATACATTCGTCGGAGTGTTTGCTGCGTTCTGCGTCTGAATACTGATCGCCGGCAAACACTGTCCATACGTTCCATTATGATCGCCAGTCGTGAAAGCCAGCTTCGTTGGACCAGCTCCATTGACCGTGACAGTCGGATCGTTTCCATGTTGCGTGACAAAAGTGTAAGTCTGCGGCGGTGACGCGGGCGTCGGCACAGTCACGTTCGCGTACGTAAGCGTAAACGTCGTCGTGTTGTTACATCCGCCGGTAGCCTGGTTGATCGTGATCACCTGCCCGCTGATGTTGTTGAGCGACGCAGCGCACGTGCCCGCCGTAACAGTGACTTGCCCTGGCCCGGCGGCAGTCTGCGGCGCCGGCCACCCCGCCGGAATCGTAAACGTCGTAGTCGCCACGTTAGCGGAATTCAACGCTGTGTAAGTCCAAACGAAAGTCTGCACAGTTCCCGCCGTGACGGTCTGACTCAATGGTGTAACGTTGAAGTTATTCGCATCAGTGAACGTCGTCTGCGCCGTCATCCCGGACGTCAAACCACGCGCGCCTACGATGAACTTCATATTCAAGTCGTAGTCCATCACGAAATATTGCCCCGTGAAATTACCCTCGCCATCCGCCACAACGTCGAAACCACGTTCCTGCGGCGTATGCGGATCCTCGTGAATCTTGACACGCACAGTCTCGCCCGCCGCAAAACCACGACCAGTGATCGTCGCCGTCTCACCAGGCGCATAGTCCATCTTGTCTGTACTAATAGCCGCGGCAGAACTCGCCACGACCGCAGTCGAACTGAGAACCGCTCCAGCGCCATTCGCGCCGCCAACGATCAACGCCTGCCCACCGAGCTCCGTAATCGTATGTCCCGCGCGATCGAGCAACGCATCCGCAGAACCAGTGTGAAACAACGCCGCTCGTGTTTGCGACGCGAGAATCTGACCATGCAGACCCGCGCACGGATCACTTTCCGGAAGCACATGCGCGTAAGCACCAAAACCCGGAAACTGAGGATCGTAGATCTCCATCGATCCATCGTTACTGCCGCCAATGATCTGAATCTTGCCGTCAAACAGCACGCGCAGATGCGGACGCACGCGCGCGACCTTCATCTCGTTTTCAGCAGAGGAAAACCCGGAACCGGCAGAGAAGATCTGACCCGAGTCGAGTGGATTGCCTGTCGCATCGCGACCGCCGACGAGCAGCACTCGCCCATCGGAAAGCAACGCCGCTGAGTGCATCGAACGCCCACCACTCATGCTGCCCGCCGCAGTTGAACCACTCAAACCCGCGTCGATGATTTCAGCACTGCCACTCGCATCGCCGCCCGCAACAAACACACGCCCGTCACCGAAAAGCGTCGCGCTGTGACCTGCACGCGCAACGCTCAAAGATGGACCACTCGCGAAAGTACCGGTCGCCGGATCGAAGATCTCAGTCGTCGACAGCGATCCGGCGCCGTTGCGTCCGCCGGTAATCAGCACACGACCGTCGGCAAGCAACGTCGCCGCATGATCGGCGCGCGCGTCGTTCATGTTGCCGGTGACGGAGAACGTTCCCGACGCGGGATCGAAGATCTCGGTGCCGTTCAGAGCGCCGGTCGGGTTTTCACCACCTACCACCAGGACACGTCCGTCTTGTAGCCGCGTGGCTGTGTGTGCGCGTCGCTCAGTTGTGAGTGCGGTGGAGTTCGCAATCGCGGCAAAGCCGAGTGCGGTAACGGCGACCGCAATCGCAAGAAGCCATGCAACTGCTCGAAGTGACCGGATGTTTTTGGAAGTTAGAAAACGGGCGTGGGAGTCTGGGCATTTGGGGGCAAACATTCTTTCTGGGCTCCTAACAAAATGGGTTGAGTTCCCGACCTGCTGCAAGGAGTGGGCCACGAACGTCGGACCACCCTCGTGACTACCTAAAGGTGAGTGGAATAAGACTTACAGCTTCACACACGAACAACTGAGCGTTGGCGCACTGCTCGCCAGCGCCCAGTTGTTGCAAATGAGAAGACGCCGCCGCCCGCGGATGCGCGCGAACAGCATCCCCTCTGCCGCAGATTTAGACGGTTAAACGCTCAGACTCTTATGAACGCCAGAGTCTTGAACACAAACACCGCCGCACGTGCGAGCCAGATCGAGGTCTCGGATTTCGGCTTTTGCGCGACTTCCACGACTCTCGATGCTTCAACCTTCGGAACCGACGCAGCCGGCCCCTCTGTGTAGCAGACCACAAACGTGTCGGTGTTGCTGGGACAACTCGTCGAGGAACTGTCCGTAACGCTGACCGTGTAAGTTCCCGGTCCTGTCAACGTCAGGTCGGCAGAGTTTGTCCCCACTACGACGTTGTTCTTCTTCCACGTGAACGTGTAAGGCGCGGTGTCTCCGGTCACTGTTGCGTGCAAGTGCGCCGTCGCAGCACACGCGTCTTCGAGACTGATGACGACGTTCGGATTCGGATTGATCGTGATCGTCATCGTGTCGACCGCTGCGCCACACGATCCCGCAGGATCGTTTGTCGTCAGCGTGAGTGTCACCGAACCCGAGGTGATCTCAGCAGCCGACGGTGTGTAAACAGCGTTCAGAGTGTTTGCGTTAGGACTGAACGTGCCGGTGCCACCACTCCACGTCGCACTCAACGCGGAACCACTGATGCTTCCGTTCAACGTCACAGCGGGATTGTTTGCGCAAACAGCCTGATCGGCGCCGGCGTTGGCATTCGCCTTCGGCGAGACTGTCAGGTCGACGGTGTCGACGGCGTTAGCGCACGATGGACCACTAACCGTGAGCACGGCTCGCACTGTTCCCACGCCGTTGAGTGTGATCACCGGATCTTCATCGCTTGCGTTGACGATCGATGCCGTCGTCGTGCTGTTGGCCGCGTCGATGGACCATGTACGGCTGCCACCTGTTGGCACAGTCGACGACGCATTCATCTGAAACGCGAACCCGGAAGTTTCACACTGCTCCGCATCGTCGCCCGCGGCGGCGGCGGGTGGCTGGTGAACGCGCACGGTTGCCGGGCATTCGCTCGAGCCGCCGGCATTCGAAGCGGTGAGTGTGATCGTGTACGAGCCTGCGCCACTGGTTGTGACGTTGGCTGAGATCGTTCCGTCGGAAGGATTGGTGTCGGAACTGCTGATGAAGGCGGCGGATCCACCACTATTTACGAGGTTGAACGAATAGGTCAGATCTGTTGACGCCGTGCCTTGGAGGGCGTGAGTCGTGACTGCGGGCAGGTCGCAAACGTCGATGTTGTCATTCGTGAGCGCACAGGGCGGCGGAGCGGAGACGGCTGCCGCGGAGAGTGAGCGATCCTGATTGCCGCCACTGCCGTTGAGTGAAATCAAACGTGTGTGATACGGCGATCCGCTGATACCGCTCGCAGAACTTCCCTGGCCCCAGTCGATCGCCCGGGCGATGTGTCCGCCCCACGCCAGCACGACCGTTGAACTCGCGGCAGTGAAGTTGATCGAGACGCGAGTCGAGGCCTGCGCCTGCGAGAGATCACCCTGCGGAGTTGCGTAGGTCATGCTGTTGATAGTGCCGTTGAACATCGTCATGCGTCGCTGCGCGAGGGCCAGTGCGAGGAAAATGTTCTGCGGAAAACCGACTTTTGGAGAGTTGAGACCCGTTGGTGCGGGAATGTCGAACGTAGTGAAGTTCGCAGGATTGCAACCCGGCACGATGTCTTCGGGATGATTGGCCGGACCGCAGGGCTGAACGCTTTCGTTGATGCGTTGGTAATGCGTGATGAAGTCGATCGCGTGAGCGCCGCTATGTTTGACGTCCCACTCGATCACGACCGTGTTGCTGCCTAACGGAAGATCTTTCATCACCAATCGATAAGGAATGGACTGGCCTTCCTGGTAGTGTGCGTTTGATGCTCCTGCATTGCCGTTGACCCAGTCGGCCGGATCGTCGCAGGAGTTTGGAACTGTCTTGTCGCAGCCAACACCACCGTTGCGAACCTGGCTAAGATCGGCGGACGGCGGTTTAAAGGGCACTGGGATCGGATTGACGGAATGCGCAACAGCGCTGGGCTCGGATTCAACCGGTTTGGCGATGTCGTTGCCGGTTGCGATCTCTGATTCGTTGATTAGTGTTGCCGATCCACTAAGGCTCCAGACCAACAGAGCGAGGACACCTGCTGTGATTAGAAAGTTCCTCGTGCGAACTCTGGAGTGGGAGTATCTGGTCTTGAATTGCATTTTTTCTGACTCCTTGGGCAGGGCCGACACTAACGCTGGGTGAACCACCCCCCACGCGGGACTATCGGCGGATCATGAGGCTTCGGACGGGGAGCCCAAGCGGTCTTGGGAGGGCGTATCCACGTCGTGTTGTTTCAAGCCGGGGCGGTTGAAACGTGAAGGATTTGGTTAGGATCGCGGTAACGCGATCATCCCGGGTTCCATGGTTATGGACCTTGTCAAGAGAGGAAGGATTTGTTTGTCTGCCAACCCGCAGACGAGCTTGATCGTGAGGCGGATTCTAGGACTGAGATCGAGTGATTACAATTCGGGACATTCCCGACTCCTGAGGGCAGGAATATTCTCAGTTGTGGAGGCATTTAGATGCTGCGGCATTTTGGACTGGTGAGTAGTGGAGGAGCGCCAGAGGACCTGACGGTGTCCAAGCGAGAGGTCAAGATGTTTTTAAAAGAATGTGAGATTCGCCAGAGGTCCTGACGATGTTCAGATGGCAGGTCGATGTTTGTAGAAAAAGAGAGGGCCCGGACGGCGCCGAGCCCTCCTTGGAAGCACCGGTCGGGTTGATCTCTCGGGCGCTGTCCTCTCATTTCCAGCACCCGTTTGAACCGCGGCTACTTCCACGGCGCAGGACCAAACCGTCTCACGCTCGCACCGTGCGCGTGCGAGGCGATTCGATAAGGCCCTGCACCACCTGAGCCACTTGTGAAAGGGGCTTCGGTTTCCTTAAAAACGCGTCCGCTCCCGCACGCCGGGCTTCTGCTTCAACTTCCGCAGTCCCGTACGAGGTGAGCACGACGATTCGCGTGTCGGGATTTCGCTTATGGGCCAACTTAATGATCTCGAGGCCGTCCGGATGCCGGGCCAACCCCAGACGCAGATCCTGGATGATGACTTTATATTCCCTAACCTTGATCAGTCCCTCAGCTTCTTCAATCTCGCGCGCCGTATCGACTCTGAATCCCTGCTGTGAGAAATACTCGCTCATCGAAAAGCAGATCGACTCTTCGTCGTCAACGACGAGCAAATTCCTCACAACAGGTTCATCAGACGCACTCGATCGGCCGCGAAAAAGCTCCAATAATCGGCCCGACACTCTTTTCAACGTTCGTATCGCAGTCATGTAGTGTTTGTCGGTCGCAAAACATTTGAGCCTACCGACATCCTCGAGGCTCGACGGAGAGTCAAGCCTCAGACCAACATCCACAGACCATTGGTCTCGTCTACTCAGTCGTCGGTACGAATCATTTGCTAAAACGCTTGCGCAGTCCGGTGGCAAGGCCAACCAGACCACTTCCCAGTAAGAGCAAGCTTGCAGGTTCCGGCACCTCACCTTCGGATATCCAGACACTGCCGCCTCCTGACGACGCCGTGCCCTGCACGTGCGCCGCTATGCGAAATGGACCATTACCTCCAGCGCCTGGACAAACGGAACATGAGAATGTCAGAAAGCTGTCGGATGTCAGGCCAGTCGCTGTCATCGTGAAAGTAATGCTCTCGCCGGGATTGAGACGATCTGCTCCGGCAGTCGGAAAATCGATCAGTATGTCAAACAAACCGTCGCCATCCGCTTTAAAAGCGTCGCTGCCGAATGTGATGGCGAGGTTCCCTCCAATCGCCGTGCAGTTAACGCAGGCGAAGCCCGTGGCGGCGAGTGGCGCACCCGTGTTGTTCAGGTAGAGCGCACCTACAAAGCCGTCGGTGTTGTTTGTAATGGTAAATGTCACGGTGTTGGCGCCTGAGTTGGCGATCAAGACTGTGATGGATCCCGCAACTGCATTTCCGCTGCCCGAGAAGTCTGGGCCAGTCAACGTAAAGTTGACTGGATCGGCTTGAGTCGTCATAGCCGAGCCAAGAGCGACAACCGCAAACATCGCCAGTGAGACTGCTAGTTTGCGAATACTACGTAACACGAACATGTCTAACTCCTTCCTTGCAAAAAAGCGAAGACGGTTTTTTCTGCGAAGCTAGACCAACTTCGCGGTCGCCCTCGTGGTTATTGGCCGGTGGATGGGTAGGAGAAGCACCGCGTCAGAACGCAGGCGTCAAAACCACTCCAGCTAATTGTTACCGCCTGGTCCGCCTTCTGGGCGGGCGGACCAGATAATGAACGGGAGGCTGTAAGCCGGGCGCCGCAACGCGGGAAAATCGTTTTGGCTGAACTAATGCAGCCTCCCAATCGGCACCGGGACGCCGCGGCGGAGCAACCGCCATCCCGTGCCCAAAAATTTTCACCTAAGTCTCTTCCTGGGTTTCGAACGTTGAAACTGAGACTCGCGAGTTTTCGGCTGGTGGAATTATCAAGTTGTTACAAAATCGTGACAACGTAGGTCTTTGCCCATTTGTCTGGCAGGAATTCACGGTTTTTTGACGGGGGTATATGGCAGGATCCTGCCAGAATATTAAGTCGCCTATTATGTTATAGTTACGGCAGTATTGCGGGGCGGGAAAAAGGCGAGTTTGGCAGGTCTACTTAGGCATTTTTGCCAGACCGTGGCGAAACGCATAAATGATCAGCTCCAGGCGGTCAGACACGTCCAGTTTGGAGAAAACTGAACTGAGGTGATGGGTAACCGTCGTCTCGCTGATGAACAGTCTTTCGCCCACTTGCTTGTTCTTGAGTCCCTCACCGATTAGGGCGATAACCTCGCGTTCACGATCGGTGAGCGACTCGATCTTGCTCGATTCGGGATCGGGCAGCGTCGGCCGGTTGAACTCCTGAATCATGCTGCCCATCATCGAGCGTTCAATCCAGACTTCGCCTTCATGCACTTTGACGATCGCCTTGAGAAGCTGATCGGCGGCGTGATCCTTCAGCACGATGCCCATCGCTCCGCGGCGAATTGCCTGTCGATGCGCGTCAGGGTTTTGCACTCCGGTCAGGACGAGCACCCGGGAATTGGGACTCATTTGGCAGAGTTCGGGAAGGAAATCGAGCCCGTCGTCGTCGCCGAGAAGTAGATCGAGGATGATTACGTCAGGACGTTCAGCCGCAGCACGTTCGAGAGCCTCAGCCTTGTTACCAGCCTGAGCGACAACTCGCATTCGTTGATCGTGTTCAATGAGCATACGCAATCCGCTGCGGATCACGACATGGTCATCAACTATCATGATACGTATTGCTTGTTCGTCCATCTCTCTGGGGGAAATAGTAACTCCAGTCGTGAGTAATGTGTATCTCTTATAGCGGTATTCCGACACTGACAACGGTGTAGTCTTTCTCGTCCACGAACACCTGTGTTTCGCCGCCCAACGCTGCTGCGCGTTCCGCGATCGAATGCGGACGAAAGACGCGGCTGACGTCGTGTCCGTCGCCACGTTCCGTGTCGGGATTGGCGCCGGTTCGCGGGCGGCTATTCTTGATTTGCAGATGTAGCGACGTCTCCTTGCACGATATTTCTACGCGTGCGTCGCGGCAAAACGCGTGACGTCTAACGTTGCTGAGACCTTCGGCGACGATCTGAAACAACTCCGCTGCGAGTCGATCGTTGACCTTCACGTTGCCATGCGCTTCAACGTCGACTGCGATTCCGGTCACGATCGAGAAGCGTTCCGCGTAGCGCTCGATCGCCGGCAGCAGAACGTCCATTCGTTCTTCGCCGGCTTTCAGTCCCCAAACAAACCGACGCAACTCGGCGAGCTCGTGTTTTGTCAGTTCGAGCAGTTCCTGGACGTTCTCACGAGCGCCCGGATCGCCGGCTTCGAGTTTCTGGTCCAACGCGGAGAGTCCGAATTGTATTCCGAGATAAGGCTGGATGACGCTGTCGTGAATGTCGTGCGCGATGCGACGGCGTTCGGTCTCGGCGGCGTCGGAGGCGAGGTTGTCGATCAGCCTGATGTTCTCCATGACGGGCGTTACGTGGTCCATCAACTGCAACATGAACTCCATCTGTGGACCATCAAACTGCGTTGGGCCATCGAGCAGGTAAAGACGGCCCACGGGCTGGTGACGATAGTAAACGGGCATCGACAAGTAACGTTGTGATTCCAGCATTCCCGCCAGCTTGTCGCCGGTGCCGGTGGGAGCTTCTGAAAACAGGCGAGTCTTTACGTCGAAGAGACGCGCGTGTGACGAGTGGTTCTTGCGATAGATGACTGCATAGTCCAGCGACGGCGACAGGAATTGCGCCGCTGCTTCGCGCCCGATCTCCGGCGGCGCCGAACGGCTCGGATAGATCCCGCGAGCGACGCGATACATCTGGTAACTCTCGGCGTCTGCGGGCTTGCCGGGAATGACGAGCAGACACGCTTCTGCGTCGTAGAACTCGCGGATGCTTTCGAGAATCGCTTTGATGGTCCGGTCGATACCGAAACGCGGATTGGAAAAGATCGTGACGTCTTTCAGGAGTTGCAGACGGTTTTTCAGTTCCGTGTGATAGCCGCCCCAACGCGCGATGATGTAACCGAAGATCAGCAGGCCGATCGGCGCCAGTAGTAGTCGATTCAAACCGATTGACCGGCCGGTCGTGGTTAATACGGCGACGATCGTGTAGATCGCCGCCGATGCCAGTGTCAGGCGCAAACCGTCGTTGAGCCCCCAACTGAAGGACGCGACGATGATCGAGAAGAAAAAGAAGTAGTAGAAATTGCTGTTGGTGCCGCTCGTAAAGACGATGAGCGGGATGTACCACAGCAAGTCGAGCCATGGCGTGAGCTTGTGGGCGACGACCGGGTTGCGTCGCACTGACAAATGATAGATCAGCAAGCCGTAGAGCGAGTAAAGCGCGAGAGTGAGATGGACCGGCTTGGTCCAAACTCTCGCTTCCATCGACTCGATCAGCACGACCAGCAGCGCCGAGGTCCCCAGCACGACGCGCATACCCGCGATCAGACGCAGATCGATCCATTGCTCCGATAGCGGATCGTGGGTTCGAGGTTTTTGCGGAGCTTCAGACGACACGGCTCAGGTTTTTCGAAATCAGGTGTTGCTTTGAAGCAGGAGTTGCAGCTTTTTCCACGTGCGTTCTGCTTCATCGCCGAAGATTATTATTTCGTTCTGTCGTTCATCCAGATCCAGACCGAGACGCGTCTTCAGATCGCCTTCACCGGGACGATAATGCGCGCTGGTGATGTGGTCCACGTGAACGAGAAACGTCCCGCCCTCCGGATGGGCGAACTCGATGAATTTCATCTTAGTACCTCAAACAGGCTTTGGCCGAAAGTGGGCTGGTGTAGCTATTCGAGTCCTCGGCGATCTCGGCGTCTCCTATGATCTTTGCGCGTCTCTGTGATCTCTGTGTTTAATCTCTCTTACGGCTCACCTTAACGCAGAGCTCACAGAGACGCCGAGATCGCCGAGATCGCCGAGAAGATTTCAAACCAGAAGAGTCGACCGATAGTTCTCTACCGGCCGGAAATTCTCGGTGATCTGTGGCCAATGTGGATGTGAGGGCCGGTTGCCACACCGGGCACGGCACCGCGAAAAGCCAGAAAGGGAATCGACTCCGCTCGCAGGAAGTCAATCAATGCGCGGCCTTCTTCACTGTCCGGATGCAGGCCGACGTCCATTCCATTTCGATGGTCCCAACCCCAGCGAGTGTGCAGATCCGATTGGCCGAACGCCCTCGTGGGCAGCGGCCGGTTGAATTTCGCCCTGAAGAACTCTTCGATCTTGCCGGCGTCGGCGAGTCGCCACTTACCGGCTAGTTCTTTCGCTGCATCGGTTGTTTCCGCTGCGGGTGGCTTCGGCGGTTCGATGCGCACTACTCGTTCGCGATCGAGAAACTTCGACATGTTGCCGCGCTTGTACCAGTAACCGTCGGCTTCTTCCGTGACTTCGTCAACCAGCAATGGACCATCTTTGAGGATGATGGTGATCTGTTCCGAAGTTTGAGAAGTCTGCGCCTGCGCGCAGGTGAACGCCGGCACGAGAATCAACAGGCAAAGGTAGACGACAGATCGCACGGACTTAGCTCTTCGGAGCGAAGTATCCGACGCGTGTTTGCGGACGGTAAGCTGGGTTAGCTGTTTCCACCCGCACGCGGCGAAAACTCCCATCGCGCGCTTTATTCAGCGGCGTAAAATAGAGGGCGTATTGATGCCGTAACTCGTCGGCAACTTCCGCATAAGTTGATTCCAGCGCGTCGAACGTCTGCGGTTTGTAAAGCCGGCCGCCAGTGGCTCGCGCGAGTTGTTCCAGGTTCTGTTCGCTCTTGTCGAGTGCCTGTATGCCGAGACGCAGGCGATCGATGTGAACCTGGTTGAACTTGATCGAGGCTTCAGTTCCGCCGAGCAGGCTGTCGAGCTCGGCGCGTTTCGACGCCTTTGAAATCTCTGTATTGCTGACGATGTACGCGGTGACTTGCGCCCTGATCATCGCCGTCAGCGCGGTTTCGAGACTCGTCGTGCCCTGACCATTATCGATTCCGTCAGACAGCACGATAACAGCGCGACGAGTTTTCCCCGACGCTGTTGGTCCAAACTGTTCTTTCGACGCGAGCAGCAGCGCATCGTTGAAACGAGTGAACATCCCGGGCTCGACGCGATTCAACGCACGTTGCAGCTGAAAACGACTCTTGGTCCAATCCTGCAACAGCTCGATCCGATCGTCGAACTTGATCAGACTGATGCGATCATCCGCCTGGAGACGTTCGGCGAAACCCTTTGCGGCGCGACGAAAGTCGTCGATATTGTTGGCTACCGAGGACGATGCGTCGACCATAAGCACGACGTCGACCGGAACCTGTCGCAACGCGAGATCGCTGAGTGGTTGCAACGTATTGTCTTCGAAGACGCGAAAATCAGTACGGGTGAGATCGTTGATCAAGCGGCCATTCGAATCGCGAACCGTGACGGGAAACATCACTTCCGTCGTGTCCACGGAAACAACGTCGCCGGGACTCACTTCCTGCTCCGGTTGTTTCTTCAACGTGGGAACAGGCGGCGGCACGCCCATCTCTTCGAGAGCAGTGCGCGGTTTCTGCGGTGCCTTCGGCTGCGCCTGAGAAGCGCGCTTGGCGGCAGGCTTCTTTCGTTGCGCGTCGACGATTTGCAGATCGAGTAATGAAAACGAGACCGCTATGAAGAGAAACAGCAGCACGAGCGGTCGCTTTTTACCTGCTTGTCTTTTCATATTGTTTAGTACGGACTTCGCGCTATTTCCGATTGCCAAGTGCCGATTGTTTGGCAATTGGCAATCGGCAATGCTACTTATCTTCGCCCATCGCTGCTTTCATTGCCGCCAGGACTTTGTCGCTGACGCGGCGTTTGCGCAGTGCTTCCAACTTGTCGGCTGCCAGATCAAACTCGACAGGCGACTGTTCGATACGACGAATGATGGTCCCTTCCGAGAATCCGGCTTCGACCAACTCGACGATCGATTCGTTCGTGAGGCTCTTGGTTTTTTCAAGTTTCGCTGACGATGGGGCACCGCCTGCTTCAGTAGGTGGTCTAATGATCTTGACCGTCGCACTGCCCGTCGTCATCGTGTCGTTCTCGAGCACGCCGTCACGGCCTTGCGATTTGCTGCGGCCTTTCACGCCCGTGCCGGACCCGAAGATGTTCACGCCACCGTCGGCCGGTGCACTTCCGGACCCACTTGCGGCGCCATTACCCGAACTCGTCTGCGGATCGACACCGCGGGAGATGAATTCGTCATCGTTCCAGCTTTCGTCGTCGAGCATCAGGTCGAGACCTTCCTGTCGCGAGAGCATCGCCATGATGATCTTTTCGCTGACTCCGTTTCGCTTCAGCTCGATCATGCGATCGGGCGACAGGTCGAAGTTCGGAATACGCGAGCCGATGATCGAAATGACTGTCTTTTCCTTGAAACCCGCTTTCACGAGTTTTACGACTGCCGCGTTGGTAAGAACTGACTGACTCTGGCGATCCGATTGGGCCGCCGTCGATTGCGCCGAGGCAATTAATGAGAGACTTAAGACGAGGGAGACGGAAGAGATAATGCGCGCCACAAATGAATTCATGCTGTCACCCCACCTAAGAAGGTCTTTGTACTTGGTGCTTTGTGCTTGGTGTTTTGTACTTTATTTGCTTTGGTACCTTTCACTGAAACTACGATTAGTCACCAGCGAACAAAGAACAAAGCACAAAGAACCAAGCACGAACCCAGCACAAAGCTCAGTTATTTCTGCTGCGGAACCGGCGCGTTGTCGTCTTCCTGAGGCTTGCGGCCGTCGATGCCGTAACGCTTGCCGATTTTCTTAACGTATTCACGAGTTTCACGATATGGGGGAACGTTGCGTCCGTACTTCATTACCGCGCCCTCTCCGGCATTATAACTCGCGAGCACTAGATCAACCCGACCACTGAACATCGTCATCAATTCCTTCAAATAGCGAGTGCCGCCCATGATGTTTTCGGCCGGATCGTACGGCCGTCGAACACCAAGACGCCGTGCGGTTCCGGGCATCAATTGCATCAACCCCTGCGCGCCTTTCGGGCTCCGAGCGAACTGCTTGAACTGCGATTCCTGCTCGATCACACAAAAGACCAGGTACGGGTCGACCCCGAACCGGGAGGCATTCATCTTTATTAAATGATCAATACGGTCATTTCCGGAGGTCCAGCCGTTTTCTCTCCAGGCGTTGCCTTTCTCCGCGGCGACCGGCTGTTCGCGTTCGATACGGATTACTCGTTCTCGCTCCACCAACAGGGATAGATTTCCACGGCGATACAGTATTCCATCCGTATTTTCACTGACTTCATCCACCCGGGTCCGGGCGCCGCCCGCGAAATAAATCCAGATTGCCAACGGCGCCGCCTCCGCCGGAGGTTTGGTTGCCACCGGCTCAGGCGCTGCTTTCGCCGGCGCTTCCTTCGTGAGCGGCGTCATCTTTTTGATTGGCTGGTCGAGTTGCCTGGAAATGGAACCCTTGCGATACCAGACCTCGTTACCCTGTTTCCAGACCTCGTCGACTTCGAATTCGTAACCGTCCGCCAGCGTGATGCGCACGTTTTGCTGTTGAGCGGACACGACTCCGCTTGATTGCCAGGCAAGCAAACACAACAGGACCAGCCGAATGAACAACCGAGGTCTCACTACGAAGCCATTTCGAACGCCCTGACTTCAGGAGCGAAGCCATGCGCCGTACCGAAGTAATTGCCCCACGCCAGATCGATCAACTGCGTCGTCAGGTGTGGAGTACGACCTTCGAAAATACAGATGTCGTTTACTTTGTTTAGCAGGTCACGCGGCTCGCATCCCTTCATCACGCGGTTCTCGGTCACATACTTCTTCAGTAGGTGATCGAGGCACTGCTGATCGACGTGAATTCCACGACCGCTGGCCGTGCGTTTGAAAATCTCGACGAACGCGCCGGCCGTCGGCGGCTCAACGCGCGCGCGATATCCCATGCGTCGCAGAAACGCCTCGTCAACCAGGTCCTTTTCGTTCAAGTTCGTGGAGAAGACGACGAGCTGCTCGAACGGAACTTCGATCTTCTTTCCATTGTGCAACGTCAGGAAATCCACGCGACGCTCGAGCGGCAGGATCCAGCGGTTCAACAGATCCTGCGGCGGCATTCGCTGGCGGCCGAAGTCGTCGATGACGAGCGTGCCGCCGTTTGATTTCACCTGAAACGGTGCTTCGTAAAACTTCGCCGCGGTGGACCACGCGAGATCTGCATTCTCGAGTGTCAGTTCACCGCCGACGATAACCAACGGACGCTCGATCTCGATCCAGCGTCGATCGTGTTCGAGTGCCGTGTTTTTCTCTGGGATCGGATTGTGACAATGCGCGTCGAAGATACGAATGATCTGTCCGTCGATCTCGATCGCGTACGGGATCCAGATGTTTCCAAAAAGTGCTGCGTTCATGCGTTCCGAGACGGCAGTCTTGCCTGTGCCGGGAAGGCCGGTCAGGAAGAGTGACGAACGCGAGTTGATAACGCAGCCAAGAGTTTGCAGCAGCGAATCAGGCAGTACGAGATCGCGGAAAGCCGCGCGTACAGTGTCCATCGAAGCAGGCCGGAAAGGCACTGCCTGGAGTCGCATCATGTGAGCATAGTCGGCAAGAGAAACAGGTGCTGGGCCAACATAGCCGTTTTGACTTTGGAGTCGCGACAGCCTTTCCCAACCATGATCGAGCATCGCATAGCGAGTCGCGCCGACCGCGCTTTGCAAACGCATTTCGATCAGTTTTTCACGATACAGGTGATAGAGAAGTTCTTCAGTCAGGGCTTTGGGAAGCTTGAGCCGATCGGCAACGGATGCCGTGCTGGGATCGGGAAGCGCAGCGACGTGTTTAAGAGCCAGGTCGCACAAAAACGCCTCGGCCACTCCGGTGTCTTCGAGTTCATCGAGTGCCGGTGGACCCAGGCTTTCAATCTCAGCGCGTGTGAGAATGTTCAGATGCGGCATGTTATTTCCTCGAGTTGGACAACGATACGCAGTGATTCTCCGCTTTCTCCGCGGCCGAGCATGGCCCAACCGCGGAGAGCGGATACGTGCCGGGAGTTATGATCCCGGCGTCGGGCTGACGCGAACTACAACTGATTCCGGTCCCGTCTTATCGGACGGGTAGCGCAACTTGCGCGCATATCGCAGCGCTGTTGCTTCGTAAGTTTCGAGACCTGCACGGCGTTCAGGAACTGACGCAAACATGATCTTCCCGTTTTTGATCTCCAGCGCGACTGTGATCGCGCGGGCATTTGGATCGTCTTTCTTCTGGTTTTCCGCCGTTACTTTTGCTGCTTCGAAGTATTTGATCGCATCGTCAGTGCGGCCCGCGAGCTGTAGCCGATTGGCGATGTTCAAACGGCCGTAGACTTCCCCGCCGGCGCGAACGAAGTTCTTGTAAGCATCGTCGTAATCGCCCAACTGCGACTGGCACATCGCGAGGTTGTTGAGGATGCGAGCGTCTTCAGGCGCGAGCTTCGCGGCCTTCGAAAGTCGTTCGAGACCTTCCTTGTAGTGACCGGTCAGATACAGGAGATAACCGTAGTTGTTCAGAATCTGAGCGTTGTTCTTGTCGAGTTTGACGGCGGCTTCGAACTCTTTTCGCGCGAAGTCAGGCATTCCTTTGAACTGGTAAGCAACGCCGAGAAGACTGTGTGCTTCGGCATTGTTCTCTTCGAGCGTCGCTGCTTTCGAGAGTTCCGCGATCGCGTCGTTCAACTGGCCTTTGTTGAGGAACGAGCGGCCGTTTTCGAGATGCGTCTTGGCGTCGCCGAAAGTTGTCGCCGTGTTGTTAGCCGGTTGATCGGCATTGACGACGTTGACGAGGCGAGTGGTGGGCGCGGTCTTGAATTGCTTTACGTCCTTTTCACTGAGACGGTGAAACTTCCCGTCGTCCTTCTTCTTGCCGCCGCCGAAGAGACGTCCGATCGCTTTGAACGGCGCTTTGATCGCACGCACGAAGATGTTTCCCTTGTCTTCTGACTTGTTGGCGTCCTCGGTGGCGTTAGCCTCAGCCGCGTCAAGCGCGGCGATTTCAGCTTCGGTCATCAACATGCTGTGCGTTGTGTGCCGCGGCCCGGCCATCACGACTATCACCGCCAACAATGCAAGAACAATCAATAAGCGCTTTACCATTTGCTTACTCCTTACTTCAGGTTGATCGATTGGCCGATGCCGCCGCCGCCCAGCATGTCGGCGATGTTGAGCAATGCGGGTCCGAGAATCACGATGAACATGGTCGGGAAGAGCAGTCCGCCCAGCGGCAACAGGAGTTTGAACGCGGCTTTTTGAGCTGCCTGTTCCGCGCGTTGTCGTCGCTTCGTACGCAGACTGTCGGAATAAACACGCACGGCGCGCGCGATCGAAGTGCCGAAGCGATCCGCCTGGATCAACATGCCGACGAGACTGTTCAAGTCTTCAACACCGGAGCGATCGGCGAGATTGCGCAACGCTTCGCTGCGTTCACGACCGACCCTGATCTCGAGGTTTGCGAGTTCAAACTCTTTGCTGATGTCCGGGTGCACGTCTTTCAGTTCTTCGCAAACTTTCAACATCGCCGCGTTCAAACCCAAACCTGCTTCCATCGTGATGACCATCAGGTCGAGTGCGTCCGCGAGGCCCCAGGTGATTTTCAATTGGCGGGTCGCCATTTTGCGGTTGAGAATGAAGCGCGGCAGGATGAATCCGGCGAGCAACGCGAATGCCCCGGGCAGCATGGCGCTGTTCGCGGGACGCCCCAGGAACATGTACAGAAGGAAAATGCCGAGCGGAAACGAAAGCATCAACAAGATCTGCGTCGCACGATAAACCGCGGGCGCTGACGGCGAACGAAAGCCGGCTTGCATCAACTGTTTTTGCAGCTTCTTTGCGTTCGCTGCCGAAGGCGGCAACAGACGGCTGATCGGATCCGCAAGTCGTTCGGCGAAATTCGCAGCGAGCGTGTGTTCGATCGTCACGGCGCCGATACCACGCGGCTCGTCGAACTCTTTCAAACGCGCAGCCGCGACACTCGCCGGCCTGAACATCAGCCAGTAAATGGCCATCACCCCGAACGCGATGCAGATGAATGTCGAAACGGAAATTATCAGCATATTCTCACCCGTATACCTAGATCTTGATCTTCATGATCTTTTGGACCATCAGGACGCCCATGACCTGCATCACGGCCGCGATTGCCAGCAACTTGTGCCCGCGCGGGTCACGCCACAACACACCCATGTAGTCCGGGTTCATCACCGTCATGTAGACCGCCAGCAGGATCGGCAGCGCACAGAGCAGCACCGCGGACCAGCGCGAACTGAGTGTCAGAGTCTTCAAGTCTTCGAGGATCCGGAACCGTTCGCGAATCGTGTAGGCCACCTTTTCAAGCAGTTCGGAAAGATTGCCGCCGGTTTCGCGTTGGATCAGGATGGCGGTGATGCACATCCGCAGATCGAGTAACGGCATCCGATGGACCAGGTTTTCGAGCGCCAGCTTGAGTGACAAACCGAGGTTCTGCTCTTCGTAAGTCTTGCGAAACTCACCCGCGATCGGCTCCGGCATTTCCGTCGCCACCATGTGCAACGACTCGGTGAACGCATGTCCGGCCGACAAGCCACGGCTCATCAGGTCGAGGGCGTCAGGAAGCAGTTGCAGAAAACGATTCATTCGCTTCTTGCGCTTGCCCATCACGTGCAGGAAGGGAAGCGACGCGGCAATCGCGCCAACCACTGTTCGCAGCAGGTACGACTGGCTGATCATCGACATCGCCAGGAAAGCGAGTACGCCCGCGGTCGCGGAGAACAGGACCAGGCGCATCACGGTGATGTTTAAGTCAGCCTGATCGATCCAGCGCTTGAGACGTGACGTGATCTGGATCTTGACGAGTGAACGGTTGAGCCAGGGGATCTCGCTCAACAACTCTTCGCGCGCGAGTTGCACGTCCGCGTCGCCCGAGTGCGCGGATGAGCGAATGGCTTCCGCAAGTCGCTCATTCAACAGAGCGCGCCGTTTGTCGGAACCACGCACCGTGAACAGATACAGCGCGTAGGTCAACAACAAACAGAAGACGAATACTAAAAACGGTACGAGAACCATTACGAGTAAACCTCCTCGAAGAACGACCGCGGCAACTGGAGGCCGTAAACCTTGAGCCGTTCGGCGAACCGCGGGCGCACGCCGGTTGGGCGGAACCGTCCAATGACGCGGCCTTCTTTGTCGATGCCTTTGCGTTCGTAAGTGAACACTTCCTGCATCGTGATCGTGTCGCCTTCCATGCCGGTGATTTCCGAGATCGAAGTGACACGGCGAGTGCCGTCACTCAGTCGCGCAACCTGGATCACCATGTTGATTGCCGAAGCGATCTGCTGGCGCATGGCGCGATCGGAAAGTCGCATACCCGTCATCTGGATCATGGTTTCGAGTCGCGAGAGCGCGTCGCGCGAACTGTTCGCGTGAATGGTCGTCAGCGAGCCGTCGTGACCGGTGTTCATGGCCTGAAGCATGTCGATGGCTTCGCCGCCGCGCACCTCGCCGATGACTATGCGGTCGGGACGCATACGCAGCGCGTTTCGAACGAGATCGCGTTGCGTGACTTCGCCCTTGCCCTCGATGTTGGGCGGACGCGTTTCGAGTCGTACGCAGTGTGGTTGTTGCAACTGCAACTCGGCCGAGTCTTCAATCGTGACGATGCGTTCGGTTTCCGGGATGTAAGCTGAGAGCGCGTTCAGGAGCGTCGTTTTACCGGCGCCGGTTCCGCCTGAGATCAGAATGTTCAGACGAGAGTTGACGCACATTTCAAACATCGCCGCCATGTCTGGTGTCAGCGCCTGGTTGTCGATCAGACGCGGCATCCGCAAGGGTTCCGCGCCGAACCGGCGAATCGAAAGGACCGGACCATCGAGTGAAAGCGGCGGGATGATCGCGTTGACGCGCGAGCCGTCTTTCAGACGCGCGTCCACCATCGGCGACGACTCGTCGATGCGACGTCCGACAGACGAAACGATGCGTTCGATAACACGCATCAGGTGTTCGTTGTCTTTGAACTCGATGTTGGTGCGTTCGAGTTTGCCGCGACGCTCGATGTAGACGTTGTGTGGCGAGTTGACGAGGATATCCGAGATGGTCGTGTCCGCGAGTAACTGCTCGAGTGGTCCAAGACCGAAAAGTTCGTGGCGGACTTCGTGAATCAGCCGTTCGCGTTCGATCGCGGAGAGAGGCGTGTCTTCCTGGGCCAACAAACTGCCCGCCAGGCGCGCGACTTCTTCATGGAGCTGATCCGGCTCGAGCATTCCGAGCTTGGTCAGGTCCATGCGGTTGATCAGCATACGATGCAACCGCGCCTTCATGTCCTGGAAGCCCTGGTTGTTGCCAAGCGCTTCATCCGTCATCGGGGTGGGAATGCCGCCTTCTCGAATTAGTCTT
The DNA here is from genome assembly GCA_035760365.1 of Pyrinomonadaceae bacterium. GTDB lineage: Bacteria > Acidobacteriota > Blastocatellia > Pyrinomonadales > Pyrinomonadaceae > PSRF01. The sequence continues at coordinate 51,399 of DASTTB010000027.1, forward strand.
TCGCGTAGTGCCATTGTTACCCTTTCAATTTCGAAGTTCGAAATTCGAAATTCGACTTTTGTTATCCAACGTTGCCGCGATCGAGAGCCGCCGCGAGGCCGAAGTCGTCGATCTGCGGCGCCTGGCGCCGGAAGATCGAGTTGAACGATCGTTTGTTCTCGGCGACGGCTGCGCTTTTCTCCACTTTGCCTTCGAACAATTTCGATGCGACTTGTCGCAGATCCGCGGTCGCCTTCGAGGCCGGCGCTGAAAGGACCATCGGCTGGCCCAGGTTGATCGAGTTAACGGCCGCGCGATAGTCGCTCTGGATGAAACCAACGACGCGTTCACCGAGAAACGACTCGATCTGTCGTTGATCGAGTTCGGTGTTTTTACTCCAGCGATTGACGATGAGGCGAATCTTCTTACGCGGGTAACCGAGTCGATCGAAGATCTCGAGCGCGCGACGAGTGCTGCGAATAGCGTGTATCTCGAGTGTCAGCACGACGAGGATCTGATCGCAGTGGTCCAGCGCGGAAATGGTGGTCGCGTCAAAGTTATGCGGCGTGTCGATGATGACGGTCTCGAAGCGTTGCCGCAGCAGTTCCATCACTTCGTAAATGTGTTTCGGCTCGATGTCTTCGGCGCTTTCCGCTTTGATTGGCGCCGCCAGCAACGAGACGTTTTCCGAGTGAGTGGTCAGGTAGCTGGCGAGCAACGCATTGTCGAGACGATCGCGGTTGTCAACAACGTCCGCCAGCGAGAACTTCGGCCGCACACCCAACATCACTTCGAGATCGCCCGACTGCAAATTGAGATCGACGAGAACGGTCGGCGCGGTTTGGACCATCGCCAGGTTCGTCGCAATCAACGAACAACCACAGCCGCCTTTGCTCGAGAACACGGCGATGGCTTTGCCTCGCGTCTTCGGTTCGTCGGTGGTGTGTTGAGCTGAGAACTCGACCGTGCGTTCGATAACGGTGTTCAGTTCTTCTTCTTTGACAGGCAGGCGAATGAAATCGCGAGCACCGGCTCGCAAACTGTGCAGAATCAGATCAGGTGAGGAATCACTCGACGCGCAGATGACGGCCGTCGCCGGACACTCGGCAGTCAATCGCTGCACGAGCTTGAGCGCCGGCTCACCCATGTGGCCCAGGTTGATGACTACGGCGGAAGGCCGGAGACGCAGTGTTTCAGTGAACGCCTGCTCTGGATCGTCGCTGGTCATGAGCACGCTGACGGACGTATGCGCACTGAACGCGCGCGTCATGTCGCGTCCTTCGGTAGCGTCCTTAGAAAGTATGATTAATGTCAGATTTCTTTTCATTATTCCCCTCGGGCTCTTTCACTCGAAACTAAGGCGCCGGTGTCGGTTCCGGCTCGGTAATGTCTTTCGGCAGTTCGCCGGCGCTTTCGGCTGACAGCGTCGTGGAGTAATCACCCATCGGAACGGGCCGTCCTACGAGCGGTATCATCAGGTTGAACGAGAAGCCGGTGATCTTTACCGTGGCCGTTCCCAGGTTCGATCCGAAACTGGTTGGGTCGGTGTCGGGATCGCCGTCCAGGTCTTCGCCTTCATAACTCACTTGGACCATTTCGGGAGTCAGGCCGGTGATCAGCGGTGCACTGAGCACATTGCCCCCGTCGTCGACACTCGGCTCCGTACCGTAGACAACCTGGTTCTTGACCTTGGCGGCATCCGCGTTGTGCAGCACCGCGTAACGTGCGCCGCGTCGCGTTGCGTCGGCGAGCGCGTTGTGCGTGTAAAGCATCCGGCCAAACTCGATGATGCCGAATATCAGCACGAAGAAAGTCAATGCCACCATCGCAAACTCGGCGACGGTCGTTCCTCTTTCGCTTTTTCTAAGCTGAACGTTCTTCATCGTAGTAAACCTTCAATCAACCTTCTTCTCCGCCCGCCGGTTCGGTCCACATGTAGTACATCGTCGTGCTTGGTCTGATCGGCAGGGCCAATGAGAAGGTGTTGTTACCCAGCAACGCGCCGAGGTTGAATAGCGGTTGAAAGTTGTAGTTGATGACGCTGACTTTCACCGTGATCGGATTGCCTTCACCGCCGGGAAGGTACTCGGGAGTGATCTCGATGTTGTCGGGCGTCAGATCCTTCGCTACGGGATTCGTGCCGGTGCAGTCAGTCTTGCCGCACACGGCGACGTTCTTTGCGAACGGCAGATGCGTTTCGTCGTACGCGACTTTCGAGAGATAACGCGACGAGGCGCGCGTGGCTTTCGAGAGTGTCGCGTATGTTTGAAAGAATCGGCCTAACTCGGCGACGCCGCCCACCATCACGATCAGGAACGGAACGAGGATCGCGAGCTCAGCGATCGTTCCGCCGGATTCGTCTTCTGCCAGTTGGCGCGTTCGCCTGATGATTCGGAGACGTTTCATGATGGTTCCTACCTCACTTCATCAGCGGTACAGAACGGGGACAACCACGGGCGCATCGTTGCCGCCCGAGGGATCAAATCCACCCGCGCCGAAAGCTGGTCCAATGTATTCAACGTAGATCTCGTTGTTTCCTTCGTCGACAAACTTGTTCATGAAGAACTTGCCGACTTTGGTGAACTTGACCGTGTCTTTACCCGGCTGAAACTCCGACTTGTTGATGATCGGCATGAAGATCTCGCGCCGGTGCGGCACAGCGTCGTGATTCGGTTTCTTGAAGTTCACGAGCGGCGATTCCGTGGCGGCCAGGTACTGCCAGTTCCAGATCCCGGAATAGACCCACGCGTCCGGCGCGCCGCCGCCGCCTTTGCCTTTGCCTGGCGGTGGAGGTCCTGAGCCGGAGTAAACGTTGGTATCCGGCGGGAAGGCTTCCGCGACGGGTTTAGTGACTCCGTTGATCGTCACCATTTCACCGCCGAAGTTCGAGCACTTCGCTCCCGGCGGGCAATCGGATTGCTTGTAGATGTCGAAGCGCGTGTTGAGTCCTTTAGTGATTGGGCCAGTCATGCGGCCGGGTTCGGTTTCGGTGAAGAATATGGCGTCGTCGTTTGAAGTGATGCAGTTCGTGGTGCCACCGGCGATCGCCAGTTTTAGATCTTTCGCTCCGCTGCCGGCGTCGAGGGCCTGGTAGTTACCCGGCGACGTGTCTTCCCACGCGCCTGGTCCAGCCACCATTTTGTATTTGCAGCCGGGACAGAATGCGGTGTTCGGATCGCACTTGGTTGGATCGGGCGGCGGACTGCAATCATCCGGAGTGCGGAGGCCGTCGCCGTTTGTGTCCATCCAGCCGAGACCGCCGCCGAATGCGCCTTCAACCACCGCGATCGGCACGAAGTTACAGAAGACGTTTGAATTAACTGACAGCCCGGCGGTCGCCGTAGTCGACATCGTCCGGGTCAAACCAAGAATAGGAATCGAAAAGAAGACGTTGACCGGTACGGTCGGTGTTTGCACTGACACGAAACGAATCTGTTCCATGCCGATCGCGGTTGCTTCGTCGACGTATGGACCATCGAGATTGACGGCGAACTTGACGAGGGCGCGTTGCGCATCCTTCGCCATCACTCCGTCAAACTGTTCGTTGTTGAAGTTGTACTTGTTCTTGTTGAGAGTCTCGACCGCGCGATCGACGGCGGTCGTGATTTTGTTTTCCTCGGGCAATAACAGCGCCGACGCGCCTGCGAGCGCTGCTGCGTCAGCGGCATTTTGAATTTCGGTCTTGACTGAGTACAGGTGACTCAGATCGACGCCCAGGCCCACAGCCAGGAATAAGAACAAGAGTGAAAGAACCGTGTAGGTAAGCACGCTGCCGTGCTCGCCTCGTCGGGAATTTGGTTTTACCAGGCTCGTTGTGTTTTCCATGAAGCTTCCTCCTTGAACCCACGGCTTGCCCAAGCCGTTCGGGGTGACAGCTACCTGCCACCCCTTGCTTCAACCCTCCGGTCTCGACTGCAAGTCAGTGTTCGTCGGGCGTCCGACGAATTGAAATCAGCCACTCACTGTTGACCGCCGGTCTTGGTTGCAGTCGACGGAGTGACCGTCGTTGGCGGGGCTGCGGGTTTCTTTTCACTCTCGCTTGGTCCAACGGGGGTGGTGGAGGCGGGAGCTTTCTGCGGGGCCGGTGGAGCAGTGTCTGCTTCAGCCGTCGAATTTGTTCCGGTCGAGAATCCTGAAACGCCGCTGATGCCGCCGTCTTTCGGCTCGATACCCAGCGGTGAACCGTTCTTCAGATCGTCGACGCCCTTCATTCTCGGGAGGTCGTCGCGATTGACCGGCTTCACGAGGTCGGCGGTGACGATGAACATCAGTTCAGTTTCCTGCCTCTGGAATGACTTCGACTTGAAGAGGTTGCCGAGAATCGGAATGTCGCCGATGCCCGGGATCTTTGAGATCGACTGCGTTTCGTTGTTGTCAAGCAAACCGGCCAGCGCGAAGCTCTGTCCATCGCGGAGCTCGACGCCGGTCTTCGCACGACGAGTGCGGAGCGCAGGGATCACGAAACCGTCGAATCTCACGCCGTTGGCGAAGTCGATAGTGGAGACTTCAGGCTCGAGCTCGAGACGGATGTGGTCTTCGTCGATGATGGTCGGTTTGAAGTTGAGGCGAACGCCGTATTCCTTGAACTGAACGCTGACGGCGCCACTGTTGTTGCCGCTCTGTACGACCGGAATCGGAAACTCACCGCCGGCGAGAAAACTCGCCTGCTGTCCGTTCATCGCGATCAGGTTTGGTTCGGCGAGAGCACGAAGCGCACCTGAAGTTTTCAACGCGCGAATGTAAGCCGCCGTGCCGAGACTCTGATTGAACAGGAACAGGTTTACCGCGGAACCGACAAAATTCGTGACCATTGCGGGCAGATCCGATTCACCCATGGAGCCTGGACCACCGGCACTGACGAATCCGGCTGTTTGACCAGTCGTCACCCACGAGGTGCCGAGATCTTTCAATTTGTTGCGGCTTACTTCCGCGACGCGAATCGAAAGCTGGACCTGCGCCATGTTCGTCACCGGCGACTGAAGCATGTTCACGGTTTTGAAACCGGCAGCCTGGACCACTGCGTCCGCCTGTTGCGCCGACTGTGGTTCCGCAACTGTGCCTGACAGCACTACCGAACCGTTCGCCTGGCTGAGACGAATGTCGTCACGCGGGAAGAGCGCGCGGATCTGTGAATCAATCAGCGAGAGGTTGGCGCGGACGAACACATCGAAGACGATGAATTTCTGGTCCGACTTTTCCCAGGCGATGAAATTGACCTGGCCGAACGCCTTGCCGTTGACGAGAACCTGGTTGGGAGAAACCATCACCGCTTCCGCAACTTCAGGGTTGGAGATGGAGAACCGGCCGATGGAACGGTCGAAGTTAATGACGCGCGACTGGCCCACCAGCACGTTGATCGGAATTCCTTCCTTGTTCGCGGCCGCGAACGAAGCGTCGTAAGTCGACTCCTGCGCGTTAGCGGCGTAGCTCAAACCGAGAGCCAGGGTGAAAAGTGCCGCCAGCAAAATCTGAATCACGGAGTCCTTGATGTAGTTATGCTTAACCATGGGTTTATATCTCCTTAACTGCCTGATGCGGAGTTGATAACGGGCGCGCGTTCATCGAGTCCGGGCACCTGCTTGTTGAGTACCTTCGTCGTGGAGCGTTTACGGGAAGTCCACGTTCTTCTTCTTGGCGCCTTCGATCACCTCGATGGAAGGACGTTGTACCGGCGCGGGCTGCGGTGCGTTGGTGGCAGCTTTGTTGGACGCCGGCACGATGCGCGGCTTGGCGCGTCGCACTGGGGCCGTCTTTGGTTCTTTTTGGCCAAGACCGGGATCGGGAACCGGAAGCGCTCTCTCACCGGCGAGCAAGCTCGACTTGTTCGCGCCCGGCGTGATTTCGTCGCCCTGGTCCACCGTGTTGCGCATGACGAGTTGCAGCCGGCCTTCACTCGAAGCCAGCGCCAGTTTCTCGGCCTGTTCCGGCGTGACTTGCAGCGTTACGGCTTTAACGCGTTCGGTATCTCTTTCATTCTTGGGCCGGTCGATGTTTTGACCGTTGGCGAGCACCTTGATGTTTTGCAAAACGATCTTCGAGACCTTTTCGCGTACCTTCGCGGTGTCGGGAGGAACGATCGTCACCACCACGTCAACCAGCGTTCCCGGCTGAATGAAACCCGAAACGCCGACGACGTCATCGACTTTCACCGTCATGGCGCGATAGCCGTCGGGAATGACTGATGAAAGACCGGCGGCGGATCCGACCGGCGCCAACCGGACTTCGGTAACGGGTTCGCGTGGAGAGATTCGCGTGACGGCGACGCGTCCGAGGAGTTTGTCGTCGATCACTGCGAACGTTCCATCAGGCGCGACTGTTTTCGGGAATTGCGCCACGGAGAGCTGCTCGGCAACAATGCGAGTTCCTACTGGAATCTCGACCTTCGCGACTACGACGTTGGTGAGATTCTTGGTGTACATCTGGGCGTTAGCCAGATAGCGGCTCACCGAGACCGCGGCAATAAGGCCGAATACCACCGCCGCCAACAGCGCAATTATCAGTCGTTTATTCCGCATGATGATTTGTCTCCATTCGAAAGCTAGACCGCTCTTCACAGCGGCGATTGCAAGTAAGACTTACCTTGGGAAAACAGCGACGGCGATCACACTGCCAACCATGATCGCGACGCCGTAAGGAATCGTGTGCCGGGTGTCAGGCGGTAGCGAGAAGCGCGGCATTTCCCAACCGGGAAGAATGCCGACGAAAATTCTCAGCACGCCGTGCATCGTGGCGAAGACTGTTCCCGATTTGATCATCGAGTAGATCGCGAGCAATCCGCCGAGCATCACTACGACCACGAAAGTCATAGGAACGAGGGCGATGCCCACTACCGCGCCGATCGCAGCAAAGAGTTTCACGTCGCCTGCTCCCATTGCACCGAAGACGTGCAGCAGGAACATGGGGACGAAAGCAACCGTTAATCCGGCGAGGCTTGATAAGGCTCCGGGCGCGCCGCGAAAACTGATATTGATCGCGAGTCCCGCGATCAAAGCGGCAAGCACGAGCACGTTGGGGATGCGGCGAAACCGCACGTCGTAATAAATGACGGCGACCGCAAGTGGAATGAGTAATAGTAGTTTCATCACAACCGGCGAAATGGGCATCTCCGACTCCCGCACTAAGTTAGTTTTGAAAAGCGTTATGGCGCGGCAGGCGTGGGATCGGCCGCCGGTGGAGCATCGAGTTCGTCCACTACGGCATTCATCCGGTTGTTAATTGCGTCGCCCAAGACCTGGTAGACGAGAATCGCAATTGCCACCACGATGGCGGTGCCGACAGCGTATTCCGCCAGCTCCGCGCCATGTTCATCCTGTAAAAAACTTTTAAGGCTTTTCACTTCTACTTCTCCCGTTTGAACTATGTCTGAAAGTCAGCACCAATAAGACGGAAGTTCCTTCTTCTAGGCGGCTGGCTTGGTGTAAGTGGCGCTCTCGATGTCCGCGGCGGTACCGGTGTTTCGATCGAGGATCGCGTCGCCTATGACCTGGTAAACGACTACGGCGATCGCCACGACCAGCGCGGCAGCAACTGCGTACTCTGCGATCTCAGCCCCTTGCTCGTTCTTAAAAAAGGTCTTAATGCGTGCGAATGTTTTCACGATCTCCTCCATGGTTTGTCGGGAAAGGACTGGAGAGGAGACCTGCGTCGAGGAGGTCTCCTCTCAAGGGGGCCAAATTTCTAGGCTGCTGGTTTGGTGTAGGACGCATCCTGAATCGCTTCGCCTGTTGCGGTGTTGGAATTGAAAATCGCATCACCTAATGCCTGATAGACAACCACGGCGATTGCCACGACGAGGGCAGCTGCCACTGCATATTCGGCGATTTCGGCGCCTGTCTCATCTTTGAAAAAGCTCTTCAACATTTTTTTAGCTCCTTGGGAAAAAGATTAAGTGTTAGGGCCTGCGCTGAAAATCCGCACTTCAGTATTGAGACCCGCTGGTAGAACAACTGAAGTGCAGGCGTCATCTCAGGACTCCTGAGCGAGGACGCTTTCCTGCCCATCACGGCAACACTTCAGATTTGTACGGCGCAGACTGAGGAGCAATGAGTGTGCCGTTTGGTGAGTTGCTGAAGTTGGACCATGCAACAGCCCTTTCAAGTGAATGATCCGCTCGTAAAACCCGATACATGAAGACGTTTGCGAGTTGGACCATTAGCGACACGCGTAACATTGTTAAAAGGTTTAGGGGTGCTCGCCAGTGAGCACTTGCTACAAAACGTCACAGCGCCAGCGCGCTGCAATGGACCATGCGACGGCATTGTGTGAGTGTTTTGGTCGCTTTCCCCCGTGAGTGCTGGCGGCATGTTCGTTGCTTAGTTTGACCACACGCTTTTCTGTCAGAAGTCTGTCTCAATTGGGTGAACCGCATTCAAGGGAAGCCGTTCGAAAGGATGTTTGCCGTGAAAAAACTCTACCTGCTTCTTATTGCTGTCATGGTGGCGATTGGCGCGAACGCGACTGCCGTTGCGAATCCTTCCGGCGTTACGTCGTTGAGCAACAAAGACGTACTTACGATGGTGCAACAAAAGGTCGAGACCGAGGCGATTATCAAGGCAATAAGAACGTCGCCCTGTACGTTTGACACGTTTCCATCAGTGATGAGGGAGCTGAAGCGACGCGGCGTGCCGGAAGAAGTTTTGGAAGCGATGATCGACGCGCCCTATGGTCCGCCGGCGGAGAAAGGCAACGCCGTGGAAGTCGCTGAGGGCGACGGGCCGATCTATCACTACACGGAGAGCATCAAGCAGTATCTCAATCCGGTGAACACCGGCCGGCGTGTTACGCCGTCGTCGAATCGCACGCGTGCAGCGCGCCGTACGAACATCCGGAGATAACGCGTCGTCGAGGAGAAACAATGAAGCGCTGCCCGCAATGCTATCAGCCTTACGAAGACACAGAGATCTTCTGTGAAAAGGATGGCCAGCGTCTGCTGAACGTGCCGGTCAGAAGATCCAGTCCAAATGCGATCGTGATCGGCGTCGCCGGGATGTTTTTGGGAGCGGTGCTTTGCGGCGGTGTTTATGTCGCGTATTCAGTTTTAACTCCGGGCGTCGCCACGGATGAGCGCGCTCATGCGCAGCTTGAAACGCAAACGCGCGAAACGTCGTCTCAACCGCGCCAGGCGCCGCCGCGAACGGCAGAGCCATTGCCGGCGCCGAGTGAAAGTCCAACGCCCGAAGAAGCTGCCGCAGAAGCTTCACCTGAACCGGAGCAACCTCAGGCAGACACAGCGGCGGCGCGTTTCGAGCGCGGACCCGTGAGCACGGGTGCGCCGGCGTCAGAGCGCACGGCTGACGCGAAGACGCAAACGATTATCGAGATGAAAGACGGATCGGTCGTCGAGGTCGACGCTGCGTGGAAAGACGCGCAGGGAGTTTGGTATCGACGCGGTGGTTTAGTTTCGTTTGTAGAGAGTCCGCGGGTAAAAGCGATCACAGCGCGGCCCATGGAGCCAAAGGAATCCGCCGTTGAGAACAAATAAGGGATGGGGTCTCTGCAAATTCGAATTTCGAAATTCGGATTTCGAATTGCTGATAAGGGGAGTACAAAAGTATGAAAGGACGAGCTCTTACGGGAATCTTGCTGGTTTTAGGATTCGGACTCGGGATGATCCTTTTTGTCGGCGACAGCACCGTCTCGAGGATCATGGAGCGGTGCGGCGAATTCATCTCGAACGGCCTCGGCCTGTAATTGGCAATCACCAATCGGCAATCGTTTACTGCGGTAAATAGATTTGAAACTGGCCGATTTTCTCGGCCAGGTAATAGCTTTCGTGTATCGCGTCGACGACGCCTTTCGAAAAGCGCTGATCGTTTTGTAGCGAGTTGCGAATGACGATCGCGCTGAACTCTCCCCGCTTAATTCGATCGACAAACCCTGTCTCGTCCCATTTTCCGTCCATCGCCAGCGCGGTAATGATCGCCGGCTCGGCGGGCACTTCCTTACCCGCTTGCATGAGCACGACCATGTCTTCCGAGTAGATCGGATCGGGCAATCGTTTTATATACTCGACGACCTGCGGTGAATACTCGACCGGCGGATGTCGATAAGCGTTTGCCGTCCAGTTTAGCTGGGGCCAGTTGTTGCCCGTGTGGATGATGAACAAAACGATCACCACGATTTGCAGTATGCGCTGACCACGCGTGCGGTGATGTGCTTCGCGGCGTATCAACCAGCCGAGAAAAAGCCCCGCGAGCAGACACATCGCGACGTCCATCTCGAGGTAGTAGTTGTCGTAAGCTCCGACTTTGCTGATCGTCGCGATGGCGAGAGCCGTGGCAAAGACGAAATACAGTCCGACGACTACGACACATCGCTCGAAGTCACTGTGCGTGAGAATCAACCGCAGCGTTTCGTATCGTCCGAGTCCATGACTCATTCGTCTCCGCAGTAGTGCAAAAGGAAAAACGGCCGCAAAGAACAACGGCACGACGATCGGCGCAGTGTGACGTCCGACCTTGTCGAGCAGCCCGGTGAGAATGTAGGGATTCTGGTTGTACGTGATGATATGCCGCAGGAAAAGCCCGTCGGTGACGATGTGCAGCATCAGCAATATCGCGAGCCCGAGTGCGACTGAGAATGCAAAGAGTTGCATCGCGTAGCGTGGCTTCTCGATGAAGGCGAGTATCAGGCACGCGGCTGGACCGGCGATCGACGTTTGTTTCGTGTAGACGGCGGCGACGAAGAAGACAAGCGCCAGAAACCCGAGCGCTCTATGTCTTCGCGCTAACACAAACAGGGCGACACCACACACGGACAGAAAGATCGCCAGTCCATCGACGCGCATCAAACACGACCAAAACCAGATCGGCGTAGTAAAAATGAGCGTCCCAGCCGCGAGTGATCCGATAAACCGTGCCCATCGATCTCGGCCAGCGGGCAGAACGCGCGCAACCAGAAACGCTCCGACGAGACATGTTCCGACTAACGAAAGGATCGACGTCAGTCTGCCCGCGACGAGCAGATTGTGCGTGAAGTGATTCACCAGTCGCGAGACGAGATGAAACAGCGGCGTGTAGTGGAAGACGTTGTGCGGGTAGTTCTCGATCGGATGAAACGCGCGCGTCCAGTCAGTGACATTTGCCGCCTGCCACATCACGATGCCTTCGCCATAATCGATCTCACCGTTGGTTTGTAATGAAATGGCGGCGCGAAGAATAAAGGTGGCGACACCGGCGAGTAGGCAGATTGTAAGTGCGACGTGAAGAAGCCTTAGAAATTTACGCATGGGTCATTTAACTTTGGCAGAAGTTAGACCATCGTTTCGCCAAAGTCTACTACCGTGTCGTTTAAGGCTTTCGAAATGTGTTGGAGATTACGGCTTGGCGCGCGGCCTACGCCGCACAAGTGAGCTTTTGGGAGGTGCGTTCTCGTATCGAATTACGACAATGCCCGTGTCAACGCAGTTCGCCTCTAAGAAAAATAGAGGAGTTGGATCAATAAAACCCCATCATGTTTCCAACGAATCCAACCATTTGATTCTGACCTGCCAGTTGTTGACTTCTCGCTCTCTAACTCCCAACGAACTTTTAACCATTCTCCGTTTGTTTCGACCGGACGAAAGTAAACGCCACCAGGCACTTTAACCTTTTTCACCTGACCATCTGGGGAGTCTCGCAATGGGTTTGCCTTCTTGTCGAAGTCAACGGCAAACACACTCCTTAAAAGCGCATCCCAAGACTGAAGTTTGAAGACCGGATCATCTGCCTTGATGTACTTTGTAACGCCTGTCTCTTCATTTACTATCACTTCAAGAAGCCTATCATTCTTGTTCGTACACCTTAGAACGAGCAGGAAATGGTCAACATGAAAGGCAAATGGCCGGAAATCATCGTTAGCGTAATCAAACTTCCCGTCACTATCATCATAGAAATAGGTGAACTCGTACCACAGGCTTCCATCGCGGTTATACAATCGAACAAAGTCGCCCTTGACGAA
>DASTTB010000028.1:0-139771 GCA_035760365.1 Pyrinomonadaceae bacterium
GCCCTTCAACGAAGGGCTGATCCACGCGGCCGTGCGGAACTACATGGCCAACGCGCGTCAGGGAACGTCAGCGACTAAGACTCGCGGCGACGTCTCGGGCGCGGGCCGCAAGCTCTGGAAACAGAAGGGCACTGGCCGCGCACGTATCGCGTCGCTTCGTTCGCCGTTGTGGAAGGGCGGCGGTAACGTGCATGGACCACAGCCACGCGACTGGTCGTACAACATGCCCAAGAAGATGCGCCAGGGCGCGTTGCGCTCAGCGCTTTCAGAGCGAGTGCGTGAAGGCAATCTTTCGGTGATCGACGATTGGGGCCTGGATGCGCCGAAGACGAAGTCGTTCGCGGCGTCGTTGGGCCAACTCGGTCTCGGCGGCAAGACGCTCATCGTCGACTCGCTCGATAACGAGAACCTGATGCTTTCGGCGCGCAATGTTCGCACCGCGAAAGTCGTGAACAGCTTTGGTCTGAATATCTACGACCTGCTCTATCACGATCATCTCGTGCTTTCGCGAACCGCGGCGGAGGAGTTGGATCAGTTGCTCGGCGCTCCCCGAGGTGCAAATGGCGATGGCGCGGGTTCGCCGGTGTCAGAAGGCGAAGAAGCGCCGGCTAAGCCGAAGCGGACACGTAAACCGAAGCAGGACGAGGAGGCGGCGTAAGCGATGAGAACGGTTTGGGACATCATCAAGTCGCCGGTGATTACGGAAAAGGCGCTGGCTGCCAAGGAAGAGTCGCAGGAGACGCAGCAGTTGTTGACTTTCCGGGTCGATCGCAAGGCCACGAAGCCCGAGATCAAATCGGCAGTGGAAACGATCTTCCAGGTGAAAGTCGATCACATTCGCACCATCAACTACATGGGCAAGATGGCGCGGCGCGGACGTTTCGAAGGCCGCAAACCTTCGTGGAAGAAAGCGTACGTGACTCTGAAGCAGGGCGAGAAGCCGGTTGATTACGGCGAAGCGATCTAATCGCAATTTGGAATAACACGATGGGCATAAAGAAACTTACACCGACATCGGCAGCGCGACGCTATCAAACTTACCTAACGCGCGACGAGTTGACAGTGGGTGCGATTCCCGAGAAATCGTTATTGGAACCCAAGAAGCGAATTTCCGGGCGTAATAACGACGGTCGCATCACCGTGCGACGTCGCGGCGGCGGTCACAAACGCTTCTATCGCGTGGTCGATTTCAAACGCGATAAGGACGGTGTGCCCGGACGCGTGACGCAGATCGAATACGATCCGAATCGTTCCGCGCACATCGCGCTCATCACCTATATCGACGGCGAGAAGCGCTACATCATCGCGCCGACGGGACTCGAAGTCGGCAAGACGATCATGAGCGGCGCCGAGGCGGACATTCTTCCCGGCAATACGCTGCCGCTGATCAACATCCCGCTCGGTACGCAGATTCACAACATCGAACTGCGTCCCGGCAAGGGCGGACAGATGGCGCGCTCGGCGGGCACTTTCGCGCAGCTCGTGGCGAAGGAAGGCGACTACGCGCAATTGCGTATGCCGTCAGGCGAAGTGCGGCGCGTTCCGCTCGTCTGCAAGGCGACGGTGGGCCAGGTTGGAAACATCGAGCACGAGAACGTTTCGCTCGGTAAGGCCGGACGTTCGCGCTGGAAAGGCCTGCGGCCGAAAGTTCGCGGCGTGGCGATGAATCCGGTGGACCACCCGCACGGCGGCGGCGAAGGCAAGACTTCGGGCGGCCGCAATCCGGTGACGCCGTGGGGCCAGCCGACACGTGGTTACAAGACGCGCAGCAACAAGCGCACGCAGAAGATGATCCTGAAGGATCGCAGGACCAAGTAATTTCGAAATTCGAATTTCGAAATTCGCAATGGAGACATAATGGCTCGTTCAGTTAAAAAAGGACCATTCATCGACAAGGGCGTTATGAAGGCCGTGGAGAAGGCGCGCGCGGGAGGTCAACGTCCGCCGGTCATCAAGACCTGGTCGCGTCGTTCGACGATTACTCCCGACATGGTCGGCCTGACTTTCGGCGTCCACAACGGCAAACGCCATCTCCCGATCTACGTGACGGAGAACATGGTGGGCCACAAGCTCGGCGAGTTCGCCCCGACGCGCACGTTCAAAGGCCACTCGGGCACGAAGGTCGAGAAGGCCAGCAAGGTTGCGGGACCGCCGAAATAGTGAGCAGGTCTTTCGTCTTAGGTTTTTGGTCTTTGAATTAGCCCAAGACCAAAGGCCCAAGACCAAAGATCAAAAAGAAACAGCAGAGTCTGAAGAAGGACCAAGAGTTCAACGATGGAAGCAACAGCGAGTGCAAAGTATTTGCGAGGTTCGGCGCAGAAGGCGCGTCTGGTCGTGGACATGATCCGCGGCAAAGACGTGAACCAGGCCCTGGCGATCCTGCGTTTCACGCGCAAGCGCGCCGCGGCACACATTGAGAAGTGTATGCGCTCCGCCATCGCCAACGCCAACGAAGCCGCGGAGAAAGCCAACATCTCGATCGATCCGGACGAGCTCTGGGTGCGGACCGCGTTCGTCGATCGTGGACCAACCAAGAATCGTCGCCGCGTCAGGCCCGCGCCGCAGGGACGCGCCTATCGCGAGCAGCGTCACTTCTGTCACGTCACGATCTCTTTGAGTAACGACGCGAAACCGGAACCGAAGTCGCGTGACAAGTCGGCGAAGACCGAAACCGCCGAAGCGAAACCGGCGAAACTCGCCGAGAGCAAGGGCCGCAAACGCGGGGGCGCGGCAGCAGCTCCGCGAGCCAGGCGCGCGGCGAAGAAAGACGCGCCGGAAGCAGGCGCCGAGAAGCCGGCCACCAAGAAGAGTTCGAAGAAGAAGACGAAGAGCGAAGAGTAAATTTCGAATTTCGAAATTCGAATTTCGAAATTTTAGGAGAAGATTGTGGGTCAAAAAGTTCATCCATACGGTTTTCGACTCGGCTACAACAAAGACTGGCACTCTCACTGGTTCGCCAAGAAACAGTTTGGAGAGTTTCTGCTGGAAGATCTGAAGTTGAAGCGCGATCTGAAGCAGCGTTTTGCCGGCGCCGGCGTGTCGCACGTCGATATCGAGCGAGCGGCCAATCGTTTGAAGATCATCATCTACACCTCGCGTCCCGGCATCATCATCGGGCGCAAGGGCGCTGAGATCGACAAACTGAAAAGCGATCTCTCGATGAAGACCGGCCGCGAAGTGCTCGTTTCGATCCAGGAGATCCACAAGCCGGAGCTGAACGCTCAACTGCAAGCGGAAAAGATCGCCGCGCAGCTCGAGAAGCGCATCGCTTTTCGCCGCGCGATGAGAAAGGCCGTCGAAGAGTCGCTGCGTTTCGGAGCACAGGGAATCAAGGTGAAAGTCAGCGGCCGTTTGAACGGTGCTGAGATCGCCCGCAGCGAGTGGCACTTGCAGGGACAGCTTCCGCTGCACACGTTGCGCGCCGACATCGACTACGGTCTGGCCGAAGCGAAGACGACATTCGGACAGATCGGCGTGAAGGTTTGGATCTATCGCGGCGAGATTCTCGATCCGAAAGCGGCGATGGCGCGTGGCACCGGTTCCGATCCGATCAACGAAACGCGGGTCGGCGAACGTGAGCGACGCCCGCGCACCCGACGCGAGCGCGAAGGCCGTGAAGGTGGTGGCTCGGACGGCCGCAGACCACGTAACGAGAATCAGTAGGAGAAATTCGAATTTCGAAATTCGTAATTCGAAATGGGTAAAACATTATGTTGATGCCGAAGAAAGTTAAGCACCGGAAGCAGATGCGCGGACGCATGACCGGCGTCGCGACTCGTGGCAGCGAGATCAGCTTCGGTGAGTATGGGCTCAAGTGTTTGGAGCCGGCGTGGATTACGGATCGCCAGATCGAAGCTGCTCGTATCGCCATGACCCGCCACATCAAACGCGGCGGCAAGATCTGGATCCGCATGTTTCCCGATAAGCCGGTGACGAAGAAGCCGGCGGAAACTCGTATGGGAAAAGGCAAGGGCGCGCCTGAATACTGGGTGGCCGTAGTCAAGCCGGGCAGGATCCTTTACGAGATCGAAGGCGTGGATGAGACAACAGCGCGCGACGCGATGCGGCTCGCCGCTCAGAAGCTTCCGATCAAGACCAAGTTTGTGACCCGCGCCGATCAGGAAGGGGGCGCGATCTAGCAATGAAGAAACGAGAAGAGCTCGACAAGTTACGCGACATGGCCGACGAGGAGTTGGTGGCTGAAGCCGCGCGTCTGCGTGAGTCGCTGTTTCGGTTGAATTTCAAATTGGCGTTGGGCGAGGTCGATGCCGTCAAGCGAATCCGCCAGGAAAAGAAATCGCTGGCGCGCATCGAGACCATTTCAAAGCAGCGTGCTAAGGCCACTGCCTGAGAGTTAAAGAGAAGAGAATGGCAGAGAATCAAGACAATATCATTGCAGGCGACGCTAGCGAAGCGGCCCCCCAGGCGAAAGCCGCTGATCGCGCTAATCGTTCGCAGAAGGTCGGCACCGTGGCGTCGGACAAGATGACGAAGACCGTGATCGTCCGCGTCGATCGACTCGTCCGCCACCGCAAGTATCGCCGTTACGTGCGACGCACGTCGAAGTTCATGGCCCACGACGAGCTGGGCGCGACGGTGGGCGATAAAGTGCGCATCGTCGAGACGCGTCCGCTGTCCGCGCGCAAGCGCTGGCGCGTGATTGAGATCGTTCAGAAAGCGGCGAAGTAAGAGTTGCTGCAGGTCTTTGGACTTGGGTCTTTGGTCTTGGCGGTTGAACGCCCGGGACCAAAACCAAAACCCAAAGACCAAAGACCAAGAGTCGGAGGTAACGACAGTGATTCAGATGCAGACCTCGTTGGAGGTTGCTGACAATTCGGGAGCTCGCCGCGTGGAGATGATTATGCCGATTGGCGGATCGACGGGGAAAATTGCGAGCCTGGGCGACCGGATCAAGGTAGCGGTCAAAGAGGCTTCTCCCGACGGCACGATCAAAAAAGGCACGGTGCAGGACGCCGTGATCGTGCGCACGCGCAAGGAAGTGCGCCGCGCCGATGGAACGTACGTGCGGTTTGACCAGAACGCCGCCGTCCTGATCAAGGAAGACGGCACTCCGATCGGCACTCGCGTCTTTGGTCCAGTCGCGCGCGAACTGCGCGATAAGAACTTCATGAAGATTGTTTCGCTCGCGCCGGAGGTGATTTAACAAATGGCAGGAACAAAGCGCTCGAAGATCCGGAAGAACGACCAGGTGGCGGTCATCGCCGGGCGCGACAAAGGACGACGTGGACGCGTGCTGGAAGTAATTCCCGCCAAAGGAAAGATTCGCGTCGAAGGCATCGGCATGATCAAGCGCCACCAGAAAGCGAACCCGCAGGCCAATAAAGGCGGCGGCATCGTCGATAAAGAATCGTTTATCAATATCTCGAACGTTCAGCTTATCGATCCGCAGTCGGGTAAACCGACGCGCGTGAAGTATCACGTCGAGAGCGACGGTTCGAAGACGCGGATGGCGTCCAGGAGCGGACATTCGATCGAGAAATAGAGCGAACCGGTCTTGGGTCTTAGGTCTTGGGCTTTTGACTAAGACCTAAGACCAAAGACCTAAGACCCAAGAAGGACCTGAAATGGCTGCAAGGTTAAAAGAGCGATATCAGAAAGAGGTGGCGCCGCAGATTGCCCGCGAGTTTGGCATCGGCAATCCGACGGCAATCCCGAAAATCGAGAAGATCGTCGTCAACATGGGGATGGGTGAAGCCATCGCCAACGCGAAGATTCTCGACACCGCCGCCGATGAGTTGCGGGCGATCACGGGCCAGAAGCCGGTGGTCACGAAAGCGAAGAAGTCGATCGCCTCGTTCAAGTTGCGACAGGGCATGTCGATCGGCGTGATGGTCACCTTGCGTGGCGATCGCATGTACGAGTTTCTCGATCGTCTCGTGTCAGTGGCGCTGCCGCGCGTGAGAGACTTCCGCGGAGTTTCGCCGAAAGCGTTCGACGGCCGCGGTAACTACACCATCGGCATTCGCGAACAACTGATCTTCCCCGAGATCGATTTCAATAAGGTGGACAAACTGCGCGGGATGAACATCTCGATCGTGACGACCGCGCGAACCGACGAACATGCACGAGCATTGTTGAAGGGTTTAGGAATGCCCTTCCGCACTTAACACGGATAATACGAATGGCAAAGAAATCATTGATAGCGAAAGCCGCACGGCGACCGAAGTTTTCCGTCAGGGCTTACACTCGTTGCAAACGTTGTGGACGGCCGCGAGGCTACTTGCGGAAGTTCAACCTATGTCGCATCTGTTTTCGCGAGTTGGCACTCCAGGGACAGATCCCAGGAGTTGTTAAGTCAAGTTGGTAGAAGAATTTCGAAATTCGAAATTCGAAGTTCGAAATTGAGACACGGAGTTACTTCATGACTGATCCCATTGCCGATATGTTGACGCGAATCCGCAACGCCATCGCGGCGAAGCACTCGCGCGTCGACGTTCCGGCTTCAAAGCTCAAACTCGAGATCGCCCGTATCCTGAAGGAAGAGGGCTACATCAACAATTTCGTCGTCAAGGGCGAGGGTCTGAAGCGCACCATTCGCATCTTTCTTCGCTACGATGCGCGCGGCACGTCTTCGATTACGCACTTGCAGCGAGTGTCGACTCCGGGCCGGCGCGTTTATGTTGGCTCGAGCGAGATTCCCAAAGTGCTTGGCGGCTACGGCATCAACATCGTCTCGACTTCGAGGGGCCTGATGAGCGGCAAGGCCGCGCGCCGCGAGAACATCGGCGGTGAGCTGTTGGCGCAAATCTATTAGTGATTGCGAAATTCGAAATTCGAAATTCGAAATCGGGAAATAAAAGACTATGTCTCGAATTGGAAAGAAAGTTATCGCGGTGCCCAAGGGCGTGACCGTCACGGTCCACCCGAGCGAGCTCGAGGTCAAAGGACCGAAAGGCACGCTCAAAACGCCGATCCCCGCTGGTATCACCTTCAAGGTCGAAGGTGAAGAGCTGCGCGCCGAACGTGCGTCTGACGAGCAAGCGGCGCTGCACGGACTCGCGCGCGCGTTGGCAAACAACGCCATCGTCGGCGTCACCGAAGGTTTCACCAGGCAGATGGACGTCGTCGGCGTAGGTTACAAAGCCGACGTGCAGGGCAAGAAGATCGTCTTCTCGCTCGGCTACTCGCATCCGATCGAGTTTCCGCTGCCACCTGAAGTGGACGCAAAAGCCGAACGTATGACGACCAAGGGCAGCATTCAGCAGTACCAGACCACGTTGACGCTCACCAGCATCGACAAGCAGAAGCTCGGTCAGGTCGCCGCCGAAATGCACAAGTTGCGCAAGCCCGACGCCTACAAAGGTAAAGGCGTCCGCTATGCCGACGTGCCGATCAAGTTGAAGCCTGGCAAGACTGGAAAATAGTCCGGTAAATAGTCCGGCAAGTAATCGGAACTGAACTGAAATGGCAAACACGAATAGAGCAACAATACGAACCGCGATTCACTCGCGCATTCGCCGCAAGGTCAAAGGCAATACCGAGCGGCCACGGTTGGCCATCTACCGCAGCCTGAACCACATCTACGCGCAGGTGATCGACGACCGTCTCGGAAAAACGCTCGTCTCCGCTTCCACGACCGAAAAGGATCTGCGCGGCACGAGCGGCGGCAATCTCGACGCGGCGCGTCGCATCGGCACCACGATCGCCGAACGCGCCCTCGCGCAGGGAATCGAGCAGGTGGTTTTCGATCGCGGCGGTTATCTCTATCACGGTCGCGTCAAGGCCCTGACCGATGCGGCCAGAGCTGCCGGATTGAACAAGAACGAAGTGGTTGCCGAAGCTGAAGCGGAACAACCCGCGGCTGAAGCGGAGCAACCGGCGGAAAAGAAGTCGAAGAAGAAAAAAGAATAGACTATGAGACAACCCAAGCAACGCATTCCGGCGCAGGGACTCGACCTGAAAGATCAGGTGATCTCCATCAATCGCGTCACCAAAGTAGTCAAGGGCGGCAAGAACCTTTCGTTCGCGGCGCTCGTTGTGGTAGGCGATGAGGGTGGACACGTCGGCTTCGGCACCGGTAAGGCGCGTGAAGTGCCGCTGGCGATCAAGAAGGGCATCGAGTCGGCGAAGAAGAACCTGATTCGCGTCCCGCTTATCAACAACACGCTGCCGCACCAGTTGATCGGCGAATACGGCGCTGGCCGCGTACTCGTCAAACCGGCTTCGGAAGGCACGGGCGTGATCGCGGGTGGCGCAGTTCGTGCCGTAATGCAGGCTGTCGGCGTTCGCGACGTGCGCACGAAAGTGCTGGGCTCGACGAACCCGCACAACGTCGTGCGAGCAACCTTCGACGCGTTGTTGCGTATGAAAGATCCGATGGAGCTGGCGCGCTTGCGTGGTAAGCAAGTCGAGGAGATGTAATCGTTATGCCGCGTAGAGCAAATTCAAACGATCAGTCGCAGGCCAAGATTCGCATTCAGTACTATCGCAGCTTCATCGCATCGCCGGTGACGCACAAGACCATCGTGCGCAGTTTGGGATTGCGCAAGCTCAACCAGATCGTTGAGCGTCCGGACACGGAGTCGATGCGCGGAGCCGTGGCCAAAGTGCCGCATTTGTTGCGGATCGTCGAATAGAGAGAGACATGGGCCACAAAAATGCTCAAAAACACAAAAAGTTTTCTTTGTGTCTTTTGTGCCTTTTCGTGGCTAAGGAGTTTTGATGATGGCAATCAGTCTAAACACAATCAAGCCGGCGCAGGGATCGACGCACAAGAAGAAGCGGGTCGGCCGTGGACCAGGTTCCGGTCTGGGTAAGACCGCCGGTCGCGGTGAAAAAGGTCAGAAGTCGCGTTCGGGTTATTCGCGCAAGATCGGTTTTGAAGGCGGCCAGATGCCGCTGCATCGCCGTCTGCCGAAGCGTGGTTTCACCAACATCTTCAAGAAGCGCTGGCTGGAGATCAGTCTCGCTTCACTCGAACAGCATTTCGAAGCCGACTCGGAGATCACTCCCGAGGTGCTGCACGATCGGGGCTTGATCAAGAAAGCCAGGTACGACGTCGTCGTGCTCGGTAATGGTGAAGTCTCAAAACCCCTTCGCGTCTCGGCGCATCGCTTCACGAAGAGCGCGCGTGAGAAGATCGAGAAGGCCGGTGGTGCCGTAAATCAAATTGGCGGATAATCGCTCGTAGTTACGAGAAGGGGATCAGATGGAGAAGTTTTTAGCCGCCGTTCGCAATATGTTCAATGTGCCGGATCTACGCCGGCGCATTTTCTTTACACTCGGCCTGCTCGCCGTCTATCGCTTTGGCGCGCACGTGACTGCGCCGGGCGTCAATCGTCCGCGATTGGATGAAGTCTGGCGTGACGTTGCCGGCACGCTCCTTGGCGTTCTCGATCTCTTCTCCGGCGGAAACTTCCGCACCATCTCCGTATTCGCACTCGGCGTCACGCCGTACATCACCGCGTCGATCATCCTGCAACTGATGACCGTCGTCTCGCCGCAACTGAAGAAACTTCAGGAAGAAGGCGAGATGGGACGGCAGAAGATCAATCAGTGGACGCGTTACCTGACCGTCGTGCTCGCGGCTATTCAAACTTCGTTCGTGGCCCACTGGCTTCAGGTCAACGGCGTCGGCGCGCCCGGTTGGGGCTTCCGTTTGACCACCGTGCTCACGTTGACGACCGGAACGATCTTCGTCATGTGGCTCGGCGAGCAGATTACCGAGCGAGGCATCGGCAACGGTATTTCGCTGCTGATCTTCTCCGGTATCGTTATCGGCCTGCCGAACGGCGTTAGCCAGGTGCTGGCAAAGCTTCGCGGCGGCGACACGATGGAAGTCGTCGGCGTCATCTTCATGGTCGTGGCGATGATCGCCATCATCGCTTTTATCGTCTTTGTCGAATCGGCTCGCCGCAAGATCGCGGTGAGTTACGCTAAACGTCACGTCGGCCGTCAGCTTGTCGGCGGTCAACAAACAGCCATGCCGCTGAAGATCAACATGGGCGGCGTTATTCCCGTGATCTTCGCGTCGTCGGTGTTGTCGATGCCGCAGAGTTTGTTTGCGGCGTTTCCTCCGGCAGTGAACGACAAAGGCTGGTGGGCCAAAGTGTGGATGTTCTTCCAGACGTTCCACGCCAGCGATCCGTATTACGAGCTCATCTTCCTGTCGCTGATCGTCTTTTTCACGTTCTTCTACGTGTCGATCGTGTTCAACGTGGAAGAAGTCGCGGATAACCTGCGCAAGCACGGCGGGTTTATGCCCGGTATTCGCCCCGGCCGGGCGACGGCCGAGTATCTCAACACGATCCTGACGCGTTTGACGACTGTCGGCGCCATCTACCTCGCGCTGGTGGCGTTCGTCCCGCAGTTTATGTTGAGCGGCTACAAGGTCGCGCGGCTGCCGTTTATCGGGCCGTGGCTCGATTCTTTTGTCAGCACCACGCCGGGACTTTCCTGGATTCCTGAAGGGTTGAATTACCAGTTTTATTTCGGCGGTACGTCGCTGCTGATCCTCGTCGGCGTGGCGATGGACACTGTGGCCCAGATCGAGGCCCAACTCGTAATGCGCAACTACGAAGGCTTCCTTGGTGGTGGCGGAAGACTGCGTGGCCGGCGCGCCTGACGCGCTTATGTCAAAAATCATCGTGCTGATGGGTGCGCCTGGTGCCGGGAAGGGCACTCAGGCGCGCTTGCTTCAAGAGCGTTTGCATCTGCCGCAGATCTCCACGGGAGATATCTTTCGCGCGCTCAAGACCGCGCAGACGCCGATCGCGCAGGAAGTAAGAGACATCATGCAGCGCGGGCAACTGGTGCCCGATGAGGTGACGATTCAACTCGTCAAAGAGCGCACGGCGAAAGACGATTGCGCCAACGGCTATATTCTCGACGGCTTTCCACGCACCCCCGCGCAGGCGGCGAGTCTCGAGAAGCTGGCGGCCGAACAGGGCAAGCAGATCGTGGCCGTTCAGATCGACGTACCCGACGAGCTACTTGAAAAGCGGATGACTGGCAGGCGAAACTGTCCCGTGTGCGGCGAGATTTACAACGTCTATTTCAAGCCGCCAAAGCACGACAACGTTTGCGATCTCCATCCCGACGTGCAGCTTGTGCATCGCGCTGACGATAATTCGGAAACGGTGCGCAAGAGGCTGGCGACTTACGCTGAACAGACGCGGCCTTTGATCGACTTCTATCGATCGAAGAGCCTGCTTCGCAGCGTCGACGGCAGCCGGGATGCGGAGAGCATTTACCAGGACATCGAACACATCGTCACGGGCGACGAATAGAAGTTTGGCAGGTTTTCATGATTATCGGTAAGTCAAAACGAGAGCTCGAGAAGATGCGGGCGTCGGGGCAGTTGGTGGGGCAGGTGCTTCAGCGGCTGCGTGAACTGGCGGAGCCGGGAATTACCACGTTGGAGCTCGATCGCTTCGCGGAGAAGATGATTCGCGATGCGGGCGCGCTTCCGACTTTCAAAGGGTACAACGGGTTTCCGTATTCGATTTGCGCGTCCGTGAATGAGCAGATCGTTCACGGCTTTCCTTCGAATTACAAGTTGAAGGAAGGCGATATCTTTTCGATCGATTGCGGTGTGACGCTTGAGGGTTTCGTTGGTGATACCGCGACGACGATTCCAGTTGGCCCCCCTGAAAAAGTCGGCGAGGATCGACTTCGTTTGATCAGAGTTACCGAGGAGTGTCTTCAGCGAGCTATTAAGAAGTGCGTGCCGGGGAATCATCTGGGAGACATTGGTTGGGCGGTGCAGGAACATGCTGAGGCGAATGGCTACTCGGTTGTTCGTGATTATGTTGGGCATGGAATTGGGCGGAGAATGCATGAGGATCCGCAGATTCCGAATTATGGGCGTCCGGGGTTAGGGCCGAAGATCAAGAGCGGGTATGTGTTTGCGATCGAGCCGATGATCAATATCGGGACGCATCATACGAAGGTTTTGGCTGATGGGTGGACGGTTGTGACGGTTGACGGGCAGCCGAGTGCGCATGTTGAGCACACGATCGCCATCACGGACGACGGTCCGGAGGTTCTGACACTGGTCTCCGCCGGCACTCCGCACCCCGTATCAGTCTGATCCGTGTTCCCGGGTTGGCAAAAAAGAAACACGGATGGTATTATTCGCAGTTTGTCGGCAGCGTCGAAAACCCAATCTGAGAGGATATGGCGAAGGAAGAGGCGATAGAAGTCATGGCAAAAGTCCTGGAGACTTTGCCTAACGCTATGTTCCGGGTTGAGTTGGAAGACAGCCAGCATCAGGTGCTTGCGCACATCTCAGGAAAAATGCGCAAGCATTTTATTCGTATTCTTCCCGGCGATCGGGTCCTGGTAGAGCTTTCGCCCTACGATCTCAATCGGGGACGAATTACATACCGGTATAAATAGGATAGAGGTTAAGTCAATGAAAGTCCGTGCGTCAGTAAAGAAGATGTGCGACAAGTGCAAAGTCATCCATCGCAAAGGCGTGGTGCGGGTGATTTGCGTGAATCCGAAACACAAACAGAGACAAGGATAATCGGGAAATAAGATGGCACGTGTAGCTGGAGTAGATCTACCGCCTAACAAACGAGCCGAGGTTGGCCTGACTTACATCTACGGCATCGGCCGCTCGCGTTCAAGTTCCGTGCTCAAAGAAGCCGGCGTCAACGTCGACACGCGGGTCCGCGACCTGACTGAAGACGAGCTGAGCAAGATTCGCGGCATCCTCGAAGTACAGGGTGAGATCGAGGGCGACTTGCGCAAGCGCGTGCAGATGGACATCAAGCGCTTGATGGACATCGGCTGCTATCGCGGTCTGCGGCATCGCCGCGCACTGCCGGTCCGCGGCCAGCGTACACACACCAATGCGCGCACTCGCAAAGGTCCGCGTCGCGCGACCATCGCCAAGAAGAAGGCGCCGGGCAAGAAGTAGAACTGAGAACTTTGTGCTTGGTACTTAGTACTTCGCAAAGCACAAAGACCAAAGCACAAAGAACGAATTATGGCTAAAGCAGGCGGAAAGAAAAAAGTCTTTCGCAAGAAAGAGAAGAAGAACGTTCCCAACGGTATCGTTCATATCGCGGCATCGTTCAACAACACGATGATCTCGATTACCGATCTGGAAGGTAACCTGATCGCACAGTCATCGGCAGGCGCCCGCGGTTTTCGCGGTTCGCGCAAGGGCACGCCATTCGCCGCGCAACAGGCGGCGTATGAAGCGGCGAAGAAAGCCCACGAAGCCGGGATGCATCAGTGTGAAGTGAGAGTGAAAGGCCCGGGCGGCGGCCGTGAGTCGGCCATCCGCGCGATCGCAAACGCCGGCATTCGCGTCACGACGATTCGCGACACGACGCCGATTCCGCACAACGGTTGCCGGCCACCGAAACGGCGCAGAGTTTGAGAGAATTTTGTTCTTAGTACTTGGTTCTTTGTTCTTGGTTTGTGGTTTCACAAAGATCCAAGCACAAAGAACAAAGATCAAATAACCCAAAGGATGAAGGATCCGCACTCGCAAGTGCGATCTGTAAACTTTTCCGTCTAACTTTAGACACTTAGACTGGAGGCAAATTAGTTGGCTAGGTATAGAGATGCAGTGTGTCGCCTTTGTCGACGCGAAGGCGCAAAGCTCTTTTTGAAGGGCGATCGTTGTTACAAACCGGCTTGCCCGATCGAGAAACGCGGTACGCAACCGCCCGGACAGCACGGTAACTCGTTAAGGCGCGGCAAAGCGCTCGTTGGCTACGGCCAGCAGTTGCGCGAAAAGCAGAAGGTCAAGCGCATTTACTTCATCCTCGAAGGACAGTTCCGTAACTACTTCGAGCGTGCTGCCCGTATGAAGGGCATCACCGGCGAAAACCTGCTGTTTCTACTCGAGCGCCGATTGGACAACACGGTCTATCGCGCCGGTTTCTCCACCTCACGCCGCCAGGCGCGACAACTCGTCAACCACGGTCACATTCTGGTTAACGATCGCAAAGTCGATATTCCCTCTTATCAGGTGAAGCCCGGCGACGTCGTCAGTGTGAAAGAGGCGAGCAGGAAAAACGCCCACATCGAAGGCGCGTGGCAAACTGCGTCCGGCCGCGGCCGCCCGTCGTGGGTTTCCGCCGACGGCGGCGACATGTCCGCCCGCGTCGTGAGTACGCCGGTGCGCGACGACATCGATCGGATGATCAACGAACAGCTAATCGTCGAGCTTTATAGCAAGTAATTAACGGTGGCGGACCACGGCGCGCGCGACGCCGTCGTCCGTCCAAGGCGCATTTTTCTTAGGAACCTGAAACGCTATGGCTATGGATCAAAATAATCTTTGGACGGGATTTCAAATGCCGCGACGGTTGGCGGCAGACGCGGAGACCCTCACTGAACGGTATGGCCGCTTCTCGGCCCAACCATTCGAACGCGGCTTTGGCACGACCGTCGGGAATTCACTTCGTCGTGCGCTGCTCTCTTCGATTGAAGGCGCGGCTATTACGGCAGTCAAGATTGAAGGCGTGGAACATGAGTTCTCGTCGATCAAGGGCGTGGTGGAAGATGCCACCGACGTTATTCTGAACCTCAAGCAGGTTCCCTTTAAGCTGCACAGCAGCGAGCCGAAGACGCTCAGAATCAACAAGGAAGAAGCCGGCGAAGTTACCGCTGCCGATATCGAAGCGGACGGCGACGTCGAGATTCTCGATCCTTCGGTCCACATCGCGACCGTCAGCGAAGGCGGATCGCTGCGCGTCGAGATGCGGCTCAAGCGCGGACGCGGTTACGTCTCCGCCGATCGCAACTTCGACGAAGACCTGTCGCTCGGCTATATCCCGATCGACTCCGTGCACACGCCGGTCAAAAAGGTCAACTACAACGTAGAAGCCGCGCGTCTCGGTCAGAACACCGAATTCGATAAGCTGACGATTGAAGTCTGGACCGATGGCTCGGTTAAACCGGAAGACTCGATCGGTCTCGCCGCGAAGTTGATCAAGGACCACATGTCCATCTTCATCAACTTCGAAGAAGACACCGACGACTACGCTTACGCCAAGATGGAGCGTCCGCCGTTGCCGCGCAACGACCAGTTGGACCGCTCCGTCGACGAGCTCGAACTATCAGTTCGTTCTTACAACTGTCTCAAGAACGCCGACATCCGCACCATTCGTGATCTGGTCCAACGCACCGAGCGCGAGATGCTGGCGACGAAGAACTTCGGCAAGAAGTCGCTCAACGAGATCAAGGAGATCCTCAACGGCATGGGTCTCGATTTCGGTATGGAGTTTGACGAGCAGGGTAATCCGATTCCGGGCACGGGCGGCCGCGATGGCGCTGACCTGTCAGATTTCGAAGGTGATGAGGACCAGTAAGGCGGCAGTATGCGACACCTAAAGGCACACAGAAAACTCGGTCGCACCAGCGAACATCGTCACTCGATGCTTCGCAACCTGGCGACTTCACTGATCAACTCTCGCGACGAACGCATCGTCACTACTTTGCCGAAAGCAAAAGAGCTGCGCCCGTTCGTCGAACGCGCCATCACGCTTTCACGTCGCGCGCGCTCTTTTTCCGACAACGGTTCGGCCGCTGAGGCTTTGCACCTGCGACGTCAGGCGGCGGGCTTCTTCCACGCGGGTAACACGGCCATGAGCCCGGCTACCGGCAAGCGTGGACAGGCGCGGCCGGCGCGTACGGCTGGCGTTGCGGCACTCAAACGCCTCTTCGACGATCTCGGAGAGCGCTACAAGGATCGGCCCGGCGGCTACACGCGTATCCTGAAACTGGGCCATCGCGACGGCGACGATGCGGAACTCGCCATTATCGAACTCGTCGACAATCCGCGCGAAGTTGAAGCGATCGAAGCGGCGAAGAAACGCGCCAAAGCTGCGACTGCAAAGAAGAAGGGTTCCAAAAAAGCAGCCAAGAGCGAGTCTACGGAGACTACAGACGACGCGGATAAATCCGAGTAATCCGTGGTCAGAAAACACATGGCTGCACGCAAAGAACAGAACGAACCGGCAGCAAAAGCCTCCGTCAATTTGGAGGAACTGCGCGAACTGATCGCGCTGTTGCGGGACAACGGGCTGGCTGAGCTGGAACTCGAAAGCCAGGATTTTCGCGTTCGTCTGCGTCGTGAAGGCGTCGTGGCTGCCGCGCTGCCGTCGTCGACCGTTCATTACGTGGCTGCGGATCCGGCGCCCGCTGCGCCAGTCGCTGCAGCTGCTCTGCCCGCGAATCCGAATGCTGCGCCTGCTGCTGCGTCCCCTGCGCATCCGGGAGCCGACGCGGCCACCGAAGCTTCGCACGACCAGGACCTGCACATCATTCCTTCGCCCATCGTGGGTACGTTCTATCGTTCGCCTTCGCCGACCGCGGATGCGTTCGTCAAAATCGGCAGCAACGTCGAGCCGGACACGGTCGTTTGCATTATCGAAGCGATGAAACTCATGAACGAGATTCAGGCGGAGGCGGCCGGCGAAGTAGTGAAGATTTACGTTGAGAACGGGCAGCCCGTGGAATACGGACAGCCGCTTTTCGGAATTCGAAGTTAAGCCACAAACAGGCACAAAAGGCACAAAATCAATTTGTGTTTTTTGTGCCTTTTTGCGGCGGAGGTTCCGCTGATGGCCTTCAACATGCGCAAGTTCAAGAAGATCCTGATCGCGAATCGCGGCGAGATCGCGTGTCGCATCATCTGGACGTGCAAGGAGATGGGCATCAAGACGGTCGCCGTTCACAGCGACGTCGATCGCGACTCGCTGCACGTGCGTTTCGCCGACGAAGCCGCGTGTATTGGACCAGCGCCGTCCGCGCAGAGTTACCTGAACATTCCCTCCATCATCAGCACCGCTGAGATCTTCAACGTCGACGCGATTCATCCCGGCTACGGCTTCCTCGCGGAGTCGGCTTACTTCGCCGAGATCTGCGAGGCGTGCAACATCAAGTTCATTGGACCACGCGCGAATGTCATTCGCTTGATGGGCGACAAGATCGAAGCTCGCAAGGCGATGAAAGAAGCCGGTTTGCCGGTCGTTCCGGGAAGCGAAGGCGCTATCACTTCCGAAGAAGAAGGACGCAAGCTCGCGCGCGAGATCGGTTATCCGTTGATGGTGAAAGCGTCCGCCGGCGGCGGTGGTCGCGGGATGCGCATCGTCCGGTCGGAAGAAGAACTCGCGAAAGCACTCGAAACAGCGTCGACGGAAGCGGCGGCAGCTTTCAACGACGGCAGCGTCTACATCGAACGTTACATCGAGCAACCGCGACACATCGAGATCCAGGTGCTGGCGGATGAGTTTGGCGACTGTATTCATCTCGGCGAGCGCGAGTGCTCGATTCAACGACGTCACCAGAAGTTGATGGAAGAAGCGCCGTCGACGGTGTTGACTCCGGAGTTGCGCAAAGAGATGGGCCGGGCTGCGGTGGACGCGTGCAAGAAGATCGGTTACTCGAGCGCGGGCACGTTCGAGTTTCTGCTGGATTCGCAGGGCCGCTACTACTTCATGGAGATGAACACGCGCATCCAGGTCGAGCATCCCGTGACGGAGATGGTGACGCTCGCCGACATCGTTCGTAACCAGATCCGGATCGCCGAAGGTGAGCCACTCGGCTATTCACAGGAAGACATGTTGATCGTGGGCCACGCGATCGAGTGCCGCATCAACGCGGAAAATCCCGAGACGTTTGCGCCTTCGCCCGGCACCATCACGGCGTTCAACCTGCCTGGCGGGCCAGGCGTGCGCGTCGATACGTTTGTTTATTCTGGTTATCGCGTCTCGCCGTTTTACGATTCGCTGATTGCCAAACTAATCGTCCACGCACGCACGCGCGAACTCGCGATCGCGCGGATGAAACGGGCGCTGGACGTGATGGTGGTCGAAGGCATCAAGACCACGATCCCGCTGCACCAGAAGATCATGGATGATCCACGATTCCGCAAAGGCGACATCGGGACTGACTTCATGGAGTACTTTTTGGCGCGCAACGGCCGCGCTGGCGCTCAGCGGGCGTGAACCGCGACTCGGGCCCGCCGTGTTCTGCCTGTGCGTAACATCAGCTAAGGCTGCGCTCATAGGGAACACGGATAAAACTAATCTAAAAACCGGACACTACCCTCCGGCGGTTGCCGTTTAGGTTAGGGTTCCCTATAATATCCGACTTTTCTGTGGCGATTTAGGTCGTCTGAGAGGTAAACCATAATGTCACATGCAATTGTAAGAGCCGGCGGTAAACAGTTCCTGGTCGAAGAAGGCCAGACGATCCGCGTCCCCACGATTGAAGCAGACGCCGGCAGCTCGATTGAGCTCGAAACGCTGCTGACGACGGGCGAGAAAAAGGCTTCGGCCACCGTCGTTTCGCATGGGAAAGATCAGAAGATCGTGGTCTTCAAGAAGAAGCGCCGCAAACAGTACAAGCGCACTCGTGGTCACCGCCAGGGTTTCACGACGTTAAAGATCGATTCGATTGAATAAAGACGGTTCTTTGTACTTCGTGTTTTGTACTTTGTTCGCCAGTGTGACCGGCAACTACCAGCACAAAGCACTAAGTACAAAGCACTAAGTACTCGGAGATTCAAGAATGGCACACAAAAAAGGCGTTGGCTCATCTCGAAACGGCCGCGACTCGCAGGCGCAACGGCTGGGACTGAAGAAGTTCGGCGGCGAGCACGTGCTCGGCGGCAACATCATCGCGCGGCAACGCGGCACCAAGTGGAAGCCCGGCAACAATGTCGGAAGAGGGAAAGATGACACGCTTTTCGCGTTAATTGACGGCGTCGTGAAATTTGAGGACAAAGGCCGCGCCGGCAAGTTCGTCAGCGTTTACCCCCTGGAGCAAACGGCTGCTGCTTAGAAAAGATCCTTAGCAAGTTCGCGACGCCTGAGCAGCACACGATACGCGGCCAGGCGTCGTTTTCAGTTTTTAGATGTTTATAGATCGCGCCAAGATCCACGTGCAGGGGGGAGACGGAGGTAACGGCGTTACCGCTTTCCGGCGCGAAAAGTTTGTGCCTCGTGGTGGTCCATCAGGCGGCGACGGCGGACGCGGCGGCGACGTTGTTTTCGTTGCTGATTCGTCGCTCAACACGCTGCTGCACCTGCGGTACAACCCGCGTCACGTAGCCGATCGCGGGTTACACGGCGAGGGCTCAAACCGTTCGGGCCGCGAGGGGCAGGACTTGATTGTTCGTGTTCCAGTGGGAACGCAGATCTTTGACGCAGACACCGGCGACTTGCTGCACGACCTGAATCACGACGGCGCCCGCTGGCTCGCAGCGCGCGGGGGCCGCGGCGGTTTCGGCAACGCTCACTTCACGAGTTCGACGAATCGCGCGCCGCGTTATCACCAGTCCGGCAGCAAAGGCGAAGAGCGTGAACTGCAACTCGAACTGAAGCTGCTGGCCGACGTCGGTCTCGTCGGTTTTCCAAACGCGGGCAAGTCGACTTTCATTTCGACTGTCTCCGCTGCACGTCCGAAGATCGCGGATTACCCGTTTACGACTTTGGAGCCGCATCTCGGCGTTGTTGATCTCGGCGACTTTCGCACGTTTGTAATAGCAGACGTGCCCGGTTTGATCGAAGGCGCGCACGCCGGCGCGGGTTTGGGCGATCGTTTTCTGCGTCACATCGAACGAACGAAGTTGTTACTTCATCTCGTCGATGTTTCGTCGTTGCCGCAGCAGGAGCCGGTCGATGCTTACGTGACTGTCAATCGTGAGCTCGCTTCGTACAACGAAGAGCTGGCAACGAGACCGCAGTTTGTAGTAGCGACCAAGATCGACGCGCTTGATGAACCAGAGCGGTTAGAGTCACTGCGCGAGCGCGCCGAGGAGGATGGCAAACCGTTCTTCGCGATCTCTTCGGCGACTGGCGCAGGCGTTCGCGAGTTGATACACGCGGTGTCGTCGAAACTGGACGAGTTGAACAGCGCCGCAAATCGAAACGATACGGTGGAGTTGGCGTTGTAGAAGCGATGGGTGCGAACCAGCGGATCGCCTTGTATGGCGGCACATTTGATCCGATCCATTTGGGCCACCTCGAGATCGCGCGCAAGGTTTTAGAGCTGTTTGAGATTGAGAAAGTGCTGTTTATCCCGGCACAGGCTCCGCCGCACAAGGTCGGGCGGCCTGTAACCGAGCCGATACATCGTTATGCGATGCTGGCGCTGGCGACGCAGAACGATCCGCGGTTGGCGATCTCGACGTTCGAGCTCGACGCCCCGAATCGACGTTACACGGTCGACACCGTCGAGCATTTTCAAACGGCGCTGGGCCAATCGACCGAGCTGTTTTTCATCATGGGCGCTGACTCGTGGTCCGAGATCAAAACGTGGCGCGAGTGGGAACGACTGTTGAGCAAGATCAATCACATCGTCGTTACCCGGCCCGGTTACGAAGTGGCCGAAGCGCCGCCGGAAGTGAAGCATCGAATTTTCTTTACCGATGCGGTGATGAAAGACGTTTCGGCAACGACGATTCGCCGGCTCGCAAGTGAAGGACGCATGGAGGAATTGGCGAAACTGGTCCCCGAGCCAGTGGCCGAATACATAAAGAAGTACCAGATTTATCGAGATACGAATGAAACCAAACTCAACAGTTAAAGAGCAATCCCTGAACCCGCAACCTGCCGTGCGGCCCAAGCCTCAAGCAACTGCCGGAGCTGTTCTCGACGAGCGTGTGTACGCCGCGCTTCATGCCGCGAGTGAGAAGAAGGCGATCGATCCGGTTGTGCTCGATCTGCGCGACATCGCGAGCTTCACGGACTACTTCGTGATCGTCGGTGGGCAGAACGAACGTCAGGTGCAGGCGATTTCGGACGAGATCTACGAGCAACTGAAGAAAGCGGGTAACACCGCGGCGCGTGTCGAAGGTTACAAGACTGCCGAGTGGATCCTGCTCGACTACGGCGACTTCGTGGTCCATGTTTTCGAACAGAAGGCGCGGAAGTTTTATGACCTGGAACGCTTGTGGCGCGAATCGAAGCGCGTCGAACTGCCGGCGGAGTTCCGTGACGAAAGCTCTTTGAGAACCGAATCGTGATCGAGATCTTTGCGCGCTCACCCGGAATGCGCGAGGCAATTAGTCTCGCGGAACGTGTGAGTCGCACTGATTCGAACGTCTTGATCACAGGCGAGTCGGGCAGCGGAAAGGACGTTGTCGCGGCGTTTGTTCACGGCGCGTCGGCGCGGGCGGCGCAACCTTTCGTAAAGATCGACTGCGCGACGTTGCCGGGCACGCTGCTCGAAGCAGAACTCTTCGGTTACGAACGCGGCGCGTTCACCGGAGCGACCGACGCCAAGCCGGGGCGCTTCGAAGCGGCCGACAAGGGAACGATCGTTCTCGACGAGATCGCGCACCTTTCGATCGACGCGCAGGCGAAGTTACTTCGCGTGATCGAAGAACGCCGGTTCGAACGATTAGGTGGGCGCAAGACGATCAAACTGGACGTTCGCTTGATCGCGTTGACGAATGTCGATCTCGAAGGCGCGATGCGGCTGCGTCGCTTTCGCGAAGACCTTTTTTATCGTTTGAACGTGATCCACATCGCAGTGCCGCCTTTGCGTGAACGCAAAGAAGATCTTTCAAAATTGATTCAGTATTTCGTGAAGCAGTACGCGACGAAGCACGGGCGCAAGGTCGAGCGAGTCGGGCCGGCGGCGCTGAAGCTGCTCGAAGCTTACGACTATCCGGGAAATGCGCGCGAGTTGGCGAACATCATCGAGCGCGCGGTGATCGTCGCGACCGGTAAAACGATCGAGGAACACGATCTGCCGTCGGGTGTCAGCGCCGCGGTTAACGCGCAGCGACAGAAAGTGAAGCCGCTGAGTCTCGCGCAAATGGAAGCCGCTTACATCTCGGAGATGCTGGCTGCGACCAAAGGCAACAAGACCGAGTGCGCGCGCATTCTCGGCATCAGTCGCAAGAACCTTTACGAGAAGATCGCGCGCTATCAATTGCTCTGATGCGCTTCCGGATTATTTGGACAGGGAAGACTCGTGATGCGAGGTTGCGCGCGCTCGTCGACGATTATGCCGAACGGTTGTCGCACTTTGTCCGATGTGAAGTGACTGAACTGCGCGAACTTGGACGCACGGACAAGGCGGGCATCGATAAGGAAACGCGGCGCATCACAGACGCTCTGCGTCCTGGCGCCGTAACGGTGCTCCTGGATCCGGAAGGTGCGGAATGGACGTCTCAGCAATTAGCCGATCAGGTTAGAGGCTGGGAAAGCAGCGGGATCAAGGAAGTCGCATTTATTGTTGGCGGGCCGCATGGCGTGGCGCCTGAGTTGACAACACGAATGGACAAGCGCTGGTCGCTCTCGCGACTGACGCTGACGCACGAGATGGCGCGTGTGTTGTTGCTGGAGCAGTTGTACCGGGCTTACACGATCGTTCACGGTTTGCCGTATCAAAAGTGAGGCCGGACGGGGCCGGAAATTATCAAGTAGGGTTTGGAGGCTAAAATAACTAATGGATAAAAGGCGCACTAAAGTTTTCCGAGACAAATTATTGGGCCGTCGCGAAGGACTGGTTGGCCAGGTGCAGGCGGCCGAGCTTTATAGTCGGGAACGCGACGCCGAGGCCACACAGGATCCGGCCGATATGGCGGCGAATGCTTATACAAAAGAGTTGCTGGTGTCGATGTCCGACAACGATCGCCAGTTGCTCAACTTAATCGACGAAGCCCTCGAGCGAATCGAAACTTCCGGTTATGGTAAGTGTGTTCACTGCGGCGAAGCGCTGCCGGAGAAACGGCTTGACGCCGTGCCGTGGGCGCGACACTGCGTTCGTTGCCAGGATCTGCAAGAGCGCGGACTACTTGGCGAAGACGACGACTGATCTCGCATTTAGTTTTGGATAGAAGGGGCGGCCTCCTCGAATCAGTCGGGGAGGCCGTTCTGGTAATTAATCAAAGGTATGTTCCTCACCGATGCCTTACTCGCGCTCGTTTATCCACAGTCGTGCCGCGTTTGCGGCGGCAGTGTTGAGCAACAAAGGTTCGGGGTTGCGTGTGAGTCGTGTTGGCGCGCGCAGATTCTCGCGGATCAGGGCTCGATCGGGTTTTATGAAGGAGCTTTGCGGGAGACTGTGCTGTTGCTGAAGCGACAGCCGTACCTGCCGCGGCACGTCGTCGAATTGCTCTGGGAGGCGAGTAAGGGTTTCGGAGACGTGTCACGAGTGGTTCCGGTTCCCCTTCACACGGATCGGCTGCGGACGCGAGGCTTCAATCAGGCTGCGATCATTGCCCGTGAATTATCGCGGGCGCTCGGTGTCCCGCTGGATGAAACAACCCTGGTGCGTGTCTCCTCGTCAGATAAATATCGCGCCGGGTTGGACGCCAAAGGACGCCGCGACAGCGTCGCAAACGCCTTCGCCGTCCGTCATCCACGCGTGATCCAGGGCGAGGCTATCTTGTTGGTAGACGATGTATTTACCACCGGCGCCACGGTCTCCTCGTGCAGCGACACTCTCCTCGAAGCGGGCGCGAAGTCGGTCGTGATTTTCGCCCTCGCCCAGGCCAGACGCTAATAATTTTGACACTCTCTCAGACGCTCGCGTAATATCAGCCCTAATATGAACGGCCGGGTTTTAGTACTGAATACCTCTTTTGAGCCCATCAACGTGTGCACCGAAAGGCGCGCCGTGGTGATGATCTTCAAGGGGGTAGCTCGTGTGGAAGAGCACAACGGCCACATGCTTCACTCACAAAGACTGGCAATCCATGCGCCGTCAGTGATTCGGCTCACGGAATACATTCACATTCCGTTTGAGCGCCGCTCGCTGTCCAGAAAAAACATCCTGCTGCGCGACCACTCGACTTGCCAGTACTGCGGTAAACAATATCCGCCTTCGGAGTTGACCCTGGATCATGTCCAGCCGCGCTCGCGTGGAGGCGAGTCGGCATGGGATAATCTGGTTGCCTGCTGCAAGCGCTGCAATCATAAAAAAGGGAATCGCACCCCGGAGGAATCCGGGATGCATCTGCTGCGCAGGCCTCGCGGGTTCTCACTGCATGTCAACCGACAGATAATGCGGTACCTCGGCAGGGCTGATGAGACCTGGCGGAAGTATTTGTTCTACGAATCGGATCGAGAATAACTGGACCCACTTAGAAAGAGGACATTATGAGTCAAACAATGCTGGCCATCGCGGGGCTGGGACCCACGGAGCTTGTCGTCATCGTGATCGTGATCTTCCTGCTCTTCGGCGCCACGCGTTTGCCGCAATTGGCGAAAGCGTTGGGCCAAAGCAAACGCGCGTTCAAGGAAGGATTGGACGAAGCGGAAAGAGAACCGTCGCGCAAAGAGATCAAAGAGTAGTTTGAGTTGGCCTTTGGTCTTAGGTTTTTGGTCTTTGAGCTTTGTTCTTAGAACTTTGCGCTACCAGGCCCAAGACCCAAGACCAAAGACCCAAGTGCTCAGTGGCTGTGAGCCTTTCGCCCAACGACTAAAGTTGCTTTCACCGAAAGCGCGAACTCTGCCTCATGTCTTTCTTCGTTGATTAATCGAGAGATTTCTCGGAATAGATCTGCTCTCATAGCTTCAGGCACGAGCGCCAGCCAGCCGGGCATCAGAAACTCCGCCACGAGCGGCGAATTCAAAAACTGTTCTCCGGAGTCGTAATCAAACTCCTCGATACGTGTCCACGAGGTCACGTCTCGCAAACCTTCATCCTCAGCCATCTGCTCCATCTCTGAAACTGTGGGCAGCTCAGTGATCAACTGCTCGACACTCGACTCATGATCAGTCAACCCGTTGTTGTGCAACGCTTCCCAGTAGATCGAGAAGAACTCGCCGAAACTGGAAGCAGTCGGCAACGCGAGCGCGATCGTCGCGCCTGGTCCAGCGACGCGAACCATCTCCGCAAGCATCTTCGGCACGCGCGGAGTTGAAACTAACGACGCATTGCCGACGACGAGATCAAAATGATTGTCAGGCAAGTCGAGCGACTCGAGTTCGACGTGACTGAACTGGGTCTGTTCGTTAGTGGCGGTCGCTTTTGCGCGCGCCAGCTCGAGACATTCAACGTTCTCGTCCACACAAAGAAACTCAAGCTTGTCGTTCGCTCGTTCTTGTAGCGCGATTGCGTGTGCGCCGGTTCCGGCCGCTGCGTAGAGCACCTTGCCTTCGTCGGGCAGCTTCACGTGCTCGTCGATGAGTTCGGCGAAACGTTCACCCCAATCAGGCGCGATGAATAGATCCTGCAGAAACGCGAGCTCTTTATCCGATTTTTTATTCGAGTTCATCAGTTTCGAAATATTTCTTGCCTTTTAACTGAGACGGCAAACATTCCATCTCTTCCTTTGCGCCGGGATCGCTGTGTACGTACCGATACTCTTTGCCGTAACCGAGTGTTTTCATGAGCGGCGTGACCGCGTTTCGCAAGTGCAGCGGGACGGGTTCGCGCGAGGTCTCGGCAGCGTCCTGCGCGGCTGCGAAATAGGCGCTCTTGATCGCGTTCGACTTCGGCGCCTTTGCTAAATAGATAACGGCTTGCGAGAGCGGAAACAGTCCTTCCGGGAGACCGATGAGTTGCACGATCTCGGCGGCGGCCGCGGCCTGAACCATCGCCTGCGGATCGGCAAGTCCGATGTCTTCCGACGCGAGGATGCACAAGCGGCGGACGATGTAGATCGGATCCGCGCCGCCTTCGATCATCCGGGCGAGCCAGTAGAGCGAGGCGTCGACGTCCGAATTGCGTAACGATTTGATGAGCGCGGAGATCAGGTTGTAATACTCTTCGCCGCTTTTGTCGTACGCGTAGTGCGCGCGGCCGAGTGCTTCGACAACTGTTTGCTCCGTGATTGTTCGCGTCCCGCCGGCGTCAGGTGCGGTTGATTCGACCGCGGCGTCCAGCGCTGTGAGCGCGACGCGAGCATCGCCGCCCGCTGAGCGTGCGATGCGTTCCAGCAACGCTTCCGAGATCGACGGATTGAAGCTCGCGAGACCGCGTTCGCCGTCTTCAAGCGCGCGACGCATCACGATCTTGATCTCGTCTTCGGAGAGTTGATTGAGAACCAGCACTCGAGAGCGTGAAAGCAACGCGGCATTGACTTCGAACGACGGATTCTCGGTTGTCGCGCCGATCAACGTGACGGTGCCGTTTTCGACTGCGTGCAGGAGTGCATCCTGCTGTCCTTTGTTGAAGCGATGAATTTCGTCGATGAAGAGTACGGTGCGTTTTCCGTAACTCAGTTCCGTCTTCGCCTGCTGGATTGCTTCGCGCAGATCCTTGACGCCGGAGAAGACGGCGGACAGCGCGATGAAACGAAGACCGCTGTTTTCCGCGAGCAGCCGTGCGAGAGTTGTTTTGCCTGTTCCGGGCGCGCCCCACAGAATCAACGACGGCAACGCGCCGCCGCGGTCGACGAGCTTTCGCAGAACGCGTCCTTCGCCGACGAGATGTTCCTGTCCGACGAACTCGGACAGCGATCGCGGTCGCATCCGTTCGGCGAGCGGCGCCCCATCGAGCGGGACGTTCTCCGGCTCGTCGTTGCCAAACAGACTTCTTGTTGAATTCCAGCGGTCCATAGCGTCAAAAGTATGTATAATTATCGCCGAAAAGAATCAAACACGCGACCACCCGGATCACGTAAAACGCAAAACCGGCATCCGGATTAAACAGCCAATTTTATGGGCAAAATATGCAGAATCTTCAAGGGAACGCGACTGGGGGAGTGTGCGTATAGTTGGTGGGCTTAAGAACCGGTAATTGATGGAAGCGATGGGAGAGAGACGATGAAAGACGCAAGCAAAGTGTTGAAAGTTGTGGGGATGATACTCCTCGGGGTGTTCGTGTTAGCGGTCGGGTTGCCCTTGGTGCTGACCGTGGCGGGATTTACCTTAGGCATTATTAGCGGATTAATCAGCCTGGCCGTAGCTCTGATAAAGATAGCAGTCGTTCTGGCAATCGGTTATTTGATACTCGTCGGTATTCGTGCCCTGCTGCGGTAGTCCCCTCGAAAAATCCACAGGTCACGCAACCAGCGTGATCTGTGGATCGATCCCCGCCTCACACATTAAAGCGAAAATGAACGACGTCGCCTTCCTGCATGATGTAGTCTTTGCCTTCGAGTCTGAGTAAGCCTTTTTCACGCGCGGCTGCATAGGAACCGGCCGCAATCAATTCTTCATAACTGACAACTTCCGCGCGGATGAAGCCGCGTTCGATGTCTGAATGGATCGTGCCCGCCGCGGTTTGCGCGCGCGTGCCTTGCGGGATAGTCCAGGCGCGCACTTCTTTCTCGCCCGCCGTTAGAAACGACATCAAGCCGAGCAGGTGATACGCGCTCTTGATGAGTTGATCTACACCGCTCGTGGAGACTTTCAGACTCCGGAGATAGTCGAGGCGTTCTTCCGGCGGCAGTGCGACGAGTTCTGACTCGAGCTGCGCGCAGATGACCACGCACTCTGCTGCCTCCCGTTCGGCGATTTCGCGAACGGCGTTCACAAGCTTATTGTCAGCGGTATTCGAGAGTGTTGCCTCGTCGACGTTCGCGGCGTAGATCGTCGGTTTTGTAGTCAGTAAAAAGAAGTTGCGGGCGACGGCGCGTTCGTCTGCTGTCAGTTCGACAGTGCGAGCCGATCGTCCTTCCTCGAGCGCGGGTTGCAGCTTGTCGAGCACGTCCAACTCCGCGCGCGCGATCTTGTCGCCGCCTTTTAGATTCTTCTGCGCTTTCTCGCGACGGCGTTCGACCGTGCCGAGATCCGCGAGTGCGAGCTCGATCTGGATCGTTTCGATGTCGCGGACAGGATCGACAGATCCTTCGACGTGAATCACGCTGTCGTCTTCAAAACAACGAACGACCTGGACCACCGTGTCAGTCTCACGGATGTTCGCGAGAAACTGGTTGCCCAGTCCTTCGCCTTTTGACGCGCCGCGAACGAGCCCGGCGATATCAAGAAATTCAACAGTCGCCGGCACAATGACCTGAGTCTTGACGAGTCGGGCCAGCGGCTCCAGCCGTTCGTCAGGAACAGAAACGACGCCGACATTCGGTTCGATCGTAGCGAAAGGATAGTTTGCCGCGAGGGCTGATGTTTGCGCCGTGAGCGCGTTAAAAAGGGTTGATTTACCCACATTGGGCAACCCGACGATGCCTGCTCTTAACATGTTTGCCTCGGACGAAAGCTAACCTATCTTGCCGCGGATGTCGATCCCGGTATAATTTCCGTTCCGACAAATGATTGCTTCTTTAGCACTCGCCTTACTGGTTACCCTGAGCGGTACCATTGCCACTTACCTCTACGACGAGAAAGCATCGTTGGGCGCGCGGTTGTGCGCGGGCGTTTGTCTCGGATTGACCGCGCTCAGCCTCGTCGCTTTCATCGTCGCTTCGATCGTCGGACTGACCGGCGTCTCGATCGCGATCAGCACCGCGATCTGTTGCAGCCCGCTCGCACTCGTCTGGGATCCGGCAATCAAAGCGCGAGTGAGACAGGACCTCCAGATGCTCTCGACCGGCGCGGACCGTCTGCTCGCCCGCCCGAATGCAGAGTCGTTAGGATATTTTCTTTTTTATCTTGCGACGGCGCTCGTGCTTTGGAAGGTTTTCGACCGCGCGGTAATCGAAGACGAAACAGGCATCAGCACCGGTCTGTTGAACAACTTCGGCGATCTACCGTTTCACCTGAGCGTGATCACGAGTTTCGCCTACGGCAATAACTTCCCGCCGGAGGATCCGACGTACGCCGGCGTCAGGTTCACCTATCCGTTTCTTTCAGACTTCGCGTCCGCGATCTTCGTTCGCTGTGGCGCGAGCCTGCGCGTTTCGATGTTCATCGTGAGTTTCCTGCTCGCGCTGGCGTTCGTGGGACTGGTCCATCGCTGGGCCCTCGTCCTGTTGCGCGACAAACTCGCGGCGATCATCACGCCGTTGCTGGTCCTGTTGAACGGCGGCATGGGTTGGGTACTGCTGTTTTCAAAAGGCGCATCGGACGATCGTGGAGTTTGGGGCGTGTTGGTTACGCAGTCGTCGTTTACCGTGATTCCCGATAGTGTGTGGCGTTGGGGCAACGCGATCTCGACGTTGCTCGTGCCGCAACGCGGTTTTTTAATGGGACTGCCGCTCGCTGTGATCGCATTTACGCAGTGGTGGCTGGCATTTGAAAAAGAAACGCCCGCTCCGAAGCGTGAAGGCAAAAAAGGCAAGACGCACGTCGTGCGTGAGCTTCCGCCACTCGGACGATTTCCGTTACCGACTCGCCGCATGATCGCAGCGGGCGTCGCCGCCGGACTGTTGCCACTCGTACACGCGCATAGTTTCATCGTCGTGATGGGAATGGCGGCGTGTCTGGCGTTGATTCAGATTCGTTGGCGTGAATGGTTTGCGTTCTTTGCGGTCGCGTCGGCGATCGCGATCCCGCAGCTTCTGTGGTCCACGATGAACAGCGCCGTCGATGCGAGCACGTTTTTCGCGTGGGAGTTGGGTTGGGATCGCGGGCAGGAAAATCCCGTTGTCTTTTGGTTCAAGAACACGGGGCTGTTCATTCCGTTG
Organism: Pyrinomonadaceae bacterium; assembly: GCA_035760365.1. Lineage (GTDB taxonomy): Bacteria > Acidobacteriota > Blastocatellia > Pyrinomonadales > Pyrinomonadaceae > PSRF01. The sequence goes on from DASTTB010000028.1 coordinate 29,420, forward strand.
ATCTTCATGGCGATACTGTTGAAGTTCAACGGATACCTGGTGGGGAAACGGCTGCTGTTGTACTACCTGCCGTTTACGCTGTGCTTTATCATTCCGAACTTCGTAAAGCTCGCGCCGTGGATCTGGGACAACATCAAGGTCCTTTATTACTGGTGGCTGGCTTCCGCGCCGCTCGTCGCACTGCTACTTGCGAGGCTGTGGCGTGGAAGTAGCTCGCTAAAAGCCGCGGCGGTCATATTATTTGTTTGCGTCACACTCGCGGGCGCGCTCGACGTTGCCGGCATTGCGTTTCGCGACGTTAAGTACGGAATCTTCGACGCTCCGGGTGTCCTGTTTGCCGAACGCGTTAAAGAACGGACGGCGCCGCGTGCGTTGATCATTCATGCTCCGGTTCACAACACGCCCGTGTTTCTCACGGGCCGCCGTTCGTTGATGGGTTATCCCGGTCACATCTGGACACACGGGCTCGACTTCGTTCAGCGTGAGGGTGAGATCAAGCGGATTTATCTCGGCGCTCCTGACGCGATGCAGTTACTGAATAACTACGGCGTCGATTATGCTGTGATTGGACCACTGGAAAGGATCGTGAGTCCGCCAAACGAACAATTCTTTTCGCGATTCGAGAAGGTAGAACAGGTCGGTGACTACACCCTCTACAAAATCCGGTAAGAAGGCGCGCAAGGCTGCCGCGCAAGCTCAGAAAGCCGCTGCTCCCGCTGCGCCCGCCGTTGCGACAGGACCGATCGACCTGCCTGAGCGCGTCTGGTGGATCGCCGTCGCGGTGATTCTTGTGATCGCCGCGGTGCTGCGTTTATACGATCTCGATCTCGTTCCGCTGCATCACGACGAAGGCGTCAACGGCAACTTCCTCGTCAGGCTCGTTCGTGAAGGAGAGTATCGTTACGATCCGGCGAATTATCACGGCCCGACTCTCTACTACTTCGCGGCCTGGATACCGTGGGTCATACGTCTCTTGTTTGGCACCGCCGCGCGTGACAATTACGGGCTGACGACGTTTATGATTCGCGCGGTCCCGGCGTTCTTCGGAATCGCGACGATCGCCCTTGTCTTCACGCTGCGACGCCGTCTCGGAACGATCGGAACTTTATCCGCCGCGTTGCTGCTCGCGCTGTCGCCCGGCGCCGTTTATCTCTCGCGTTACTTCATTCACGAAACGCACTTTGTCTTTTTCACATTCGGCATCGTCGTCGCCGGCCTGCGTTTTTACGACACGCGCAATCCCACGTACCTGATACTCGCGAGCGCTTCGGCGGCGCTGCTGTTTGCGACGAAGGAAACGGCGATGATTTCGATGGGCGTTTTGGTCATCGCCTTTTTCTCGACGCACATTTACCGGCGACTCTATCGCGCCGCAACGTCAACGTCGTCGGGCAAGTCGCGCCGGCCAGTGGCGCAGGAAAGCGCGTTCAGGCGTTTTATTGACGAATTGGGAACGACGAATCTCGTGATCTCGGTCGTGATCGCGTTGGTCGTGTTTCTTTTCCTCAACATCGTGTTCTACTCGTCGTTCTTCACCAACTCGCAGGGCGTTTACGACGCGATCAAGACGTTCGATATTTGGTCCAAAACGGGGCAGACGGCGCACGCCGACAAGGTGTGGTATCAGTACGCGATCTGGTTGGCGTCACAGGAAGGCCCGATCTTTTTCCTCTCGGTTCTTGGCGCCGCGATCGTCGTCCTGCGACCGAAGAATGCTTTCGTATTATTCGCGGCGTTGTGGGGCTTTGGTCTGGTTGCGGCATACACGCTGATTCCGTACAAGACGCCGTGGCTCGTGTTGAGCTTCATCATCCCGCTTGCATTGGTCGCGGGTTACGTGATGCAGGTTCTTTACGATGTCGAACGCGGGCAGCTTCGACTGGTTGCCGTGTTGTTGGTGATCGCGATGTGCGTGAGTGTGTATCAGACGATCGATCTGAACTTCATCAACTACGACAACGACAGTTCTTACTACGTCTATGTGTACGCGCACACGACGCGCGGGATGCTCGAACTCGTCGACAACGTCGAGCGGATTGCGGCGGAAAGGGACGGAACAAAGACGGGCATCACCATCGTCAGTCCCGATTACTGGCCGTTGCCGTGGTACCTGCGAAACTACCCGCGCGTCGGATACTACGCCCAGATGGCGCCGTCCGTTGAGCCTCTGATCATCGCCAACGTGAATCAAAAGGCCCAGATGGATCAGAACTTCGGCGAGTTGTACCAGCAGGTCCCGTCAAAAGCGCCGGACGGAAGCTTCGACCTGCGCCCCGGCGTCAAGCTGCTCCTCTACGTGCGGCGCGACCGTTTATGATCCGCGGATCTAAGCGCCCGCGCCTCCGACTCCGAATACGCAAAACTCACTTCATGTTGTGGTTGACATTAGACGCAACCAGCACTTATAGTGGCTCACCCGTCGATCGCTCTTCGGAAACTCGTCCTCGGGCTTCCGAGCTGACCGAAACAGAGCTGTTTAGAGCCTAATGTTCAAACTGCAACGCCTGGAAATCACCGGCTTCAAATCTTTCGCCGACTACACCGAAATAATCTTCACAGGGGACGGAATCACCGCCGTCGTTGGACCAAATGGTTGCGGTAAGAGCAACGTGGCCGACGCGATCGCGTGGGTCCTTGGTGAGCAACGCGTCAAGCACCTGCGCGGCGGCGAGATGAAAGACGTCATCTTTCAAGGATCGCGCAATCGTCCCGCGAGCGGCATGGCTGAAGTCGTCATGCATCTGATCCGTGACGAAGTCGATACGCCCGAGCCTGACATCGAAGACATCGATTCGACGCTCGAGAAGATCGATGACCAATTAGTTGTATCCGTGTCAGAAGCCAACACGGATGAAACGGAAGAGACGGATTCACAAAAACCTGTTCACAAACGTCATTGGCGTCGCCGGAACCTCGCGCTCGAGTTTGCGCCGGGTGAAGCTGTTTCCGTAACGCGTCGTCTCTATCGCTCAGGCGAGAGCGAATATCTTCTGAACAACAAGATCTGCCGCTTGCGCGATATTCAGGATCTGTTTTCCGGCACCGGCCTCGCGGGCGGTCACTACGCCATCATCGAACAGGGACGCATCGGCCAAATACTTTCGGCCAAGCCGATGGACCGCCGCACGATCATCGAGGAAGCGGCAGGCATCACCAAGTTTCGCGTGCGCCAACGCGCCACCGAAGCGCGGCTCGAATCAGCGCGCTCCAATCTGTCGCGCATCTCCGACATCGTCGCTGAGATCGATCGACAGGTAAACAGTCTGCGCCGCCAGGCGTCGAAGGCGCGCCGTTACGGCGTGTTGCGCGAGGAATTGCGCGAACTTCTGCGTCACGTCTATGTCGCGGAAGACGCCAGGCTCGCCACGGTTCTCGAAGAGACAAACGCGAAACTTTCCGAAGTCACCGAACTCGAACTCGCCATCGCCGCCGATCTCACGCAACGCGAGGAAGCAGCACGTTCGGCGACTCACGAGGCGCGAGATCTCGAAGACGAGTTATCAAACGTGCGCGCCGCCGCGGCCGAAGCAGTGCTGCAACGCGATCGCCAGGCGCGTGAGTGCGTTTATCAGCAGGACCAGTTGAGCGAGATCGAGAAGCGCAAAGGCGAAGTCGCTGCCGAGATCGAAGCGCTCACCGCGCGGCTCGTGCTGATCGAAGCGGAATGTCTCCGGTTGCAACAGGAAGACGCGCGGTTGCGTGAAGAAGCAGATCGCAGCGCTTCTGAACTGCGCACCGCGGAAGAGTCGTACGCGGAAAAACTCGCGCGCTCGACCGCTGCCGAGATCGAGATCGAAAACGCCCGCGCCGAGCTTTTGACGCAAACTGCGATCGCCGAGCGAGTACGCGAGATCGCGCGGCAGCTCGAAGGCACGCTCGATCGCCTGTTCCAACAAGCTGAAGGTTTGGCTCGCGAAGGCGATCGCGCCGCCACGCAACACGCGGAACGAAAGCTCGAAGCCGAGCGTTTCTCGCGCGAACTAAGCGACGCCCGCGAACGCGTCGCTCGTTTACAGGCCGAACGCGAGACCGCCGTGGACGCAGTGGTTCGCGGTCATGAAGCAGTCAGCGACACCGACGCGGAATTGACGCGAGTGCGTGACGAGTATTCACGCGCCAGCCATCGTCTCGAAAGTCTCAAAGAGTTGGACCACCGTCGCGCGTATTATTCGCCGGCGGTGCAGCTTGTCTTCTCCAACGACGACGCCCCGCGCAATTTCCACTTCATCGGCACGCTCGCCGACGCGTTGAACGTCGATGCGAAATGGGAACGCGCGGTCGAGGGTGTGCTTGGTTCCTCGTTGCAGTCGATTGTGGTCCCGACGCCCGATGACGCCGTTCGTGCGGCGCAGTGGTTACGCGAGAACAACGGCGGCCGCGCGAGTTTCCTCGTCGCCGGTCTGCACGGCGGCAGCGACGAAGCGAGCCTTGTCACGACGCTCGCCTGTAGTCTCGAAGAACGTCCGGCGCTCGAAAGCGGCCAAACTGAAAACTTCCGCGAAGATCTTCGCATCTCCGATCTCCTCGGCGCGCCACAGCAACTCGTCACCGTTCTCAAACGCACGTTGCCGCAGAAGATGAACGCGAGACTCGCCGCGAATCTCGACGATGCGATGCTGCTATCGATCGCGACCGGCGAGATGTACGTCACGTTGAATGGCGACTGGATCGCGAGTGGTCAGTTCGTCAACGCCGGCGATGCTCGCGATCTCGAAGAAGGCGCGGGACTGCTCGCGTTCAAACGTGAACTGCGCGAGTTGGAAACGCGCGCCGAAGCTCTGGCGAGTGAAGTTGAAACTGCCGCCGCCGCCGCGAAAGAGACTCGCTCGCGTCTCGAAGGTCTCGAAGATGCGGTCGTGTTGCTGAACGAAGCCATCGGTCGGGAAGAGCGCGAAGCGATGCAGCATGAACTGACCGCGAGCGGCCTCGAACAGGAAGTCGAACGCGCCGAGCGTCACATGCGCGTCGTCGGCCAGGATTCGCAACGCGTCGAAGAGGAACGAGTCGAGGTCGAGCAACGCCGCGCGCGTGCTTTAGCCGAGGCGGAAGCCGCCGAGACTGCACGCGAGACTGCGGCTGACAACGTCATTCGCGCGTCCGCGTTATTGAACGATCTACGTCGTGAAGTGGAAATAGAAAGTGAATCGCTTGCCGGGCGACGCGCCGCCTCCGCTGCCGCCGCCGAACGACGTCGCAGCACAACGGCCGAGCTCCGTCGCATCGAAGGCGAACTCGCCGACCTGGCCTCGCGAGTGCAGCGCTACCGCATGGACCTTGCCGAAATGGAAGGTCGCACGTCCGAGTTGCAACTCTCGATCGCCGATCTCGAACTCAAAGCAAGCTCCGTCGAGATCGATCGCGCGCGAGAAGAACAGCACATCGCGGATCTCTCCGAACGTTTACAACAGGCACGCCAACAAGCCGACGAATGCTCCAAAGCTCTATCGGAGCTCAATCGCCAGGCTGCGGAAGTGCGCGACTCGCGCGCGGCGTTGGAAGTGCAACGCGCCGAAGCGCAGGCGCGCCAGACGTTTGTTCACGAAAATTGTCATACGGAGTTGGGCCAGTCGCTCGAAGATCTCGCACGCGAGTTGACGTTGCCGGAAGAATTCGATCTCGATACGAGTCACACGCGAGTCGAAGATCTGCGTACGCGACTCGAAGGTTTTGGCGGCGTGAACATGATGGCGCTCGAAGAGCTCGCCGAAGCCGAACAGCGCCTGTCGTTCCTGACGGTCCAACGACAGGACATCATCGAAGGCATCGCCGCGACCGAAGAAGCCTTGCGCGAGATCAAGAAGCGCTCCCGCGAACGTTTCCGTCATGCGTTCGAGCAGATCAATAAAAACTTCAGCGTGCTGTTCCAGGAGTTGTTTGGCGGCGGACGCGGCGAGATGAGTTTGATAGACGCCGACGACGTGCTCGAATCGGGCATCGACGTCATCGCTCAACCGCCCGGCAAACGCTTGCAGAACGTGCTGTTGCTCTCCGGCGGCGAGAAAGCCATGGCGGCGCTCGCGCTCGTCCTGGGCATCTTCCATTACCGTCCGGCGCCGTTCTGTTTACTGGACGAGGTCGACGCTCCACTTGACGAAGCGAACGTGGGACGCTTTACTGATAAGGTCCTCCAGATGTCCACCGACACGCAGTTTATTGTGATCACTCACAATAAGCGGACGATGGAAATGGCCCGAGCCCTTTACGGCGTGACGATGGAGGAGGCAGGTGTTTCGAAGTTAGTATCGGTAAAGTTTGAGTGAATAAACAAAAATCATTGAGGCAAGGTCTCCCCGCCGCGCTTGTGATTCTGAGCGCGGCGATTTCCATTTTTGCGCAGGATAAACTAAACACACGTCCTCATCAGGCGGGCGCGTCGGCGGCGGCGGTCAACGAGAACAAGGCCGCGGACGTCAAATACACCTACGAGTTCTCCCAGCCGAAGTTTATTGTCAAACACATCGTGCTCGAACACGATGCCAACGGCCGCGGCACCGTCACCTTCGAACGCCTGAACGAAGACACGCCCATCGTCGAGAAGATCGAGCTGTCACCCGCCGCGCTCGCGCGCATCACTGCTGCGTGGCAGGCGCTTCAATTCCTTGACTCGAATACGAATTACCAGGCGGATAAGCAGTTTGCTCATCTCGGCACGATGCGTATCGGTATGGAGCAGGGAACTCGCAAGCGTGTGGCGGAGTTTAACTGGACGCAGAACTCCGACGCGGAAACGCTGGTGAACGAGTATCGACGCGTCGCCGATCAGGCGATTCTGATCTTCGACATCTCGGTCGCGCGCGAGAATCAGCCGTTGAATGCGCCGAAACTGATGGAAGTTATGGAGTCGTTGTTGAAGCGTCAGGGTCTGTCCGATCCGCAGCAGATGTTGCCGCTGCTCGAGGACCTGACCACCGACGAGCACGTTCCGCTGATCGCCCGCAACCATGCGCAACGACTCATCAAGAAGATCCGTGGCAAATGAAGATGCTCCCAGTTTTCAAAGCCCTGCTTCTAAAGCTCGAACCCGGGCGGACCAGGGCGTTCAACTGGTCCATCCGGACGTTCTCGACGAAGACGTACGCTGGCGTTCAGCCAGACTCTTTACCGCTGAAGAACTGAACTTCGATACTCCAGCCGCGGCAGTAGCGTGGATGGAGAAACTGGCGGCCGAGAATGATCGGCCCCGCGAGACGGTTCTGAGTTTGAAACGCGAACTGGAGTTAATAGGCGCCAGCAGTCGCACCAGCGAAAAAGAACGTCAGCTTGCCCGGGAAGTCTCCCAATGGCTAACCATTTGGCTGCAGAATCCACGGATTTTCAGCGATTGGTTTGCCCTGCGACGAAATACGGCCGAGTTTGTTCGGATATTCGGTTCCTGAGTCAACCCACATTTTGGAACTTTTGCCGTTTCCCGCGCGAATACCCATGTCTGTCGAACATTTGGGCGCATGAATCTGCAAAGCGAACCTGGTGATAGCGAACTGCTTCGGTCGATGCTGGCCGGAGACGAGGAAGCGCTGGCGCTGCTTTACCGGCGGCGGCAGGGTAGCGTTTACCGGTTCGCTTTACAGATGAGCGGCTCGAAGACGATTGCCGAGGACGTGACGCAGGAAGTGTTTCTGTTCCTGATGCGCGAGGGCCATGTTTTCGATCCCGAGCGCGGATCTTTGAGTTCTTTCCTGCTCGGCGTCGCACGCAATCACGTGCTGCGACGGATGCGCGTGGACCAGGTGTTGACGCCGATCGGCGACGACAACGAGGACGAGGTGAATTTCATTCCGGCCGATACTGATTTGCGTCCGCTCGACGATCTTGTGCAGGCGGAAACGATCGAGTTGGTGCGGCGGGCGGTATTGAGTTTGCCGCCGAAGTATCGGGAAGTCGTAGTTTTGTGTGAGCTTCAGGATGTGAGTTATTTGGAGGCGGCTGACGTTCTCGGATGTGCGATTGGCACGGTGCGATCGCGTTTGCATCGCGCGCGTGCGTTGCTGCTTGCAAAGCTGCGCCCGGCAGAGCAGGTTGAGGACACGGCTTCAGCGACGTTGAAGTCGGCGAGGTGTTTCGCATGAACGGTCAAAGATTTGATGAGGAAAAACTGACGAGCAGCTTGCAGTTGCTCAAGGAAGAGATGGCGTCGCTGAACGCGCCTCCCGAACTCGAACAGAAGTTACGCGCGGCGTTTCGGGCGCAGAAGCGCGCGCAGAAGGTGGTAAGGCCCGTTTGGCGGCGACCGACTCCTTACTGGGTTGCAGCGGGCATAGCGGCGGTTCTATTGATTGCAATCAGTGTTATTGCGGTTAGGTGGAACACGGATCGAAGTTATCAAATCAGTGCTGATCATGCTGAACCTACGCCGATGAAAGTAGAGCCTAAGATCGATCAGCCGCAACCAAAGCAACAGGAAGTAGTCGCACAAAAACCACGTCGACGCACGCCGCGTCGAAACGCAAACAACGAAGTCGCGAATCATGTGAATCGCGAGATCGCTACAGACTTTATGCCGCTCGGCTATCTCAACGCTGCAACTTTGCAGGACGGCGGACAGATCGTTCGCGTCGAGTTGCCGCGCTCCGCGCTCGTGAACTTCGGACTCCCGGTCAACATGGACCGTTATCACGAGCGCGTGAAGGCAGACGTGTTGCTGGGTGTCGACGGCATGGCCCATGCCATACGTTTTGTTAGATAAACGAGATTAGATCCGGTCTGAAAGGAAATGAGATGAGAAGACTATCTGCAATCCTCGTAGTGCTGGCTGTTGCCGGCGTGACGTTCGCCCAAACGCCGCAGGGCGGCAGTGAAGGAGTCGTGATCAGGCAACGCATGGTCCAGGGACCAGACGGCGCTCCGCCGCCGCCTCCGCTCGGCGATCTCCTGTTCATCGCGTCCGAAAGCTTCGGCGGCAAGGTCGTAAAAGGCGCGCCTTATTCGGCCGAAGCCGTGACTGAGAGCGTTCAGGTACTTGGCGACGGCAATCGCATCGTCAATAAGTTCACCAGCACTGTCTATCGCGACGGCGAAGGCCGCACGCGACGCGAGCAAACGTTGAAAGGTCTCGGCGTTCTGGGCACAGGCACTGAACCGTTGCAAACGATCTTCATCAACGATCCGGTCGCAGGCGTCACTTTCTCGCTCGATACGCGTGCGCGCGTCGCGGTGAAGAGCACGCCGTTCAAATTCGAGTTCACGCAGAAAGCCGGCGCTGCGGGCATTGATGGCGAGGGACGTCACTTCGAGTTTAAAGTCGCGCCCGGCGGCGGTGCTCCTGGTGCAAACGTGACGATGATCGCGCCGCTTGGTGTGCCGCCTGGTGCACCGGGAGCGCGTGTCGCGCTTACTCAAACCGAACAATTCACGATCGCGACCGGCGGTGGCGCCGGCGCGTCCAGTTACGTATTCAAAAAGGCTGGTCCAAACCCGAACGAGGTGAAGGAAAACCTCGGCAAGCAGACGATCGAAGGTGTCGAAGCCGAAGGCACGCGGACGACGGTCACGATTGCCGCGGGCGAGATTGGCAACGAGCGTCCGATCGAGATCGTCAGCGAACGCTGGTACTCACCGGAGTTGCAGCTCGTCGTGATGACTCGTCACAGCGATCCACGCACCGGCGAGACCACTTACAAACTGACGAACATCAATCGCACCGAGCCGGCGAAGTCGCTCTTCGAAGTGCCGTCTGATTACACGATCAAGGAACCGATGCACGCACCGGGTCAGATGCTGCCGCGCGTAAGGAAACTGGCAAATCCGGAAGAATAAACAAAAAATCCGTGTTCCCGCTGAAGCCACTTCGGCGGGAACACGGATCTAAAGCAATAACCTCGACTACTTACTCCTCGTCTTCACCACCCTTGATTCGTCCTTCAGCTCTCGACTGCTCCACGATCTTCTGCGCGAGTTGGCCCGGCACCGGATCGTAGTGTGAAAACTGCATGTGGAACGAACCGCGCGCGGCGGTGATCGAGTTCAGCGTCGATTGATAGTTCAACATCTCCGCCATCGGCACCTGCGCCTTGATCATCTGCTGCTTGCCGCTGGTCTCCATTCCCTGCACGCGGCCGCGACGCGAATTCAGATCGCCCATGATGTCGCCCGCGTATTCCTGCGGCGCGGCGATCTCGACGTCCATCACCGGCTCGAGCAGCGAAGGTTTAACTTTTTCCATTGCCGCGCGAAATGCTTTGCGTCCCGCCGCGCGGAATGAATGCTCGTCGGAGTCGACCGGGTGGAACGAACCGTCAACCAACTGCACCTTGAAATCGACGAGCGGATAACCCGCAATCGCTCCCGACTTCGCCGCCTCGATGATTCCTTTCTCGATCGCCGGTCGAAACTGCTGCGGCACTGAACCACCGAAGATCTTGTCTTCGAAAACAAAACCCTCGCCACGCGGCAACGGTTCAAACACGCACTTGCAATCGCCAAACTGTCCGCGGCCGCCGGTCTGCTTCTTGTGCCGTCCCTGGACCTCGGCGCGTTGCGTGATCGTCTCCTTGTAAGGAACCTTCGGCGGATGCAGTGTCACTTCGACGCTGTAACGCTTCTTGAGTTTCTCGACGACTGTTTCAACGTGCAACTGGCCCGATCCTGATAACAGAAACTCTTTCGTCTGCGCATCGCGACTGAAGTGCAGCGCCGGATCTTCTTCGAGAATCTTGTGCAGCGCGACGCTTATCTTCTCTTCGTCCTGCCGCGACTTCGGCTCGATCGCAAACGCAATCGCCGCTTCCGGATACTCGACCGGGTCATAAATGATCGCCGACTGTTTGTCGCAAAGCGTGTCGCCCGTTTGCGTCTCTTTCAACTTCACGCACGCGATGATGTCGCCCGCGTGAGCTTCAGCTACTTTCTCGAGTGCTTTGCCTTGCGTAACGTGCAACGCGCCGAGTCGTTCGGCCACGCCGCGTGTCGAGTTGAAAACGTTCGCGTCGGTTTGCAGGTGACCGCTGATCACTTTGAACACGTTGATGCGGCCGGCAAACGGATCCGCAACCGTGCGGAAACAATAAGCGGAGAACGGTTCGCTGTCGTTGTACTTTCGCGCGAGTCTTTCGGCGTCCGGACCTGCATCTACCTGGCGCCCCCACTCAGCTTCGTGATGGGCCGGATCGGGAGCGTAGTCAACGAGGGCATTCAACAGCGCGCGCAATCCGACTTGCGTCATGCTCGACACCGCAAACACCGGACACAGTTTGCTCTGCGCGATCGCGTTGTTGATGTTCGGCAGAATGTCTTCCTCGTCGAGCGTGCCTTGTTCGAAATACTTCTCCATCAACGCATCGTTCGATTCGGCGACCAGCTCGACCAGCCGCTCGCGAGTCTTGTCCACGATGTCGCGGCCTTCGGCGGGAATGTCGATCTCTTTCGCCTGTCCGTCGGCGCCGAGCTCGTAAGCTTTCATGTGGACCACGTCCACCACGCCGCGGAAATCCTTTTCCTTCCCGATGGGTAACGTAAAAGGAATGATTGCTCTGCTAAAAGTGTTCTGTGCGCTTTGCAGCGCGGCGCCGAAATCGGCGTGCTCTTTGTCGAGCTTGGTGATCACCATTACGCGCGGCACGAGAAACTCGTTGGCGTAGGCCCATGTCTTTTCCGTTTGCACTTCAACGCCCTTGACGCCATCGACGACCACAATGGCGCAGTCGGCAACGCGCAACGCCGGCCGCGCGTGGGAAACGAATGCCGCGTATCCGGGAGTATCGATAAAATTCAGTTTGGTATCGCGATGTTCGAGATGGGCGAGTGCGGTGTTGAGTGTGATCTTGCGAGCGATGGAATCTTCTTCATAATCCGTGACTGTCGTGCCTTCATCTACCTTACCCCAACGCGGTGTGGCTCCGGCGACGTAGAGAAGCGAACTGACCAACTGCGTCTTCCCTGCGTCGCCATGTCCAATGACAGCGAGGTTACGGATAGCTTCAGTCGGATAGACTTTCATAACGTTTGATTCCTTTCAGACATGGGAAATTTGGCGATGTATTCCGTGAAAAATAGGCCAGTAATTTAACTAACCGTAACTGGCAAAGCAAGTTGACCGAATTGGTGGGCTTGGGTCTTAGGCCTTGGGTTTTTGTGCTTTGTATTTAGTGCTTTGTTCTTTGTTCGCAGCGGTAGCCTACACCTTTTATGCGAGAGTTCCGTAAGCAAACGAAGCTCAAAACACAAAACACAACGTTCTAAACAGGAATCTTTAGGCACGAAAATCGCATCAAAAACTACGGAATAGGAGATATAAGGAAAGACATGTTTAACCGTAAGTTTCTGTCATTGGTGGCCGCCGTCGTGGTTGCGGTTTCGACCCTCGGCGTCGCCTCTGCCAAAGTAAACAACAGTGAGAAGGAGCAGCGTAGTCTGCAAACAATCGAGCCGCTGAACCTCGCCGTGCTGATTCAGGACGATTTGGTTCCGCAGGTTGGTAACGAGTTGAAAGTAACGCGTGAGTTTATCCGCTCGTTGCCCGAAGGCTCGCGTGTGATGGTTGGTTATATAACTTCTGGTGCGCTTCAGGTCAGGCAACCTTTTACCACTGACCTGGAAAAGGCCGCGAAGTCGTTGCGTGTGCCGATTGGCAGCACGAGCGCCTCGGCGTTCAATCCGTACGTCGAAGTTATTGAAGCGCTTCGTAAGTTCGATCGTGGGTGGTCCAACGCCAATGCGGTGTTGCTGATCTCCGACGGACTCGACACGTCGCGCGGATTCGACTCGACCGCAGCCGGGCATACGCTCGACATCGAACGGGCCATTTCGGAAGCTAACAAGCGGAACGTAGCGGTGTTCAGTTTCTACGCTCCGTCGGTTGGTCTGACAAGCCGGAGCCGTTTGGCCTCCAGCTATGGACAGAGCTCGCTCAACCGCGTCTCGAATGAGACTGGTGGACGCGCGTTCTTCCAGGGCGCGACCGGGTTCGTCACTTTCGATTCATACTTCGATCGCCTTCGCGAAACGTTGAATCGGCAGTACGCCCGCGCGCGATAACAATCCGCGGATCCGTGTTCCGGTTAATCGCCGGAACACGGGTCAAACTAATAGCTTGGCGATGAGGTGTTACGGTGGTAGAGTTATCGATGTTAGACCCACACTACACACGCCCAAACAGCAGTGCGCGAATATTGTCTCATCGTCGAAGGTGCGTATCTCTCCGAATCTGAGGCCGAGCACGCTCTACGCGACCCCTTCCTGGAAGAATGGGTCGAACAAACCGGCCGCTTCCGTCTGCACAACATGGACGAAATCATGATCGCCCCCGGTATCACATTGGGTTCGCTGGGAATCGTCATGATCGACGACCGCGTTTTCGAGATCGCCTCCACCGACCCCGATCATCCGTTGACCGAACACACCGCCAAAGGCGTCGCCGAAGCGCTGCGGCGTCAGGACATGTTCGAAGAGATCAACGTCGAGCCCCGCAGCGAAGACTAGCGGTTTACGGGTGTTCTAATTTAACTCTGCGTCCCTCCGGGCCTCGGCGTTTATGCTCAACGGCGTACTTACCGCAGAGGCGCGGAGGGACGCAGAGAAATTTCAGCCGAAGGACCCACGACCGGTTTACGCCCGCCGTTTCTGGACTACCGCAAATTCGAGTAGACTCTTCCGTTTGCCCGATATCAAAATCCACAATTTTTACTAAATGGTTGAAACTACTGAGATCGAAACACAGGCGCGGCAGAATCGTCTGCCCGCGCCACTCCTGTCACTTGAACGTCTGGCATGGAACTATTGGTGGAGCTGGGGACCCGACGGCATCAGCGTTTTTCGCGATCTCGATCCCGAAATCTGGGAAGAGTGTGAACACAATCCCCGCCTACTGCTTACCCGGACCTCGTCATTCAGACTCGCCGAAGCCGCTACGGATCCCGTCTATCTCGATCGCGTGCGCCGTATCTCCGAGACTTTCGAGACTTACATGGCCTCGAACGAGCGGTCGATTCCCGCGATAACGCCCGAACATCCCGTCGCTTACTTCTGCGCCGAGTTTGGAATTCACAATTCGCTGCCGCTTTATTCCGGCGGTCTCGGCATCCTCGCCGGCGATCATCTCAAGTCAGCCAGCGACTTGAATCTCCCGCTGGTCGCAGTCGGTCTGCTTTATCGCTACGGATACTTTCGTCAACGGCTGCGCAACGACGGTTGGCAGGAGGAGCACTACGGCGAAACACATCCAAACGATCTTCCGCTCACGCTCGTGCAAGACGCGGACGGCAAACCGTTGCGTATCGAAGTGCTGATTCGCGAGCGCAACGTGTTGGCCCAGGTGTGGTGCGCGGACATCGGGCGCGTGAAATTGTATTTGTTGGACACGAACATCGAAGAGAACGTCGAAACTGATCGTTGGGTGACGGGTCATCTTTACGGCGGCGATCGCGACACGCGCATCGTTCAGGAAATGCTGCTCGGCATCGGCGGCGTTCGGTTGTTACGAAAACTCGGCATCAATCCGCACGTCTATCATTTGAACGAAGGTCACTCCGCGTTTCTAACGCTCGAGTTGGCCCGCGATCTGATTCAGTCAGAACGTCACAGTTGGAATGAAGCCGTCGGGGTCGTGCGGCAGCGTTGTGTTTTCACGACGCACACGCCGGTCGCGGCCGGAAACGATGAGTTTGACGCTACGCTCGTGACGCGCGTGTTTGGACCTTCATACGCGCGCGAACTCGGCTTGACGGAAGATCAGTTTCTCGGTTTGGGCCGTGTCGATCCGGACAACAAGACGGAACGCTACGGACTAACGCCACTCGCGATTCGCTTGTGTCGTTCGACAAACGGCGTCAGCCGCAAACACGGCGAGGTCTCGCGGGCGTTGTGGCAGAAATTGTATCCCGGAAAGAGTGTCGCCGAGGTTCCGATCACGCACGTGACGAACGGCGTTCACGCCGCGACGTGGGTGTCGCCGTTGTTGCGTGCGATCTTCGAGAAGCACATCGGTCACGACTGGGAAACGAAGCTGCGCGATCAGAATGCGTGGAACGCGGCGGTGGCGAGTATTCCTGACGAAGAGTTGTGGACGGCTCATTTCGGATTGAAGGAGCGCCTGATTGCGTTCATTCAACAACGTGCGCCGCAAACGCCGGCGGCGTTGGATCCCGCGGCGTTGACAATTGGTTTTGCGCGTCGTGTGGCTGGTTATAAGCGCTGGTCGTTGTTGTTATCGGATCGCGAGCGCGTGTTGAGTTTGATCAACGACGAGGCGCGTCCCGTTCAGTTCATCTTTGCGGGGAAAGCGCATCCGCAGGACGAGGGCTCGAAACGAGTGCTGCAACAGTTGGCCCAATGGAAGTCGGATCCCGTCATTGGGCGGCGTGCGGTGTTTCTCGAAGACTACGATCAGGAGATCGCGCGACAGTTAGTTCAATCAGTTGACGTTTGGTTGAACGTGCCGCGACGTCCGCTCGAGGCGTCGGGTACGAGCGGCGAGAAAGTGGCGCTCAACGGTGGTTTGAATCTCTCGATTCTGGACGGCTGGTGGCTCGAAGGCTACGACGGCACAAACGGGTTTGCCATCGGCAACGGAATGGACGAAGGCGAGACGGCGCATATCGACGCCGCCGACGCGGAGTCGCTTTACCGAACGATCGAGCAGGACGTCGTGCCGTTGTATTACAATCGCGAAGGCGAGTTTCCGCGCCAGTGGATTGCGATGATGAAACGGGCGATTCAAACGCTCGCGCCGCAGTTCAACAGCACTCGTATGGTCGAGGAATACGCCCGCAAAATCTATCCGTGATATAGGTTCCGAATCCGTATTACTATGTACCCGCGATGAAGTACTGCACCGCCTGCAACGCAAAATATGACGACAGCGTGAGCTTTTGTTCGTTGGACGGCGAAGTCCTCGAAGCCGATCCCGCGTCAATCGTCAATACGGTGTTGGACGGCCAGTACCAGATGGAGGCGCTGCTGGGCAAGGGCGGCATGGGTGCGGTTTATCGCGCGCGTCACATCCTCCTTGGCGATCGCGTCGCGATCAAAGTGCTGCCGCCGGAAGTCAGGAACAACGCGGAGTGGCTGCGAAGATTCAGGCGCGAAGGGCAGGCGGCGCGGCGTTTTCGTCACAACAACGCCGTCACCGTTTACGACCTGCGCACCGCCGCCGACGGCACGATCTACATGGTGATGGAGTACGTCGAAGGAAATACGCTCGACGTCGCCATCAAGACGCGCGGCCGCTTTCCGGCGGCTGAGGCGTTCGAGATCCTTACGCCGATCATGAGCGTGCTCGACACCGCCCACTCGATGGGTGTCGTGCACCGCGACCTGAAACCGGAAAACATCATGATCGGAAAGGCCGAGAATGGACCACCGGTCGTCAAACTTCTCGACCTCGGCATCGCGAAGCTGCGCGAGATCGCCGGCACCGAGAACAGCGGCAACACCGCGCTCACCATGGCCGGGCAGGTGCTCGGAACGCCTTATTACATGTCGCCCGAACAGTGGGGCGAGATCCCGCGCGACGGCAACGTCGAGATCGACGGGCGCGCCGATATTTACAGTCTCGGTCTCGTGTTCTACGAAATGATCGCGGGCAGGCGATGTTTTTCGGGTAACACGTTGCACGAGTTGCGACGCGAACACGTAGCGACGCGACCGCAGCCGCTGCATGAAGTCGTGGCGGATGTGCCGCGTGCGTTCAGCGATGTGATTGAGCGTGCGACGGCGAAGGATCGCGCTGATCGTCCGGCGACTGCGGCGATACTCGAAAAAGAAATGCGAGCGGCGTTAGCGTCAGCTCCAGCACAACCTCGGAGCGCCACGGATGCCACGGCGCTGATGGAGACGGTTGCGCTTCCGCGTGATTCAAGTACGAAGTCGGACATCAACGCACCGACGATGATCACGATGGAAGGCGCGTCAGTTACGTCAGTGCAGGCGGAACGTCCTGGGGCGACGGTATTCGAACCGGCCTCGCCGGTCGCACCTGTTTCACCTGCTCCGCCTGCGCCTAAACCAGACCCGGGGATGTCGGCTGCGACTGTTGCTGAACCCGCGAACATTCCCTCCGTCGTGACGGTGCCGCACATTCCGACGACAACCGGCGTCATCCCGCAGGTCGGTTCGGATTCGGGTAAGAAAAGCAAAGTCGGACTGTTGATCGCCGCAGTCGTGGTTTTGGTCGTGTTGATTGGTGGGGGAGCTACCGGGTTCCTGTTGTGGAATCGTTCGAGATCGACAACCAGTGTCGCCACCACTGGACCAACGACGAACACAAAACCAGCCGCCGCCGCCCCACGGGAGATTACTCAATACTGGCTCGAACTCGAGCCGCCGTCCGAAGGCGCGAAACCCACTCGCGTCGCCGCACTCGTGCCGATCGCATCCGGGCAGTCGTTCAAGTTTCACTTCGTTTTCAACGAGAGTGGCTACCTTTACATCTTCGGTCCCGGCGAAAATAATCGTACGACTGCGTTTCTAACCACGAAGCCGCTGGCGGCTTCCGGCGTGACGAGCAACCAGGTGGCCCAGGGGCGCGACTATAGTTTTCCGAGCGGCGCAGGCAACAATTTGACGCTCGACAAGAATCCAGGTACCGATCGCTTTACCGTGATCTTTGCGAAGAGCGCCTTGCAGGCGCCATCATTCTTGAACGAGCCAGTAACCGGAGAACCGCTGTCAACAGCGCAGCAAAGCGAATGGAACGCGTTTGTGTCCAAATATCAGCAAAAAGCGCCGGTTACCGAACTCGACGAAACAACCTCGGGCGCGCCGTCCGTGCGCGTCAAACTGCCGCCTGACCAGACCGGCGATCCGATTGTCTTTGAGATCCGTATTCAGCACAATTAGCCCTGTCGCCTGGGCCTTCGAATAAGGAGATTCCGTAATGCGATTGAGTGCGATTCTTTTCGGGTTAGTTTTCATTTGTGCCGCTATCGCCCTGGCCGTCCCGCCGCCGCAGGACGAAGATGACGTTCGCGGCGCGTTTCTCACCTCACGTCCAAAAGAAAAACCCGCGTCGTCGTCGACTGCGAGGCCAAGCAGAAGGCGGCCAAAGAACACCGGTACAACGACGACTGCTAAATCGTCTGACAAACCCACTGAAAAATCTCCTGATAAGACGACGCCGAAGAATTCCGGATCCACGGCGAAAGTTCCCGACTCTCGTCCGGTCAACGCTCCGCGACTCGGCCTTGGCATGACGTTGTTTAGTCGTGATTCAAACGGGTTGGCGGTGCGCGTCGATCCCTCGCGAGTGTTTCGCAAAGGCGATCGCGTTCGCATCCTGCTGGAAACGAACACCGACGGCTATCTTTACATCTTCAATCGCACAAACGATGGCGCGCCGGTGATGATCTATCCGGACGCAGAGATCGACGAAGGCGGCAATTACTTGCAGGCCCACGTTCCGTTCGAGATTCCTGCTCCCGACGCGTCGGAAGAACGGCTTCGCTGGTTTGCGTTCGACGAGAATACCGGAACCGAAAAAGTATTCTTCGTGTTCACGCGCGAGCCTTTGAAAGACGTTCCGATCGAGGACGATCTGCTCGCCTTCTGCCGCAACAACAAGTGTCCGTGGCCGGTGGAGACCGCCGTTTGGGATATGGTTCTGGCGCAAATGCAGGAGCCGCTCAAACAGGACAGCGCAAAATCCTTCGGCACTGCGCAAACTTCCACAGAACACAACGCCAGCACGCGCGGTTTGGGACTCTCGAAAGACGATCCGGAACCGTCGCTGATCATGATGGCTTCGTCAACGAAGCCGACGCTGGTTGCCACTCTCGATCTGATTCATAAGTAACGGTCGTAAGCAGTCAAAGGGAAACACACATGAGCTATTCGAGATTTATTGCTTTGTTTTTGGGCGGCGCTTTGCTCGTTGCGCCCGTGACACTGCCCGTGCACGCCAACACCGCGGCTGTGCAACAAACCGATTCGGCAGGCGCGGCGTTGCGCGAAGGGCGTCGCTTGCTGAAACGGGGACACGCAGACCAGGCCCTCATTCAGCTACGAAACGCTCTCAGTCTTTATACCTCGGCCAAGAACAACAGTGGCATCGCCGCAACGCACAACGAACTCGGGGATCTTTACCTGCGCCAGGGCCAGTACCAGGTCGCGCTGGATAACTATCAAAAAGCGCTCGACGGCTTTATGGCTTTCGATCCGGCAAAGGAAGCAGCTAACGCCGTGGTCGGATTGGGCGACGACAAGTACAACGCAAACCTGATGCTCGCGAAGATCGGCGACGTCAATTACCGGCTCGGCAAGATCGGCGACGCACAAGCTGCGTACGGTCGCATGATCGTCAAGAAACCCGAAGGCGCGGCTTCGAAGGTAGGACGGAGGTTAGGCGGGCTGAGTGCCATCGCCGGCGGGATTACAACCGGACGCGTGAGTGTCGAAGCGCCGACGAGTGCGCTGACCGTCGCGCTCGAAGCCAAAAAGGAACTCAACGAGTATCGCAACTCGATTGTCTATTCCAGCTACCAGCTCGGCATGGGTCGTATCGCGTATGCGAATAACGATCTCGATGGCGCGAAGAAAAACTTTGAACTCGCACTGGAAGCCGCGGGCAGCAGTCTCGCGGGCATCGCGAAGTTGGGGCAGGTGCGACGTTTTCGTGCCGCGGCTCGCACGAGCCTCGGCGACATAGCTTTGCGTCAGGGTAAGTTCAAAGACGCGACCAAGTATTACAACGACGCGAAGAAAGGTGCGCAGGACGACAAGCGTTTGGATCTGATGTGGCCCGCGCAGCGCGGACTCGGACGCAGTTTGTGGCTCCAGGCGGCGCAGGAAAAAGATCCGAAGAAGGCGATGACGGCGCGGGAGTCGGCGGTTGCGAATTATCGCGAGTCGCTGGCGACGATCGAGACACTGCGACAGGGAAGCTTGCGGGCAGACGAATCGCGCACGACGTTCCTTGCGACGATCAAGAATGTGTATGACGAAGCGTCAAGCGCTTACGCGGCAATGGCGCTGTTGTCCAATCCAACTGCGGGCGCACCGCTCAGCGGCAAATCACTCGAGTACGCCGGCGAGGCGTTCAGAATCAACGAACAGTCGCGCGCGCGTTCGCTGCTCGACATGTTGAGCGAGACTAACGCCGCGATCACCGAAGGCGTTCCCGCGGAGTTGCTGAAACGCAAGCAGGAAAACTTCGATCGCCAGCAGGACATCGCCGACATTCTGACCGGCATAAACATCTCGAAAGAAGAGATGAAGAAGAAACCGGCCGAATTGGATGCGGAACTCGAAGCTCTCCAGACTGAGTATGAAGAGATTGAGAACCAGATCCGCACGGCGAGCCCGCGTTACGCAACGTTGACGGCGAACAAGCCGCTTGCGCTGGCTGAAGTGCAGCAGAACGTGCTCGACGATCAGACAGTGCTGGTCGAGTACGCTTTGCAGGCTGATGGGTCGTACCTGTTTGTCGTCAGCAAGAGCGCCGTCAGTTTGTTTAAGCTCCCGGCACGCGATCAGATCGATAAACTCGCCACGGATCTTCGCGCGCAGTTGATTCCGGCAAAATTGCAGCGGCGCATCGTTGGCATCGACGTCGCTGAAGCAAACCGCGGTTTCGGAATCGCATCGGCCGCTCCGGAAGACGTAGCGCCGTTTATCGCGGCGTCAAACGCAGTTTACAAGGCCGCGTTGGAACCGGCAGCCGGTATGATCGGCGAAAAACGCTTGATGGTCGTCGCCGACGGCGCCCTCAACTACATCCCGTTTGAAGTGTTGTTGAAAACCGCCGACGCCGGCGATTTCTCATCGCTCGGCTATCTCGTCAAGACGAACGAAGTCGTTTACGCGCCTTCGGCGTCTGTCGTTGGCGCGATCAAGCAGCAGCGTGCCAAGTCGACGAGCCGCGCGATGCTGATCATCGCCGATCCGGTCTTCAACTCGAACGACACGCGCGCGAAGAAAGGCACGACGCCACCCGCCGGCGACGCTGAAACGAGAGGTCTCGGCATTCAGAGCGCGCTCGCAGACGTTTCCGGAGCGACGCCCCCAGCGCCAACCGGCGCGATGGAAGGACTGCCGCTCGCACGCCTTAACGGAACGCGCACCGAGGCCGATCAGATCTCGAAACTCGCGAAAGCATCAGGCGGACAAGCCGATGTCTGGCTCGACCTCGACGCGAACGAAGACAACGTCACCACGCGCGACGTGAGCAAGTACCGCATCATTCACGTCGCCACGCACGGCTTGCTGAACGCCGAACGGCCGCAGTTTACCGGCGTGGTCCTGTCGCTCGTCGGCAACAAAACACACGACGGCTTTGTCCGCACGGACGAAGTTTTCAATCTTCGCCTTGGCTCGCCGCTCGTGATGCTTTCGGCCTGCGAGACAGGCCTCGGCAAAGAGAAGCGCGGCGAAGGCGTCATGGGTCTGACGCGCGCCTTCATGTATGCCGGCGCGCCGACTGTCGGCGTCAGCCTCTGGTCGGTTGCCGATAAATCCACGGCCGACTTGATGACCGATTTTTACAAACGTTTGTTGACTGGCGGAGACACCACCTCCTCCGGCGCGCTTCGCGGCGCGCAGTTAGCAATGATCTCGGGTAAGAAATACAGCGCGCCTTTCTTCTGGGCGCCATTTGTACTCGTGGGCGACTGGAATTAGTCGCCCGCGGGCTTTCTTCGTCTCTTTTTCAACCCATAAAGACCACTCAGACCTGTAATCAACAGCGCCAGAGTCGCCGGCTCGGGTACACCTGACGGTGTGCCTTCGACGACGAAGTTGTCGATGCGATTGGTGCCCGTAGCCGACGTCGCTCCGTTGAAGACGATCCGGAACGCGGCATTCGGGTTGTCATTCAGTCCCACAATACTCGCGAGCGTAAACACGATCGGAACGGATCCAAACGCGGTCGCCGGCGTGAACGGCGTGCCGAAATTGACGAAATTGATCCCGTCGAGACTGTATTGAAACTGGTTGCTGTTGAATCCCGTGCTCGTACCCTGCGTCGCGAAACTCACGACGATGTTCGAAAAGCCCAGCGTGCTGACGTTGAAAGTCAGGTGTCGGCCGTTGTTGGCCGTGCCGGTCCCGCCTTGAAGCGAGAGCGATTGTCCGGCGACGTCGCCCAGGCGTGCGTTATTCGTCGTACCGGCTGCAAACAGAATGTTCGCCACGTTGATAGTCGTCGTGATCGTGCCGCTTCCGCGATCGACGTTCAGGTTCGAATCGTTGAAGTTCCAAACGCCGATCTCGTCGGCGCGCGTCGCTTGAACAGCGCAAAACAGAACGAAGACCGCGGTGATGAGGTTAAAAGACAGTCGCCGGGTAAGACGACGATACTGGTTCGTTGACATACACGTTCTCCTTGAATGAGGTTTTTCAAGGCACACAAGTGCCCTTAACGGAGAAAGCAGAATCTTTGTCAGAGACTCGTGAGGCTCGTCAGTGGGTGCTCGGCTTTGAGGACAGCCAAAGCTCTCTCGGTAACGCACGCACAATAGGCAGATTTGTTTTGGTCGTCAACAGAAAAGTGATCCCCGCAAAAGGCGTGTGTTGTCCGCTTTCGTTTTCGTGCGCTAATATCAAGTTCACATTCGGGGGGGAACTGAAACATGGGCAACAAGTTTTTCAGGATCGACGACCGCGACGCATTCGACAATCTGATCTCGGGCTCGAAAGAGAAACCGGTGATCGTTTTCAAGCACAGTAACGCGTGCCCGATCAGCGCGCGCGCTTATCGCGAGATGGAGAAGCTCGAGGATCAGGTAAATATGATCGAGATTCAGGCCGCGCCTGAGCTCTCGCGCGAACTGGCCACTATCACGGGTGTCCGACACGAATCGCCGCAGGTGATCCTTTTGCGAGACGGCAAAGCCGTTTGGAACGCTTCGCACTTCGACGTCAATGCGACGACTGTTTCGCGGGCACTGGAATCGAACGGCTGACATGATGGCTGAACCACGAGGACCGTCGATTGAACCGCGTGAAATCAAGCAGGAAGACGATTTCACCATGCGGATTACCTGGGCGGACGAGCGTGAGTGCCGGTTTCGCGCCGCGGACCTCCGCCGCGCGTGCCCGTGCGCGCAGTGCGTCAACGAGTGGACGGGCGAGCGAGTGCTGAACGCCGCCAGTATTTCAGACGAACTCGAGATTCGTGATTTGAGTTTAGTCGGCCGTTACGCGCTGAACTTTCGCTGGAGCGATGGTCACGAAACGGGAATCTACAGTTTTCGGTATTTGAGAGAGCTGTGCGAACAGCCGGAACGGAAGTTAGTCGAGAAGGATTGATAATGAACGAACGAGATTTTTTTAACGAAAAGGAAGAGGTCAAGAAAGCGACCTACAGTTGTCCTCATTGTCGCGAACGGGCCGAATACGATGTCCGGTGGTTGAAGCGAACGAAGAAGCCGCAACCGCCGCGTGGCGCCAACGAGATGGATCGCGCGAGATTTCAGAAGTCGCGTGATTATCTGGTTCGGATTGACGACATGCTCGCCTGTCGAAACGCGCGCTGCCGGCGCCGGTTCGAGATTCCCAGCTCGCAGTCAGTCGTTTTCATCTAGAACCGCACAGACTCTCGCCGATTCAAGCAAAAACCCGACAGCAGTCGGATAGATCTTTTGCGGCCTCACCCGCACGCCCCTCAAAAACCTCAATTATTCGTTGGCTCGACTGTTGCACTTCTTTGCAGCGGCCCTCTCGGGCGCATACTAATCATGATTGAAACTCAACAGTTCGCTGGTGCGACAAAAACAAATACGTCTTTCTTAACTCCGCTTGAACGCCGTCTCGCCGTTCGCGTGCTACCGCGCATCCCGTCGTGGCTTGAAACTTACCATCTGACGATGCTGACGCTCGTCTGGTCGGGGCTGATACTGCTCTTTTCCTGGTTCGCGGCGCGAGATCTGCGCTGGCTCTGGGGCGTATCGGTGATGATCGCGTTGCAGTACGTCACCGACCATTACGACGGCAAGATCG
Source organism: Pyrinomonadaceae bacterium (assembly GCA_035760365.1). Lineage (GTDB taxonomy): Bacteria > Acidobacteriota > Blastocatellia > Pyrinomonadales > Pyrinomonadaceae > PSRF01. The sequence continues at coordinate 53,282 of DASTTB010000028.1, forward strand.
GCAAGTATCGCGGTACCGGACTGGTCAGGTGGGGTTACTACATGGATCACCTGCTTGACTACGTCTTCCTTTGTTCGATCATCGTCGGTTATTCATTCATCCTGCCGGAGCGATCGCGTTTTCAGATCCTGATCATGCTGGCGATCTTCGCTGGTTACGAGGTGAGTACGTTTCTGGCGTTTGCCGCGACGGATCGCCTCAAGATCAGTTACCTGAAGCTGGGTCCGACCGAATTTCGTCTCGCCTTAATCGTCATCAACGCTCTGCTCGTTCAGTTTGGCACCCGCAAGATGGTCAACGGGCTCAAATACGTCAACATCGGCGCCGCTATCGGCCTGGCGTTAATGGTTTACCGGACGCACAAGGTTATTTGGGCGCTCGACATGGAGCAAAAAGCCCGGTCTGTGAACGAATGATGACAGGTTATGGATATCTGTCTCACTTACGTGCCATTGTGTTCGTCGTACGGTGCACGGTTTGCGGACGAAATCCGACCATAAGGGTTCCCGCGTAAATATTTTTCTGAGAAAGTGGCCCTTTTTTCGAACCTCTCGCGCGTTAGCTGATGTGGCCTCTTCTTTGCAAGCTTAGTGACGTCCAACGTTCTACGTTCAGTTATTTGGGAACTGTATGACGTGAAATTCGTTGGATACAACAGATTCCATCGGGAAGCTCTAAAAAAAACAGCAATGTCTGAGAAGAAAACAATTCGAATAGTCAAAAAGGGTGAAAAGCTCCGGCCAGTAGCCAAGGCTAAAACAAACACTGCACGTGAAACGGCGCGTGACATGGTTCAGACCGTGACCAATTGGGTCACGGAGTTCCAACAGCGACGCCGGACCGAAACCACGAACGCGCTGCGAATCCTGTCGAAAACGCCTCGTGGCAGCGAAGCCTAGCTCCCTCGCGCAGCACAATTAACTTGATTGGTTAGTTTCACCTCATCAGGGCGGATCTGTGTGCCTCGGCGGGCGGCGCGGATACGCACCCTCGTAGACACGGTAGTGATGTCCTAACTTGAAATTCGTTTTTATCCCTGTTCCCCGTGAGCGGTGCCTTAGCTGACGTTACGCACACAGGAAGAACACGGATTAAAAAAGATCACCGTCCGATTAGGAAACCACCCGTGGATACGCACTGTATTGACACTTCATTCCGGCGGGCGATAGCATCGCTTTCGTTCCGAACAATGTGAGTGGAGGCTGGTGTATGCCTGGAAAAGCTTCTCCACGCAAGAGTAAGAAGCGCGCTGCGCGGCCTGTCTTCGACAGCATTCGCAAGCCTAACGCGCCTCCCGGACATCCATTATCGCGAGCCAAGCCGGACGAAGTCGCGCGCCCCGCAATGCGCAAAGCGAAACACAAACGACCGCCGGATACTTCAGGCGACGAGCAATCATGAGTGACGAATCTGTCTCACGTGCGTTTATCGATCGCGCGATCGATTTTTTGACGGGTGAATACCTTCCGAAACTTGAACGCTGTTTGGAAAAGTTAACTGACGAGCAGATCTGGTGGCGTGCGAACGAGGAGTCGAACAGTATCGGCAACCTCGTGTTGCATCTTTGTGGAAACGCGCGTCAATGGATCGTTTCGGGTCTCGGTTTTGAGGCGGACGCTCGCGTTCGCGACGCTGAGTTCTCGCGACGCGATCCGCTCGAACGCGCTGAACTCCTGAACCTCCTCCGCTCGACGCTCGCGGATGTCGAATCAGTTCTCCGCCAACTCGATCCCGCGACGTTGCTTGAAAAGAGAACGATCCAGGGCAGCGAAGTCGATGTTCTTGAGGCGGTGTTTCACGTCACGGAACACTTCTCGATGCACACCGGACAGATCATTCTGCTAACAAAGCTCCTAATCGCAACCGACCTTCGTTTCTACGGCTTCGAAGACGGCGCGCCAGTCCACCGCTGGCGCACTCCGACCGTTTCGTCTTAAAGCGCTGCGGTGGCGGTCAAATCTTTCTCGTGTCACGGGTGAAGTTCCAAGGTGGCGTGAAATGAAACTTACTTTGATTGTTGTCCTTGTCTTCCTTCAGACGGCGCCCGCTCAGGCTCAATCATCGGCCCCGGCAAGGCAGCTTGCAAAAAAGGGTTCGGCCTTGATGAGCAAGAATCAGTTTGATGCGGCTATTGAAACTTATACGCGGGCAATAGAGCTAAGCCCGAATTACGCGGAAGCTTACGTCCAGCGCGGTTTGGCGAAGCGAGCACGAGGAGATTTACAGGGCTCCATCCAGGATTATGAGAAGGCGGCTGCGATTGATCCGAAGTCCGTCGTGGGCAACCGGTTTGTGGCCCAGGCCTATAGCAACCGTGGCTTCATTAGGATGAACGCCCTGGAGGTAGATAGCGCAATCGAAGACTTTACGAAGGCCATCAATATCAACCCGAATGAAGACGGTCATTACTATCGACGAGGCTATGCACGATTGATCAAGGAAGATCTCGTGGAGGCAGCTAACGACTTGACCAAGGCGTTAACTGTTGTAGGGGCGGACAACTTCAGTTCGAAGGCCGAGATATATGCAACCAGAGGAATGGTCAGGTTGTTGCAGGGAAAAAACGTTGAGGCACAGACTGATTTTGACGAATGCGCTAAGTTGAAGGACGAGAGATTCGATCTGGGTTGGCACCTTAAGTCTATCGAGGTACAGATCAAGATCATGAGGGAGCGCCTAGCAAATCAGCGAAGGAATATCGCCTGAGTCGTAAGTTTCGAGGACGGCGCGCCAGGTCCACCGCCGGCGCGTCCGTCCGCTTCGTCTTAACCCTGGATCTCGTTACTTATTTCGACCCTGCCTCATCGCGGCATAGTTTCATACTCCAGCGCCAGAACCACATCCTGGATTTCAGCAAGCCCGAAGTGTTCCGTATCCGCTGACCCAACTGTTCCGAGGAAAGGATTCTCGGCTAGTGGAAACTCGAGAGTCCATTCGTTCACCGGCGACAATTCAGGTGAAAAGTCCGGCGAGGTGGCCGTTTCGGCGAACATGTGAATCACAGCTTTATTCGCCGGCGGGTTTTCACCGATGCCCGTAGTCTCGGTGCCGCTGGCATCGAAGGAACGGTTCGTTGCGAGACTCAGTCCATCAAAGTTGAGCAGGTTGTCGAAAAAGAGTCGTTCGGAGCACGCTACGCGAGCTTTTAACTGACGCACGGCCCTGAACGTCAAGGTGTAATCACCGGGCAACAGGTCGAAGGTTGCACTATCACCCTTCAAACTCTGATCACCGATGTTCCACGTCGAGATAAGATGGTCGTCAGCCGTGTTGCTGAGAATACATTTCACGCGCGTGTGATTCTCAGGGATCCCTGTTCCAGTCTCACGATTCAACAATGGCGTTGCCATCACTGGCAGCTGTTGGACTTCGGTGCGCGAAACGATCACGACAGCCTGGAATTCTGACAGACGTCGATTGCGCACGATCCGCATAGTCACGGTGTAGCGGCCCGGCTTGCGATACTCGTGTTGCTGATTCGGACCGGATTGTCTCGGTGAGCCGTCACCAAAATCCCAACTCACCTCCGCTCCTGTGGCCACGCTGGCCCGCGCGGTCAGCTTCAACGGATTGTTCGCGTCTTCAAAGTCAAAGGTGATCTGCGGCTTCTCGCTCAGCACTTTGAGCTCGCCTTGATCAGTGATCCTGAACCACACGTCACGTTGGGTTAACACGCGGCCAAGATAGTCCGACGGAAGAGCAGCAGGCTGCAAGAGCATTGCCACGTTCCGAACCTTGCCCAACGTATCCGTCAAACTCAACAAGTCGTCCGTAACTTTCCACGTCATGTTTCCGGAACGATTGAACTCGTAAAGCGCATCCGGGAAGGTGCTTTGTCCCGATAACCATTGAGTTGCGGCGGTCAATCTCCTCGGCGCGAGATCAATGGCCGTCCTCAACTCGGAATCGTGATATCCCGAAAGATTGAACGTGATCAGGATGTCGGCCAGCGTACCTGGCACTAACTGATTTTCGCGCGAGTTGAAATCGATCTGCCATGCTGCCGCGGCGCCCAGACCTTCAAACGGGTGTCGCTGACTGTTGGTCGAGAATGGAAACACGGCACTCGCTTCCTGACGCGTCAAGCCAGAGAACACCGCCGTCTCAGGACCAGTAACACGGATCTTCACGGGCCATGCATCGCGCACTTCCGCTAACCATCCATCGCCCTCAAAAACCGGCAAATCGTTGTTATTCAACGGCGAAGGACTCGGCTCATCCGAAAGCGTATCGGGCTGCGTCTTCAGTCTCACTTGACTGGCGCCAAGATGAGTTAGTTCAAGACTGAAACGAGTCGCATCCATGAGCGCGACCGGGACGACGTCAACTGACCCGATGCGCAAGTTATAAAGTCCGGGGAAACGCTTCTCGAGTTGTTCGAGTCGAAGACTGAACGTCGTCTGCCGGCCTTCGCGGATCTCCTGAAGAGCTTCCGGAAATTCACGAGCCATGGAAAGCACGTAGCGCACTTGCTGTTGTCGTTGGCGCTGCGTAACGATCAGATCCTGCTCCAGCGTATCGAGATCGCGTAGCAGAAAATCCGCTGCCAGGAAATCGCCGACTTCGCTGAGATCGTAGTCAAAGCGAATGACGTTGATCCGTTTGTCCGCTTCAAACTCGTAGGCTTGTTCGGCAAGAAACGCTAGTTCCACCGCATAACGCAGGTAGGTTTCGCTGATGCCGCGAATGGAAACAGCGAGGCGCTGCCATTGTTCCGCACTCAGCACACGATTGCGCAAGAACTCGAGATTCTGAAGCGCAAACTCATGGCGCAACAACGCTGCCTGCCGTTGCATACTCGCGACCATTAGACCTGCCCGCGCAGCCTGAAGCTGACGCTGCGACACTTCGGCGGCTTTGGTTGCTTCCTGCGCGGCCAGGGCCAGGCTGAACTTTTCATACTCTCGTTGTTCGCTGGCTACCGCGCGATCGACTGCCCGAGAAGCTGCGCCACCGGTAAAGAAGTCAACAACGCCAGTGACTATGTCATTTCGAAACTCTTCAACGAAGCCGCCGAAGAGTCTGCCGACAAACCCCGCCGGCGTGTACCTCGTAAGGTCCAATAACTTGGCCGACCTACCAGTCCCGACAAGTTTATCGGCGCGCTTATCAAAGACAATGTATCTGGACAGCCTGGCACTCGCGTTTCGATTTGCAAGTCGAGCCAGCTCTGCGCTCGCCTGGGCGGTTGCGACTTCTCTTCGCACCTGCTCGACGCGAGCCGTTTCGATGCGAACGTTGCTCTTTTCCATTTCGACGTTCTGCGTCGCCGCCAACTCCTGAAATTCTTCGCGCTCGGCGTTACTCAGAAAGTTCAAGTAATCACGTTGGGCATTCTTGGCGTGTTCAGCAAAATATCGAGCGCGTTCCAGGAGAAACTGAAAGCGCCAGGGTGGCACGTAAGTATCGAGATAGCCCAGATAGTTGAAGCCGGCTTTGAGTTGTTCAAGCCGCGCGGTGGCCATTAACAAAACAGCGTAGATGCGCGGATTCGTCTCACGCATGACCTGGCCGCCCTGAGGCAATGCGAGCTGAAGCATTGGCTCAAGTGTTTTCGTTCTGCGATCGAGGCCGGGGAGCGTGGTGCTGAATGACTTGAACGTCGGAAGAAGAATGTCTTGTCCAAGAAGCTGAAAGTGTTTGCTCTTGATGTCGTTGTCTGAGAGCCGCTGATCGATCTGTTCAGCAAGTTTTGCGCGGCTCTGGTCCACGAACGCGACGTAATTATTGTCGGCCAGGAAATGATCCTTGATCGCGAGATACGTTTGTGCCGCTTTCAGACCGTTGTATTCGGTCACGTCACGAGCAGGTGGCGGCGCGGCTGCGATGCGCGACTTGTACTCGAGATCACCTTTTTCGAGCAACGTTTCCACGAGCAGGAGTTTCGCGAAAGGCAACTCGATGAATTCACATCCGAGACGTAACGGACCTGGCTCCAGCACCCACCGCAGATCCGCGATTGTGGCGTCAAACTGGCGGCGTGCACGATTCAGCTCGGCGCGTGCAAGCGGCACGAGCACGTAGGCAATCGTGATGAGGATTGCTTCGAAGTCGGTTTGACGCGCGGGCGCCGCTGGATCCTCTCCAAACTCACCGCGCTGAAAGTAGTTCTGCACTAACCCCAACCCGAAGTCCTGTTTAGCCGGTGGTAGATAACCAACGAGAGGGACTGGATCAAATCTGCGTTCGCGATAGATGCTCGGCGGTTGGTCCGGCCAATCCCAGGCGCGTAGTTCCCGCAGCGAAAGAAGTCCGCGACGATAATGAATCCTGGACCAGAGCGGTCCCCAGAACACCTGATCTTGCGCGAGGCGTTGGATCAGATTGAGCAGACGTTCGCGCATCGATCCGCCGCCGAGATTGAGCAGGTAGTAGCTGTTGAAGTATTCGAAGACGATCGCCTGACAGGCATTGTACGCATTCATAGCCTCGTCAAAGTTACGATTGGCCAATGCGGCGTTGCCCTGTTGCCACTGCTTCAGCGCCTCGAAGATGTTTGTGGCGGCGTAAATGAAGATGCCGCCGCGGTCTGTAAAACCGGGATAAGCCTGACTCGCGTCTCGTGGAGGTCGGGCCACGTCTGAGATCAGTTTTTGAACATTACTCAGCGCGTCGGTCGGATAGCGATCGCAGTGGTACCAGTAAAAATTCTCAGGATGCGCCACCTCGGGAGGTTGGGGTTCCGGCCTTACCGGGAGTGATGAATCAGCTTGGGCCACAACAGCGGGAAGCGCCAGGATCGGCTCGATGACACCACGGACACCGGTGTGATCGGGGATGCGTTTGGCGAGCATCCAGGCCGTGTCGTAATCGCCGGCGATCACTGCGTGACGGGATAGCCAGTAGAGTTCCTGTGGCCGGTTGCCGTTTGTGCCATCCATTGCGGCCACTGCTTGCTTCACTGCCGTGCGTAGTTCTTCACGGTTTGCTGAAGTCGCAAGAATGGAACTGGTGTAGAGCACGCTGGCAATTGGGAGGTCGAACATGTCTCCGCCGTTCAGGCCATAGCGATCCCGGAAATCGTTCAGGGCGAATTTCGTGGTTTCCGAAAAGGCCTTTGTATTTAGTTCTTCGGGCTGGATTGTTTTTCCGAGCATGATTAGCTGTTTGTGCAGCTCACGCACGTTGTCGCCAGAGTCGCCTGGCCTGAGTGTGGTTGTGATTAATGGCATAGGAGTGTCCTTTCGAAAGATGCCAGAATGATCAATTAGTGAAGGTATGGGTTGGTTATGCCTGCATTCGATGCTGGTCCGAATTGGCACGGGTAAACGTAGGGTTTTTCTTTCGGTCGCGCCGGCGGCCGTTTTCGAGGTGTAGGCTTTGGCGGAGGTGGATCGTCTTGGGCAGTAACTCGGTAACGCCTGTCTATCTCAGTCGGGCTAGTTATTTGGACGTTGGCGACGATTGCCTGCGGGGATCTCAGGGAGCCAACGAAGTTTATGATTGGTTTAATATCGATCTCGATCTCCCCGCCTATTCCACCTACAACTTTCAATTTCAGCCTACCGTCCTCCACACCGAACCCAGCACTCAACCCGAATAATGCTTTTGCTTTTACTGGTCCAACTTTGGCGCCTACGCCAGCTTCAAACAAAGACGCATCAATGGACGCTCCCCGTTCTTTGGAATAAGCGAACTTCACGTTCGCTGCTTTTCCTGCAACTACGAGGCTGACGTTATCGGAAATCTTTGGCGCTACTTCGACGTCAACAGCTCCAACCTTTCCTTCTAGTCCGACGTTAACCGGGTCAATTTTGAAAGTGCCGTTACCCAGGCTGACGTTTCCGATTTGTTCGCCGTTGGCGTCCTTTACCGGTTCATCAACAAACGACCTGCCTATGACTTTTATTTTGACGCTGGGCTTTTTATCTTTCCCAGGGGCATCGATGGGCCAAGGTTCGTCGGCTTCCTTGCCATTTATATCTACGAACCTTAAGGGGTTGGCCGCAGCGTAAAGAAATGCGTTCACGCCTCCTTTCACGCCGATCGGATCCGAACTCAGCCACCTCAGCAACCAGGGCGCGTAGTAGCGTGCGCCGTGGTGGCTGAGGCCGCTCTCCTCATCACGCTCCATTCCCGTAAACCGGTAACGCTTCTTCGCAAAGCTGCCAAAACTAGTCTCACCATAAGGCGTGAACTCTTCGCGGTTGGTGAGTGCGCCGCTTCCATCGATCACGACGCTGCTGCTGCCGAGATGATCGCCCAGGTGGAACTGCACCGCGGCGCCACCATCCGCGGGATGCGTTGGTCCAAGACGCACCAGGGCAATGCGTTGTTTATCGTTCATGACATGGACGTGGTTGTTCTCGCCCGCCTGAGCAGGACTGGACCAGCGATGATGCTCGAACACATCGTCGACGTAGTGCGTCACTTCAACCATGCCGCTCTGCTTGCGCACCAGTTTCTTAACTCGTTGACCGTCGGCGTCGTAGAGGTACTGCGCGTATACGGAAGGCTCAGCACCCGCCGTCTGCGTGCGGAAAGTCTTCATCTGATCGGCATGGTTCCATTCGAAGTGTCTCGAGGAAGTCTCGGATCGCATGTTCCCGTTCGCGTCAAACGTATAGTCAAACGGATCAGAACCGATCTTCATACTGCGCAGACGATTACTGTCTGTCGCCAAGGTAAACTCGCGTGTGAAACCTCCCGCGTCGTTGCGGTGTTCCAATAGTTGAACGTTACCGACGTCGTCGTAGCGATAACGCTCGGTGTAGGCACGCGCCCTGGTTGGATCGGTACTGCGTGGCTGTTCACTCCACGGTGAAGGATCAGGTGGCACATCGCCTTCGCGACCGGTCGCGGAAAGCAAACGGTAGATCGCGTCGTAACTAAAACGGCGATTGAGCGCATCTCCGCTGATCAGCAGTTGGGCCAACACCGGATCGGTTGTGACAGCGGCTTCAGGGTTATTGAGGAAGCCACTCTTCGGCGTGCGGTCGTGAATGGCAACGATGTTTCGGACGAGGTCGTAATCGTAAGCCAGGTCTTGCAAGACCTCGCCGGACGGACGGTACGTGAACTCGTCGGGTTTCTGATAGCGTTCGCTACGAATGCGTCGCAGATTAAACGTTTGCGCGTCGTAGGCGTAGCGTGTCATCACTCCGTTGCCGAAGGCGATGAGAGTGCGTTGGCCCTTGGCGTCGTAAGCTATTCTTTCGACGTAGAGCTCGTCGTCCAGGAAGACCTTGTCGAGATCACCGGCGCGGGTGAACCGCGGCGTTATCTCGTGTCGCACGCCTTCCACATCCTCGGGCATTTGCATTTTCTTGAGGCGGTTCAGTGCATCGAACGTCGAACTGCTGCGATACGCCGTCGTCTCCAGCAAGTCGCTTTCAAGCGCGGCGAGCTCTTGCCGCGTTGCGGCGCTCCAATTCACCTGGAATGGTTTGATTTGCCAGCCGTGCGCCTGTGATTCAGCAACGGCGGCGAGGATTGGACCATCCGCGATCACACGCCGTACTTTTTCGAGAAGGTTGCCTTTGAAGTCGACGAGTTCGACGCTTGTAAGTCCGGCTTCGTCGTGATGACGATGTACCTGGCCCAGAAGATTGCGCGCCTGCATCTCGTCGCGTCCGATCTGGTTTGGAATCCCTCCATCGCCGTACTCGATTCGTTGTTGCAAAGTGATTGGACCATCGGCGTCATCGCGAGCCCAGAAACGAATGGGCCGTTGCAGCAGATCGTAACTTTGCAGCGTGAGTGCCTCTTTGCTGTCTCTGCGTTCGATCTCCTTGCCTGTGACGTTCAACACGATTCGGCGTTGACCGCCGTCGATGCTCCGGATGCGCCACGGACGATTGGCGAGGTCGTAGGTATAACTGAAAGCAGGACGATTCAGCGGATCAGTAACCGTGAGTAGATTTCCGCGAATGTCGTACGTCGACCGGGTGCGGAGCTCTTTCATATGTGGTAAGGGATCGCCTGCGTTCTCCGGCGTTTCGCGATTTCGAGTAACAGTTTCGATCGTTCGTCCAAAACCATCGATGACGATGTTCGACGGTGTCAGGTGATGGGCGACTGGAGCAGCGCCGCCGAGCGGAGTTCCATCAGGCGCTTCGCAAAGCGGTGCGATATCGTTTTCGTCGTAGGTGTACGCTTCCCAGGGCGTGAAGGCGACCTGGTCCGGACGGTTGAAGTTTGGCGGTACACCATAGACCACACGCCGCTCGGATCCGTCAGCATTGAGTGTGCGGACCAGCTGACCACGAGGGTCATAGAACATGGTGATCTTTTGTCCCTTTTGCGCATCGCTCGCGGGTTCGTACTCCCAGACGGTATCGAAGAAAGGTTCGTATTTTTCAACCACTCGGCCCTTGTTGTCATAGATCTGCCAGCCACTGACGATCACGTTTGGTTCTGTTTCGCTCGATAACGTTCCGACCGCATCCTGCGGGGCCGCGGATTGATCGACAGACAGCACACCTCCGCCAAAAACATGATCGCCAAACAAGACGTCGGCAGCCTGCGTTCGGGTTTGCAGCAGGCGGCCGAATCCGTCGGAGTATTCGACGGTGATCAGAGTTTCATCTCGTTCCGGTAACGGTACGTCAGCGTCGTTGACGTGATGTTGGCGCGCTATCTTACGGACGAACACCGGCTGACGCGTATGAATGAAACGGAAGAAGTCGTATTCCAAACGCTGACACGGCACTTGCGGCGTGTCGCCAACTTCCTCGTTCTCTTTTCCCCTCACGCTCACGGATGTGACGAGGCCCAGCGGACTGAACGTCATCGCCCGGCGATTGGCGTTGATGTCAGTGACGAGCTGTGGTTGGAACGTGCGGTAGTCGTTTTTCGCGATGGTCGTAAGACCAACCGGATCGGTGACTTTCTCCGGGAGTAGGTGGTAGCTGTCGTAAGTCGTGGAAGTGTCGTTACCAAAAGCATCGCGCGTGGTTACCGGAAGCCCTCGCGGCGGCAGGGAAGTGTGATGGAAGTCAAACTCAACTCGGAGCGTGGATGAAAAATAGCCGCGAACGCGATGATCCGATCCATCGGCGAAGGTGTAGCCCGCCAGGGTTGGCAGTTGGTTTCTAAACTCTTCCGGGTACTCGCCGGGCCAATTTGTTGGTCCTTCAGGTTGCAGATAGACTGGAGCAGCATCACCATACGCTTCACGCAGCAACTCTTCCGTCAGCACCAGCGATTCAGAGCGAACCAACGCTCCGCGTTCGCCAAGTTGTCCAAAAGGAAGACCGACAAACGCCTCGCCGTCGTAATAGTTCACCGTTTGTTCAAAGAGCTTGCGTTCAACTGCGCCGATACCGTCGTAGATCTCGACGATAGATTGCGTACCGACATTCAGGACTTCCGAGCTTCTCGTCTCGCAAATGCGATCGACGATGTATTTTCCCGCATCGTCACGTTGCGCATACCGAGTTTCGACAATCGTGCCGAGATAGTTTTCGCTTACCTGAACGGGCACGCGGTAATCTCGTCCACGCGAAACAGCCAGAGTCGTTTTCGTCTGTGATTGTCCGTAGCGATCGTACTCTCCAGTGAAAACGAACTGCACCATCGCGTCGTCTCCACGTTCCCACTGAGTAGTCTGTTCGATCAGCAGGTGTGGGAAGAAGATTCGAGGTCGATCTTCACTTGCGAATTCTTCGCGCAAACCATAGGTCTTTTCAATGACAGTGTAAGGCCGATCCTGTCTTGGTGTGCCGTCGAGTGCGAGGATCTCTGTGCGAAGAACGGTGCCACGCAACGCGCGCAGGGCATCGCGTCTGTCGCGCGGATTGCTGAGGGTTTGCAGGAACTCGTCAACCCGGTTCGAAACTGCAAACGGCGGTCGCCAGTAATCGTTGGACAAATCCAACTCGTGCGAGGAGCCCGACTCGTCGGTGACTGCTCCAAGGTGAAACCACGTTTTAGTCAGAAGCGGCGGAGAGAAGTGTCTTTCCGCGACTGGTTGGAATGATCCGATCGCACTTTCGAAGTGATAGTCGGCAAACGTCTCGGTGTCGATCTGTTCCACCATCGCAAAACCGCGAAACTCACGTTCGATACCGTCCCAATAACCATGATGATAACGATACTCAGTTGCGAGTTTGCCGCCGGAAAGCTGATCGATCACCTCAACCCGAGCAACTACCTGAACAGGGAACGGCAACGGTGTGCGCCAACGCGTTTCGGGTCGTTCGTTGTCTTCGACGAAGTAACGGGTAGACGGAGCATAGGAAACTTTCGTCAACGCTCCGAGGTTGTTATTCATCCGATCGAGGACGTAGGGCTTGAGTCCTCCGGTCAGATCGAGGAACTTGTAAGTGCTGTCAGGGAACGCGCCCAGATCGTAGGTCCAAAGAATGCCCGCGGTGCCGTTGCCCATCATATCTTCCAGGCGAACCGCGGTCGCATCCGTTACGCGTGGCGTGCCGTGAATCACGATCGGATCGCTCCAGGCGTTTCCTCCCTGGTTGATCCAGACGGTGATATGGCCCGACGAAACGTAGATCAGATCAGCGACACCATCGCCATCGACGTCGCCTAATAACAAGCGCTTGGGATCGTAACCAACGCCCGGATAGAAGGCTTCGTCTTCAAAGCGCGGGCTGTGGCCCATGACGACGCGCTGTCCCCAACGGCCGTAGCCGCGGTAGGGCCAATACTCGACTCGCCCGCTATGAATGCGAATGATGTCCTGCAGCCCATCACCCGTCAGGTCGCCGAGTTTTACACGCTTGTCTTCAAAGCTGACATTGGGAAACGAGTCGCTGTTGATTCGCGGTCGCACTTCGAGTTCGGACCAGCCATGCTCGGCATCGTTGTAATACAACTCAAACTGTGGTCCAGTGCGAAGCGCATCGGTGATGCCGTTGCCGTCGAGATCGATGAGACGCACGTCGGGCGCATCGAGATTGATCGTTGGCGCGCTACGGTATGGAGTGAAGCCGCGTTGACTCCATTCGCCGGCGAAAGTTAACGGAAAGTAACCCTTGCGGAATTCATCGACGACCATGAGATCCGCGCGTCCATTTCCGTTTGCGTCGAGCAGTTGCACGCCGGGTTGGCTGAGTTCGACGGCCGCGGGGCCGTGGTTCATAGTCCGCATTACGTCGAACCGGCCGTTTCCGAGGTTGCGCCAGTAGCGAATCTGGCCGTTGAACTCCAATACGTCGGGCAGCCCTCGTCCAAACAGATCCACGAGTTCGTAGTCCGAGTGGGCCAACGAACGTGACGGCCTGGAACCATGCGGACCCGTGAACGGCTGATAACGGCGACGTCGTGGTTCAAACGCGGTGTAACCGAACTCGAGCGGCGGAAACGATTCCTGAAGTTGATCGTCGTGTCCGGTGACGATCACTTTACTGAGAAGTGAGACCGAATTGAGCGGAAGTTCTTCGATCGAAAGACCGAGCTGATCGAGGTAGATCAGTTCATACGAGCGGATCAGACGTTCTTGATCGGCGTCAGTACGAACTTCGATTTTCGTGCATCGACGCCGAGTACGAATCTCAAAGCCGGCGCGACGTTCCGAGAACGGATCGGGCCGCTCTTCATAAAGAAAGGTGACTGAGACGAGAAACTTATCGTTGGTCGTGCCGCCTTCGTCTACATCTTTGTAGTCCGCATAGCTGATCCGTTTCAGATAAATCTGATTCCACTGCTCTGGTGGCTCACCTGAATCTTTTTCGTATTCATACTGGATCGTGTTGCCAAACGGATCGACGGTTTTCGTCAGTTTCCAGCTAAAGATTTCCGACTCGTTTTCCGGATTGGCAGTGGTCCCGAGATTGTCCTGTATGGCTAAAGGTGTTCCGTATACGTTGATCAAACCGTCTCTGGTGCGGACCTCCCAGTGGTCCGTCTCGGCCGTTGTGTGGTGCTCGATGCGAGCGAACAGTCCTTCGGTTCTCGGACGATACCCGATGACACCGGACGCCCCTGCCACCGGCACCAGATCTTCGGCGCCTGCCAATATGAACGTATCGCGTTCACTTGTCGGACCACTTTCACTTCGATAACGTGGAATTCCTTTCGCTGTCTTTCGCGCGACACCGGGGACACTGAGTTCCCAACCCAGGCCAAACGGCCCATTGCCGTTTCCCGTGCTATAGACGAGGTTCAACTCCGGTTGAAATTCATTCCTTCCCTGCGGGATCGTGATCGGCACGGTGAAGTGACCTGTTCCGGTGTAGAGGTCGGGGGAAAAAGTTTCACCGATGCCGTGGAGAGCACCACCACCTTGCGGCGTAGAAATGGTTTGGGAGGCAGTATTAGATTTGTTCGCCACGGGCGAAGACTCCTGAATAAAATTGATGGTCCAAGCAAACGAAAAATCTCTTCTAAACATTCATGCGCAGCACAGGGGAAAATGTTTTTCCGGTGAGGGAAAAATTTTTTCCGGGTAGCGGGATTGGATGTAGTGAAAAACAAAAGGACGGCGCCGGTAAGCAACGCCGTCCGCGGAAGTTCAAACTTAAGAAACGTCAGTGTCTCGTGGTGCGAGGCGGACGTTGCGCGATTGCCGCCGCGGCGACACGTAAAAGCGACGGCGGCTGAAGAAGCGATGCGCATCGTCGCCGAGAAAAAGCGCGGAGAAGTGAAGTTTCAAAACGCGTCGCGAGACATCGCCAATTTCGTTCACAACGCCGACCTGATGGAAGAACGCAAGAAGGATTATCAGATGACGGGAGAGTTTGAGAGCGCGTCGGGCGTGACGAAAATTCAGGTCGGCCGCAACTGGACTAATACCGTGATTGCGGGCACGATCGCGGCGATTCTGTTGATCCTGATCGTGCGGTACGCCTTCAAGAACGTGCTTTGAAGCACGGCATCTTTCAAAACTGGGCGGTTCTTGTTTAATATAGCCGCATCCGGCGCGGGTTCCGCGGCCGGAGCTTTCATAAAGTTAACTCTTACGCCCAAGGAGCAAAACTCAATGACTTATGTCGTTGCCGAACCGTGCGTCAACTGTCGCTACACTGACTGTGCCCTCGTTTGCCCTGTCGAAGCGTTCCATCTCGATGACGACATGCTGGTGATCAATCCCGAGACTTGCATCGACTGCGATGCGTGTGTGCCGGAGTGTCCGGTTGAAGCGGTGTTCGCGGAAGGCGCCGTACCGCCCGAGTGGGCGAGTTTCACACCACTGAACGCCGAACGCGCGCTCAGCGGATTGCCGACTATTTCCGCCAGGCTCGATCCTCTTTGCGAATAGAAAACGCGTTAGCAATATGAAGAAGCGCACCAGGTGGTTCTTGGGCGGACTGGCAATAGCCGCCGGAGCAGTGGGCGCAGCCGGCGCTTATTTGAAGCGACGAAATATGCACGAAGCGAAACGAGCAGGAGATGTTTGGGCGCGGCCGGGAATGTCAGTGACGTTCCGGGCCGAGCTCATGCCCGGCCGCGACCGGAATGAACGTACCTTTCGCGTCAAGGAGTTGCTTGTGAGCGGGCGTGTTTCACTTCAGGGCGCCGATGGGGAACATGCGGAAAAGGAATTTGAACCGGTCCAGTTCGATCGGCCTGCCTAGAAAATCACCACTCGTAGACCTTCCCGGGATCCATCACACCAAGATTCGGAATCTTCAACGCGTTGAGTTGTTCGATGATCTCCGCGCGATACGCGGGCTTGAGATGGACGGTCATGATGTCGAGCCCATTGTGATTGAGTTTCTTCAACTCCTCGCCGAGCGAAGCGGGCGTGAAGTGACGCGACACGGTGGCGAGCTTCGACAATCGATTTGGAAACGACGCCTCGATCAGTAAAGCATCGACGTGCTGCGTCTCGTTCAGTAGCTTCCAAAACTCTTCTGTCTCCGCTGTATCAGAACTGAAAGCCACGCTCGTCTTTCCATCCGACACGATTAGACCAACTGTCGGCACGATGTGATTGACCGGCACAGCCGTTACCGTGAGGTGGGCCACTGGGAACGAACCACTGGCGGGAATCGGCACGTACTCCATCACTGGACCATAATCGTTTTTCAGATCCGAAAAACGCGGATAGACGTTCCAGTTGAACACGTCGCGCTCCAGCAGGCTGATAACTTCGGGCGTTGCGTAGATGCGAACCGGCTGCTTGAGTGTCGGATAAAGATCGTCGATGAAGATTGGCAGACTGGCGACGTGGTCCATGTGAGGATGCGTAACGATGATATCGCGCACCCTGGACCGTTGCTCGTTTGACAGAGCGATAGCGAGGCTGCCTGCATCGACTGCGACACAGTCGTCTATTAAAAAGCAGGTCAACCGTTGTTCGAGCGTTGCCCGGCCGTTAGCGTCAAACGTACTAGGTAAGAGTTGGATTCTCACGAGCTTCAGGCTCTGGTGAAAATAACCACGCAGCCGCCGGCAAGTATATGCCAGAAACGAGATACGCAGCGAGGACTAATTCAGGAACGGTGGTGTCCTAGTCTGAAATATTCTCTGCGTCCTCTGCGCCTCTGCGGTGAACCGATGGCGTTAATCTCTGCGGTGAACCGATGGCGTTAATAAAGAAACCGCAGAGGCGCGGAGGATGCAGAGATTACCCGGAGATGGGAAATTGGACACGAGTTTCGGCGACTACCTGGTGCGCAACTCGTTCATTAAATCGTGAAGCGCATGTAAGTAAGCGGCTTCCTGCGCCTCGGGATCCTGGTTCCGCGACCGAATGCCCCGCGAAACACGACTGCGATGAAACGCGAGCTCGCTCGCCAGTTGGTTAAAGCGCCTGCGGGTTCGCCAGCCTTTCACACCCGTTCGGGAAAGCGCGCTGAACGACGAACCCATCCTCCCCGTGATCGATCCGAGTTGTTCGTACTCTTCGCGAGTAAACAGACCGCGGTCGATATCCATGATGAGGAACTGACGCACGACCTGTCCCTCGCGCCGCAACGCCAGCAGGATCACGACGAGCATGATCAGAAACGCCGGAACCATCACGACGATGTAAGTCAGGACAAAAATCCCTCCGCCGCCGAAGACTGCCGACGCATTCCAGATGCTGTGCATGAAGATCGCCATCAGCAATCCGACGAGGGGCGTCAGGACTTTTATCGCCGCATTCGTCGACTGTCGTGCGAGGCCCAAACCGATACCGGTCAGGCTCGTAAACAGCGGATGCGAAAAAGGCGCGAAGAACCCGCGCACGATCACAGTCGCGGTCAACACGCCGCCACTCGTCTCTGCCGCGTTGCCGTAGTAAAGAATGTTCTCCGTCATTGCGAAGCCCAGCG
Organism: Pyrinomonadaceae bacterium; assembly: GCA_035760365.1. Lineage (GTDB taxonomy): Bacteria > Acidobacteriota > Blastocatellia > Pyrinomonadales > Pyrinomonadaceae > PSRF01. The sequence continues at coordinate 70,444 of DASTTB010000028.1, forward strand.
CCGCCATCGACGCGTAGACGATTCCATCGACCACGCCGTCAAACTCATCCTTCTTCCAGAAAAAAAAGATGATCAGAATGAACGCCTTGCCGATCTCTTCAACAATCGGTGCGGAGATAACGGCGGCAAAAGCCTCGCCGGCTTCCGCGTTCGAGGCGATCGTTCCGACGATCAAGCCGCTGCTGGTGTTCAGTAAAAAAGCAAAGAACGACGCGACCAGCGCGCCCCAGAAAAAAGCCGTGCCCAACATCCACAACGGCTCGCCTTCGTAACGATCGATCCACAAGACGAGCACGACATAAAGCGGGACGGGAATCGTCGCCGCGATCAGACCGAGAATCAGTCCGATTGGACCAGTCTCGATACCGATCACGAGCAAAACGAGTAAGCCGAGAAAGACCGCGATCAGCATGGCGACGATCGCGAGTGCGATTTTGATCGCGCTGACTTGCTGCGATTGCCTGATTGCCACTACGCGCCCGAGGTTTGGAGGATTGGCGTTTGGAAAAGTCATCGACAAGAAACCCTTCTAGCGAGCACAGGTTAACGCGCGGCCGCCGTCGATCGAATAAGTCGCACCTGTGATCCACGAGGCTTCATCCGACGCCAGAAACAGGACCAGCGCCGCGATCTCCTCGGGCCGTCCAGTGCGGCCGAGCGGGTGAGTGGTTTTCGAGTGTTCGAGAAACGCGGCATACGCTTCCTCGTTCATGCCGCCGCGCTTGTGAATCTCAGTTACCACGACACCGGGATTCACTGCGTTCACGCGCACGCCTTTCGACGCCAGTTCCAACGCCGAACAGCGCGTGAGTTGGTCCACCGCTGCTTTTGAAACGCAGTAGGCGAGCACGCCCGGAAATGAACGAAGTCCGGTGACGCTGGAGATATTCACGACGTTCCCGCGTCGTTCGATCAAAGTCGGCACGGCGCGTTGCATGAGTCGAAACACGACGCGGACGTTGACGTTCATCATCTCGTCCCAGGTTTCAATAGACGTGTTTTCGATCGTGCCGCTTTTAATGAAGCCGGCGGCATTTACGAGCACGTCGATGCCGCCGAAAGCCTTGACGGCTTCGTCGACGACGTGATCCGCTTCGGCGTCGTTTGAGAGATCGGCGCGAACCGGAAGCGCCTCGGCGCCGGTGTTCCGCAACTCCTGAACAATAGCGTTTAAAGCGTCTTCGTTGCGTCCGACGCAGATCACTTTGGCGCCTTCGTTCGCAAAACCGAACGCGCAGGCGCGGCCGATTCCCGACGTCGCTCCGGTGACGACCGCAACCTTGCCGTTGAATTTTTTCTCGCTCATCTTGTTCGTTCCTTGTGAGTGCTTACTATTTCGTAGTGCGAAGGCAGGTGGTGTCCTAATCTGGCTGTGATTTTTAATCCGTGTTCTTTCTGTGCGCGCAACATCAGCCAAGGCAGCGCTCATAGGGAACGCGGAGAAGAACGAATTTCAAACCAGGACACTACCTCGAAGGCATCATATATTGACAGGGCAATCCCAAAAAGCCGACTATTATGGCCTTGAGAGCCTTGTGAGGCCATTCCCCCCGGCACAATGCGCTTTACATTAGTGATTTTGGGGTCCTGATGGTTGGCGAGTCCAACCTGGAGGCGCTTGTTGGGACACAACTCGGCAGATCAATTCTTTTCGAGCAGTTCGCGGTCACGCTCTTCTGATGAACTCCGGAGCGGTCACGCGCGTGCTCGTATGCCGTCGAGCGCAGGTTACCTGACGGTGGTAATCCTGGTCGCCGCCGGTCTGTTCGTTGGTCTGTGGTGGATGCTGGTGCGCGGCGGCGACGAAGCGCCATGGTTGCCGGCAGGGCTCGCTGCGAGTGTCGTGTTGCTGGTTGCGTTGTCGGCGCGTGAGGTCGTGATGCGCCGAGCGTGGACGCGTTACGTCTTGGACCACGGTATCAGTCAGAAGCCGTCGAGTCGATCGCACTCAAGCAGCAGTCGCAGCCAGAAGAAAGGTTTTTCCGCGTCACTGCATTCCGCGGCTTTACGAACGATTCAAAAACAGTCGACCACCGCGGATCTGCCGGGCTCAACTCCGGAAACACATCTCGACGTGGCCCAACTCTGTCACGAGTATCTTTCGAGCACCGACGAAGCGATGCGATCGGGTCGTCTCGGAAGTGAAAAAGGAATCGCGATTCGCGCCGGACAGGAACGCGTCCGCGCACTGCACAAACATCATCTCCTGACCTGGGCCAGGGGACACGCACGCGCGTTGACTCACGAAGCACAGCAACGCGCACGCACGTTCGACAAGATCGAGACCGCGAACAAAGCGCTCGAATGCATCGATTCAACGCTCCGCGTCTATCCGAACGAACCGGAACTGCACGACTCGAGAGTCGCGATCGGTGAGTTCATCGCCTCGGTGAAGGTGGCCCACTGGGTGGAACTGGCCGAGCGATCCGCGTTCAAAGGACATTACCGCCGCGCGATCGATCGTTATCGCGACGCGCTTTTCTACCTGAACCAGGATGTGGTGAAACAGGAAGTGCGGGCTGCGGGAACGGAGAAGATCGAGAACCAGATCGCCGAGTTGCAGTCTCGATTGCGGTCGAACAACGAGGCGCGATGGTCCAAAAACGAAGCGGCGGTTGATAACGAGGATTGATGGGCCCGAAGTGTCCAAAATGCGGTAGTACAAGGGTTCGCAGCGGCTACAAACGCACGCCTTTGCTGCTGCGTCTGGTTGGCATCTACCACCTTTTGTGCGATCATTGCAACTTACTTTTCACCGGCTTCGTCGTGCCCGGGACCTTGCATCGTCGCAAAAAGCAACACCGGCAGAAGAAGCTGAAAACCACGAATTCGAGATTCTGACATGAACCTACAACGACCGTTCTCGATCCTTGCCGTCCTGATCTGTGTTGTATCCGGTGTGGTTGGTCAGCAACAGCAGAAAACGTATCTGCTTGGTCCGGGAGACGTGCTCGAAATCAGAATCTTCGGACAGCATGACCTGAATTCCAACGCCCAGGTCGATAGCGAAGGGAACCTGAGTTCGTTGCCTTTCCTCGACGCCATCCCAGCCAAATGCCGCACCGAGAAACAGGTCCAAAAAGACATCGCGCTGGCTTACAGCAAGCTGATTAAAGATCCGCAGGTCAGCGTACGCGTTGTCGAGCGCAACAGCCGTCAGCCTGCTTCTGTTTCGGGCGCCGTGCGTCAGGCGGGAAAAGTTCCGATGGATCGCCGGTTACGGTTGAATGAGCTGGTTGCGGCTGTGGGCGGTTTTACGGATAGAGCAGCCGGAACGATTCAGATTCTGCATACCGAACCGTTGCTGTGTCCTGGTCCAGGCGAGGAAGCGGAATCATTGCCGGTCGCTGGAACCGCCGTTCCGCTCCAGGTGATCAAAATTTCTGAATTGCAAAAGGGAACCGCCAATCCGGTCATCCGGCCTGGCGATCTCGTTTTGGTGACGGAAGCCGAACCGGTTTACATTACGGGCAGCGTAGTCTCCCCGGGCTCCATCATGTTGCGTGATGGGCTCACGCTGAGCCGGGCACTGGGAATGGCCGGCGGCACGAGGAAAGAAGCAAAACTGTCGGAGGTCGTGATTTACCGGCAGAAGGGCGCGGGACTTCAGGACGTCCTCAAAGTTAACTTTGAGGCGGTCAAAAAGAACCAGCAGCCCGATGTTTTTCTGCAACCGTACGATGTTGTCGAGGTTTCCGACACCGGTTTCTTTGGAGGCCGCGGTTGGCTCGAAGCGCTGGCCGGCATCTTTCTAAGAAGCGCAACGACGGGATTCCCGATACCATACTGAAAATCTAGAGGGTGGGAGACATGAAGGTGAAGTTATCGTTGATCGCAGCCGCCGCTTTTCTTTGTAGCGTGGCGTTGTTGGCTCATGCACAGGAACCGCAGCAACAGAGTTCGGCTCCTCCGGTGCCTGCGCAATCGCCGGGATTGGACATTCAGGGAATCAAGTCGTATCTGCTTGGACCAGGCGACGTGATCGACGTTCGCGTTTTCGGACAACCGGAACTCTCGAGCAGCGTTCAGGTCGATAGCGAAGGCAACCTCAGCGCGCTGCCGTTTATCGAGAAACCGATTCCGGCGAAATGCCGCACGGACAAGGACGTTCAGAAGGACATCACGGTAGCGTACGCGAAGTTCATCAATAACCCACAAGTGAGTGTCCGCATCTCGGAACGCAACAGCCGGCAGCCGGCGACGGTTTTTGGCGCCGTTCGCCAGCCGACGCGCGTGGAGATGAAGCGACGAGTTCGTTTGAACGAGTTGATGGCGGTTTCGGGTGGATTTACGGAGCGTGCGTCAGGAACGATTCAGATCCTGCATACCGAGCCGCTGATGTGTCCGGAACCCGGCGAAGAAGCCGAAGCCGCGCCGATCGACGGCACACGCATCCCGCTCGCGATCGTAAAGATCTCCGATTTGCGTGCAGGGAAGATCGAGGCCAACCCGATTATTCGGCCCGGCGATTACGTGCTCGTGACGGAAGCTGAGCCCGTTTACATCACCGGCAGCGTGATGTCTCCCGGCGGAATCTACCTGCGGGATCAATTGATGCTGAGCCGCGCGTTAGCCATGGTGGGCGGCGCGAGAAAAGAAGCAAAGCTGAACGAAGTGCGCATTTACCGGCAGATTCCGGGCTCCGCGAATCAGGAACTGATCACCGTCGACGTCGCTGCGATCCGCAAGAACCAGAAGCCGGACGTGTTGCTCCAGGCGTACGACGTGATTGAAGTTCCCGAAGCCGGAATGTTCTCGTCCCAACGTATCGGCTCGACACTTATGGGCGCCGTGACGGGCGGCCTGTCGTCGGCGATTTCCACCACCGGCACGTTTTTACCGAGCCGTGTGATTTACTAAGACGCGATTTTCGCAAACATACCAACTGCTAAAGAGTAATTAGAAGAATGAATCGAAAAACCATTGCCGGCGATCGCCGGCGACGCAAGTTGATAACTGTCCTGTGGGCTCTTGGCCTCGGGTTGCTGGTCACTCTGCTGATCTATTTCGAGAAGACTGCGATCCTCTACATTCTGTGTACGCTGAGCGTCACAGCGCTGCTGGCGATCGTGGCGTTTTCCGATTTAGGTCATACGGAAGTACACAATCCGCAACTGGCCCAAGGCGATGATGCAGCACGTGGTGCAGCCCGGGCAAAATGAAGCAAACGTTGCAGCGGCGTTAACTATCGTATTCCTAGCGAAGTTCAAAGCAATTGTTGTGGCTTATGTAGACGATAAATTTTGCCCCGCGACAGCGGCATCTTTTTGTCCCTGTGAAAAACAATAACCGGGTTGAAACTTTAAGCGGACTATTGCATAATTCGCCTGCGTTCACCTCCCCGGTGGACGAAGTGGTCGCGTGGGGTGAGGACACGTGGCCTTAGGGTGGGGGCTGTGGGAGGTCCCCGCCCGCTTTTTTTGTCGTCAGATCCGAAAGCGCGGTGTGTTCTCCGAAGTTTTTGTTGACGTAACTACCCCAAAGCCCCAATTATTACCGGCAACATCAAACTTGAACGTGCTAAGCGACTGACAATCGACGATGGGGCTGTTGCAGAGATCACGACGCAGGTTCCAGCTCTGGTTTCTCGAGGGCAGAAAACGTAGCGGTTCGACCGACGAATCCTCGCATACTCAACACAAACAACATTCCTGGTGGCAGGTCATGTGTCTTACCGGCGTCGATTACTTTTCGACGCTCGGTTATCAGCCTGGCATTGCGTTCATCGCCGCCGGTCCGCTCTCGCCGATTGCCACGCTCGTCCTGATATTTCTTACGTTGTTCGGCGCGCTGCCGATGTATCGACGCGTTGCCGCGGAGAGCCCGTTTGGCGACGGCTCAATCTCGATGCTGGAAAACCTGTTGTCGCGTTGGAAGGGCAAGCTGTTTGTCCTTGCCTTGCTGGGTTTTGCGACGACGAGCTTCATCATCACGATCACACTTTCAGCCGCCGACGCGACCGCCCACATCGTCGAGAATCCGTTTGTCCTCGCACATCTCGACTTCCTGCACCATCGTGTCGCTGTAACGCTCGTACTGATCGCCGCGTTGGGTGCGATCTTTCTCCGCGGCTTCAAAGAGGCGATCGGCATCGCCGTGTTTCTCGTCGTGATCTACATCGCACTGAACCTCACGATCATTGCTGTCGGTTTTTATGAGATCGCAACCCATCCGACGGTGCTTTTCGACTGGAAACGCTGGCTGTTTGATCTCTATCCGAATCCGATGTTCATGGTCGCGATGGCGCTGTTTGTCTTTCCAAAGCTGGCGCTTGGTCTGTCAGGGTTTGAAACCGGCGTGGTTGTGATGCCGCTCGTCAAAGGCGACGGCGATCCGGGTGATCACAAGATCGAGACGCAACACCTGACCCGCAGCGGCGAGTCGCCCGTTGAGCTTGCCGGACGCATTCATAACACGCGCAAGTTGCTCACGAGCGCGGCGTTGATCATGAGCTTTCTGCTGTTTTCGAGCAGTATCATCACGACGATGTTGATTCCGCCGCATGAGTTTCTGCCGGAAACTCCGACGCAAGAAGCAGGCTCGGCGAACGGGCGCGCGCTCGCATACCTGGCCCACTTGTACCTCGGCGACGTCTTCGGAACGATCTACGACCTGAGCACGATCTCGATACTGTGGTTTGCCGGATCGTCCGCGCTCGCAGGTCTCTTGAACATCGTGCCGCGTTACCTGCCGCGGTACGGAATGGCGCCCGAATGGGCGCGCGCAGTGCGTCCGCTCGTCGTGGTGTTCACTGTGATCTGTTTTATCGTCACGATTCTTTTCAAGGCGGACGTTGATGCGCAGGGCGGCGCTTATGCGACTGGCGTTCTTGCGCTCATGACGTCAGCGGCGATTGCGGTGACGCTCTCCGCGCGTCGCCGGGGTGAGCGAATACAGTGGGTGTTCATGGTGATCTCTTTGGTGTTCGTCTACACGACAGTGGTTAACATCATCGAGCAGCCTGAGGGTTTGAAGATCGCGTCGATTTTTATCATCGCGATAGTTGCGAGCTCGCTGTTCTCGCGCGTTTGGCGCTCGACTGAGTTGCGCGTGGAACAGATCGAACTCGACGACGCCGCGCGGGAGTTTATTCGTAAGGCAGCAAAGGGAACGGTGCGGATTATTACGAATCGAGTCGATCGCGGCGATGCGCTCGAGTATGAAATGAAGGAGAAAGAGAAGCGGCTCGACAATCACATTCCCGCCGGCGAGCCGATCTTGTTTTTTGAAGTCACGCCTGGAGACGCGTCGGAGTTTTCGGGAGTATTGAAGGTGCGAGGCGAGACGGTTGACGGTTTTCAGATTCTGCGGACTGAATCGCCCGCCGTGCCGAATGCAATCGCCGCGTTTCTGCTTTTTCTACGCAACGAGACCGGAAAACTGCCGCACGTTTATTTTGGCTGGAGCGAAGGAAATCCCGTTTCTTACTTACTGAAATACATCGCGTTCGGTGAAGGCGACACCGCGCCGGTGACGCACGAAGTTCTGCGGCAGGCTGAAAAGGATCCCGATCAACGGCCCATCGTACACGTCGGTGGTTAAATATTTGTTTGTTGCTTCCCGGTGCTGCGAGGAGTAACATCGCAAAGGGTTTTGATAATTTGATGTCTGCCGAAGTTGCGACACCAGGACGGTGAGCAACGCGGGGGAACCAACGTTTCACTCACCAGTGAAACATGGGGCGAATCGTTGTCGAGCAAATTGCTCCAGCGACGAACACTTCCAGTTCGAGCCCGACAGCTAACCTCGTAGGCCAAAAGGAAGGGCAGTGCCGCGATCGAAATGGCGCGGGGCTCATTGCCTCGTGCCTTTTGTATTTTTGGGTGTCCGGAGATCCGGACCGTCAAAATATGTTGAATCGCTTAGTTAATCGGACTGCCGGACGACGTTTCAAACTCTGGTTATACAAAGGCGCTGCCGCTCACAAGGAAGCAGCGCATTCCACTCCACACAAACAACATCCCTGGTGGCAGGTGATGTGCCTGACAGGCGTCGATTACTTCTCGACGCTTGGTTATCAGCCCGGTATCGCGTTTCTCGCCGCTCAAGCACTTTCGCCGGTTGCGACTCTGATACTCGTGTTGCTGACGTTGTTCGGCGCGTTGCCGATTTACAATCGAGTCGCGGAGGAAAGTCCGCACGGCGAGGGTTCGATCTCGATGCTCGAGCACTTGCTCTCGCGTTGGAAGGGAAAGCTGTTCGTCCTCGTGCTGCTGGGTTTCGTCGCCACTGACTTCGTTATCACGATCACGCTCTCCGCCGCGGACGCCACCGCACACATCATCGAAAACCCATTCACACCCGATCTCTTCAAACATCAGATCGGCGTGACGCTAGCGCTGATCGCCGTGCTGGGCCTGATCTTTCTGAAAGGCTTTAAAGAAGCGATCGGAATCGCTGTCGCACTCGTCGCCGCTTACCTGTTGCTGAACGTGATCGTGATCGGGTTTGGCCTCTATGAACTGTTGTCGCATCCGGTTCATTTTCCCGAGTGGAAACAAGCGTTGTTCGCGCATCGCGAAGTGAATGGCAACGCCTGGATGATCGTGCTCGTGTCGTTGTTTCTGTTTCCCAAACTCGCGTTGGGTCTTTCAGGTTTTGAAACGGGCGTGGCCGTGATGCCGTTGGTCAAAGGCGACCAGGATCTGAGTGACAAGGATTGGGAAGATATTCATTCGACTAAGACGGGCCACGGCGACGAAACAAAGGTCCTGCCACTGCTCCACGGTCGTATTCACAACACTAAAAAGTTGTTACGCACTGCCGCGCTGATCATGAGCGTCATGTTGATCAGCAGCAGTATGGTGACGACGACGCTGATACCCGCGGAGCAGTTTGCCGAAGGTGGTGAAGCGAACGGACGCGCCATTGCATACCTGGCCCATCACTTCTTCGGCGACATCTTCGGAACCGTTTACGACCTCAGCACGATCTTCATTCTGTGGTTTGCCGGCGCGTCGGCGATGGCGGGACTGTTGAGTATCGTGCCGCGTTATCTGCCGCGTTACGGCATGGCGCCTGAATGGGCCAGGGCAGCGCGCCCGTTGGTGCTAGTGATCACTTTGATCGCATTCGCCGTGACGATCATCTTTCGCGCCGACGTTGACGCGCAGGGCGGCGCTTACGCGACGGGCGTCTTGGTGTTAATGACGTCCGCCGCGATCGCGGTGACTCTCGCGGCGCGCAAGAAAGGCGGCAGGTGGCAGGTCTACTTGGTCATCGCGTTGATCTTCGTCTACACCACGATTCAGAACATTCACGAGCGGCCGGAAGGAATCAAGATCGCTTCGTTCTTTATCCTGACGATCATTCTCGCGTCGCTCTTCTCGCGCGTGTGGCGCTCGACGGAACTTCGCGTTGAAAGAATCGAACTCGACGATCAGGCGCGACAGTTCATCAAAGACGCCGCAAAGGGAACGATTCGCATCATCACCAATCGACGCGATAAAGGCGACGCGGTTGAGTACGCGCACAAGGAGCGCGAGAAACGTACGAGCAACCACATCCCCGACGGCGAACCGATTCTATTCTTCGAAGTCACGCCCGGCGATGCGTCTGAATTTTCGGGTACGCTGAGTATTCGAGGAGAGACAGTCGACAATTATCGAATACTGCGGACCGAGTCGCCGGCGGTGCCGAATGCGATCGCGGCGTTTCTGCTGTACTTGCGTGACGAGATGGGCAAGTTGCCGCACGTGTATTTCGGATGGAGCGAAGGAAATCCGATTTCTTACCTGCTGAAGTACATCGCGTTCGGCGAGGGCGACACGGCGCCGGTGACACACGAAGTGTTACGGAAAGCAGAGCGAGATTCCAACAGACGTCCGATTGTGCATGTGGGAGGCTAATCGCGAGGCCAATTGTGAAGACCGCACGGATGCTGCCGCAGTCCGGGTCGTACTAAGCAACCGACGTTTCGGCCGGCGTAGTCTTACCTGCAAGGAAGCACGAACGACAATAGACCGGGCGTCCCTGCGAAGGATAAAAGGGAACGGTAGTTTGTTGTCCGCATTGTGCGCATTGCACTGACACTTCTATTCGCTGCCGAACTCCGGATGATTGTGCTGCGGCAATTGCCGCCAGCCGCTCGTTTTTCGCCTGCTTGCAGGGTTTGCATCGCTTAGGTTCGTTCTTGAGTCCCTTATCGTGGAAAAACACCTGCTCGCCGGCTGTCCAGATAAAGTTTTCGTTACAATCGACGCACCTAATGGGGCGATCCTGATATTCGCTGTGTGTAGACGTTTCCAATGCGTGAGCCGCTTCCGTCTGTGCCATGATCTACTCCCTGGGTCGTTAACCTAAAACACGTTTTTCCGGCGGGCGAATAAAGAACAACGCATCAGAGAATGGGGATACTCTTAGGTTGTCTACCAGTTGAGGTAAAGAATCCAGCCGCACGGGCCGCCATTGGTTGGATTTGTATATAACTATGGCGAAATTGTGTCAAGGTAAATCCTGCGTAAATCAGGGTTCTTGACATTCTTTCTGACCGGGTGGCAGCATCCGCCGTCAAATATGCGAAGAATCCTTGTTATCGGCTCCGGCGGACGTGAGCACGCGATCCTGTGGGCCCTGAACCAGACAACGTCAACTCCCGTCGAGCTTTATTGTGCTCCAGGTAACGCGGGAATCGCCCAGGTGGCCAGGCTCGTAGACATTCCGGTTAACGATCTAACAGGATTGGCCCAATTTGCTGGGACAAACCATATTGACCTCACGTTCGTTGGTCCGGAAGCCCCGTTGACTGACGGGATCGTCGATCTATTTGACCAGAAAAGCCTGCCCATCGTTGGCCCAACCGCAGCCGCCGCCAGACTCGAAGGCAGCAAGATATTCGCGAAAGACTTCATGGCGCGGCACGGAATACCGACGGCGAAATATCGCGTCGCCGGTTCGCCGGCGCAGGCGATTGAAGCACTCAGAAGCGGCGAGTTTGGCTCGACTGATTCGCCTGATTCGCCGGTCGTGATCAAAGCCGACGGTCTTGCCGCAGGCAAAGGCGTCGTCGTCGCCGCGACACACGCCGAAGCGGAAAAAGCCATTGACGACTTGATGATTCAGCACGTCGCCGGCGATAAAGCTGCGGAACGCATCGTCCTCGAAGAGACGTTGATCGGTCGCGAAGCGTCGCTGCTGCTCTTCTCCGATGGACGCGATTACGCCCTGATGCCCGCCGCGCGCGATCACAAGAGAATCGGCAATAACGACACCGGTCCCAACACGGGCGGCATGGGCACCATCACTGACGCCTCCGTGTTGGACGACGCGACGCTGGATCGAGCAGTTCGCGAGATCGTGGAGCCGACCTTAAAGGGCGCTCGTGACGAGGGATTTCCATTCAAGGGCGTTCTGTTTTTAGGCCTGATGCTGACGTCCGCCGGGCCAAAACTTCTGGAGTACAACGTTCGTTTCGGAGACCCGGAAACGCAAGCCATATTGATCCGTCTGAAGACGGATTTATCGTCCGTCTTTGAAGCCATGCGCAACAAAACGCTTGGTCAGTTAAAACTGGAGTGGACAGAAGGTTCTTCGGCGTGTGTCGTCGTCGCAAACCGTGGCTATCCGGGAAAGTATGACTCTGGCGCTCAAATTGAATGGCTTGATGAGATCGATCCGTTGCGTGTTCAGGTTTTTCACGCTGGGACGTCGATGGGTTCGAATGGAAAGTTTACGGCCACTGGCGGACGTGTTCTGGGAATCACAGCGGCGGCGGCCGACTTATCAGGCGCGCTGGAGCTCTGTTACGAGTCGTTACAGAAGATTTTTTGGACGGGAATGCAGTACCGCACCGATATCGGGCGTTCGTCTTCTTCCTGAACGCGGGTACTGCTATACTCCGACACAGTTTTCGCTGGAATTGAAACTGCCTGAGCGTATGCGTCGTACATCAGAGCGTCGCGCCCGGCCGATAATTTGGCGGTATCAAGGCCGCCGCCCAGCCTTAGATTTCACATTTCGCTGGTGGAGGATGAGCGGAAGATGGGACTTTGGACAAGAATGAAGCGCTCGATGCGCTCGCTTTTTGGGGGGATTATAGAGAAGACTGAAGACCCCGAACTCATTCTTCAGCAAACCATTCGCGATATGCGCGACCGCGTGCCCGAACTCAACAACTCGGTCGCGCAGGTGATGGCAACCGAAAGACTCCTCGCCAAAAATAAAGAGCGTCTCGAAACTCAGAGAGTCGATCTCGATTCGAAGATTCGCGCCTCCGTGAAGATGGGTCGCGACGATATCGCCACTGCGTACATCGGCCAGTTACAGCAGGCGGAGCTCGACCTCCAGAAGACATCGCAGCAACTGGAGCACGCGAGCCTCGCATCGAAACAGGCACTTAAAGCACGCGATAATTATGTGCTTCAGATGCAGCGTCGTACCGCTGAAGCGATGCAGTTGATAAATCAGTCGAAGCAGGCGAAGTTGCAGGAACAGCTTGCGCAGACGATGGAATCGTTTCAACTCGGGGACGATGCGTCGACGTTCAACGAGATGCGCGACAAGATCGATCGACGCGCTGCCGCTGCCGAAGCGAAGATGCAACTTGGCACGGCCTCAGTCGATACGCAGATGCAGGAGATTGAGCGAGAAGCGTTGGACATGCAGTTGCACGACAAGTTGCTTAGATACAAACAGGACATGGGCCTGCTCGGCGCCGGGTCGGACGCGCCCACGCCACAGGCGCTCCCGGCTGAAGGCGAAACCAGCAGTGGTAACAATGGTAGCGGCGGCTCGCGTACGATGTGATGTAGCGTCTCTAATTTTGCGGAAGGCTTTGCAACGCCAGTTTCAATAAGTTTATGGCCGAGTTTCCCAAGTTTGACATTAGGTATCTGAAAGAAGCCTTCAAAGAGCCCATCAACTTTTGGGGGATGGCCGGCTTTGCCGTTGCTGCCGCTTACGTTCAGGACGTCACTCCGCTTGTTGCCGCGTTAGCAACTGAAACACTCTATCTCGCCACCGTGCCAGCGAACGCGATGTATCGACGGCTTGTCGATCGCAGAGAAAAGCAGCGCCTCTTGAAATTACGCGAACAGCAACGCGAAGCGCAGATCAAGTTATTCGATCCACGCGAACGTGAGGCTGTCGAATATTTGCGCTGGATGAAGAACCAGATCTATTCGAACTACAAGAAGTTCACCGGCACCAAGCAGATTCCGCACAACATTCAAAGTCTGGACCAGCGTTGGGAAGACTTTGTCGATCTGCTCGACGTCTATCGCCGTCGCAAACATCATCTTCGCTCGATCAATCGTCAGGCGGTGCAGAATCAGTTGGTTCAGGCCGAGCGATCGGTGCAGTCCGCCAAGGACGATCGCGAACGTCGCATTCAACAGGCGAACGTCGAGATACTGAAACGCCGTGTTGCTGCCTTCAACGACATCGAACGGTCGGTGAAATTGGTTGAAGGCCAGTTGCAGTCGATCGAGAACTTCTTCGGACTCGTAAACGACCAGGTCGTCACCTTGCCGACGCCTGAACGCGTCTCGTCACTCGACTTCGAACAGCTCAGCGATTCGATAGCGATGACGAAGCAGATGCTCGAGGAAACGTCCGACACATTCGCCGCGCTCGACAGTCACAATCGCGACATCGGAAACTACGAGTTGCTGGTCTCAAATAGTTCTTCTAAATAATCCGCTTTAGTTCTTCGATAACTACACTCTGTAGCATTCAGCCACACAGATTAGTACAAGATATTGTTGACATGGAACGGGCAAAGGAGTATAGTCCGACCCGCTCGTGATGGTCGTTTTTAGAAGCCAACCGGAGTATTCTTAACACACTCTAAGTTAAAGCCTGCGTAGTAATTGCGCTTGGCCGACGTGTTTTTGAAACCCTAAATTCGAATTCGGACGCCCCCCAGAAAGGCAGAGATTGATGAGCGCAGCTATCGGCAAAAAGGTCGGCACTAAGACCGTTGGTTCTCCCACTATTTCCCCGCGAAAACGGTCGCAGGAGCTAGGACTTAATGCCAGAAAAGTCGTTAGCAAGCGCTACTCGCTGAAGGACTCCAAAGGCCACCCGTTTGAAGACTGGGCAGCCATTGTGAGCCGCGTCGTCGGGCACGTCTCGAAGGCGGAAACGAAAGAAAAAAGAGACCAGTTTTTTACCGCGATGAGCGAGGTGATGCTGGCGCGCGAGTTCGTTCCCAACACGCCGTGCCTAGTTAACGCCGGCAAGGCAAACGGGCAGCTTGCCGCGTGCTTCGTTCTCGAAGTGCCCGACTCGCTCAGCGGCATCATGGATCACGCGAAGGCGGCGGCGACGATTCATCAAACCGGTGGCGGCACGGGAATGACGTACGAGTTTCTGCGGCCGCACGGCGCTATGGTCAGCTCTGCGACTGGCGTCGCATCCGGTCCGGTGTCGTTCATGAACATCGTCAATCAGGTGACCGACGTCGTGAAACAGGGCGGCGTGCGACGCGGCGCGAACATGGGCATGATGCGCGTTACTCATCCTGACGTGCTGCGCTTCATTCACGCGAAAAACGATCAGCACTCGCTCACGAACTTCAATATCTCCGTCAACGTCACTGATGGTTTCTTGAAAGCCGTCGACAATAACGAGTGGTTCCAGTCTGAGTTCAACGAACAGCCGTGGACGGAATCGATTTTCGATCCCGTACGCGATGGTGACTATGTCGTCTATCGCAAGCCCGACGGATCGACCGTGACGTTCTGCGATCGACAGGCGTTTCTGAGTGCGGATCTTTCGGATTGCACGATCGAGGAGCCGCCGCGCTCGGGAATGATCTTCGCTCCTGATATTTGGAATCGCATCGTTGCGAGCGCGCACAAGTACGCGGAGCCGGGCATCGCGTTCATCGACGAGGTGAATCGTCACAATCACATGATGAAGTCGATGGGGCCGATTTATTCGTGCAACCCGTGTGGCGAGCAGTTTTTGCACTTCTCGAACTCGTGCAACCTCGGTTCGATCGACCTTGCGAAGTTTTACGATCCGGAGAAGAGAGTTGATTGGGAGCGGCTGCGTCGAGTGACGCATCTGTGTACTCGCTTTCTCGATAACGTGATCGATACTTGCGCGTGGCCGTTGCCGGAGATCAACGACGTGGTCCATCGTACGCGTCCTGTCGGCCTCGGCATCATGGGCTTCGCGGATCTCTGTTTGAATCTGAACGTCACTTACGGTTCGGCGGCGTCCATCGATTTGATGGATGAAGTGATGGGATTTGTGCGTCGCGAGTCGTGGATGGAGAGCAACCGCCTCGGCGCGGAGAAAGGTGCGTTTCCGGAGTTTGAGCCGAACCGCGAGGCGTATACCGAGTTTCTTTACAACCAGATTGGCATTCCGAAAGATGTCCCGCTCACGCCGCGTAACTATGAAGTGACGACGATCGCGCCGACTGGCACCATCTCTTTGGTGGCTGAGACGTCGTCAGGTATCGAACCAAACTTCTCATGGGCCTACGTGCGCAAGGACACGCTCGGCACGCGCACCTACGTGCACACGCTGGCTGCGCAGGCGCTTGGAATCGATGTGGACCAGTGCGATCAGGAATCGATAGATGCTGCGGCCGCTTACGTCGTCGAACACGAACGTGAGTTGCCGCCGCATTTTATCTCGGCGATGAACATAAGCGCTGAGCAGCACGTTCATGTGCTCGCGGCTGCTCAGCGCAACGTCGATAACAGCGTGTCGAAGACGTGCAACGGCGCGGTCAACGATACGGTGGAATCGGTCGACGCGTTGTATCGCCTTGGTCGTCAGCTTGGTTGCAAAGCGGTGAGCTACTATCGTGATGGATCGCGTGACAATCAGGTGCTCACTTCGATGAAAGCGGAAGAGCCGAAAGGCGAGATAGCGTGTAATCCTGAAGCGGTCGTCGAGCCGGTTGCTGAAACAGGCATTGCGGATATTCCGATTCCGCCGGCTGCGGCTACCTCCGCCGAGACCATTGCCGACGACGATGCGTCAGCGCGCCAGGAAGCGATCGCACGCGAGCATTCGGACGTTGTGCCCGTGCCTGCCGTGACTGCGATTCGTATCGAGCGTCCGCGTGAGCTGCGCGGCGCGACGTGGCAGATTCCGTTCGACGGTCAGAACCTCTACGTCACTGTGAATCACGACGGCAACATGATCCAGGAAGTTTTTGCGACTGGTCCGATCAGCGGCGGCGTGGGTCTGCTGGCGTCGAAGATGTTGCGCGGCGGTTTTGACGCTTCGGAAGTCGCGTACAGTTTGAATAAAGTCACCGGCACGCACGCGGTGTGGTTCAACGAGCGTCTCCTGACGTCTCCCGAACAGGCAGTCGCGGAGTGCATCATGATCACGGTGCGTCGCGTTCAGGATCTTCCTGACTCCGCACGCGCCGTGAGCAAGCACCAATCCCAGATTCACCCTCAACAAAAACCCGTCACCGGCGCCATCATGTCCAACATGATCGGCATCTGCCCCGAGTGCCACGGCCAACTCGAGCACGCCAGCGGGTGTGATTTCTGCCGGGACTGCGGATACAGCAAGTGTAAGTAGCCGACCCTGATTGACCCTTCATTCGAGATGCGCTGGACTTTCGAGTTCAGCGCATTTTTTTGGTAGTGCCTCAGTTTGAAGTTTTCTCTGATGTGATCTCTGTGTCCTCTGTGGTCTCTGCGTAAACGGTATTCTTGGAGCATATTCAACGCAGAGAACACAGAGGACACAGAGATCGGAGAATTCAAACTGAGGCACTACCATTTTTTGCACCACATCGGCATCGATGTCCGATCATGGTAAGATTCTTAGCGTATGAAACGCGAGTCTTTTTCTAAACGATTGAATCAACCCTTCGTCGGCTTCCCGGCTGAGCAGAAGAGCTACGACGAGATCGTGGACCTTTTTGCGCGGGGGGCTTCACCCGCTGAAGTGCTGGCGTTTCGACCTTCACTCGAAACGCAGGAACGCGTGCGCGATTTACTCGAGCGCAACGCAGAGGATGAATTGACGGAAGAAGAGGCAGCGGAGCTCGAGTGTTTGGGTGAACTCCAACATCTATTGCAGTTGGTAAGAATCAGAGCGGAGGAATACCTTAAGACCAAGACATGAGCTTATCCCGTATCTCCGCAGCCTTACGGCGAGAGGTCCGGGAAAGAGCGAGAGAGTGTTGCGAGTATTGTTTAGTAGCTGAATCCGAAGTCGTCTTTCCTCACGAACCTGATCACCTCATCGCGCGAAAACATGGCGGCAGTACTGTGTCCGAGAACCTTGCTCTGGCCTGCTACGACTGCAATCGATTCAAAGGAGCGGATATCGCTTCGATTGACGTCGTAACCGGAGCGCTGACGCGCCTGTTTAATCCACGCACGCAGCGATGGTCTGAACACTTTCGCAACGAAGGCGGGCGAATAATCCCGCTGACCGCCACGGGGAGAGTAACCGAGACGATTCTCCGTTTGAATCTTCCTGTTCGCGTGCAGATTCGGGAAAGATTAGCTGCCGGCGGAAAATACCCGCTAACGTCCACACACCGTTAAGCTCGGCACGTTAATAAAACCGGATCACGTATACGAAAACTCCTGTGTTGACGGCCGATATGCGGCTCAATAATATATCGCTATGCCACATATGGGTTCGCGAATGCTCGATCGGGAGTTGAAGAAGGGGAGTGCGGAGTTGCTCATACTCTCGCTCGTCGAAGACCAGCCAAGGCATGGGTACGACATCGGGGCGCTTATTGAGCGACGGTCCAAGGGGACGCTCAAGTTTAATGTCGCGTCGCTTTACCCGTTGCTTTATCGACTCGAGAAACGTGGGTGGATTCAGGGACGTTGGGTGGAGAAGGCCGGCCAGCGACGCCGGCGTTATTACCGCCTCACCGCCACAGGCAAGAAGGTGCTCGCCGCGCAGCGCAATAGTTGGCGTGAGTTTGTCGAAGCGATCAGCCGGATCACTGGAATCGAACATGCCTGATTGGCACGAAGAGATTAGAAAACGACTCGCGCAACTCAGCATCGAGCCCGCGCACGAGGCTGAGATCGTCGAGGAGTTGGCCCAGCACCTGCACGACGTTTATCAGCATTCACTTGCCAACGGTTTGCCGGAGGACGAAGCGAAGCAGACAGCGCTTCGTGAGCTTGATTCACTTCCAGATGAATTGAAACGCGTTCAGAAGCCATTCCGCGAAGCACCAGTGCCGGGTGGAACCGGGAGGTCCAACTTGTTAACAGATTTCGTGCAAGACTTACGTTACGCCGTCCGAATGCAACGCAAAAATCCCGGCTTCACCATCGTCGCCCTCATTGCCCTCGCACTCGGCATCGGCGCGAACACCGCGATCTTCAGCGTCGTCAACACAGTGCTGCTCCGGCCGTTGCCGTACAAAGATCCCGACAAGTTGGTGATGGTTTGGGAAGACGCCTCCAGGCACGGCTATCCACGCGACACGCCTGCCGCCGCGAACTTCGTCGACTGGCGCGATCAAAGCACCGTCTTCGAAGGAATGGCCGCGATCGCCGACGAGAGTTTTAACCTAACAGGCACAGGCGATCCCGAGCGAATCGAAGGACGTCGCGTTTCCGCCAACCTCTTTCCGTTGCTCGGCATTGAGCCACAGCTCGGACGCACGTTTACGCCGGCGGAAGATCAACCCGGCGCCAATCGCGTCGTGTTGCTGAGCTACTCCTTGTGGCAACGACGATTCGGCGGCGAAAACTCAATCCTCGGCAAGCCGCTGAATCTCAACGGCGAAACGTATACCGTCGTCGGCGTAATGCCCGCGCGATTTCAGTTTCCGTCGAGTGACGACCATTTATGGGCGCCCATTGCTTTCACGGCCGAGCAGGCTGCGAATCGAAATCGACACTATCTCCAGGTTGTCGGTCGTTTGAAGTCCGACGCGAGTCTCGAGCAAGCGCAGACCGAGATGAGCACGATCGCCGCACGTTTGCAGCAACAGTACCCGCAATCAAACGCGGATCTCGGCGCGGCCGTGACTTCACTGCACGAACACCTCGTCGGCGACATCCGCCCGGCGCTCTTGATTCTCCTCGGCGCAGTCGGATTGGTCCTACTGATCGCATGTGCAAACGTCGCCAACTTGCTGCTCGCGCGAGCGGCAGTCAGACAGAAAGAGATCGCAGTGCGCGTCGCACTCGGCGCGAGACGATGGCGTTTGATTCGACAGTTTCTGACCGAGAGCGTTCTGCTGGCGACACTCGGCGGCATCGTCGGCCTCGGCATCGCCTACGGTGGATTGATACTGCTCAAGGCCTTCATCCCGGAAAACATCTCGCAGGCGCGCGAGATCTCGATGGACCTCAAGGTCCTTGGTTTCACATTCCTCGTTTCCGTGGCGACAGGTGTGATCTTCGGACTCGCTCCGGCGGTGCAAGCCGCTCGCTTCAATCAAACGGAAACGTTGAAAGAAGGCGGACGCGACTCGGCGACGGGCAGTAGCGGCAAACGCATTCGCGGCCTGCTTGTGATGTCCGAAGTGGCTGTTTCGCTTGTGCTTCTGATCGGCGCGGGACTATTGATCAATAGCTTTCTGCGTTTGCGGAACGTCGATCCGGGGTTTCGCGCGGACAATCTGTTGACGATGAAGGTCGTGCTGCCCAAGCCGAAGTATGCGGAGTTCGAACGACGCACGACGTTCTATAACGATCTGGTCCAACGAGTCGAGAGCATCGCCGGTGTCAAGTCAGCGGCAGTCACGACGAATCTGCCGTTGTACCGACAGGGAAACTCGATCGGCATCAGTATCGAAGGCCGTCCTGCGCCTCCGCCCGGACAGGAAAACATCGTCGTCACGCGCATCGTGAGTCCGAAATACTTCGACACGATGAGCATTCCGCTTCTCAGCGGCCGCCACCTCACGGACCAGGACACCCAGACCAGCCCGCGCGCCGTAGTGATCAGTGAGACGATGGCGCGCCGTTACTGGCCCGGCGAGGATGCGGTCGGCAAGCGCATTGGCGCGGGCAGAATTCAGCGCCCGGAAGACTGGATTCAAGTCGTCGGCGTCGTGAAAGACGTGCGCCAGTTTGAGTTGACGGCGGAACCGCGGCCGCAGATGTATCTCTCATACCGGCAAGCGGGTTTCTTCGAACCGAACGATCTCGTCGTTAAGACTGACGTCGATCCCACGAGCCTCGCCGCGACTGTGCGAAAAGCTGTTTGGGAGATCGATAAGGACCAGCCGGTGTCGAACATCAGGACGATGGAAGAGATACTTCTCGACTCGATTGCCCGACAACGATTCAGCATGTTGCTGCTGGCGATCTTCGCGGCAGTGGCGTTAGTGCTCGCGGCGGTGGGAATTTACGGCGTGATGAGTTACTCGGTGGCCCAACGCACGCACGAGATCGGAATTCGCATGGCGCTGGGCGCGCAAACGGGCGCGGTGCTGAAACTCGCCGTCTCGTACGGTTTGAAGCTCGTAGTTGCGGGCCTCGTCATCGGTCTGATCGCGGCATTCGCGTTAACGCGTGTGATGTCGACGTTACTCTTCGGCGTCACCGCCACCGATCCGATGACGTTCACCTTGATCTCACTGTTACTCGTTTTCGTCGCCGCAGTCGCGAGTTACGTTCCGGCGCGCCGCGCGACGAAGGTCGATCCGATCATCGCGTTACGTTACGAGTGAAGCTCACGCGCGGTCGAGCTTGAGCAGCGTGTGCAACAGGACGTTCGCTCCGTTCGCGATGTCCTGCGGATGGGAGAACTCGCGTGGCGAGTGACTGATGCCGCCAACGCTCGGAACGAAGATCATGCCGACTGGACCAAGCCGCGCCATGTCCTGTGCATCATGGCCGGCACCCGACGGCAGTGTCTTTGTCGATAGACCAAGCTCGTTCGCCGCTTCGCTGATCAACGATCGAATGCGCGGATCCGTCGGCGCGGGAATGTTGACGTTTATCTCTTTGAAGTCAAACTTCGTGCGGCTCGCCTCGGCGATGCGCTGTGCTTCGGCATGGATGCGCTCGTAGAGCATGTTGATCTTCGCGGCGTAGAGATCGCGCAACTCGAGACTCAGCACGACCTTGCCGGGGATGACATTCGGCGCGCCCGGTAACGCGTTGATTCTGCCGACAGTTCCGACTTGTCTTCCGGGAACACTCGTCACGATCCGATTTACCGTTTCGATAAACTTCGCCGCCGCGAGTAGCGCATCCTGACGATTGTTCATCGCCGTCGTACCGGCGTGATTCGCGAATCCCTCGATCGTAACGTCCCACCAGTTAATGCCGACGATGCCTTCTACGACGCCGATCTTGATCTTTTCGGTGTCGAGCGTCCCGCCCTGTTCGATGTGCAACTCGAGATAAGCAGCGATGTCGCCTTTCGCGCGTTTCACACCTTCGAGCTTCGACGGATCTCCGCCGATGAACTTAATACCGTCGCGAATCGTCTTGCCGCTGCGACTGACGAGATCGAGTTCGCGTTCGGTAAGTTCGCCGTCCATGGCGCGACTGCCGATCAGTCCGCCTTCTTCGTTCTGAAAGATGACGACTTCGAGTGGATGACGAGTAGTGACATTCTTTTCCGCCAAGGTGTGGGCGACTTCGATCGCGCCCATCGATCCGACGACGCCGTCGTAGTTTCCGCCTTCGGGAACGCTGTCGATATGCGATCCGATCAATAACGGCTTGAGTCCACTCGCGTTCCCTGCACGGCGTCCGATGAGATTGCCCGCGGCGTCGACTGACACGTCGAGTTTCGCCTCGCGCATCAGGCCCAGAACATACTCGCGCCCTTGTTTATCAGCATCGCTATAAGCGACGCGGCTGACGCCGCCTTGCGGATTCTTTCCAAACTCCGCGAGTGCGAGGATGTGTTGCATGATGCGTTCGCCGTTAACGCGCAGTTGTGACTGCGCGCGCGCGCGTGCGCGCGTGGGTCGAAACGATAACGCGCCCAGGGCCAGCAAAAGCCCGTAGTTGAATTCGCGGCGGGTGGTTTTCATGGGCCGGGAGCGTAACGCAGGCTTTGCGCGGAAGCAACCAGGATGTAGAATCCGCCTCGAATTACCCTCCCGGCAAATCAACGAAAGTTTGAGGAGACTCCTATGAAACGAAAGCTGTGTCTTTTCGCGCTGATTCTGACTCTGGTTTGCGGCTCATTATTCCTCCCGCGCACCGCCGGCGCCATCACTTACGGATTCATCGATTCGAACAACACGTTTGCCAATACCGGAGCGTTTATCGCGCGAGCTTCCAACGGAGAGATCTTCCCGATCTGCTCGGGCACGATGGTCACGTCGAATGTGTTTCTCACGGCGAGTCATTGCACCGTTGCTTTCGATGAGGAGTGGGCGCCGTTTGGCTACACGGCTTTTGTAAGTCTCGACGGTTTGATTCCTTTTGGAGGGCTCAGCAGCGGCACCACGAACCTGTTGCCGGTAGCTCACGTCGTAACAAATCCCAATTACAAAACGAGCCAGGGCGATTCGGGAGACATCGGAGTACTCATCCTGCAAAACCACGTTGCCGGCGTCACTCCGGTCCAACTTCCCACCTGCGGACTGTTGGACCAACTAGCGGCGAAGAACGGATTGAAGAGCGCGATCTTTACGCCGGTCGGTTACGGTGTTCAGAACCGCGTCACTGGCGGTGGGAATCCTTTCTTCCAGGATCTTAATCCGATACCGCGCATGTTCGCGTTCTCCGGTTTCAACTCGCTCAACGGCGGGTACCTGCGTCTGTCGCAGAACCCTTCGACCGGCAACGGCGGCACGTGCTTCGGCGACTCTGGTGGTCCAAACTTCCTGACCGTCAACGGTCAGCAGGTACAGGTCGCTATTACGATCACCGGCGATACTGTGTGTCGCTCGACGAACGTCACTTACCGGCTCGACATCGCATCCGCGCAAGGTTTTCTGGCGTCGGTAAACGCGGCTTTCGGAACGACTATTCCGGTTTCGTGCTAAGAACAAAAACAGATGAAAAACTTCAAACTTATCTCAGTCGCGGCACTGATACTGTCGGTGTTGGCGCCCGCAGTGTCTCAAACTCCAGCTCGCATCACGCCTGAGCCGCCGATCGGAAAAGGCGTGGTGGTCCTGAAGGCCGCGCGATTGATTGACGGAACAGGCGCGGCGCCGATTACGAATGCCGTCATCGTCATCGACGACAACAGGATCACCGCAGTCGGCAGCGGGCGCTCCGTGAATGTTCCCGCGAATGCGAAAGTGATCGATCTCGGCGACGTTACGCTGTTGCCGGGTTTCATCGACATGCACACGCACCTGATCGGGCGCGTGCTCGGCGATCCCGCCGGCGAAAACGCGCTCGTGCGAGACTACGCGTCGTTTGGCGCGATCCTCGGCGTGCAACATGCGCGCGAAACGTTGATGGCGGGTTTTACGACAGTTCGCAACGTCGGCGCCGACGGACGTTTCGACGACTTCGCGTTGCGCAAAGCGATCGACGAAGGATGGACGCAAGGTCCAAGAATCGCCGCCGCCGGCCACTCACTCGGCATTCGCGGCGGACACTGCGACGACAACGGTTATCGGCCCGGAATGTTCGATCCGGGAATCGAAGACGGCATCGCGGATGGTCCGGACCAGGTTCGTGCCGCCGTTCGTTATCAAATCAAGTACGGCGCTGACGTGATCAAGACGTGTGCGACGGCGGGTGTGCTTTCCGAGGGAAGCGCCGCGGTCGGCGTGACACAGTACACGTATGAAGAGTTGAAGGCGATGGTTGACGAAGCGTCGAAGCTCGGGCGAAAGGTGGCGGCGCACGCGCATGGCACTGAAGGCATCAAGATCGCTTCGCGCGCGGGAGTGGCTTCCATCGAACACGGCTCGTTCCTCGACGAAGAGGGCGCGCGTTTGATGAAGACAAACGGAACGTATCTCGTTCCGACATTGTCAGCGGCTGAAGGTGTTGAGCGTGCTGCGAAGACGGGCGTGTTGAAAGGTTTGCGTGCTGAGAAAGCGCTATTAGCGGCGGCAGCAGTGCGCAACGCGATCAAGCTGGCAGTTGCGAACAAAGTTCCGATCGCATTCGGGACCGACGCGGGCGTGGTGCCGCATGGATCTAACGCGCACGAATTTCAACTACTCGTCGAGTGGGGCGGACTGAGCAACATGGATGCGCTCGTTGCAGGGACGTCGAGCGCGGCGAAGTTGCTGGGCTGGGATAAGAACATCGGATCGTTAACGTCAGGCAAGTGGGCCGACATCGTCGCGGTGTCCGGCGATCCGTTGAAAGACATACGCGCGACTGAGAAAGTCGTCTTTGTAATGAAGAACGGCGTGATCTTCAAACAGCCGTAGATGTTATTTAACTTCGTCCCAGATCAACGTGTGCTTCGTTTCCTTCAGCAACAGCGATCCGACGACGAACGTTATGCTGGCGACTACGATCGGATAGTAAAGTCCGGCGTAAATGTTGCCCGTCTCCGCGACGACGTAGAGCCCGATTAACGGCAACAGACCGCCGAACACGCCGTTGCCGATGTGATACGGCAACGACAGCGCCGTGTAGCGGATCTTCGCCGGAAACGCCTCCACGAGATACGCTGCGATTGGTCCATAGACCATCGTCACGAAGAACACCTGAATAAACACGAGCCCGATCAGTTTCCACGCTACGGGATCGTTGATAAACGATTCGAGGTTCGTGTAAGGCAACACTTCCTTCGCCGCTTCCAGTTTGCCGTTGATCATGGTCTGCGGCGTTAGGTTGATGGCTCCGGTGACGTCGTTTTTCTGTGACGAGGTGGTAACAACTTCCGAACCCGCGGCGCGCTGCATCGCGTGGTAAATCGGCATGTACGACACCGCCGCGAGCAAGCATCCCGCCATCATGATCCACTTGCGCCCGAGCCGATCTGACAGCGCGCCCATCACCACAAACAAAGGCATCGCCAACAGCAGTGCAATCGCGATGATGTATTGCGCCGATTGTCCATTCACCTTCAACACCGTTTGCAGATAAAACAGCGCGTAGAACTGTCCGGTGTACCAGACGACGCCCTGGCCCGCAGTCGCGCCAAAGAGCGAGATCAGCACGCGTTTCAGGTTCTCCCACTTCGTAAATGCCTCGACCAGCGGTTTGCTCGACGTCATGCCCGCCGTCTTGATCTGTTGAAAGATTGGCGACTCTTTCATTCGTATTCGGATGTACAGCGAGACGCCGACGAGGAAAATCGAGATGATGAACGGCACTCGCCAGCCCCACGTGCTGAACGCCTGGGGCGACATCGCGTTTTGGACCAGCAGGATTACGATTAGCGAGATAAACAGTCCGAGTGACGCCGTGATCTGAATAAAGCTGGTGTAGAAGCCGCGTCGTTCATCGGGCACGTGTTCCGCGACATAAACCGCGGCGCCGCCGTATTCACCACCGAGCGCGAGTCCCTGAAGCACGCGAATCAAAAGCAGAATGATGGGCGCGGCGATCCCGATCGTTGCGTAAGTCGGCAGGAATCCGATCAACGCGGTCGCGCCGCCCATGATCAGCAACGTGACGAGAAACGCGTATTTGCGTCCGACCAGATCGCCGATGCGTCCGAAGAAGAGCGCGCCGAATGGGCGGACGACGAAACCCACCGCAAACGTGGATAAGTACGCGATCAGCGCGAGAGTGTTGTTGCCTTTAGGATAAAACAGCGGCGAGATGGTTACGGCGAGACTGCCAAAGATGTAGAAGTCGTACCATTCGATCATGGTGCCGACTGCCGATGCCGTGATTACTTGCCAGATGCGATAGTTGCGAACTTGGTGTGCGGGCGGCGCGGAAGTGTGTTGGGCCATAGAAAATTGGTCTTGGGTCTTTGGTCTTAGGCGTTTGTAGTTAACTAAGACCTAAGACCCAAGACCTAAGACCATCATTTTAACCTCGGGTTATAAGCTACCGGTTTTGCATTCCGGGCATACCGCGCATCGGCATTTGCAATTTGCCGTCAGCGCCGCTTGTTAATGCGAGGAACGACGAGTCGTAACGAAGCGAATCAAACACCGCATCGACTCTCGCTTCCATCATCTCCTTCGCACGCACCGCCTGGTAGCGTTCGTACTGGAAGAAGTGACGGCGCAACAACGTCAGCGCCATTTTCTTGTTTCCTGTTTGCGCGTAGATCGCGGCGAGGTTGTACGACGCAGGCAGCAGATCGTGATTCGCGCGAGCGATCTTCAACGCCTCGTCGCTATTGCCTGAAGCCGCCATGAACACGGCCGCGAACACGAGGTTGTACGGATCTTTCGGTTCGAGCGCGAGTGCTTTCTGCGTGTAGGAATTGCCCTGGGCCAGGTCGCCTTCCGAATGCCAGTACACCGCGAGATTGCGATACGTGAGCGGCAGCGGAAACTCCTCGGCTGATTTTTCCATCAACGACAAGCCCTTCTTGAACTCGCCGTCGTGAATCGTCATTTTGCCGAGGCCGTGCAGCGCGACTGCACGCGCGACGGCGTCGGCGGGCATGTTCAGAATCTTATTGAAAACTTCGCGCGCCTTGTCCCATTCGCCGGTGTGATGGCGATAGAGTTCGCCGAGGTAACGCAGCGGCGTCGGATCAGCGGGATCCATCTGGTGCGCCTGCTGGTAAAACTTCAGCGCGGTTACGTACTGTTCGGCGATCTCCGCGCGGAGTCCACGACGCATCGTGGCTTCAACGCGCGCACCTTCAACGCTACTGAAGACGGGGGCGAAGATCGGCGATGAATCCGGAATGCTGCCGATCTCTTCAACACCGAGTTTCTTCAAGTGGCCCGCAGCGTCTTTCGCTTTCTTCGGGAAGAGACATTTCTCGGCGGCGACCGGTTTCAACGCAGCAATCGCGCCTTCGTTGTCACCGGCTTTCGCTTTCTCTTTGCCGCTCTTCAACTGTTCGTCCAGCGACTTCTCGCGCTGCTTCATCTCGCCTTCGACGGCCTTTTCAACATCGGGTACTTTGAGTTTGCCGTTCGTACTGTCGACTTTCAGAATCGTGGTTCCGTCGGCAGTTGCGAGAACGGCAACCGGCAAAGCTGAGTCGCCGACGATATTTTTGAGTTCAGGCTGACCGGCGTCGGCAACGCTCATCGTGACGCATTGCGCGGAATACAACGTCAGGATTCGCGAGGTGTGCATGGGCGATTTTTTCGCCTCGTCGTTACTCGCGGGGAACCAGTAGAGGACCAGTCCCTTCTGTGCAGCGCTTCTTACATCCCACAATCTCCACGGCACCTTATAAACCGTTGGCGCCGGACCGCTGCCGCTGGGGCCGCCGGCAACGCCGCCCGTTCCACCGCCGCCGCCACCGCCGCAGGTGGCCCATGCCGGCGAGAGCGCGAACAGTGTGATCAAAAGCGTGGCAAGGAGTCGTGAAAGTTGGGTCTTCATAATGCGTATAGCCTTTCGTTGTTTGCCGTTTAGTCGGAGTGAGCGAGGAGCCATCTTATAGCACAGCCGTGACATTGTTTGCACACTTGCAAGTGGTACATGACATGCTTGGTATTGTCCTAATTCGAAATCGTTTTCAGCCGTGTCCGGCTATTGAGCGCTGCGTTAGCTTATGTTACGCACACAGCAGAACACGGATTAAAAAGAGATTACAGTCAGATTAGGACACCCCCCTTAGACACCCCCTTAGACACGCACGTTATGGATTTATTACCCCGTCTCGTTTACTATGGGCGCCGCCCCGTCCTTTTACACAACTATTACTCGCCCGTTTTTAATTAGAGTCTAAGATTATGAGCACAATGAAAGTCTTGCTTGTTAACCCTGAGTTTCCCGACACATACTGGAGTTTTCGACACGCGCTGCCTTTCGAGGGGAAACGCTCGGTGTTTCCGCCGCTGGGGCTGATGACGGTCTCGGCGCTGTTGCCGGAGTCCTACGAGCGACGCCTGGTCGATCTCAATATCGAGCGATTGAAGACGTCCCAGATCGAGTGGGCGGACATGGTGTTTATCACCGGAATGCTCGCGCAGAAGAAGTCGCTGCACGAAGTCGTCGAGCGAGCGCGGAAGCTCGGGAAACGGATCGTGCTCGGCGGTCCTTACGTCACCAGCACGATCGAAGAACTCCCTTACGCCGACCATATTTTCCAGGGCGAAGCCGAGACGACGTTGCCGGAGTTTTTCAAAGACCTCGAAAACGGCACCGCAAGACGAACATACAAAGCGCCCGAGCGGCCGCCGATGTCGATTACTCCGATCGCCGACTTCAGTCTCGTCAACATGAAGAAATACAGTTGCATGTCGGTGCAGTACTCGCGCGGCTGTCCGTTTTCATGTGAGTTTTGCGACATCATCGAGATCTACGGCCGCGTGCCGCGCACCAAGAGCAACCAGAAGATCCTCGCGGAGTTTGACGCGCTTTTCCGGCTCGGCTGGCGTGGTCCATTGTTCATCGTCGACGACAATTTCATCGGCAACAAAAAGAACGTCCGGCTGTTGTTACCCGATCTAATCGAGTGGCAGAAGAAACACGGTTATCCGTTTTCGTTGTTGACTGAAGCGAGCGTGAATCTTGCCGACGACGACGATCTGCTCGCCGCGATGCGAGACGCCGGCTTCCGCCGCGTGTTTCTCGGGATCGAGACGCCGGTCGAGGAGAGTCTGAAGGAAGCACAGAAGCCGCAGAACCGCGGCAACCTGCTCAACGCGGTGCGCAAGATTCAGAGTCACGGAATGGAAGTCATGGCCGGTTTCATCGTCGGCTTTGACAACGATCCGGAAGACATTTTCGAACGCCAGATCGAGTTTATTCGCGAGAGCGCGATTCCGTTGGCCATGGTCGGCATGTTGAACGCGCTTCCCGATACGCAACTCTGGAAGCGACTCGAAAAAGAAGGCCGTTTGCTCGGCGACGACGCTTCCGGCAATAACACGGTCGCTACGCTCAACTTCATTCCCAAGATGGACGTCGACACGCTCGTCGCCGGTTATCAACGCATCATGCGCACGATCTACAAGCCGAGCGAATATTATCGCCGCGCGCTCGATTCGTTGGGACGCGTGCCGCAGGATATTCCCGAGGCGCACCAGTATCATGGAATTCACGCAATCAAGGCGTTTCTGCACATCGCTTTTAAACTGGGCGTGCTGGATGCCGAGCGGCGTGAGTTCTGGCGTTTCTTCGTGAAGGCGCTACGCACCCATCGCGATCGGATGACGGAACTGCTGCGTCACGCCGCCATGGCCTATCACTTTCGCAAGTTGAACGAATCATACGGCGACACGTGAGTCCTGCCCGAAATTCCTCATTCGCCGCTCTTCGTTACCGCGATTTTCGTCTTCTCTGGTTGGGCCAGATTGTCTCTGTGACAGGATCGCAGATGCAGTTTGTGGCCATCAACTGGCACGTCTACCTGCTTACAAAATCTGCGTTCGCGCTTGGTCTCGTCGGGTTGTTTCGCGGCGTGCCGATCATCATTTGTTCGCTGGCGGGAGGCGTTGTCGCCGACGCCGTCGATCGCAAGAAGTTGATGATCGTGACGCAGAGCGTGATGCTTATCAGCGCCGGTTTGTTGACCGCCGTGACGATGTGGGGATGGCAAAGTGTTTGGCCCATCTACGTGTTGAGCGGAGTTGCGTCGGCGGCAAGTGCGTTTGACGTTCCGGCGCGGCAGTCGTTGATGCCGGCGTTGGTCCCGCCAGAAGTATTTCCGAACGCGGTGAGTCTTGGCCTGCTTGTCTTCAACGTCGCGACGATCGCTGGGCCGGCAATCGCCGGATTCATTCTCGCGGAGAGTGGACCAGCGATTATCTACGCACTCAATGCGGTCTCATTTCTCGCGGTGATCGCGGCGCTCCTGGCGATGCAAACAAGCGGCGATCCTGAAAGATCGGTCGAACGTAAGAATGCGTTGAGCTTTGCGGCGCTTAAAGAAGGTTTCAGGTTCGTTTGGAACACGCCGATCATCGTGCAGACGATGACGCTCGATTTCGCGGCGACGTTCTTTGCCTCCGCGACGTTGCTGTTGCCCATATTCGCCAGTGAACGGTTACACGTAGACGCGCGTGGCTACGGTTTTCTGGCGGCGGCGCCGGCGATTGGATCGGTGATCACGGCACTCGTGCTGGCGCGGCTCGGAACTCTTCGTAAGCAGGGGCGGTTGGTTGTAGTTTCAGTTGCGATCTTTGGTCTCGCTACCGCGGCGTTCGGGATCTCGACCGTATTCTGGTTTTCGTTATTGATGCTCGCGGTGACGGGCGCGGCTGATACGGTGAGTACGGTGTTAAGACAGACGATTCGCCAGCTCGTCACTCCGAATCATCTGCGTGGACGCATGACGTCGATCAACATGATGTTCTTCATGGGTGGACCACAGCTTGGCGAACTCGAAGCGGGATCGCTCGCGGCGGTGATTGGCGCGCCGTTGTCCGTGGTTACAGGCGGGCTCGGCTCAATCGCCGCCGCGGCCGTCGCTGCGTGGAAGTCGAAAAGTCTGATGGACTTCGAAGTCTAAAATGTGGAAGCCGGCAGAAACAAACACGCACCAGGATCACGTGATTGCGCACGTCATCGGCGCGAGTGTCTTGTCCTACTTTGTGTGGGATGAAACTGCGTATCTTCAGCTTGATATCGGTTTTATCTGGAACGTCTATCTCGACGGCGAGATGGGACTGCTGCCGGAAACCCTGGCGTTGGCCGAAATAGAAGCGGATGAAGAGCTCAGGCAGTGGGAAGATGTATCAGCGCCGTCGCCGATTCAATCAGTGGATGTGTATGAATCCGAAGACGGCCGCCGCCTCGTCCTGAACTGCGAAAACACCAGCATTACGATCGAGACTTCATTCACCACGCGCGACATACAAATCAAAGAATAACGCCGCGACTCAACGAGTGAATCGCGGCGTCATTCCGTTGCTGGCCCTACTATCAGCCACTCACGATAATCTGATTGTCGATCGACTTCACGCCTTTGATCTGTCGCACCGCCCGTTCGATGTCAGCCTTCAACGCTTCGGTCTTTACGGTTCCAATCAGCATCACCTTTCCGTCAAGGACGCTGGCCGTTATGCCGAGAGTCGAGAAGGTCGGATCGTTCATCAGTCGCTTGTCGACGGCAGTCTGGACGGTTGAATCCATATTCGCGGCGCTTTCAGTTGTAGCCGGTGCGGTCGATCCGCCAGCCGGTGGCGCCACGATGATCGGGGCCGGTTGTGTCGCCGGCGCTGGTTGTTGAATGATGACCGGAGGCTGTTGCGCCGGTGCCGGTTGCTGGATCACAGTTGGCTGCTGCTGTGCCGGTAACGTGGCCGCAGTCTCGTCAGTTGTTGGTTGACTGCTCATCCAAAAGAGCACCAGCATCGTGATCAACGCGATAGCCACCACTACAAGCACGCCGACCATGCCTGCCGAGATACCACTGTTATCTCGAACTGATTGTGTGTGGACCACCTCGCGTCGTTCGTTCGGCGTCTCCACCACTACGCGGCTTTTTCTTGCTTGTTCTTCATCGTATGCCATCAGTTGCCTCCGTTGTTATATGAAAAGATTTTTCAAATGCAGATTTATTCCGACGCGTTTTACCATCGGCTGACACCAGCGTTCCCGTCAGCACCAATAAACTCCATACAATTATGAAGACGAGGAGTCTCTTCATATCCCACCTCCGAACAGGCTGTTGGCAAACGTCATACCTAAAGTCATAGCGGCCAAAATCCGCGAACTATTTGATCGAACACTCATTGTTTGTTTCGATACCGTACGCTTATCGGCATCGCACGAATTGATCAATGTACGGATCGGTACACATTGCAACCAGACGACGTGCTTGATACTTTGTAAACACCAATGACCACGGCAATCATTCATCATCCGATCTTCAAAGAGCACGACACCGGTCCGGGCCATCCGGAAACTCCTTCGCGTTACAGTGTCGTGATGGAAGCATTGCGAAGCGATGACAAACTCTGGTCCAGTTTGCGAGAGGTGCAGGCGACCGAAGCCGCTCGCGGCGACATCCAAGCCGCGCATTCACCGCAACTCTACAAACACGTCGAACAGGTCGTGCGTGACGGCAGCGGCTATCTCGACGCGGACACCGTCGTCTCGATGCGTTCGCTCGACGCGGCGAAACATGCCGCGGGCGCGCCCTGCCAGGCGATCGATCTGATCATGAACGGCGAGATCCGGAATGCCTTCGTCCCGGTTCGTCCGCCGGGACATCACGCGACTGAAGAGCGCGCGATGGGTTTTTGTCTCTTCAACAACGTCGCTGTTGCTGCGCGTTACGCACAGCGGAAATATGCGGAGATCGACAAAGTCGCGATCATCGATTGGGACGTGCATCACGGCAACGGCACGCAGGGAATCTTCTACGACGATCCGACGGTCTACTTTTTCTCGTCACATCAGTATCCGTGGTATCCCGGAACGGGCACGCGCGGCGAGAAAGGAACCGGCCGCGGACTCGGTTACACGTTAAACCTGCCGTTGCGCGCCGGAACGGCGGCGGCGGACCAGAAGCGCGGATTCGAAGCGGCGTTGGAAGAGATGTCGACGAGCTTCACGCCCGACCTGATCATCATCTCCGCGGGCTTTGATTCGCACCTGCATGATCCACTCGGCCAGTTGCTGCTCCAGGACGACGATTTCGTCGCGATGACTAAAGTCGTGAAAGAGTGGGCTGACAGCAGTTGCCAGGGACGCATCGTTTCCTGTCTCGAAGGCGGCTACAACCTCAAAACGCTTGGCGGAACAGTGCTCGCGCACGTTCGTGAATTGAACGCAGATTAGGCCGATTGACACTGTCATATCCGCTTCCTATGATCTCCTCACATGCCTGCCGCACAGTCTTCAGCAAATAAAGAACGGCCTGAACGTGTCTTTCTAATCGACTCGATGTCGCACATCTTTCGGGCCTTTTTCGCGCCGATCCAAAACCGCGCGGCGCCGCTGGCGACGTCGCAGGGACAGGTCACGCAAGCCATCTACATTTTCACCAACATGCTGCTCAAGTTGTTGCGTGAAGAGAAGCCGGATTACATCGCCGCCATTTTCGAGTCGAAGGAGAAGACGTTTCGACACGAAACGTTCGCCGACTACAAGAAGAACCGGCTCCAGATGCCCGACGACCTCGCGTCGCAGATGCCGTACATCTTTCGACTTTGCGAAGTGCTGAACATCCCGGTGATCAACGTGCCGGGTTACGAAGCCGACGACGTGATCGGCGCGCTCGCGAATCAAGCGGCGGCGAAAGGCTTGCAGGCCGTAGTCGTGTCGAACGACAAGGACATGTGCCAGCTTGTGCGCGATCCGTTGATCGTCTGCATGAGACAGAACTCGCAAGTCGTGAAACGTAAAGAACCCGTGCCGCCGGTTGAATGGTGTGACGAAGCATGGGTCGAGAAGAAGTTTGGAGTCACGGCTGACAAACTCGTCGATCTTCTCGGACTGATGGGCGACTCGATCGACAACATTCCCGGCGCGCCAGGCATCGGCTCGAAGGGCGCGGTTCAGATCATTCAACAGTTCGGATCGATCGAAGCGGCCTTGCAGGACTGGGAGTCAGTCAAACACAAGACGTATCGCGAGTCGTTGCGCGACAACGCGGATCTGATCAGACAGTCGCGTGAACTGGCGCGAATCCGCACCGATCTCGACGTTGAGTTAAAACTCGACGAGATCAGGACGCGTCCGCCTGATCGTGCGGCGGCGTACGAGTTGTTTCGCGAGTTGGAGTTTTCACTGCTGGTTCGCGAATACGCGGACGCGGCGGTTGAACGTCCGGCGATGGCGGAATCCGAGCGCAATTATCGCGTCGTTCAAACGAAAAACGATCTCGACAACCTTGTTCGAACGCTGTTCGACGCGGAAGACGTTGGCATCGCGATCGCCGATTCAACGCCTGCCGGCACAGGCGAGCAGGAGTGTTTCACCGAACTCGACACGACGCGTGGGATCGCGTTTTCGACTGCCGCCGGTGTTGCGGCGTACGTCGATCTCGAGAAGTTTGCGGGCGGTGCGTCGTCGGCGATCGGTCCACTTCGCGAGGTGCTTTCGAATGGACTCGTCGAGAAGTCAGTCCATGACGTGAAACGAGCGGTTGGTTTGCTCGATCGTTTCAACATCACGTTGGAAGGCGTCAAACACGACACTTACCTCGCCGGTTATCTGCTCGACCCGACGCGCAGCAAGTACGACCTCGCTGATCTCGCGAAAGACGCGCTCAACCTTGAAGACGGAAACAGGCCGCCGTCGAATTGGTCCGAAACTGCGTGGCAAACCGCGGCAGCCGCGGATCTAACGGCGCAGACCGCGCGAGTGCTCTACGCGCGTATTCTCGATAAGAAACTCGAGACGATCTACTCGGAAGTCGAACTACCGTTGGCGCCGTTGCTTTATCGAATGGAGCGCGCGGGTCTCAAAGTCGATAAGAAAGTGCTGGCGGACCTGTCGAGTTACATCGGACAGGAGCTGCACAAGCTCACGATCAAGATCTATGAACTGGCCGGACGCGAGTTCAACATCGGATCGCCGAAGCAAGTGGGCGAAGTGCTTTCCGATATGAACATCGACATGGGAAGAAAGACTTCGACCGGCCGCATTTCGACGAGCAAAGCGGTGCTCGAAGAGTTGGCCCAGCAGTTTGAGTTGCCGCGTTTGATAATCGAGTATCGCGAGCTCGATAAACTGAAGAGTGTTTACACCGACGCGTTGCCGCACCAGATCGCGACCGATGGACGCATCCACTGCAACCTCAACCAGACAGTCGCGGCGACCGGACGTTTGTCGTCGAGCGATCCGAACCTGCAAAACATACCGATTCGCACTGAGATGGGCCGGCGCATTCGCCGCGCTTTCGTCGCCGAGAACGGAAACAAGATCATCTCCGCCGACTATTCGCAACTCGAATTGCGCCTGCTGGCCCACATCACTCAGGATCCCGTGATGCTCGAAGCGTTTCAGAAAGGCGAGGACATTCACGCGCGCACCGCGCGACTCGTCTTCGGCGCCAGGACCGACGCGGAGTTAAAAGAAGCACGACGTTTCGCGAAGATCGTTAACTTTGCAATCGCTTACGCCATCGAACCGTGGGGACTGTCGCAACGTGTCGGCATCTCGCGTCAGGAAGCGAAGAAAGTCATCGAGGATTATTACAACACGTACAAAGGCGTGCGCCATTACATGGACGAAGTGCCGGTGCGCGCGCGCGAGCATGGTTACGTGCGTTCGATCTACGGCCGTATCCGGCCGCTTCCCGGCATCAGCGATCGCAACGCGAACATTCGCAAAGCGGCCGAACGCGAGGCCATCAACATGCCGATACAAGGCACCGCGAGCGACATCGTGAAGATCGCGATGCTTCACGTTGACGAGGCGTTCAAGCGCAACGGTTTTGAGGCACGGCTGCTGATGCAGGTGCACGACGAGTTGCTGGTTGAAGCGCCTGAAAGGGAAGTCGAAAAGGTTAGCGAGATACTGAAGCACGAGATGGAAACGGCCGTTTCGCTCGACGTGCCTTTGGTGGCCGACGTCGGCGTTGGTGAGAATTGGATGGACGCGAAGCCATAACCCCGTTAATGTAAAAGCCCCCGACTGGACCCCGATCGAGCGAAGATCTGTAAGTCTCTGATGCAACCTGCGGAGAAACATCCCGAAGTCGTCTATCGCAAACTCGACCCGAGTGCGCCTGCGCGGCGCAAGCTCTCGGCGCTGCGTGGTTACGCGCCGGCGCTCGTGCCGTTGCTCGTCGGGTTTCTGTTGTTGCTCGGTGTGATCTTCGCACTGGGATATTCGGCCATGCAGAAGATCGAGAATTTGAGCTTTCAGGGCCGAGATCTCGCGTTTCAGAATTCAGCGCGTCTGAAACTCTTGTTGGATGTTCGATTAAAAATAACCAAACTCGACAACGAAGCGCGTCTGCGAGCACGCGCGGACAGTTCCCTGGAACGTGAGCCGCTACTGCCGCCTTTCGAAATGCGATTGAATAACGCGCGCGCCGAACTTGCTCAGGCGCTCGAAGAGTTCGACAAGCCACCGCTTTCAGAGGAACTGAAGTGGCAGACCACGCGCAAGGAAGTTGAGTCGTACATTGAAACAACGCTCGACTTGAGAACCTACAGCCTTCAGGGATTCCGAAAGTTTCGCGAGGTTGATGCGCTGCTCAATGATCACTTTCAGGCAGTCCAGGCCGAGCAGACGAAGGTTACTTCCGACGTAGAAGATTTGCAGGGAAAGGCGCGCCGATCGATCATCTTGACCATCATCGCCGCACTAGGCGTCGGCACGCTGGTCGCAGCGGGAACGATCTGGCAGGTGCAGCGACAGTTTCGCGCTATGCAACAGAGCATGGTCGAAACGCGCCGCGAACGTACGTTCAACACCCAATTGCTCGAAGGCATGGTCAGCGCCGTCGCGGCGATCGACGAAGAGGATCGGATTCGCAGTGCAAACGCCGCGTTCTTCCGCATCTTTCCGAAAGCAACGGTCGGCGCGTCCGTTTTGGAGCGATTCGGGCCTGACGACGTGATGAAGATCCTCGACACCGTCACCTCCGTCCGCGTCGCGAAAGCGACTTATCACGGCCGTCACGTGGTCCAGGTCGAGGACACTGACAAAGCATTCGACGTCTACTCCGCGCCGCTGGCCCTCGACGGCGATCGCGGTCAGATCGTCACGCTCGTCGACGCCACCGAAGCTGCCGAGTCAGAACGCACTCTTCGTCGCAGTGAATCGCTGGCGGCGGTCGGACAAGCGACGACGCAAGTGGCGCACGAGATTCGCAACCCGCTCGGCAGTATCCGGCTCGGCGTTTCGATGTTGCGCGACAGTGTCAACGACGAAGAAGCACTGAACACGATCGAGCTCGTCGAGCGTGGCATCAAGCACCTGAACAAGCTCGTCGTCGACGTGACGCAGTTTTCACGACAGAAAGAGTTGGAGCGTTCGACCGTCGATCTGCACGAGTCGTTGGAAAGCAGTCTCGATCTCGTGAGCGAACGCATTCAGGAGAAGAATACGCCGGTCGAAAAACAATTTGCCGATCAGGAGATCGTGGGGAACTGGGACGCGTATCAGTTGCGGCAGGTGTTTGTTAATGTGATCGCCAACGCCGTCGACGCCAGCCAGGAAGGCGCGCCGGTTCGTATCTCGACCGACGTCGTCACGGCTTCAAATGGCGACGGCCAGCCCGCCAAGCTCTACGCGCGCATCGTGATCGCCGACAAAGGAAAGGGCATGGACAAAACGACGCGTGAGCGAATCTTCGAGCCTTTCTTTTCGACGAAGAAACGCGGAACCGGCCTCGGTCTCGCGATCGTGAAGCAGA
Organism: Pyrinomonadaceae bacterium; assembly: GCA_035760365.1. Classification (GTDB taxonomy): domain Bacteria; phylum Acidobacteriota; class Blastocatellia; order Pyrinomonadales; family Pyrinomonadaceae; genus PSRF01. The sequence goes on from DASTTB010000028.1 coordinate 107,605, forward strand.
TCGTCGAACAACACGGCGGCAAGATCAACGTCTCCAGCGAACCCGGGCAGGGCTCGCAATTCAGTATTGATTTGCCGGTTACAGTTTAGCGAACGCTTTCCTCGCCGCGTCGATCGTCTGCTCGATAATCTCATCAGTGTGAGCCGCACTCACAAATGCGGCTTCGAATTGTGACGGCGCGAGATACACGCCCGCCTCCAGCATCGCGTGGAAAAACTTTCCGTACGTTTCGCGACTGCACTTGTTAGCCGTGGTCCAATCGACGACCGGTTCGCTGGTGAAGAAGCTGGTCCACATCGAACCGACGCGATTCGTGACCGTCGTTATGCCTGCCTCCTGCGCGGCATGCGCGAGTCCATCGCAGAGCGCGCGCGAGGAGTTTTCGAGTCGTTCGTAAACTGTTTCGTCGCGCAGGCGTCGCAGCGTGACGAGCCCCGCGGTCATCGACAAAGGATTTCCCGACAACGTGCCCGCCTGGTAAACAGGTCCGGCAGGCGCGACGTGATTCATCACTTCGCGACTCCCGCCATAAGCGCCGACCGGCAAACCGCCGCCGATAATCTTTCCTAGCGTCGTGATGTCAGGCGTGATGCCGTAACGTTCCTGCGCGCCGCCGCGCGCGAGACGAAATCCTGTCATCACTTCGTCGAAGATCAGGAGCGCGCCGTGCTTCTGCGTAATCGAGCGAACGGCTTCGAGATAACCAGGCTGCGGCGGCACGCAGCCCATGTTGCCGACGACGGGTTCAATGATCACCGCCGCAATGTCCGCGCGTTCGTTAAAAGTTTGTTCGAGCGCGACGGCGTCGTTGAACGACAACGTGATCGTGTTTTCAGCAAGCACGGCCGGGACGCCGGGACTGTCAGGCAATCCGAGTGTTGCGACACCCGAGCCTGCCTTCACGAGCAAACTATCGCCGTGCCCGTGATAGCAGCCCTCAAACTTCACGATCTTCGTGCGGCCTGTGATGCCGCGAGCGAGTCGAATCGCCGACATCGTCGCTTCAGTGCCGCTGCTCACCATGCGGACCATCTCGATCGACGGAACAGCATCTATGACTTCCTGCGCGAGCTCGATCTCGAGTTCCGTCGGCGCGCCGAAGCTCGTGCCGTTCGCTGCGGCTTCCCGGATCGCCGCGACAACCTCTTCGTCCGCATGGCCCAGGATCATCGGTCCCCACGATCCGACGTAATCGACGTAAGTATTGCCGTCGACGTCGGTGATCGTTGCGCCTTTGGCTGACTTGATGAACCGCGGCGTGCCGCCGACGCCGCGAAACGCGCGCACCGGAGAGTTGACGCCGCCCGGAATAATCTCGATCGCGGTCATAAATAATTGTTCTGACTTCGTTGGCATGGGCTGATTATAGTCTACTAACTGCTTCCTTTGGTGCGACTGCGAGGGAACGAAAGCGCGACAAGCGCACCAGTCCGGGCGCCGCGCCTTTCGGTTTCGACAAAAACTTTCGCGGCGTGTAATGAATGACGACTTTCGCGTCTTCGCTGGCCTGGCTGAACTTCCCGGCGAGTTGCGCGGCTTCGATGATCGTGCGATGCGGGATCTCTTTACGCGTTGGGTTTCGAACGACTACGTGCGAACCGGGATAGTCGCCGGCGTGCATCCATAGATCGTTCGGTTGCGCGATGCGAAACGTGAGATTGTCGTTGTCGCGTGCGGTGCGTCCGACGAGGATCTCGTAACCGTCGGTTGACAGATAACGGCGTACGCCGGAAATGGTTTTGACGGCCGCGACGCGCTGCGGCGTCTTGATCGCAGGCTTTGGAGTTTTGTCGAAGTTCTCCAAGGCTTCCATATTGCCTTCGTTAATGACGCGTTCGAGTTCGTCGGAACGTGTCTGAAGTTGTTTGATCTCGCGATCGACGTTCTCGAGTCTGCCTACAATCTCTTCCTGCGCGTGTTTCGCTTTCTGATACAGGCGAAAACGGCGTGCTGCTTCGTCTTGTATCGATGTGTTCTCGTCGATCTCGATTTCGATTTGCGGCGTGCCGTCGGCGTAGTAATCGGTTAACACGATCTTGTTTCCATCGCGTACGGCAGTGGCGACATTGGCGAGTAACAAGTCGCCGGTTTTCTTGTGCTCAGCAGGATCGCCGTGGTTGTCGAGATCTCTTTGCAAGTGCTTTTTCAACTTCTGTTGCCGTTGAATGAGCGCACGCAAACGCGATCGTGCGGCGGCGGCGCGCGAATCAAACGCCTTCGCGGTGTCGATTTCGCTGAAATAAGCGTCGGCGTATTCAGACGGCGAACCACTGATCGACACTGGTTGTTCACTGCGGCGTTCGGTTGGCGGCGGTGGTGAGTAGGTTTCGCCCGAAGAGTGGCCACGCAATGCCGCGATGATGCGATTCAGTTCGTCAACCAGAAACAGGTTCGCAGTGCGGCCGGTAAGTTGAACGATCAAACGTCGAAACTGAATCGCTCCCGACTCGTCTTCGCAACGAAAAGTCAGCCGCACGACGCGGTCTAAAGGATCTTGAGCCACGTCGACAACAGCGCAACCATTCGTTCGCGCTCGCAGCAGTTGCCCGAAGTAGGTTAGTTGAATGGAATTCTTTTGCAGATCGCGGCCGCGGCGTTGAATCAGGTAAAGACGAGGACTCGACGGTTCGACGCTAACGTAGAGGAAACCGCTGCGCACGCCGAAATCGAAGGCAAACGAAAGCGGCGTCAGTTGATAGATTTTCCCGAGGAATCTTCCGCTTAAATCCGCTCGCAACTCTTCGACGACACGCCGAATAAGATCTTGATGCATGGCTGTCGAAGCGTATCAGATTTGTGTCTCAACTCGTTCTCACGACGGCGGTGCGGGTAAAACGATCGTGCGCGGTGTGTCCTTCGCGACTGAACAGGGCAGACAGTGTTCCCAACACGGTCGCGAGCGACAGCATGTAGAAAAACGATCGGCCGATTGACTGTCCGCCGGTTGGAATCAGACCGGTTTTCGTATCGATCACTTTCAACGACAGCAGACGCATGGCCCATGTGCGGCCGGTCAACGCCGTCATCAAAGTGAGATAGATAAACGTCATCACGGCGAAACTTCCGCCGATCACAGTGAGCGCACGCGGATCCTGAACGTTGTTGCCTGTGAAGTAGATGGCCGCGGCAATCGGCGCCGTCAGCAACACGCAAATCACCAGGTCAAGCACCGCGCTAATGAAACGTCTGAACGCGGGCGCGGGTTGTTTCGACTGGTCGTCGACGCGAAGCGTGCGCGAAATCGAATCGAGATAGTTGAGCGCCGGATCGTTTGGATCGTCGCGAATCAAACGTTTCGGAGCACGCGCAACGGGTAGCTCCGGAATTGGCTCGCTCTTAATCTCACTCGGCACGACGACCAAGTGAGTTTTTTCAATTACTGGCGGCGGTGGCGGCTCCTCGACTGTGACTTCCGGCTCGAACGTGAGTTGCGTCGTCGGGGGACCAACTGTTTCGTTCATATCGTTGTCTTCTCGAGCGGGGGCGTAGGCAATTGCCGTCGCGAGGGTGGATCGCGAGTGGCGAGTTTCGGTGGGAGCCGTCGTTTGGTGCGCGCGCTCGATTCTTTTCAGAGCGGCGACGACCAGAGGATTAATCGCCGGCATCTCGGCCGGCGGCAATAATTCCAATTGCGGTGGGGTTACGGCTGACTCGATTCGCTGGCGCTCGGCGTCCGCTGCCTCACGGGCGGCCTCGCGTGCGCGTCGTTCCTGAACTTCACGGACGCGCTCGCTGATTTCTTTTCGCCATTCGGGAACAGAGCTTCGCGTAACGCCTGGAAACTCTATTAACGTCGATCTTTTTTCCCGGGGCTGAGTTGGAGTGTCGCCGGTTGCTTCCATTGCTGCGTCGTTGTTAGACGAATCCGCCTCGCAATCGCGCGCATCCTATCAGGAATAACTTTAAGTGGTCAATGAGAAAATAAAGCAGGGATTGAGGTTGTCGTTTCGGGGATCGGCGCCTGATCAGAGAGGCGTACGACCGGCGAACCCGGCGTCCACGTCGTGCCACCACTCGAGTTCGTCACCTTCGCCCATTTGCCAGCAGAGCAGGACGACGCGCCCGTCGCGCAGCGAAGGGAAGTCGACCAGACCACGTTCGAAGTCTTTCAGTTGCACTCCCAACGCTTCCAATTCGCTCATTTTCGAAGTCATTTCCGTCAACACAACGGCGTAAGCGACGCCGTCGGCGATTCCACCGCCGCCGTGTTCGGCTGCGTCGGACGCTTTTCTCGCTTCGTCACGATACTTTGTGAGATTTCGATGCGCTCGCTGAATCTTCGCGAGAATGGTCCTTACGCTGGGAAGCAGGGCGTTGGCTTCCTGAATTGTGAATAACTTCATCTTGTGAAGCCGGCTCGATAGCCGTCAATGTTCGTCAGTAATGCGAATGAATTCCGTTGCAGCTTCAAACTCAGCCGCTTCTTCGTCGATGTCAGTTTCGAGAACCACGCGCATCGCGCTTTGATAACTCTCGCTCTGAGGCTTCGGCATCTGACATTGATCCTGTAGAAACTGCGCCGGCAGCGGTTCGTGCAAATCGCGCTCATCATACCGCGTTCCGTGCGAGATTTCCTTACGCACCTTGTCTGCGATCTCACCGAGGTCGATGAAATAGTCGGCGACGTCGATCAGTTTCGGAGCAGTGTTTGAACGAAAACCGGCGATCTCGACGCGACATCCTTTGTACGCGACGGCGTTGACGGCGTAAACAAAATCCTCGTCACCTGAAACAAGCACCGCCGTGTCGTAGCGTCCGGCGAGTGAGAGCATGTCGACTGCGATCTCGACGTCGAGGTTTGCTTTGCGAGTCCCGTCGTAAAACGTTTTCAGCTCTTTCTGAATCACTCGAAAACCGTTGCGTCGCATCCAGAGCAGAAAACCTTGCTGGCGCTCGGCGCCGATATCCACGCCGGTGTAGAAGAAAGCACGCAACAGGCGCCCGTCTCCCAACAACACCCGCAACAGTTTGTTGTAGTCGATGTCGATGTTATGAAATCGCGCTGCGTGGAAAAGGTTATTGCCGTCGATAAAAACCGCTACTCTTCCCCGATGACCAAGCTGCCAAGAGACATTGTTAGTTGGATCATAACTATTCATAAAATTGACTCCGAAAAAACCCCAGTGTTTTAAACTAGGATGCGGGTTTGCCGTTCGTTGGTCAAGTTGGCGGTCCACGTATCCGCCGCTCAAGAGGCGGCGATTACCTGACCGGAAACGGCGTCGATATAGATTGTTTTAACAGGTCCATTGCTAACGTTGATTTCCCAGGCGAGATGTAATTCCAAACCGGTGGTTCCGCCTGGTGGTGGCAAGGCATAAACAACTAACTGCCGAGATTCCAACACAGCATTCGCGGGCAGCGTGATTGTTTGCTGTCCCGTTGCATTTGTGACGGTAATTGGTTGCGATTTCAGGCTGTTTACCGCTTCTTCGCTAGTGATCTGCGGGGTCGCCGCGTTGAGCGTCGCTTGCAGACGGTCGGCGTTGGGGAGGCAGTTGCTCGAGATCGCCACCAGTTGTCCGTTGTCGCGAAAACGAATCGTCAGATTGCCGTAACCTCCACGCAACGGATAACGAAACGGACGTTGTTCGTAGCGCGCGAGTTTTACTCCTGACGCCTCGTCGACTCTTTCGACGAGTGACAGTTCTTCAGGCGCCGCGCCGATCAACCGTCGCCATTCGGAGATGAAACGGCGTAACGATTCGCGTGTTTGTTCTTCAGTGTGTTCCGCGCCGGTCCCGACCTTCGGGAGAGTGATTGCGACGGGCAGGTTAGGCGGCAGACTCTGAATCGTTGCCGTGTACGGATCGAGGTTCGCTTCCGTGCGTTCCGGCAAACCGTTCTGTTGCGAGATCTGATACCAGGATACCGATGCCTCTTCGAGTCGCGCCGCGGGATCGGCGAGACCGACAGGGTACAGTCGAACTTCGGCAGGTGGCCCGTTGGGATCGGCTGGTCGAAACGCGGCGCACGCGCCACCGAGTAACGCAAGCGCCAGCAACATAGTTGTTCCAATTGTGGAACGTGAAAACATCTTCACCTCAGAATTTTCCCGGGCGTCGTATAATCCAAATACTTGGAGGAGCTGTTGCCTAAAGATAACGAAAACATTCGTCTGCCTTTTACTGGACCAATAGAGCCTTCCGAGCCGCAGGGGTTCGCGCCGGATCAGATGATTCGCTGCGACGAATGTTTACGGGCCAATCCGCCGACGCGCGTCGAGTGTTTGTACTGCGGCGTATCGTTGCCGCTGACCGAAGCGGCTACGCGATTACGCAAGCCGGTGCTGCGTCCTCCGGAGAAACATCAGTCAGCTTACACCAGCATACTCTTACCTAACGACACGGAGCATTCTCCCGAATCGATCGCGGAAGCTGCCGGTCTCCTGAAACTCAGCGCCGAGAACCTGCAACACATCATCGCGGAACAGACGCCGCTGCCTGTTGCTTGCACCGCCAGTCGAGACGAAGCGGAGCTCGTGTTAAGACGGCTCGGCGATCTTGGTCTGCAAACTGTGACGTTGAGCGATGACGATCTTGGCGTGTCGCTGGTGAAGCGAGTGAAGGCGTTGGGTCTTGACGATGAGGTGCTGACGATCTACCAGGCCGGAACGGCGGAGCCTTCCCACGTTGGTTGGAATGACGTGACGTTGATCGTGACTGGCCGATTGTTTGTGAGGACAGTCGAGATTCAGGAGCGGAAGTCGCGACGCGCGGAGAATGAGATCATGCATTCGAGTGAGTTTTCGAGCGACGAAGCCGTGATCGATTTTTACACCTCGCGGGATTCGCAAACGTGGCGGGTGAATGCCGGCGGTTTTGACTTCTCCTGTCTTGGACCACAAAAGGCGCTCATCGCAAATGAAAACATCGCGCGGTTGCAAAGAGTGATCGCTTCCAGATCGACTAGCGCGAGTGTTGACGATTCGTATCATCGTCTGCGCCGGACGCTGGATCTCGTTTGGGGCGCGCAGCAGGAGACTCAATCGAGTGGCTGGCGACGTGAACGTCCGGGTAAGTTGAGTGTGGGAACGTCGGCGATCAGGAGTAACGAAAACCAGTTCACACGCTATTCAAGATTGCGCGCGCGCGCGCGCCGTCACTTCAAACAAAATACCGATGCCTGATTCGTCGAACATTATTTACGGTGTGAACGCGGTCGCCGAAGCGTTGCGCGCGGGCACGCGACAGATCGAGACGATCACGATTCTCGAAAGCGCGCGTCCGGATCGTTTGAAGTCGCTGATCGAGTTGGCGCGCCAGAAAGGCGTGCCGGTTCATCGTGTCCCGCGACTGGATCTGGATCGTTCGTTGGGTGAGGTGCGGCATCAGGGCGTCGTCGCACGTGTCGCGGCCGCGCGTTATGCGGATGCCGATGCGTTACTCGACACACTCGAAGCGAAGATCGGCACTGAAGATCCGCCGCTCGTCCTGGGACTGGACGCGATCGAGGATCCGCGCAACATGGGTTCGATCCTCCGCACCGCCGAATGTGCGGGCGTGCATGGCGTCTTTATCGCCGAGCGACGTGCCGTGGGGTTGACCGGCGTGGTCGCGAAAGTTGCCGCGGGGGCCTTGGAGTACGTTCCCGTGGCGCGCGTCACGAACCTCGTTCGATTGATAGAGCAGTTGAAAGCACGTAACATCTGGGTCGTCGGGGCTGCGGGTGAGGCGCGACAGTCTTACACGGAATGGGACTGGAGACTTCCCGCCGCGGTGTTTCTCGGAAACGAAGGACACGGTTTGCACCGGTTGGTGCGCGAACATTGCGACACATTGGTCCACATTCCGTTGGCAGGTAAGTTGGATTCATTGAACGTTTCGGTAGCGGCAGGCGTTCTGCTTTACGAAGCTCGACGCCAGCGAAACCTTTCGGCCGCTGGCGAACGTAAAAACAGTTGAGGCGAGACGCAGATGTTCTGTCCTAAATGTGCAACACAGAATCTCGATGGTGCGAGTTTTTGTCGCGGGTGCGGTGCAAACATCAGTCTGGTGCCACAGGCGATGACGGGTGAGATGGCGCCCGCGATTGAAGAGAATCCTACGACCGAAGAGGTGTGTGCGAGGACGCGCAAGCCGCTGACGATCGATAATGCCGTCAGGAACGTGTTTCTCGGTTTCGCGTTTCTCCTCATTGCCCTGGTGCTGTCTCGAACGATCGGGCAAGTGTGGTGGTTCTGGATGTTGATCCCGGCGTTTTCACTTATGGGCGCCGGCGTTGGCCAGTTCATTCGCATCAGGGACCGAGACAGACGCGAACTAGTGTCACCAACTCAGCGTGCGGTTACTGCCCGACCAACCGCGCCTCCACTGCACGCACCGAATACCGAACAACTCATGCCGCCCGTCGCGAGTGTCACCGAAGGAACGACACGCCATCTTGCCAAGACGCCGGAACACAGATGACTCGGATCTGTGTTTCCGTTTGTGAAAAGCATCCGGACGCGTTCGAAACTGCGTGTGAACGAGCAAACGAGTGGGCCGACATTGTTGAACTGCGGCTCGACTGTCTCGACGCGACACCTGAACTGATCCAACGCGCTCTCACTCGGATCTCACGTCCGGTGATTCTTACCTTTCGTCCCGCCGAACAAGGCGGACATCGCGAAATCGATCTTCAAACACGTCTCGCGTTCTGGAAAACGGCGCCGCACACCGACTGGTGGGATCTCGAATCGGACCTCACACCAGAAACTGATTGGTCGCGCATCATCGTTTCGCATCACGACTTCTCAGGCGTCCCAAACGATCTCGCACAGATTTACGATCGACTCGCCGCAACGCCCGCGCGCGTGATCAAGATCGCGGTACGTGCCAACGACGTCGTCGACTGTCTTCCCGTCTTTAAGTTAATAGAACGCGCTCGCGGGGAAGGTCGCGAGGTAATCGCGATCGCGATGGGAAATGCAGGACTCGCAACACGCATCCTTGGACCATCACGCGGCGCGTTCCTGACTTACGCCGCTTTGCAAGACGAAACCGCCACCGCGCCCGGACAAATCACCGCACAGAAGTTACGCTCGCTTTATCACGTCGAGAAGATCGATCGCGAAACGATGATCTGCGGTCTCGTCGGTCTTCCGGTGATGCATTCGGTCTCGCCGCATATTCATAACTCCGCGTTCACGTCCGCCGGAATCAATGGTGTTTACCTGCCCCTCGAAGTGCGCGACGTGAAGACGTTCTTCACGCGCATGGTCCATCCGCGCACGCGTGAGATCGATTGGAACTTGCGTGGGTTGAGTGTGACAGCGCCACACAAGTCGGAGGTGATCGAGTGCCTCGATTGGATTGAACCGAACGCCGCGGAGATGGGCGCCGTTAACACCGTCGTTGTTGAAGATGACAAGCTGCGCGGTTTTAACACCGACGCCGCCGGATTCATCGAGCCGCTGTTGAAACTCACGGGCGCGTTGAATGGTTTGCGTGTGGCGTTGATCGGCGCGGGCGGCGCTGCGCGTGCTGCCGTTTGGGCGCTTCGCCGGGAACAAGCGGACGTTACGATCTTCGCTCGCGACGTTGCAAAAGCCCGCGCGCTTGGACAACAGTTCGACGTTTCGTACGAGCAACTTAGTTCAGCATCTTTCGCCGCGTACGACGTCGTCATCAATGCGACGCCGCTCGGATCCGGAGAGTTTATCGATCAAAGTCCCGCGACTGCTGAACAACTCGCCGGCGCTCGTTATGTTTACGATCTCGTTTACAACCCGATCGAGACGCGTTTGTTGAAGGAAGCTTGCAAGGCTGATTGCAAGACTGTGCGCGGGCTCGAAATGCTGGTTGCGCAAGCGAAATTTCAGTTTGAATTATGGACCAGTCATACACCTGATGTGTCCGTAATGTATGAGGCGGCGTCCACTGCTTTGGACTATTAATTTTTAGTATTCTTTTCGAGCCGCCCCGTCACTTAATCTCACCTCTCCATCACAAAACTTCGCCGCACACACTGAGCGCGACGTACAGTCACGCACACGTTGCTCCTGTTTGATTTCGCAAAACCCGCAGTAGCGGCTTCGCACGAAACATCGAGGTGCAATCGTGAAGAGATTTACCCCTGTCGTTATTCTCGCCGTCTTCTTCGCCAGCCAGATCGCAGTTGCCGCGCCGGTCGATCCCTCTTTGTTGTCGCGTCTTGTGTTGCTGGCGTCGAAAGACGAGCGCAAGTTGAGCGAGCTCGATAAGGCTTATCTCGATGTGTACACGATCCTGCGCGAAGAGAATCCGTGCAGTGCGATGTTTGGCGGTCCGGTGGCGATTGAAGCCTTGAATGAGCTGGTGCGGACACTTCGACCGGCGTATCTCGATCGACACATCGCCGTGCGGATGAGTGGAGAGACGACGCTGTTTCGCAATGCCATTAGCGGATTCCAGTATCGAATGTTTGAGAAGGCGGAGATAAACATGACGGGATCGTTCTATCGGAGCAACACGCCTTCACAACGCCAGGTTCCGTTGGTCGCGAATTATCAGCCAAACACGCGCCAGACTCGCGTCGTGTTGTTGCTGCACGAATTGGGTCATGTCGTGCGTCGGGTAGACAAAAAGTGGGTGCTTCCCGACGATGGAAACAATCTCGAACTGAGCGTCAAGAATACCGAGCAAATCGTCGATGCGTGTCGCGACGACATCGAACACGTCACCCGCCTCACCGTTGCGCAGCAACTGGAGCAGCCGCTCACGACCGTCGCGCAGATCGCAACCCAACCCTGAACAAACGTCTCGCGTACAGAAGCGTTACGATGAACTTTGAGAACCGCCCTGCCGTCGGATTCAGAACGGCCCTGCGCTCCTGTCTGCTCTGCCGCCGGATTCAGAACACACTGCGCTCATCTCGCCTGCCCGTCATGATTCAGAACGGCTCTGCCGCCGGATGTGAGGCGAGGCTTTGCCTCGCCGTCCGCTCGTTATTTGAAATGGGGCTCTGCCCTTCGTAGGGGCGTAGCCCACTCCACAAATAAAAATTAAAAGTCACAGCCGCAACGACATACAGTCACAGTTCGCAACGACATAAGTCACCGTCCGCAACCGACATACAGTCACAGGCCGGTTGGGACGCCCGCCAGTCCCGTTGGTCACAAAACTCTGCCCGCTGGTGTTAATAAGACGTTATAGCTCGGGATTGCATTTACCTCCCGTGCCCACGTTTGTACATCAACACTGCGCAAGTCCTATGAATTCGTCGCCCGAAAACCCTGATCACAACCCTGCACTGCCTGACGACACACCGCGTTTTCGCCGTCCAATCGTCAAACGGCTCGCGCGTCTCGGCGTGATCTGGGGGATGTGGACGATGGTGGCGCTGTTCTTCAGCACGCAGGTCTTCATGATGTACTACTCGGAACGTCAGCCTATTCCCTACAAACGAGCTTTTCTCGTCCAGGCGTCAGCGTGTTATCTCTGGGCAACCGTAACTCCGCTGATCTTGTGGCTCGCACGCCGCTTTCGCATCGATCGCCAAAACTGGCTGCGAAAAGTCGTACTTCACTTTCTTTTCAGTCTCGCGCTCGTGAGCGCTCTCGTCGGCTTGCACTTCGTCGTGTACATGCTTCTGTCAGGCCGCGCGAGCTCGATCACGCCGCTGCGACTGTTCGGATACCTGTATCCCAACCTCGATCGCTGGCTGCTCGTTTACTGGTTCATCTTTCTGATGAGTCACGCTTTCAATTACTACAACAGCTATCGCAAAGGCGAACTTCAAGCATCGCAACTCCGCACACAACTCGTGCAGTCGCAGTTGGAAGCGTTGAAGATGCAAGTGCAACCACATTTCCTCTTCAACACGCTCCATTCGATCTCCGCCCTATTGAGTAAAGACACCGAAGGCGCACGCAAGATGATCACTCGCCTCGGAGATTTCCTGAGACTCACACTCGAAAACTCCGGCTCAATGGAAGTCACGCTTCAGCAGGAAATTGAATTCCTCAACGGTTATTTGGAGATCGAACGCATTCGTTTTCAAGATCGACTAACAACCGAGATCAAGATCGATCCCGACATGCTCGACGTTCGCGTCCCGAACCTGATCCTCCAACCGATCGTCGAGAATGCAATGCGTCATGCTGTCGGCAATAGCCATAACGGACACGTGGAGATCGCGGCGTTTCCCGTGAACGGATCGTTGCACATCGAAGTGAAAGACAACGGTCCGGGTCTAAACTCTGATCGCGCATTCGAAGCACGACGCGGCAAAGGTCTCGGTCTCGCGAACACTCAAGCGCGTCTCGTGGGGCTTTATGGAACAGACGCGAGCTTCGAAATGACCAATCGTCCTTCAGGAGGATTGACTGTCACCATCGAGATCCCGCGACGACATTCACGAAGTTGAAGCGCGCAAGCATTTTCTCGTTCACTCTCGAGCTCACACCTTCAAACTGAACCTTCCATCAATGTGGATCGTAACAACGACTGGAATGCACTTTCAGTCATAAGTGATTCAACTGCGGTGTTTATCAGTTGCGTGTTAATCCACCTTCACGCGCAGACGTTTAAAAATGGATTAGCTTTTTTGGGGGGCCCAGGATGACGGACGCAACTCGTATTCGAGCGTTGGTCGTCGATGACGAACCACTAGCACGCGAGATGATTCGCGAGATGCTCGAGAGTGATTCGGAAGTTGAGGTCGTAGGCGAATGTGCAAACGGACGCGAGGCTATCGAAGTGATCCGATCGTCTTCGCCGGACATCGTCTTTCTCGATATTCAAATGCCGGAGCTCGGCGGCTTCGAAGTGCTCGAGTCGCTCGAGCCGGGCACGACTCCGTACGTGATCTTTGTCACCGCTTACGATCAGTATGCGGTGCGCGCCTTTGAAGTTCACGCGCTCGACTATCTCTTGAAGCCTTTCGATCGCGAACGGTTCGAAGTGGCGTGGCAGCGGGCGAAAGGGCAGATCAAACTCGACCGCACCAGCCGGCGCGACCAGGACATCATCGCGTTACTCGAAGAGTTGAAAGCCGGACCTCGTTATCTCGAACGGCTCGTCATCAAAAACGGCGGCCGCGTCTTCTTTCTCCACGTACAGGACGTCTACTGCATTGAAGCCGAGGGCAACTACGTCCGCGTCTACGACAACCAGAAAGGCTATCTTCTGCGCGAGACGATCAGCAGTCTCGAAGGGCAGCTCGATCCGAAACAGTTTCTGCGGATTCATCGCTCGGCGATCGTGAAGATCGACCGGATCAAGGAGATGCAACCGTGGTTTCACGGCGAGTACCGCATCATCATGGAGAACGGAAAACAGCTCGCCCTAAGCCGTAATTACCGCGCGAATTTGCAGGAAGCGGTGGGGAATACCCTTTAGGCATTTCGAATTTGGAATTTCGAAATGCGAAATTGGACTGCCAAGTTGCGTAAATTCGCAATTCGCAATTCGAAATTCGCGATTTTCATCCGTTCCATCACAGAATTTAGCCGTTCCGTCACAGACTTAACCCGTTGTTTGGACAGCTTTGAGATTATTCAATCACTCCCCTGGTGTTCATCGTGTGAAGAGGTGGGTCATGAACAGTGAGTCAACTTTAGAAACGGCATTAAACAACAACACATCAACCCCTGAAACAAATGGCGACGGTACCGTCGAAGTCCGGCTAAACACATTGCGCGAGACGGTGCTGCAACTGCTCGACGAGGTCGAATCGCTGTCGATCTCGCGGCCGATCGATATCAAGCGGGGCGCGCGTTTCTCCGACGAAGTACGGCAGTTTGAAGTTAACCTCATCCGGACCGCCCTGGGACGGACCTCCGGCAGCCAGATCCGCGCTGCCCGGCTCCTCGGTCTCAAGCCGACCACCCTCAATGCGAAGATCAAGCGCTACAACATCAGCCCGATGTACCAGCCGCAGGTCTGATCCTTGTAATCTGCGGTTCGCTGCTATACTGAAACGCAGTGAACGACGCAGTTAGAGCCTCGGTAAACGATCGCTACAGCCGGCAGATTCTTTTCAGCGGAATTGGCGAAGACGGACAGCGCCGCATGAGTGCGGCGCGAGTCCTCATCGTCGGCTGTGGCGCATTGGGATCTGCTCAAGCTGAGGCCCTGGGGCGCGCCGGCGTCGGACGTTTGCGCATCGTCGATCGCGACTTCGTCGAACCTTCAAATCTTCAACGCCAGACGATGTTCACGGAAAGCGACGCCGAAGCTCGTCTGCCGAAGGCTGTCGCTGCCGCCGCGCACTTGCGCGAGATCAATTCGCAGATCGAGATCGAACCTCACGTCGCCGACGTCAATCATTCAAACATCGAAACGTTGATCGACGAGTGCGACGTCGTCTTGGACGGCACTGATAACTTCGCCACGCGTTATCTAATCAACGACGCGTGCGTCAAGCACGAGACGACCTGGATCTATGGCGCGGCGGTCGGTTCGTACGGAGTGACGATGACGATTCGCCCGCATCAAACGGCGTGTTTGCGATGCGTGTTTGAAGAAACTCCCGCTGCCGCCAGTGCTCCGACGTGCGACACGGCCGGCGTGATCATGCCGATCATCAACATCGTCGCCGCGGTGCAGGTAAGTGAAGCACTGAAACTGCTGACTGGCCGCATCGAAGATCTGCATGGTTCGTTGATGCAGTTCGACGTGTGGCGAAATGAATGGAGAAAGATCGGACCCGGCGCGCCGCGTGCCGATTGTCCGACGTGCGGACTCGCGCGCTACGAAACACTTGCGGCGGAGTCACACGAAGCTGCGGCCGTGTTGTGTGGCCGCGATGCGATCCAGATCTCGCCGTCACAGCCCACGCGCGTCAACTTCGCCTCGCTCGCCGAAAGACTCAAACGCGCGGGTGAAGTAAAGTTCAACGAGTATCTCCTGCGCTTTCGCACCGGAGACTTTGAGCTGACTGTTTTCAAAGACGCGCGTTCCATCATTCGCGGCACCAATGAAATCGCAACCGCTCGCTCGCTCTACGCCAAGTACATAGGAAACTGACCAAACGATGATCCGCAAACAAACCCGAAGCATTGCCATCATTACAACACTCTCTCTCATACTCGCAGTATTCATCGGAGCTCAGGCCGGACAGCCCGCGGTTTGGGAAACCAGCGGCCGCGTGGAACTGCTCAAAGGTGACGCGCGCGGAGTTTCGATCAGCGACACCGGCGTCCTGATGCTCGCGCCGAAACTCACCGAAGTCTTCAACACGCAACAGACGTACGTCTGGTCCAGCGCCGTCGATAACCAGGGCAACGTGTTTCTCGGCACCGGCCACGATGGCAAAGTGTTTCGCACTACGGCCGCCGGCGCCGGTTCGCTTCTTTACGACTCGGCGGAACTCGACGTCACCGCACTCGCGATCGGTCGCGACGGCGCCGTGTTTGCCGGAACGTCGCCCGATGGGAAGGTCTATCGCATAACCGGCGACGGCAAAGCCGACGTTTATTTCGATCCCGGCGACAAGTACATCTGGTCGCTCGCGCTGATGAACGATGGTTCACTCGCAGTGGGAACCGGCGATAACGGCAAGCTGTATCGCGTCCGCTCGGCAGGCGCGAGTCCTGAGTCGTCACTGCTCGTCAGCACGAACCAGACACACGTGATCTCGCTCGCGGTTACAGCGGCGGGCGATCTGATCGCGGGGACTGACTCCGGCGGTCTCGTGTTGCGCGTGTCGCCTGAAGGAAAGACGTTCGCTCTCTTCGATACACAGCTTCGCGAGATACACGCGCTTGCGCCCGCGGCCGATGGCTCGATCTACGCGCTTGCTCTGAGTGACGCCGCGTCAACCGCGCGTCCGCCGTCAACGCCGTCAGCGCCCACGCCGCAACCTTCGGACACCAGCGGCGTGACCACGTCAGTCACGATCACCGCGATCGACGAGACCGGCGCTCCGATGACGGGACAAACTGGTCAAACACGCAGCCGCAGCGACGTGTCGAACGCGCGCAGCGCCGTGTTCCGCATTCTTCCCGACGGCGCGACCGACGTCGTGTGGAGTTCGCCGACCGTGACTGCATTCTCGATCGCGCCCGCGTTGCAACCGGGCAGCGTTCTGATCGGCACTGCCGACAAGGGACGTATTTATTCAGTTACTAACGACGGGCGTGACACGTTGCTATTGCAGTCTCCCGAGGGACAGATCTCGTCGTTGTTAGTCAAGAACAACCAGATCTACGCAGCGTCGAGTAACCAGGGAAAACTGTTTCGCTTCGGCGCGGATCTCGTTGCGGAAGGCACGTACGAATCGCCTGTGCGAGATGCGAAGCTGATCGCGTCGTGGGGACGCGTGTGGTGGCGCGGTAGTGGCGCTGTGGAGGTGCAAACGCGGACTGGAAACGGCGAACGGCCGGATGCGACGTGGAGTGATTGGAGCACGGCGTACAAGAGTCCTGAAGGGAACCAGATCGTGAGTCCGCGAGCGCGGTTTATTCAGTGGCGCGCGACCGTGCGCGCGAATCCGGGTTCGGGTGGTCCATCGTGGATGGAAGACGTGAGTGTCGCGTATCTGCCGCGCAATGTGGCGCCTGAAGTTTTATCGATCAGCGTGCTTCCGATCGGAGTTGGTTTACAGCAACTCGCGCAGGTGACGGTCGATCCGAATGTCGAGTCGTCAGGGCTCGATCCGTCGTTGTTTGGACCAGTGGCGCAAGTGCCGCCGCGACGGTTTTATCAACGTGGCGCGCGGTCGTTTCAATGGCAAGCTGAAGATCGCAACTCGGATACGCTCGAATACGCCATCTACTATCGCGCGCTAAACGAGCAGACGTTCCGGTTGTTGAAAGACAAGTTGCGCGACAACTTCTACACGATCGATGGCGCGACGCTCGCCGATGGACGTTACGTGATCAAAGTCGTGGCGACTGACGCGCCTGACAATCCGCCGGGACAAAGACTCAGCGGTGAACGTCTGAGCGAACCGGTCGACATCGACAACACGCCGCCGGTCGTGAAAGTCATGGGCCAGCCGCAGACCAACGGCAATACAGTGCGCGTTGTGTTTACCGTCGATGACGCGACCGGCAAGGTGAGAAAAGCGGACGTCAGTCTCGACGGCGCCGCCTGGTCGCCGGTGTTTCCCGACGATGGAATCGCCGACAGCGGACACGAGACCTACTCCGTCGATTTCAGCTCGCTCGCGCCGGGCGAACACACGATCTCGTTGCGTTCATTCGACGGCAGCGGGAACGTCGGAACGCTCAGCGTAACGGTCAGGCGTTAGGATTTGGTCTTGGGTCTTTGGGCTTAGGTCTTGGTTGTCTTTGCGCCTTTGCGGGAAATTTCTTCCGCTGGATACAAAGACCCAAGCCCAAAGCCCAAAGACCAAAAGCCCCAACCCCACCTGCACGATAAGGTGCGAGGCAACTCGAAACCGTGCGGATTTTCGTTTCTACTGCTAAACTTTTCGCGCAAAACGCGCCCGCCCGGCGCATTAACGTTTTGGCACCTGTCTTGCAACCTCCCGAGTCGGCGCATCTCTTTCTCCCTCCCGTGCGCAGAAATGCATGAGGAGGCTTGGCCTGAAAATGAGCAAGTTGATACGAAAATTAATGGTGGTGGTGGTGATGATGGGGATTGTCTCCACCAGCGCGTTTGCCCAGGGCCGGGGCAACGACAAACGTCCGCCAAAAGAGAAAGTCAAAGTAATCGACGCAAAAGGCAACGGCGGCGGTAGGGAACGGCCACCGCAACCCCCACCGCAGAAGCCGCCGAAAGACAAAAAGAGACCTTAATCAGGTTTCAGTTGACGATTTGGGAGGTCCGCCCTAGCGGCCTCCTTTTTTATTTGCAGATCAGCATCGCGGCGAGCAGCGGGATCGTGAGCTCGTGATGACCGGTGATCGAGTAGCCGTGGCCGGCGCCTTTTTCCGTCGGACGGCGGACGACGTTTGTCAGCGGGCGATACGACTGAATGAAGTCGAAGTTCGCGGTCGTGATGTCGGAGAGCGGATGGCCCAGGTTGCGCACGAGCGTCACGCATTTCAGGAAGACTTCCGGAAGCACCACCGCCGAACCGACGTTGAGGTAAACACCGCCGCCGTCCATCTCCCTCACGAGTGCAGCCAGAAGCCTGAAGTCCGTGTGCGTGGTTGCGCCGAGCGACGCGCCGTCAGCCTTCGGATGAAAGTGTGCGATGTCGCCGCCGATCGTGACGTGCGCCGTAAACGGAACGCGCGCTTCGTACGCGGCGCACAGAACGGAATAATCGCGATGTGGTGGATTGCGCGCCAACAACGCGCGACTGACTGCTTCGCCGAGGCCGATCTCATCGCGCGCGCCTTCGACTCCGGCGTCGTTGAGAAGTTGTCCGGTTTCTTCGGCGCCGCCAAACACGCCTTCCGAGAGAGTGGCGTCGACGTCTTCCGAAGTCGATCCGATCATGGCGATCTCCGAGTCATGGACCAGCACCGATCCGTTCGCCGCAAACGCTGAAACGAATCCGCGTTTCATGAGATCGACCAGCAACGGCGCGAGGCCCGTCTTGATGACGTGGCCGCCGATGCCCCAGATGATCGGTTTCCGCAACTCGCGCGCGCGTTGGATTCGCGTTGTTAGTTGCCGGAGAGATTGGACCGCAAGGATGTCAGGCAGACTCGAAAGAAAATCTGTCAATGAAGCGTCGTTGTTAACGGGCTTCGCGAAATCGCTGAGTTTGACTTTGCTCGTGCGTGAGGCGAGCGGATAGGTTTTTACTTCACCAAGATCCAGCGGTCGCAGATGTTCGTCGTAGTTGGAAGGCAAGGTGCCGCAAAGTATAACACGAGCTACGGCGTGTCCTTTGCGGGTTCCATCACGACTATGCGCCGGCGTTTTGAGAACCACGCATACAAACGACGAAGCGCGAGACTGAGACCCGTCCACACGAGCACGGCGCCGCCAAGCGAAACGAGTCCGGCGATCGTTTGACCGACTATGCCTGCGACCTCG
This sequence comes from Pyrinomonadaceae bacterium, assembly GCA_035760365.1. Classification (GTDB taxonomy): domain Bacteria; phylum Acidobacteriota; class Blastocatellia; order Pyrinomonadales; family Pyrinomonadaceae; genus PSRF01. The sequence goes on from DASTTB010000028.1 coordinate 126,468, forward strand.
CCCGTGTGCGCGAAACGCAGTATCGAACGAAGCTGACGTCCGCGAGTGTAGGAAGAGAATGGTTCCCATTTCGTCACCGCGCCAGTCGAACGATCCAACACGAGCTGAGCACGTTTCTGCGGTTGTCTCCCCGTGCCGCTGTCGATGTTGAATGTGAGAGGCGCTGCTGCCGACGTCGGAAGTTGCAAACTGATACTGCGCCAGTCGCCGAGTTGTTGTTCGGCGATGGACCATGCCGAATCGATGTTCGTCACTGCTGTTGTCGCCGGTTCGTTGTTGTTCGCGCGAGGTTGTTGCGGTTGATTCGCGCGCGGCGCCGGCGGTGTTTCGCCGACGATGCGATAGACGAGATTTCCCGCCCAGGTGTACGAGATCACCACCGCCGAGATCACGACGATGAACAACGGCACGGCGGACCAGAAACCGATCACGTTATGCCAATTGAAATCGCGTGCTTTCCATTGCAGCCCACGGCGAAACCAGATCACATTTTTCACCGCTTTGAGATTCCAGTTCCTGGGCCACCACAAGTAGAAACCACTGACGACGAGAAACAGGAATCCGAGATTGCACGCGCCCGTGATCGCGCGAGCGACGTTACGATTATCACCCTTCGCGCCGAGCCAGCGATGCCAGTCCGTGACGCCGCGGAAGAAGCTCCTGACCTTGTGCGAACCCTCGCCTAACACCTGTCCGGAATAAGGATTGACGAAGAGCGTCGTTTCGCGTCCAAAAGCGACCTCTGCCGGCGCGCTTGCGTCTGACTTCAGAGTGACTGCCGTAGGATCAGCGCCGCGCGCTTCGCGTGCTTTCGCAACGATTGTTTCGACTGGCAGATGACGCGTTTCCGCGGTTGGCGGCGCTGAACGATACCCGCGAGTGTCGGCCCACGAAGTGATCTGCTTTTCGTAAGTCAGCAACACACCCGTCACCGACATCACGAGAATCACAATGCCGCCGATCACGCCAACCGGAAGGTGTAACCAGAAGATAATCTTGCGCAGTCGTTTCATTTGATCCTTTGAAAATCAGGCATCGGCCCAACGGCGAAGCAGATTGTGATAGAGGGAAGTCAGTTCGACGACGGAACGATGATCGGGAACGTCGCCGACGAGTCGCTGAATCGCGATGTCGAGATCAAACAGCAGCGTCCGTTCGCCGTCGTCGCGCACCATGCTTTGGATCCAGAAGAAAGACGCTAGCCGCACGCCGCGCGTGACGGGACGCACGTGATGCACGCTGCTCGCGGGATACAGAATCAGGTGACCCGCAGGCAGCTTTACCGAGTGCACGCCGTATGTGTCTTCGACAACCAGTTCGCCCCCTTCGTACTCATCAGGATTACTGAAAAACAGTGTCGCGGAGAGATCTGTTCGGACGCGATGCGGAGTGCCCGGAACCTGTCGAATCGCGTTGTCGACGTGATTTCCGAACGATTGTCCGTCCTGATAGCGATTGAACAGAGGAGGAAAGACTTTCAACGGCAACGCCGCCGCCATGAACAGCGGATTGTTTTCGAGCGCGCCGATAATGACGTCGCCGAGTTGTTTCGCTTCGTCGAGACCTTCGCGCAATTGCAGATTGTTCTTCGCGCGCGCTGACTGGTGACCGGCCGTGATCCGCCCGTCGACCCACTCGGCCGATTCGAGAATCTTGCGGCAGTTTGATACCTGCTCGGCAGTCAGAACCTCTGGAACCTGAAGCAACATCCGTTAGAACCTGAAAGCGGTGCTCAGCATCGCCGATCGTCCTGGTCCAGGAACGATGTGGCCGCCTCCAATCCGATCGAAATAGAACTTGTCCGCGAGGTTGTACAGATTCAGCTTCAGATCGATGTGCTTCGAAATCGGATACGAAGCCATGACGTCGAACGTCCAGTACGCATCGACCCGGCGCGTGTTGATGGTGTTGCCGTAGCGTTGATCGACAAAGCGAGCGCCGCCGCCGAAGTGCAGACCCGAAGGCAAACTGTAGGTGGTCCAAACGTTGAACGAGTTGCGCGGCGTGTTGACGAGTTCTTTGCCGATCTCGGCGGGATTATTCGAGTCGACGGTCTCGCTATCGAGGAACGTGTAACCCGCGAGTACGCGCCAGTCTCTCGTGATGCTGCCTTCGAGACTCAGTTCCACGCCGCTGACGCGTTGTTTTCCTTCGAGCACTTGCGGCGGATCGCCGGGCAGCACGCCGGGTGTGCGCGCATTCAGTTTTTCTACTCGGAAGAGCGCGCCGCTCAACAACACCCGGCCGCTGAAGAAGTCCCATTTGCTGCCGGCTTCGAGTGTGTAGGTCTTCTCAGGATCGATGACTGTGTTCGCGGTGTTGTACGACAAACCTTCGAGTGACGGGTTCAACGCTGTTCCGTACGAAGCATAGACAGCGCCCTGCGGCAACGGCTTGAACACCGCGCCGGCGCGAACACTCAGCATTCGATCGACACGCGACACCGGTGCGCCCGTCGTCGAGATGCCGTCGGCGTCGAATCGATCCCAACGCAGGCCGCCGTTCAGTTCCCACTTGCTGCCGAGTTTCGCCGTGTCGAACGCGTAGAGCGCCTGCGAGTTTGCGGTGACGTCGCCGATGATGGGACTGACGACGATTGGACCAGTGAAGACGTCGTCGGGATTCGGGTTCAGCAGCGTCGTCTGCATGTTGCCGGCAGTACGCGTGAGACGAGTGTTGTTCTCGCGCGTGAAGTTCACGCCGCTGACGAGTGCGTGTTCGATGCCGGCGGTCGAGAAGCGCGCGATGAAATCAGTTTGATTGTCGAAGATCTTGTCTTCCGTCATCCACGAACGCATCTCGCGATTGATGACGGTGGAGTTGTTGCTGGCGAAACGCGGCGGCGTCGCGATCGAGTCGCGCGACGAGTTTGCGTAACGAAACTGGTTGCGCAGCGATAATGCATCGTTGAAGTCGCGTTCGAATTTCAACGTGACGAGATCGGAATTTAGTCTTTCGAAGTCGCGATCTCTGAGACCGTAAAAGGTGTCGCGCGGGACCGGCGCGGGCTTGTCGCGAAACTCGACGAGCACGTTGTTGGTGTTGGGAACCCACGGGATACCGTAGTCGGAGATGTTGTCCTGCTTGAGTTTGTAATAGCTGACTGTGAAGCGTGTTGGTTTACCTAGTCCGAACGTCAGCGACGGCGCGACTCCCCAGCGATCGAATTCGACGACGTCGCGTCCCGCGACGCCTGAATGATGGGCCAGCATGTTCAGACGAAAGCCGATCGTGTCGCCGATCGGAAGATTAACGTCGCCGGTGACGCGTCGCGTGGCGTCGGTTCCGAAATCGAGCGTGCCGGAGAATGCGCGGCGTAATCCTGGAGTTTTGTTCGTCAGGTTGATCGAACCGCCAGTGGAACCGCGTCCGGTGTAAGCCGAGCCTGGTCCTTTAACAACGTCGACTTGTTCGAGGTTGAACGGATCGCGCGACTGCGGGCTGATGTCGCGCACGCCGTCGATAAAGATGTCGTTGCGCGCGCTGAAGCCACGCAAAGTCAGATTGTCGCCGGCGGGGTTACCGCCTTCGCCTGCGGTGATCGTCAATCCGGGAACGTTGCGCAAAACGTCGCGCAGTGTCGTGGCGCCTTGTTCCGTCATCACCTCTTTGGAGATGACGGTGATCGTTTGCGGCGTGTCGAGTATCGGTTGCGTGTATTTCGGCGACGCGAGAAAGATACGCGAATCGTCACGTACCTCGACGGATTCCGCATCGGCGTGAATCTCGAGAATCGCGGTTAGTTTGTCAGTGAAGCGATAGCTGATGCCGGTGCCGCGCAGTATCTCGCGCAAAGCCTGTTCGGGTGAATAACGGCCGCTGACGCCGGGGGAGGCGAGCGTACGCATCGCGTCGTTGGGGATCACGATCTTGAAGTCGACCATCTTTTGAAACTTCGCGAGCACGGCTTCGAGTGTGTCCGGCGCGATGTCGAAGACGATCTGTCTTTGTACTTCGGTGACGGTTTTATCGTTGGTTAGGGCTTTACCGAGGACGACGTTATGACTCTTAGCTGGGCAATAGGCGACGAGCACACCCATCGCGCCGATGGCGACGATCCAGTACCTTGGCCCACGACGGCTACGTTTATTCTTCTTGGACTTCACGACAAAATCTCCGCTGAGAGAAACTGCCCGGGTACTGCGTTGGACGTTTATGATGAACTGGCTTTAGCGCGAAATTGAAATCCGATTTCAATTTCAGAGAAGGCAGGATAATTTAAGAAGGAAGTTTTGGTCAAGTCGAAGTCTTAGATCGAGGAGGCAGGTCTCTTGCTGTTGCCGTTGCCGTTCAATAACGGACGCAGCACGTGGCCAGTGTGGGATCGTTTCGAACGCGCGACCTCTTCCGGCGTTCCTGTCGCCACCACGCGCCCGCCGTGTTCGCCACCCTCCGGACCAAGATCGATGATGTAGTCAGCCGACTTGATCACGTCGAGGTTGTGTTCGATCACGAGTACGGTATTTCCGAGTGAGACGAGACGTTGCAAGACGTCGAGAAGCTTGTGAACGTCGGCGAAGTGCAGTCCGGTGGTTGGTTCGTCCAGGATGTAGATCGTGCGGCCGGTCGCGCGTTTCGATAGTTCTTTCGCGAGCTTGATTCGTTGAGCTTCACCGCCCGAAAGCGTCGTCGCCGATTGGCCCAACTTGATATAGCCGAGGCCCACGTCGAGCAACGTCTGAATCTTCTGGTTGATCTGCGGGATGTTTTCCAGTAACGGTGCGGCTTCTTCGACGGTCGTATCGAGCAGATCCGCGATCGACTTACCCTTGTACTTCACAGCAAGTGTTTCGCGGTTGTAGCGCGCGCCGCGACACACATCGCACAACACGTAAACGTCGGGAAGAAAATTCATCTCGATGCGTTTCATGCCGTCCCCTTCGCACGCCTCGCAGCGTCCGCCTTTCACGTTGAACGAGAAACGCCCGGGTTTGTAACCGCGTTCCCGCGACTCGGGCAGCATCGCGTAGAGCTCGCGAAGTGGCGTGAAAAGACCCGTGTACGTCGCGGGATTCGATCGCGGTGTACGTCCGATCGGCGACTGATCGATCTCGATCACTTTGTCGATGTGTTCGAGACCTTCGATTGCTTTGTATGGACCAGGTTCGGTGAGCGAGCCGTAAAGATGTTGGGCCAGCGCGTGGTAAAGAATGTCTTCGACGAGCGTTGATTTTCCCGAACCGGAGACGCCGGTTACCACCGTCAATAATCCCAAAGGAAAACAGACGTCGATCTCTTTCAGGTTGTTCGCGTAAGCGCCCTGGATAGTGAGACATTTTCCGTTCGGCACCCGCCGCTCGGCCGGCACTTCGATCTTTCGCGCGCCGCGAATATAAAGACCCGTAATCGAATCAGGATTCTCGGCTACGTCCGACGCCGTGCCGAAGGCCACGACCTCGCCGCCACGCGCGCCCGCGCCTGGCCCGAGATCGACGACGTAATCCGCGCGCCTGATCGTCTCCTCATCGTGTTCGACGACCAGCACCGTGTTGCCGAGATCACGAAGCGCGGAGAGCGTTTCGAGCAGTTTCTGATTGTCACGGGGATGAAGACCAATCGAAGGTTCGTCGAGAACGTAGAGCACGCCACGCAACTGCGATCCGATCTGCGTCGCAAGCCGGATGCGTTGACCTTCGCCGCCCGAAAGCGTCGCCGATGGACGATCGAGCGTCAGATATCCGAGTCCCACTGTCGTCAGAAAACGCAAACGATTCTTGATCTCGCGCAGGATCGGACCCGCGATCTGTTCTTCACGCGAGTTGAGTTTCACTTGTTCGAAAGCGGCGACACTGTCCTCGATCGGCTGTGACGTGTACTCCGCGATGCCGCGTCCGCCAACCTGGACCGACAGCGAATCGGAACGCAAACGGCGTCCGCCGCACTCACCGCACACGCGTGGCGAAACCAGTTCCTCGAGTGCGGCGCGAATCTTCTCCGACGGCGCTTCGCTCAGTCGTTCCTGAAGCCAGCGGAGCGCGCCTTTCCATTCGCCTTGATAAGCGTAGAGACCCTGCGTGAACGTGAGCTTAGCGTTGACGCCATTCAAAAAACCTTCGCGCACTTCTTTTGGCAACTCCGCATAAGGCGTCTTCGGATCGGCGTGGAAGTGGCCGCACACCGCCAGCAGCGCGCTGCGCAGATAAGCCGAGCCTTGTTTGTCGGCGGTCCCCATGTAGCCGAGCTTTTCGGGTGTTTGACGCGAATCCGGAATCAATTTCAGCGAGTCGATCTCCATCACGGTGCCGAGACCGTGACATCGCTTGCACGCGCCGTAAGCGGAGTTGAACGAGAACGAGCGTGGTTCGAGTGGCGGAACGTTGATGCCGCAGTTCACGCACGCCATTCGTTCCGAATAAAGCTTCTCTTCGCCGTCGACGATAGAGATGAGCACCGCGCCGCCGGTCAGTTTCAGCGCCGTGCGAATGGATTCAGTCAGACGGTCGCGAATGCCTTGTTTGATCAACAACCGATCGACGACGGCTTCGATCGTGTGGTTGCGTCGCTTGTCGAGGCGGATCTCTTCGTCGAGCGACAGCAGTTCGCCGTCGATTCGTGCGCGCAGAAAGCCGTCTTTCGCCAGTTTTTCCAGTTCCTTTTTGAACTCGCCTTTACGTCCGCGAACGATTGGCGCCAGCACCATCACGCGTTCGCCTTCGGGCAGCCCGAGTACGTTCTGGACGATCTGATCGACGCTCTGGCGTGTGATTGCCGCACCGCAGATGTGACAGTGCGGGATTCCGATCGACGAGAACAGGAGACGCATGTAGTCGTAGATCTCAGTGACCGTGCCCACCGTCGACCGCGGACTGCGCGAAACCGTCTTCTGCTCGATGGAAATCGCGGGCGAGAGGCCGTCGACCGAATCTACGTCAGGTTTTTCGAGTTGATCGAGAAATTGACGGGCGTACGCCGACAGAGATTCGACGTAGCGGCGCTGGCCTTCTGCGTAGATCGTGTCGAAAGCGAGTGAGGATTTACCCGAGCCGGACAGTCCTGTGATGACCGTAAATTTATCGCGAGGTATATCGACGCTGATATTTTTTAGGTTGTGCTGGCGGGCGCCTCTAACACTGATGCGATCAATGGCCATAGCGAAAACCAGTCATTGTAATGGACGGGTTTTCGCGCGGCAAGTTGACGACGATCTAAAGTGGTGTCCTTACTGAAATATTCTCGGCGTTCTCTGCGCCTCAGCGGTGAACTAATCGCCATAACATAAGGAACCGCAGAGTCGCAGAGGGACGCCGAGATAGCAAAAGAGCTGGAAATTAGACACTACAACACTACAACACTCAGAAGTTGAATCTCGTGCCGATTTCGAGCCTTCGTGGCGATTGCGCCGACGTGGCCTGCGCGAAGAAAGGCGAGGTCTGTACGCCGGTAAACGTTCCGAGATTCGCGTGATTCAACAGATTAAAGGCCTGTAGGTAGAACTCGAGCCGGTATTTCTTCGTCGCGCCCATACCGATTTGCGGTGGCGCCGCGCCGTCGCCGCCGCCGATGCGAACCATTCGCACCTGCGGGCCACCGGTCGGTTGCTGTTCGGGTCCGAAATCCCTGCCCCAACTCAAACGCGATCCGATCTCCCAGCGCGAGGCGCCCCGAGCACTGTTGCGGCCTACACCAGCGGGCCGATCGTTGATGACGGTGTCGCCGTTGTCGTCAAAGCCGGTCGTGATGTTGTACGGCAGCGCCGAAGTCGCCTGGAAGATCGCCGATATGCCAAGACCCAGCGGCAAACGTTTGTTAACAAAACCCGAGATCAGATGGCGTAAGTCAGACGCCGAAGGTCCACGATCGGCGCGCAGGTTGAAGTTGTTCGATGGCAGACTTAAAGGACTGTCCGCCTCGTTCGTGTTCTTCATCAATAGGTAGTTCACACTCCAGAAAAGCCCCTGCACAAACTTCGCCGGCCCCACGTTGATCATCAATCGATGACTGGACTGATACGCCGACGACTCGATGTTCGTGATGTTCCCAACCGCCGGATCCGGACGCCCGATTCCAGGCACGGGCGCGTTCAGGTTTCGCCCGTGCAGCAGGTGAACTCCACGCTGGTACTGATAGTTCGTCGTCATGCGAAACAGCTTGAACGGCTGCGACTCGACACCCATCGACGCTTGAATGATGTACGGAATCTGGAGATTGGGATCGGTCTGAATGCGACTCGGCGGCAGCGTCGTTTGCGCTCCCGAAATAAACGGATTCGGGTAACCGGGATTGACGATGACGAGATCGCGTTGCCGTTCGCCATCGACGCGCAACGTCTGTTCATAGACTGTCGCAGCGAACCAGTCGTAGAAAATGCCTGCTCCGCCACGCAACGTGACCGTTCCGTTTTTCTTCGGTGACCAGGCGAAGCCAACCCGCGGCGCGAGATTGAACTTGCCCGGCACGTGTGTCTGCATCTCGTGACGCAGTCCGTAGCTGATCGTCAGATTCTTGCGGACGCGAAAGTCGTCCTGGGCGTACCAGCCGAATTGATACTGCGGATACTCGACGAGTGGATTGCCGACACGTTGCGTGAACTGCGTCGGCAGTCCGGCTTCGTAGGCATCGAGGTCGGCAAACTGGAAAGTGCCGAGTGCGTTGTTGAATTCGTTACTTCGATAACGCGCGGCTTCCAACATGCCGCCGAAACGAATGCCATGTTTCTCGAGCGCGTAGTCGACGTTGTCCGAGATCTCGAGATCGAACTGTCGCCGGCCGCCTGTTCGTTGCGCGCCGCCGTCGTTGAACGCTCCGGGAACCAGAATCGTTCGTTCGATCGACGACGAGCGTGATTCAGTTTGCACCCAACGAGCCTGGACGCGCAGTTCGTTAAAGAACTTCTTGCCGAACGTTCCGGAGTCAGCGAAGCGCGTGATGTATTCCGTCTGTTCCTGTGCGTAGCCACGTGATTGGAGATCGAAGTCGCCGACACCCAGATTATTTTGCACGCCCGCGTTGCGTTGAAATTGGAAACGCGCGGTGTGCGTTTTTGTAAGCACGTGCTCGACGCGCGCGTCGATGTTCAAGCGACGCGAAGGACGATACGCGAGATCGGAGAAAGTTCCGGTTGGCAGCGTTGCGAAGATCGGTCGTGCGTCGAAGAACAGAGAGCCATCGACGTTGAGAAACAAAGACGTGTGATCTTTCCAGAGTGGACCATCGAGCGAGAGACCGAAGCGGCGTTGCTGTTCCGGGCCGCGAAACGGCGCGAAGATCTGGCGGCCGTTCATCGCTTCGTCGCGAAAGCCGAAGTTGAACGAGCCGTGCCACGAATTGACGCCCGGCTTGGTGATGACGTCGACGAGCCCGAAACCGGCGTCGTGATTTTCAGCGGCGTAAGGATTCAGGCGAAAGCGGATCTCGCGGATTTGATTCTTTGGCGGAAGTTTGCCACCGCGAAATCCGTTGACGCGAATCTGCGCGCCGGGACCGGCGAGTTGATTGATCGCGTTTTCAAACTCATCGGGATCGTCGGGGAGTTGCGCGATCTGTTCGGCCGTCATGACGTTGCTGAACGCCGCGCTGTTCGGGTTCGTGGCCCGCACCTGCGCGTCTTCATCGACATCAACGTTGACGATGATGGGATCGATTTCGAGTGAGATCTCTTTGCGTTGCGTTGGGAACCTTAGAGCAATGGTTTGCGGTTTGAAGCCGGCAGCCTCAACACGGATTTCATAATCACCGTTGGCTACTTTGTTGAAGCGCGCCTCTCCGCGTTTGTTTGGACCACCGAATGGATTTTTCCATTCTTGATCAATTGAACATACGCTTTATCGATGAGGGAGCCAGACGGATCTTTTACGACCAACTCCAGAGACGCGTTGGTTTGCGCCGTACACGGGACACACATCAAGAGCAGTACGACAAGCATACGCATGAGGGAGACTCCTTCAGTGTTTCTCGAACTTGTCTGCTTTGAACTGCGGGTTGACCTGGTATTTCGAGATCTCGAACTCTTCTGAAACCTCGCTGTCGGTCAGGAAGGTGAACTTGTGCGGCAGCATAACGCCGTCGACTTTTTTGTGCTCCGTCAGACGAATGAAGAAGTCGGCCTCTTCAGGCGCGGCCGGCGCTTCTTCGTTCATTTTCTTCTCGGCATCGTCGCGCGCCTTTTTGATGTCCTCGGCACTCGCTGGTCCAGCGCCGCCCGGGCGCGTCATCGTGAGCACGCGCGGCTTTGGTCCACGATAGCTCAACAGCAACGGCAGGTGCGTTTTCTTATCGAAGAACACGCGTACTGAGAATCGATCCGGACCGGTAACATCGACAACATCCGCCGGCACATCTTCCACGTCTGATTCACCGGCGTACTTGTATTCCACGGTAAATGACGGCGGCGGCATCAACAGCATCGCCAGTAAATAGCGCGAAAATTCTGCCTGGTACATCCGTCGTTGCGCTGCTTCCATCTGCTCGGGCGTGAGTTGCGCGCCTCCTGGACCACCGCCCATACGGATAACCATGCCGCCGCCACCACTCGAGCCACTCCATGCTCGATCGCCGTTGAGCCCGCGCGTGTTGACGATCGACGTCGTCATTCCGCCCGGGTTCATGGAGTCTTCGACGAGGTACTTGCCGGGCAAAGCGATGCTGATCTCGCGATCGCCCGCCATCTGTCGATCGCCAAACTGGCGCCGATATTGTCCGTTGACATATAGACCTTCGATTTTTTGAAGACGTTCACCGCCGACGGCTTCGCGTGCTTGTTTGAGAACTTCTTCAGCTCGCGCATCATTCGCCAGCGCGGCTTGTACGCTAATAAGAAACACCAAAAGGAGGAGAAGTAATTTCTTCATACCTCCTATTCACATGAGCCGCTGAGAAAGTTCCACAATTACGATCCGTGTTACACTTCGAGTACCGTGAATCTTCCCAATACGCTAACCATGGTGCGGATCTTCCTCGTCCCGCTCTTGGTCGTCGTCCTGCTCACGCCGTTTTCGGAAAACTGGTTTGGCGTGCCGCGACACGTGTTGGGTGTGGTGATGTTTCTCGGGGCGGCGTTGACGGATTATTTGGACGGCCGCATCGCGCGAAGTCGCGGGCAGGTGACGCGTTTAGGTCAACTACTCGATCCGATCGCCGACAAGTTGCTGATCTCGGCGGCGTTGATCTCACTGGTCGAGAATCAACTGGCGCCTGCCTGGGCTGTTGTGATCATCATCGGTCGTGAGTTTGCGGTGACGGGATTGAGGTCGATTGCGGCGGCTGATGGGGTAGTGATCTCGGCGTCACGAATGGGCAAGTTCAAGATGCTGGTCCAGGTGGTGACCGTGGCGCTGTTGATCGTGTCGAGTGTGGGCGGGAGGCCGCCGGTGGCCAACTTCGGCAAGCCTTTTCCCGCGATCGAGTTCTGGTCGGTGCCGGAGTTGCGGATGGCGTGGGAGCACCTCGTCGCCGGTGGTCCAACGACCGGGAACGACTGGCAGGTGCTCCTTTATACTGCTGGCCGGGCGATGCTGTGGCTGGTCGTGATTTCAGCCATCATGTCGATGTACAGCTATTTCAGTTCCTTTTACCGGAGCATCACCCAGGTAAGCGCTACTGAATCTCAACCCAATCGCCAGTATGAACTTCGGCGGCAACGCGAGTAATGATCGCGGTCGCGGTGCGCGTCTGCACGTCTAAAATCACCATCTCGCCGACGATCTTCCGCGGCATTTCCGGACGGGCCTTCTTTACTTCACGCGTCGTGATCGGGCGATATCGATAACGCCCGTTGGCGTCTACAAAAGCCGTTTCGTCTTTAGCGCGCGAGCCCTGGTTGGAAAAACCGCCGCCGCGATAGCGATCGCTTTGAAAACCGGTGGCGCGGTTGCGCGCCATCTCTTCGTTATCGACGCGAGTGAGATTTCCGGTGCCCAGCGGGCGATAGATCGTCAGGTAGTCGCCGCGTTTGACGTTGTCCTCGCCGCCGAGATCGATATAGACGATATCGTTGCGGGTGAGCAACTCGCGGTTGTCTCTCGCCATCATTAGACGGCCGACCTGTTTGCCGCTCGGATCCGCGAATCGATCGAGATTTCCTTCAGGACGTTGCAACGGAGACTCGCGCACCGGCAGTTCGACGATCAGATCGCCGAGTAACGCGGCATCGCAGGCGAAAGTGATGCGGGCGGCCGAGGTCTCCTGCCGCACTTTGAAGACGACCAACTGGCCGATATCCTGAACGTACGTGCCCAAGAAGCCGATCTTTTGGCGGTGAACGCCTTTGACGTCGCCGCGCGGGCGGATGATCTGGTAAGTCTGGCCGTCCTTGATGCCCTGGATGGCGCCGGCATTCAGGTAGACGATGTCGCCGTCGGAGTAGGTTCGTTGTTCCTGTTCCTCTTCGGCGCCGACGATCTCGGGCGTCGGTCCGAAGCGTTGATAGCGGATGTGACCGGCGCAAAACAGGCTTGTTTCTCCCGCAACACGGCCGGGCTCTTTAGCCGCCGGCATGATCATCTGGGGAGTTGGCGCGGGCGTCTGGGCGGTTGCCGTAAAGGCGAATGCGAATAAACAGACGAGCGAGAGCAGCGATGCTTTCATATTAGTCTCCTAGTGGTCAAAAGGTTGGGGCGAAGTGACCTGCGTGAGTGGGAAATATCGTAACACGGACGAGTTGGGTTTGGTTCAGATATCCTCAAGTCGCACCGCTACTTGCGTTTTCGTAACTCGCTTGGTAGTATCCGCATTTTGTCGGAATGTCGCTATTAATACTCTATAGCGGGCCGGCGTAGCTCAGTTGGTAGAGCATCTGATTTGTAATCAGAGGGTCGGGGGTTCAAGTCCCTTCGCCGGCTCCACGGCAGAAAATAAAAGGTTGCAGGGGTGGTCGAGTGGTTAATGGCACCGGGCTGTAAACCCGGCGGGCTCACGCCCTACGTAGGTTCGAATCCTACCCCCTGCACCAGGTAGGATTTCGAAGTTCGAATTCGAATTTCGAATTTATTGAGCGGGTGTAGCTCAGTTGGTAGAGCATCAGCCTTCCAAGCTGAGGGTCGCGAGTTCGAATCTCGTCGCCCGCTCCAAGTTTTGAGTGACGCTTTGGGATTCGCGCCCGCGTAGCTCAGGGGTAGAGCGCCTCCTTGGTAAGGAGGAGGTCATGAGTTCAAATCTCATCGCGGGCTCCAGCGTTCGATTGGTAACCACGGAAATCATTAATCAGAGAAGAGGCTAAAGGCTAAAAGAGATGTCGAAGGAAAAATTTGACCGTTCCAAACCGCACGTGAACATCGGGACGATCGGACACGTGGACCACGGGAAAACGACGCTGACGGCGGCGATCACGAAAGTGTTGGCGAAGCACAATCCGAAAGTGCAGTTTGTGG
>DASTTB010000029.1:0-289373 GCA_035760365.1 Pyrinomonadaceae bacterium
ACCGCTAACTGCGGTAGAACCAAACTAACAGTCTCATGTCAAAGAACGAACCAACCACCATCACAACCCCAGGCGCTTCGGCGTCACGTTCGAGGTCTACTCAAAAAGTTCTTGACATCCAGCGACGCTTCATAGATGCCTCAAAAGTCCTTAGCCGCGGCTCTGCCGCCTGATGTGCGGCGAGGCTGTGCCTCGCCGGGGGCGCTTGAATGGATATCCGGGCTGTGCCCTTCGTTCGGTTTTGCAGAGATTTAATAGGACCAAAGGCCGTACCAGGGGCAAAGCCCCATTTCCTTTTACTCAAGCGTTGGCGAGGCACAGCCTCGCCGCACATCAGCCGGCAGAGCCGTATGGGAGTTATTTTGGGGTAAAGCCTTACCTGATCGTAATCTTTATGTCACGGCCTTCGTTTGCTTCGTTGCCGGAGTAGTCGGCGGCGATGATTCGCAGGACGTAATCGCCTTTCGGCAACTGTGACGTGTCCCACGTGCCGCGTTCGGCGCGGCCGTCACGCACGGTGTTTGTGACCTCGTACAGGAACCTCGTTTTGGCGCTGCCGTAAACGGTGATCCCGCTCTCGTCGGCGTAGGCGACTTTCGTCGCGTCGTCGTCCGGCGGCAGACGATTGAAGAGAATCGTGATTCGTGGTTCAGCAAAACCAGGCGCCGGCGACCCGTCCGCGTTGAGAAGTTGATAGCCGAGTCTGTATAGACCAAGACGACGTCGATCGGGGTTCATGTTGGTGCGATCGTATGCATCGACGACGATACGAACGCTACCGCTGACCGTCAGTCGATCTGATTTCTCCGGCTTGATCTGCGTTCCTGAACCGTCGAAAAGTTGAACACCTTCAATCGTCGGCGCGATGTTATCGACGAAACCGACAGGCGAGAGTGACAACGGATTGATCTCCGCGCCGGGTGGGCCAACATTCATGTGAACGTGATACATGCGATTGACCGTGCCGAGTGCGTCGCCGACACGAAAACGCGTGCCGCGCTTGATCCTCACGCGCAGAACGACGATCTTCGTCACGTCAAACTCCTGCACTGCGACGAAGCGCTTGTCGTCAAACATCTTCCCGTCTTTGTCGCGCCCGACGTGCATGTGAATGTACGAGACAAGGCCCACGCGAAGACCTTCATTCAGCGAGTCGAGGCCCCAGTTGGGCAACGGGCTCGTGACTTTCTCATCGCGTATGGCTCGCACGGTCTCGCCGTATGGACCGAACACGTCGAGGCCACTATGCAAATGATGACGGCTGTCGGTTGAGTCGAAGCTTCCGCGCACTTCGCCGAGCGTGGCGACCACTTCGTGTGGGTTTTCTTGCGGAGCAATCGGCCACAGAAGATGTTCCTGCCGCAAAGTGGTGTTGGTGAGCTTCGGCAGATCTTCGTTTGCGACCGGCGCGGCCTGGGCAGCCGTGTCGCTGGGTTGGGTTAACTTGCGGACGAGGTAGTTTGCACTATCGGCGACGTAGAGTTCGCTTGTGTGCGGACGAATTGCGACGGCAGTTGGTTGATTGAACTGAGACGCGATCGTGTAGATCGAGTTATCCGGCGCGATCTGGATCACACGCGAACCGTCGAGCTCAGTAACGTATAAAAAATTGTCGTGAGTTAAAGCGAGACCGATCGGTCGTGAAAGATCGATGTTGGTTACACTCCCGTCAGGCATGATCTTGCGGACCTGCCGGTTGCCTGTATCAGCGACGATCACCGAACCATCCTTCGCGACGACGATGCCGCACGGCGTGTCGAACGTGACAGCCTCCGCGATCGTCGTGACCTGTCCGTCTTTCGAGATCTTGCGAATTCGATCGTTGTAAGTATCTGCTACGTAAAGACTTCCCGTAGAGTCGACGGCGACTCCAATCGGCCCATCGAACCGCGCCTGTGCCCCTGCGCCATCCGCGTAACCCGCAGTCCCATCTCCGGCCACTGTCGAAACCACGCCTTCGGGAGTGATCTTCCGTATGCGATTGTTACCGGTATCGGCGACGTAAAGATTTCCGTCAGCGTCGATCGCGAGACCCGACGGCGTGTTGAAAGACGCTTGTGGTCCAACTCCATCGGCAAAGCCCTCGCTGCCGCCGGCGAGTGTCGTGACCACACCCTCGGGCGTGATCTTCTTGATCTGATTCGTATCGCCGGCGTCAGCAACGTAGATCGTTCCATCCTCCGCCGCCGCGACGCCGAACGGATCTGAAAACGCAGCCGGCGAACCATCACCCGCGAATGTCGTCACGTGCGCACGCCACGCACGCGGCGTCGGCGCCGGTTTGCGTGTGAGTCGAAATACGAGGTAACCGATTCCGCTTCCGACGATCAGAAGCAACAGGATTGCGAGAATGAATTTACGCACGCGAGATCTAATCCAGGTGATCCTAATCCAGGTACAACTCCGGCTTCGCCAACATCTCTTCCATACGCTCGACGTAACGCCCGACGTGCAGCCCGTCCATCAACGCATGATGCACTTCGACGGAAAACGGCATCCACGTACGTCCATTCTCCTGGACAAACTTCCCAAACGAGATCTTCGGCACGGAGTCTTCCTTGTGCCACCACCGGCGCGCGTGTGAAAAACTGGTAAACGCGAGCCATGGCAGCGTGGTGCAGTGTATCCGCGCATCGTCTTCGTGTTTTGGACGAAACGCGCCGTCGCCGTTGCGGATGTCCTCAACGGCTTTCGTCGCCCCTGCCATGAATTTCGTAAAACTCTCAGCGTGATCGAAATAGACAAGCGTGAACGTCTCGTTCGGCAGGATCAACGTCGTGCCGCCGTTAATAACTTCATGGACCAGCACCTTTCCGTCTCGCAAACGATAACGAAACGGCTCGATCTCGTTGGCAGCTTTCAAAGCGAAGTAGTGATACGTCAGCCACACACTCGGACGCTCCGCCCTTCGCCTCAGCTCGTCCAGGAGCGTAGTGACGTCGAGACGGAGACAGACGTTGAAGTACGGCTTATCGAAGTGTCGAAAAAACTCGAACACTTCGCGCCGTGGCCAGGTTGTTAAATCGATGTAATACGACATGCCGGGCGATTGTAACCCGGAATGCAAGAGGTGAGATCAGTGGCGGGAAATTGCTACGAGGTCAGGACTTGAGGGTCATTCAAACTTACAGGTTCGCGCTTCTCTTCTGGTTCATGCTCCGGAGTAATCAACGACAGTACCGGCGTCGTCATTAGCGTTGTTCCGACAGCCATCAGCACCATGATCGAGAACAAAGGCCGCGTGAGGACGCCGATATCGAGTCCGATGTTCAAGATCACCAACTCGATCAGCCCGCGCGTGTTCATCAGGACGCCAATCGACGCGGCCTCACGCCACGGTGTTCCCATCACACGCGCGGCGATCATCGAACCGCCAAACTTACCGGCGACTGCGACGACAAACACCAGCACGCAGTACAGAATCATCTCGGAACCGTTAATCAATCCGATACTCGTGCGCAACCCAGTAAACGCAAAGAAGAGCGGAATCAGCAGCACCACAACCGGAAGCTGCAATCTCTTCCGCACGTCTTCCGTAAAGCCGTTCTCTTTCGGCACGATCACACCGGCAAAGAACGCGCCAAACAGCGCGTGAATGCCCAACCACTCGGTGGCCCAACTCGAAGCCAACATGCACACGAGCAACACCGCAATCAACTTGTCGTTCTTCTTCGCATCGCCTTGTTGAGCAACGACTCTTCTCAGCAACGGCCGCAGGACGTAAAGCATGACGCCGAGATAGACCACGACGCCCAGCAGCATCTGCCATAACGGAAGATGATTCAGTTCCGACTTGACGATCGCGATGATGACGGCCAGCAAACACCAGGCAGTCACGTCGTCAACCGCCGCGCACGCAATCGTGAGCGTTCCCAGTTTCGTGCCCAGCAGGTTTCGTTCGTCAAGAATTCGCGCGAGCACGGGAAACGCCGTGACGCTCATGGCAGCGCCCATGAACAAGACAAATCCCGTAAACGGCAACCCCTCGTTCGCGATTCTCGGAAACAGGAAAAGCGCGAGCAGCGCGCCCAGCGCAAACGGCACGATAATGCTCGTGTGACTGACGACGACGGCAATATGGCCCAACTTGCGCAGCGTCTTCGTGTCGAGCTCGAGCCCGACCATGAACATGAACAACAACAAACCAATCTGACTAAGCACCGACAACGCGCCGAGGCTCGACGCCGGAAACAACGCGGCGAAAAATCCCGGCGCAACCCAGCCAAGTAACGACGGCCCGAGCAGCACACCCGCAACCATCTCACCGACGACTTGCGGTTGACGAAACCTGCCCAACAGCCAGCCGACCGAATACGACGCCACGAGAATGACGCAGATCTGAATGACGAGAAGCTTGATGTCTACCATGACGTGTTGCCGTGTTTGTTCACCGCGCGATCGCGTTCGCTTCGTCCATCTTTCTGCGCAAGCTAAGCGGTCTCATGTCCGTCCATACTTCGTTGATGTAGTCGAGACATTCCTGTTTCGTACCGCTCTTCCCTGCGTCGTTCCAGCCCAACGCGTTCTCACGATCGGCCGGCCAGATCGAATACTGCTCTTCGTGATTGAACACGACTTTGTAGATCGTAATTTCGTCTGCACTCATACGTTCGTCCTATTTCAAACGAGCAATCTCCGAGAAGACACCACGTCAGCGATCCGAAATAGTTGGACGCTCGTGGTTCTAACTGACTTAACCAGTCTCTCGGAGGTTTAGTTTATGTACCCTCGAGGTTTCAGTACCGAGCTTTGGGTAGAGTTGCTGTGGAGTTTTGTTTGGATCTTGATGATACCCGTCGCCATGACGTTGGTTCTGTTAACCCTGACCGTCCTCGCCGAAGTATTGAGCCGCGCGACGCAAGATCCACAACACAGGAACCGGGTTTCGACTCTTCGCTAATCATCGCGCTCCCAAAAGGGTCGAAGTTTTTAGCCGCCGCTCTCGTCACAGGATTTATCAACGACCTGTTACGCGTACTAAGCGACCGCCACGCTCGCTTCTTCCTCATTACCTGAAAGCGTCACGAACGGCTCGCCCCACGCGTTTTCCGTAACGATCCGGTTGTGTCCATACTCATCCTTGCCGCCGACGAGCACGCATCCGAACCGCGACAGATCGAAGTGATGGCCGAACTCATGGAATTCAGTCATGCCTGAATAGACCTTCACGTGCGTCGGCACAACGCGAACTGAGAAACCCATGCGCTGCTTACGACTCGTGTTCGGATTCGAACCGTGAATACAACGCGCGGTGAAGATGATGAACTCGCCGGGTTTCATCTCGACGTCGGCGATCACCTGCTCGTCGGGATTCCAGTTCTTGTCGATCTTGATATCTTCGTAGTTGTAACCAAAGAACGTCGTGTCCGAGCGCGTGTCGTCCCACTTCATCTTTGCTGTTTCGTTGTAGCGCCACTGTTTGTGACTGCCCGGAATAAACCTCATGCAGCCGTTCTCTTTCGTGGCTTCAGTAAAAGCGACCCAGGCGGTCAACTCCATCGGAATACCTTCGGAACGATCAGTCGGCTCCAGCATTCCTTTCGTCGCCTCGCCGACGGCGTAAGTCTCGACCTGGTGCCAACCGGTGCCGGCGTCTCCGGGGTTCTTCGGGAAAAACTCCGTGCGCCAGCACACCACGTTTGGACCGATCAACGATTGAAACCGGCGGACGATCTCGGGCTCGCTGACGAGTTTCGTCAAGCCTGAAATGTCGAGATGCCGATCGTAGTTGAGCGGATTCGCAAAACACGCTCGCTCGTTGTTGGCCGGATTCAGCAACGCGCGTCGCTGCTCTTTCCACCACGCGGTCATCACTTCCGGTTCCCAGAGTTTGAACGGGCCAATGAATCCCTGTTTTTCAAACGTTGCCTTGTCTGCCTCTAGGTTCATCGATGTATCTCCTTTGTCCTTTTGGACAGTGACTGAATCAACGCGCGGCTGAGGAACGGACGGCGGCGGGCGAACCCACCGGCAGCGACTTCAATCCACGCAGGCCGATCGAACGGTTCCACTCAAGCTTGTCGGTAAGCAACCGGATCTCCGGCATCCGCTCCAGCAACGTCGGAATCGCGATTTTCGTTTCCAGGCGTCCCAACGAAGCCCCCAGGCAGTGATGACGTCCTGAACCAAACGCGATATGTGGGTTGTCCTGCCGCGTGATGTCGAACTTGTCCGGATCGGGGAAAACGTTTGGATCGCGATTGGCGGCGCCGATGATGACGGCGATCGGATCGCCACGACCGATTTTCTTGCCTCGTAACTCCACGTCTTCCCTGGCGAAACGAAACGTCATGTGTCCGGATGCGTCGTAGCGCGCCATCTCCTCGACCGCGCTATGAATCAGTTCGGGATTCTGCCGCAACAGTGCCAACTGGTCCGGGTTCTGTAGCAGCGCGAGCAGACCGTTGCCGATGAGATTTACCGTAGTCTCGTGACCCGCGAAGAAGAGCAGGATGCAGGTCGCGACGAGTTCGCGATCGCTCAACTGGTCGCCGTCAGCGTCAGCAACGTTGATCAACCTCGACATCAGGTGCTCGTCCGGATTTTTTCGCTTGTCCTCAAACAGCTTGCGAAGGTGCGCCGAAAATTCCACTACCGCAGTCGTGCCTTCTGCCAGCAGACGCGGTGCTTCGTCAGAGTGGCGCAGGTTCATACCCGCAAGTATGGCCTTGGACCAGCCGTGCAATTGTTCACGGTTGTCGAGCGGCATCCCGAGCAGGTCGGCAATAATGATGACGGGCAGCCGCGCGGCGAAGTCGCCGATCGCATCGAGTTGCTGACCATCGCCTGCACGGTCCAATAGATCGTTGGCGACGTGCCGGATGCGTGGTTCGAGTTGCTCTACCTGCTTGCGGGTAAAAGCTAGCGAAACGAGCCTTTTCAGCCGCGTGTGGTCAGGAGGATCGCGAAAGATGAACCAGTCGGCGGTCTGTTCAAAGAGCGGCCGGTATGGTTCAGGAAGCGGCGGCAGATACTCCGCTGGAATAGCGTTCGTGATCTCCACGCAGAAGCGCTTATCGTCAATCACTACCCGCGCATCGTCGTGACGCATGATGTACCAGCAACCGGGCGCCATCGGTTCGGGCGGTAGTCCCCAGTGAACCGGATCAGCTTCGCGATACTTGGCGTAGAAGCGATACGGGTTTTCGAGATAGTCCGGATGAAACGGATCAAAAGGCGCGAGTTCGCTGCGCGCGTCCTCTGGAAGAGTACTCACGAGTAACTCCTTTCGGTTGTTGTCAGGAACGATTAGACGAGTTTACTGAGTTCGGTAAACGCAGCGCGCTCGATGGGCTCGGTTTCGAGGATCCTGGCGCGCATGTTTGAAAACAGATCCAGTTTGTCTGCCGCGGAAAGCGCTAATCGTTGCGTGCTCGACTCGCGGAGTTCCAGGAGACGCGTGCGAAGAGAGTCGAGCTCTGCATCGATTTTCGGAGTCCTTGGTTTTTGCAGCAGAGTGGCGCGACGGTCGATTGCGTCGCGAGTTTCCTTGAGGACGGGAATCGAATCCGGCAATGCTGCGAGCGCGATGTTGTTCCAGGAAACTTCGGCTTCGCGAAACTGTGCGGCGACTTTCTTGAGCGCCGGCTTTTTGAGAACGCCCGCGGATTGATCGAGGAAGTCGGCATACATGGTACGAAACGCGCTGCCGCCAAAACCACGCATCTTGATCTGTCCGTAGACTGAACTCAGCGCACGTTGCAGAGACGGCCCGTCTGTAAAACACTGGGACCATCCCTTCTTGTTCTTGGTGTTGGTCAGCATCTCGGCCCATTTCGCATAAGCTTCGAGACCGAAATTTGCGATGCCGAGACCTTCGATCATCTGGCTGCACGTGGCGCGAATGCGCTCGGTCAGTATTTCGCGCACGTCGGGTTTTGCGGGCGCCTCTTTCACGATGACGGACCGAAACTTCGTCACGTATTTCGCGTCGCGCGCTTCCTCCAGCTCGTCTACGCTCATGCGCGCGACACTCGGGCCGAGATCTCCGACGATGAAATCGTTGCCGTCTCTCTCGTACACGACGATCGTGTAGAACATGGTCGGACGACCGGAGAGAAACAGGTACGGAAGATTTATAACGTTGACCCAGAGGATCGGAGTGTGGCCGTCCTCCAGTGCCTTTGTAAGCTGCTTCGTGGACGCGCCGCGCGACGACGAATGCTTTATCTCTGCTGTCGCCCCCCACGCGTCGCACATCTGCATCATGAAGACGGCAGTTTCAGCTTCACTGGCGTGGTAGCGGGTTCCGAGAAAGATCGGATGATAGCCATGAAGGTCGAAGACGAAATAGGCTAAGCCGAGGCCGCCACCCAATCCGAATAACATCTCTTCCGTGCAGAGATCGCTCGCGACACCCAGTTGATTTAGAGCATTCCGGAGCGCGGCAGACTCAGGTTCTTTGCCTGCTAAATGTTTTTTTGCGTCTGGCATGAGGTATTAAAGAGATGACAACTTATCACGTTCGCGGAGATGTGTATCGGATTTTTTTGTGTTTCGTGCGGCGCTCCGCCAATCAGGCTAATAAAGCTTTGGCCACCCGCATTGAATCGATTGAGTTGGCGAAGGTTCCGCAAACAATTGACGGAAGCGAGAGGACATTCTGGCACGCGTTCAAGGGCGCTTAAATAGATCCAGGAACTCAAAAATGATTCATGCTGAGTTTAGTCAGGATGAATCTGTCCATGGGTTTGCAGCAACGCCGCTTCGACGCGGCTTTTCCGACGCGGCTTTGCCGCCTGATGTGAGGCGAGGCTATGCCTCGCCGGGCAGCTTAGGGAAAACAAGGGGCTATGCCCCCGGTCCGGCCAGGGCGTAGCCCTGGCTATCACGGCAGTCAGACGGCGAGGCAAAGCCTCGCCGCACATCAGGCGGCAAAGCCGTAATGAAGCTCGTCCAAGGTTATCAGCTCGCCTCACATCAGGCGGCAAAGCCGTAATGAAGCTCGTCCAAGGTTATCAGCTCGCCTCACATCAGGCGGCAAAGCCTTAATGAAGCTCGTCCAAGGTTATCAACTCGCCTCACATCAGGCGGCAAAGCCGTCATGAAGCTCGTCCAAGGTTATCAACTCGCCTCACATCAGGCGGCAAAGCCGTAACGAAGCTCGTCCAAGGTTATCAGCCTCGCCTCACCTCAGGCAGCAAAGCCGTAACGAAGCTCGTCCAAGGTTATCAGCCTCGCCTCACTCAGGCGGCAAAGCCGTAATGAAGCTCGCCCAAGGTTATCAGCTTCAGCAGATAACAAACCTTATCACCTCCAGCAGATAACCAGGACTTCTGGCAAAGCTTAGGAAACGCTGTGGGAGCGGAACGGAAAAAGTCGCCGCCGGACCTGAAGTGATCCGGCGGCGAAGGTGGAACAGAGGCAATAAACCAAACAGACTTACAGTCGCGAGAGGCGCGGAATGTTCACCACTTCACAGGCTTTCCGCAACTGGTCTACGCTTGCGGCCTTGGCGCTGAACCCCTGGAAGTTCCCCTTGACGCGCTCGAAGTAGTCCGTGATGGTTTCGAGCCCGCCAATCAGTGGCGTCAAGTTGCTGGTATTGCGGTAAGTGTCGACCGTATCAACCGTGCGCGGGTGATCGCCGGTGGCGGCCGAACCCCACATCTTGAACTTGATCGTTCCCGGGTCGCCGCTGACTTCGACCAGCGTACGTGCGGCGGTATCCGATCCGTTACTTTCCGTGCGGACAGGATATCCCACCATCGTTTCGTTCTGGCCTCTCCGTACGAGACGGAAAGAGTCAGTCGTCTTGAGACCGTTTTCGTAACCGAAGACGTTACCGTAGATAACGCCCACCGAAGTGCCGATCACTTCAAACGGGCCGTTCTGGGTGAACTGAAACTCGCACAGGCTGATAATGACCGTCGCCTTCTCGGTCGGCTCAAAGTGGTTCATCTCGGTAACCATCGTCAGCAATTGCTTGCCGCGACCGGTTGCCGGATCCATGTCGCAGTGCATTTCGCTGCGAGCGTTGGTCAGGTTGCCGCCGCTGAAACGCGACGTGAGTTCCCAGCTTCCGTGCAGATTCGCGGCGCACTCAGACGCCGAAATGGGGATGTCGGCCATCAAGCCCGGTTTGCCGAGCGATGTGAAGGCGTCGATCCAGGTGATGATCTGGTCCGTCGTCGCGCCACTTTTGGCGGCGGCGAAAGAGATCGCGGCGTCGAGTTCTTTTCTGGATTCAGCAGACAGTGCCGCTGCTTCCATTACTGGCGCGTACTCGCCCTCTTCTTCGACGAGCAGGTTCATGACGGTGCCTAATGCAGGGGCGATCGCTTGAAACCGCTCAGCACCGTTCCATTGACCTTTTACTTCAACGGTCTGTGCGGTTGCATCTGTAGGTGCGCTGAGTATTCTCCCAACGGGCAAAGCTGCCAGCGCACCCGTGATTTGTTTTCCGAAAGTGCGACGTGATGTTTTTTTCATCTTGCTCTCCTTAGCTTGCGTGCTTGCTGGTGTGTCGTTTTTTTTTGCTGTGTCGTGTTGTGTAAGTTGTACTAGCCCTGTCTTGAATTGCGCGGAACGGGCACGTGTTCACACGCACGCCGCAACGCCTGCCGGTTATAAGGCCCTTCGAAAAGTGCCGTGCTGCTCTTAGCTCCCCGAGCTCCAAAACCTTGTGCGACGCGGTTGAAGTAGTCGGTGAGCGTTTCCCAACCCCCGATTAGGGGCCGCCGGCTACTCATAATCTGGTAGGTATCGACGGTATCGAGTGTGGCTGGATGCTTGTCTGTGGCCGGAACTCCCCACATCTTGTATTTGATAATTCCCGGGTCTCCGCCAACCTCGACGAGAAAGCGAGCCGCGGTATCTGAACCGTTGGATTCCGACCGGCGCGGAACTCCCGCCATCGTCTCGTTGTGGCCCTTGCGCACGAGCAGAAACTCATCGCGGGTTTTAAGTCCCTTTTCGTAGCCGGGAGCGTTGCCGTAGGTCGTGGCTTCCGAGTTTACGATTACTTCGTACGGACCATTCTGACGGAACTTGAGCTCGGCGAGCATGATGAAGAAGATCGTGCCTCTCCCTGTCGCCTTGAACATGTTCTCTTCGGTCCACATCGTGATCATTTGGTGGCCCGTGAGTTTGTCCGGGTTCATATCGCCGTAGATGCGACCGCGAGTAGCAGTCTCAACACCGCCGCTGAACCGCGAGATCTGCTCAAAGGTGCCGTTTAGGTTTGCGCAGCACTCTTCCGCGGTGAGCGGAATGCTGGTCATGAGGCCCGGCTTGCCCATCGAGTTGAAGGCTTCAACCCAGCTCAGAATCTGCTCTTCGCTGGCTCCACTGGATTTCGATGCAGAAGCAACCAATTCCTGCATCTCTCTGTTGGCCGTAGCCGATAACTCAAATATTTCGGTACCAGCCGGCGCATACTCCATCGCAACGGCTTCCTGCAGTTGCAACATTCTTCCGAATACACCTGAGATTGCCTGGAAACGAGTAGCTCCGTTCCAACCATTTTCGTCCGCGGTGGCCGCACGCCTTGCGGTCGTGCCTGTGCGACCCTTTTTCTTGGTCACCATTTTGGTTTCCTCCTTTGGTGGGTTGATGAGTTGGTCACCCTGTTATTCACGTCGCAATGATTGGTCCAGTGTCGTCTCGACAATTGCGCGCGTGCGCACAGTCGGGTTACGCGGTCTGCGCGGCGACATGGGTGTCCTCCCACGTGGCTGCGAGGTGACGCGATGGGATCATCCGGAAACTGCCACAGTTCCAAAGCCGGGACAATCCGTTAGTCATTTCAAAAAGGGGCTGTTGCTTTTGTGTGTTGACTGCGGTGCGATCTTCACGACAAAGACAGTGGACCAGCCGGCCGTACGCCTGGACCAATACGTACCGGAATGGCTGAAACACCGTCGTCAGAAACTCAGCAATGCGCGCAGTACTTGGGGAGAGAAAGGCTGTAAGAAACTTCGCGAACTCGGCAAACCGATCACCACAACGACGCATGCCGGAATGGTGGAAATACTTCGCGAGACAATACAGCCCTCTCAGGTTGTGTAAGAGCACCATCACGAAGGCAACGCCCCAACCTCTTTTGTAATTCTCGAGCGAAACTTCGTTGGCGCCGATAATGAGCTGATCTTCACCGGCCAGGTTCCACTTATCTGCGGCCGGCACGAGCCTTAACTTGCCCTGGTTCTCATTGCGCTCGCAGTTATTGATCAGCAACAAGGGATAGATAATGAGTGAATCGGCTCGCGAGCCATACAAGTCGGAGAGCTCATCCTGGTGGATCTTGTATGTGCTCTTCTTGTTGTTAGACCGTCCAACCTTATCGAGCTCGACGTCGCTCATGCTCGAAAGAGGGTTTGAACCGGCCACCAGCAAGCCATTGTTTGCAAGAATTTGACCTTCGGGCGAGGTCATTATCAGTTCGCCATCGTGGTAAAAACTCAGCCCGTTGACTTTGTAATGTTTAGGATTGCGGCTGAGCACTTTGTGTACGTAAGTGCGATCGAGAACTGCGTTTAACTGTCGACGTCCGGCCGCGAGTGTTAAAGCAGCCAGAATTAAGTCGATAGTGGT
The DNA here is from genome assembly GCA_035760365.1 of Pyrinomonadaceae bacterium. Taxonomy (GTDB): domain Bacteria; phylum Acidobacteriota; class Blastocatellia; order Pyrinomonadales; family Pyrinomonadaceae; genus PSRF01. The sequence continues at coordinate 12,535 of DASTTB010000029.1, forward strand.
TGTGACGCTTTTGAAGCTCATGATCGCGTGTCCGTAATTTAGTCAGTCCGATCTACTCAGTCTTCTCTTGGATTGCTAATGCGGACCCTTATAGAGCCGCAAAGTCGCAAAATCCGCGCTTAGGGTGAAGCTCCGCCCTTATCAGGCGATGGCGCCGATTTATGAAAGGTGGGGTCGTTTTGTCGGGGCGCTAGACAGAAACCACGAGGGCTTCCGTCGAACTCTTCGAACTCCGAGTAATGCTCAGTAACGCCTCGTCGATGGCTTGGGCCGTCTTGCCGACGAGGGGCGAACGAAGAATGCTGTAGTGATCTCCCGGAATCGAGTGCAGTCGCAGCGGCCCTTCCGCAAGTGCGCAAAGCTCCGTGTGCAATAGCTGCTGAATCTCGGGAGTCGAATCTTCAGGCTGAAACAGGTCGATCGATCCTGTGTAAGGAGCAGGACGATAGTTCGCGACCGCAGCCAGGCTATCTTTAGTAACCTCCATGATTTGCCGGAGGTGATTGGCGTTTACGCCTTCACCCGAATGGCCCATCAACCCGTACAGGTAATCATCGGCTTGCAAACTGGAAAGATCAGTCTCACCCGCGGCGAGCTTGCGATCGATTTCCGTTAACGCTTCGGTGAACTTGCCGAGAAGACTTCCATCACTCGCCAATCGCCCGCTGATCGAATCGCGGACCGGGTTTGCGTCGATCAGGCCAAGAAACTCGACCGTCGCGCCGCTCGCCACGATTTGTTGAGCGATCTCGTAAGCGAGAACCCCGCCAAACGACCATCCGGCCAGCAAATACGGACCTTCCGGCTGCACCGCTCGCATCTGCGCGAGGTGAATGGCCGCCATTTCTTCCAACGTGGTCTCGCACGTTTCGGTTGGTCGCCAACAAAGGCCAACGACGCGAACCGGCGACTTGATCGAATGCGCGAGGGCGCGATAAGGCACGGGCTCGCCGCCGAGAGGATGAACCAGGAACAGCAATCGTTTCGACGAATTCGGCCGAAGCGTCACGACTTGAGAAGGTTGTCGCGCTTGTATCGGCCGCAGTTCCAACTCTTCGAGCGTCCGCGCGATTCCGGGAATCGTGCTGTCTTCGAGCAGCATCGATAGATCAAACTCGCGCCCGACGCTGTTCCCAATCTCCGTCACGACCCACGTCGCGAGGAGCGAGTCGCCGCCGATCTCGAAGAAATCGTCTTCGAGCTCAAACTCGTCATGACCAAGGACGCGCTCCCAGATCGAGCGCAGCATCTCGACGCGCGAGATCTCGGGTGAGTCTTCAACCGGCGGCGCCAGCGTGATTTCGCTCAACTTCTGCTGATCGACTTTCCCGGTGCTGGTCAGCGGCAACGAGTCGAGAAACACAAACCGCGAAGGAACCATGTAATCGGGCAAACTCTTTTCGAGATACTCGGAGAGATCGAGCGCCGTTAACGAGTTGCCGCCGGTTACGACGTAACCGACCAGAACATTCACGTCATCGGCGACGGTTTGCAGCCGCACTGCAGCCTGTTCAACGTGTGGATGATTCGTAATCGCCAGCTCAACTTCAGCCGGCTCAACGCGAAAGCCGCGTACTTTCACCTGCTGATCCGCACGACCGATGAAATCGAGCAATCCTTCTTCGTTAACGCGGACGAGGTCGCCCGTCTTGTACATTCGCGCGCCTTCAGTCGTGCTGAACGGATTCGGCAGGAATCGTTCGGCCGTGAGATCAGGGGCGTTCACGTAACATCGCGCGAGTCCGTCGCCTCCGACGTACAGCTCGCCGGGCGCGCCCGCCGGCACGCGATCGAGTTTTTCGTCGAGGATGTAAAGCGTGACGTCGGTTACCGCCGCGCCAATCGACGGCAGCTTCGGCCACACCGCGGAATCCGCGGGCAGGTTGAAACTCGTAACCAGGTGCGCCTCAGTTGGGCCGTACTGATTTTCGAGCCGGCAGTCGGGTGTGCGGAAGAACGCCGCGATCGCTTCGGTGACGATCAACTGTTCCCCCGCCGTAATCACGTGTTGCAGCGTTTGCGGACGTGCGCCGCCAGACTCCGCCGCTTTCGCCAGTTGCTGCAAAGCGACGTACGGCAGGAAAAGCCTCTCGATCTTTTTCTCGTTGAGTTCAGACAGTAAGAGCTTCGGATTGCGGCGCCAGTCTTCCGACGCCAGCACCAACGTGCCGCCCGCACAGAGCGTTGAAAAGACTTCCTGAAGCGTGACGTCGAAACAAACAGGCGTGAATTGCAGCGTCGTCAGACCTTTTGGACCATCGCCCAATTGCCAGTCAATCAGCCGGCTCAACCCGCGATGACTCATCGCGACGCCCTTCGGCACGCCCGTCGAACCGGACGTGTAAATCACGTAAGCAAGATTGTCCGGATCGAGTTGAGTTGTTAACTCGGTTGTTGAATTCGCCTTCTCAAATTCCTCGAGATCGGTGATCACGACCCGTGCACCCGAGTTCTCGACAATGAACGAAACGCGCTCTTCCGGAAACGATGTATCGATCGGAACGTAAGCAGCGCCGGCCTCCAGCACGCCAAGGATGGAGACAATGAAATCCGTGGAACGATCCATCCAGATCGCGACGCGATCGTCAGGCCTGATACCGGCGTGCTGTAACCGTTGGGCCAAGCCCTGCGAACGCGCGCACAGTTCCGCATAGTCGATCGCATGTCCACTTTGATCGATCACTGCCGGCCGGTTGGGATGTAGCGTTCCCTGTTTCCGCACAGCCTCGTGTACAAACGTGAAGGCAGAGTGTTCTGACGTCATAAGCCTTTTATTTCCCGTTTTTAGAGTTGATTGACCTGGAAGAGTGGGAAGTAACTGGTGCACTTTCCGGCGGCGTAATCTTCCGCCAGTTGCGGAATGTGGTCCCAATCGTATTGCGGCGTTTCGCGCGGCGGCGCCCAACCCTTCTGCTCCGCAAACGCAACCGCCTCCTCGCCCTCCGAATATCGAGCGTAGTGAGTGTGAACATGCACGTGCCAGTTCATGCACTCGATCGCGCGCAAGGTCGAGAGATTCATTCCCTGCTTCCAACCGGCGGTCGTAATCACGCCCGGACGTCCGAGTGCTTTGAGCGTGGCGCGAAGAACAGGCAGGCCGATGTAGTCGATGAAAATCGAGACACCTGCGCCGCCCGTCCGCTCCTTAACCGTTTCGAGAAAGACGGATTCTGATTCCTGGTAAGCGTCTTTAAAACTCGGATCGGACGTACACTTCGCGAAATCGAGATTCGCAAACTGTCGCCGGTCGATCGCGTCGATACCGGCATCGCTGATCATCCGCAGCCGTTCTTCCTGCGACGAGATCAACGTCGCTCGACAACCCCACAACCGCGCTAACTCCGCTTCCGCAAACGCGACACCGCCGCCCCATCCCCAAACGATCGGCGAAACACCGTTGCCGTTTAACTGATGGACCTTCAAACATCCGAACGCGACTTTCCAGTTGGCCCATGCCGTTATGTAGCGCAACGAGAAGGCCGCCCATTGCGGTAACGAATGCCGTGAGTCTTTGGGAACGCGAATGAGTTGTTTCTCGTGAAGCTTCGTCTGCTTCGACAGCAACCCGATACTGCCCGGCGCGTCGTAGCCGAAGATCTTCTTGGGATAACCGTACTTGTCCCAAACGCCGTTGCAGAAGACGAGACACAGATCGCCTTCTCGCACCGTCGTCACCGCGTCGCCGGTCTGGAGCACGCGGACCACACCGGCGTTTCCGATCACCACTCGCGGTTCACGCCGCTGTTCGCATATATCGACGGGACTGCGGCTCAACGCATGGGTCATGTTCCCTTCCCAACAACCGTAAATCGGTTCCACCAGCACTTCTTCACTGCTGATGTTGGGAAATGAAAAGATCTCCTGGCGCAGTTCCGCGGGTACGGGATGACCGTTCTTCTTCTCGGCTTGATGGATTACCCATGCTTGCGTGGTAATCATCGCTCGTTACCTCCTGCTTGATTGTGGTCTTAGTGCAGTTCAGTGAGGTTGCAGCAGCAGATGCAGACGCGCGAAGTCTTCGCGCAGTTTTTGTTGGGCCATGCGCTTGAATAGCGGTGAGAGCAGACGATAGAACAGCGAGCGATAATGACTATCGCACGTGTAGGCCAACTGCGTGCGGCCGCCGGATTCACTGAAGTTGTAAACGGCGTCCATCTCGCCCAGGTTGAAGTTCATCTTTACTCTTACGCGGCGGTTCTTCTCGTATTCGAGCAGTTCGCCGTCCAAATCGATCACGCGTTTTCCGATCTGAAGTTTCTGGTGAAACTTGCTGCCGATGCCGGGTTGACCAGCCGTCGTGCGCCTCGTCTCGAGCAGTCCGCCGATCCAAAGCTTTACTTTGTCGTCGTCGTCAACGTAGGCAAAAACTTCCTCAACAGGACGATCGAAATGAGCGACAATCTCGTTGCGTATCATGGTTGTCTCCTGTCTTTAGTTATTAATTTGCGGCGCCGGCCTCGACGTGGTCCATCGACAACACCTCGCCGACACTCGAATAGACCGTCAGACCCTCTGAAGGAGTTGAAAGATTGAGCCGTGGCTTGTTCGGATCGAGACTGGCTTTCACCCATCCTTCACCGACCATGATCTCGAGCACTTGTACCGCCTGCCTGAACGCCACTCGCGCTTGTGAGGGTGGGAAACGCGTCTTCAGCAGCGCAATCACATCGTTGAAGATCGTTTCGATGTCTGAGGCGTACATCAGTGTCTGGATCAGCAGACCGTACATGCCGATGAGGGGCAGACGATAGTTGCCTCGGAAGTAACAACTCGTCTTGCGGATCTTGCCGTCTTCGTAAGCGGGCACCTGGTCCAGCTCCGCACCTTCGAGATTCAGTTCGAAGACGTTGTAGTTGCTGGCTTCCCAGGTGAACTCTTCGCGCGTCAGCATCTGCGCGACCTGTCGGGCGCTGTCGAGATCGAATCCTGCCATCGCCGGTTGTCCGATCACTTCGTTCGTGAATCCACCTTGCGACAGCCAGCGCCAGGCAGCATCAGGCGTGAGTTCGAGCCCGGCTTCTTCGGCGATCTCCTGGCAGTGTTCGCGAAGATCTTTGAACTGTCCGTTGGAAGCGTAGAAGAAATCGGCGAAACGAATGTGCTGGCGAATGCGGCGACGTTGATTGAGATCGTAATACTTCCTCAACCACTCGGGTTCGTGTTCGCCGCGTAACAACGCGATCAGCGAGTAAGCCGCTTCCTTCCCACCGATGTGGGCCAACGTCAGGCCCGCCGACAAAATCGGATCCGCAAAACCAGCAGACTCGCCCACGAGAAACCAGTTCTCACCCGCGGTGCGTTCGGAGAGAAACGACCAGTCCTTCGTTATGTTGAGCTGGTTGGTGCTGTTGGCGTTTTGCAGAAGACGCGTGATGGTCGGTTCGCTACGCACGGCTTCGTAGTAAAGCTCCGCCGGCGTCTTGCCTGAGTCCTTGAAATACGTTTGCGGACATACGAGACCGATACTCGTTTTTGTTGGTCCAAGCGGAATAAACCAGATCCACCCGAAACCGAGACTGATGATCTGGATCAACGTGCCGCCGACGCCGATGTCGACTTTCCAGTCGCCGTTTTCCCAGTAGTCCCAGATGGCCATGTTCTTGAGCCGTGTGGGACAGTGAGTTTGTATGCCGAGCGTCTGGCGCAGGATTCCCACGTGACCGGAGGCGTCGACGTAGTAACGGGCTTTGATCGTTTCGCCCTTCGGGAGCTGGAGGCCGGTGATGCGATCGCCTTCGCGCAATACTTCGAGCACGCGCGTTTCCTCGCGAACTTCGCATCCCATCTCTTCGGCGTGTCGCAACAGGATCGTGTCGTAGACCGAACGCGTAACCTGAAAGGCGACAAACCGCCGGATGCCTTCAAACTTGCCGGGACGAGGTTCGGGTGTGTATTCGGAGAACGGAATAAACTGGATGTCCCACGCGTTGGCGCTCTTACCCCAGCGGAACGTGCCGCCGATCTTGATCGGAAAATTCGCGGCTTCGACTTTGTCCCACACCCCCATCTCGTTCAGGATCGGAGCGATGGGCGGCAACTGACTCTCGCCGATATGGTCGCGCGGAAACTTCTCGCGCTCGAGAATCAACACCTTCAGTTCCGGAGCATATTTCTTCAGCAGCGTTCCGGTGGTCGCACCACCTGGACCACCACCGATAATGGCGACGTCATATTCTGTTTGCGACATGATCTTTTAAGACTACCGTGTAGATGTGTGAGCGTGTTTCACTTGGCCGTTACTCTTTTGACCGTTACTGGCGGGGGCGACTTCAGTCTCGCTGACGACGACTGTCTCCTGTCTCTGTTTGTGCATGTGCTGTAACCACAGCGCGACACCTTTGTCCGCGTGGATGAACCGATAAGAACCGGGCACCGGATGTTGCGGCGTCGCCTTGTTCAGCATCACCTCGTCGTCGGGATGCACCCACTTCAACTCGATCCAGGCCGATAACCACGCGAGAAAAGTCCCGATGATCGGCGCTTTCAGATACGACTGAAAGTAGGTCAGAGCAAGCCACGTCGATTTGTCGTCGATCGGCGCGCTGACGCAGAGCAGGTGCAACTTCGGCGTCATCTCCATGAACAAGACCGCCGGAAAGTGAACTTCCATCATGAAGTAAACACCCGGCGATTCTTCGACTGACTTGCCGTCGTCGTGACGAAGATTTCCCCACGTTTTGATCACGTCGCCGTTGATCTCGGCGTGATACGGATCCATCAATGGACCAGGACGCGGTTTGATCTTTCGATGCAGGAATGGAAAGTGATGCATGTCGAGCATACTTTCCATCACGCGTTCGAAACTGACCTTCCATTCGAGGATCGACGTGTAACAGTTTTTCGTGGACGGCGGGATCTCCTCGAACCACGGCAGGTCGGGAAGTACTTCTCTCGGACGTCCCCACCACAACCAGACGAACCCGTGTTCCTCGCGAACGATGTACTTTTGCAGATCGAACGCACGCGGCACCGGTTTGCTCTTGCCGTTCGCGGGGATCAGCGTGCAGCGTCCTGACTCGTCAAACTGAAAACCGTGCCACGGACACTCGAGACAATTGCCTTCGATTCTGCCGTCACTCAACACCGAGCCACGATGACTGCAACGATCTGGCATACAGACGATCTGGCCTGACGGTCCGCGCCACAGGACGAGATCTTCGCCCATGCGCTTGATCCCGATCGGCTTATTCTTTACGACTTTTTTCGCCTCGAGGATGGCGTACCATCGTTCGCGTATCATCTAAACCTCCGCCTTTTGCAGCGCGTAGCAGCTATAGCGCCATTCTCCTGTTTTCAACTTTTCGTAGTTGCGTGAACCGTGACAGTGCACGATCTCGCGGAAGTGAATTTCTTCAAATCCGCTGATGCCGCTCATCGTCATCATGAACTCTTTTCCCTGGTTGAGCAGGTCGCTGGCGGCGTTGATGTTTGGAGTGATGTCTTCTTCGTTCAAGATCGCGAATCCGCTTTCACGAACTTGCTTCTGGAGGGCAGCGAGCGTGCGATCCGGGCCCCATTCATCCTGGACCGGCCGGTGGTCGGCGTACAGAAACACGCCGCCCGGCTTGAGTACTCGTTTCACTTCACTCAGGAATTTCTCGACCGACGAGTAACAATGCGACGACTCGATGTTCACTACGACGTCGAAACTGTTGTCGGGAAACTGGAGCGCCGTTCCGTCGCCGACGGCGAACGTTAGACCAGGAATCGCGCCGCGCTCTTCGGCACTCTCAATATTCACGGGCAGGAGATCGATAGCCGTTAACGACCTGGGTTGATATTCGCGCGCGATGAAAGCCGCGCCTCCGCCGGCGCCGCATCCGATTTCCAACACGTCTTTGTCTTTCAGATCCGCCGATTTCAGGACGTGACGATACATCTGTATGAAGAGACGAAACGGTTCCTCGTGTTCCGGGAGTGCGAACGGCTCGGTCTCTGGCCCGACTTCGACAAAGCCGAGGTTCATAAACACAGGCTTGAACGCGAAAGCGCGGTTGACTTCCTCGTACAGCACCTTGGTCCAGAGTCGTTGGCCCGCTCCGGGATTGGAAAAGATCTCGGGGGCTTCGGGATAACGTGCGGCGAGGTTATCGAATGCCGTTTTGTAAGCATCGGCTGAGTGCCGCGAGCTGTTCGGGCTTCTTTCGGTAATGAAGTCCGCAAGTTTCTGCCAATCCACGTCGCTTGAAGACGAAGAGACGTTGTGGCTTTCCCACAAGAGCGCCCGCCATTGTGACCAGTCAAGCGGTTCGATATGTTTGAATATCTTCTCAGGCGTTTGCCTGGTAGCTGTAGCTGTTTCCATCTCTCATTTCCCCCAGAATTTTTGCTGGTCCACGTTGCTCGTGGGTTTGTAGTAAATCGACGAGTCGATCGATTTCTTTGTGGGTGGTGAAATAGTGAAGCGAGAGCCGAACGCATTCGGGTTCGTACATGAAGCGCGTGTAGCAATCCTCGGTTTCGAGGTAACGGACCACTTTGTGCGGCGCGTGATGCTTGGAACGAAAAGTGATAAGCCCGGTTTGCGGAGCAGACGGTTGTAAGCACTCCAGGCCGGCGGTTTGCAGTCGTTCCCACGCGTAGCGGCTCAACTCGAGAATTCTGTCGTAGCGTTTTTCGATCGAAGCGAAGGCGTCGTGAATACTGATGGCCCGCCGCAACCCGGCGAAAAGCGGATAAGCAGAAGTTGAAACGTGAAAGCGGTGCGCTCCGGGTTGCCAACTGAATGAACCGTCGTGTTCGTCGATCTTGACGCTGCGCCATCCGACAAACGTTGGTTGCGCGAATTCGAGCGACTCGGGCGCGACGAACAAGCCGCCGACCCCTTCAGGACCGCACAACCACTTGTGTGAGGTGAAGGCGTAGAAGTCAGCGCCTGACGCGGCCAGTTTCAACGGCAACACACCAACCGACTGCGCGCCATCGACCAGCAACAAGGTGCGTCCGTGTGCGGTTCGATTCGCGCGGCACAGTTGCGCGATCTTCGTGAGTGGCAGAACCTGGCCCGTGTTCCAAAGCACGTGACTGATGACGACGAGACGCGTGTTGGACCGTAAGCCGCGCGCGAGCGACTCGATCGTTTCGTCTTCTGAAGCGTCGACTCGGAACGTCGAGATATCCAGGCGAAAGCGACGCGCTACTTCCTGAATGGCGGCGACGATTCCGGGATTCTCGCAATCGGAAATCAGAATGTGATCGCCGTGCTGCCAATCGAGTCCCCAGAGAATGATGTTGCAACCTGCCGTGACGTTTTCGGTGAGCGCGATTGTCTCAGAAGTCGCACCGATCAGTGTTCCGAAACAGGTGATCGTCTGGCCGATTTCCTGTTGGATCCAATCGTTGACCTCGGTTGAAAACGGTCCCCACTTCTGCATGTACTCCCACGATTCGAGCACGGCGTTCAACGCCGGACGAGGCAGCGTGCCGTGCGCGCCGAAGTTGAAATAGGTCTTGTTGTCGAGGGCGGGAAACTGTTTGCGATGATCGTCGATGGCCTGCGTCGCAGTGTTAACTGGCGGCGGTTCGCCGTTCGGCGAGCGTTGCATCTTCTTTCGGATCAGGTCCGCAAGGAGATCTCGCTTCTCGTCCACTGAGAGTGAACTGGTGCGCGTCGTAGTCATGGAGATGCGGTTAAGCCGAGACGCCGGCGGTTTCAGGCTGCGCGTCGTCTTGTTCGGAAAGCATGACGTCGAGCAACTTATCCATTTCAGTTTCAGACATCTGATCGAGCCGGTTGAGAAGCTCGACCGGATCAGTTGAGGATTGTTTAATCGGGGTGAGATTGCGTAGCTGTTCGAGCATTATCGAAGACAGTCGTGCGATGGTGGGCTCGCGGAAGAATTCCACGAGCGGCACGCGCACCTGCCATTCCGCGTCGATGCGGTCGCGGAGCTCGACGGTCATGATCGAGTCGAGTCCGAAATTGATCAACGGTTGTTGCAGATCGAGTGACGAAGGATCCATGCGCAAGACGCGGGCGGCTTGTTGAAACAGGTATTCCTCGATCTTCTCTTGCTGTTTGTTGGGCTCGGTTGCGAAGAAAGACTCGACCAGATCTCGACGCGGCTGAGTCGCAGTTTGTGACTGCTGCTGCATCAGTTGGGCCATCAGCGGCGGCACTTTGCCTGTGTAGAGACGCTGCCATCGCTGCCAATCGATCGGAAGAACACCGACCTGCGGCGACGGATGATTGAAGATCATCTCGAACACTCGCCAGCCCTGTTCCGGTTCGATTGCGTCGATGCCTCTCGAAGCGAGTTTCTCCGGAACGTTCTGTTTTGCCGCCTCGCCGATCTCGGACCACGCGCCCCAGTTGATGCTCAAGCCAGACAATCCCTGCACTCTTCGCTGTTGGGCCAGACCGTCGAGGAACGCGTTCGCCGCGGCATGGTTTATCTGTCCCACGGTGCCAAACATCGAAGCCGCGGATGAGAAGAGGGTGAAGAAGTCGAGGGAAAGATGACGCGTGTGAACGTGAAGCGCGTATGCGCCAAGGACCTTCGGATCAAGCACGCGCCGGAACTGTTCCCAGCTTTGCTTGTGGGCCATGCCGTCTTCGACCACGCCGACGGCGTGAACGATGCCTTTCAGCGGCGGCATCGACTGTTCGATACCCGCGATTAGATGTTTGATCTGGTCTTCTTTGGTGACGTCGGTTTGGAAGACACGGATCGTCGCGCCTTGCTTCTGCCATTGCGAGATCTTTGTTTGTTGTTCGTCTGACGGGGAGTGACGGCTGGCGAGCGCGATGTGTTTGGCGCCGCGTTCGAGCATCCAACCTGCGCACTCGAGTCCGAGCGCTCCCAAACCGCCGGTGATCAGATAAGTGGCCGACTCTTTGAAACGCACCGGATCGTTTTTCGCGGCCGTGCTGCGAGTGAGACGAGCAACGTATCGCCGGCCGGCGCGATAGACGATCTGATCTTCTCCATCGGCTGGACGCACGATCTCGCGGAACACTGCGTCAGCATTCGGTGTAGTGCCGGGGTCGAGGTCGATCAAACCGCCGAAGGTTTCGGGATATTCGGCGGCGATCACGCGTCCCATTCCCCACAATGCGGATTGAGCCGGCGACACGGTTTCGGTTCCGATCGATTGAGCGCCGTGCGTTACCAGCCACAGTCGAGCACCGGCGTGATTCGTTTCGATCACGGATCGGATCAGATTCAAAACGCTGTGGCAGCCGAGTTCGACCGATTCAAGTTCGTTTACGTCGCTGGGCGAGACAAAGACGATGCCGAGCGGAACACCAGACGAAGCGAGTGCAGCCTCGTTGAGCACGCGGTCGTAATCTTGATCCGGATGGACCAGGAAACAGGGTTGACCAAGCGAGCTGAATTTAGTTTCCAGATTCTTGCCGAACTCGCCATCGTTGCAAAAGATCACCCATGCGCGTGGTTGAATATCGGCGGCATCCTCGACGTTCGAGAGTTGCCAGCGGATCTCGTATAGCCATTCTGACAAGTGCTTTTGCGTGTTTCGCGCGAGCGAACTGCGCGTCACGCGCTTCGCGTAAATTCCCCTCACTTCGGCCACGGGTCGCTCATTCTCGCCGTACAACATCAGGTCGCCGGCATAGAGATCACGATTGTCGGAGTCGCGCAACACGGCGTGCGCCCAGATTCGTTTCGGCAGTTCGCCGTAGATAGCTATCTGTTCGGCGCCACGCAGCAGGTAGATGGCGTCGTCAGTCTCGCCGGCGACGTCTATCGTCGCCTCGAAGACCTGAAAACACGCGTCGAGTAACGCTGGATGAATGCGATAGTTTCTCAGTTCTCCAGATTGAGACTCATGCAGTTGAACCTGGCCCAGCGCTTCGCTATCGCGACGCCACACGTGTTTCACGCCCTGAAAACTCGGGCCGTACTCGAGACCGTTCCGGCGGAGTAGTTGATAGAAAGCGTCGCCGGTGATTTCTTCGGTGCAGCGCGATCGGATTGCCTCAAATGAGGCTTCAACTGGTGCGGTGGCTTGTGAACGTATGGTTCCCGTCGCGTGCAGCAACCACTGTCCGGAATCAGTTTCGCTCAGTATGCGGAAACTCGCGCCGTCGTCTTCGCGCTTCAGTGTTAACTGCACGGTCGTTTCCGTGTTGGCTTCGGGAAACGCCATCACCTGTTGAACCGAGAGATCGACAAGCGAATGCGCTCCTGGTCCAAGCGCGTGTTGCGCAGCGGCAAGACCCATCTCGATGTAGGCCGTTCCCGGCATCACCACGATTCCGCCGACAGCGTGATCGCTCAGGAAAGACAATGAGTCGATCGACTGGTACGACTGGAAGACTTCTTCGTTCAGCGCGAGGTGAAGTTTTTCGCCAAGCAGTGGGTGCAATGACCGGTTTGACCGGCGCGTGGTCTGTTGGGCCACTGCGTTTTGGGAAGTCTCGAGTTTCAGGTTTGACGAAAGCTGCTTTAGCTCTTCTTCACTTGCACCGTCGCCCGCGAGCGTCGTCAACACATCGGCCAGCCCCGCATGTTCACTGTCTTTCGGAAGACACAGATAAAACTGCGACGTCTCCGGTCGGAACTTGCTCTTGAACTGAAAGTTGCCGTCGCCGTTCAGTATCTGCTCATCGTGAAGCGTGGCGAACAACTGTTCAACCTGCGCGTCGGCGTTTGGATGCGGGTTGAGCTGCGTGCCAAAGCTGCCGCCTAAACTCAGAAACTCGCGGCCTTCGTTCGCAAGCGTTCGAATGATCTCGACGATCGTGAACTCCAGACATCCCTGCGCGCCGTCTTCGCGATAGAACTCCAGGTCGAGCAGATAACCATTCGCAGCGACAGCGGGCGAGATCAGAACGACGCTGTCCAAACGTTCTTCGTTGTACGTCAAAAAGAGACGCAGGCGTGGATCCAATCGTCCGTTGCGAATGTCGTCTTTCAGAGTCGCGGAAAATGGAACTCGTTTCTTCCGCGATTCGATCCAGTTGTCGACGAGACCACAGATGGCGTCGTCGACACTTCGATCGCTGCCGGCCCTGTATTCCACGACTTTGCCGCCGGGTTGATAACGTTGGACCAGGTAACGCAAGCGACGCATCCGGTTGCCGTCGAGCGTGAAGTTTTTCAGGTCAGTGATCGACTGCAGCGCGCCGCAAGGTGTCGTCGAGAAGCCGAGTTCCTCCAGCACCGGCGTTCCGCTTTCCGTCGCGATCAGGTTGAGTTGAAAACGTTTCGCGTCGCAGTATTCGCGTAGTTCTTTGACGAGTGGACCGTATTGATCGTCTGGTCCAACATACATGAGACCCACGATCGAGCGGTTTCTCAAGTTGAAATAGAACAGACTCTGTTGCGTCTTGCTCAGGAAGATGAACGGCGCGAGGTAACGGCGATTGACTGCGAGTGCGCCTTCTCGGCCCCACTGTTGAATCAGACTCTCGACGAGGCGGCTTCGTTGCGAATCTTTTTCCAGATCTGCTTCGGTGAGAATCTGACTCTTTTGACGCGGCTCGATCCAGAAGCGGCGACGCTGCCATGGATACGCAGGCAGCGGAACGTAACGCGCCGTGCGTCCGCGCCACAGTGCTTCCCAGTTGATCGACACACCAGCCGCATACAACTCAGCCAGGCCCGTCAGTGTCACTTCCGTATCGCTGCGCTCGCGCCTCAGCGCAGCTACGACAGTCGCCGGTTTGTTACTCGCTTCTTCAAGTGCTTCACGAATGTACAAACCAAGCACCGGATGGGCGCTCATCTCGACGTAAACGGCGTCGCCTGAGTGGGCCAACTCCTGCATCGCCGCGCGAAATCGCACCTGCTGGCGTAAGTTGCGTCCCCAGTAATTCGCGTCGATCTCTTCACCAGCTACCGCGCGACCCAACACCGTCGAAACCAATCTGACTTCACTCGCACGGCCCCGCATTCCACCCAACACACGCACCAACTCGTCACCCTGGTCCGCCACCTGCGCGCTGTGCGCGGCGACGCCACTGGTGCGCACCTCGCGCACCATCACGCCCTTCGCTTCCAACTCCCGCATCAACCGGTGCACGCCCTCACGTTCACCACTAACCACACACGCACGCTTGCCATTCACCGCCGCGACACCCAACGCTCCCGGTCCCGCTTGTGGTCCAAATCCTTTGATTGCCGCGACAGCTTCTTCTTCACTTAACTCCGCTGCCAACATCGCGCCGCGTCCACTCGCCCGTCGCAACAACCGGCTCCGCTCGTAAATCACCGCGACACCTTCAGCGAGACTCAGCACACCAGCCGCAACCGCCGCCGCCGCCTCACCCATGCTGTGGCCCACCACCGCCGTCGGCCGCACTCCATAACTGCTCCACAACCGCGCGAGACTCACCTGCAACGCAAACAACGCACACTGCGTCAGGTCCATCTCTTCGCCGTCGAGTCGCGATTCTTCCGGACCACGTTCCAACTCTTCCAACAGCCGCCAATCCTGCGTCCGTTGCGAAAACAACTCGTCACACTCAACCAGGCTCGCGCGAAACTCCGGAAAGCGCGCCGCGAGTTCGCATCCCATTCCCCACCACTGCGCTCCCTGCCCGGAGAACACATAGACCACGCCAGCAGCACCAGCACCTTTTCCAGCAAAAACTCCCGGCGCACATTCACCACTCAGAAACGATTCCAACTGCGCGCGCAACTCACCCGCCGAATGCCCAACCACCGCCACTCGCAGACGATGATGCAGTCGCCGCACACTCGCCGAGTAACAAAGATCACGCAGCGCTTCGTCATCTGTTACTCGCAAACGCTCGACGTATCGCGCCGCCAACTCCCGCAACGCGTTCGGATCACGCGCCGATAACGGCAACACATAAACATCGTCCCGCTCGCCGGCAACAGTCGCATCCTCGCGCCACTCCTCAACCACCATGTGCGCGTTCGTTCCGCTAAATCCAAACGAACTCACCGCACCAACCCGCCGCTCCTGATCGAGCGGCCACGCCGTGCGTTCCCGCGGAACAGCGACGCTCACATCCTTCCAGGGGATGTATGAACTCGGCTCGCTGTAGTGCAACTGCTTCGGTATCTCACCGTGCTGCACCGTCAACACGAGCTTGATGAACGCTGCAACGCCCGCCGCCGCCTCGAGATGCCCGAGATTCGACTTCACCGATCCAACCAGCAACGGCACATCACGTCCTTCGTCAAACACAGCGGCAAGCGCACGTATCTCGATCGGATCGCCAAGCGGCGTCCCTGTTCCATGCGCTTCGACAAACGTCACCTCGCGCGGATCCATCTGCGCATCCGTCAGCGCGCTGCGAATCACCGCCTCCTGCGCTGGACCATTCGGCGCGGTTATACCCGCACTGCGTCCATCCTGGTTCACCGCCGAACCTCGTATCACCGCCAGCACATTGTCGTTATCCGCCAGCGCATCCGACAGCCGCTTCAGGACCACGACTCCACACCCTTCACCACGCACATAACCATCGGCACGATCGTCAAACGCCTTGCAACGTCCATCCGTCGCCAACGTCCGCAGTTGCGACATGTAAATGTCGGGCCACGGCGACAGAATCAGGTTGACTCCACCCGCGAGCGCCATCCGACACTCGCCCGCTCGCAAACTTCGACAAGCAAGATGGACCGCAACGAGCGACGACGAACACGCCGTATCAACCGCCAGACTTGGACCATGCAGCCCGAGCATGTACGAGAGCCGGCCCGACGCAAAGCATGACGTGTTTCCGGTGCCGAAATAAGGATCGATACGCGTCGGTTCTTCGGTGACGCCGTGTAGTTGTCCGTAGTCGTTGCGGCAGATGCCGATGAACACGCCGGTCTGGCTGCCGCTGAGTTTCTCCGTCGCCTGTCCCGCATGTTCGAGAGCTTCCCAGGTCACTTCCAGGAGCAATCTCTGTTGTGGATCCAAACTATCCGCCTCGCGCGGCGAGATCCCGAAGAACGCGGCGTCAAACTTGTCGATGTCGTTTATGAATCCGCCCCAGCGCGTGTTCATCTTGCCGGGCGTCGAGGGTGTCGGATCGTAATAACTATCGACGTCCCAACGATCCGAAGGAATGTCGTCAACGGCATCGACACCGTTCACAAGCGTTTGCCAGAACTCGTTCGCCGAATTGCTGTTGCCGGGAAAGCGGCAACCAATTCCCACGACGGCGATCGGTTCAGTCTTCGCCTTCGACTCAGACTCCTGCTGAGCCTGCAAACGCAACGCAAGCAGCGCGCGCTTTCTCGGCGACAGATTCGCTATGCGATCGGTTAACTGACTCATCGAATCACACAGAACTCAAAGCCGCGGACTGCAGCGGGAGTGCATCGACCGGCGCTTCCTGGAAAGAATCGGGGTAATACTTTCCGCCCTGACTCCAAATGTCCATCAGCTCCTGTCCATTCACCCGCGCGGCCATGTCTTTTCTGATCTCCGTCAACTCGTCGAAAGAAAACTCGTCGCCGCGAAGGATCGAAGTGTAGAAGTTATAGAGTTCGGGATTGGTGTTGATGTCGAACGCGAGCCGTCCTTCTTTGTGAAAGCGGCGATAGTCGTTGGTCCCACAGATCGGGATGTGGAGAAAGAAGTTCGCGAACGGATAGGTGCGGCCTCCGGTGAGATCGAGAATCTCGTTCTTCAACTCGAGCATTCGATCTTCGGTGCGACTCAGCGACTTAAAGTTCTCGGCGGGATTGCCGATGATGACGCCGAGATTGAGTAATGCGACGCCTTTCTGCGCGATCGACAACAGGATTCCCTTTTCAACGTCAAACGCTTTCAACTTGCGATACGGCAACTCGCTGGCGTCGATGCGTTCGAGCGGGATGTAACTGCGATAGCACCCGGCGCGGCCGTCGTATTGAAACATCGCTTCGATCAGCTCCTGGTCCAACACTCCGTTCTTCTCGAGCTTGCCGATCTCCACGCCGTTCGCAAACTCCCAGACAAACCCTTTTTCAAACATCGAGCGAAACCAGCGCAGCACTTCTTCACGACCGTTAGGCAGATCGAGTCGCGAGAGAATGTTGTCTTCGATCAGTAGCAGCGTACGAATGCCAAACTGGTGAAACTGGGCCAACGCATGTTCGATACGCTCTTCGCTCATGTAGCGATAGCGTCCTTTAGTAAAAGGCGTCGAACAGAAGTCGCACGACTGCCGGCAACCGCGCGAAGTTTCCATGTACATCAGCGGCGGAGTCACGCCGGCGGGCAGTCCGCCTTCGTGGCTCTCGGTGTAGTCGGCGAGA
Organism: Pyrinomonadaceae bacterium; assembly: GCA_035760365.1. GTDB lineage: Bacteria > Acidobacteriota > Blastocatellia > Pyrinomonadales > Pyrinomonadaceae > PSRF01. The sequence goes on from DASTTB010000029.1 coordinate 29,706, forward strand.
TTCACGAGGTGAAGAGCCGGATCGGGTACGCGATCGAAGTCAGTGAGAATCGGCGCCTGCTTTTCCAGGTGACCACGGATGAGATCGGGCAGCGTGAGTTCGCCGTCGCCGGAAGACACATAGTCCGCGCCGCGCGAGTGAAAGTAATGCTGTCGATCGACTTCCGCGCGTTGGACCATCGCGTCAGAGCCGCCAATCCACACTTTGACTGTCGGATTCACCTGTTTAGCGAATTCGATCAGGTTGCCGATAACTTCCGCTTCCTGCGTGAAGTTGTTGGTGAAGATCAGCGCGTCTGATGAGGCGATCGTGTCGGCGACTTCGGCGAACGGCATTCCGACCTGGTGGGCTTCGATGGTCCTGTTCCCGTACTTGACCTCCTTGTACTTCACTTCCTGGTTTCCCAGCGTTTTCATGTCGACGATGCGCACATTGATTTCCGGAAAGTCCCTTTCGATGATGGCGGCCAGCATTAACTGAGAGATTTTGGGGAAGTGCGTTCGCACTGCGCCCAGGTTGCGGCCGTCAATCGACAGCTTGACGGCGGGTCCGTGAATCAACGTGATGTTGCGCATGATTGGTTGTTCCTGAAATTACTGACAAGGGGTGAAAAGGACACGAAGAGATTGCAGCGCGCGTGCGGTCGGATCGGGGTGCCAGTCGATCTCGTTAGACTCGAGACGGATGTCCGGCAGCCGGCGCAGGAGCGTGTTGATTGCAATCTCGGTTTCGATGCGCGACAGCGCCGCGCCGAGACAGTAGTGAATACTTCCGCCGTAGCCGAGATGGCCCGGCGACTTCCGCGCGATGTCGAGCTTGTCGGGAAACGGGCAGTGGTCCTGGTCGCGATTTGCCGCGCCGAGGTGCAGCCAAACCAGTTCACCTTCGCGGATCAGCGTGTCGTTGAACTGAACGTTCTCTGTCGCGACGCGGCGAATCATCTGGCATGGACTGTCGAAACGAAGCATCTCTTCGATCGCCGCCGGAGTGAGCGACGGATCGCGTCTCAACTTGTCGAGCACGTCCGGGTTTTGCAGCAGCACGAGCATGTGCGTTCCGATCATGACCGTGATCGTTCCGTGTCCCGCGAAGAGAAGCATCACGCAGTTGGCGAGCACTTCTTCCTCGCTGATCCGGTTTTCCTGGCGTTCAGCTTCGATGAAGTTGTTGATGAGATCGTTTTGCGGTTCTGAGTGACGCCGGCGTTCGAGCAAGTCACGCAAGTGGTCCACCATCTCCAACACACTCTTCTGTGCGTTGCGCACGATCTCCGGCGTCGCGCACGCGTCGCCGATCAGGCTGCTGATACTGAGCGACCAGTGAATGAACTTCTCATAATCTTCGCGCGGCGTGCCCAGCATCTGCGCGATCACGATCGCGGGAAGCGGAACGGAAAGGTCGGAAACGAGATCCATGCGGCCCGTGTGCTTCACATTGTCGATCAGTTGGTCCGTTACGGCCTGAATGAACGGCCGCATCTGCTCCACCAACCGCGGCGTGAACGCTTTGTTCATCAGCGTTCGCACGCGCGTGTGGTCCGGCGGATCGAGTGTTCCCAGCCACATCGACAGGTGTTTCTGCAAGGGCTCCGTCTCTTCGCGCACGTCCTGACTGAGACGGCTAAACATCGCGGCAAATCCGCCGCCGGGCGACATGCGCGGATCGTGAAGCGCCGTCATCACGTCGTCGTAGCGCGTGAGCACCCAGCCATGAAGATCCTCGCTCCAATGGACCGGCTCCTCTTTTCGCAGTTGCTCGTAGAGCGGATAGGGGTTTGCTCTCGTGCTCGGATCGAGCAGGTTGAATTTCGCAGGTTTAACGGATTGCTGTTCCAGCATTTTCTCTCTTCCTTTTTGTGCCTCTTGTGCTTTTTGTGCCTCTTTGTGGCTCACTTCAGCAGCTCGCGTGCGTAGCCCTGAAGCATCATTTCGACTGTGTTATCAGGCAGGCTTTCAAGCTCTTCAAGAATTCCTTCCAACTCGGGATCGACTTCGACGGGCGCTTCGATTACCGGCTTTGCTTCGTCGTCGAAAACCAGCGGCGCGAGATAGGAATAGACTGAATCGATGGTCGGGTAATCAAACAACAACGTCGGCGGCAACTGTCGATCGATCGAAGTCGAAAGCATGTTTCTCAACTCGATCGCCATGAGTGAGTCGAGACCGACTTCCGCGAGTGGCTGATGCGGATCGAGAACGAACGAGCTATCGAATTCGAGTATTTTGGCGACTTGCTGGCGGATGTGTTCGCGCAACAACGCGCGTCGAGGAGTGCCGGGTTCGGCGGCGTTGAGTTTGCTGAGAAAGTCGCTGGTTGAATCTTTGGCGGTCGTGCTTGGACCACTCGAACGCGCGACATCGGCGAGCAACGCGGGCGGACGTCTTGCCGGCAGTTCTTTGAAGAAGACGGGCCAATCGACTTTGAGTACGGCGACTTGCGGCCGCGACTGCAACATCAGATCGTTGACGGCTTGCAGGCCTTGCTCGGGCGAGAGCGAATCGAGACCTTTTGCTAACCACTGGCTTTCGCGCCGTTCGCCGAGGACTTCCGCCATTCCGATCCTGGTCCAACCGGCCCAATCGATAGTCAACGCCGGAAGTCCGAGACTCTGGCGATAGTGGGCCAACGCGTCGAGAAACGCATTCGCGGCGGTGTAGTTGCCGAGTCCCATCAGTCCGAGGAAAGCGGCCGCCGAAGAGAACATCACGAAAAAGTCGAGCGGCGTATCTTTCGTCAGCTGGTGGAGGTTCCAAGCGCCGTTGACTTTCGGGGCCATAACGCGTGCGAATCGTTCGCGATCGTGCCGGAGTAGAACGCGATCGTCGAAGATGCCGGCGGCGTGAAACACACCGCGCAACGGTGGCATGATCGTATTTAGTAGATTGGCAACGGAGTTTGCATCGCTGACGTCGGTGTGCGCGATGTGGACCTTGACGCCTGATTGTTCCAGCTTGCGGACCGTAAGTCGCGCTTCTTCAGTGGCGGCGCCGCTGCGGCCGGCGAGCACGAGATTGCGAGCTCCACGATCGGCCATCCATTGCGCCAGGCGTAAACCCATTCCTCCGAAGCCGCCTGTGATCAGATAGGAAGCGTCGCTTTGGAATCGCACGCGGCCGAAGTTTGGCTTCTGTGAGGTGGATCCGAGACGTGCGACATATCGTTCCAGACCACGGAAACCGACGCGATCTTCGCCGGTATTCGCGAGAACCTCGGCAATAATTCGTTCGGCGGCGTCGTGAGTGGCGTCGATGTCGATCAGTCCACCCCAGATTTCGGGGTGCTCCATCGCGATCGTTGGGCCGAGTCCCCACAACGGCGACGTGGAAAGAGTCGATTGATCGCCGGCGACTGGTTGCGCGCCGCGCGTCACGACCCAGAGAGATGCGTTTGCCTGTCGGCTTGCAAGTGACTGGACCAGGTGAAGCAAGTCCGCGCACGCATTAAGGGCTGCTGCCGGAACATCCGTGTTTTCTTGCACGCTCGCGAGATAGATGACACGGGCTCCAGATGATTCACCCACCTGATCTAATAATCGTCCACCGCGCGACTTGATCACCGCGGCCAGTTCATTTCCGAGTGCGATGCCGTCGTTGAAGATCAGCCAGTCGCCGGCGCAGTCGTCAATCGTGTCTTCTATTACACGTGGAGCTTGCGCGAGGATCAGACTCGTCTGTAGGTCGTCGCCGCCGGTGTTCTCAGGAATCGCGCGGGCTTCGACGAACCCACATTCAGCCAGCAGGTTGAGCCAACGCTTCGCTGGCAACAGCGGATAGTCGGGACGAAGATCGTTGTCTTTGAACTCCCACCAGCCGTCGGTGAGTCCGAAAGTGAAATCGACAAGTCGTTGCTTTCCGGTGGCTTCGAGCAACAGCAACAGCGATTCCGGCGCCATGAGCTGTCTCACGTTGTTGAGCGCGGTCCGCAGATCGCTCGTCGCGTGAAGCACATTCGACGCGATCACGACGTCAAACTGGTGCAGATCGAATCCCTGTTCTTTTGGATCGCGTTCGACATCGAGCAGCTTGTAATCGATGAATGTGTAGTCGCTGAATTTTTGGCGCGCCTTGTAGAGAAACAGGTTCGAGACGTCGGTGAAGACGTACCGGGTTTGGCCCGACGGCAGCAACGGCATCACATAAGCCGACGTGCCGCCGGTGCCCGCGCCGATCTCGAGGACGCGAATAGGCTCACCGTCTTTCAACGTCGCGAGCGCGAGCCGAATCGCCTGCTCGACCATCGAGTTGAACGTTTGCGCAAACGGCGAGGCTTCGTAAAGATGTTCGGCTTCCTCGAACGATCCACCCGGAAACAGCAGCTCGAGTGAATCGGAGTGGCCCGTCAGGATCTTCGCCAGACTCTCGCCGCAACGTCCGAGTAACGTGAGTTCCGCTTTGTAAGCGGGATGTTTATCGATCAGTGTCTGCCACTTCGAACTGGCGCTGCCGATCTCCGGCAACTTACCTATCCCACCCTCGCGATTGATAATCCCGTCTTCACGCAGGATCTCGAACATCCTGTTCAGCAACCGGCGATGTCGCGGGGAAACCTCGGTCAGCGATTCAGGATCGACACGCTGCTGTTCACGCAAATCCAATCCCAACTCGCGCAACGCTTCCACCACGTACAGCGCGCACAGAGCGTCGACTTCCGGTTCAACTTGCCGGTAGTCGTTTAGTCCGAATCTCTCGATCGCGCGGGTGGACCATGGACCAAGCTCTCGCGCCAGTTCGTCGACATCAAGCGAGAGATTCGCAGACTCTTCAGCTCTTAACTGTTTCGCCTGCCACTGGATCTCATAAAAGTACTCGCTCAGCGGACTGGCTTCTGTTCGCAACGCCCGCAGTGCGACGCGCCTGAGCGCCAGGCCTTCGACCTCCGCAACGATTGCGCCTTCCGAGTTGTAAAGTCGAACGTCGACCGTGCGGTGAACGCGATCAGACGCGTCGTAAGGCCGAACAGTCACCCGACTCCAAAGCTCGACACCCGGCGACGCGTGAAACACAAACCGTTCAACGCCCGTCGAGAGAAACACATCATCGCCGTCGTCCTCACCGTCTTCGGGTAACGCTGCAAGCAGCGTCTGCAAAGCGGTGTCCAGCAGGAACGGATGAACGCGATACGAATGAAGCTGATCGACGAGTTCGGGCGTGAGACGCAACTGCGCGAGGGCCTCTCCGTTCCGGGGCCAGAGTCGTTGCAGTCCTTTGATCTCTCCGGCACTCGCAAACCCATAGTTCGCGAGCCTGCTGCCAAACTCTTCGATCGAAAGCTCATCTGCGAAAGTCGCAACAAGCTGATCGATGGAATGGTCTACGAGGTCCGTCTTTATCTGTGGTTTACAAACCGTTCCCGCCGCATGAAGCGTCCACTCGTCGCTATCAAGACTGAAGATCTGAACTGTCACCCGTTCCGAATTCTCCGGGATGAGTGTTAACTGAACCGTCCGTGGGGCACTGGAAAGAATCAACGGTCCATGGAAAACCAGGTCGCGAATGACGTGCGAGCCTTGTCCGAAATACTCGTGCGCCGCCGCGAGCGCCATTTCCATGTAACCCGCCGCCGGAAAGATCACCTGGCCATCGATCAGGTGATGATTCAGATGGGCCAACGACTCTGTTGTTAACTGCGACTCAAACGTACAAACCGGCGTCTGCAAGCGACTGCCAAGCAACGGGTGCAGCGATCTCGCTTGCGGTCGCAGTTGCGTCGCCGACGGAGCGGCGCCGTTACTCTGCATCCAGTAGCGCTTCCGCTGCCACGGGTACGACGGCAACCTGACCTGGCGGCCGCGCTCGCGATAGACATGCTCCCAGTGAATGGTCCGTCCCGACGTGTAGAGCGCTCCAAGCGATCTGAGCAGCATGGACCGCTCGTCACTGTCGCGTCGCAGCGTCGGAATCGCTTTGGCCGAATCGTTACTCGACTTCAGACATGTTTCGATATCAGGCGTCAGCGCGGCGTGCGGCGCGATCTCGAGAAACACTCGATGCTCGCGGCTCAGCGTCTCAATCGCCTCGGCGAACCAGACCGTCTGTCTCGCGTTGCGCGCCCAATACGAAGCGTTCAGCTCTTCACCATTGAGAAATGATCCAGTGACGGTGGAGAAAAACGGAATCGACGAAGAGTTCGGTCTCAGATCCTGCAATGCGGCTTCAAGTTCGTCCGTGATCGCATCGACTTGCTGACTATGAAACGCGCAGTTCACGCGCAACGACCGACATCGCACTTGTTTGCTCTTCAGTGCATCGAGGGCGGCTTGCAACGCACTGGTTTCGCCGGACAGCACCGTGCTTGTCGGACTGTTGCTCGCCGCGATCGAAACGTGGGGAAACTCACTCAACAGTTGTTCGACCTCGCGGACGGGAAGTTCAACCGCGGCCATTCCTCCGAGTCCCGCGAGCTTTTCAAAAAGTTTCGAGCGTCCGCAGACAATTCGCACCGCCTCTTCGAGACTCACGATTCCCGCCGCATAAGCCGCGGTTATCTCGCCAAAACTGTGTCCCACAACGGCGTCGGGCACGATTCGCCATTCGCGAAACAGCGCCACGAGTCCGACTTGAATTGCAAAGATCGCGGGCTGCACAACCTGAGGCGGAGCGCCATCCGCCACGTTGTCGAGCGAACTCGAAACACCCAGCTTCGCAAACAGCTCGTAACACTCTTCGACAGCACGGCGAAACATCGGCCCATGCTCGAACAGCTTTTGGCCCATGCCCGCCCACTGTGTCCCCTGACCGGAAAAAACAAACACGAGCCCGTCCGCTTTGCCGGACGCACGTCCGGTCTTCACACCCGGATGCGTTTCGCCGTCGATAAAGCTTCCGAGCAACGTGATCAACTCTCGTTGCGTACGGCTGACGAGCGCCAGTCGATGCGACAGATGACTGCGTCGTAAACTCGCCGTGTAGGCCAGGTCGTACACGCCACGTTCGGAATCGCCTGTCGTGAGCAACTGATCGCGAAGCTGTTTCGCATACGTCCGCAGCGCCTCATCGCTGCGCGTCGAGAGCGTAACCAAACACAACTCCGGCGCTTCGTGCTCGCGCGAATCCAGCGCCGGTGCTTCGCCGAGCACGACGTGCGCATTCGTTCCGCCAAGACTGAACGAACTCACACCGCCAACCAACCCGCCGGCGTTGGTCCAATCACGCAGCGCGAGCGGAATCTCGAGTGCGCCATTGCTAGACGTCATCGGATTCATCTTCGTGAAGTGCAGGTGCGGCGGAATCGCTCGATGCTGCAAACTAAGCGCGACCTTGATCAGGCCGGCAATGCCCGCGGCGGCTTCGAGGTGTCCGAAGTTCGTCTTTACGGAACCAACCAGGCATGGATTCGATCGTTCCCGGCGAAACACGGCTTCGAGCGATTCCCACTCGATCGGATCGCCGAGTTGCGTTCCCGTCCCGTGGGCCTCGACATAAGAGACGTCAGCGGGCGTCACTCCGGCGTTTTGCAGCGCGTGTCGAATCACCGCCTGCTGCGCGGCGCCGTTCGGCGCGGTGAATCCGTTCGAATGTCCGTCCTGATTCATCGCTGAGCCCTTGATGATCGCGATGATGTTGTCGCCGTCGTTCAGCGCGTCCGTCAGACGTTTGAGGACGACGATCCCGCAACCTTCGCCACGCACGATGCCATCCGCGCGTGCGTCAAAGGTCTTGCAGCGACCGTCAGCCGCCATCGGCACGACTTTCGAGACTGAGAGCGCGATCTGCGGCGAGAGAAGCAGGTTGACGCCGCCCGCTAAAGCAAGACCGCACTCCTTGTTGCGCAGACTCTGGCACGCGAGATGGACCGCGACCAGCGAAGACGAACACGTCGTGTCGATCGCGATACTTGGACCACGCAGGTCGAGCAGGTACGACAAACGATTCGCGGCAATTCCCTGTCCGCCGCCCGTCGCCGCGTAGACGTCGAGGTCTTCGGGCGCATCGCTTTGCAGCCACGCGTAGTCGTTGTTGTAGATACCGAGAAAGACGCCCGTCGACGTTCCCGCGAGTCGTTCGACCGGCTGGCCCGCATCTTCAAGAGCTTCCCACGCGACTTCGAGTACGAGCCGTTGCTGCGGATCCATGTGCGTGGCTTCCCGCGGCGAGATACCGAAGAACGCGGCGTCAAACTGGTCTACGTTGTCGATGAACGCGCCGAAGCGAATGTTTCCGCCGTTTGTGTTTGCATCCCAACGGGTCGGCGGGACTTCGGTCACCGCGTCTTTTCCGTCGCGCAGCAGTTGCCAGAAACTCTCCGCGTCATTCGCCCCACCCGGAAAGCGGCAACCGATACCGCAGATGGCGATCGGTTCGTTCTGCGCGCGTTGGGCCAACTCTAAACGCGCACTCATCTCTTCGACAGCAAGCAGCGCCCGCTTGACTGGCGAGAGATCGTCGATGATCTCTGACTGGCGTTTCATCTTGTTGAGCGTAGAACTAACGGGTCGAATATGCCGGGCTAACTTAGTTGCAAACTGTCGAGTCGGTTGCGAAGCAAAAGTTCCGCTTCGGCGTCGGAGAGTCGTTCGATTTCGCTGAGCCGATCGTCGATGGTTTCGGCAGTGGGCTCTTCTGATATGAGTCCCAGTTTTTCCGCGAGGTGCGGCGCGAGTGTGTCGACTGTCGGGAACTGCCAGACGAGCGTCGCGGGCAGCGTCAGGTTCAGGCCATGCTCGAGACGATTGCGCAGTTCGAGCGAACGCAGTGAATCGAGCGCGAGATCGCTGAAGAAAGCATCCGACGGAATGTCTTTGGGCGACAGACGCAGCACCCACGCGACTTCGCCGCGCACAAACTCTTCGAGGAGGGTGAGTCGCTGGCGATCGGTTTGCGCGTCTCGTAGTTTCGCTGTGAGGTCGGATTGATGCGTTTCTTGCCCCGGGATTTCGCGAGCGAAGTTTCGGAGCAGCGACGAGTTGAGCGCCTGCGGGTAGAACCTGGACCATTGTTCAAGGTCGAACTTCATGACGCCGACCTGGGCCGGCGCTGAAGGTTGGGCCAACAACAGTTCCAGCGCACGCAGTCCCTGCACGTTGCTCAAACGGGGAATGCCCTGAAGTTGCAGGCGTTCGCTCTCGGCGGTGTTTGCCACTTTGCCCGTGTCGCCCCACTGACTCCAGTTGATGCTCAACGCGGGCAGTGAATGTGCGCGCCGATGGTGAGCGAGTGCATCGAGAAATGAGTTGCCCGCAACGTGATTGGCCTGGCCCGCGGCGCCCAGCATAGATCCGGCTGAAGAGAACAGGACGAAGAAGTCGAGAGCTTTGTCGCGAAGCTGATGGTGCAGGTTCCAGGCGCCTTCGACCTTTGGTTTGGTCACGGTTTCGAAACGATCCCAATCGAGCGAGAGCAGGAGGCCGTCGTCCAGCACGCCCGCGGCGTGTATGACGCCTGCGAGCGGCACGTTCAGTTGATCGATGGTGTCGAGAGCAGCGGCGAGTTCTTCAGCGACCGAAACGTCTGTTTTGAGGATCGTGATTTCCGCGCCGGCGTTTCGCAGTTCTTCGACCGCGGCGTTTGTTTTTTCAGACGCGCCGGTGCGACTCATCAACGCGAGATGTCGTGCGCCCTGTTGGACCAACCAATTCGAGACACAGAGACCGAGACCGCCGAGTCCGCCGGTGATCAGGTAAAGACCGTCGGCACGAATTGCTGTGTTTGGCTCGGTCGGTACTGAAAGCCTTCGTAACCTGGAAACGAATCGCGATCCATGACGGAAGGCGATCTCTTCCTCATCGGTGTCGCTGTGTAATTCGTTCCACAGATCGGAGACTGTGGTCGCCGGATCTAAATCAATCCGCGTACACCTTAATTCCGAATGTTCGATGCCGATGACTTTTCCGAGGCCCCACGTCATCGATTGGGCCAACCCGCTCACCCTGTCATCCGCCGCGACTGCCTGCGAGTCTCTCGTCACTAACCAAAGTTGCTTCGGCCCTTCAGAGAGTGATTGGACCAGTTGCAACAAACTGCCGCACGTCAGTTTGCGTGCTTCATCGAGATCGTCAGTGGCATCGAGTGACCACAGATGCACGATTCCCAGTGGACCCTCGCCAATATCTTCAAACAATCGCCCGAAATCTTCGGACCCGGCAAAAACCTGAACGCAATCCTCGCCACGTTGCCTGATCAACGAACACAACTGGTCACCAAACCCAGTGCGATCGGAAAACACTATCCAACGCCCCACAACATTGGGATTGGCGTCAGTGGCTCTCTCAATCCACTCAATCTCGTGGAACCAGTCAGCGGTATCGTCTATCGCAAACCGTCGCGCACGAACGCCGCGCAACTCCAACAACGGACGACCATCCTCCGCGAGAATACTCAGGTCAGTCTCAACATCGTCCCCAGCCGCCGAAACAAGCCTTCCATGCGCCCACTTGCCTGCCTCAACGGACGAAGCTCTGACCCGTAACTCACTCACACCAACCGGCAAGTAAACGTCCGAGCCTTCGTCCTGACCTTTTCGCAATCGCGTCAACACCTGGAAACCGTTATCGATCAACACCGCATAAGAAGCAGCCGCGTCATCCACCCGCAACCGGCCGATACACGCATCGCCGTCAACAAACACCTCGCTCACTGCCCGAAACGCCGGTCCATAACGAAGTCCCGCTTTCGCCAGCTCGTCGTAATGATCGGCGCTACTAACCAGTTGCTGACACTCGTTCACTATCTCTTCCGGTCTGCGGCTCTCGCTTGCAGTGGCCTCACGTTCACAGTGAACACTCCCACTCGCGTGCAACGTCCACTCCGACGCGCCGTGGGCCAAACTCGAAATGCGAAACTGCGCAACACCGTCTTCGCGCGAGGTCACAAGCTGCAACTTCCGCGAACGTTGCGGATGGACCATCAGCACCCGAGGAAACACCACGTCGCTCAAAACCACTTCGCCATCACCAAACAACTCGCGTGCAGCAGTGAGCACGATCTCGATGTAAAAACTCGCAGGAACGACAACCGTCTCCTGCACGCGATGGTCCTTCAGATACGCCAACGACTCCGACTGAAGATCGACTTCCCAGAAGTGCGTATCCGGCTGCACCGAGGATTGAACCCGCGTCATAAATAAACCCAACTCAGCACGCGCAGTCCGAGGCCGCGGCTCGATCCAGTAACGTTCACGTTGCCACGGATACGCGGGCAGCCTCACATAATTTCCGCGCCGCCCCTGCCAAACTGCTTCCCAATCGAGATCCGCTCCGGCGACATATATCTCCGCCAGTGCTTCAAGAGTGACGTCCCACGCCGATCGCTCCCTCCGCAACGCCGCAACGACCACACGTTGATCAGATGCTTCTTTCACCCACAGCCCAAGGATCGGATGCGCGTTCATCTCGATAAACGTGTCGACGCTCTCGTCCAGAATCGCCTTCATCCCATCCGCAAACCGCACCGTCTCTCTCAGATTTCGCTTCCAGTAAGCGGCGTCCAACTCGTGGCCGCTGACACGCTTCCCGTCGACAGTCGAAATGAACGCAACGTCGCTGGTCCGTCCTCGCATTCCACCTAAAACGCGCTCCAGATCGTGACTGATACCCGACACCTGAACGCTGTGTCCGGCAACGCCACTGGTTCGCAACTCACGAACCATCAGACCTCGCTCGGTCAAATCATGGACCAACCGCGACACCGCTTCGGCTTCACCACTCACGACTGTCGATCGTGGGCCGTTAACGGCAGCTACGCCGACGCCCTCATGTCCCTCGCGCAACACCGCCAACACTTCTTCCTCACTCAACTCGAGCGCCGCCATTGCTCCGTGGCCCACCGCGCGTTGCAACAGGTGCCCGCGCTCGTAGATCACCCGTACGCCGTCTTCCAAACTCAACGCGCCACTCACGACCGCGGCCGCAACTTCTCCCATACTGTGTCCGATCACCGCGACCGGCTCGACTCCAAACGCGCGCCACATCCTCGCGAGCGCCACCTGAAGCGCAAACAACGCGCATTGCGTGATCTCGATCTGTTTTCCGTCCAGCCGCGAATCTTCTGGTGACGCCGTCAACTCTTCCAACAAGCGCCACTCATTAGTGTGTCGCCGAAACAATGCATCGATCTCGGCGACAGCATCACGAAACGTCGTCGAATTGGTGAGCAACTCGCGTCCCATTCCCCACCATTGCGCGCCCTGTCCCGAAAACACGAAACCCACGCGCGGTGTCGAACCACCAGCACGCGCGAATAGACCGGCCACAGCTTCATGCGAGACAAACGCATCAAGCTGTTGCACGAGTTGTTCTGCTGAGTTGCCGACTAAACAGGCGCGGTGTGGACGATGATGCGCGCGGCGCAAGCTCGCTGAGTAACACAAATCGCGCAAGTCATCATTCGACAACGCACCGCGATAAGATCGCGCCAGCTGTCGCAACGCCTCGGGATGACGTGCCGACAACGGCAACACATACCCACCCACTTCGCCATCGATCGCCGCCTCACGCAGCGGCGCTTCTTCAAGCACGACGTGCGCGTTCGTCCCACCAATACCAAACGAGCTCACACCCGCGCGACGCTTCTCGCGCTCCGGCCATGGACGCAACGCGGTATTGATGTAAAACGGCGTCTTGCCAAAATCGATATTCGGATTCGGCGTCGCGCAGTGCAGCGACGGCGGAACCTGCGCATGTTTCAGCGACAACACCGCCTTGATAAACCCGCAAACACCCGCCGCCGAATCCAAATGTCCGACGTTCGACTTCACTGATCCGATCGCGCAAGACGCGGGCGGCAACTCTTGTGATGAGAACGCCAGCGACAGCGCCGAGATCTCAATCGGATCACCCAATGGCGTCGCAGTTCCGTGTGCTTCGACATACCCGATACTTTCAAGACTCACCTCCGCAATCGCCAACGCTTCCGAGACCGCGCGCGCCTGTCCTTCAACACTCGGCGCCGTGAAACCAACCTTCGCCGCGCCGTCGTTGTTGATCGCCGAACCTTTGACAACAGCGTCGATGCAATCGCCGTCACGCAACGCATCTTCGAGCCGCTTCAACACGACCACACCCGCGCCGCTGCCGAAAACCGTGCCGCGCGCATCCGCGGAAAACGATCGACACGAACCGTCGGGAGAGAAATACGCACCCTCTTGATAAAAGTAGCCCGTCTGTTGCGGCACGCTGATCGCCACGCCACCGGCAATCGCGATGTCACACTCGCCGTTCAGCAAACTCTGACACGCCGTATGAATCGCGACGAGCGAAGTCGAGCACGCTGTCTGGATGCTCAAACTTGGACCATGCAGGTTCAGCTTGTACGAGACGTGAGTAGCGAGATAGTCCTTGTCGTTGCCGATCAACGTCGGGAAGTGTTCGCCCGAGCCGACGATGCTGACGTCAGGAACGAGATTGAACAGCAGATAAGTGCTGATGCTGGAACCGGCGAAGACGCCGATCGCTCCGTCGTATCGCTGCGGATCGTATCCGGCGTTCTCCAGACCTTCCCACGCCACTTCGAGAAAGACGCGTTGTTGCGGATCGGTCATCTCCGCTTCGCGCCGGCTCATACCGAAGAAGCCCGCGTCAAACAGATCGACGCCGGGCAGCACGCCGCCGGCCTTCACGTAGTTCGGCAGGCGCAACACTGACGGCGCGATCCCCGACGCGAGCAGTTCTTCGTCGGTGAATCGGCTGATCGATTCAACGCCGTCGCGGAGGTTGGCCCAAAACTGGTCCGAGTTTTGCGCGCCGGGAAAACGGCAGGCTAACCCAATAACCGCGATCTCACGTCGATGCTCGGATGGTTCCGTCATCGTGATGCCCTTGTTTTTGGAATTGCTTCGCTTACGATCTGCGAAGCTGGAGTGACTTGCGAATCTGCGCGCGGCTTTGGCTTTGCTTCAGCAACTTCGTGTCGCCTGAATCGGAGCCGATGAACGCCGCCAGAGAACTGATCGTCGAATGGCGAAAGAGATCGGCGATCGGAAGTTCCCTGCCGATGACTTTCTGCAACCTCGTGCGCACCTGGACGATATGGATCGAGGTCGCGCCCAGCTCGAACAGGTTGCGATTGACGCTTACGTCGTCGAGGCCGAGAACCTCGCGCCACACGTCGGCGATGGTCCGTTCAAGGTTAGTAGCTGCCGGCAAGTGCTCGCGCGCTGTGGCCGGTCGGACCAGCGGCAACGCGCGCCGATCGACCTTTCCATTCGGCGTCAACGGCAGACGATCGAGCAGCACAATGTTCTGTGGAACTGTGTGCGCGGGTAACCTGTCGCGCAGAAAATCCTGTAGATCCTCAGTACCTACGGCATTTTTGCGCGTTCTTAAAGGACGCCCGCCACACAGCGAATGCAGCAACACCTGATTCTGGTCCAGCGCGAACAGCGATCGGATCTGATCGAAATCGAGTCCGCCTATCGGGCACAGTCCGAGTTCGTGATCGGGCGCGGTCGTCATCATCAGTTGGACCATGCAGCCTGCTTCCAGTAAACAGAAGTCGCGTGCCTGTTCGGGATACAACGGCTCGATCGCGTTCAAGTCGCCGATCAGAAAGACTGAGAACGCTGACGACTCGAAGATCCGTTGATTCGGTTCGCCGTGGATCTGTTTATCGACGCCGGCCTCTGACGAAAGCAGTATCAGCGCGTGTTCGGCCGGGTGGTAGTAATAAACGCCCGGCGCAACGCCCTCGATGCGATCCGGTTTGACGTACAAGTAAGTCTGGACCGGATAAAGGTTCGACGCCGATGGATAACGATACTTGGGCCAGATCGAGTTCTCCTGTTCGATCTGCATCAGGCAGGTCAGAAACGCGCTGAGTTGATCCAATGAAACTGCGTCTTGCTCAAACGTACGTTCGCTTCGTCTGCGCGCGTGTCTTTCGACGAATTCTCTGGTCCGTTCGGGAGCCGTTAACGGCAGCTTCAGATGATCTGAATACGATCGCAGTGCCGGCTGTTGTAGCTGAAATTCCAGCCTGGACCAGTCGCCGTTACCGTTTTGAACCTCTTCCGAACGCAAAACTGCGTACGCGACGAGTTGCTTCGATCCGTTGGTTTGATGAACGGTGGCGAACGCCGAATCGACGTGCGGGTGTTGCTTGAGAACCGATTCGATCTCGCCCAACTCGATACGATGGCCGCGAATCTTTACTTGAAAGTCTTTCCGGCCGAGGATTTCGATGTTTCCGTCAGGCAGAAAGCGGCCCAGGTCGCCGGAGCGATAAAGTCGCTCGCCGTTGTGCGTGATGAACTGTTTTTCCGTCTTTTCTGTGTCGCGCCAGTAACCACGCGCCAGCCCGGTGCCTGCGATGCACAGTTCGCCCGTCACCCACGTCGGGCACGATTCGAGATTGTCTTTCAGAATGTAGTAATGGCTGTTCGTCATCGGACGCCCGTAAGGAATGCTGGTCCAATCGGGATCGACTTCATTGATCGGATAGCAGATGTCCCACACGGTTGTCTCAGTTGGACCACCGAGACTGATCACCTCGACGTTTTCGTTGAGCGCGCGTATGCGATTCGGCAAGTCGACGGGGATGAAGTCGCCGGAGAGCATCACGAGTCTCAGTTTTGTTTGCGACTCGTGCGACTCAACCAGCATCTGCATGAACGCAGGCACGGAATTCCAAACCGTGATCTGCTCGCGCTCGATCAGTTCCACCCAATGTGCGGGATCGAGCTGTCGATCGGGATCCGGGACAACGATCGTTCCGCCGGCGACCGCCAGCATTCCGAAGATGTCGAACACGGAGAGATCGTGATGCAGCGTTGTGAGCGCAATCGCTTTATCGTCGCTGGTGATCCCAAAGCGATTGACGACGTCGATCATCCTGTTGACGACGCTGTCGTGACCGATCATCACGCCCTTCGGGTTTCCGGTCGAACCCGATGTGTACATCACGTACGCCAGTTGATCGGAACCGATATCGGCTTCGACAGTCTCAGCAATGTGGTCTTCCCACTCCACGGCTTCCACTACGACACGCAGTTCAGCATCAGCGATGAGTTGACGGCGCCGCGCCTCCGGTAGCTGTGGATCGATCGGCACATAAGCGGCGCCCGTTTTGAGAATTCCCAGCACGGCAGCCACTTGTTCCCAGCCCTTTTTGATCGCGACCCCAACCAGCGCTCCTGGTCCAACGCCCTGTTGCTTCAGTCTCAACGCAACACAGTTGGATTGATTCTCCAAATCTGCGTAGGTCAACGTGCGATCGATCGCGACTACAGCCGATTGCCGCGGGCGCTTTGCAGCTTGCTGAGAAAACAGCGCGGACAGTGTGATCGGGGGTACTGGATAAGTTTGTTCGTGCGCAGGAAATGTAACACCGATCGGTTGAGTCGATTCCCAACACTCTTCGTCCTTAACCAACCGCATCAACAACGACGACGAAGCATCAAACATCTGGTCCAAAACGCCTGCGGGAAACACTTCTTCAACCGCATCCCAGCTCAGAACCAGCGCGCCATTCTCTTCGAACACCTGCTGGTCGATCGTGACCTGCGGCGTTTGCGTTACGCCGTAGACCATCGTTCCGACGCGCGAGAGCGATCGATACCCGGGAGTGCCCAGCGTGCCCGTAAACACGACCGGCATCATCGCCGTCGAACCTTCGCCACGATAACGCGCCAGCTCGCGTAACACTTCAACGCCGCTCACGTGACGAAACGCGAGATCGGTCCATAGCTGCTTCTGAAGCTGTTGCGCACGTTCGACAAACGGCGCCGGCGTTGTGCGATCGACCACGAGAAAGATCATCGACGTGAAGTCGCCGACTATCTGTTCGACGTCTCGATGAAGCGGCAGACGATTGTAAATCGTGACGTTGAGACAGAACCGCGTCGTCGCGCTCCACACGCCGAGAACTTCGGCATAGATCGCCATCAAGAGACTCGACGGAGTTACGCCGGCAGCAGCCGAACGAATTTTCAAACGCGTCCACGTCACCGCATCGATCGTGACACTGCGACGTTTGAATCGCGTTGGACCATCGACGGCGCGTGCGCGCGGAAGCTCCGGCCCATCAGGCAACGACTCGATTCGTTTACGCCAGTAAGCCATCGCCTCATGGTAAGTGTCGGTCTTTTTAACCTGTTCCAGCGTAAGGACATAGTCGCGGTAAGAAAGATCCAGCGCGGGTAAAACCAGCTCTGGGTTTTCATAGAAACGCAGCCAGTCGTCGAGAATGATCGTCGTGCTCAACATGTCCGCGTGCAGCGCATCCTCGCTGAAGTGCAGACGCGTCAGATGATCGTCGAGGATCGACGCGCGAATCTCGAACAGCGGCCAACGCTCCGGATCGAACACGTTATGCGACATCCGCCGGCGCAGCGCGTCGAGCTCAGCGGCGACGACGTCTTTCGGCTTGCCGCGTAGGTCGCTTACCTCAAATTTGTACTTTGGCACGTCCTGCTGAATGACCTGCCTGCCGTCCGGAAGAATCACCGCGCGCATCATGTCGTGACGTTGGACCGTTCTGTTCCACGCGTCGTTCAGGCGTTCGAGGTCGACGTCGATGCAATCCAACTCGAAGTAACCGTGAATGCCGACGCCGCCGAGTTCGAAACCGGAATTGCGGCCCACCCAGTAAGCCTGCTGAATGTCCGTGAGCGCAAACGGCTCGTGACGGTTTTGCGGATCGGGAACGATCTGCGGCAGATCGGATTCCGCCGGCGCGGGTGTTCGCACCTTCTCCTTTCTGAGCAACAACTCAGTCAGGAGTTCGCGTTTCGCTTGCGGCGACAGAGCGGTGACGGCTTCAGGAGTAACGCTCATGATCAGTTAACAGTAGCCAGGAGTGCGCGCAAGGACTCTTCGACTTCTTCGTCCGACAATAACGGCAGACGCGATCGCAACTCGTCGAGATCGGGTTCGCTTTCGACGTTCGTTGGACCATTCACTTCCAGCCAGCGTTCGTAAGCGGCGGTGGTGAGTTGGGCCACGCTTGGATTTTCGATGAACTTGACCGGCGGAATGATCAATCCGAGATCGTCAACGATGCGGTTTCTGATCTCGAGCATCATCAGCGAATCGAGGCCCAAACTAATGAAGGTGCTGGTGACGTCGAGTGACGCTGCTGAAACACCGAGACGGCGTGCGATGATTCCCTTCAGATACTCGCCCAACAACGCCGGTCGCTCTGAAGGTTCGGCTTTGAGCAGTGCGCCGGACGTTAACGTCGGCGTTTCTTTCTTCGACGACTTTCGCTTTTCGCTGATCACGTCCGCGAGGAAGGTCTCGCGTGCGACCGGGTAAATCTCACCCCATTGCGCTGCGTCGAAAGGCATCACGCCGATCTGCGGTTGCGTCGTCGACAACAATCTTCCGAAAACTTCGAATCCGGATTCGACCGGAATGCTGGTGAACCCGTCATACAGTTGCGAGTGTTGCTCGATCACTTCGAGCGATGCGGAACCGGCGAATGACCACGGTCCCCAGTTGATACTCAGCGCCGGCAAACCGGCGGCGCGGCGATAGTGGGCCAACGCATCGACGAACGTGCTCGCGGCCGCGTAATTCGCTTGTCCGGATCCGCCCAGCAACGCGAGCACCGACGAGAAGCAAACGAAGAAATCGAGCGGCGTGTCGCGCGTTAGCAGATGCAGGTTCCACGCGCCCGCAGCCTTCGCCGCGAACACACGTTCGAAACTCTCCCACTCGAGTTTCAACAACACGCCGTCGTCGAGCACGAGTGCGGCGTGAACGACCCCACGCAACGGCGGCAGTTGAAACTCAGCGTTCTCCAACACACTCGCGAGCTGATCGACGTCTGAAACGTCGGCCTGGCCCACGAGGATTTTGGCGCCCTGGCTTTCGAGCTCGTCGAGTACGAGTTGTGCGTCAGCCGATGGACCACGCCGGCCGATCAGGACAAAATGGCGCGCGCCGTTGTCGAACATCCAACGGAGCAGTTTGGGACCGATTCCACCGAACGCGCCGCTGATCAAGTAAGTGGCGTCGTCGCGAAGCGCGATCGAATCGGGCATTTGCATGTTTCGACGATGCGTGAGCCGAGCTACGTGTCGTTCGCCGTTTCTGAAACTCACCTGGTCGCCCTGGCTGAACAACTCGGCGAACACTCTGCGAGCGTCGTCAGCCGAAGGAGCCTCCGGAAGATCGATCAGGCTGACGTTCAGTTCGGGATGTTCGAGCGCGATGGTCCGGCCCAGTCCCCACAACGACGATTGGACCACGGACGATGTCGTTGCCGGTTGTTGCGCGCCGCGAGTCACGATCGTTAAGCGGGGGACGTCATTGGCGCCCGCGGCAACGACGTCCCGCAGCAGGTGGAGCACACGGTCACAACACGAACGGAGCGAGTACATCATCGTGTTGCTACTCGTGTTTTCGTCGGGTGAGGAGCCGGTGCTCCACAAGTAGACTATGCCGCGCAGGGCTTCTGAGTTTATGTACTCGGTGAGGTCGCCCGCGGAACTGACGACAGCCGGTGCGCCGCCACGAGTCTTCAAAAGGTTCGACAGTTCGTTTGCGAAATCGACGTCGTCGGCGCAGATGAGCCAACGTCCGGTGGCGTCGGCGTCCGTGTTCGCGGCTTGTGAAGGCTTCCAATCGATTTCATAAAACCAGTCGCCCACGTTTCCGTGCCAGCCGCGCAGCAGGCTTTCTTTCGTCGCGCGTTTGAATCGCAGCTCTTCGACTTCGGCGATCACGCTTCCGTTCTCGTCGAAGATCACGACGTCGGCGGCCATCGTTTCTGAATTCTCTTCAGGACGAATGTGGGCGTAACTCCAGACCGCCTGACCCGGTTGCGCGAAGCAGTTGAAGCGCTCGACGCTCAGCGGTAAGTAAGTGACGCCCGCAGCATCGTCGTTTCGTGTCGCTTCCACGATCTGAAAACAGAGATCGAGCAAGGCCGGGTGGAAGCGATACGCGTCCGGCGTCTCTGACAGTTCGATATAACCGAGCGCTTCGTTGTTTCCCGACCAGATGCCCTTGATGCCCTGAAATGTTGGACCATATTCGACTTCGTTTCGCGTCGTGCGGCCGGCCAGGACATCGAGTGACACGGGTTCGACGATGCGCGATTGCAGACTCACGAGTGGGAAATGTTCGTGCGGTATGTGCGTAGGTTTGGTGACGAGGCTTCCTGATGCGTGCAACGTCCACTTCTCGCCAGCTTCATTGTCTCTACCAAAGACTCGAAACGAAGATGTGCCTTCGCGTTCAGTTCCAACGATCACTTGCACGGTGCGGCTATCGTTCTCCGATAGGATCATTGGACCCTGTATGACGAAGTCTTCGATTGCGACTGGCTTCTGTTTGAATGCTTCGGATGCCGCTGCGAGGGCGAGCTCGATATAGAT
This sequence comes from Pyrinomonadaceae bacterium, assembly GCA_035760365.1. Taxonomy (GTDB): domain Bacteria; phylum Acidobacteriota; class Blastocatellia; order Pyrinomonadales; family Pyrinomonadaceae; genus PSRF01. The sequence goes on from DASTTB010000029.1 coordinate 49,959, forward strand.
CGTCGCCGGGGCGATCGGTACGCCGTAGACGCGATGGTCGTTTAGCAGGGTGTTCGTAGCGACATTGAAATGAGTTTCGAAAACGAAGTCTTCGATCAATGGACTCGTGATTCGTTTGCCGAGTAGCGAGTGATGGGCGAAGCCATTGCTGGACGGTTGTGAGGTGATGTTCGATTCATCAACCCAGAAGCGACGGCGCTGCCACGGATAAGTCGGCAGGCTGACGAATCGCGCCGAGCGTCCATGCCACAGTGCGGCCCAGTTGATCGACACGCCCGCTGCGTACAACTCAGCCAACCCGCTTAGCGTCACTTCCGCTTCACTGCGTTCACGTCTTAACGCTGCTACTACCGTAGCCGGTCTGTCATTCGCTTCTTCGAGTGCTTCACGAATCCACAATCCGAGCACCGGATGCGCATTCATCTCGACGTACACCGCGTCGCCTAAGTGGGCCAACTCCTGCATCGCCGCGCGGAATCGCACCTGCTCGCGTACGTTGCGTCCCCAATAACTCGCATCGACTTCTTCACCATTGACTGGCCGTCCCGACACTGTTGAAACCAATCGCACATCACTCGCGTGACCACGCAGTCCACCTAACACGCCCACCAACGCTTCACTGATGTCTGCCACCTCTGGGCTGTGACCCGCCACGCCGCTGCTGCGCAGCTCGCGCACCATCACGCCCTTCGCTTCCAACTCCAGCAACAACTGCCGCACCGCCTGAGGGTCGCCACTAACCACACTCGCACGCTTCCCATTCACTGCCGCGACACTCACGCGTGCTTCAAGTCCCGCCACCGCGGCTTCGGCGTCTTCTTCACCCACCTCAACTGCCGCCATCACACCGCGTCCACTCGCCTGTCGCAGCAACCGGCTCCGCTCGAAGATCACTTCGACGCCTTCAGCCAGACTCAGCACCCCCGACGCAACCGCCGCCGCCACTTCACCCATGCTATGGCCCACAGCCGCAGTTGGCGTCACACCATAACTGCTCCACAACCGCGCCAGGCTCACCTGCAACGCAAACAACGCACACTGCGTCAGCTCAATCTCTTCTCCATCAAGCCGCGTGTCTTCTGGTCCACGTTCCAACTCTTCCAACAACCGCCACTCCTGCGTCCGCTGGGCCAACAACTCGTCACACTCCGCGAGACTCGCGCGAAACTCAGGAAAGCGCGCCGCTAACTCGCGTCCCATTCCCCACCACTGCGCTCCCTGCCCGGAGAACACGTAGACCACACCCAACTCGCCTGCCGCTCTTCCTGTAAACACGCCCGCCGTTGGCTCACCACTGATGAAAGCTTGCAACTGCGCGCGCAACTCAGCCGCCGTGCGTCCGACCACCGCGAGTCGCTCGCGATGATGCGCGCGTCGCGCACTCGCCGAATAACAAATGTCGCGCAGCGCTTCATCCCCGGCTAATCGCTCAACGTAACGCGCAGCCAACTCTCGCAACGCAGCCGCGTCACGGGCGGACAGCGGCAACAGATAAAACTCATCTTCAGCAACCTCGCGCTCACTCTCGCGCCACTCTTCAATCACGACGTGCGCGTTCGTTCCCCCAATACCAAACGAACTGACACCCGCTCGCCGCTTCCCTTCTTCGGAAACGACCCACTCACGGCGATCGGTGTTCACATAAAACGGCGTCCGCTCGAAATCGATCTGCGGATTCGGCGTCGAGTAGTTCAACGACGGAAACAGCTCCGCGTGTTGCAGCGACAACGCCGCCTTGATGAAACCCGCCACACCCGCAGCAGAATCGAGATGGCCCAGATTCGACTTCACCGATCCGATCGCACAAGACGACTGTGGCAATGGTCCAAACACCCGCGACAGCGCTTCGATCTCGATCGGATCGCCCAACGGCGTCGCCGTACCATGCGTCTCGACGTAACCGATCGTGTCCGGACTCACACTCGCGCGCTTCAACGCCGTCGCGATCACCTCAACCTGACCATCGACACTCGGCGCAGTGAAACCAACCTTGCCGGCGCCGTCGTTATTGATCGCCGATCCCTTGATCACCGCAACGATCCGATCATTGTCGCGCACAGCATCGTCAAGTCGTTTCAACACGACGATGCCGACACCGTTCCCAAGCACCGTCCCCTGCGCCTGCGCGTCGAACGGCCGGCAGTGACCATCCGGCGAAACTGGACCACCTGCCTGATACTGGTATCCCGTCTTGTGCGGCACGTTGATCGTGACGCCTCCGGCAAGCGCGACGTCACAATCACCCGTCAACAGGTTCTGACATGCAACGTGTATCGCGACGAGCGACGTCGAACACGCAGTCTGCACGGTCAAACTTGGACCGCGCAGATTCAGTTTGTAAGAGACGCGCGTGGCGAGATAGTCCTTGTCGTTCGCGAGCGTGAGCGGCAGACCAGGAATCGTGTTCGCGAAGCGCGTGTTGAAATTGCACATCAGGTACGTGCTCAGGTTCGAACCTGCGAATACGCCGATCGAGCCGCGATACTGGCGCGGATCGCAACCCGCATCCTCGAGCGCTTCCCACGCTGTTTCGAGAAAGATGCGCTGCTGCGGATCTGTCATCTCCGCCTCGCGCGGACTGATTCCGAAGAAGCTCGCATCAAACTCGTCGATGCCTTCAAGCACCGAGCCCGCCTTCACATAATCCGGTCGTCGCAACAACTCCGGCGAGATTCCCGACGCCAAAAGTTCTTCGTCGGAGAACTGGCTCATTGACTCCACGCCTTCGCGGAGGTTCCGCAAAAACTCGTTCACGTTTCGCGCGCCCGGGAACCGGCACGACATGCCGATCACCGCAATGTCACTCGACGTCGTCGCATTTACTCTCGCCGGCGAATCCTCCACGGCCACACAGCCGACCCCATTCGGCCCACGCTGAGCCTGTTTCAGATTCGCGGCGAGAGACTTGATTGTCGGGTACTTGAAAAACTGAACGATAGGAACCGGTTCCGCGAGCAGCGTTCGCAACCGGTTATGCGCGCGAACGATGTGTAACGAAGTCACGCCGAGGTCGAAGAAGTTCACGTGCGTCTCGACGTTTTCGATCCCCAGCAGTTCCGCGAAAACAGAAGCGAGAACCTTTTCAGTGTCGGTTAGCGATCCGACAGCGGCAGTGACTTCGGATTTCTGATCCGCGGATTTCAGGGCGAACAGAGCTTTCCGATCGACTTTGCCGTTGGACGTAATCGGGATCTCATCCACGATCGTGAACTCGGCAGGGATCATGTGGGGAGCGAGGCGAGCCCGCAGGAACTCTTTTAATTCCGCGACAACATCAGCGTCGTCGACGACGATGAAAGCAACGAGTCTCTTTTCGAAACTCGTATCGCCCGCGACCGCTACGACCGCCGAACGAACACGTTCGTGTTGCAGCAACGTCGCTTCGATCTCGCCAAGCTCGATGCGGAATCCCTGCACCTTGACCTGCAAGTCTCTTCGTCCAAGAAACTCGATCTCGCCGTTCGTCAGATAGCGGCCGATGTCGCCCGTTCGGTAAAGACGTTCGCCGTTCGGATGAGTTATGAAACTCGCGCGCGTCTTTTCTTCGTCGTTCCAGTAACCCAGCGCCACGCCGATGCCGCCGATGAACAGCTCGCCCGCTACCCACGCAGGGCAACGCTGCAACGTTTCGTTCAGCACCTGGATCGTTTGGTTGGTCATCGAGCGGCCGTAAGGAATACTCGGCAGCAACGAATCGTCGTCTTCGATGCGATGCATGATGGACCAGATCGAAGCTTCGGTCGCACCGCCAAGACTGAACAGCTCCGCATCCTTGAAGAAGTTCCTGATGCGTCGCGGCAGGCTCACCGGGATCCAATCGCCACTCATCATCACGAGTCGCAGTTTGTTTGCGATCGACTCGTTGTGTTCGAGATACTCCACGAGCATCTCCATCAACGCCGGAACGGTGTCCCAGATCGTCACATCAAACCGCTGGATCAACTCGGCCCACGACGACGGATCGCGCGTGCGATCGGGCGCAGGTAAAACGATCGCGCCGCCCGCTGCGAGCGTGCCAAAGATGTCGTAAACCGACAGATCGAAGCTCAGCGACGACAAGCCGAGCACACGATCCGACGCAGTCACGTTGAAGCGATCGTTGATGTCGAGAATCGTGTTGACCGCGCCACGATGATCGATCATGACGCCTTTCGGAAAGCCTGTGGAACCCGACGTGTAAATCACATAAGCGAGGTCGGTGCACGCGTGCTCAACTGTTTCAGCCGGAGCGAATTCATATTCCTGTGCGACTGTCAGGACCTGGATTTCATCAGGCCAATTCAGCGACTCGAGGAGGGACGGCTGCGTCAGTATCACTTCTACGCCGGCATCTTTCAGCAAACCAAGCCGTCGTGACTCCGGAAGCTGTGGATCGATCGGGACATAAGCCAAACCAGCACGCAGAATACCGAGCGCAGCGACGATCTGCTCCCAGCCCTTCTCCATGACGATCGCGACGAGCTGGCTGTTGCCGGTGTGTACACCACGCAATTGGGCCGCAATCGTCTGCGAACGTTGCTCGAGTTCGCCGTAAGTCAATTCGCGATCGGCGGCTATGACGGCCGTGCGATCCGGATTCTCGCGTGCCTGATCGAGGAAGAGTTCGTGAAGTAAGGCTTCACTGATCGGCGCAGTCGGAAACTCTTCGACAACGGGCGCGATCGCGAGATCGAGTGTGGACCACGTCTCGTCGTGTTCGGCGAGTTGATTCAACAACCGGCAATACGCGCCGAACATGTCGTCGAACATGCCGGCGGGAAACAATCCATCAACCGCATCCCAGTTGAAGTTCAATGCGCCTGCGTGTTCGCCGACCTGGTTGTCCAACCACACCTGCGGTGTTTGCAGCGTGCTATAGACCACCTGTTCAGCCGCGCCGGTGATCCAGCCTGACAGCTCGAGGTTCAGCGCACTCGTAAAAACAACCGGCATTACCGCCGACGACGTGCCCGAATATCGTCGGGACCACTCGCGCATCACGCGCGTGCCGCTGTAATGCCGGTGACTCAGATCTTCCCAGAGTTGCTTCTGGACCACGTGCGCACGCGCCGCGAAACTCGCGCGCGTCGAGTTATCAACCGCCAGCAAACTCAACGAACTGAACTCGCCGACGATGCTGTTGATCTGCGGATGGAGCGGCAGCCGGTTCTGAATTGGCAGGTTGATCGTGAACTTGGAACTCGTGCTCCAAGCGTTCACGATCTCCGCGTAAGCGGTGAGCAACACGACGGTCGGCGTGACGTTATGCTGGCGTGCGCGCGCCTGTAGTTTTTGCCAGGCGTCGGGTTCGAGCCGTCCCGAACGGCGCATGAAACGTTGTTTGACAATGGCGCTCGGATGACGCGCCAACGGCAACTCGGGTGGCGGCGGCATCTCCGCTAAACGTTGCAGCCAGTAGGCTTTCGCAGCCTGGAACGCCGGCAAATCCTGAAGCGCTGCTTCGGCGAGTATGTAGTCGCGGAACGAAACCGTCAGCTCCGGTAATTCTGCTTCCGGATTCTCAAGCAGCAGTGTTAACTCACTAATCAGGATCTGCAAACTACCGAGATCGCCAATCAACAGATCGTAACTGACATGGAACAACACGCGGCCGTCGCCGAAACGAGACGCGCGCACTTCAAACCACGGCCACTCGTGCGCCGGTATCACCTGATGCGACATCTGCTGCCGCACCGCATCGAGCCGCCGCTTCGCTTCGGTCTCATCGAGGCCGTGCAGATCCTGCGTCCACACTTCGTAAGGCGGCGGATTCTCCAACACTTGCTGCTGACCATCCGGAAGGATCACGGCGCGCAACATCGCGTGACGTTGGACCAGCTTCTGAATGACTATTTCGAGTCGTTCCACCGTAACGGTTGACGACTCGATTTCGAGATACAGGTGCGTCGCAACCTGGCCCAATTCGAACGCTCCGCTACGCCCGATCCAGTAAGCCTGCTGCATGTCGGCCAACGGAAACGGTTCGTTCCAGTTGAGCGGATCCGGGGTCAATTCCGGTAGTTCTTCACCGCCGACAAGCGTGCTCTCTTCCGAAATCGCCTGGGCCAACTCGGCAATCGTCGGCGATTCGAAAAGCAGTCGCATACTCAGCGCGGCGGAACCAGTGGCTTCTCGCAACCGCGTGAGCAGAGTCGCGGCGAGCAAAGAATGCCCGCCGAGTTCGAAGAAGTTGTCGTCGACACCGATCTCGTCGATACCGAGAACGTCAGTCCACACCACTGAGAGTTGTTTCTCCAACTCGTTCCGCGGCGCGACGTATTCCGTGTCCACCGCGCGACTCAGTGCCGGCAACGGCAGCGCGCGACGGTCGAGCTTCCCATTCGGCGAAACGGGCAGCACTTCGAGCGGAATAAACACGGACGGGACCATGTACTCGGGCAGCTTGCTTTCGAGATACTTCCGCAGCGCCGGACTCGAGATCGATTCGCCTTCTTCCGCCACGAAGTACGCGGCCAAACGGTTCTCACCGTTGCCGTTGGCCCAACCGATGACGACTGCGTTTCGAATCGCAGGATGGCGATTGATCTCGGCTTCGACTTCCTCCGGTTCGACGCGAAAACCGCGAATCTTCAGTTGCTGATCGATGCGTCCCGTAAACTCGAGCACGCCGCCAGCGACGTAACGCGCGCTGTCTCCCGTCCGGTACATCCTTGCGCCGGGCACGTTGCTAAACGGATCGGGCAAAAATCGTTCGGCAGTCAGATCCGGCCGGCACAGATAACCGCGCGCGAGACCGTGACCGCCGATGCAGATCTCACCGTCAACATCTTCCGCCGTAATCGGATTCAGGTTCTGATCGAGCAGGTAGATCTCGCTGTGAGCGATCGAGCGACCGATCGGAGGACGCTTGGGCCAACTGTCGGGCGCACCTTCCAACCGAAACTCCATCGCGGCGTGACTCTCGGTCGGACCATACAAGTTGTCCAGGATCGTGTTCGGGAGCGTTTCGAACAATCGCACCACGTCGGGCGTGATGTAGAGTTGTTCGCCGGAACTGGCGATCTCTCGCAGATGTTCAGGGCGTGTTTGTGTTTGCAGCGCAACTTTGGCCAGTTGCTGTAAACCGACAAACGGAACAAACAGGATCTCGATCCGTTCTTCGATCAGGCTATTCCACAGACTCACCGGATCCTGTCGTTCTGCTTCCGAGAGCACGACCACCGTGCCGCCATAGCACAACATCGAGAACATCTCGAGGAACGAAACGTCGAAACTCAACGACGCGAACTGAGCCGTACGCGTTCCGCTGCCGCACTGTAATCGCCGCGCCTGCCATTCGATCACGTGGGCCAGCGACCGATGACTCATCGCGACACCCTTCGATCTGCCCGTCGATCCAGACGTGTAAAGCACGTTCGCGAGTTGATCGACGGACACCGGCGCGATCCGTTCCGCCGCGACCGAATCCAGCGCTTCGTCGAGCAAAACAACGCGCGCCTGATGTTGCGGCAACCCAGGCAAAAGACTCTTTTCCGTTAACAAAACCGGCGCCGCGGTGTCTTCGATCATCCACGCCAGACGATCAGCCGGGTACGTCGGATCGAGCGGAACGTAGCAGCCGCCGGCTTTCAAAATCGCGAGCACGCCGACAACCATTTCCAACGAACGACTGACGCAGATCGTCACCGGCACCTCGGCGGCAACGCCCAACCGGCGCAGTTCACAGGCGAGCCGCGTCGCTCGGTCGTCAAGCTCGCGATACGTAAGCTCCCGCGACTCGCAGACTACGGCGATCGCGTCAGGTGTCGCGTCTGCCTGAGCTTCGAACAGCTCGTGGATACACTTAGCGTGCTCAGCCATTTTGCAAAGGGTAATGGACCACCAGGACTGATGGTCCTAAAGGAATGCCGGGACTACGCGCCGAAACTCGCTTAAGTCTCAGCGATCTCTGCGTATCTCTCCATCTTCTGCGTTAAGTCTGCTCTTGCGAATAATTTTAACGCCGAGGACACAGAAGCACGCGGAGATCACCGGGCCTGTGTTGTAGCGCTACTTGCGGCGCACAAAGTTGTAGACGGCCTTGTCGTCTTTCGTCTGGCCTTTGCTGTTCGTCATGCGCCACGTCCACGCCTGGGTAAAGTGGTCGCTATCCGCAAACGTGATCATGAGATCTCTCATCACGTCCTTGTTCGACACCGACAGGTTAGCGGCATCGACATAAGCGAACCGGAGTGACTTGGCGCCTTCGACGAGCGGCTCGGCCCGCATCCGAACCTGATTATTCACGGCGCAAAAGTGGGTGAGCACTAAATTGTCGCCGTCAAGATGATAAACGGTCACCATATCGATCATGTCGACACCGACTTGCGTGTATGTTTCCATCACGCCGCTTCCCTGCGACACGATCTTGTAAGAGATGCGAATGGGTTTACCGCCGTACGAAACACCATCACGCGCTTCCCACTCGCCAACGAGCGACTTGAGTTTCTCGAAAGCGGCGAGCGTCGCGGGCGACGGCGCCGCAGCTGATTTTTCGGCAGGCTTCGCGGACGCTGCGACATTACCATGATGAGCGCCGTTGTGGTTTTGGGCCACCACGACTGTCGCGCCGATCTGACAGAACACGAGTGTAATTGCAAGAGTTATAAGGGTTCTCATTAGGGTCACCTCTGCGGGCTTCAGTAGATCGCCGAGTATGCTTCGTTCACCCGGGCGATCAGGTCTTCGGGAATCGTGTAGGAGACTTCTTCCTGCGTGATCTTTCTTTCGTACAAAAACGCGCGCTGGTCGATCGTCGAAATGATCATGATCAACAAGACCGGGAATTCGGCTAACAAATGCGTACAAATCCCGGGCATTTGATCCGCGTCCGGATGGCCCATGATCACTACGTCGGCATCGCTCTCGTCAACCGTCACCAGGAGATCGACAGGATCGAATGCTTCGCCAACGACCAGCATGTTTTCCTGACGCTCGATTATTTTCTGAAGCACGTTGCGAAGACTGCCCGGCACGTCAACCAATAGAATCTTGACAAGCTGGCTCACGATGCTCCTTCACCTGGTCTGGATCAACTTGCGGCCGCCGCCGGTCATTGCGGACAGCGCAATGAGTGAAACGTAGGCCAGACCCGCCATCAGCAGGATCTGGTTGGAACGGAAAATTCCCTGGAGCAGCACGGCCACTCCAATCGCCATCAGGATCGCGACACTCTCGACGTGCCGCGCGAGACTAAAAACGCGCCCGAGAAAACGTTCATCCACGACTTCCTGCATGATCGAGTAATAAGGAACCAGGATTGCCGCCACCACGATGCCCCAGAAAAGACAGATAACGATCGACACGGCGGCGTTCGGGATCACTGAATACAACGACATCGTCAGTCCTTCGAGCAGCAGCGCCCCAAACAAAACCTGTCCTTTGCCTATTCGCTTCACCAGGGTCGGCACGGCGAGCGAGCCGATCACGCCGCCGAGTCCAAACACTCCAAACTGTAATCCGAGTACGCGATCCGATGCGTGCAGGAAGTCAGATATGAAAAACGGCGCCAGCGGCAGCCACAATCCCACACACAAAAGACTCACAAAGAAAACTATGATGACGTGTCGCACCAACTGCCGGTGTACGATGTATGTCCAGCCTTCGGCGATGTTCGTGAGCGTCGAAGTCGCCGAGACTTCGGCCTGTCCTTCGGCACTGCGAATGCGCACTTGCGAGATCAAAAGCATACTGCCGAGAAACGTTGCCATGTCTATAACGAGTGCGAGCTTCAATCCAAAGAAGGTAAATAACTCCGCGCCGATGATTGGACCGAGTATGAGCACGACGTTGTTACTGCTTTGATCGATGCCGTTGGCCCGCGGAAGCTGGTCGTTGTTCACGATCAACGGCAGCGCGGACGATTTCGCGGGTTCGTAAAAGACCGAGCCGATCGCATGAAGCGCGATCATCAGGTAGATCATCCAGTAAGACGGATAAACGATGATCGCGAGTAGACAAAGCGCGCGGCCGGCGTCCGCCGCCATCATCACCAGCTTTTTGCTGGCGCGATCAACTACCACTCCGGCAAAAGGAACAAAAACGATTCCGGGAAGAGTCTCGAGCGCTATCAGGAACGCAACGTCCGCTAATCTGTCGGTCGTATGGAATATATAAAGGACAAGTCCAATCCTGCTGATCCGGGAACCGGTCATCGACAGCAGATTGGCAAGCCACAGATTACGGAAGTGCGAATTTGAAAGTAGAAGGGACATGCCTTCAGCACTTTCCGACCCTAGCCTGCTTAGCGCCCCATGCTCCTGACGGCGTTGGAATCTTCCTTGCGGCTGAGCCGCCGGGATGTGAGGCGAGGCTTTGCCTCGCCGTGCTAGCCAAATCAACCAAGGGCTATGCCCTCGGTACGGGCTTGGCCCTTAGGGGCGCAGCCCCAAATTTATTGATTGCCGAACCGGCGGGGCAAAGCCCCGCCTCACATCCCGGCGGCTCAGCCGCTCAAAACGCACTGAGTGCATTCAGCGTCGCCGCGGCAGCCAGCGTCGAGTTCTCTTCCAGCCGGCGCAAAGCGTTTTCCCACAGTTGCGCAAAGCGCCTGCGCTCACCCACTTGTTCAGACTCAGGAAACCTGGTCCAACCTACGTGCGACACCGAGGCCCAAACACCGCCCGGCAGATGCCTGACGCGAATGGTTACCGTCGTCGTCAGATCGCCCCATGCGGCCCATGAATCATCACGAACGATGAAACGTTTCTCGTTTGAGAAGTTGGATTGGACCGAATCGCGTGTGACGTGAATGCCGGGAAAGTTCGTCTCCCACCACTCATCGTCGAAATCGTCGACTGTTATCAAACTATCGCTTCCGAGAAACGCGGCCGCGCCAAAAGTCTCACTCCAGCGATAACGGCACGGTTGGCCCGTTTCAATCCGGCGACTGAGTCGCATCAGAAAATCGTCCCAACCTTCGTCCAATCCCACGGCTTCTTCAGGTGTGAGCGCGCCATGATCGCGCAGGATCAGGAAAGTCGAGTCGCCTTCAGACTGTAAGGTGTAATCGATCCGAGAGGTCTGGCCGACTCCGAGGAATTTCCAGGTGAAGCCCAACGACGTCGGCTCGTTCCATTGGACCACGCGGCCGGAAAAGAAATCACCGTCGCCGAAGTCGAAGACAAATGCGCCGTGTGGCCGCAATCCGTCCGTCGTGGCAAACCACTGCGTTAAGAGTATCCCGTCGGTCAGGTACTTCCACACCTCGTCGATGCCTGCCGGGATAAACTTTTCCTTAACTACCGTTATCGGCTCTGACTCCGGTGACATATTCGTATTTGTGATTAAGGTGAATATCCTGCTGAACCGGAGACGATTCAGCAGGATATTCGAAGAGGGGGGCTTAGCTCTGGAACGGACGCGGGCAAACCATCATTCCTGGAATGTCTGGCTGACCGTCGAGGTTCGAGTCGATTTCGCCCTTGGCGGTTGCGTGGCTAGGCAGGTAGTTGAGATCGAGGACTCCATCGTTGTCCCAATCGACCACTTTGCCCTTGAAGCCGCCAAACAGGAAGGTGTTGGTCATGTGACCGACTTCCGGATGGTGCAACGTGGACAGGACCGAGTTGCCTGGGAACATGAAGTCGCCGCTGTCGCCAACGATGCGGTTGAGGTTCACGTAGGCCCAGCCCTGGAACAGACCGCGCACGTATTCGATGGCGTTCTTGCCGTCGATCTGGATGTTCGGGTTCAGGAACCACTGTCCTTCGCGTGCGAACGGAACGTTCACGTTCTCGACGACGCCTTCCGACAGGTCGTCGGCCTTACCGGACTTGAAGAACGGCCGGTTGGTGTGCGTCTCGAAGTAGAAGTTGCCGGAATTCTGCTGCGTTCTTTCCGTGAAGCCTCTGAATAGGAACGCTTCATAGTGCTCGCTGCCGTCGTCGTGGAGACCCTGGAGCGTCTTCGAGATCACGATCTCTCTTTCGCGGGTCTTCATGATCGGGCAAGCCAGCGCCTGGCCGTAAACGCGGGCCAACATCTGCGGGCTCATAATGACATGGCCCCACAGGTCATTGCTTTCCGCCAGTCTGATGAAAAGATCGCACTTGATGTGCAAGAAGATCGTTTCGTCAAACGTGCGGCCTTCGTAGTAGCGCGCTTCTTTCGCCCGACGGAAGTCTTCCGGACTCCAGCCCATTTCCCATGCAAACACGCGGGCCCATTCCTGGACACGAGCGTCTTTGTCGGTAACGAGCGGCAACGCGATCTTGGCGCACTGCTCGTCGTCCAAACCTTCGAGCGCCCAAAGCGTGTTGATGCGCACTTGCGAATCGGTGTCTTCGTTGAGCACCGCTTCGATCAACGGCAACGCCTTGGTGCCCTGGCGGGCGACGATCTGATAAATGGCGTGTTCACGAAGTACCGGATCAGGATTGTTGCGAGCGTCGTTTTGAAGCTGTTCGTCCGTTCGCGTTTCCAAACTGATGGCAGCACCTCTGATACTGTTACAGAAGCGAATCGTCGGATCTCCCTTTTTCACCTGCTGAAAGGGATTGACGTGAGCGTTTTTCGCGAGTTGAGCCAATCGTTCGTCCAACATGTTGAACTTTCTCCTTTTGTGTCTAAGCTTTCAATTTTTTTGGGTTACCAGCTCAAGAGGGTCAGGTCGATTAACTCCGCATCGCATTAGCGGCTCGACGAAGATGACCTTCACTACCATTACGAAACCGTGCGAGATCTTGAGGCTGAAATTTAGTCGAGTGTAAGTGTCCTGTCTTCTTCCAGATTGCTCGTATACCGGAGAGTTTCTCAGCTGCTGGTTTCCCATAATTCAATGGGATTACCTTCAGGGTCGCGGAGATACAGGAAGCGCCCACCGTGCATTTCGAGTTCCTGCTCGATTGGGACGCCCTCGTTGACCAGTTGTCCCTTGATCTTCTCCAGGCTGGTAACTTTGTAGTTGACCATTATGGGACGATCGGTTTCCGCGTTGAGCTTTCCCGGATAGATACCAAACCGGAACGAATTCTTTTCGTTCTCGACACCGCCGTAATAATTTCCGTCACTCTCGTCTAACTCGGTGACGATGCCGAGGTGATCGGCGTACCACTGCGCCAGCTTTTCCGGCTCGCGCGCGTAAATCATGACGGCCCCGATGCCGTGAACACGTTGCGTCTGCATTTTGGAAATCCTTATCGGCGCGCGGTGATCCGCGAATACGAGAATTGTTCGTTGCGGAAACAGTCGAGGTAGAACTGGGTAAGTTTTTCCCAGTTGCCGATCTCGGTTTCGTCGATTATTTCGAGAAGCTTTTCTTTTTGGGTTTGCACTGCACCGGCCATCTTGTGGAAACAGTCCTCGGCAAGGAACGTCACGTCCGTGATTTCGACGTCTGAGAAGCCGGCTGCAGTGAGCATTTTGTCGTACTCGAGCGGTGGCGGGACGGTGATCATGCCGTCGATGCGCCAGATGATGTTCAACAGTTCATCGGTGACGTTTGGACCGGAAGTCATTTCGGTCAAAACGACGACTCCGCCTGGTTTCAACGCCGAGTAAACATTGCGAAGGATCTCTTCGACTGAGTTGACGAGCATCAGCGAGTCGAGTGTGAAAGCGACGTCGAATAACTGCTCGGGTTTCCAGTGACGAACGTCGCCTTCGTGGAATTCGACTTTCGCCGCCAGTTTTGGATCGCGGGCGGCTTTCTGTATCGCATGCGCGATCTGATGCTTGTTTAACTCGACGCCCGTCACATGGCAGTCGAATTTCTCGGCGAGGTAGAAACACGTGTCTCCCAATCCCGAGCACAGTTCCAGAACGCGTTTGGTCTCACTTGCTTCCGCGAACGCGCCGACGTAGTCGAGAATCGCGCGGCCGCCCATGTTCGTGAAGCCCCAGCCGCCGTGAACGGGTTCGTAAACGACGGTCTGCCACAGCGGGTTGGCCGCTTCGTCGTAGATCTTGTTCTTTTCGAGCAGCTCCGCGTCGGAGACGTCGTACATGGTTTCCACGATCGAACTCACCTTCAGGCTGAATGTGCGGCGTTAAGCAACAATGGCAACGCGATCAGAATCGGCGGATCGGTCAGCCGTTCGGCGCGCAGGACAAGATCGACACGCCGCGCCGGACCATCGGCCGTGATTTTGAGTGGTGTGCGTCCCGAGCTGGCGCGCAGGATGTTCTCGGACATCAGGTACGACACGGCCGGTTCCGTCCAGGGCAAACCCGCCGCAAACAGGAAATATTCACCTTCATCGACTATCGGCAAGCGAAAGTGGCCGCCACCGTCCGCGATCGTGCAGGCCGTCGGCGCGCCCTGCGGCATGGCCTCTTTGAAGAGTCCGATGAACACCGGGCCATCGAAAGGTTGCGACGAAGTTATCGTTCCAAAAACGCTGGCGGGCGAGTCGTGCGTTTGATTGAGCGCGTTCTTGTCGACCAGATCGCCGATCTGTTTGCACTTCCCACCGAGTTTGCGCAGTCTGTTTGGCGGGACACCGACGAGCTGAGTGAATCTCGTCGTAAAGCTGCCGAGACTGTTGTAGCCCGCTTCAAAACAGACGTCGATAACGCTGAGACTCGTAGTCAGCAATAACCTTTTCGCGGCTTGCAGCCGCAGCGCACTGAGAAAGTGCGTCGGTGTGACGCCGAGCATTTGGCGAAACACGCGATTGAAGTGAAACGGGCTGCACATCGCCGATTTGGCGATGCGATCGAGCGGAAAACTGCGGTCGATATTCTGGCGCATGGCCAGAATGGCCCGCTCGATGACGTGCTGGTGCGATTCCCGAGTGCTCGGGCGAGATGCGGGACGAATAACGGCGCGTTCTGTCTGCATCAGAATCACTCCTTCGATTCGCAAATTGGGACGACGGGTCGAGGTGACTGTGTTAACTAGGCGTATGCCTGAAGTGCTTCGCGTAAAGTTTTCGGAATGGGTGTCGGCTTGATCTGATCTTTTTCACGCTGCATACAGCAGATTCGTTGATCGCCGCGCGCGACGAGCTCGAGAGTCTCGCCCTTCTTGCGCAGGTACTCAAAACCGAGACTGATCGCGTTTTGGGTCATCTCGTTGAGTCGCATCCGAATCGTGATCTGGTCGAAAGCGAGCAGCTCGTTCAAATACTCACACGAGCAACTCATCGTCACGAGACGTAGATCTCGCGTCAGCTCTTCCGCGATGTCTGGAGCGTGATCGCGCAGAAACATCTCGCGGCAGCGTCCCTGCCACAACATGTGGTTCGTGTAATAAACATTCCCCACGAGATTGGTTTCTTCAAAACAGACTGTGTGGTGATACTCGTAAGCGCGCATAGTTGACATCACCGCGCCACCGCCGCGATCTGTGTTCGCATGAGATTGCCGATGGGCCTGACCGCGGGTCGATTGCAGAACGTGAGCGCGAGTTGTTTCCCGGAGTCGCCCACCTTCGCGACAAAACTCGCGATGCGAAACTCGCCTGCCCGGAGTAGTATCCAGCCATCGCCGACAACCGAATCGAGCATCGTCGTCGCCGTCACGTTAGCGCCGGCTTTTTTGAGACTCTCGACGATGGTCCAAACTCGCGTCGCGGCCGTGGATTCAGGTTCGCCACTCTGAGTCGCAATCAACCGGGCCAACTCGTACGATTGTGGACCAAGCAGATCGCGCCACACGGAAGTTTCGCGTTCGACGATAGGTTCGATGTCGCAACCCAGAT
The DNA here is from genome assembly GCA_035760365.1 of Pyrinomonadaceae bacterium. Taxonomy (GTDB): domain Bacteria; phylum Acidobacteriota; class Blastocatellia; order Pyrinomonadales; family Pyrinomonadaceae; genus PSRF01. The sequence goes on from DASTTB010000029.1 coordinate 65,581, forward strand.
GCCCGCGACCTGCGATCGCGACGGTCAGATCGTCGTCGTGTGAAGCGGAGACCGTAAGATCGCCCGCGACGACTGGGCGTCCGTCCGGCCGCCTGTAAACGTTGCGCGTGCTGGAGCACTTGCGGATCGCACGATTGCTTCGCGTGCGGCTTCGTCCTTCCGGACCGTTGTCGAAAGCGACGCGGATGTTGCCCTTGGGTAACAATTCGTCGAGACGTCGTTCGACGTACGCTTCGAGCAACGAGTCGACCCACTTGTGTTCCGACAGTTGAATCGATTCAACCGGGTGCAGGGAAAGTCCTTCCCACATCTCGAGAACTTCGCCGTTCGCGGAAGCGACCTCGAGATCGTAGATGAAGCGCTTGCCTTCACGCGCGCGCTCGCGAGCTCGCAACAACACGATCGGAGTGTTTCGTTGTGTCGAGAATATCGTGATGCGATCGACTTCGACGGGCAGAATCGTTTGGTGTGGGATACACGCCTGGATGCCGTGCATCGACGCATCGCGCACGCCGGGATCGCCGAGCAGCAGATCTCCCGGTAAGTAAGACGAGAACCAGTCGCCGTTGTTCTGAGAACGAATCTCCGCGACGCATTCGCGCGCTCGCAGTTGCCGATAACCCTCCAGCCGTTCGAAGCGACCGGATTGGAAGAGTATCTTGCTATAGAGATGTTCCGCCGGAAGCAACGTCGCACAGGTCTTGTCTTTGCTGATCAAGTTCTTCGCGAGCGTGCGGGATTCGGCGGACGCTTGTTCGCCGAAGACGCAGGTCGCCTTGAAGTGATCGACGCTGAACCCGGTAGCTTCACAACGCACGACGACGTCGATCTCGTCCGGCGCGCACTTCAGCGCCGCAATCCTGATCCTCGTGGAAGAATCTGCGGAAGCAGCGATCGGACGCGTCAACTCAACCGCCTCAAAAACCGGTATCTGGTCCGTCTGCATCAACGCCATCGACACCTGGGCCATGCCTTCCAATCCCATCACCGACGGAAACAGCCGGTGGCCCTGGAAGACGTGATCGCTCAGGTAAGGATCCGAATCGATCGTCAACTCAGCCTCGACGATCAACTCCACTCCCGGAACGTAGACCAGTTTCTTTTCGAGGAACCGCTGGAACGGCAACTCCGGCTCGATTGTTTTCAAAGTCGGCAGACTGCCGAAACGTCCGCCGACGACGACCGACGTAACCGGCAGATCCTGGGCCAGTAACTCGTTCATCACCTGGAGACCTTCGTCAGGCGTGATCGGCGTGATCCCCTGTCGCAGCAACGCCTCCACTCGGCCCAGCCGTTCGCCCATGCCGACACCGGACCAGATGGACCACTCGACGGCGAGACACTTACAGTGCGGATGCTGCGTTTGCCACGTTTCGGTGATGCGCCGCAACGTTTCATTCGCGATCGCGTAGTCCGCCTCTCCCTGCATACCGCTGCGGCCAATCACCGAACCGAAGCTGATGAACAACCGGAGTTTCGCAGGATCGATCTCGGCGAGGATGTTTCTCGCGCCATCGACTTTAGGCGCAAACGTTTGCCGGATGGCTTTTTCGTCGAGAGTCGAGATGAGTTGCGGAACGTTAGCGCCGGCGCCGTGTAGAAACGCCGTCACTGGTCCAAACTCGTCGACGATTCCGCGCAGCGTCCAACTCACCTGTTTTTGACTCGTAACATCCACCTGTTCGTAGCGGAACTTGATGTCGAGCGCAGTCATTCTGTCGAGATTGCGAGCGAGTTCGTCGTCTTTAGCCGGATCGGATCGACCGAGCAGCACGAGTCGCACGCCGGTTCTCGACGCGAGCGAGATTGCGCATTCCGCGGCGATTCCCTTACCGCCGCCGCTGACAACCATCAGATCGTCCGGAGTGAGTTGCAACGCACTCGGTTTTCCGGGCAACGGAAGCACCTTGAGAATCGGTTCGCGTCGTGTACCAGGGTAGTCGTAGTGAGCTTCGGTAAAACCGTTCGCGGCAGTAGCCTCCGCGATGATCCACTTCACGGCACGCGCATCCTTGACCGGAACGTTGACAATGCAAACGGCTGCATTGGGCGTCTCGAGCGCCAGCGTGCGTATGAACGCTGCGCCGATACCACGATGCTGGACCAGCACGAATTTCGCACCCGGTGTTTCCTGAAACGCTCGCACCGCGGCCAGCAACAGATCCGGACGGGGCGTTTCGTCATACTCCGGCAGAATCAGGCAGACGCCTGAGCCAATCTGGCTTGCATCAAACGCCTGTTGGACAGCGTCTTTGAGTGCGCAATCAGCAGCGCCGAAGACCTGCCACTTCCCTGCTTGCGGTTTTGACTTGGTGCGCCTCAGTGGAGATTCAACGAGTTCGACGTTGAATGTCCGCACCCATGTATCGACGCCCGTGATTTGCAGACTGGTGTCGGCAGTGCCAACGTCCGTACTGCGTACCTCTTCGATCGCCTGGGCCACAGCGGCGACTGTGAACGTTGAATAGTCGGTCGGTGCGGCAGGCGCAGGCATTCCAAGACGCTTTGAAACCTCGCTGATCAACTGTGTGACGGCGAGTGAATTGAGATGAAGATCGCCAAGCAAACGATCCTGATCGTTCACGTCGTCAGGTGACAGTTCGAGCCGCTCCGCGACCAGACGGCGAAAGACTTCGAGGGGAGACGCTGATGATGTTCCGTTTCCGTTAGTCGAGATCGTCGGTTCGATTTTCAGTGTTGTTTCGATCGACGGTTCTTCGACGATGTGCGCTTCCGAATGATCGTCGCTGATTACGGGCGCGTTCTCACACGGGTTCACCAGGAACTTCGGCTGCCAGTCGAGATTGAACTCATGTGTGAAACGATTTTCGAAAAGCGCGTGGTGATTGATGTTTACACCGAGCGCAAAAGCAGCGCCCGCGGCGTTCAGCAATCCGTTGAAAGATTGCCCCCCGGCGTCGAGCGAGATGACGGGCTTGTCGACGAAGTTCTTAACGAGCCCGCCGAGAATCCTGCCCGCACCGACCTCGATCAAAAGATCGACATCTCGCGCTGCTCGTTCGGCTGCATCCATGAAGAGCACGGGCGCGGTGATCTGGCGCGCAAGTAGTTGTCGCAGGTCTTCGTTGCCGGTCAACGTGCTTCCGGTAACCGTCGAAATGACCGGACGCAGCAGTTCTCCAAACGACTCTCGCTTCAGAAAATTCGCGACCTTCGTGACGCACGGCGCCATCAACGGCGAGTGGAAAGCATGGGAAACCGGCACCATGATCGCCGTCAGGCTTTCTGCCTGCGCACGAGCGACGAACGAAGCAACGCTCGGCGCGTCGCCCGAAAGCACGATGTGCTGCGGGCTGTTTATGCTGGCGATAACGATCTCGTCGCCGTTCAACAGGCTCTCAACCTTCGGTTGAGTCGCGTTGATGCTGACCATCGTTCCCGTTGGTCCGGGGATTTCCATCATCGCCGCGCCGCGAGCTTCGCCGATGCGCAGCAGCGTCTCTTCATTGATCGCGCCGGCCCAACACAACGCCGCAATCTCGCCGAGACTGTGTCCAACCGCGACGTCGGCTTCGATGCCGAGCGCTTTCATCGTCCGCATTCCCGCGAGCGCAGTCCTCAGAATCGCGGGTTGGGCCACGCCGGTGTCCGCGACTTCGGCGGCGTTCGTGTGTCGATCGAACAAGTCGCGCACAAACTCAAACCGGCGCCAGAACAAGCCGCCGTTCAAATGGAGCGGCGCGCCTTGTCCGGGAAACAGGAAACCGATTCGCGGGCGCTTCACGGTTTCCGTGCCGAGATGAACTCCCTTTTCGACATCAAGGTGAGTGGTTTGATCCGTGTCCAGCAAAGCTTCCAACTGCTTCAACCGATCGGCGAGTTGCGCCGGCGTGTTGGCGACGATGGCCGCGCGAATCGTTGAAACTTCGAGTTCAGTCTCGAGAGTTGCGGCGAGATCGGTGAGTTCGGCGCGCGAGATCCTGGCCGCGAACGTCAACAAGTGACGAATGGTTTCGCGTAACGCGTTCTTGTCAGGCGCGCTGAGGAAGAACACTTCCGTATCCTGCGCCGACGACACGAGTGTTTTTTCTTTACTCGTCAGTTCCGTGCGACGCAAGCTGCCATAACCTTCGAGGACGAGGTGCGCGTTGATGCCGCCAAAGCCGAGTCCACTGACTCCGGCGCGCAGATAACTGTTCGTGGGCCAAAGCTCCGCTTCACTCAACACACGGAGTACGGCTGATTCCGCTTTCAGCAACGGATGCGGATTCTCACACGCGCTAGTTGGCGGAAGAATCTGACTGTGGACCGCCATCACGGCCTTTATCAATCCCGCGACGCCCGCGGCCGCTTTCGTGTGTCCGATGTTGGCTTTTACAGATCCCAAACCGGCACGCGAGCCGTTCGTCGGCAGACCACTCTTTCGTTTGCTGATCACCTTCGACAGCGCCGTGACTTCAGTTTGATCGCCAACAGCGGTGCCCGTGCCATGACCTTCAAAGTACGCAATCGTCTTCGGTGAAAAACCGGCGCGGCGATACGCACGCTCGATGGCCAACGACAAACCATCGACTTCGGGACGCGTCATGCCGCCCTGTCCGTCGGACGACATTCCCCACCCCCTGATGACGGCGTAGATGCGCCGGCCCTTCGCGACTGCATCGCGGTGCCGCATCAACACGACAAAGCCGCATCCTTCGCCGGGCAGAAAACCTTCCGGACGCTCGTCGTAAACGCGCATCTTTTCCGTCGCGAGCGCGCCGACTTTCGCGAAGCCAACGAGCTCAAACGGATCGAGACTTATATCGACTCCGCCTGCGAGCGCGACGTCGAGATCACCCGCTGCGAGCAACGAACAGGCCGTGTTCACGGCGATGAGCGACGAAGCGCAGGCGCCGTCGACGGTGTAACCACCGCCGCGCAAATCGTAGTAGTTGCAGATGCGTCCGGCGATCGTGTTCGACAACATTCCCGCCAGCGTTTCTTCGCCGACCGGCGCAAACGGCGCCTTGTAAGACTCACTTAATCGGTTGAGAAATTCATGGCGGCGTTCGGGCGTCCACTCGTCGTTCACGAGCTCGCTCTCGACAACGCGCCGCACGTAGGGCCAGCGCAGGCGCATGACCGTCGAGCGCGAGAAGTCTCCGGTGAGCGTGTTGCCGACGACAGCGCCGGTCGTCTCGCGTTTCAAGCTTTCGCCGTTTTCGTAACCGGCGTCAGTCAACGCCTCGCTCGCGACTTGAAGCGCGAGCCAGTGTGACGGATCGACAGTTCGATAGAGCGCGCCGGCAACGCGATAACGCTGCCGATCGAACTCGAATCCTTCGAGTAAAGCGGCTTGTGAAGAGTAAGTTGTGTCCGGCTTGTTGCGGTTCTTCTCGAAGTAGTCTTCGAGACGCAGGCGTTCCGAAGGTATTCTCCTGAACGCCTGTCTCTGCGCGAGCACGTTCTCCCAGAGCTGTTCCGGAGAATCAGCGTCGGGATAACGACAAGCCATGCCTACAATGGCGATCGAGTCCGTCACGGCTCACACTTCTTTCATTTGAGATCTAATCGCTATGCGTTCCTGCGCCACGTTGGTCTCCCAGGATTGTGCGTAGAGGAAGATTCCGCGAATGGTGCAGACTATCGACAACGCGAAGAACAGTCCGAAGACGACATGGACCGTCAGGAGAATCCCGTAGACCGCGGCCACTGAAAATCCGAAGACGATCTGTGGCACGAAACCTTTCGGCGTGGTCGCGGGATCGGTGACCATGTAGAACGTGTAGAGAATGAATGCGACGCCCGTCATCGGCAGCAGGCCGGGAACGAACGGCACGTCGAAGAGCAAACTCCTGACGGCCGCCTGCGCGACAAATCCGATGAGCCACGCGCCGATCAACGGCAGACGTTTCGTGAACATGTAGTTCAAAAACGTTCCGCTGCAAATGATGACTGACGGCAGCACCCAGTCGCCGATGCGATCGAGGTTTTCCGTGAACATGTACGGCGGCGCGATGCCCACCCAGCTAAACAGCAGCAACGTTACGGTGATGCCGAAGTTGGATGGATTGTAGAAGTGGCGGCCAGGGCCCGATCGTGCCGGTTGGCGAAAGAGCACTTTTGAACCAATCGCCACGGCCGTTGCGAAGGCCACCACCCAGAGCCGGTCATTCGCGTAAAGGAGCATGGCCACGGCTAGTGCCGAGATGTGCGCCGATAGAAGGAAATCGATCAGCGCTCTTACGCCACCGCGGAATGCCGGTGTTCTACCATTGGACCAGCATTGGACCACCTCCAGCAGGATTGCCAGGGGATAAGCAGTACCCAATGCTACCAGCGGCTGAGCCCAGGACTGTTCAAAGCCAAAAAATGTATGGCCCAGGATATTGAGTATCGTGATGGCAGTCGCGAAGCGTCGCAGACCACCTAAACGTGCGGACCGTTCCCAATTTTCAGTCGCAGCCATCGCGCCTCCGTTTTGTGTCTCCCAAAGTTACCGTGTACAGGCCCGGCAGAAGTTCCAGTGCCTGCTGGTTCGCTGCTCCGTTTCGATCGCGCCAACGCACGGTCACTTGCAGCATTGAACCTTCCTTGACCTGGCCCAGTCCGAAATGCAGCTCGGGGCTGCGTTTGCCCGAATGGCCATTGCCGCCGTCAACCTGCGAAACAAATTGTCTGCCGTCCGGAGTACGAACCGACACAGACGCGCCGATCGCGGGCAGTGTTGGACCATTGGTCGGTTTGAAACCGGAACAGACAGTCGTCTCCGCGGTAGTTGTCGCCGGCAGACGCAGCTTGAGTCCCAGCACCGCTCCGGAGTTGGCGCTCTCGTTGCGGTACATGCGGGAAGGTTCCCACTGATTTGCTAATGCGAAGTCGAGCCGTCCATCGGCGTCGACGTCCGCGATCGCGATCCCGCGGCTGATCTCGCTTCTACCGAGACCGAGATCCGGCGCGATGTCGTAGTAACGACCGTCACGCGCGCGAACGAAGAACGGGTTGTGATTCTTATCGCTCAAGCCGCAGCGGCCGTTTATTTGAAACCACGTGCTGGGATTCGCGATTAACTGATCGTTACCCATCGCGAGTTCATGAAGTTCGGGCCAGCAGTTGACTTCGCCGCGAGTAAAACCGACTGCCTGTAAGACTTCAGGCACGCCGTCGTTATTGAAGTCGCCGAGTTTTATGTCCCACGACCAATCGCTTCGCGAAAGACCGAGGCTCTCGCTGCGATCCGTAAAGGGCGCAATGCCTTGTTGCATCAGTTGCGGCTGGCCGTTGTTGATGAAAGCGAAGTTGCTTTCCTCGAGCGCGTACTCGGCGGCGATGTTGCTGACGAAGATGTCGGTGTGACCGTCGCCGTTGATGTCGGCGAACTCGACGCCCATGCCTTTGAAACCGTCACGACCGAGCACTTTCGAGTTCGGAACGGTGAGTGTCTTCCTTCCGGAAAGCGGGCTGAAACGAATGTTTCCCGGCGTCGATCGATTGAGCAGCAAGCGATCTGGACCGAAGTCATTGGCGAAGTAGAGTTCGGGAAGTAGATCGTCGTTGAGATCCGAAGCGCCGAGCGCGAGCGTCCAGCCATGGGTCAACTCCTGCTTCTCACGTGCAGTTCCATCGACGTAGTCCTGGATCTCATCGAAACGCACGGACGGCTCAGATCCATTTTTTGCTTCGGCCCAGCGAAGCACTCGACTGCGCCCGCCGTTGAAAGCGCGCGTCATCGAATGCTGCATCTGGTCTTTCGTGCCGGCCTTCGCATCGAGGATGCGTGCGCCGTCGGCGTAGTAGTTGCCGATCACGATATCGAGGTGACCGTCGCCGTCGAGATCCGCCAGCGTCGCTGCGCCTGTGAACCAACGTTCCGATCGGCTCGCAATCTCGACCGGCTTGTACGTAGCCGCCGAGAGTGATTGACCGGCGGTGCTTGTACCATTGGCCTCGCCGCCGGTCTTCGCAAGAAACGTAATCGGTGTGCGGCCCCAGTAATAGACCAGCAGGTCCGATGCTCCGTCTTCGTTTAGATCGGCGGGGATGCAACCCATCGGCGCCATCGTGGCGCTGTCGAAGAGTTCGCGCGCTTCGAGTACAAACGGTCGATAACGTGCGCCGGTGTCAGGCACTGGCGCGACGATCACGCGATCGCTTCGTGGATCGACCATACAGAGATCGTTTGATAGACCATCCCCATCGAGATCGTTGAGAGCTACGCCGGCGCCGGTCGCCGATACCCAGCCGGCGATACGACTGAGACTCGGATTGACCGTCCTCATCGACTTGTGTTGAAGACCCGGAACTTCCGGCAGGGGACGTTGACTGAACTGAAAACCACTCGACAGGTCGATGCGTTCGGCTTTCGTGATCACCGGCAACCGGGCCATCACGTAAAGCGCGCCGATCACTGCGAGGGCGACGAGCTGAGCGGCATTGCCGCGTAGAAAATTACGCATAGTTTTTCGACTCCGTGAAAAACTCGTTCTGAATTCGTTGACGCCAGACTTCGAAGGCCGGCAGTGACTTCGTATCGTGGAGGTCGTTGAGTGTGGCGTCAGTGATGGAAGCTGCGCCGGCAGCAGAAAGTCCACAAAGGACATTGCAAACAGTTTCGGTGTTGGTCGTGAGGTTTCCGGCGAGTAGACGCGTCTTTGCTGCGAAGGCCGCGCCTTGCGCGAGTTCTTTCCTGTAACCAGACGCGAGCCAGCTTAACTCTGCAACTCCGGCTCGAGTCGCTCCGCCTGCGTAAGCACACGCCAGACCGACGCCGCTCCAGAGATCCGAACGTCTCGCCGCCGGGAAGCTTCCGATCGTCGCCGCTATGCGTTCGACGTCGGCGCCTTCGACAAACCACATGCTTCTTCCGAGTCCCTGATCGAAAGCCCTGGCTGCATAACCTTTCAACTTCGGCGGCTGAAGGTCGCGAATGTATTTGGGCCAATGGAAGAAACCCTCGTGAAAACCGTAGCCGTCGAGCTCGAGCCAGCGAAGCAACGGATGCGGCTTAACGAGCGGCAACTTCCGTCGAATCGGCATTCGCGCGAGGCTCCAACCGGCGCCGACGTAAGCCATGTAGATGTGCGACGCTCCTGGTCCATCAAGGAAGAGCTGGAAGCGCGTGTTCTTCCATGGCGTCAGGCGATCCAGTAACGTGAGCGCCATCGCGGCGCCTTCGTAAGCAAAACCGCGAAACTCATGCTCGATCTGTTCGAGACCGTTGGTCAGCGAATCGCCGTTGCGATCTTCAAGCGCGAGGTTGTATCCGCGCAGGAATGAACCACCGATGAATTCCAGGTGGGTTCGCACCGCGCTGTCTTTCCAACGAAAGCCACGGCGCGGAAAACTCGCTTCCGACAACGGCATAGAAAGCGCAAACTTGAAAAGCGATGTGCGCATGTCTTTACTTGAACGACGATTCCGATGAAGAGAATGAGTGGAAGACGTGTGTGAGGGTTTCCTAATTCAACTCAGCTTTCCTCTGCGTCTCAGCGGTTACCGCGGAGGCACCGAGAAGCACAGATACCGCAAAGGCGCCGAGAGGCACAGTTACCGCAGAGGCGCCGAGAGGCACAGAGATTCGACTTTGGTGTAGCGCTCCGCCATTTCAGGCTTTTTCTAGTTGCCCTCGAAAAGTGCGACTGAATAAAGATGGCGCGCGGGCGCGCCTCAGCCGTTAGATTTTTCTGATGATGGAGCTGTCAAACTCCGTGACGACTTTGCGGTAAACCAGATCCAGCAAAACTCTGACTCGAGCTTCGCCGGATGTGTAGTACTGGAATATTCCGTTCAGCCCCTGAAACGATCCGGAACTCACGGTGACCATGTCGCCCGTTTTCAGTTCAGACCTTTCGAAGGATCTCTGTTCCAGTGCTACTGCGATTCCGTCAATAATCTCGTCTTCAATCTGGATTGGCCCACGCCGGTTGCTGAGAATTTGTTTCACGCCAGGCGTCCAGCGGGCCTTGTTGTGCTCGCACAACAGATCGAACTTAGCGAAGATGTAACTCGGGAAAAGCGGCACGATGCGTTTCACGTTTTTGTAGTTGCGCACGACCTGTTCTTCAATCTTCGGACTGAAGACAGTTATGCCTTTCTTCTCCAGGTTGAAAGTCGCAAAGTCTTCGTACTTGCGTTTCGTCTGGATGCAGAACCATTGCAGTCGACGTGCGTCGACAGTTTCCGATTCTGGCAAAATGGAAGAAGACAACTGTGCGTTAATCATTGGTATTGTGACGTGCAAAACTCTTCGTGATGCGTTGCTATTGCCGGGTGAGCGGACATTATGGTTTGCCCGTTTGAAAAGCAATAGACCCTCAGATTCAATAAAGTACTATTCCTCAGGTTCATCGTTCCGTAGATACATGGTCCAACTGAAAATGTTCAGGTAAGCACACTAATTCCTCGCGTTGTAGACACACTTCCACCCGCTCTAATCAGTTAAAAAGTTGAAGAAGAAAGCCCGGTTATCGCGACAGCGAAGCGGCAGCCCGTTCCCTTCTCGGCGCGTAGCGAATCGCATCCTGTCGCCGGCGTACTTGTAGTTTGGTGAGGATGTTGTGTACGTGGTTCTTCACAGTGCAAGGTGTGATACCGAGCTGCTGCGAAATATCTTTATTGCTCAACCCTGCGGCAATAGATTCAAGGATCTCCATTTCTCGAGGCGAGAGCTTCCCATTGTTATCGTCTCTCATGCGCGACAACACTGCGACGCGATTAAAGACGGATTCGGCGATCTGTGAAGAGCACCGGAATTGATTACGTTGCACGGATTCAATTGTCTTAACCACTTCTGTAAATGCCTGGTCTTTGAAAACGTACCCTTGCGCGCCCGCTTCTATAACTTCCAGCAGGTCTGTTTGCTCGACGTTGAGTGCGATAAGTTTCGATTCAGGAAAAAGCGACCTGACGTTTCGGATCAGATCGACAAGAGGAATGCCGCCTGGCAGGTCACAAATCAACACGATATCGAACCCCCGCGGGGAGCACGTCTTCAACAACGCTTCGGGTGTTGCGGTGGCTATCGTTCTCATGCCCGTGTGTAAAGCGATGGTCTCTCTGAGGGCATCGTTGAGCAGACAACTATCGCCGATGATGAGTAAGTTTGCTTGATTATCCATAATTCTCCCCTCTCAAAAACAAAGGTGTACCGGGTCTTTTGGCAACTGATGTCAGATGCGGGAGGGATCAAGGAGTGAGGAACCCTTTGCAGTAGATCCTGAAACGCATCTTAACAGTGCCAGAGAAAAGATTTCGGACTCGTTCCGCCCTGGGCTGGGGAAGAGTGCTTGCTAGCACGTATGGGTCAATGATGGCATTGATTTTCGGTCATAGTCTTCACCTCTTGGAAATAGATATAGGGTTTCAAAATCGACTCATCCGTGGGTCTAGACCTCATGAACCTCAGATACGTATAGGGGGTAACGATCCATTTCGGTCGTGGTCCACATCCGGGTCAGTTCGGTGCCGGAGCGGTTTCATTCTTTTTCTGAATCGCTGCCAGCAGAATCGGGACAGCTTCTCTTTGAAAGTCCAGGTCGGCGCAACGATGTCTGATTACGCCTTCGTAGACTGTTAGTGAAAAGATCGCCATGGTAAAGCTCGGCGACCCGTACATGTTGTGTTTGCGTTGGATCTTGAAAAGCGAAGTAACAAAGGAAGAAATCAAGAAATCGGAAGCGCGTTGTCCGGCCGAAGCTTTGATCAGTTGCATGATCTCTTGTTCGAAAGAAGCGTTGTCGAGGTTAGCGGGACTACGCAGCGCGGTCTCGCGAACGATCCTTGCCGCGGTCGCGCCGTCGCCGAGAGCGATGCTGAGAAACAGCCGGGCAAACGCAGCTCGCTCGGACGGCCGCATCCTCGCCGAGAATCCGAAGTCGACGACAACCACCATCCCCTCGCGGCCGACAAGAATGTTCCCCGGATGAAGATCGCAATGGACTAGTCCTTCGAGAAACAACATTCGATACAGTCCTCGCAAACCCGCGATCACCGCGTTGCGATGCACGTCTTCATCGAGCGCCGGATCAGTGATCCTGACCAGATCCGGGAGATATTCCATTACGAGGATCTCGTCCGTGCAATACTCATCAACCAGTTGCGGCACGCGAACCGGATTGCCAGATTTGAACAACTCGCTAAACTGCCGATGCCGATTGGCTTCTAACCAAAAACTCGCCTGTCCTTCTACGGTTGCGACTACCTCGCGAGTCGCTTCCTGGATCGGGATTCTTCGAAACGGCGGAAACCACGATGCGAAGCGCGCCAGATTTGTAAACACTCGGGCATCGATCCTGATCGTCTCGTCGATTCCGGGACGCCGCACTTTTATTGCGACATCAGCGCCGGTTTTTCGGAGCGTCGCGCGATGAACCTGCGCGATGCTGGCGCTTCCGATCGGAGTTGGATCGATTGAACTGAACACGTTTTCGAGCGACATTCCCAGTGAGCGTTCGATGACGCCATGCACAGATTGAGTTGGAAACGGCGCCAACGAATCTTGCAGTCGTCGCAAAGGTATCGTCAGTTCATCCGGCAACTCAGGTCGCGTCGATAGTAGTTGACCGATTTTCACAAATCCACCGCCAAGTTTTTCAAACGCCGTCGCCACCGCCTCGCCGAACTGGTTCGTTTCGCGTTCGCGGCGTGAAAATCTGGCGGCGACTGAAGTCAACGCAAAGAAGAACAATGCTCGCGACAATGTAATGGCTATCACACCTGTGCGCGCCAGCACTCGATGAGTGTGGATCCTTCTCTTCGTTTCGTTGACCTGGCGAATGGCTGTCAGGTCCAGATTGTGTATCGACGCATTCATGAGACTCTAATCCGTTTCATGTTCTGCACATGACGTAAAACCTAAGCCCTGCTTCGCGAGGATGGGAGGACTAAAACGGTTGCGGGCAACTGACCTCGAGATCTATTTGAACCGACTGTGGCGACATTCTCTTACAGCATGTGCGTCTCTAGAATAGATCCACGCATTCAAAAACGATTCATGAGTGGTCTATCCGTGCATGAATCTGTGAGTGAACGGTAACTGAACTACAGTCCAGCATCGGTTCATTCACCTCCAGTTATTTCTCAACCATTGTTGCTCGTGCGCGTATTTAACTGCGTCAGAACGCCGCGAGACCTGTAGCTTTTGCAGGATCTTGTGAACGTGATTCTTGATAGTGTGCAACGATAAAAATAGTCGTTCTCCAATCTCGCGATTATTCAAACCTTTGGCAATCAGTTCGAGAATTTCGACTTCACGCGGCGTCAACTTCATGTTCGTCGCGCGATTCACCCACCACTTTTCGGATGCTAGTTGATTGAGCCGCGTGAACATCACGTAGGTCACTTCCGGTGGACAGGCGATCTCGCCGGCACTTACCTGGCGGATAGTTCGTTGTAACTCTTCGAGCGATGACGTTTTTTCGAAAATGTATCCGCGCAGACCCGCTTCGACTTGCGCGACGTAGCCGTCCTCCGATTCCTGCATTCCGTACATCACGCTCTTCACGTGCGGGAATCGAAACCCGAGTTCCCTTGCCAAATCGAGTGCTGAATCGTCTTTCAAAGAACTATTAATGAGAACTACTTCGGGATTGTTTGATTTGATTTTTGCCAGCGCTTCAAAACGATTTGCCGCCGGCTCGAGTAAATTCAGGTCATCGGATTTCAGTACCTGCATCAGGCAGTCGCAGAATAATCGGTGATTGTCGACTATTAGGACACTAATTTGTCGTGGTAATTTTCTAGCATTTTCCTTGTCCATAACCTTGGTAAAAAACTCCACCCCTGAATTTGAAAAAAAATAGATACTTGCAGCGCCTTCGCGCACGCCGCTAATAACGCTTCCCTGACTTCTTAAAGAGTCTTCAGAAAGGCGATCAAAGCCTTCCGATCGGCATCATTGAGGTCTAGTCCGAAAGGATGTCCTGGTACTTTTCGGGCTTGGACTCCAAATCCGCGATATCCCGTAGGTACATGGTTCTCTTGTAAGCGACCAGGATTAAACCAATCTTCGAGAGTGAGTTCGGATCCTCCATGCTCAAACGGCCCGCGATACCAAACACCAAGTAGCGAGGGCACTTTGTAGTAACCAGTTCCGCGGCGAGTAAACAGCGTGAGTCCGGGATCAGTCCCAACGCTCAGCGGCTCGATATCAAACAACTTCAGGTGCGCCGCGGGAACGGTGAATCCGGGAGCGGGCACGAGCTTATTGTTTGTATAGAGCGGAGGCGTGTGACATGAATCACATTGCTCTCGCCGAAAGATCGCGCGGCCACGCGACGCTAAGTCGTCAAACTTGTTCGGGTTTGCAGGAGGTTTTAGCGAGTAGAGGTAGAGCGCGAGTGCATAAAGTTGTTCGTCGCTGTAACGATCGAGTTCGGTCGGCTCGGGATATTTTCCGGCGCCGGCCTGAGGTCTCCAACCTCCAAAACTCGCTAGATCATCGCCCCCTTGATTGAGTGCGGCATACCGCATCATGTCGCCGATATTTCGGTGCAGATTGATTCCGGTGCGGTCGAGAAATCGCCGGTCGCGTACGCCGATCAGGTCCGGGACCTGGACCGGGTAAAGCAAGCTGCTGCGGTTACGCGCAATTACGCCGGGCGGAATTGCTTCATGAGCCGAAGCGATTTCCTCCGCCGACATTTGCGCCAACCGAGCGTTTGGATTTGGATTTAGCCAGGGTGTGTCGAACGAAGCGCGTACAGTCTCTTTGACTTGTTCGTCTGATCCTGCGAGGCCCGCGCGAATACTAAAAGCGACCGCCCGATCGAATGGGAAATTCCCTTGTGCTCCCTTGATTGTCGTGCCGTCCGGCATGACGCGGGTGTGACACATGGCACACGAGAGGGTGCCGAGTTCGATCTGCCCTTTTCTTCTAACAACGTAACGGACAAAGGGCAGCACTCCGTCTTTATCGATTGGAGGTCCGGTTTTCTTGTACCACGGTTCGTCTCTGACTTGGGCAATCGTGACGATGAAATCGTAAGCAATTGGCGCTTCAAAGACTTGTTCGCCCGCCTTTATCCAATCAGCCTGGCTCTTGATCTGAACCGGATCGAAAGTGACTTCGGCCTCCTGTTGCTTGAGCCATTCCCAGTAACCCTTGGGTTCACGCCCCGGGGCATAGACCGGATAACTCTTGAACACCCGCCTGGCTGGAATTCGGTAGTAATAGTCCTTAGAAATGTGAGTGGGCGAAAACTTCGCGTCAGCCAGTGGGACTTCGATGGAAGCGATCGCGTCAGGATCCCACGTCTCGGGTATTTGCGTGAGATTTTCTTTTTGCAGTTGCGCCCAGACCGCGGGCGTCAACGCCACGCCGGCGGCGAGTGCTACCGATACGACAAGCCAAAAGATAGCTCTTTTTGAAAATAGACTACCCATAAACTGGTCCGCACAACCAGAGCGTTATTGCTTACTAGTTCCACTGGGAGAGTGGAAACTGAAATGAAATTAGCGAGGCTGGGTCCTCGAATAGCAGCGTCAGACCGCCTTACAGATCGACCGTGTGGTTCAATCTCTGGACGGCTGACTCAACTTTGCAAGGAGCTGTTGAAAAATGGTGAGGCAGAATAAACTTTCAAATGTAAGAAGTCAAAAAGAATTTTTATGCCACAGCGGTAGTTATAGGCGAAAATTGTCGTAGCTTTTTTATCCCCGCGTGTTATGTGAGATATGACCATCTTGATCAACATTTCCATTGCGCTCCTGCTTGCGCTCTTCCCCGGGAGCATCGCGCTACAGTCGCGCAAGCCGACTGCCAGTGAGGTGACCGAATCGATCAGGAAGAACTTCGGGTCGCAGGTGAAAGTCATCACGGAGTCGCCGCCGTATTATCTGCTCGGCGACTTCAACGGTGACGGGTTCAGAGACATCGCAGTGACCGTGAATCCGGAGGGAGCGCAACAGGAGATCAAGAACGCTGGTGTGAAGTATCTCGATGTCGACCCGTCGTCGGAAACAAACGGGCAGGAGTTGAGTGTTACCGATGCGGAGTTTAAGTACTGTGTTGGTGTGGCGATCATGCACGGGACGGCGGATGGGCCCGTGCTGGAAAAACCGGGTGCGAAGTATTTGTTCTACGAGTGTTTCGTACCGTTTAAGTTGATACCGAGGTCGACGAAGCTCCGGCGCTTTCGAGGTGAGAAACAGCCGCCGCCGAAGATGTGGGGTGATGCGATTTATTTGTATCTGGAGCGGGACGCGGCGTCAGTGGTTTATTGGACCGGGCAGACGTATCGTGGGTATTACCAGTCACATTAGTCCTGGTCTAAACGTCATTAATGCGGAGGGTGAATTATGAAGAATAAGTTGTCGGCCGCGGAAGGTGAGGAACTGCTCGCGACGTTAAAAACTCGTTTTGAGAAAAACATGAACCGGCATAAGGGTGTTGACTGGGCCAAAGTTCTTTCAAAGCTGGAAGCGAATAGTGAGAAATTATGGTCGCTGAGTGAGATGGAACGGACCGGCGGCGAACCGGATGTTGTGGGGCATGATAAGAAGACAGGCGAATACGTTTTTGTCGATTGTTCTGCCGAGAGTCCGAAGGGGCGGCGGAGTGTCTGCTACGACCGTGAGGCGCTGGAGTCGCGGAAGGAGCACAAACCGAGGGATAGTGCGATTGATATGGCGAAGGCGATGGGAGTTGAGGTTTTAACGGAGGAGCAGTATCGGGAGTTGCAGAAGGTTGGGGAGTTTGATCTGAAGACGTCGAGCTGGGTGCAGACGCCGGCTGCGGTCAGGAGATTGGGCGGCGCGCTGTTTTGTGATCGACGGTATGACCAGGTGTTTGTTTATCACAATGGGGCGGAGTCGTATTATGCGGCGCGGGGGTTTCGGGCGGCGGTGCGGGTGTGAGTGTTTTGGGTGTGAGCAGGGTTGCACGGTCGTTTCCCGCGATTGGCAAGGGAAGATCAGCCGTTGGACCGTTGCGCCAGTTTATGAACGCGCCCGTCCGTAACGGTCAATTATGACAGCCGTGCCGACTGGCCCGGTGTTTATGAATTCTTACTGCTGAGAGAGGGAGAGAGGCAGAGGCAGGCTTTTGGGGAGGGAGATCTTTCACCGCTCATGAAAACGGAAGACGTTATACCAGGCGGTGGAAGAGGAAATAGCGGAATGCCACGCGCACATCGAGCGTTGACAGATGGGCACGGCAGGTAATCAATGCGCCTCACCGAGTCAAAGTTTCAAGTGAGGAGTTTGTGCTGGTCCCTTCAGGCGTCCAGGCCGCTGCTACTACTCCGCGAAGACAGCATCCTTCAAACGATACTCACTCGCACTCTGTCCTGTTAACGCCTTGAAGGTTCTTGAGAAGTAATGACTATCGCTGAAGCCGACGCGAAGGGCCACCTCCTTTACGCTGTATCGCCTGGACGCCAGCAGGTGCTTGGCTTCCTCTATACGCGTTTGACGCAACAGGCGGCGAAAACTCACCCCGACGTCTTGATTAAGAATACGTGAGAGTTGAGCTGGAGATACATTCAGTGACTTAGCAACTTTCTCAAGACTTAGATCGAGATCAGAATAATTCTCAGAAAGGATACGGATGACGTCGCGAACAATCTCATAGTTGCACATCTTATGCGTGTGATCGCAGGGCTGCAAAGGCAGCAAGGAACGGATGGAACGCACGATTCGCAGGTCGTCATCCTTACCGCAATCACTTAAGAGAAATTCCCCCCTAACGATTTCCTCAGTGTCATCTCTCGTTTCCGCGCGCCGCAGGATCAATATGGGCACATCCGGATAGACCTCGCGGAGTCGACTGATAAATGGCCTGCGAACGGGATAGTGGGGAACTCCGATAACGATAAAGTCTATGCGGCCGTTTCGGTCGAGATTATTTGCGTTTCCCTTCGTCTGGATCGAAGTCAGGCGGGATGAGGGCGCGCTTCGGAGTAACGCCAGGGTGTGCTCACAACAGTCAATTGCCATGATGTGCAATTGCTGTTCAGGGTTAGGCACCATCTCTAATTTGGTCCGCGCTAATCCGAACTCGTGGCTCGGTAGGCAGTGTTTCTGAAAACCGGAACATCCGGAATCGCAACACGTGCGCCTTGCAGTTGGGCTTCGGGAATGAACTCATTGAGGAACGTGCGTAGCTCGCCATCCCAACCGTTGGCTGCCAGGAAACCGAGCCGATTCAAAGCATGTTCGAGTTTGTGCGGCGGATATGCAGCCAATCGCCCGATAAAGATCTTGGGATGTTGAGTTTTGATCATCTGTTCCTCACTGGTTTCCAGCTCTTCGAAGAGTTTTTCCCCCGGCCGGATACCGGTGAACACGATGTCGATATCCTCTTCGGGTTTCAGACCCGAGAGCGTAATGGTGTCTTTGGCCAAGTCGAGGATATTTACCGGTTCGCCCATGTCGAGAATGAATATCTCGCCACCTTTTCCTATCGCACTCGCTTGCAGAACGAGTTGCGCAGCTTCGGGAATCGTCATGAAGTAGCGGACCATTTCCGGGTGAGTTACCGTCAGTGGCCCACCTCTCCGTATCTGTTCCTGGAATGTGGGGATGACGGAGCCCGTAGAACCAATCACGTTCCCAAAACGAACCGCACAAAAGCGGGTTGCGGACACTCTGTTTAGATCCTGAATCACTAACTCTGCAACTCTCTTCGACGCCCCCATGATGGATGTGGGACAAACCGCTTTATCGGTTGAGATCAGGACGAACGCTTCCGCACCAAATTGGGAGGCAAGCTCGGCCAGCGACCTGGTAGCTAACACATTGTTTCGAATGGCTTCTGAGGGGTTGAACTCCATCATTGGTACGTGCTTGTGTGCCGCCGCATGGAGAATCACCTCGGGATGATGGTTTTGAAAGATCGTCTGCATTCTCGCCCTATCGCCAACATCCGCTACCAGCGACAGTGCATCGAGATTACGCGAAACGCTTTGAAGTTCCTGTTCGATTTTGAACAGTGCGAATTCGGCTCGTTCAATGAGCAGCATCCGGGCAGGGTTGAACCGGACCACCTGTCTCACCAACTCGGATCCGATGGACCCTCCGGCGCCAGTGATCATGACTGTTTTGCCTGTTATGAACCGGTGCATGCTATCGTCATCAAGTTTGATCTGCTCTCGTCCTAACAAGTCTTCGATCTGTAAATCGCGAATACGGCTGACCCGGACGTTTCCCTGCAATAGTTCATAGATACTGGGCACCGTTCGCACGCGAACGCCGGACCGCTCGCAGATATCCAGGATGCGTCGAAAGTCTCGACGTGAAGCTTCAGCAAAAGAGATGACGACATGGTCGATCTTCAACTCCGAAACAAGGCGCGGAATGTCTTCAGCACGACCCAGAACTCTTAGGCCTTGTATGACCGAACCAACCTTTGCGACGTTGTCGTCCACGAACCCCTTTACCTCAAGGTTCATATCGACGCGCAGTTGGATTTCGCGCGCCACAATCACGCCTGCATGTCCTGCCCCGATCAGCAGGATCGGCTTCTTGATGCCATTTCCTGAATCTGGCGTCGGATGTCGTCGTTTTGAACCGTGCTCGTAAATGGCGCGGCGGATCAAGCGCATCGACAATGTGCCGCCAAAGGCAAACACGGCGTCCATTAGTGTTATCGATAACGGTATACGCGCAATTTGCAACTCTTCAGGCAGCAGTACTCGCAGGCCAATCATCGGTAAAACGGACAGCAATGCAGCATGGAGGAATGGTTTTAATTCGGCCATGCCCACATAACGCCAAACGAAGGTATGAATGCCGGCTGACCGAATCAACAGCAACTGAAGGAGAAGCACAAAGGGTAATTGATAGATCATGTGCTGCTTCTCACGCTCAGGTATGTCGAAGTCAAAGCGCAACGAATAGGCCAGGACGAACGCAAACATTAAGACAATTGTGTCAATAGCGAATTGCGACTTGCGCGTAAGGAAATAGCTTTGGCTAAGTCGTGACCAAGTGGCTCGATCAGGAAAAGTCGGGATTATCATTTCTCAAAGCGCATCGCGGCGGTGGGACACCTCCGACAGCACTTCCTCCGTAAAGTTGAAGCTCGTTTTTTTCTTATTTGTTGGGCTGGGTTAGAGGGTGATCATGGTAGCGGTAATTGGAACGTGGTAAATTGAATTCACGGGTTTGGCGGCGATTGCATTGAGGAAGTCAGGACTGAACTAGCGATGGTGAGTTTCGCTTTGTAGTCTTCGAGCGCCCCCGTAGCGCTCGATCTACCAGGAGAGGTCCCGTCGATCATGTCGCTTGTACCCTGCGAGACAGCAGGCACTGTCGACGGATCGTCTTCCCTGTGCTCGTTCCTGACCTCCTCAATAAAATCAAACCGCTCTACGCTACTCACTGCGCTTTTCAATATCGGAGCGCTTGCCTTTAATGCTTAGATTGCCGGCTTCGAGTTGTATCTGGCTGGCGCTGGGCGCCGGAACCAGACCGGGACGAATAACACCTATTGTGGTCCTAACAATGACTTTCAGATCTTCTATCCAACTTCGCCTTTGCAGATATTCCAGGTAACCGCGAAGCTTTACAGGTTGCAGGGCCTCCAGATAGAAACGTTCCACGTCGCCTTCGACTGCTGCAAGAAGTTGCTCCTCGTTGCGTAGACGCAACGTAACGGGATCAGTTATTCCAGGCCGCGTTTGCAGAACGAGTTGCCAGCTCGGATTACGTAAATCGACGTAGCGCGGTACCTCAGGACGAGGGCCAACCAGCGACATGTCTCCCTTGAGGACATTCCAGAATTCCGGAAGCTCATCAAATTTCATTCTTCTCAAAACACGGCCCACGGTTGTCACTCGAGAATCAGTTGTAGTTGTAACTCGCGGCCCATGGTTTTGCTCTTGCATCGTTCTAAGTTTTATCAAGGCGAACGACTGACCGTTTTTGCCAATTCTCCGCTGCCTGAACAAGACGGGGCCCGGTGAAGTCAGTCTTATCGCTGCCGCGGAAACGATTATTAACGGACCCGATCCGAGCAGCGCGAAAAAGGCGAGAAATGCCTCTACCCACCGGGGAATGCCCTTCTTGATCGGAGCCGGGCAAACTGAAGCGCTCCTGCTCACCACAGCTTGATGGTCCAGGTTATTCATGCTTTAAAAAGTCGGACGCAGACTTCACGATTTGAGCTGGACTCGCTACCGAGCGAGCCGAGCGCAGACAAACTCGCTTTATAGTCTTGATTACGCCTGCGCCTTCCCTGTCGAGCATGCCGGGGAAGATCGGAAGACTGATAAGCCGTTTCCATACCGCGGAGGCAATCGGCAGGTCTTCCGCCCGCCAACCAAACGTTTCCCGGTAATAGGGGTGCAGATGCAGGGGACGCCAATGTACAGAACAGCCGATGCCGGCCTGCTTCAGCGTCTCAATAAATGCGTTACGGTCAAGTGACAGATTTCGCAGCCGCAGCTTGATCGGGAACAGATGCCACGAGTGAATCCGGTCAGGCGGATCCGGCGGTAATTCGATTTCCGTGACGCTTCGCAACTCTTGCAGGTAGAGCTTTGCAATTGCTTCTCGCTCGCTTCGCATCTGTTCAGCTCTTGCAAGTTGATGGATACCTATTGCCGCGGCAATATCCGTAAGGTTGTACTTGAAGCCGGGCGCCCCGATCTTGTAATCCCAACTCCCTCCTTCTGAGTATCTACTCCAGGCGTCGCGTGTGAGACCGTGGAGCGACATCATTCGCATCCGGCTTGCGAGCGTAGCGTTGTCCGTCACCGCCATGCCGCCTTCACCAGTCGTTATCGTTTTGTTTGCATAGAAGGAGAAGCAGGAAACCTCTGCTGTTCCCTGTCCACACTTTTGCCACGGCTCGGTTTTGCTCGTTCGCCATGCCGCGGGGAACGCGTGAGCCGCGTCT
Source organism: Pyrinomonadaceae bacterium (assembly GCA_035760365.1). Taxonomy (GTDB): domain Bacteria; phylum Acidobacteriota; class Blastocatellia; order Pyrinomonadales; family Pyrinomonadaceae; genus PSRF01. The sequence goes on from DASTTB010000029.1 coordinate 87,362, forward strand.
TCGATAATCCACAAGCCATTTTCGTGCGCGAATTTCTTAAGGGCGGCACAGTCCAGCATTAGCCCGCCGACGTGCACCGGAATAATTCCCACTACGAGCGTATCTCTCGGAATGGATGCAGGCAGTTTGCCGTTTCTCAGTTGCTCGATCTTCCGGGCAGCATCTTCCAGATCGATGTTCAAGGTGTTTGGGTCACAGTCCACCAGAATGGGAACAGCGCCTTGATAACGGACAACCTCGGCGGTGGCGGCGAAAGTCATTGTGGGAACCAGCACTGCGTGGCCCGGCTTTAACCCCAGTGCTTCCAATGCCAGATGTAAGGCGGCAGTGCATGAGTTCACGCTGATCGCATGTTTGGCTTGAACCGCCTGAGCAAAGTTGGTTTCAAAGCGCTGGACTTTTGGTCCAGTAGTCAGCCAGCCCGAGCGAAGTGTGTCCACCACCTCATCAATTTCAGCCGCAGTTATGGTGGGCCGAAAGAACGGTACTTTGTTCATAGTTAAGAAAGTGGGACGAGCGATAAGTGACTAAACGGGGAGGGACCAGTCAATCCCTGTGGAAAACCATTCTTCTCTTGCGGTTTCGTTGTCGTCGGATTGCAATTGATTTTCCGGCGGGGTCAACGAAGGAAACATCCACCTTCCTGCCCTACTTTTCCACACAAAAGCGCTTGTATCAGCCGAAATCCATTGCTAGATTCCAAGTGCACTGTCCCAGTGCAACGTTGGGCAGGTTCTTGCCAACGTTCATTTCTCACCTGAAGCAAGAAGAGCAAGCCCGGGTCCCTGGGTGAATACGTGTGAGCGAGCCGACACAAACTCGCACGGACCAACTGCTGTTCAAGAATTTAGTGTGACTGCTGATGCCACAGCGGAACGGTCGAAGTCTGTCCGTTCCAAAAACAAAAACCAGGCAATTTGATCTGCACCGGGGTTCAAAGCCTCCAGCAGCTTGAGGTAGATTAAGTGACGTTCAAAGGACTACAAGAAAAAACATTTCAATCTGTATACCGTATCGTGTTTGGTTCGCTATTTTTATTCATCGCTTTAATGTTCGCGGGTGGGATTTCAGGCGCGAGTAAGACCCTCAATGCCTGGCAAGAGTCATCTGCGTCAATCTTCTCTTTTAGTAAATCCGCAAGTCCTGTCATCGAAAGACCGAACGCCGGCCAGAGTCAAACTCAGGAACTTGCCACGAAATTGAACCCTCACACTCCCAGAAGCGCGATTGCATTGGAAACTGCGATCGCTGCGGCGAGTGGTTCAGCTCTGGATGGGCGATACACCTTCTTAAGCCAGCCTAAGCGCAAAAGTAGTTCGGCGTCTGAACCAATCGAGTCGACTCAGGCGGCGCCAATGTTGATAACCGAACGTGACACGGCTCGAGCGATTGCTTTTGAAACTGTCACGTTCAAGACTGAGCCGTTTACGTCAACGAGGCCGATTGCGTGGTCTTCCTTCACTGATCTTCAAACACGCGTTTCGCTGTTCGCTATGAATATTGGGCCAGCCTTCGGCGACGCTACCACCGCATCGATTACGGCTGAAGCCGAGGACTTTGCCAGAAATCGTTATCCACTCACGATTGAATCCGTTTCTGAGTTACCGATCTATCCCGGGCTGTACATGGTCGTCGTGCGTTTAAATGAGAACCTTGGCTCAGTGGGAGACGTGTTGGTCAGGCTTCAGGCTCATGGCGAAACGAGCAATGCCGCCAGAATCGGTATTGGATACGTCGGCGCCGGCTTACCAGATCAGTCAGGCCCAGCGCCCATGCTTGAGGCGCAAACATCCAACGAAACGTTTGCGCCTTCCTCGTTACCAAATGTTGCGGGATTCGAGTTACGTGACGCGCTTAACAACGTGTATTCGTTTGCAGATGGGGCCCAAATCACTGCTGGAAGCTTGCCGGAGCCTTTGCGAATCTATGCATTAACCGGAGGCAACGTAGGCAGCGTCAGAGTCAAGCTGGCCACGATCGATGACCATTACGATAACAGTAGCCCTTATAACACGAATCAGTTTCGCACTTCGGACCTTGGCGCCGGCACTTATCAGATGCTGGGAACCGCATACACAAAACCGAACGGCCGCGGAAGCCAGGGTGGATCGCTTACCGTTTCATTCTCGGTAGCCTCAGCTAGTCCGACACCAACGCCGACACCAACACCAACGCCGACTCCGACACCAACGCCGACTCCGACACCAACGCCGACGCCAACACCGACTCCGACGCCAACGCCGACTCCGGTGCCGACACCGATGCCGACTCCGACACCAACACCGACGCCAACGCCAACGCCAACACCAACACCGACGCCAACGCCAACGCCGAGTCCGTTTTCTCAGTACTTCGAAGCTGAGGCCGGAACGCTCTTCTCACCCGTAATTTCCGTCGCTGATACGCTTGTTTCTGGCGGTTGGTACGTAACGTCCAGCTCCGCAACTTCCACCACCACTCTGCCGAGCACGATTACTAACGCAGTAAGGTTCAACTTCTCCGTGCCTTCGAGTGGCTCCTATTATGTCTGGGCTAGGGTTCTGGCAGTTGATTCGTCAAGCGATTCTTTCTTCGTTTCCATGGATAACGGCGCAGCGGACATTTATGACGATGCCGAGGGTAAGTGGTCCACGAACTGGCAGTGGACAATCGTCAACGGGCGCAACGGAACCAACGTCCCCCTTACCTTGAACCCAAGGATATTTAATTTGCCTTCAGGCTCGCATCAGATCGTTTTTCAAGTGCGGGAAGCGAACTCAAAGATCGACAAAATCTTTGTGACTAACGTTCCCACCGCGGTCCCCGTGGATCCCCCCACGCCAACACCTACTCCGACACCGACGCCTACTCCGACACCGACGCCAACACCTACTCCGACACCGACTCCTACTCCCACGCCAGACACCACACCACCGGTGATCACCGGCGTTTCAAGCTCAGGAGTAACGTCTAGCTCAGGATCGATAACATGGGTCACAAATGAAGCGAGCGATACTCAGGTTGACTACGGCACATCTACGTCCTACGGCTCCAGTTCCACTTTGAACACCACGAAGGTGACATCTCATTCCGTTTCACTAAATGGATTGTCAGCCAGCACTACCTATCACTATCGCGTAAAGAGTCGCGACGCCGCGGGCAATCTGGCGACCTCGGGCGATTTCACTTTCACAACCTCTTCGGGTGCTTCGACCGGCGGGAACTGTAATTATTTTGTGTCACCCACCGGAACATCGAGCGGACCGGGAACGATTGATAATCCATGGTCGTTGGGTTATGCGCTTTCAGGTGGAGGGGGAGCGGTGACGGCAGGCAAGACCGTTTGCTTGCGTGCGGGGCGCTACCTAAACACCTCAGGTTGGTCTATCTCCTCAACAGTGGATGGCGCAGCTAACAGTCCGGTTACCTTCCGTAACTATCCCGGCGAACGGGCCACGCTTGATACAGCCAGTGGGTCAACCCGTCCGGTGCTTACCTTGAACGGTGACTACAATTGGATCATCGGTTTGGAAATAACGAATTCCAACACGTCTCCCGGCAACTTCGACAGTGGAGACGGAGTCTCGCACGGCACGGCAACCGGTAACAAGGTCATTAACTGTGTCATTCATGACAACACCGGAAACGGCATTGGCGCATTCACCGCCTTAACGGATTTCGAAGCTTATGGGAACGTGCTCTATTACAACGGGAAGACCCCCAACGAAGGTCCAAATTATGCCTACAACATCTACTCCCAAAACACTGGATCGTTAGCAAAAACCTACCGTTCCAACGCGCTATTCCATGCCTATGGCGGATATCCAATGCACCTTTATGGTTCCGGCGCGAATGACCATCAACACTGGTTTGACAATGCAGGGACCAATTATCACAGCGGTACGTGGTGGCTGGTCGGGGGCGGAACCGTAGCTAAAGATTTCATCTTTGACCGCAATTATGTGTACAGGTCCTCAAGCATGAGTGAGGGCGGGATTTTTGACCTCGGTTACTACGCGTTTGGCGCCGGCACAAGCGGCGCTAAAGTCACCAACAGTTATTTCGGGTTTGGCAACGTCGCGATGAATACGGCCAACACCGGGACGATCTTCAGCAACAATCGCATTTATGGAAACGGAATCAACTTCTCCGGCACTTCCTGCGGAACCTGCACGACTTTCACAGGTAATACCATTGGCAGTGCCAGACCGACGGCTAACTGGGGTCCATTCGTCATTCCGAACACTTACGAAAGTGGTCGGGCAATGATCGTGGTCTATAACTGGCAAAACCTCGACAGTGTTGCTGTGAACTTTTCATCGTTTCTGAGCAATGGGGATACTTACGAGATACGCGATGCGCAGAACTTCTACGGCGCACCGATTGGTTCAGGAACTTACAACGGCGCGGCTGTCAGCATTCCTACAACGTCAACGGCAATGGCGCCTCCGACCGTTGTTCCATCTGGTCGAACAACGCCGACGCACACTGCGAAAGAGTATCAGGTCTGGATCGTAATCAGGACTTCGCCCTAATTGTTGTCCCCTTTGGTCTCTTCGATACATACTCCGCGATCTCGGCGGTTCTCTGTTTCTTCTGCGTTAACGCAATCCGTACTAATCATTTAACACAGAAGGACAGAGATACGCGGAGATACGCGGAGATCGCCGAGATCGCGGAGATCGCGGAGATCGCGGAAACGTTGCCTCACGGATCCAAAGTTTGCGCAAAAACTGAAAGCGGTTCTTGCTCATTCTCACTTGACCAGGACCGCGACCAGATGAGTTCGAAGAACGGGAACTGTTTCTAACAGTACGGCCAGGGGCCAGCTCTTCGGAGCGATAAAACGCGCTAACGGCGGCGCCAGCGTGATCGAACGAACCTGTCCCCGCAACCCGGGAAAGAGCTGCTTCAGTTCTCCGCGATCAATTTTTCGCACCTGCGAATTTCGCGGATTGTTATAAGCAGAGTCATACCAGAGCAAGGCGCCCGCCGGAGCTATAACACGCGCTACTTCTGAAGCAATTAAACAGCGCACTCGCCAGTCTAAGATTGACGAAAAAACGGTCGAAGCGATAACTAGCTGGAATGAATTGTCGGGCCAGGGTAATGCTGCGGCGTCGCCTACTCTCAGATCAGACGCAGGCAAAATATTTCGAGCTCGTTCGACTTTGAGCGGATCTAACTCAATCCCGTGAATATCGGTTTCCCTGACGCCCCAGGTGATCAGATCTCCAAGCCATCCGCGAGCGCCAAATCCGATCTCCAAACACTGATCACCTGCTCTGGGAAATGCTTGCGCACGCCGCAGCAGCGTTGCTGCGCTCCTTATTCTGGCAGCATGTGACAGCATTTCGGCGGGTTGCCAGGGAGCGTAGAGATCCGGATCTATGTTTTTAGACCGCCGCTCATACTCAGCCTTGATCCGATTTCGCTCGGCCGCTACGAAGTCCATGTTGCTGTTTCGCCCTCAATTCAAGTTGGTTTCCAGGTGCTTGATGAATTTTGAAGCAATCAGCGAGCGATCGAAGTGAAGTCTCACGGCCTCGCGTCCATTCTTTCCCATTTGTAAGCAAAGTTCAGGGTCAGAACGGAGTCTGAGCAAAGCTTCCGCGAGGGCGTTTGTGTCACCCGGTTTGACTACTATTCCTGCCTCATACTGCTTGACGATCTCGGCAGCTTCCCCTTCAGCGGCCAGAACAACCGGACATCCTGATGCCATGGCCTCGTACAGTTTTGACGGCACGGCGCCGGGAATCTGACCTTTAAGCGTCACGAGTATTACGTCCGCGGCAGCCACTAGCGCAGGCATCTCGCTGGCGGGACGTGGATCGAAGAAACGGACGTGGGCGAGGCCCTGATCTTTTGCACGTTCCTGCAGCATTCGCTTCTGCGGCCCGTCACCGACAAAAACGAAGCGAAAACCATCCTGGTCCTTAAGTAATCTAGCAACCTCCAGTACTTGTCCCAAGCCTTGCGCGAGGCCGTGCAAACCAGCGTAAACAGCAACGAAGTCACCATTGTTTGAGAGCTCAGCCCTGGCCTCCGGATTAAATCGGTTCGGTCCGAAACGTTCAGAATCAACTCCATTCGAAAGATGGAAAGTCCGCAGTTGGGGATAGCGCCGCACGATATCGGCAACGATAGTCTTCGACTGACCCGTTATTAACCAGGCGTGCCTGTAACAGAACGCCTCGAGTCTGGCGCTAATGCGAAACGCTGCGCTGTTCCGATCCACCAGTCCCATGCTTGCGGGACTCTCCGGCCAGAGATCCGAGACGTTGAAAATCAGTTTCGCCCGCTTAAGTCGACTCAACCAAAAACCAGCGAGCCCGAGAAAGAGCGGTGGCGACTCTACCAGCAGGTAGTCACTTCTCCTTAGCGCGAAGCTGCCACATATAGAAGAGCTCAGAACGAATGAAAAATAGTTCGCTAGCCGATAAGTGAACTCAGCCTTCTGCGTCGGATAAATGAATGTTCGCAGGACGTCAACTCCAGCCGACCATTCGCGTAAGAACAGGCCTCCATAGCCATCATGAATGCAGCCGGTAGGATAATTGGGCATCGCTGTCAAAACCACCACATCATGTCCTCTGCGAACAAAGTGGCTCGCAAGTTCCGACAACCGCGCCTGGGGAGCGCCAACCTCCGGCGGATAGTACTGAGTGAGTATAGTCAGCTTCACTGCGCAGCTTTTGCCTCAAAAGTCGATTGGTGGCGGCTTCGCCGCCCTGATGTGAGGCGAGGCTGTGCCTCGCCGTAGGTTGTGAAATAGCAATTAGGGCTCTGCCCCTGGTTCGGCCTCTGGCCGATAAACACTGGGCAAGCTTCACTGCGCCAACTGTAGCTTTACCATTCCTGACGCGGAAGGTTGCAGATAACAGCTCTGAATTTTCCATTCGCGGAACGCGGTATACAATCAACTTCTTCCAGAATTACATTGACTGGTCCCATACGCTCCCTTAGACGCGTAACTATCGACTGCGTTCCTTCGGCTGTGCAGCCAGGCGCGCGAACGTATTTCACGCGAACCTCGTTAAGAGCTTCCTGAATTATCTGTGCCTCCCGTATGGGTAGCTGCCCTTTAAATACCGGATCTAACCGGCCAATGCGCCGGCCATCCGGAGTAACCAGGATGTCATCCGTCCGGCCTTCGATCGAACTGATGACCGGCAATCCGCGTCCGCACGGACACTGCTCCCGAGTGGTGGCGATGGAGGCTCGATCTCCAACTCGATAGCGAATCAATGGCATGTCCACATTGAGCAAACCTGTACAGATAAGATCGCCACTATTCGTATCTTTCGTGGAGTCATCGAGGCAAAGCTCAGTGATGCCGACCTCCGGCCACTCATGCAAGCGACCACTGCCACACTCGCCTGCCGCAGCCACGATCTCCGCCATGCCATAAGTTTCTCGTACGGGGCACTGGAACGCCTCTGCTATGGCCTGGCGCTGGTGGTCCGACAGTGGTTCCGCATTGGTGATGGCGACTCTCAAACGAACGTCTTCTCGTCCCAGTCGCAGAGTTTCCTGCGCCAGACTGTAAAGGGCTGAGGTATAGCCCCAGATATAACGCACCTTGTGAAGCACCAGTGCATCGAGGTATGAAGAAATCAGCTCGGGTGCGAGATGATAGCTCGACATATAAAGTTGATTTAACGCCGAATTCCAAACCCAGAAGGGTGGCCTGCGCTGACTAACCGGAATTACCGGCTGTCCGCCGAGAATGGCCCAGCGATCGTCAATGGAAACGCCATACCATCGTCGCCAGCGCGCTTCGAGCAAGGCATACCAGTTCCGCACGGTCTCACGAGACCACCAGAGATCGAGAGGCTTCCCCGTGCTCCCGCTTGTGTGCTCGTGAAACATCCTTCTTACATTGCGATCTTCGGCCACAAAGGCGAGCGGATTTCGCCTGACTTGCTCCTTATCCAGGATGGGCCAGTTTGCCAGTGCCTCGTGCGAAACACGGTCGCCGGCGAGCCGGCGCCGGCGCCAGTGCTCGCGATAGTATGGAACCTGTGTCGCCGCGCGATGTAAAACGAAAGTAAGCTGTTGCTCCTGCCACATCGTCCACTGCGTGGCAGACCATCCGTCCCGATCGAGGGCTTCTCGAACCAGGCGCTCCGTTTCCGGTCCATAACGCCAGGCGCGCAGATAGCGACCTCGCATGCTCGCGGCAATAGAACGCGCACGTGCAGGTAACAAGTGATAAATCCGGAGTAGGCGATCTGGCATTCTACTTGGATAAGGAGGAGTCGGACGCTGCGTGTCTGACTGGTTTGAATGTGTACCGGCTAACGCACCGGTTGGATGGTCACCGCTTTGTTAATGCGCAAACCGCGGCCTACATCTGGCAAGCTGTGGGCTACGGGTGAAACTTCCCGCGATCCGATACAGACGTCATGCCAAACCGCGATCATAAACAACTGTTTGATGAAGGCTTCGTGTTCGGTAGCACCCAGCAGAAATTGCCTTGTGATCGTCTCCAATGACAATTGATTGCGGGAACTCTCTTTAAGGAAACTTAGCCGAGGCAGGCTGCGAACCCGGGCTCGCAGCTCCGGTACGTTCCGAAGGTAGTTGGCCCATGGAACGCCGAAGCCCCACTTGCGGTGCTTTAACACATGCGCCGGCAAACCGGAACTTGCATACTTTCGCAACAGAGGTTTTCCACCGCCTCCATCGAACAGCTTCGCGGATGGCAGCGCTGCTAACATTTCGACTAACCTGTAATCAAGGAAAGGAACACGACATTCGATCGACGCCCCCATTGTCATCCGATCGTTACGATCGAGAATCGAACAGAGGAACGTATGCTGGTCCGAATACATGGCCTGCCTTAGATAATCACCCGGGTATAAATCGCGAGCTTCAGACAATACCTCTTCACGGAATGTGAATCGAGGTGAGCCGTCCTTCCGGTAGCGACCCACAGCGTCAGTCAGCAGCTCACAAGCGTTGAAGAGCACAAAATGATCGTTGGAACCAAGTGACATGAACTGAGCCAACTTCCGTGGGCGCCCCGTTAGACCAAGCGCCGAACTAATACGAGGAAAAAAAGGTCGTGCCGCGTCCAGCAAATGTGGGTGACGGAGCGGCCGATACCTGACGTATCCCCCCAGGAGTTCATCGCCACCTTCGCCGGATAGCAGGACAGTGACGCGCGATCTGGCGTATTGAGAGATCGCAAGCAAGTGTGGTTCGTTCCGATGGACCAGTGGTTCATCGTTCAGCCAGGATGCTTGCCGGAGCAACGCTGACAAATCCTGTGCTCGCACACGCAGCTCGTGGTACTTCAAGCCAAATCGATTCGCGACCTGACGCGCCAGCGGTCGCTCATCGTAGTCTGGTTCGGCGAACCCAACTGTGAAGCTGTCCATTGAGCCGTCGCTTTGTCTTGCGAGAGAAGCAGCAACGCTGCTTGAATCAAGCCCTCCACTCAACAGGACGCCGAGGGGCACGTCGCTTATACGACGCAGTTCGACGGCATTATCAAACGTCTCCTGAAACCACTCTTCAGTTTTTCTCGGCAAAGCTTCACGTTGCGTCCTGGCGCGCTCCGCAAGATTCCACCAACGGTGTACGCGTGCTTGCCCATCGTGCCAGAGCAGGTAATGTCCGGGTCGCAGTCGTCGCAAACCCACGAAGGGAGTATGCTCACCGGCTACATAACGAAAGTAAATCAGTTCGTCCAATGTGTTCGGATCGAACTCGCAGCTGACACCGGCGGCAAACAATGCTTTTTCTTCAGAGGCGAAATACAAACGCTCTTTTTGCAGAGAGTAATAGAGTGGCTTTACACCCAAACGATCACGCGCCAGGAATAATGTCCGGTCAACGTTGTCCCAAATGGCGAAAGCAAACATGCCATTCAGGCTGTCCAACATCGACGGACCCTGACAGGTGTAAAGTGCCAACACCACTTCAGTGTCAGTGTTGGACTGAAACTCGTAACCCTTGCCTTCGAGAAAACGTCTTAGCTCGCGAAAGTTATAGACCTCACCGTTGTAGGTAATCCAATAGCGGTTGTCGGGCGTGCCCATCGGCATGTGACCGTGCTTTGATAGATCGATAATGGAAAGTCGACGCGAGCCCAGGGCGACACCTGGCGCCAGGTACGAACCGGCATCGTCGGGACCGCGATGCGTGAGCGAGTCGCGCATTACCTGCAATGCGCGGACACTGACGGGCCTCATCCGATCGCTGTCAACAAATCCGCAAATTCCGCACACTATGTCAGAGTCCCCGTCTCATGTTCCCGGCGATTTGGGTGGGTGTTTCTCCAACTTGTCCCCGCATTGAGGAAAAGATTTCCTCCCACTGCAACCGGACCTGTTTCCAGGATGAACGCACTGCAAGTTGACGGCCGTGAGTTGACAGCCGCTCAATCAGATCTGGATTCGCCAGCAGTTCTTCAATCGCATCAGCAACGGCCACTTCATCATCGTCGTCGACCAGCAACGCGGTCCGGCGATTTGTCAGGAGGTCGGGAATGCCACCAACGGAGGTAGAGACAACCGGAAGTCCCATCGCACACGCTTCGAGTATCGCAACCGGCGTGTTATCCACTCGGCTCGTATTAATGAAGATGTCACAGTCATCGCCGACTTGTATTTTTCTTTCCATGTCCAGGAAACCGGTGAAGTTCACAGCGTTCGTGAGACCTAACCGCACGGCCAGGTCTTGTATCTCGGATTTACAGCCGCCGTCCTTGCCGGCCATCACTAATCGGGCGTCGGGTAGCCTGGTCCGCAGGCGGGCGAGCACACGTAACGCCAGCTCAGGGTTGTAGATTGCATCGAAGCTACGCATCCAAAACAGCCGCGGGCGGACGACACGGCGGCGGCGAAATGGGTACGCATCAAGATCAATCACGTTCGGCACCACCTGTGCTTTGAATCCAAAGCGTCCAACCGACCGGGCCAGGTATTGCGATGGCGCGACGAGTAGATCCGCGCGGCGCAAGACGCGATTGGTCCAACGAGGATAACGCGCCATAAACTCCGGCATCGCGCCACCGTGCAACCACATAATTAACTGGTGACCAAACCGTCTTCCGAGCCAGCTGGCGATGTCCTCAACCACAAAACTCGGCCCGCCGTACACTTCAATAATCAGCGTGTCGATTTGATTCCGCGCCTTGAATAGCGTTTTCACGATGTCGATAAGACGTTCGTACCGATTCAACTCCGCTGAAGTGGATACCACTGAATAGCCGGTCTTAGTGAAAAGGTCGGACAAGATCTGGCCCTGCATGGTGGTATGTCCCGGATGCCGACCAATCATCGGCCCCACAAATCCAAGACGCGGCAGTGTGGTTCCTCTCACGATCGGTCACCGGGTTGCTCAACCGAGAGGTGAGGGCTGTCAACAGCAGACATCGCCACTTCGGGTTTGACGCGCGATTCCACGATCTCTTCATAGAACTCGCAGACCTGACTCAACGCGGCATTCGGACTGTAAGCCTCTTCCAGGCGTTGTCGAAAGCGAGTCCCAAGCTCAGCGCGTCGTTCGGCAGAGCGCAGTAGTGAGACGAGCGTCCTTGCCAGCTCCGCGGGTTCGGCTGGCGGGACTATGAGTCCGGCGGCCCCCTCGGCCAGGACCTCGGCGCATTGTCCCACGTTGGTTGCGACGACCGGCAAACCAGCAGATCCGTATTCGAGCAATGCCAGCGGCAGGCCCTCAGACGCTGAACTGAGCACTCCAATGGAGCAGGCCTTCAATATGGCCGGCACATCACTTCGCGTTCCCAGGATTGAGACATGCCGCGTCAATCCGCACCGCTCGATCTCATGCTGCACGCGGCTCAGGTATTCGGGATCCACCGGAGCGCCAACAAGAAGTAATTGGACAGTGGGGCAAGCGCGCACAACGTGCATCAACGCACGCACCAGCGTGAAATGATCCTTCTCCGGTCGGAAGTTCGCTACGCATACGATGCGCGACTCGGCGATGCCCGGCAACAACAGATCGCCTTCGGGCTCATGACGTGGCATGACGAAATTGGGAATATACCGAATCCGTTCCTTTGGCACGCCGAGTCGCTCGTGGGCCCATGCGGCCAACACCTGGTTAACGGCGATGATGCCTTTGACGTAACGTCCCGCTAATCGATAGAGCCATGCCGGCCGATCATCAAACAAACAGCGTCCGTAATGATCATGCCAGACAATCGCGGATTGAGGCCGATACCGTGATGCCAGAACGGCAATGAAGAGTGCTGTACCATGCGCGTGCAAAATGTCAATCCTGGCGTGATCGATGTAACGTGCCAGTGTGCGAAGTGCCTGCGCGTCAAACCGCCACGTTCGACTTAGCGTGAGCCGCTTCACATCCGGTGCGATTGCGTTTGCCAGCACGCCTTCTCGCCGCGTGGTGCACAAGTGCGCCCGATAGCGTGCACGTGGCAGCAAGTTGACGAGATTGACAGCCATGCGCTCCGCCCCGCCCGCATCCAGCGTATCGGTCAAGTGCAGGACGTTGATGTGCGTCACGTTCGATCTTCCGTTTTCAATTCAGACCGCAGTGACTAATGAGTACTTCTTCCAGTCGCTCCTTGAAGCGTTCCAGTGATAAATCATTTGATCTCGCAGCACAGCGCTCAAGGAGGCATTCCATATCGATCTTGCGGTCCATAAGAGTTACGAGCGTATTCGCCAGGCCCACAGGAGTCGGGGTGAACGGCACGCCGTATTCCGCACCCTGTAAGATCCACGGCACGAGTCCGGCTGCCGCAGCTACCGGGATCGCTCGATGGGCCCAGGCTTCGGCGATGATCTTGGGCCACCCTTCCTGTACCCCTGGCATGATTACTAACTGTGCCCAGGCGTAATGCCGCTGCACTTCGTCAAAAGGCAAGGCGCCCGTGAAACGAATCCGCTGCGCTATGTGATGGTGCGTCGCAAGTGCGCGCAGGGTCGAGGCTTCGGGACCATCGCCGACTATCACGTATTCCCATTCCAGATCCGGACGGCGCTGATGTAGTTCCCCAAGGCCGGAGATCGCCAACTCGAAATTCTTCACGGCAAGCAATCGACCTACTGACAAGAGCCTCCACGGATGGCGCCAGCTCTTGCCTGCCGCAAGTTGACGCGCCGTGGTTAATTCACTTTCAGTCATTAGTGCCGGCATGAAAGGTATCAGGCCTGGTCGATCGAACCGGCCGTAGACCAGCACGGGGTGGTGCTCAGTGCGCCAACTTACGATTTGGCGTTCAAGCTGTGAAGGCAGCCGCTCACCGGGGAACGCGTCAAACAAGCCGGCCCATTTTGTGATGCTGTATCTTCGCCGGAGCCTGACAAATAGCTGTCCGATCAAAGCGGGATGGCCGGGACTGCGCAGGTGAATTAGATCGCACTTGGAGATCAGCCGATTTATGTGCCAGGCGAGCGCAGGCACTTGAGTCAACCGGCGCAATGGTGACCAGCGCTGATACGAGAGCGAATACGAAAATGGACGCCAGGTGATGTTTGAACGTTCGTAGGGAGCCTGGTTACCGAGCATTGGACCAGCACCCGTCGGAGCAAGGATCTCAACCTGTGAGAAGAGATCGGCCCACAGCCGCAATTCTCTGACGTAAGGCTCGTAAGCCCACGGCTTGCCATCGGTCCCACGCCAGTGCGGCACGTGCGTGACAACGCCCAGGCGCTGTTCAAAGCGAGGCCCGGGCAGGCAAGCGGCTGCCTTCCTTGTTAAGGCTTCCATCCGTTCTGAACCAACCGCTGTGTCTCTGCCGGTCCGACGTTGAACAAACAATCAAGGACAGACAAGCCAGGCACGAACGAATCACTCGGCTGCGCGTAAGTAACCCGAGTTACGTCGAAATGCTGCGAGAGCACTTCGATGTTCTTTTCACGAAACTCTTCAACCCGCAGATAGTTTCGGCTTCCCTTACCCGCGAGGTAATGAGTCGCGCCAAGTCGCTGACAGATCTCGACGAGGCGGCCGGTCGGATGCTGAGACATGACTGCTAGTTCACCATCGCGAACAATTCGAGGCTGCTTACCTCCCAGCAATTGCATCACCGCGGTAAATGTCAGAGAGTTCAACGCTTCCAGCTGCGGTGGCGCGGACGATAAAGCGAACCTCAGCTTTGGCCATATGACGGCGAAGTACGGAGCTTTCCCATAACTTTGTTCGATTGTCTTTTCGACCTTGATCCGCCAACGCGGATCCGCGATGAGTACTCGATTGATAGGTGTCCCCAGCGGGGCATGCACGGGCACAGTCAACCACTGCAGCCGAGAGTCTGAACACTTGATGCGTGTTCGGTTTTGAAAGTAATTCTTTCGATACTGCACGGACTCAAGCCATACGAATACGTCACTGTTAAGAACCTTGTTGAAATAACCAAGCCAGGGGAAAAAGTGAGGCTGATGAATGCTTACGATCATATAATCAAGCGGATCAACTCAAAGCACTCAGCGTACTGATGTCCTATTTGTTTACCTCTGACGCGGGCCAAATCACCGACGATGTCGTTAGCAAAGAACATCCGATGTTTTTGAGTTTTGTAACAGTTGATGGCCCCAATCTTGGCGTCAACATCTTCCTTAGCAAGCGTGATGAAGACGTCCATGGGAAACTCCATGTTGTTCCAGGGTAGTTCATAGCCAAGAAGGGTCCCATATTTGAACGCGCGTCGCCCTTCCGCGAAAACCACTTCATGGGATTGGTGGATGTCACGGCTATTGGGAAGGAAAACCAGATCGGGGTGCAGTTTCGTATTCAAATCATAAAACAGTTGTAGAATCTCGCTTCGTGAGTCGAAAAGATTTCGTGGATCGTAGTTCCGCAGGATGATGTTTCTCGCATCGAGCCCCAGGTACCGCACGCTGGACTGAAACTCCTCCATAAAAACATCACTTTCCACAAGTGGCGGCAACGATAATCCTACATAGTAGATTTTGTTGTTTCGAGACAGATGATGAATTGTCGCTCCGGCGCCCAACTCCACGTCATCAATGTGTGGCGCGATCGCCAACACGGTTTTATCCACAGTAGAAATCATAACGACCTCAATATGCCGAACAACTTGAAACTAAGTCACAGTTCTGGCAATCAATTCAGGAACACAAACAAAAAGCTCGAGATTGTTGGAGCTGGCGTCAATCTCAGCAAAACCCAAACTTCCGTAAAAGGCTATGGCGGTGGAATTCTCTTTCGATACCTTCAAAGTTAAGCTGCGGAGTGACCGCGCCTGGGCCAGTTCAGCCACTTCTCGCAACAGCTTTGCGCCGCATCCACGGCCACGGTATGCGTCGCTGACCACCAAACGGTGTATGTGAATCCCCTGGTCCTTTAACGAGGCGACCACAAAGCCAATCGGCTCGCGACCGCAAAGAAGCAAACGCGAAAATTCCCACTTTTGTGGAAGCTCTTTAAACCACTGGGCCGGACCCCATGATTCCCCAATTGTTTGCGCATCAAGGGCCATCAATTTCTCCAGGTATCGTTTGACTCTATGTTCCGTGAGTGGAAGCGTGCGTAAGTCGATTTCGGATTGCCCTGACGGGAGTTCTGAACCGGCCATTACCATTGCTCGGGCGGAATAACATCCGGGCCACTCCGGTGTGTCCCCACTGCGAAGGCCCTTGTTACGAAGCTTGGAAGGTATCGTGCACTAGCAGTATCGAGCGATCCACCGGCAATCGCATACAAACTACGCGCTAAGGAAATTACTAAAAATGAGGCCAGAGTAGCGACCACGAGCCGCTGTCTCCAAACCGGCGATTGAATTTTCTCTTTGGCCCACTCGAGAGCAAGTACGGAGCTAAAAGCGAAGAAAAGCGCAAAGTAATAAACCGAGAATGGGTGTATGAAGGCGTGATTAACAGCGAGAATACCGGCCGGCATTCCCCATGCCAGGAATTGAAAGAAAAGAGCGCGGGTGCTCACCTGCGCACAAGGCCTGGACATTTCGCCTGCCGGCTTAAGCAATTTTGTTAATGCAAGCGGAAGAGCAATCAATGCCAGCGCAACACTAACAGGCGTGTAGTGCGTAACGAAGCGAACGACCTGCCGAACTACAAATCCAAGCAGCGAGACGTCCGGTCCAAAACTACCGCCTGTTGAAACCGAGAGCCTCGTTCCGGCTCTGTCCGCGGCCCACTGCAAGGCGCCAGGGAGAAATGCGAGATGAATGACTGGCACGACGAAACCTATGGCAACTATGGCAAGCCATGAAAGTAGCGCTTGCCTTCTGACGGGCCAGGGTAAACCGCGACGAAAAAGAAGCTGGATGAGGATTGGCGGTACTATGCAAAACGCCATGTACGAGATCCAGAATGCGAGCAAATAGAAAATGCCGGCCCAGGCCATCCATCGGATGGTTGAAGTCTCAAGGTAATTGGTTATGCACAGATACGACAGGAGTAGCAGACCAAGATTGCTGGCGTCCGTGCCCAGATAAGTTGAGTAAATCAATATCATCGGAGACAGGGCAAAGTACATGAGCCAGCTGCGAGCCGCTCCTTCGAGATACTTAACTGCAAGCGCGAAACAACCATATAAATAGATAATCCCCAGGAGTATCGGAGCCAGCCGCATGGCTCGCCAATTGTGCCCCAAGGCAACATAGAATGCGGTGCAAAGCAGTGGTTCTAACGGTGGCGCCGATACATAGACGTTGTGCTGGCCCAGGGAAATCTGCGTGGGTGACAATGACCATTTCTTGCTCAGGTTGTAGCCCTTCGTCACTCTGAGACCCAGCTCCGCATGCGCTCTCACCCATTCCAGGTTCATCATGTCTTTTCTTTTTGGCCCAGGTTCCAGGAAGCTTGTGAAAGCGATGGCCAGAAAGATAGCGAGTGTGATAACCACATTCGTCTTTAAGCGCCTATCAAGTTGGCTCCAGCTCTGTGAAGTTGGCCAGATCATTTAGTCGCCCTTGAGTTCAGTTCCGGATGTCCCAAGGTAGATCGGGAACTACGAGTTACTTGAAACGTTTCGATGATGAGGGCTACGCAAATCAGCTATCAATGCTAATCCGATATACAGTCCACCTATGGCGCCATTGCCTCCGACGCTGAGCGTTATAGATACCCAGGCGAAAAAACAGGCCGCTGGCAACAACGCCCCCCGAACACGAATCCAGCTGAGTACTCTGGCGCCGACAAAACCGATCCAGAGCACTGCGGGAATCAGTCCCAGCAAGCCAGCCTCAACTGCAAGCTCCAAATATAACGAGTGAAATGGAGCTTCCTGTCCCACGTCGTATTCAATGTCTCTAACTTTTTGCGAGTATTCCGCATACACTTTCGATCCCAAACCAGGCCCGTGACCGTACACCAGGTCGCCAACGGAATCCGTAATCGCGTGATAGGCAACGGTCCACTGGTCAGAGCGGCCGCTCGTGCGATGTCTCAGCGTGTCGTCTTCTTTAAACGTTCTGCCAAGTCCTTTCTGCAACGCGCCGCCATATGGGCTGAGCAACGCGATTTGAATCACGAGGGCCGCCACTGCAACGGAATACAGCACTGTGCGCCGTGAATTCAGCTTCGAGCGGTGAGCAAATGCAAACATGGTGAGCACGCCAATGATCGAGGCCAGCCACGCCGCTCGTGACGAGGTCAACGCCAGCAGGATTGCAACACATCCCTGGTACAAGAGGGTTTTGAGCGGACGGTTATTCAAACCGAACCAGGCGCCACGGTCTACAGTTACTCCGAGAAAGCAGAAGGCGAGAGATCCGCCAAGCTGGACCGGGTTGCCCATTCGTTGACCGTCGAGCATTACCTGACCGAGTCTCTCGTCCGCAAAGGTGTTGATGTAAGGCAACATCGCCATCCCGATGGCGCTTGCTGAGATCAACACACCCTGCAGGGCGGTGATTAATAACTCGCGTCTTCGCGAAAGTACCAGTACCGCGACGGCCACGAACAGCAGCTCAAAATCACGCAGGCGTACTTCATACGCACCCGTCATGATTAGGCTTATCAAGTAATAGATACTTACAAAAATTATTAATTTGACGACTAAGGGTCGGTTTCCCACCGCGCGCAGCAATCGTAAGGGCCAAGCAAGTGCGACGAAACCAACGGCCGCGCCAAAAAGGAAAACAACGACATTGTAAAAGGCAGCTTGCCGAAACAGTTCGATGAAGGGCACCAACGCTATCAGGAGAATCAAAACCTGGTCAGACCGGCGGGATGCTATCAACCGTGCCAGGATGATTCCCACAGCGACCCAGAAATAAACTCCTGCGAGTTGAGCTTTGCCAAGTCCGAATAATACGGATGAAGGAATGGCGCAAAGGCACACCTGCAATAAAAGGTAGAGTCGTGTTCGTCTTGCCGCCAAGTGCGTTTGTCTTCTGTTCGTGAGAACAGCACCACGACCGAATGACAGCGGTTTGGCTGGCATCTGGACCTGATTTGCAAGCCCGCGGAAGCGGGATGTGGGAGCCGAAAAGCGCATTTAAGTTTGCGGTGAAGAAAGGTTTGCCTCTGAGCGGGCCTCGTATTGCTGCTCAAGTCTCTTATTCGTCTCCTGATGCGATCCTGGATAAGGAGCGATATTCCGCCAAAACAAAATGGTCCGAATGATTCCGAAGGAAGCTCCTCCCAGGCGGCCCCAGGCGGACGCTTCAAGTGGGTTTACTCCAGTCCTATACATGGCCCGAACCACCTCTAATAGCGAATAGCGCAGCCAGGCATTGAGGCAAGCTTCGCGGCTCGAAGATAACCAGCGCATCGTGTGCGCTTTGCCCCAGGTTCCAGCAAGCCCGAGCCGCCACCCAGCGGTCGCGTATGGATGTGATGTGCCGTTCATGTCTGCCGCGCCAGGGTGTAAAACAAGTGGCTGTGTCAGGTAGTAGAGCTTTCCATATTGCCGCGCACAAAAACTAAAGACGCCGTCCTCAGTACGACCGATGCCTTGATCATAAAGTGAGACCAGATGGTCCAAGAGTCCTACTCGGTTAATCACTTCGCGTCGAAACGACATTGCCCCGCCAGACAGTTGATCGACTTCCACCGGGTGGTCGGAGTTGAGACCGGCTGGGGAAACAGTAAGGCCGCCTGGCGTTACTCCCCCCGCTCGATGGCCGGAAGTTCCCAGCCAGCGCTCTTTGAAAGAGTTTCGATCACGGTAACTCTGATCATCGTCTTCCCACCTCATAAGAAAGCCGATTCCCGCAGGGTGATCACAGCCATCGACGCAGAGGGTTTTGTAAGCATGGTCAAGAGCAGCTAGCGCCGCGGGATCCAGTTGTATGTCGTCATCCAAAAACAGGACCACTTCGCCACAAGAGTGCTGAAACGCCCACCATCGCTGGTACGGTAATGCCCGGCTCTGCGAATGGATGAGTTTGATATTCAGCTGGGGATTTGCTTTGGCGACGAATTCGACTATGGCCTCTGAGCGCAAGCTTACTGAGGAATCACTCACAATGATCTCGTCAGCCGGGCGACTTTGTAAACTTAAGGTTGTCAGCAGTCTCTGCAACAACGCGGGGCGTTCATGTGTCGCAATGCAAACACTAATTTTCAACATGACGATTAGTGAGAGAAGCGTTGGCGCAACGATAAAGTCAACCGTTGTCGGTAAAAGCGAACCTCACGCTTAGCGGTCCACCAGAGTCGGGTCGATTGCGGCAATGTTACGCCACTCGATGCCGCACCAACGCCTGCGAGGGCAAAGTTCGGATTCCAGTAGCCTGATCCTAGAGTACGTCGGAAGCGCCATTGATCCACCCTTTCGGGAAAAAGCGCACAAGCGATCATCCCGAGCGTTGCGAGGCGGAACCAGGTGGTCCAGGTCACGGAGACGCCGGCGGGCGTATTCTCACCGTATAACATATGTGAAGTGACGTAGTTGTCGCAGAAACCGCCGTCAGCGTTTTGCACGTCAAGCAACTCGACCAAATAACGAAACAGAATGCGATCGATCTCGGAGACCCGATAGCGGTAGTGACGGAGATTGGTAAGGATGTCCACCATATCCAGGTCCAGGCAGGCTGATCGAAGTCCGAGATGGCCGAGTCTCAAACAGCTATCAATAATCGCGGTGGCGCGCGGTACCGTGCGACTAAGGTAATAGTAGATATGCTGGCTGTGTGCAGCGCCCGCCATAGCGAGGTGCATGTCGTGATTAGCGCTTTCACTTGATAGCCAGAACCCTGTCTTCTCATCCTGTTGTCTATCAAGCCAGTCGGCAATCGTAAAAAGACGCGGCCACGCCTCGGAAACGCCCTGTTCAGCCAGGATTGCGTAAAAGCTGGCGAGGTTCACGATATTGTTGCCTTCCGCCCAGGGACGTTGCCAATCCCGTTCCATCAGCCAGCGATCAAGTTCCTTTTGATCCATGAGCCGTTCCATAAAGGAGAGCGAGTAACACGGTCGCTCGTTCAATGCGAGGACGGCCCCCAGCGCGTAGTTTGTGCAATGGAAGATGAAGTACTCGTCCTCGCCGGCTGCGTCACACGTGGGTCGCGACGTATCCATTAGATAGGCGCCGTCCGGACGCTGAAACTGGTTGACGGCATTGGCAATTCGTCGCCGCTGAAGGGCACTGAAATCGGTGTCTAAACCCAGCAGGATAGAAGCGTGGATTCCTGCCCACGTTCCGTAAAGCAGGTGCTGAGGGTGACTCCGAAAATCATGCGCGGGACTGTGCCGCCAGAATTGTGCGTCCTCCTGCTCGACCACCTGTGCCGCGAGATACGCGGCAGCGCGAACTCGACAGTTTTGCAAGGCTGCGTCTAATTCCGGCTTGTTCACTTCATACCCTCCCCCGCTGGAAGTTTTGAACGGTTCCGCGAAAGAAGGCCTCGTTGGCGGCAACTATGCGGTCTAACCCGAAACACTGAACCGCTCGTTTCCGTCCCGCCTCACTCAGATAGCCGGCGGTTTCATTGTCGACTAAGAGCTTCAGAATCGCTGCTGCGATCTGATCTGGCTGATCAGGATCGATCAGTAAGCCGTCGACACCGTCTCTGATGATCTCCGGCCCGCAAGTCAACCTGGTATAAATCGTGGGACAAGCACAAGCCATTGCTTCCGCTGGGCCGAGACCGAAGGTCTCGGTATAGGAAGGAAAAACCGCGGCCCGGGCTCCGCTTAGCGCCTTAATCAATTCCTCCCGCGCCACATGGCCGTAGAATCTTGTGCTCTTTTGCATCGCCTCCGGCAGGCTTTTGAGAAGATAGTCGCGCATCGTACCAAGACCGTCAGGCGAGGCTCCGTCCTTGCCATAAACATGCAACTCCGCCTCTTCAAAATGTTTTTTTACGATGGGCCACGCGCGGAATAACGAAATGATCCCCTTCTTTTCGGTCAGGGTGCCGGTGAATACAACCTTGCGTATATTTCTCGTTGAAAATTGCGGCACTCGAGATGGCGCGTCGACGGGATTGTAGAGGACTGCTTCGGGACCAACGCCCAGATTGAACAACTTCCGAGTAAGCTGAGCTGCATGTTTGCTTACGGCAACCCACGAGTCGGCCCGCCGGTAAGCCCACGTCTCGAGCCGGTGACCCGTTGGATTAACTGGTTGATGCAGTTCGTGTGCGTAGTACGTGAGGCTTCCATGAGCACGAACGACCAAAGGAACCGACAATCGAGGCCAGCCGGCTATCCAGCCATATGCATCGGGACACTCGATGAAGTCGCACTCACGCGCGCGTATCCACTTCCTAATCAGGCGATACAGACGATATCGCGCCGCGACCCAGCCCAGGCGTGAAACTGGCTCGTGAATCCGCCAAACCTGCACGCCTTCATCTTCTTCATAAGCCGGAGCGTTGTAATCGTGCGGGTAAACGCCGGCGACTCTTACTTGATGTCCGAGGCGGACGAGGGCCCGTCCCATAATTTGAGTAAACGTACCAACGCCGCCCTGGAGCCCCGGAGGATACTCAGGACAAATAAAGCAAATCTTCATGGCGAAGGCTCGTGCGTATCAGGCAGTACAGGCTCCGGAAGCTAGTTCGTGAGAGGAGTCTTCCGGTGTGCGTAATTTGAACAAGCCGGGACGCGATTCACTCGATTCGTTGGCATCATTGGTCCGGCTCACCAACCAATAAGCTTGCCACGTCTGAAACATGAGAATGCTCCACAATAAGCTCGACCAATTACGGTAACCGCTGGAGTGTTCATGCCAGAGCCGCCGCACTGATTCCACGTGGAAGAATCCCTCGCGGCGCAGTCGTGTCTCATCAAGGAGAGACTCCGCCCAATCGCGAAGTGGTTCGCGGAGCCATCGATCGATCGGAATACTAAACCCGCGCTTTGGGCGGTCAATAAGTTGGCGCGGAACGTACGAATACAACAACTGCCTTAACAGCCGCTTACCTTCTCCATTTCGGATCTCAAACGAAAGCGGCACGCGCGCGGCAAACTCGACGACCCGGTGGTCCAGGTAAGGGGTTCGTGACTCGAGACCGACTCCCATTGTCGCGCGATCAACTTTTACAAGAATGTCGTCCGGCAGGTAGTTGATCAGGTCCTGATACATCATCATTCGTCGAGTGTCAGAGAGTACGGCCCATCGTTCAGGCTCGGCGAGCAGCAACCCGCGGGGATCCACGACATCTTTCACCAGTGAGGCGCCATGCCAGCGAGAGAGAGAGGCGAAATAGGTAGCCTCCGGACTGCCGGCGCCCAGACGTTTGGCTAGTCGAACCAGCCGATCTCCAGTTTCTGATCGAACTATTCGGCGGGAGACAAGTCTTTCCCCAGCGCCCAAAACGTACGAAGTGTTTGCGGAGGTCAGGGCGTCGAGGGCCCAGGCTGCGGCCGTGCGACACGCAACGGGTATAGCGTTGATAGTCCGGTTCGCGATTAGACCATCTACAAAGTAGTGTGGATAGCCGGCAAACAGCTCATCACCGCCGTCACCGGTCAGGCAAACAGTGACATCGCGGCGGGCCAGATGGGCTGCGAGGTAAGTGGGAATCTGAGAACTGTCAGCGGAAGGCTCATCATAGAGTCGCGGTATGTCGCGTATTACATTCAGCGCATCGGCGGGAGTCACGTACATCTGCGTGTGCTTAGTGCCAAGATGCGCAGCTACAGCTTTGGCCCACACAGCCTCATTCACTTCTCCTTCTTCGAAACCAATTGTGAAGGACTGCACTGGATCAACGCTCTGTGCCTGCATCAGCGCAGCCGTCAGGGATGAATCGATACCGCCTGACAGCAGTACACCGACTGGTACGTCGGCCACCATTTGTTGGTGAACAGCGCGCCGAAGCAGAGTGTCCAATTCCCGCAACGCATCCTGCACCCCGCCTTTGAATGGATCATCTTTCGCCCGCTCAAACACCTGGCGCGCCGACCAGTACGGTTGAGGCGCCGGCAAATCCGCCAAGGTCTTCGCCGATATGCTCAGAATCGTACCGGGAATTAATTTATGAATACCCTGATAGATCGAACGAGGTGCGGGAATATAGTCGTATCGCAGCAACAGATCGAGCGAATCACGATCCACACTGGATTGGAACATTGGGTGTGCTCGGAGCGCTTTGAGTTCTGAACCAAAGAGAAACGCTTCCCGGCACAACCCGTAATAGAGGGGCTTCTCGCCGATCCTGTCTCGGACCAGACTCAGACTTTGTTCTTGCTTATCCCACAGGGCAAACGCGAACATGCCTACAAAACGCTTTACGGCGTTAGCCAGGCCCCAGGACTCTATGGCGCCAAGGATTACTTCTGTATCCGAATGGCCGCGGAAGGAGAGCCGGCGATCTTTCTCTAAAGTGGCCCTGAGCTCCGCGAAGTTGTAGATCTCGCCGTTGTGGGCAATAACATATCGACCACTCGCAGAGATCATCGGCTGACGCCCTTCAATTGAAAGATCGAGGATGGACAGACGACGGTGGCCGAGAGCGACTCCTGCTTCCGAATCGATCCAGTGCCCTACATCGTCCGGCCCACGATGCTCTAATTGAGAATTCATGCGCATTATGGCGCCGACGAAATCCAATTTCGCTCGAGTTATAAATCCTGAAATACCGCACATTAGACTAGTTTCCCAGCGATGCTCTCCTGGCGCCGCAGGTTGGCCTGCTGATACCTGCGACGAACGACGCCACGCGCTCGCTCGCGTGGCCATCGACTTGACCAACTTCCCTTAGCGCCAACTGCTGGCGTCCGGAGCCATCTCTCTCCCGGTTCCGCGCATACGCTGAAACTTCAGCCAGAAGCTGGTCCATGTTCTCAGCCACGCGTAATCCGCCGCTTTCGACAAGAGGCCGGTAATGTTCCGTGTGGTACGCCCGTTTGCAGAATCGATCCTCGGCTCCCCCACTTTGACCCGCAAAGGCTGCACACACAACAGGTGTATCGAGGACGGCAGCGTCCAGGCTCATAGTAGACGCCATATTTATGCAGACGTCTGCGTGTAGTAGCGAGTTTACAAGTAAGGCCTGATCTTCGATGTCGAAGCCATTCCCATCCTGGTCCCATGGGCGGCTTATTACAACGCGTCCTTTGATGGTTTCGATTTGTCGCCAGCGATTGAAATCATCCAGGGGATGTAACCTGACGATAATTCGATGCGCATTTAGATCCGCTGAAACTTCAAGACGCCGAGCGAGCTCAGCAACAAGTGTTGGCTCGGAGGGAGTCCAGTAAGCGCTATTCGCTGCGTACAGCAGATAACGATCATCTTTCTTGAGGCCCAACCGTCGCAATGTGGCTTCGCGATTCCACCTAAGGTTTTTCCGGACATGAAAATCGAACTGCGTAGTTCCTGTTACCTGAACGTTTGCGGCTTTCAGTTCCGGGTACAGGCGTAAGACCTGTGCCTTCATCCGGTCATTCCAAACCGCGTAAAAATCGGCTTTCGGCAAATGACCACGGCTGGTCAGGTTGTCGAAACTCAGCACCCAGTTGAGGGTCGGAATGTCGAGATCCTGGGCCACGCGAAGATATTGACATTCCGTGGCGGTAGTACAATTAGTGGTCATTACAAGTGAGGGATTTAGCTGGACTAGCTGTTCCCTGATTGGTGTGAAGTCACGCGTATCGCGGATAAAGCGCTCGAGATTCTCGATCTGCCAGTGGTAAAAAAAGTCTCTGCATCCCAGCCAGGAAAACCAGTTGACTAAGAGGCTCCGCAAGTTTTGGGAACGCGGCTGATTGCGTTTCAGCCATTCGTTAAATATCGCGTAAGACGATATTTCATAACGCCGGGCAAATGAGGCGAAGAGAAGATCGTCAAGCAAGGCTTTTCCTGCTTTCGATTTCGAAAGCGAAGCGTCTCGCAGCCTTGACAGCCCTTCCGCTCCAGCGCAGGCCTTGGCCGCCGGTTGCGGGAAGTTTTGGCTCACGAGAAGAAATGGCGTGACACTCAGACTCTTCAGCTTTTCCAGGAGTCCTGAGAGAACGACGTTTCTAATACTCCAGAGAGTGCTACACAAGATCACGACTCGGTCTTGACGATCTTGACGTCCGTCGAGCGGCATTTTGAGAGTACGGGAGTAATCTCTCGTTAGTAACGCTTCAGTAGTCGTCATCTCATTCACTGGTTGGCTCTCAAGGTGATTGAATGCCCGTGGTAGTCATCGAAGTAGTCACCTGTCGTTCGCGCGAACTCAACGCGCAGCGGGCTTGCAGCATAGCCATTGGCAGCGGCGGCGGATTGCACTTGTTCAGCTAGCTTTCGCACCTGCTCGACACCGAAGAACTTGTTGGTTGTCGCCCAGGACAATGAAGGAATTTTACGCATGTGACGGAATGACCAGTCAGACGACAAATTGAAGGCGTAACGGATGGTCCGTCCAAGACGTTCGAAATTCCCTCCGGCCCCACTGTTTACACCGTAGAGAATTTTTGCGCAGAGACGTTCGTCAACTTCGCGCGCTCCGTTCAAGTGGGAAACTACAACATCGGCGACGCGCTGATGAGCCAAGCCGTCTGCGTAATAAAACCACTTACCAATCACTCGCTTGATGGCGCGTTGGGTGTCGGCCGGCGTGTCATAACAGCCTGCCAAAATCTCGTCCACCCTCCCTCTCAGATCCTGGTAAGAGATGCACGCAGTGCTCACTTCTTCGGCGGCAGGCATTTCCATCTCTGGCGGCACCCACTGTGGCGACAGCGTAGGCACGGAGGCCATGCCCGCCTCAATTGCGGTTGTACAGGACCGCTGAACGACTACGTCCGCCCGGTAGATTTGCAGTTGCACTGGTCCGTTTCCATCGATTGAGACGTTCTCCAGAGTCGCAAGTCGTGTCCGATAGTATTCTCCCTGCTCGAAAGGATGCGGCCGCAGGATGATCTCGCTCCGTGGAAAGTCGCGGCTCAAGTTGCGCACCATGTCGATGGTTGCATCCAGGCCCGCTCGGCCGGCGCTCAACACGCTCATTGCTCTTGAGAGTGACCAGCCCATTTCTTGTTGAACGCATTCCAGGTGATGGTCCACGGACGCAAATTTTGGATTAGAGAATGTAAAATTCGTATTGATCAGAATCCGTCTGCGCGGCTCATGGGCTCCAGGCGCTGAGTCTCCGGCGAGAATCGAGCGCCATTTTGAATGGTACAGATCGAAACGCGGACAACCGGTGACGGTGACCTGCGAGCGGTTAAAGAAGCCCTCTTTGACGACGTGATCAGCTGTTGCCGGGCCCCATGCACAAACGCATTCCGCTCCATGCAGCAGCGAGCGACTTCCCCACAGTGTGTCGGAGTACTCGCTCAAACTACCCCAGACGCCGCCTTCCGTATCCAGCACACCATATTTGATACGCGCGTTGCGAAGTTGCACGGCCAACTGTTCCGTGCCTCTTCGAGCAAAGTTCAAGAGAACGAAATCAGGCGCTAAAGCCCACAATTCCCTGTCCTGTAGATTTAGGGGCACCAGATGACATGTAATTCCCTCCTGGCACAAGCGAAATGCAGTTAACACCAGCCCGGCGAGATCACGCTGTGGATGATCCACAATGATCGCTATTCGTCTCATATATGAATGAATCGCGTGAGTAGATTAGGCTGCGCGATGTCGGGGAAACGTGTCGTTTAGGACATCAGCCATGTGCTGGTAGGCAGTACGGCTCAACTCGACCTGCCGCGCAGCAGCTGCCAATAAGCCGGGCCGCTGCGCGTCCGCGCTGATCCAGGCACGCTCAATTGCATCGCCAAGCGCATCCGTGAAATTCGAATCGCGCACTGAGAGTAATTCGGAGCCAGTCTGGAACTGATCTAACAAACCAGCAAACTTTTCCATGTAGTTGATGTCGCCGGCGAGACATACCGCCGGAATGCCCTGGGCCAGCGCAAATACAGCGGCGTGGTATGCGCCTGTGACGACGATCCGGCAGTTTCCGGCAGCCTGGATTACCTCGCTCGTATTTTCGAAAGACCACGCCTGATCTGACGGCGCATCGGGCGCCTGAAGTAGCTGCCGAATGACTTTTGGGTCGTCCGCGGCGGCATGCAGCGCGATTGGCAGCGGAATTAGCGGCGCCCGATGCTTCTTTGCCGCGTTGTGCAGCACTCCGCGCACTGTATCGATGAGCACAGGCTCAATATCAGAAGAACGGGCCACTCGCAGGTTTACACCAATTCCACCGCCCGTCTCACTCGCCCTGGCCTGGTATGCCAATTCGACTGCATCATCTCCAGTTACCTGAACTCCGTCAGGTCGCCCTCTCAGGGTTCTCAGCAAAGTTGGACCATAGAGGTTTTCGCGAAGTGCGATGAATGTGACGCGCGGCAGGACGCGACTCGCTTCAGCCACCAGTTCGGGGTCTTTCATTGGTCCAAGCCCTTGACTGAACATTGCTACCGGGATGCCCCGGCCAAGGGCCATCTCAATCGTGCCCAGGACCACGTGCGCATGGGCTTTGGACTTATCATTCAAAGTGGCTGCGCCGCTGACAACATAAAGGTCCGCGTGGTCCAGGGACGTCAAAAAACGTTCCCAGGCCATTCCGTCTGCCCGAGTTAAATACAACTTCAACCGCAGGATGTTTCTCAAAAATTCGGGGCTTCTCCTGCGCAAACTTCGCTTCATAGCAATCAGGGCACGAGAAGCGTTCACCGGTATGTGTTCGTGCAGCCGGCCCAGGACCTCTTGTTCGGAAAACCAAAATGTTCGACCGGAGTGGAGCAGCGGCTCAGTGTCCGGACAGTGGAGCGAGAGCGCAACAGGATCATTGGTAAAAACCTGAATAACGGCATCCGGCCAAAGCTGGCGCAGACGACGAACGGCGACCTGGAGCATTGCCACATCACCCATGTTCAGGCAGTCGAAGGTACTCGGATCAACTATGATGCGCATCGTTCTCTTCAGCGGGCATACTCCACCAGGCCGCGGTTGTGCAGTTCGTCGACGGTGCGCTTGACGGCATCGAACGAAACGCCGAGATGGATCGCGATCTCCGCAATCGACCGGGTACCGTCGATACGGTCAATCACATCGAACATCGCCTTGTTTCCTTCCGGATCCTGATACCAATCGATGTGCAACCCGTAACGAGAGCAGAACACCTCGCCCTTGTATCGATTAATCGGGATGCAGTTCTGTTCCAGCGTCGCGATCATCTTGAGAACAAGATCGCGGGAGTCGGCAAGGCGTCCGACAGAGCATAGTGCCGGCGAGTCGAAGCTTGAGTGGTATTCAGGATAGGGCCAGTCCGGAGCGGAAGGAGGCAGTACGCGAGCAAGCGTCAGCATTGGAACGCGTACGCCAGGAGCGTTGAACTGACGCTCATCATTCCCGATAACGGTTCGGAAAGGCCCGGTCCAACCCTGATAGTCATGCTTTTTGAGCGCCAGGGTAAAACATTGGTCCAGCTCCGTATTTCCGGCGAATGAAAGTTGTAATGCATGCGGGTTGTCAAGACCCAGCATTTCCAGGAACAGCCCACCTTTCATTCTCGGAATCAATTCTTCGTGATGACTGAGGTAGGCAACGCCACCGATCGTCTCCGGCACGATCAGGTACCGGTACGTATAACGCAAGTCTCTGAGTTTCAGTAACTCCTGCATCACCTTCATTCCGACTACCACGCCACTCAAGTCGTCGTTGACCATCGCCGGGTGACAAAGATGTGCACAGAGCACAATGCACTCGTCGCTCTTTCCGGGCGCGACAACTTCACCGATTTTCAGGGTCCCGTAACTGAAATCAGTTTTAATCACTACGCGATATCGATCGTCGGCCAGCGACTCTTTGAGTTTGCGGCTGCAGCACAGTCCCCAGTCGCGTTCGTAGTATTTAAAGATGAACGGAACAGCCTCGGCGATTTTCGGATGAACGTGCAGGTGTTTAAGCAGTTCCTCGCGTGAGACCTCGCCCTCAAAGGGTAATGAATAAGAGACTACGTGCAGTGGATTCTCAGCGTAAGAGAAGAGCCTTTGACCTTCGATGGTCTCGAGGTAGGCCTCGTGACAGGTCCACTTCTCAGGGATCAGCCAGGTCCAACACTCCGTGCCCGTAGGGTATTCATGAATCGTCATGGGCAATTGCGATGTCAGAGCCTGGAGCGCCGCATCGTAACCCTCGGAGATGATGTCTCTGGGAAGACTCCACAAGGCTTCGATCAACTGTGATTCCGATGCAACTTGCGGCAGGGTCACCCCAAAGCGTGGACCATTCACTCTTCTCCTTTCGCATTCGACTGGATCGCCCGCCGGACCTTTGCTCGTAAACCATGGGTCGCTGCGCAGCGCCTGACTGGTGGAATCAAAGTAGGCGGCGGCGTCGATGACCTTGATTTCACCCAGCCCCAACCGAACAACACGACATGTATCGCTGTCGATGGCGATTTTCTCGAGTCGAGAGCCGTCTGGGAATCCGTTATCCGCTAGTATGCGCACACTGTAAATCCAGCCGGCTTTGGACACTCTGTTATTTTCTCGAACGTACCCCGTAAACAGCTTCTTGAAACGGAAAGGAACTCCAACTCGCTCTTCTACAAAATGCCGGAAGGTAGCCTCCTCAAGCCCGAGGCCAATCATGCAGATCTTGCCGCCGATCTTCAGCAGACGCTCGAACACGCTGTCGTCGCCAAAGCACGTGTTTGGCACGTTACTCAGCAACTTGTCCGCCATTGGTCCAAGCGCCGCGACGGAATGTATCGGGTCACGCGACCGAATCACTCCAGGCAAACTACGAAAGTACTCAAGAAAACTCGCGGACGGACTCCATGGACCACCGGCAGCAGGCGTGCGGTTGACATCGAAGATCTCCTGTTTGCAGAAGGAGAACGTGTAGGTGGGAACGAGTATAGTGCCCTGCGGTCCCACGACACTCTGAAGACTCCTCATGAGTAGACGTTGAGTTTCGGCCGAATCGCAATCCTGCGCGTGTCCAAGCGCCTCGATTGCGGCGTGAACGAAAAGCGTGTCACCGGCATCCACACCCGCCCGCTTCAGCTCGGCGACCAGATCGGCTTCCGTGTAATGCCAGTCATTTGACATGTGAACCTCTCAAATAGTTCAGGCGATTCAGATTTCAGCGGCAGTTTTCTGCGTGAATGGCGGCAATGTTTTCAATCACTCTTTCCTGGTCGGCCTGCAAAAGGTCAACTGAGCTCGGCAGGCTTAGTGCATTGCGGTTCAGCATTTCGGCCACCGCGCAATGAGTTGCTATGCCGGCATGAGCGCGGGAAAGATGGAGAGGCTGCCAAAGGGGTCGGGTTTGAATGTTGCGAATCTCCAGTTCGCGCATCAAATGACGCGAATTCATTCCGAATTCAAGCGCATTGACCAGCACCGTGTACATCCAAAATGAACTGTGCCCCCACGATGCTTCCGGCATCAGACTAATCCCCGCAATGTTCCTGAGGCCGCGGGCGTAACGTTGCGCGATTGAGCGTTTGGATTTCAGGTACTCGTCCAATTGTTCCATTTGGGCCACGCCCATAGCAGCCTGTAGATTCGTCAGGCGATAATTGAACCCAATCTCGGTATGCACATACTCGATGGGATCATCTTTCGCTTGCGTGGTTAGATGCCTGGCGCTCCGCGCCCACCGTTCGTTGTCAGTGACAATCATCCCACCGCCGCCGGTTGTGATTAGCTTGTTGCCGTTAAAACTAAAGCAGGCAATTTCTCCCAAATGGCCCACGCTTTTGTTCCTGTATCGCGCCCCCAGACTCTCGGTTGCATCTTCGATCACTGTTAGCCCGTACTTTTGAGCTAATTCAAGAATCGGATCGAGATCCACTGGGTGCCCGAGGATATGTACCGGTAGAATTCCGCGAACCCTCCTACGCGTCTGTCGATTGAAGAGCGCACCCTCTCGCCAATCACATTGAGTTTCAAGAAAGTCCCTGACCTTCCCCGGGTCCATCTGCCAGTACACAGGCTCCGCATCAACAAAGACCGGCCAGGCGCCGACATACCTTGTGGCATTTGCTGGAGCGATAAACGTGAGCGTCGAGACCAGGACTTCGTCATCGGGCTGAATCCCGGCTACCAACAAAGCAACGTGGAGTGCCGCGGTGCCGCTGCTGGTGGCGACTGCATACTTACACCCGACGGCATCGGCAATTGCACGCTCGAACCTATCAACGTAAGCGCCAACCGATGAAACCCAGGTTGTATCAAGGCAGTCTTTCACGTACCTCCATTCGTTGCCGCGGATTGCAGGTGCGCAGAGAGGAATGAAAGCCTCAGCGCTGGATGTCCGGGGTTTGCTGCTCACGATAATAGGACTGCGATATAAAAAGGACGGCTCGCGTTTCAGTTGCGGTAAACTGGCGAATCGAAGTCTGCGATTACACCCTGCGTCACTAAACAAGCGACCTCATCGATGCCATCGCGAACAGTTCGAGTGATGTCGAATCCGAGTTCGTCATGGATCTTGGCGAATGAAACCCGATAATCCCTCGGGTCCTCGTCCTTGTGGACGAACTCCACCTGCGCACCGGGCGCGTAAGGGCGCATCAACTCAACTAATTGCTGCTTTTGATAATTCTCGGCCGTCGAACCAGCGTTGAACACTTCGTTGCGAATCTTTTCCGCGGGGGCCGAGAGGACCAGGGAAATGGCTCGCGCAGCATCTCGCACGTGAATATAGGGCCGCCAGAACTGTTCTCCATAGACGAGCAAATGTTTCCTTCTGAGTAGCTCCAGCGTGAATTCATTGACCGTAAGATCGAAGCGCATACGAGGTGAGACACCGAACACAGTCGCAAACCTCAGTAGCGTTTTGCACATGTGCCCGTCAGTGCCGTCGAGCATGGCGCGCTCTACCGCCACCTTTGTTTCTGCATAAAGTGATACGGGTTTGAGTTCTGTACTTTCATCCACGTAAGAGTCACTGTCACTCATTTTTCCGTAGTTACTGCAGGTGGAGGCGAACACGAAGCGAGATACATCACTCTGCTTGCACACTTCCAGCAGCGCCAGAGAGGCATCAACGTTTACCTGACGACTAAGACTCGGCTGGCGGGCGCATGCGGGATCTCCGACTATGGCTGCCAGGTGGACCACTGCATCCATATCGGGAATTGCGTTCGCCAGAGCCTTGCGATCACGGATATCGTTGAGCTGAAATTCAAATCCCGGATGCGCCCAAACCCCAAGCAGTGAGCGTCCTCCGTGTATGAGGGTGTCAAGCACTCGTACGCGATGTCCCTGCCCCAGCAACATTGGCACCAACGTGGAACCAATGTAACCTGCCCCTCCGGTAACGAGAATTTTCATGTTCCTAACGCACCATCCCGGCTGCGTCTTTTTGTGCTTGCTCGTAATCCCCAGGACGGCCAATGTCGAGCCAGTATTCGGTAATTGGAAACGTCACGACATGCCGTCCTTTTTCGAGGAGGCATTGGATCAAGTCAGGCATATCAAATGATTCTTCCAAAGGCAGGTAGCGGTACACGCTTGGTTCGAGCACGTAGATGCCTGCGTTGACCATAAAGCTTAAGCACGGCTTTTCCCGCATCCTAAGTAAACGCGGGCCTTCGCAGTCAACTACACCGTGAGGTACCTGAACTTCGTATTTGCGAACGCCCACGGTCGCATCGGCTCCCAGTTCCCGGTGGTACGCCATCAGATCGGTGAACCTGACTCCGGTTAGAATGTCTCCATTGATCACCAGCAACTGTTCTTCATGGTCCCTAACCAGCCGCAAGCTTCCAGCCGTACCCAGTGGCCGGTCTTCTGAGACGTAACTGAGCTCGACCCCAAAATCCTTCCCATCGCCGAAGTAGCTCTTAATTTTGTCGGTGAGATAATGCGTGGTCACATTTACTCGCCGGATTCCGGATTCTCTTAATTGCGCTATAGTTCGTTCCAACAAAGGCCGATCGCCAACCGGTAGCATCGGTTTGGGCAAATGCTCCGTCAGTGGTCGAAGGCGTGTGCCAAAGCCACCGGCCATAATTACAGCGGCAGCTCCGTTGCTATCGTCTTTTACCAAGTCACGACGGAGGAGAAAGCCAATGATCTTATGGTCTGTATCCAGCACGGGCAGATGATTAACGTCAACCGCGTTCATCAAGTGCAACGCCTGCGCCGGCTGTGTGTCAGGCGCGATGGTCACCGGATCGCGGCTGGCGATGTGACCACAAGGCTGATCGAGCGACTCGTTTCTAAGAATGGCGCGGCGGATGTCGCCATCCGTCAGGATTCCAACCAGGTGGTTCTCATCATCGTTCAGCAAGAGCGCGCCGGTACCCGCGGCATCGAGGCATGCAATAGCCGACGCTATCGTCGCCTGCGGCGAGATCAGTACGCGCGCGAGCCTGGACTCATTGACTGTCATCATGATAGTGCGATCAGGAGTGACCGATAGGACAGAGCCGCGAAAGGATGGCGGTGAGTTGTGCCGCCGGGTTTGGCCCCAATCGAACGCCGATAGACCAACGCGGCGTCACGCAGGCGCCAGTCGCAGTCTCTACCTCGTTAACGAGCAAGGTAGAATCCCCTGTCTTCACGACGACGCCCTCATGCGAACGCCCAACCACCTGACCCGGAGTAGCTAGATACCTGGGAAAGGATGGATCATAGAACGCCCGCCAGACGATTATTGGATCGTCTCCAAGGGTGGTATGTGCGCCCGGGCCTGGGCGCGAGATCGCTCGCACCTTGTTGTGCAGATTGAAGCTGGTGTCGCTCCAATCCAACCATTCATCACCGGGCTCCCGGCCAGCGAAGTATGTCCCCGCGTCCCGGGACTGCGGACGCCTTTCGTAGTCGCCTGTGACCAAACTCTCTACTGTCTGAATTACGAACTCTGGGAAATAGGAGACGACGCGCGCCAGCACGTCACCATACGTATCAGTCCAATTGATAGGAAGGGTGTCCTGCCGAATAATATCGCCGGTATCGATTCCTTCGTCCACGAAATGCGCCGTCACGCCAATCTCCGTCTCACCATTGATGATGGCCCAGTTGATGACGTTACGGCCACGATAGCGAGGCAGTTTGCCCGCATGAAAGTTGACGAAGCCGAGCGGCGCTACTCGAAGCATAGGCCATCGCAGAATCTGGTTGTAGGCAATGGAAACATTGAGGTCCGGTTTCAACCGTGCTACCTGCTCGACGAACTCCGGTGTATTAACTCGTGCTGGTTGGAAGATCGGTATGGACAGGTCGCGGGCGACGGCCGCGAGAGTTTGTTCCGATGGATTAACACGCAAGACTACGCCTATCAGGTGTGAGTGTTCGTGCAGGCGAAGCAGACTTTCCGTCGCCCACGTTCCATCTCCGAACAAAATTACGCGCGATTTTTTTGAGATCATTGTTACTACGCGAGGTCTCGCCAGGATAATTCTTCCTCAGCTTCCACGTTGCGAGTGAGTGCGCGTCCCAGAACATAATCCAATTCATCCGGCGCGATGCCAGTACCCGGTCTCTTGAATTCGATGTCAGCAGCGGTAAGCCGCTCGCCTTTGTCGAGAGCGCGAGTCACAACCAGGCGCCGGCGAAATACTTTGCGCTTCTCGATCTGAGCGGCGTTAACAGTTCGCACGGCGCTGCCCAGAGACGCCTGCACATTACGGCTCTCATGTACTAAGGAACGCATTTCTTCCACATCTGCTGAGATCGCGTGGTCCCACCCGGGTGACTTCTTATCGAGCGTAAAATGCTTCTCGATTATGACGGCGCCTAACGCCACTGCTGCTAACGGTATCGCAGTTCCCAAACTGTGATCGCTATATCCGACCGGTACATCGAAGGCGCGCCGCAACGTATCCATGTTTCGCAGATTTACAATATCGGGCGCCGAAGGGTAGATCGACACGCAATGCAGCAGCGCGACTGGTCCAGAGCCATGCGTTCTCAAATGCTCGAGCGCGCGTTCAATCTCCCCCAGCGTCGCTAGTCCCGTAGAGAGGATTAGAGGTTTGCCGGTCCGTGCCAGATACTGAAGCAACGGGAGGTGATTGATGTCCATCGATGCAATCTTGTAAGCAGGAGCATCGAGCGATTCGAGAAGATCAACTTCCGCCCGAGAGAAACAACTGGAAAAAAAGCAGAGGTTCAGGCCGTGACAATATGCCGCAACCTCGTGGTGCTGTTCCGGAGTAAGTTGATACTTCTCGACCGCTTCCTCCAGGGTAGGTTCGCCGCCGTTGCCGCTTACGTACTTCGTATTTCGAGCGTATTCCGCTTTGCTGATCAGTGAAGCTTTCGACCACGATTGAAACTTGACGGCATCAACGCCACAGTCTTTTGCGGCGTCTATCAAACGGCGACAAAGTAACATGTCGCCATTGTGATTCGAACCAATCTCGGCGACGATGTAAGGCGGTTCGCCCGCACCGATAACTCGGCCGGCGATACTCAGTTTCTCCATATTTCCTCCAATTTCGGATTGGCCACGCACCACCACCAGACGTAAACAGGGTCAAGCTCATTAAGCGCGCCTACATATCTCTTGAGTTTGTTCTCATCATTCGAGATCGTGTGTTGAAAAAGCGCCGCGCGGTGATACGCCATCTTGATGCGTGACCAGTAACGCGCCCCCTCTACCAGCTCGTCTCTCAACACTGTGCGGTAGTGGGCAAGCACGAGCTGCGTTGCCCGCAATATGTCCTCAGGCAGGAATGGCGGGAACAGGGCGGTCACGTTTTGCGCGTGGCGGCGGTAAGCCATTCGAGGAGTGAAATCAAATGTGAGTGACGCACCCGCTGCCGAGGCGCGGGTCGCCAACAGCCAATCGATCAGCACACAGTCCGGTGGAATAGGCAGACAGCGTCTGAGAATGTGCGTGCGGTATGTTGAGTTCGAAAGACCGAAAATGTTGTGACGAGCCAGCAAAAGGTCGTAACTAGTGCTGGACGCCGGTCCAAACGTAAGCCCAAGGTCGTAACCTGCCTGGTCGATGAGCCGTAGCGCGCAGCCGGCAAGATCAAATGTTTGCGTGGCGGCGCGCGCTGAAGATACACGTAAGGGATCCAGCACGTCGTCGCTGTCGACGAGGACGATTGCCTCATATTTCTCAACCATTGCTTCCAACGCGGCACTGCGAATCTGTGCAGGCGAGCTTCCAGCGGCGGCGGTGATCAGAGTAGCGCATGGATCACGACCGATGGCGTTCATTAGTTCGTCAGAGCTAACTGAATCGAGACCGATGTATAGATCAAAGTCGTTGTCCGTCTGATTGCGAACTGATTCATGCCAGGCGGCGAGGTACGGCTCGACTCCAGGGTAAACGGTCGTATAAACGCTCAGCCGTTTGGCTACCATTGGCAAGCTCTACCCTGGGCCAGACTGCGCATGAGCAGGTCGGCCATCTGCCAGTCATCTTCGGTATCGATGTCTACTCCCCGCTGCCAGGGAATTTCCCAGCCCGTTCGATTCGTGGTGTGGAAGGTTCGCTCACGAAGCAGAACCTCAGCCCTGGCCCACCAAATTGCACCAGTAGGACAAAATAAATCCGGGAGGTCCTGGCTGCGCGTCGTAATCTCGTTCTCGAAGAGGGGCTGTAGCGAATAATCCTCAGCTCTTCGCATTGCCCACCAGGGGTTTTGCCAGCCGTAGCGCACGACGGAGAGTTGCGACTCCGCCTGCGTTTCGACGAACTGCCGATAGCTATTTCTGACGTCGTCTCGGGTACGCAACGGGCAGTTGGCCATTAATTGAGCGACGCACCAATACTTTTCCCCGGCAGGATCAAGTCTGGTCAAAGCGTCGAGCGTAACAAGTGAGACGGCCGTGCGATCGTCCGCCAGATCGCTGGCGCGCAGGAACGGAACGTCCGCATGATGGTGGCGAGCGATTTCGGCGATTTCTTCGCTGTCTGTACTCACCACCACCCGTTCAAACAAACCACTTTGGATCGCAGCTTCAATCGTATAGGCGATAACCGGTTTGCCGAGAAGATTCCTGATGTTCTTGCCGGGAATTCTTTTCGAACCAGCCCGTGCCGGAATGACTGCAAGGCCGGTGGGCATAAAACTTTCTCCGATTCTCTCCAACCGATTAGCGAGGGCTTACGGGCATTCGGTTTGCGGACAAAGTTGATCAGTCATCGGGAGGTGACAACTTCCATCTCAACCAGCCGCGAAACGTCCCGATCCGAGAAGTGCCTGCCCTGGGAATTCCACAGGCTCAGGTAAGTCGGGCAGTGCGCAAGCAACTCATCATGCGTGCCCAGGCCTACCAGACGTCCTTTATCAAGGACCACCACGCGATCGGCATTACGCAAGGTCGACAGTCGATGCGCGATAACGAAGGTTGTGCGTCCCCGCATCAACAGATCAATGGCTGCCTGGACCTTTTGTTCGGATAGAGAATCCAGGCTGCTGGTAGCTTCGTCGAGAAAAAGGATTGGCGCATTTTTGAGAAGCGCGGCAGCGATGCAAACTCTCTGTTTCTGACCACCCGACAGCAAGCGAGCGTCATCACGGCGGCCCAGCACGGTTTCATATCCGCGCTCCATCATCATGATCTCCTCGTGGAGATTGGCTGCTTTGGCGGCGGCCTTCACTTCCTCGATAGAAGCGTCAGGTCGACCCATTCTTATGTTATTCGCGACCGTATCAATAAAGAGGAAGGGTTCCTGCAGGACAATAGCGCTCAAATCCATGACGCTGGATTGCGAGATGTCGCGCAAGTCAACGCCATCAAACAAGATGGCGCCTTGAGTTGGATCATAAAACCGCAGCAGGAGAGCAATCAAAGTAGATTTTCCAGCTCCCGAAGGTCCCACGATGCCGATCGTTTCTCCCTTATGGAACCGTCCACTTATCGAGTCGAGGACCTTCGTGTTGTCGTAGCCGAAAGACACGTTCTTCAACTCAATGATGGCTGGAGCTTCATGCAAGGTTTGGGCGCCGGGCCGATCCTGGATTTCCGGAGTTGCTTGCATAATGGACTCAACGCGGTCCAGGTTTGGTATCACGCCGCGGATAGTAGTGTAGGTTTGGAGCAATCCAACCATCGGAGAGTAGACCGCCATTACTGCAATGAGCAGTCCGAGTAACGAT
This sequence comes from Pyrinomonadaceae bacterium, assembly GCA_035760365.1. GTDB lineage: Bacteria > Acidobacteriota > Blastocatellia > Pyrinomonadales > Pyrinomonadaceae > PSRF01. Next base: position 125,682 of record DASTTB010000029.1, read on the forward strand.
TGCCACTCCAACGTTCCGGCCGCAACGTCGCGGCCACCGATTGTAAGGACCAGAATCAGGCCAATTCCGGAAACAGTCTCAAGTAACACACGCGACAGCCCCTTGGCCTGAATCTGTCGCACACATTGAGTGTATAACTCATCGCCAATTCTGCGCGCCTGCTCCATCACGCGTCCCTCAAAGGCGTTGATCTTTATGATGCGAATGCCGGAGGAGACCTGAAGGAAACTGTCATAGAGGGTCGCCAGAGCGTCGCGTTCCTTGTTTGCCGCCCTGGTAATCCGTTGTCCGAACCAGTAAGCAGGTACAGCACCCAGTGGAACAACTGCCAGACTGATAAGAGCAAGTTTGGGACTCATGACCCAGGCTGCTGCCGCCAATCCTGCCAACTTCGTTACACAAAGTATGATCTTGCCAACTTCGAGAGTTGCCGCCCGGATCCCTTTCAAATCGTAGTAAGAAGACATGACAAAATTGCCCTGGCTGTGCTTGTCATAAAAGCCGACTGAAAGCTTGAGCAACTTTGAAAGAACCTGGCGCATGGTTCCGATTTCCACCCGATGTCCCAGGGACATCGACATAACTTCGGCTGTGTATGCGCTAAAAGAAATCAGTATCCAAATCGAAAAGATGCTCAGCGCGACCTTCGGCAAACTAACGGGTCCTGCGCCGCTAAATTCCAACAGCGCCTTGCGGAGCGCCCAAATTAACACCCCCTGCAACGATCCCTGAACGACCGTCGTCCCCAGGAAGAGAAGCGATATCCAAACGTGTTGGCGCATCGAATGGAGTCCCAGGACGAGTGCGTCGAGGGCGCTCCTTGATCCAACCGTTTGCTGTTTGGTTGATTTCGTTGGGGTGCGCTGGTCCATTCCGAAGATATCGCGCGCCTTTACTTCAGATTCGGACGAGGACTAATTCAGGGACTTAGTTCGCAACATTAATCCTAAGCTGATCCACTGCCAGAGATAGAAGCTGTTGTCAGCGGTATGCTTCAGGTACTCCTCGCGTTCCGTCCTGACTCCGCTGCTGTTCAACCAGGTACCGCCGTACGCGTTAAGCGCTTCATCAGTAAGTTCCCAAAGCCACGCCCTGAGCGGACCTTGCAGCCATTCACGCTGAGGAGTTTGAAGCGGCCGCTTGGGCGCTTCGACGACGCCGCGTGGCATCAATTTATGGACCATTCGACGGAGAAGCCATTTGCTCTTACCATCGGCAATCTTTCGCCGGGCCGGCTGCCGCAACGCAAGTTCGACCAAACGATGATCGAGAAAGGGCTCACGCAGCTCAGTCGACGACCTCATCGAGATTCGATCGTTGAAACGCAAAGCACGCGGTATCTTCGTGAATCGGATATCTCGATACTGAAGGTTGCGCAGCTCGTCCTCGAAAAGTGCTGTCTCTGTGAGAGGTATGGCCAATGCTCGAAACTCCGGAGTCAGACAATCGGGGCGGACTGGTCTACTCCTGACTCCCTGGACCACGCCTACCTCGCGTGAACGCAGACGATTCTGATAGTAGTCGTAGCCCGCCCACTGTTCATCCATTCCCTGCCCATCCAACAACACAATCACACCTTCCGCTCGAGCTCGTTCGAAAACACGAGCATAGGCAAGCGTCGGCAGGCCACCAAAAGGCTCATCCTCATGAGCCTGCACAGACTGCGCAATGGCCGGAACTTCTTGCGGCCGCAGTGTACAGATGATGTTTGGATGGCGAGTGCGCGCGAGCATCTGGCGCACCCAGGGAAGCTCGTCGTAGCGAACATCGCCCGTAACAAACGTAAAGGCTTTGACATCGCTTTCGCGCCCCTGGATCTTTTGGACCAGGCCGAGGAGCGCTGACGAGTCCAAACCGCCGCTGAGATTGATTCCAACCGGAACGTCGGAGCGAAAACGAAGTGAGACGGTCTCAACCAACAGGTCTGAATACTCCTCTTCAACCTTCTCGATGGGCCTGTTGTCTTCGTCAACGCCGACACGCTCTGCCAGATCGTACCAACGTCTGATTTGCAGGTTACCTTCGCGCCAGGTCAGTACGTGCCCTGGCGGAAGTGAGTGAATCCCTGTCCAAAACGAGCGGTCGCTGTGATCACATGCGCCATGAGTCAGGTATGTGGCCCAGCTGATTGCATCGGGCGAAGCAGGTACACCCGCGGCATGCAATGCCTTTATCTCACTGGCAAGCAGCAACTCCCTGCCGGTTTTGTAATGGTAGTAGAGCGGCTTGACGCCGAACCGATCGCGCGCCGCAAACAACTCCCGCGTTTGCTCGTCCCATACGATGAACGCAAACATCCCGATCAATTTGTCGAGACATGCAGGCCCCCACTTTATAAAGGACGCTAATACGACCTCCGTATCAGTCCGAGTACGAAATGAATAACAACTGCGTAGCTCTTGTTGAAGCTCGAGGTAGTTGTATACCTCTCCATTGAAGACCAGCCAATAACGACCGCTCACATCTGACATTGGTTGGCTCCCCTGCTTGGACAAATCGATTATGCTGAGCCGCGTGTGACCAAGTGCCGCCGAGCCAAAGGGAGCGATATATTTTCCCTGGGCATCAGGGCCACGATGGCGCTGGACAGAGATCATGGCGTCGAGCAGTGATAACAAGCTCTCGTTACTTCTGCTACTCAGAGCGTCGATAATCGCGGCGATGCCACACATCTAACTTAGTTGCTTTTGCAGGAAGTCGGCCTCAGCGCGCCAGAACAAGTCTCTCGGCCTCTTTCCAATCTTCCACGTTATCGATATTGACTGCGCGATCTCCGACCATGGAATAGCCGAGCATCCGATCGCCGTATAGGCTGTTGCCCGTAATGAGAACATGTGTTCGCGTGACGTATACCGAGCCGTCTCGATAGTAGGCAGAGGGCAGGACTTGCCGGCGGCTGAAAGGTTCGGACGCACCACTGAACAGTTTCAGCGAGCGATCGTCACCGACGAGGTAGACCCAGTATGGATTATATTCATCAGGCACCTGACGAATGCTCACGACGGAGTCGGCATCGCTGCCGGCCAGCAGGTCTACGCAACCGTCGATGTCTTCAGGACGGCGAAAGGGATTGGTCGGCTGCAACAGACAAACGGCATCAAACGTCTCTCCCTGGCCTGACAACCAGTTAACCGCATGTTGGACCACTGGCAGCATGGGCGTTTCGTCACGCGCCAACTCTGGTGGGCGCAGGAAAGGAACTTCAAGTCCGCATCGCTGTCCCACGTCAGCGATTTCAGTCGCGTCTGTGCTGAGCACGATTCGTGTCAAAGTCCTGGCCGCCAGGGCCGCCTCCGCCGTGTACTCGAGCAGAGGCTTTCCGCCCAGCAGCTTTATGTTTTTTCGCTCGACGCCTTTCGAGCCGTAGCGCGCCGGCACCAGACCTAATACCCGCATCAGAGGGCCAGCCTTTTCTCAATTCGCAGAGGAGCGGTAGTGAGTATGGCCGCGATTCGCTCCCCGGCTTTGCCATCACCGTAAAGCCTGTTGCTCCGATAATGGCCATTGCGGCCATGACGCACGATTGCGTCTCTTATCTGGGCGCGATCGTAGCCAACATCAATCACATTCGCGCCTCGCTCCCTCCCAGTCTGACGCGACCCGATATTGACCACCGGAACTCCCAGGAAGGAACTCTCCCGTATGCCAACACTTGAATTACCGATGAGGCAGCGCGCATTCAGAAGCAAGCGCAGAAAATCGGTGGGGGCCATGTTCTTAAAAAAGTGGAGCTTCGCGGGAGTGTGGTGTTCGCGAAAGGAACGAATACCATTTGAGGTGCCGTCAGAACCGGCATCGACATTGGGCCAGAACCATAAGGTTGGCGCTGCTACATGAGCAACCGCGAAAAGGGTTTCCAGCACATTTTTGCGAGCCTGGTCGTATTCAGTGGTGACGGGGTGTTGCATCACCACGAGGTATCCATTCGAAAGGTCGGGCCGTTCTCCGACCCCTCCGTATTTCTCAAATGGATCGAAGCTGAGAGTCGGATCATGCAGCACCTCGGCGGCAAGATCGATCGAGGGACAGCCGGTGACGAACACCGTCGATCGCTCTTCTCCCATTTGCAGTACGCGTTGGGCGGCCTTTTTCGTCGCCACGAAGTGAAGGTTCGACAGCTTGGTCACCGCGTGACGAACTTTTTCGTCTATCGAACCGGTCACTTCCCCGCCCTGCACATGCGCGACCGGAATGTTCATGTACGAAGCAGCTACGGCAGTCGCAAGTGTTTCGTAACGGTCGGCTATAGTGACAACCACGTCAGGTTTGAGGTTATCAAACGCGGTTGCCAGTTCAAGCAAACCAAGCCCGGTAGTCTTCGCCATCGAAGCCGGATTCTCGCCTTCAAGCACCATGTACACGCGCGCTGCAATGTCAAAGCCATCCTGTTCGATGTATTGCACTGCCGTTCCATAGCGGTCCAACAGTGCTGAGGCCGCTACGACCAGTTGCAGTTCCAACCCCGGCTCTTCCTGAATCGCGCGCAGAGCAGTTTTGATTCGGCTATAACTGGGCCGCGCCGTGACCACTACGCAAACCTTGCGAGGCATTATTTGAAACCCTCCACGTCGCTCTCTCGGATCAACTCATCAGCCCTTAAATCTCTGATCAGCTTCATTCCGATGAGTTCCGACAAACGCGCCGCCGGAATTCCATCTCCGGGCTTCTTTGTCTGCAGATCATCCGGCTGAAGGACAGTGCCAACCGACAGATCCGTCCGCGCAACTACACTCTTCATAAAAAGCGTCCGCAGCGGCTGCATTTCCACGGCCAGTAGATCTTTGTCGAGCGGATGCGCAAGCGCCCGCTGTATAAACTTCACGCCGTCGACGAGTTGTCTCAACTCTCCCGTGGTTACCGATGCTTTGACATCGGGACCGAACATCTCGCGGCTTAAGGTTACGTGCACTTCAATTACGTCCGCGCCCAGCGCTGCTGCCGCGAGTCCGGCGTAAATGGCGCCCGAATGGTCGGAGAGTCCTACGGCAGTTCGATAACGCTCGCGAAAGCACGACAGCATGTTGAGCCCGATCGTTTCTGGCGGACAGGGATAGCTGGAGGTGCATTGCATCACCGCAAGCGGCACCCCGTGGTTTTGAATCAGCTTAACCACATCGTCGATTTCCGACAGTGGACTCATTCCTGTGGAAAGGATTATCGGCCAGCCGGTCGCGATTATTTGCTCGAGCATGGGTGTCGTCGTGACCTCTCCCGACGGGACTTTCCAAGCGGCGACGCCAATTCGTGTGAGCAGTGACACCGCCGCCGCCGAAAACGGAGAACTGAGAAACATCAATCCCACTTCATCAGCGTGCTTCCTTAACCCCGCCCACTGCGATTCGGAAAATTCCATCCGCTTCCAATAGTCGTAACGCGATGCGTCCTGCTGACTAAAGTTACTGCGCCAGCGTTCGGCGGGTGTGCTTTCAGCGCAGGCGATATGAGTCTGGAATTTGACAGCGCCCACACCGGCGCGTGCCACGGCGTCTATAAACGCGTGGGCCATGCCGAGACTGCCATCATGCGACTGCGCCACTTCGCCGATGACCAAACAGTCATCTCCCCGTCTTGGGAAATTACGCCATACTGGTGCAGCTATCATTTCGGTGGTCCTGACAAAAGAGAAAAATACTCAGGACAATTTCGTGAGGTGGAAGTCATCAAACCAGGCACTGCCGAATATCGGACATAACTGCTCGCGGCAGTTTTCGCGGCGAATTACGATATAGACCGCCGGTGCTTTGCCGGTTTCAAAATCAACCGTGTATTCTCGCCAACTACTGGAGCCGTTATGGATTCCCTCTGAGCGTCCCAGCGATGCACCTGTCTCGACACTTTGAGTTAGATTGCCTGTTGCTTGTAGAACCTCGACGAATGGTGATCCAGCCGTGACCAACTGCTCGCCGCGCACGGCAACCCGTAGCTGATAGCGCGACTCCGGATCGACAACGACCAACTGACTAACCAAAGGCAGCGCGGGGGCAGACTGACCTTTCCAATCGAGCCTCAAGCTCTGCGTACCGGCGCTGGGATCTTGAGCGTCGAGTGTCGCGGTAACACTCTGCTCGTGCCGTTGAAATTGCCACCCAAACCCTGCGTGATCCTCGATGGCCGGATGCTCGAATCCGCCGTCGTTTATCTGTCCTTCGATCGCGCCTACTGGCTGAGTAGCCCGGCCGGCTAACCAGATGATTTGCGCATCCCTGAATCGCCCGGCGGTTATCAACTCAATCACATGCGACACCCGATCCTGTTCGTTCAGAAAATCGATCGCTTGCAGAACCGTAGTTGCCTCCTCCGTTTTTCCGAGCTGAAAGAGAAAAGAAGATAGCGCATACCGCTCTTTGCTCGTTCGCGGATTTGTTGCTTGTATGACGAAGTAAGCGTCACCAGCCGCAGCTTTCCAGGCCAGGTCTGCTGATCGAAGGAAAAGCTCCGTTCTGTTTGTGCTTACCCGACGAAATTCTGCAAAGGCATCGTTGGTTCGGCCCGCCTTCAGCAGGCATTCGCCAAGCGCCCAGCGCACATCAGGGTATTCGGGAGCTAACCGCGCGGCTTCACGATAAGCGTCTATAGCATCGACGAGGTCTCCGCGGTGCTCGAATGCATTCGCTAAATTCTCCCAGAGCCTATAATCGCGAGAACTCAACTGAACGGCGCGCTTAGCATCTCTGACTGCTTCATCCGCTCGCTCCTGCTTCAATAGGATTGCCGCGCGATTACGGTAACTTTCCGGGTCTGACGGCGCGAAGAACACGGCCTTATTCGCGGCATTGAGGTCATTCGCCGCCATTGCTCGAGCTTCGTTTAATCTGGCCAGGCCCGCACATAGAGCATCGACAGAAATGATGAGAAACAAAAACGCGAAGATAAAGTCGCGGAGGGTTGTCCCAACCCGGCTCATGAAACGCCCGATTCGTCTGATCGAGTGGTTAATTGACACGCGGAAGATCACGAGGTCGGCTCTACGAAGATGCCGCGATTCAAGCGACGGGAATAGCGCCCTTGCTCTCTGGTGGAAATCTGAACGTCGCAAGCGCAATGAGAACGGTGAAGATTACCGAATTGGCCATCATATGCAGTCCAAAATCTACGAGACTGTGGATTGCAACCCCAACCAAACCTACTGCGCCACCCAGACATACAACTTGTCGAAACAAGTCTTCAGACAGGCGCCGTTTTATTTCTCGGCGGATGACCGCGAGAAACCACAAACCGAGGACTGCTCCAACCACCCCAGCGCCGGCGATCAGCTCGAGATATTCGTTGTGAGCTTGCTCCGGATGCCATTCATTCACGGGTTGGAAGTGCCCGCTGATAGCAGTCTTGTACGCACCTAATCCCGAGCCGAGAAATGGATGAGCCTTGATCATGCCCAGGGTGGCCGACCATATTTCGAGGCGGCGCGTGCCGCTGGTCTGAGATTCGCTTGCGTGAGACCGCAGTTCGTCTGGCACGGTTTCCAGTCTTTGACGTATCCGTTCACCTCCGATCCAAAGAAAGCCCGCGAATACCGTTGCAAATAAGAAGACCAGTAGCACTGAATGCACTGCTATTAGGCGGCCCTGGGACAACAAACGCTTTCCCGAGGATTCAAAGGCGAACGAAAACGTGCCAAAAAACTTCGCTGCAATCGCTCTTACGACGATCCATGCAAGCAAGGTACATTGGACGGACAAGCTGAGAAATCCGCCACGTGAATTGGCTGATAACAAGGCTATGACCATCAGAACCAGTGCCACCGTGCGGAGAATCTGACTGATTCTTGTGGCAGCCAGATAAACCAGCGCCACGGTCGGACCGATAGACATCTCCATCAGCAACGTGAAATGGTTCCTGTTGGCGAATTGTCCAAAGCCTTCCTGCATCCCACTTTGGAGATCATTCGTGGAACCAGCAGGCGTCAGCCGAAGAATGGCGCACAAGGCGCTAAACGCTCCAATGAGGACTATCACGTTCATAAGAATCATCAGGCGTTCGCGCGTAACTATATAACGCGACAGCATTGCCAAAGTGATCACGACCACCAGCAACTTGACTATGAACCGTTTAGTTTCAAATGGGTCAAAGCTGATGGCTTCATACGCAGACAGGTGGTTGCCGGAACGCCACAAAGGCAGGATTTGAAAACAACCGAAAATTATAAAGCCGATTATCGGCGTCACGACGGCGGGCATCTGCCACCAGTCACGACCGTTATTCGCGACGAGCGAGCATGCGGCCAGCATCAGCATCGCGCTTTCAAAGATTGGCTCCCACCACGATTCGATCGAGCCGGAAACGACGGATGGAAGAGCGATCAGAACCATGAGCATAAAAAAGCTTACCTGGTCCATTCGCATGCTCTTGACCCTGAGATATTCGGGCGCATTCACCCGCGATGTGCTCCAAAACGAACGAGTGAGGGCGCCCTACTCTTTTTGAGCGGCTTCATAATACTTTTCGCAATACGCTTGATAGTAAGTGTCAGTCGATCGAACCTTTGAATTATTCAAAACCACACCGAGAATTGAGGCGTCTACGTCATCAAGCAACTGAATGGAACGAAGAACGATTTCGCGCGGGGTCTTGCCGCCCTGTACGACCATCAACACGCCCTCAACCTGAGCGCTGAGAATCACGCCATCAGCAAACGGTACGATAGGAGGCGCGTCGATTACGATATGATTAAAATGCGACTCCAGTGTCACTAACAACTGTTGCAGCTTAGTATGGTCCAACAGCTTAGTCGGATTCTCCGACGCCGAGCCGGACGTGAGCAGTGACAACTCTGTCGTTTCTGGTTTCTTAATCACAGATAACACATCCGCATTGGATATCCCATTGCTTAGTAAATCGGAAAATCCTCGCTCATTGGTTACCTGGAAAATCGTGTGCAGTCTCGGTCGCCGCAGGTCCCCGTCTACCAGCAGGACTTTTGCGCCGTATTCCGCGAGGCTAATGGCCATGTTAACCGCGGTCGTGGTTTTCCCCTCGCCGGGCAGACTTGAGGTTACGAGTAGCGTTTTCAACGTCGAACCACCTCGCGAGAGCAGCAACGCCGCCCGCACCTGCCGATAGATTTCCCCGCTCGCATCGTTCAACAACAATGCCGGATGACGTTCGCGTTCTCCATTAAGGGCAAGCAGTGAGAGTTTTCTTTGACGTGAGGCTCGCCCGAGAGACGGGACAAGAGCGAGAGCCGGTAAGCGCAGGTCATTCTCGACGTCCGCGAGCGAGCGGACGGTATTATTGAGTAGCTCACGCGCCAGCACACAGGCAATCGCCAACGCGAGAAAGAAAAGGAAACCCAGCCCAATATTTCTCAGGCGCCTGGGCCCAACCGGCACGCCCGGCACGGTTGCGTAATCAATGACGTGAATGCTGTTTGAGAGACCGGCTTGTGCGATATCGTTCTCCTTCGCATGTTCTAACAACGCCTGGAGGATACTTTTGCTCGTGTCGATCTCTTGTTGCTTTATTTTGTAGTTTATCGCCGATTGATTCTGCCCGAGGGTCACCTCTCGTTGCTTGTTAAATGCTTCCCTTAGAGACTGTTCGCGCGCTGCGGCTTGTCTAAATCGGGTCTCCAAGTTTTTTCGCAGGTCGGCAGCGGCAATTGACCGCTGCTCTTTTATCTGAATCTCGACTTCCTGGATCTCCTTTTCGATCTGTTTAACCTCAGGCCATTCTTCCGTATTTTCCACAAGGAGTTGAGCGCGCCGCTGACGCAATTCGTTCAGCTTCGTTTCGAGATTTTGTTTGCCGCTCTCTCTCGTCAGCGCCTCGGCAGCATTGGGCTGAAGCGCCGCCCTGTACGCAGCCTCCGCCTGATTCCTTTCATTCTCGGCTTCCAGCAACTCGCGATTAAGTCCTGACAGCCGCTCCACCACCGTATTCTGACTTTGGTCGAGGGATATGATTTGGTTTTTCTCGGAATAGGCAAGCAGTTGCGCTTCATCGTCCCGGATCTGCGATTGCAGTTCGGCAATGCGCTTCTGCAGAAAATCCGCGGCGATAGCGCCCGTCGCCGATTTCCTTTCAAGATTCATGTAGACAGCAGCGTCAGCAATGGCATTCACGACTCTCGCAGCCATCTGTGGATCGTTGTGGTTGAAACTGATGTCGATTAGCCGGGTCTCTTTAACGTCGGTGCGAGTTTCCTTGATGGGTTCCACCTTTAGACGATTCGTCAATACGGCGACGAAGGGCTCGAGATTCTTTGCCTCACGCAAGTCATCGCGCGATGTTGCACTGGCGACAGGGGTTGTAAGCAACACGTCGCTGGTGGACGCTGAATTCTGATTACGCTTTTCACCGAGCCCCACCAGATCTAACAGTTCCCGCCATGCCGAATGGTTCAGGTTCACGGTCGGGTGCAGAAACGCATCATTGTGTTCAAGGTCAAGTGTCTTTACGACACGACGAAGCAGAGCTGAACTGGTTAGGATTTGCAGTTGCGTATTGAAGTAAACCGAATCATTCGACGAATCGTTCGTCGCGACTGAATTCTTATCTACTGGCGGAGTTGCGCCTTCCCGATCAACTTCAATTCGCGCCTTTGCCTCGTATTCGTCAGGTTGCCGCAATTGATGAATCGCAAATGCAACTGTTGCAAGGATCGTTAGCATGACGATGAAACCAAGGTGATGCCGTATGGCCCGCCAGTAACGCCCCAGGTCTGGTCGATCAAGGGTTTCGGCCGGCTCGCTCTCGCCCAGGATCGGATTGTAAGGAACCAGGGCTTGAGAGCTTTGGGAATCATCCTGCGATCCGGAGTTTATTCCGCGTCTTAAAAGGTCTCTCATGTCAACACCTCTCCGTCTCCCGAAATCACGATCGCAAGCGCTTAATTCATTGGGAACGCGGGTGGCCCATCACGGGATCACGCGAACAGGCATTTGCGTGACCGCCGGCACAACACCGCCGACCAGGTTGCTCAGGAATCTCTTACCGCCGGAAACGGGGACATCAACGATATCGTTTGCCTGCAGCGCTATATCATTCGCCCGCTTCTTTTCAATCGCGTTAAGGTCTACGATGATCTCTTCCTTCTTCGAACTGTTATTAGTCGACTGTCGAATAATTCGTATCTGATCCATCTTGGTGTGGGGCAGGACACCTCCTGACATGGCAATTGCGCGTGAAAGCGTGACCGGCTCTTTCAGCGCTATGCTCGACGGCCTAATGACGTTGCCAACAATGAAAACCTGGTCGGCCTCGAGAATGCTAATCACATCCCCCGGCCGCACATACGGATTCGATACTTCATTTCCTGCCAGAACTTCACTCAGCTCATAAGCAACTACGGCCGTAACCGCGCTGATGGGAGTTAACTTACCGCTCTCGCACACAGGTACGGTTGCTGCGTGCACAATCTGCACGCCGCGTCCTGCGCGGTCGCTCGGCCCCCCTGCGAAAGTAAGCAACTCAAGCAACCGTAACCGCCTCTGGAGCAGAAACCTGCCAGGTTTGCTGACGGCGCCAACAACGGCGACTGGTAGTGAGTTATATTCGCGAACGAAGACATCGACCTGAGGTTTTCTAACGTATTTCAGGTATTGTGAACTAATCTCAGCGGCGAGATCCGCCTCGGTGCGGCAAGCAGCCTGAACCTGTTCCTCAAGTAGCGGCATGCGAATCCTGCCGCTGTCATCCACGCGCACTGCATCACGCGTCAGTTGCGCTTTGCCAAATACTCTGATGTCGAGTACGTCACCCACCCCGATCACGTAAGCACTGTTGACTGGCCCGTCTTCTCGATTTGTATTTGAGGACATTGCCTCTTGAGATCTCACCGCGACCGAGGCACAAAAAAGAAGAGACAGGATCAGTATGCCGCGAAACAGTTGGATATCTCTTAGCTGTCGTGTTCGAATAAAAAGTTTGTTCATGCTACCTCGCTACTGCTTCCGGCTAGTTGGCCTTATCTTTTGGCGAGACCAATGCGCCGGGCATGAAGGGCTTCACGCAAATGATTTCGATTAGCAAGATTCAGGACAGTGTGTTGCAGGAAAACCATCAACTCTTCGTTTTCCCTGATGAATGCCCCGGTCAACGGATGATCGCTACGCTTCTCCAGAAGGCCGTCGCGAAACCACTGCCAAAATTGAGTCTGAGTAGTCCAAAACTGCTTGCGATCCCGGCAAATGATCAAGGCAGTTCTTTTCTTCCTTCTCAGCTTTTTTCGTAGCTGTCTTTCTATTTGTCGTTGCTGTTTGTCGAATGCCATTACGTTGCGTCCCAGTCGTTGACAGATAGTCACACTACACCTGCTGCGCTCTCAGCCGTCGTCCGGGCCGGAGCACGCTAGCCACAAGGGAAGCCTTCTACTGAAGGCAAGTTCAAAATGGAACGTTGTGAACCCCGGAAGCCCAAAACCTGTTGGTGTGGGCGCACAGGCGTTTTTGACTGTTCCCGGTTAACAACGAATTGGAATACCGAATGAAGTGGCAAGCCCGTGGACAGTTAGCCAGCCAGAGACCTGGCCGAACTGATTTGCGAGGTGCGTGTTCGTGCGGTTTCCTAACTTTGTTAAATTTGAGTCACAACCGCACTCTGCGCTAAGATGGGTTTGCTTGACACTCCATCTCCGTGCATTTGCGCAGAGTGCGGTGTTGACATTCCCGTCACCACCCCAACGTGGTGACGGGAACCAATCTTCTAAAAACTATTCGAAGACGAAAGACATTTAAAGAACTCTCGTCACGCCTCACTTTCGATTTAGCTCATAAAGCGACATCCACCGATCAGCCATTCACACTCGATGGCTCGGGACTCGGGGATCCTCGGTTTCCGGCTGGGTTGATAGGCCTCCTACTAACAATTCGGCGACAACGAATTAAAGTGGAGTTAAACGGCGAACGTCTACCAATTCTAGGGTGTAGCAATTCTGAACTTTATTGGAGTTCTCTTCTGCCACACTCGGGAGTCCCAGCATCGCGTATCTCCCGTCCGCCACTGACAATTCCTCAAACAACTGATTAGAGGGTCTGAAAGATCGATTACGTGAATAAGTTTGTAATCCACGACTCCACGTCATCGAGGGTCAGTTGTTCTTGCCCCTATATCAGAGTAGCAAGAAAACTGCAAGGCTAAACTTATCTTGGTGTCCTAATCTGACTGTAATCTTTTTAACCGTGTTCTTCCCGTGTGCATAACAGCAGCTAAGGCAGCACTCATAGGGAACACCGATAAAAACGAATTTCAAATTACGACACTACCCTATCTTACCTAACTTATCTTAGTGCCTTGCTTTCAAACGACACCTGTCAAAACAAACAGGTTCAAGACTGACTTTTTCCTGACTCTTTCTTCAATCTTTCACCTGATGTTTCAGAGAAGGGGCAACTGTCATTCCGTGAAGATGGCGACGCGTTGCGACTGATGGAAGAGGCCAGGCGGAAAGCGGCCGAAACATTCGCAATCAGACCTAAGACCACGGACAAAAACCCCTTAACTCGCGTTTGCTGTGCTTTTCCGGTTTAGAAAGGCTCAGAAAGCTGACCACAGGCTATTAAGCCACAGAGATTGGATTTGGCTTGGTTGGTTTTCCCATTTCTTCTAAATCGAAATGATCCTCTCTCGTGCTTCCGGGCAGGCCCGCGGCCTTTGGTTGGGAGCACCCTCGGTGCGCGTTTTCCCCCAAGTTAGGGGAAAGTTCCACGCGGAAGAAATCTCGTGGTGTAGAAATGGTCGGCGGTATGAATCGATCAATTCGATCGAGCTGACTACCGCCACTGATCATTCCACTCGCGAAAAGCTTTACTAGTCAATCAACATGAACAAACTCATGATCGTTGTTTTTCTGTCCATCCAGCCCTGCGGAGTTGCTCGATCGCACCCTGGATTCCGACCGCAAAATTTGAAGCCGTATCATCGACAAGAACTGCGAACGACATCCCAATTACCTTTCCCGTCTCTCCAAACATCGGCGTGCCGGATGAACCCTGCGTCGTCGTAGCATCGAAGACTATCCGATTCTTGTACAAATCCGTGATGTGCCCTTGCGTCAGAAGCGGTCTGATCAAATTACGCTTCGCGAGTTGGTCGAGCAGACTTGTGAGCGCGGCGCCATACTGGTCCATCAATCCCGTTGCTTCCTCTTCCGGCAATAACGCTAACAATCTGTTAGGCCCCGTGGGGTAACCCATCGTCACAACGGATTTACCGACCTCGAGCTTTCCTGATTCCGTCTCCAATGGAATCGAAGGAATTTGCGAGGGAATGTTTTTGGATTGAAGTGCGCAAACAGCGATGTCATCCGTTTTCGAGCTTGATTTCAGTTTAAGCGGGATTGGCTGAGCATGACCTGGAAAGTACGCCAACAAATGCTTCAAGCGAGGTCGTGCACCATTATTCTCGATCAAAAACTGCGTGCGCCTATCTGCGACCCAGGGTTCAACGGCAATGTGGCGATTCGTCAAAACAAATCCGCCACCTACATGAAAACCCGTCGCCTCAAACTCCCGTTCGAAGATGCGCCCGTTGCCCTCATACGTAAGCTCCTGTCCCAGGCCGATTACCAGTAAACTCTCTGCCGTATCTCTTTCGAGCTCCGGATATCGCAAAGGACGGCTCGTACCCGGTTCGACAAGTTCGAACGAGCCCGCAATCAAACAAACTCCGTCACCGTACCTGGCCCAAAGCTGGGGCGCCAGCGCACTGGCACGGACGCTGGATCGCTCGGCATCATTGAGGTCTGGTTTGATGTCGCTGAGATCGGCTATTTGCCGATCGATCTGCATGATGCGTTCGCTGAGACTGGCGAGTTGTTTATCTTGCTCATCGATTCGTCTGCTTTGCGTCTCTGTTACGCCTAACAATCTTTGCTGGCCTTCATAGGATGTCAAAGCGGAACGAACGAGGAAAACTATCGTGCCGGCGAAGAGTGTTATTGCAAAGAGCACGAGGACTACGGCCGTTAAACCCATCCTTTCGATCAACTCTTGCCGCAACGTAAGCAAGGGATTCCGAGACGGGATATGCGGAACTCCGACTGAGGTTGGTGTCATAAACACGTTCCCCCTTTCATTTCAACCGAAAGCTCCGAGCGATGACCTTCATCTGCTCGCGAAGAGCCGGGAGTTTGTCTCGCGCGACTGTGAATCGGAGCGCATAAAACGTGCGCATATCAACCTGGAGATAGTAGAGCCGGCCGGCCATCACCTTACCAGCGTCAGCGTATTCATAAGAAAAAGTTGCTCCGCTAAGTTTGCCGCCGAAAGACTCCCCTTTGCAGCCGCCACAAATCACATAGCCCGGCAAATGTTCCAGGCTGAGCTTTTCTTCTGATTGAAACAGATCACCCGCGCTGGTTCCGGGGTTAACCAATATCTTGCTCAGGCGTAAATAACCGTTTAGCTCATCACTTCCGTATACAAATTCCGGGTGCTCATGAACGTCGACTCGTGAAACAGTGCGCCAGGTTCGCGAGGGGAACTCAATAACGTATTCCACTCGGTCGCTGCTGAATGTCCAGCTTTGCGCTAGTGCCGTAGAAGCACTGAAACAAATACTCAGCATCACGATCAGAACCTGGCGCATGACATTCTCCCTTCTTCAATATCTAACCCGCGACAGCATCGACCAGCTCCGGTAAAACAGCCGAACGGAACCGAAGAAGAGTCGTGGTGCCGTCATTTGATTTGATAGCCAGCGCAACATCAGCTCCGTCATCTGTTTGCTCGATACTGACCGCTGTCGGATAAGTTATCGAATGGGTGATGTGACCTTCGGGCTTGGCCGCGGTCATGATCGTGATCGTGTTGCCTCCGACTTCGTCCCATTCGTTGGTGATGCCGTGGAGTGCCAAATCTCGCTGCTCAACCTGCGCACCGATCTCCAGGCCCAATATCTCGACGCGTACGAGCCAACCGTCGTGCTTACGACTAAAGCTATCGAAAAATCCTGACCATTCATTTTTGGGAATTTCTTTCGTCTGCATAACTGAACCTTCCTTTCAAATACCGCTCGGAAATGTCTCGGCCACTTCACCCGTGTCCCATTCCACCGTGCGCTCCAGCGGTTCGACCGCTCGCGTTTCATCGAAGTGGAGCACTGCATCAAACTGCTGAGACAGCCGTGCATCAAAGTAATGACTAGACCTCTCGGTTTCGGGTCGATAGATAACGCCAATCGCGCGCTCCAGGAGTGGCCCCCGCAAGGCCTGAGCGGCGTGACTCTCATCGCGCAAATTCAACAGAAAGCGTGGGAGCTTCAATTCGTGGAAGAGCGTTTCATAACTGATTGGCAGTGCTGTACGCACGCGTTTACGTTCGGCTGGATAGCCCCAGTTTGATGCGGCTGTAACAGTGCCCTGATAGGTTGTTTGACCTATCAAAACCGCGTCTCGGCCATGCCGCTCGCGTACCAGTTGTCCTACGTTCCACTCGCCTGCTCTATGCATGTAAGTCGCGCGCGCATCACCTAAGTGGGAGTTGTGCTCCCATAACACGATCTTGGGTTGAACTGTCTGATTACCCAGATAGGTGATGAGTGACTCCAGGGTTTCCACCATGTGAAGGTCGCGCAGGTTCCAGGAAGAGACGCGGCCGCGGAACATCGAGCGGTAATACTGCTCTGCATTGATAACCAATCGCGCATTCTGCTCCGCATAGAAATAATCATCCGGCGAGACTCGTCCATCGCGACGCGCATACTCCGCTGCGCGATGATGCAACTCAACCAACTGAGATACGACTTCTTCTTCGCACGACTCGGACATTCCGAGTCCGGCGGCATACCCATAGGCCTGTTCGTCTTTGCCGAAGTGATCAAAACATGCGTACCTGGCACGCGCGCGTGCAGCAGCTTCGGGATCAATCTTCTCGAGATAAGTGAGGACGGCTTCAATTGATGTGTGAAGGCTGTACAGGTCTAATCCATAAAAACCAACCCTGGTTGCGTCAGGCGGGAGATCGTCGTTATGAGTCCTTAACCAGCCAACGAAATCAAGCACGTCGGCGTTGCGCCACATCCATGACGGAAATCTTTTGAAACCGCTAAGTGCTTCAACAGCATCGGCATCTTCACTGACGCCCCGCACGTACCGATTGACTCGATAAGCATCGGGCCAATCAGCTTCGACGGCAACAGCCGTAAACCCTTTTTCTCTAATGAGTCGCTTGGTGATCTGAGCTCGCTCGCGATAAAACTCATGAGTGCCATGTGTCGCCTCTCCAATCAAAACCAGAGGAGAGTCGCCAATCATCTTCATTAAAGGATCATAGTCTTCGACTTCACCAATCAACGGATGAGCTGCTTCGCCTACAACGTCCTTCAGTAAAACGCTAGTTGCAATCATCGCCTTATCACCTCAACCGCACCGCAGTCGCCACAGACTGGCGGTTCTTAAATTGGTCGCGGTGCGGCCGTCATCATTCCTGTCCCTCAGGACTCGTATCCAATCCTGCTAACAAGCAATGAACGTGCCCGCCGTTTCCCATGAAACAAGCCTTGTAAATCGCTGTTACCAGATGCTTTCGTCGGAACTTCATCCAGCTTAATCGCGAGGCTTTCACCAGCGATTGCGTAAGTTTTCCCAGATGAGTTGAGTTGAGTGCGTGCAAACTCGCCGGTGACAGACGTTGAAGAGCGTTTCGGAGCGGAATGATTGTTGCCCGTTGTTTACGTTTGGCGAAGGGCGGTTCGAGATGTTTATCCATGAGATGGATGAGTTTCAGTGTCAAAAGATCCTGGAACAAACCAGTGTCGGCAGATTGGCCTGCGCAAACGACAATCAGCCGTATATCGTGCCCATCTATTTCTCGTTCGATGGTCGGCATATTTATGGGTTCAGTACGTTGGGGCAGAAGGTTGAGTGGATGCGAACGAATCCAAGGGTCTGCCTCGAAATCGACGAGGAAGAAAGTCACGACCGGTGGACGAGCGTGATTGTTTATGGACGTTATGAAGAACTGCCCGACGAGCCCGAGTTTGAGGCCGCCCGCCTGGCGGCCCTTGAAGTCCTACAGAAGAGAGCAATGTGGTGGGAGCCCGCTTACATATCTATTGAGCACTACGATGTCCCCCATTCCTTGACGCCGATTTTCTATCGTATTCACATAGAACACATCACCGGGCGTAGAGCGACAAAGGATCGAGAGATAACTTGATCATTCGACGAATGACCTCAAACTACTTGAAAGGAAGATTCGCCCGAACGATATGATCGAAGCAACGATCAATGGTCTAACGTCTCAATTCCAAGACGGTATAACGATCCTGGATGCGTGCCGAACTGTTGGGTTAGAGATTCCTACTCTTTGCAACGACGCGCGGTTGAAACCGATTGGTAGTTGCCGCATGTGTCTGGTCCAGATTGAAGGCCGGCCTCACCCGCTCACCTCGTGCAATACTCAGCTCGCAGACGGAATGGTGATCTCTACACATACGCCTGCGCTCGAACATGAACGCCGGATGTTGTTGCGAATGCTGGCGAAAGATCATCCTCCCGAAGTCTTCCGCCAGTTTCCTGAAAAACCGTTTCATGCGCTGGCGTTGCAGTACGGTCTGAGTGAAACAGACTTCGACGGTGTTCCCCGCAAAGAGCTGCTCGACGATTCGCATCCATATATCCACGTTGACATGTCGCAGTGCATTCTTTGCTATCGCTGTGTGCGGATTTGCGATGAGGTTCAGGGACAGTTTGTTTGGCAGATATTCAACCGGGGACACGAAACCCGAATTGTTCCCGATTCCGGCGCCACCTTGGCGCAGAGCTCGTGTGTAAGTTGTGGCGCATGCGTCGATACCTGCCCGACGGGGGCGCTCGAGGATAAGTCCATTCTCGAACGCGGCGTTCCCACGGCATGGACCAGGACAACCTGCGCTTACTGCGGCACCGGTTGTGAGATGAGCGTGGGCACAACGAATAACCACCTCGTCTCGATTAAACCGGTCTTGGATGCACCGGTGAGTAAGGGCCATCTGTGCGTGAAGGGTCGCTATGCTTTTGACTTCGTTACAGCTAACGATCGAGTCAACGCACCTTTGATTCGCAAGAACGACGAATGGCATACAGTGTCTTGGGACGAAGCTATCGCCTTTACCGCAGATCGGCTCCAGCAGATCGTCAGAGCCCACGGCCCCGACAGCGTTGCAATTCTCGGATCCGCGCGCGGAACAAACGAGGAGAATTATCTCGCCCAGAAATTCGCCCGCGTCGTAATCGGCACGAACAACGTAGATTGCTGCGCGCGCGTTTGCCATACGCCAACTGCCGCGGCGATGAAGTTAATGTTGGGAGCCGGTGCGGCGACAAACTCTTATGACGACATCGAGCGGGCGCAAACCATCCTGCTTTGCGGCGCAAACGCAACTGAGAATCACCCGATCGTCGGCGCACGCATTAAACAAGCTGCGCTACACGGAGCGAACCTGATCGTCATAGATCCCCGCCGGATCGAACTTGCTCAATATGCGAAGCTTCATCTCCAATGCAGACCGGGCACTAACATCCCGCTGCTGAATTCGATCGCGTACGTGATCGTGACTGAAGGTCTGGCTGACGCAAGGTTCATAGGCGAACGTGTTTCCGAGTGGCCTCAGTTCTGTGAATTCATCAAGGAGTTTTCGCCGGCGCGCGTCGCGGACATCTGTGGAATCAAGGCCGATTTGATCTATGACGCTGCTCGTCTTTATGCGACGTCTAAACCGTCAATGTGTTTTCACGGACTCGGTGTAACTGAGCATGTGCAAGGTACCGAAGGCGTCATGTGTCTGGTAAATCTTGCACTCCTCACCGGCAACATCGGTAAACCCGGAACAGGGATTAACCCGTTGCGCGGCCAGAACAATGTGCAAGGCGCCGCGCACATGGGCTGCGATCCCGGCCTGTTGACAGGAAGTGCTGCGCTTAATCAAGCGAGGGAAAGATTTGAAACGGTTTGGGGCGCAGGCATTCCGGCATCGCGCGGTTTGAACCTGCTGGAGATGATGGATGCAGCAGCCGCAGGAAAATTGAAGGCTTTGTGGGCGATCGGTTACGACATCGCGCTCACGAACGCGAACACGTCAGCGACTGAAGCCGCGTTGAAATCATTGGACTTTCTTGTGGTCCAGGACATGTTTCTCAATGAGACAGCACGACAGTTTGCTCATGTTTTCCTGCCGGCGGCGTCATCGTTTGAGCGAGACGGAACGTTCATGAACGCCGAACGCCGCATCCAGCGCATACGCAAAGTGATTGATCCGCCGGGGATTGCCCGACCGGATTGGCAGATTATTTGCGGTGTGGCGAAGGCGATGGGCAAAGGTGCGTTCTTTGACTATCAATCACCAGTGGCGATTTGGGATGAGGTTCGCTCCGTATGGCCGGACGGCAGCGGTATTTCCTATCGTCGCCTGGAAGATGGCGGTCTCCAATGGCCGTGTCCGATTGAGGACCAGCCAGGAACAAACGTGATGCACGTTGAAAGGTTTCCGATTGGCGATAAGGCAGCTCTTCGCCGCATCCCTTACCGCCCTACTGAAGAACAAGTCAGCGAACAGTTCCCGTTTCTTCTGGTTACTGGAAGGACGCTTTATCAGTTCAACGCCGGCACAATGACAATGCGCACACCAAACGTTGAACTCCGGCCCACAGACGTTCTTCAAATCTCAGCTCGGGATGCAGCCCGGTTGAATTTGAAAACCGGTGACCATGTTCGAATTAGCAGTCGCTACGGCGATGCGATCCTGCCTGTCAGCATCAGTTCAGCAGTAAAAACCGGCGAATTATTTGCTACTTTCCATGCCGCCGAAGTGTTCCTGAATCGTGTTACCAGTGCCCATCGTGACCGGTACGTAAAAACACCGGAATACAAAATCACCGCTGTACAAATCGAGAAGCACCAGCGGCCCAAAGATTCTGACATGACCAGCCGACGGATGGCACTAGAAGATCGCGCTTAGGCAGCGCGGCACTTTGAGAGAGATTCAAGCGCACGGTAAGTCGCGTGCTCGCCGACGGTAATCATCTTATCTACTGCGGAAGCGCTCGGAATGTAGCCGCTCAGCGGGATCTGTGGATGAATATGAATATCTGTGTGGGCCAGAGCGGCGAGATAGTGCCGGGGATAAGTTCGGTTTCGCTGTTGGTCCAATGGAGAATAACCCAGCGAGCGCATCACCGAACTCAACTCCCAAACGTCGGAACTGATAACAAAGTCAGCACCCAATTCGCGACATGCCTCGGCCGGCAAGACACACGAAAAGCCACCATCTTTGAGTTGTAAGCCTTCGCGGGTGACAGATCGACGCAGCAAACGAACAGCGCAACTAGCACTGAGTGCCGATGATAGGCAACCGCTGGTTATCGTTAACGCCTGATTTGATGGCACGATCGTCGCAACGGCCGCAAACGGGGCTCTCAGGTTCTCGAATGTTGGAGGCAAATATTTGGCAGCGAATGTTTCGAGTGATTTTCCATGCAGCAAGCGTGGCCAGAATACTGACCGGGCCATGTCGGCGATTTCGCGCCACTCCATGCCGGCCGCCAACGCCGACCCGATGATACTGCCGACACTTGTACCAGTTACGACAGAAGGCCTGATACCCACTTCGTCCAGCGCCTTGATAACGCCGATATGGGCAAGCCCCCGAACGGCTCCGCCACTCAAAGCCAAACCGATTCGTTTACGGTGAAGTCGCTCAAGCAATACTGACATGCAAACGAATTATTACACGAAGGATGACGAAGCCAAACCAACCCTGGACGCTGTCTCCGAACGCCTGGCATCATTCGAAAAATTGATGTCGACCTCTGTCCGACATTCGGTTTCTGATAAGGCGGACGCCGGTCGAAATTCATGGACACGGACGATCGATCTCATATTGGCATTTGTTCGAAGATATGCACCTCCCTTACACAGACTGGGTGTCGCGGTGACCGCCGTAATCCTATATTGCTACGCCTGGCTAGTGGCCTTAACTTCGAGACTTCGGACCGCCGGTGAAAGAGCGTGGCCTGACGTTCCTGCTGGTTGTGTGCTCGCCCTCTGGCATCGCGCTGCGCCTTCTCTATTAGTCGCGTTCCTCAAGCGGCGACCGCTAATGCCGTGTGCAATCATGATCTCCGGCGATTCGCGTGGCGACTATTTAGCATTACTTTGCCGGCTCATAGGGTTTCATGTTGTGCGGGGCAGCAGTGAAGAACATGGATGGCAGGCATTGGGCGAGCTAGCAAAAACGTTACAGAACGGGGCATGCGTGATTATTACTGCTGATGGCGGTGGACCCTCCCGTGTTGCGAAAGTTGGCGCCGTGGCGCTTGCGTCATTAGTTTCCGCTCCACTGTTACCGTTAGCTGTGGATTGTTATCCGGCCATTGAGGAACGACACAAGTGGGACAGCGCTCGAAATCCATTGCCATTCTGCTCAATTCTGGTTGCCGTAGGATCAGGACGCGTCTTCGAACCATTCACAAACGTCGAAGAAATTGAACGAGCAAGAACCGGGCTGGAGGAAGAACTTGATCGAATCAGTATGGAAACGAGGGCAGTCCTGCAAGGTTAAAGTTTCCACACTCACTTGCGCAACTCGTCCAGCATTTTTGAATCCGGTCTCTGAGCAGCGTTGCCAGTTTTTTGTAGAAGGATCACTCACTTTGCGTATGCGCTGGATGCGGTTTCGGCGTTCATGAACGTTCCGTCCCTCTCAAACGATAACGCCGCCGGCAAGAAAACATGAGCAAACTCGGTGCGGAGTCTCGATTGGAACAGTTGTTGCTAACTAACGTGATGGACGTCGAGGAGGTCGTCATGCAAGTTAACGCAGCAATTGTCGATAATCACGTACTTCACCTGATGGATTCAGATGAGCAGGCGAAACCATACGCTAATCTATTCACGCGAATATTTGGGTGCCGGCATGCAGACATGGGCCGCCCCACTACAGCGGGAAGGCAAACGTATCGCGCCTGTGTAGATTGCGGTGCGCGTCGCCAGTTCAACACTGATACCTGGCAGATGGAAGGACCGTATTACTTCCAATAGATGGAAACGCCACAGGAGTGGTGGAAACGTGATCAAGTTCTGGTGTTCAACTGCGCAACTCATCCAGCATCTTTTGAACCCTGTCGCTGAGCAGCGTCGACAGTTTTTTGTACCCAACTTCTTTGTTTGACTCGCCCGCCATGACCTCCGCGGGATCGATGGGATCGCCGAAACACAATTTCACTTTCGCAAAGTGTAAGCGCCACGACTTTCGTGGCCAGACGAGGTAGGCGCCATCGATAGCTACCGGAACGATCGGAACATTCAGTTCCGAAGCCAGGATCGCAGCTCCTTTCTTAAACTCCAACAGTTGGCCATCGAACGATCGCTGGCCCTCGGGATAGATGTTGAGAATCTTTCCCATGCGAAGCCCCGCGACGCTGGCTCGCATCGCACGCTGTAGTTGTAGATCAGGATCAATGGGTATGACGTTAATCAGTCGCGCCAACTGCTTCATAATCGGGTTAGTAAAAAACATGCTCGCCCCGACATGAAAAGTGTTTCTTAGAACTGCGCGTGAATATACAGAACAAACAAGGAAGGGATCTAAATAGCTTTGGTGATTTGGACAAATCAGATAAGGAGGTTGCAGACGTACGAGCGCCTCCGCGCCCTTCACCTCGAATCGGAAAAACAGACGAGCGCCGAGATAGATAACTCTCAAGACCACAAACGCAAACAGCTCCACTGCCGGTTTTTTCTTGATGATCGACTCAAGTTCCGGAAATCGCACGTCTTCGACCTTGAGAATTTCCCGCCAGTGAAACTCAGTGAACCCGCGTACAACCTGTTCCGGCCGCCCCGCCAGTTTTGCATCGGCCAGTTGGACCAACTCGCCGACTGTCTGCACCCTGGCGAGTTCTTCCGGCTTCAGTTCTATCTCGAGCATCGCCGTGGCGCTTACAACGCATTCGGCACGTGCCAGCGAGTCGAGCCCCAGATCGATCTCGAGATTCAGTCCCGGACGCAACGGTCCGATATCCGGTTTTTGTTGTTTGATAGCTGATATGACTGCCTGTCCAGCAGGAGAGTCCATCAAGGACTGCTCAGTCGCAGTGAGTACTGCTTCTTTTACAACAACCGGGCGGCCTGACAGTTTGCGCTCGCTCTCGATCTGGTCCTTTAACTCGAACCGGCGCACCTTCCGTGTCGACGTACGAGGTAATGGCTCAGCTCGTAAAACAAAATCGTGTACACGCTGATACTCGGGCAGTTCCCTTCCGAGATTCTCCAATTCCCAAACTACCCATTCACGCGCGTTGGCTATATTTCGCGTCTTCAGATAATCGAAATCCGGGACGACAACCGCGCACAATTTTTCAGCGCCTTTAAATTCGCTGGCTTCGTCCCTCAACCCCAGCACACAGACCTCGCTGACAAATGGCGATTGTTCGTAGTGAGCTTCGACGTCTTCGGGAAAAACGTTCTTGCCCGAGGGTAACTTAATGACGTCTTTCTTTCTGCCGACGACGTAAAGGTGGCCCTCGCTGTCAAAGTGGCCCAGGTCACCAGAACGAAACCATCCGTCGCCCGTAAACGCCTCACGAGTCGCAACAGGATTCTGGTAATAACCCGACATTACAATCGGTCCGCGAATAAGTATTTCACCTACTCCCTCAGCGTTCGGCTCATTGATCTTCACTTCGACGCCATTCAGTGGCTTACCGACCGAGCCGACTTTGTTGTCCTCGAAGCGCGTAACTGTTGCGGCGCCAGATGTCTCCGTCAAACCATATCCCTGCAAAATCGTGAAGCCTAACCGGTGAAAGTCCTGTGCCACCGATGCATCAAAGCTGGCGCCTGCCGATACTGCTAACCGCAGCCGGCCACCGAACGATTCATGAACCTGTCGAAAGAAGAGCCTGCCGCCGTTGACTCCGAAGAACTCGCGTAACAAACCGTTCAGCACGAGCAGCGTCTTGAAAAGAAGTCTTAACGGAAGCGATCGCGCGTTCACCTGGTCAAATATCTTCTTATGAAACAAGTACCAAAGCCGCGGAACACCAATGAGCGCAGTGGCGCGACTTGCTTTCAAACCTCGTTCGACCTGTGCAGAGCTGAGGTCCGCCAGGTAAACCACGGTGCCGCCGATAATCGTTGCTAACCATAAATTTACAATTTGCGAATAAGCATGAAAGAGCGGCAGCAGACTCAGTAGTACTTCCTGATCGCTGACGTGCATTACTTGCTGAACCTTGTCGCTTTCCGCATAGATGTTGCCGTGAGTCAGTGGTACGGCTTTCGGGACTCCGGTAGTGCCGGACGTGTATATCAGCACTGCCAGATCGTTAGATTTCGCAGGCGGCGGTGCATTAATGAATTCGGCTGGAATGCTCGAGTTGGCCCAGTCTTCGAATTTCGCCAGCTCATCTGATTGTATTTGCGGGCGTAAGGCGATCGCCGGGATATTGCGGCCGAGTTGTTCGCACGCAGCACGAAATTTTGTTAGCGATGCGGGTGAGACGAAGGCAAGTTTCGCTTCAGAGTTGCCGAGAAAGGAGGCTAACGCTTGAGTGGTGGCTGCCGGGTCGAGCGGCGTAACCACGGCGCCACGATAAAGAATGCCGAGATAGGCAATGGCCCAGTTGGGATGGTTCTCACCCATGATCGCGACGCGATCGCCGAAGGCTATACGTTCCTGCGTCAGTCGATACGCAATACTCCGGATTTGGGCGAGCATAGAACCGAAGGTCGTCGTCTCGCACCCCTGGCCATCAATCACCATCATTGCCACTTTGTCAGGGCGAATGCCGGCTGCCTCAACAACGCGCTGACAAAAGCTTTGGTTTGGTATCGGCATCTCCACGATATTTATTCAGGAAAGACAAAACCTCTGCGCTTCGAGTGGATTTCCAGATGTGGCTGAGACTATCACCAATCTTACTCACGAAGCAGCCACGAGCGGCGCACCTTTACTTTCTGTCGTCGCAAACCAAACTGTTCAACTGCATGTCGCTGCAAGTGCCGCATTGCTTCTTCAACCGAATCAGTTACTAACAACAGTTTCAGGTCGGCTGGATCGATAGTGCTGGCGGCATTCATTCTTTGTAGCAGTTCCAGAAGAGAGTTCCAATACGCTTTGCCCATAAGAACGATTGGAAATCTTTGGATCATGCGCGTTTGTATCAGAGTCAGCGCTTCAAAGAATTCATCCATGGTGCCGAACCCGCCCGGCATCGCGATGAAGGCATATGAGTATTTGATCAACAAGACTTTGCGAACAAAGAAATGCCGCAGCGTTACCTGCCGATCAAGATACGGGTTGGGCTGGTGTTCTTCAGGCAGGCGGATGTTACATCCGACAGATTTGCCTCCGCTTTCACGGGCGCCACGATTGGCTGCTTCCATGAGTCCTGGACCACCACCGGTCATGACAGTAAACCCAAGCCGACTCAAACCACGGCCTACCTCACGCGCGCACTCATAAAACGGATGTTCCGAAGTAAACCGAGCGGAGCCGAACACTGTCACGCATGGTCCAACAAAGTGGAGTACGCGAAATCCTTTCAGGAAATCGCGCACGATATGCAACGTCGTGAAAAGTTCTGAGCTTCGCGATTTGGGGCCCTCGAGAAAGTAGCGCGCTGCGCGTGGGGCAGGAGTAGTTTCAATATTTCGCTCGTCACCGCCGCTCTGAAAGTTGGGAAGAAAGTCCGGCGCCACCTGTGACAACACGTCTCGATTCTGCGGCACTTCGACCATTACGCGAGTGAGCCCTCCGCAAGCACAATAACAAGCTTCAGACAGGCAATGATTATGCCCTTTCGGAATAGGTCTTTCCGTAAATAACCGGGGGAAAATGCGTACTTTCGCGCAGACTTCTGCGCAACTCTCCGCATTCCCAAATTCCACGTATCGATATCAACGCCAGAATTGCGTTCGTCCGATGGTATGTCCTTTGCCATGAAAAGGGAAAGAACAGCAGATATGACACTGTCTGGACCAGCTGGCCCAGACAGTCAGAAAGGAGGAGGACAGTTATTATGAAAAAATATGCTGCCCTGATGATATTGGCTGGTCTACTGGCATTTCTGTTCCTATCAGGCAACAGCGAATCCAGGATGACCTCACATGCGGCCGCAGTCTTGAACGCCCACCAGATTGCCGAACGGAATAAACCGGGAACTGTGATGATTTACACCTCATGGAAAGCACACATGGTTGTGCCAGAGCCGGATGTTCCGATGTCGAAGATACCGGTGCTGTTGAAGCGAATCAGAGACGAGGTCAGGCAGGGACGTGTTCCCAACAACGAACAAGCTATCAAAGAAGCAATAGTCCGCGAGGTTCTGGTCAATTACCTGGACTATGTAGAGCCTGGAAAGAGGTTGATCGAGAAGGATGTGGAGACCGGCGCGATGGGAACCGGATTCATCATCACTCCGGACGGATACATTTTGACCAACGCTCACGTCGTGTATGCAGAAGACGATTACCTGAAATGGGAATTGACGCAAACAGCGTTGAAAGAACTTCTGCAAAAAGACGTCCAGGATGCGGTTAAGGAAGCCGGAGAGATGGACGTCGAAATTCCCGACGAAGTGATGAAAGCAGGGACGCAGAATGCCGCGCTCTACTATCAACGGTTCATGCAGATTTCCAAAGTGAACACTGAGATATTTACCGAGATGGGTGTGGCTGTTCCGGGTTTGCAAGCAATGCAAAGAGGGTTTGCCAGCGACTTGAGAAAACGAGGCGAACCAATCCCCGGCAAAGACGTGGCGATCATTAAGATTGACAAGACCAATCTGCCAACCGTAAGGCTCGGGGATGATGCCGCCATCACGACGGGCGATCGAATATATGTAATCGGTTACCCGGCAGTCGCCACCTTCCACGAAATGCTCTCGAAGGAAAGCATCATCGAGCCCTCTCTAACGTCCGGGTTGATTAGTGCTCGCAAGACGATGCAGGCTGGTTGGAACGCGCTGCAAACCGATGCGGCGATCACACATGGAAACAGCGGCGGACCAGCTTTCAATGAACAGGGCGAAGTAATTGGAATCGCGACCTTTGGCAGCATCGACTACCAGCGAGGCGGCGCCGAAGTTCAAGGTATGAATTTCCTGGTCCCAATCAGCGTGGCCAGGCAATTTCTCAACGAACTCAACGTTCACCCGCAAGAAAGCCAGCTATCCAAGCTCTATGAGCAGGGTCTGGCCTACTACGACAAGCAGCAATACAAGAATGCGCTTGAAAAATTCCGTGAGGTAAACGAGCTGAATGCCGGCTATCCGTATGTGACTAAATACATTTCGGATTGTCGCACAGCAATCAGTGAAGGACGCGACACGACCTGGTCCGTTTGGGTCTATGCGGGTATCGCAGCAGCAGTGGGTTTCCTGTTACTGGTCGCGGTCGGAGTGATTGTTTTGATTCTGTTTCGACGCAAACCACCACACGTTGGACCAACCGAACCGATGCATCCAGCTCATGTTTAATCCGTGGCAAGGTGGAACGAGTTTCCACCTTGCTATTTCTTCACACGGAGTGCGGGCAATGTCTAATCGTGATTACCGGCAGGCCTGCGTGAGGGTCAAGGCACTCAAGTGCGAGGTCGTGCGTTGGTCGAGGTTCCTGGCTCCCATGCAGGCAAATGCACCTTCGCTAACCTGCATTGCTTCCCGCAGAGCGGCAGCCAATCGCAAAATCGTTTCAGCTTCAGGGGTTTTCGATCGTTCAGCATTGGCTTCGATTTGGGCCAGTTCATCCAATGTCAATTTGTTTCCGAACCATTGTTTTTTGCTGTTGAGGATACTCATCATTCACTCCTGGGATTAATTTTATGCGTGCGGCGCGCGTGGTTGGGGGACCACGGCGTTTAGAATGGTCCAAACTTTCACCGCCGGGTAGTTTTTCCTCCCTGGAGTGCCGGAATATCAGCGCTGTCGTGCAGTTCAAGCAGGTTCTCAATACTCTTCAACCCGGGAATGCCGCTGATCACTTCAAATAAAGGCACAACCTCGGCAGCCAGAATTGGCCCAGTCAGAATTGAGCGACCATCGACAACTTTCACTTCAATCGAATGCGGGTGGGAAACAAGCCGCCCCAGCTTTGAACGAATCCTTTCTTTCAAGACATCATCCGCCACTTCCTCTGAGCGGACGAGAGACCCGATCTCAGCCCGGACACCAAGTAAGCGATTACGTAAATGCCGTTGTGTCTTTCCGACAGACTCGATTGCGATGTGATTAAAGTGCTTTGCTTTATTGCGTAGTTCGGCCCGGCGTCGTTTGCCGCGATCCGGATCGAACAGGTACATGAAACCGGCGCCGATGCCTGCGGCGCTTATCAAACCTAATGTTCTATTCATCGTCCACCTCCTAATGCGCCACTTCTTCGTATTCGCTTTCGCACTGGTCGCAGCAAAAACGATTCTCGCTTCCCTCCTCCATTGCAGTCAGGGCTTGACGAAACATGACCTCGTCGACGTAAAAAGTGCCGCCACAGAATTCGCATATCAACTGGAACTGATTTGGACCTTTTCTATATCTGCTTGGTCCCTCGACGAGATCTCGCTGTTCTTCCGGATTTAATCTGGACCTCAGTCTCATTGTCGTGCCTCCGTTCAGTTCGTGCTACCGAAGTTTCTTCTTCTGCTTCGCGACGTCGTGCTGGAACCGCTTCACAAGCTTTTCGACAGATTTGTGGATTGTCTTCTCGGATTTATCGAAGTCGATTGTTTGCGTGTCGTAACCTCGCCAGACCATCTGGTTAGTGTGGCCATCAATGACGTCGACAACTAAGGTTGACTCGTTGTAAGGAATGCGCCAGACGTCAACAGGTCCGCTTCGTACTCCTTCCCAGCCATACCATCTGCCCCAGCGGTTCCATCCACCCCATACTCCCGGAAAACCGTAGTCGATATAACGGATGTCATACTTTTCCTTGATTCCCATGAAGTAGGTGACCAGAAAATCGGGAGAGCCGTCGTTGATCTTGCGGTAATTAGTCTGGGCGAAGTGATCTTCAAGTCCTTCCCGAATGCGTTGGTTCCAGATGGTATTTGTGCCGACCGGATCCTCAGGCATCCTGGTAATAATCTTGAAATCCCACGTTCGCAGCTTTGAAAAATCGTAACTGCGGTCGTAATCAGATTTCGTCTCTGCCATCACAACCGCGCTAAAGATCACAAGCGCTGTGGTTACAGCAAATAATCTGCGCATCTTACATCTCCATTCTTCGAGCAACAGCATCAACAGAAATGCGCACAACCGAGCTGTTGACTTCCTTTACGCCAGAAAATCGTCGCCAGCCGCTGCACTTTGTCTCCTTACCGCATGGACCAATCGCAAGCCTCATGCCTTTCGACGGACTTAAAGATGCTGCACTTTTCAGGGACAAAAAGGGGGGATAATCGAGGAGCAGGCGAGTTGCTGCGCGCTTCTACGCACGAGCCTGTGGAAGTTTCCGCAGGCTTCCACATCCGTCAGGTCTCACGCGAATCAAGGTTAATTGGCAAGCACTTGAGCAAGTGAGATGAGTAACACTGATGAATCATCTGCGCTGACAACGGTGTCCCAATTATTTTCAATCCGTGTTCACGTTAAAAATAAGGATCCAGATGTAAATGATCTCTGATCGCCATAACCCCTGGTGCATGGCTAATCGATCCCAGAACTGCGCGCTTCTCCTGCCAGGAGTGAACGCGTCCAAATACATCGACCGTGCCGTCGTTGACCTCGATTCGAAGTCGGTCAGCTTGTCGATCCGCACGTCGCTCGAGCGCGTACTCAATCTGCTCGCGCAACTCTTCCGGATCGACTTTCCGCGGCACCATCTGAATCTTATTGATGACTCCGACCACACCCTGGAGACGCAAAACGGCTTTCTCCGCGTCCTCGCGCTCGCGCCATAGATCCACTTCACCCTCGAGTGTCACCCAACCATCAGAAACCGTTGACAAGATTCGCTCATCAGGAATAAAAGCATCCCACTCGAGCACATGACGAACCGCGCGAGCCAGAATTCGATCATTTCTGACCAACCCGTCTGGCCTCACTTCGATTTCGTTGGCCACGTCCAGTACGCCAGCCACTCGATGTGCCGCATCCTGAGCCGCCACTTTCTTTGCATAATTGGTGACTGTGCCCGTTAGCGTCACAACACCCTCACGGACCTCAACTCCGATTTCGGCCCAGCCGATACGCGAGTCCCATTTCAGCTCACGCAATACCTGAGTCTTGATTTCACTGTCGCTCTTCTTATTCATCACACGTCTTCCTTTCGCCGATCAGACAGTGCCCATCTTTGCTCCCTATCCACGGCTCGGATGCAACGGATGTTCCTAACCAAGTGTGGTCAGGGGGCGTGCAAGGCTGAAAGACGAACCGGAATTACTGAGGAAACTTCCCTAAGTTGTGGGTGAAATATCGCTGCCAATTCTCTGTATGCCTTATCAGAACCTGCATTTGACGTCTTTTGACGCGGATTAATAGGCACATTCGTTGCAATGCGAATTGACAGTCAACTCGATTGGAGAAAACTGTCATGACCCATAAACACGTCCTTTTCCGATCCGCGGCCCGCGAAAAGATTCTGCAAGGCGCAAGCGCGCTGGCAGATGCCGTCCGGGTCACTCTCGGACCTAAATCAAAGTCGGTTTTGATCGAGAAAAAGTGGAGTAAGCCCATAGTCTGCAATGACGGCGTAACCATCGCGAAGGAATTTGAGCTCGAAGACTCAGAAGAAAACCTCGGCGCCCAAATGATTCGTGAAGCAGCGGAGAAAACCGGCGATGAAGTGGGAGACGGTACGAGCACGGCCACCATTCTCGCTCATGCGATCTTCGCTGAGGGTGTGCGGAACGTTGCCGCCGGAGCCAGCGCGGTCGATTTAAAGCGAGGTCTAGATCGCGGCTCACGAGTGGCGGTTGAAGCTCTGCGTAATCTTTCGCGACCAGTCGGCAATCGAAAAGAACGAGCTCAGGTTGCGACGATCTCGGCGCACAACGATTCGTCGATCGGTGAGTTGGTTGCTGACGCGGTCGAAAAAGTCGGGCAGGAGGGTGTGATTTCAGTCGAGGAAGCTAAGGGAACGGAGACGACGCTCGAAGTAGTGGAAGGAATGCAATTCGATCGCGGTTTCCTGTCGCCGTACTTCATCACCGATACAGAGAAGTTAGAAGCAGTGCTCGAAGATCCATTCATTTTGCTCTATGACAAACGGATCAACAGTTTGAATGATCTTCTGCCACTGCTGGAACAGGTCGCGAAGATGAGCGGCTCTTTGCTGATCATTGCCGAGGACATTGAAGGTGAGGCATTGGCTACGCTGGTTGTTAACAGGCTGCGCGGCGTGTTGCCGTGTGATGCGGTAAAGGCTCCCGCGTTCGGCGATCGACGTAAAGCAATGCTCGAAGACATCGCCATTCTTACAGGCGCGAAAGTGACCTCTGAAGAACTTGGTCTCAAATTGCAAAACGTGACGCTCGAAAGTCTGGGCAAAGCAAAGAGGGTTGTGAGCGATCGTGAGAAGACCACGATCATCGGTGGCGGCGGCGCAAAGGCTGCTATCGAGTCGCGCTGCAATGAGATCAGGAAACAGATTCAAACAACCACTTCCGATTACGATCGCGAAAAGCTGGAAGAACGACTAGCAAAGTTGGCAGGCGGAGTCGCGGTTGTTCGCGTCGGCGCACCTTCCGAAGCAGAGATGAAGTCTCGGAAAGAAGCTTTCGATGATGCCATCAGCGCCGCCAAAGCAGCCAGCGCGGAGGGCATAGTGCCGGGTGGTGGTCTGGCGCTGTTGCGTGCTGTCAAACGCGTTGACGAAGAAGTTGCGAAGACGGAAGGCGATGAGCGCACGGGACTGCTAATCCTGAAACGCGCGCTCGAAGCACCAACTCGTCAGATTGCTGAGAACTCCTCAGTCGACGGCGGCGTTGTCGTCGACAAAATGCTCAACGGATCTGGTAACTACGGGTTTGATGCAGGGTGTGGCAAGTATTGCGACCTGATCGAAGCCGGCATCATCGATCCGACGAAAGTCGTCCGCGTAGCGCTGGAGAATGCAGTTTCGGTGGCGAGTGTACTTCTGCTTACCGAGGCCACACTCACTGAAGTGCCGGAGAAGAAAGCGGAGCGAGCCTCGACGATGAATCAAATGGCCGAATAGCAAAGGCAAACGTTATGTCATGGCAGACAATCTCTAAATCCCGGAGTTGGATAATACCGACTCCAAACCTGGCCGATTATGAAAAGACATACGCGGATTTCTCATGGGAAACCGCGCAGCGTGAGTTGAGCGGACTTCCCGACGGGATGGGACTGAACATCGCTCACGAAGCAATCGATCGACATGCTTTCAATCCATCTCTTTCACACCATGTCGCTATCCGTTGGTTAGGCAGGAATGGTTCGATCAGCGATTACACGTTTAACGATCTTCGCTGGCTCACGAACCGGTTCGCGAATGTCTTGCAGCATTTGGGCGTAAAAAAAGGAGAAACAGTTTTCGCGCTGACAGGAAGAGTTCCGGAGTTGTACGTTGCGGCTTTAGGAACTCTGAAGAATCGAAGCGTGTTCTGTCCGCTGTTCTCCGCCTTTGGACCTGAACCGATCAAGACGCGGTTGGACATCGGCAAGGCGAAGATCCTGCTCACGACGCCCTCATTGTACGAGCGCAAAGTTGCCGGTTTGCGCGAGAGTCTTCCCGGCCTGAAACATGTGATTCTCATTAGCGATCGCCCAACCTCTATAAGCGGCACGCTTGATTATCACAAGATGATCCGTGACAGCAGCGATCACTTTGTCATTGGGCCGACTCATCCCGAAGACACCGCCTTGCTGCACTTCACGAGTGGGACCACCGGCACGCCGAAAGGCGCTGTGCACGTGCACGAGGCTGTGGTTGCGCATCACATCACTGGAAAATTTGCGCTCGATTTACATCCTGACGATGTCTTCTGGTGCACCGCCGACCCCGGATGGGTAACCGGCACTTCCTACGGCATCATTGCGCCGCTCACAAACGGAGTAACAAGCATTATCGACGAAGGCGACTTCGATGCTGAGCGTTGGTATCGCGTTCTTCAGGATCAACGAGTCTCTGTTTGGTACACGGCGCCGACGGCCATCCGCATGTTGATGAAAGCCGGCGCCGATCTCGCGCGCAAGTATGACCTGCCGAGACTTCGCTTTCTCGCCAGCGTTGGCGAACCTCTCAATCCCGAAGCAGTAGTTTGGGGACAGGAAGCGTTTCGTTTGCCGTTTCATGATAACTGGTGGCAGACGGAAACAGGCGGGATCATGATCGCCAACTACGCTTCCATGGATATCAAGCCGGGTTCGATGGGACGGCCGCTGCCGGGCATCGAAGCGGCCATCGTGAAAAGAACGGACGACAAGATCGAAGTTATCGATGAACCAATGGTCCAGGGTGAGTTGGCACTGCGTCCAGGTTGGCCATCAATATTTCGCGCTTATCTAAACGAACCGGAACGTTACAACAAATGTTTCGCCGGCGGTTTTTATCTGACGGGAGATCTCGCGCGAAAGGACGCCGATGGCTATTTCTGGTTCGTAGGCCGGAAAGATGACGTCATTAAAACGTCCGGCCACCTGATTGGTCCATTCGAGGTTGAAAGCATTTTGATGGAGCACAAAGCAGTAGCGGAAGCGGGTGTTATCGGTAAACCGGATCCAGTGGCGTTGGAGATCGTTAAAGCGTTCGTCTTGTTGAAGGATGGCTATAAGCCTTCAAGCGCACTGCGTCGTGAACTGCTCGCGTTTGCCCGTACAAGGCTCGGCGCCGTCGTCGCACCGAAAGAGATCGAGTTTGTGTCCGCTCTGCCACACACGAGCAGCGGAAAGATCATGAGGCGATTACTGAAAGCGCGCGAGATGGGTCTGCCCGAAGGTGATACTTCGACGTTGGAGTCAACCAGATGAGCGCAATGATTGAGATCGAAACTCCCGCGCCGGCGCGCGAGCTTTCGCTGATGCTGCTGCGAGAAATGCTTCGCATTCGTCGATTTGAAGAAAAATGTGTGGAGCTCTACAGCCTCGGCAAAATTCGTGGTTTTCTTCATCTGTACATCGGTGAAGAGGCCGTCGCGGTTGGCGCAATGCAAGCGTTGCGGGCTGATGATCGAATTGTCTCAACTTATCGCGAACATGGTCATGCTCTCGCACGCGGCATGTCGATGGGCGCGCTGATGGCGGAGATGTTTGGCAAAGCGAATGGCTGTAGCAGGGGACGCGGCGGATCGATGCATTTGTTCGACGCAGGCCGGCAGTTTTATGGCGGCTATGCAATTGTGGGCGGCGGATTACCGATAGCGGTTGGCCTGGCACTCGCCGACAAGCTGCAATCGCGTTCAAGCATCACGGCGTGTTTTTTCGGTGACGGCGCAGTTGCCGAAGGAGAGTTTCACGAGTCGATGAATCTGGCCGCGTTGTGGAAACTTCCTGTGCTTTTCATTTGCGAGAACAATTTCTACGCGATGGGTACCGCGCTCGAACGTCACCAGGCACAAACGGATATCGCGCTGAAAGCAAAAGGCTATGGAGTACCAGCTAAGGCGGTTGACGGGATGGACGTGCTTGCAGTTGAAGCGGCCACGCGTGCCGCGGTGGACCAGGTGCGCGCAGGTGGTGGTCCATATTTACTCGAATGTCGCACGTATCGCTTTCGCGCCCATTCGATGTACGACCCTGAGCTATACCGCAACAAAGAAGAAGTTGAGCAATGGAAACAGCGCTGCCCGATCATGAAGTTGAGTTCTGTTCTGAATGCGAGGAACTCAACAATTCGCGAATTGGAGAAAGCGATCGAGACAGAAATTGCGGAGGCAGTCGCGATTGCTGAGGCGGGACCGTTGGAGCCAATAGAGGATCTGTGCAGAGATGTTTACACGCCGCCTCCGAGAAACGAAGAAAACCGTGATGCGAAATCGTAATTTGCTCATCGGAGCTGGTGTCGCTGCTGCCGGCATTGGGGCAACGGCAGCTTATGTCTGGGGTATCCGTCCGTGGCATCTGCGCTGGGGCGCAACAGATGAGGAGTTGCGTGCTGCTTTGCCTGGAGACGAACTTATCTCGCACGCCAGACTCAAAGCCACGCACGCTATTACCATCAATGCTCCTGCTGCAGACATCTGGCCGTGGTTGGTCCAGATGGGCCAGAACCGTGGCGGCTTCTACAGTTATACCTGGCTCGAAAATCTGGTTGGCTGTCAGATGCAGAACGCGGATGAGATTGTGCCGGAGTGGCAAGAGCTCAACGTGGGCGACAAGGTGTGGCTACATCCCAAAGCGCCGCCGGTCGAAGTGGCTGCCGTCGAACCTGGCCGGGCAATCGTTCTCAAACCGTGGGGCGCGTTTGTGCTTCAGCCGATTGACGAAAAAAGGACCCGGCTGATTATTCGCTCGCAAGGTGACTACGACCCGGACCTGAAAAACCCATTGCTTAATTTTCTTCTGTGGCGAGTGGTCTACGAACCAGCTCACTTCATTATGGAACGCAAGATGTTGTTGGAAATCAAACGACGAGCTGAAACACTGACTCGTGAACGGGCGGAGGAAAGAAGGAGTGAGGAGCTGGACCACTCGGGTTGGTAACCTTTTATGTAACGGTCCACGGCGAGGTGGGTATGACAACCACAAAATTGACATATCGCGAAGCAGTTCGTGCCGGTCTTCGTGAGGCACTCGCAAACGATCAGCGCGTTTTTCTGATGGGTGAAGATGTCGGTCGTTATGGCGGCTCCTACGCGTGCAGTCATGGATTTCTCGACGAATTCGGACCCGAGCGCGTTCGCGATTCCCCATTGTCTGAATCTACATTCGTCGGCGCCGGGATCGGTGCTGCACTCGGCGGTATGCGTCCCATCGTCGAGGTGATGACTGTCAATTTCAGCTTACTTGCATTGGACCAGATCCTGAACAACGCGGCTACCCTCAGACACATGTCGGGCGGTCAGTTTAGCGTGCCTTTAGTAGTTCGGATGGCTACGGGAGGAGGCCGGCAACTTGCGGCCCAACATTCACACAGTCTGGAAGGTTGGTATGCGCATATACCGGGTGTCAAAGTGCTCACCCCCGCTACGATTCAGGACGCCAGGTGGATGTTGGCGGCGGCTCTTGCCGATCCCGACCCAGTATTCATTTTCGAACATGCCTTGCTGTACCCCATGGAAGGCGAGCTCGATCAAAACGTCACCGGCGTGGATATCAACAAAGCTTCAATCAAACGAGAAGGCCAGGATGTGACACTGATCGCCAGCAGTGGTTCCGTCTTCAAAACGGTTGAGGCTGCTTCGAGCTTGTCCGCGAAAAACATTGACGCTGAAGTAATCGATCTTCGAGTGCTGCGACCGTTGGATATCGAAACGATCCTCGCTTCCGTATCGAAGACTCATCGCGCCGTGATAGTTGACGAAGCGTGGCGCACAGGCAGCTTCGCGGGCGAAATCAGCGCGCAAATCATGGAGCAGGCGTTTGACGAACTTGATTCACCTGTTCGTCGAGTATGTAGTGCAGAGGTGCCGATGCCGTATGCAAAGCACATGGAAGATGCGGCTCTGCCGCAGTCTGAGAAGATCGTTGATGCAGTGATGCAGATGTTTTAGATCGGCTCGCGGCTCTGTGTAGGAGGTTGTTATGGAAACACATCAAGATCAGTTCTTAATCAATGCGGTTCCGAACAGGATTTACCTGAACAAGCGCCTGGAGGAGAGCAGTTGGGGTTTCTTTCTCTTGATGACGGGAACCTTGATGCTATTGCCCAGGGAGTTTGTTCCGGAAGGGGCGTGGTTAATCGGCGCCGGGTTGATTCTGCTCGGACTGAACGGAATCCGGCATCTCAATGACATTAAAGTCAGCCGTTTTACGATCACACTCGGATTTGCGGCGATCGGTCTGGGATTGGCAACGTTGCTTGGTTTGAGACTTCCGCTGTTGGCGATGTTTCTGTCTCTGGTCGGCTTGAGTATCATCGTGAGGTCAATACTTCCAACAGACAAAGTGGACCGCAAACAAAATGGCTGAATTTGTCATGCCCACACTCGGCGCGGATATGACAGCCGGCACTCTGCTTGGTTGGATGAAAAAGCCCGGCGATGAAGTGAAGCGCGGTGACATCATTGCTGAGGTTGATACGGACAAAGGTGTTATCGAAGTCGAGGTCTTCACCAGCGGCGTCGTCGAAAAGCTGCTTGTTGAGCCCGGCGCCGAGGTTCCGGTGGGAACGGCATTAGCGATCATTCGCGAGGAACAGGAAGAGCGCGGTCGCAAGATGGTTGAAACAACTGCGGCTCAGACAGAACCTGTAGCGCCTATCCCACCTGTTTCTCCTATTGTTCGCGAACTGGCAACGCCACGCTTACGTGCATCACCAGCGGCCAAAAAACTCGCTGCCGAAATGGGTATTGATCTCGAAACTGTTACGGGCACTGGTCCAGGCGGACGGATACAGCGCGAAGACGTGGAAAGAGCGGCCCCGAGCAAGACGGCGACACCAGAACTTTCGGGCCAAGCGGAGCGAATCGCGCGAATGCGCCGCACTATCGGAGCTGCGATGGCTCGCTCTAAACGAGAGATCCCGCATTACTACTTAAGCACCACGATCGATATGGCCGCCGCCGTGAACTGGCTCACGCAAGAAAATCTCAAACGGACCGTCGTCGACCGTTTACTGTACGGCGTGCTCTTGATCAAGGCTGTAGCCCGAGCGTTAATCGAAGTGCCGGAACTTAATTCGATTTGGAAAGATGACGCACCGATTCCCTGCACTGACATCAACATTGGAGTGGCAATTTCTCTCCGGCAAGGTGGGCTCGTGGCGCCAGCCTTGGGCAATGCCGATCGTCAATCACTTGATGAACTGATGAAGAGTTTCCGCGATCTGGTAAAGCGTGCGCGTGCTGGTTCCCTGCGCAGTTCGGAACTCTCAGACTCAACGATTACAGTCACAAGCTTAGGCGAGCTCGGTGTCGAAACAGTTTATGGAATCATCTATCCACCGCAAGTGGCATTAGTAGGTTTTGGCAAGGTGGCAGAACGCCCGTGGTGCGTCAATGGTCAGATCGTCTCTCGTCCGACGCTCATAGCTACGCTTTCAGCAGATCATCGCGTCAGCGACGGCCATCGTGGTGGTCTATTCCTTTCCGCAATCGATCGACTGCTTCAGGAGCCGGCGAAACTATGACGAAAGAAGAGATCAGATCAACTGTCTTGCGCATTCTCGGGGAGATCGCTCCGGAAGCGGATCTGAGTAACCTTAAGCCGGAGGTCAGCTTTCGCGATCAACTCGACATCGATTCGATGGATTTCCTCAATTTCGTCATTGCGCTCAATGAAGAGCTGCACGTGTCGATCCCGGAATCCGATTATGCAAAATTGTCGTCGTTGGACAGCAGCGTGGAACTGTTAACTTCAGTGAATGTATGAGGTAACCGTTGAATGTGCTTGCTCTAGTGCGCCCGGTAGCCGAACAATTCGGTGCATAGAGCGTGGGCGTCTCGCAAGCGGCGGCAGCACGGAAGCGACCGTGGAGGTAAATTATTGATTTTGCTATACTCCCACGGCACATGGCGGGGTAGCTCAGATGGTTAGAGCGTGGGATTCATAACCCCAAGGTCGGCGGTTCGATCCCGCCCCCCGCTACCAATGGAGTCAATTACTTGCGACTTTCATGCACCTGAGCTTGGGAGTTCTAACCCCAATGCCACTCGTTACCATTGCATTGGCAACAATTTAGCCGAATTCAGAATTACAGCAACTTTACAACAAAGTGATTGATAATTTGGTCCAAAGTAGTTTCAAGTGGATGGTTCTTTTCGGTATTGCAGATGGGAAGTTTCGGCACGACAATCTTAATGCACGCGGAACAAAAGACTGGCAGTCGCCGGATTCATCGGACTTAAAATCCTCCATCCGGCTTCTTACCTAGTGATGCCGAGTGATACTAAGCAGTATTATTCACGTTTCGAAGCAAGCTTACGTCCTGCTTGGTTCACTAGGTGATCCACGCATCTTCCACGCATCTTTGGACCAAGGAAAAGAAAAGCTTCGCTCATCCTTGTCGCATCTATGGATCGTCAAGAGTGTATTTCCTGATCGAACCTCCCATTAACCAAAAGTTGACCTGCGGCGATGACGGCTGGAACATAGTTGACCGTTCTTCTGGCATGAGACCACGATTCGCTCGTCTCTAGAAGTCGCGAATGCCGGTGATTTGAGTTACTCGGGCAACGCGGCCCTCTCCCCACCTCCCCACTTGTAAGCCGAAGGAGCGATCGGCCAATCTCCAAACAGCGCATCCTGTCGCGTTTTACTTCTGTATGCCATTTCCACCGCTAAGGTCGCATGGTAAACGACAGGTTTAATGACGAATGCCGTCAACATTCCAGCGAATAACGCCGCAGTAATTCGCTTCATCACGTCAGAGCCTGTGCCAGTCGTCATCCTTACAGGCAACTAGTCCAACGAAATCCACGGCCACAGTCATGAACATCCGACGAAGCCTCATGACTATTCCCTTAACTATTGCGTCATGTAGGTGTTCCTGTGTTTTCTTCAATCCGCGCGCTCGCATTTCGTAAAAGAGAGGATCGCGATAGAGAAACATGAAGACGCCCATCTCAACCGCAACACCCCGCAGAGCGATAAGTCCGACAGCCAGGCGGAAACTTCCGCCGATCTGCGTAAAAGTCCGCACGGCGCGGGCGTCGCCCCGGCGGCATCGATAATTTTTATCGAGCATCACTCATTGTTAAGCGGAACGTCCGTTGCATTGGTAAAGAAAAAGCATAAGCCAGTGGTGAGAGCGGGGGTAAACACTGTGCGCCCCTCGCGTGGGGCAACGCAACGAGGGTGGCCCGCGCTCATCGACCGTGCGCGCTCGAAGTTCGTGGCGCGCCTTAACATCCCAAAGAAAGGCGGACTCATGATTTCTCAACGCCATCGCACCAGCCTCGCTTCCTTCAACATTTCCAAACTCCTCGTCTGTGCGCTCCTGCTACTCTCGCTCGGCGGAATCGCCGCTGCTGACGAGATTGGCCAGAGTCTCAAGGTCGAGCGCCTGACATTCCCCGTGACGCTCTCCAACGGCAGCGCCGCCGATGTTGTCGGCTATCTCTATTACCAGGGCAGCTATCGCGACCGGACGCTGTTGGTCGCGATTCACGGAGCCACATACAACCACAAGTATTGGGACGTGCCTACCATCAACGGGCATGAGTACTCGTTCGCGCGCTACATGGCCGAGCGTAAGTACGCGGTGCTCGCAATCGACCAACTCGGCACCGGCGAGAGCACGCGCCCCGAGGACGGCGACCTGCTGACGCTCGACCAGACGGCCGCGGCCATCCACCAAGTCATCACACAACTCCGCGCCGGCGACAGCGGAATCAGCTACGCGTTCTCGCGTATCGTGACGGTCGGCCACTCGCTCGGGGCCATCAACGC
Source organism: Pyrinomonadaceae bacterium (assembly GCA_035760365.1). Taxonomy (GTDB): domain Bacteria; phylum Acidobacteriota; class Blastocatellia; order Pyrinomonadales; family Pyrinomonadaceae; genus PSRF01. Next base: position 167,047 of record DASTTB010000029.1, read on the forward strand.
CATCTACGAGCAGGCGACCTACCACGATGTCGACGCCGTCGTCTCGACCGGGATGGGTCACGTCCCGCACGAGCTGCCGATCCCTGCGGAGTTCATCGCCGGGATGCTTCAGTACGAGTATTCCCCGATGCCCGCCGAGGTGCGCTCCGTAGCCTTCTACTACGCGCCGGGCGCGGATCCCGAAGTCATCGCTTACGACAACAACATCCTTTCCGACTTGCTTGCACGCGGGCAGCTTTCGACCGGCATCGTCCCCATGTTTGATCCTGCGGCGACGCGCGTCGGCGCGGTGACCGGCCGCGTGCTCGTGCAGTTGGGCGAGTTTGACGCGCTCTTCCCGGCGTCTCTGGCGGAGGGCGAGGCGGCATACTTCGGCAGCGCGTCGAGCGTGACGGTGCAGTCGCTCGCCGGTGTCGGCCACGACTTCAACACACACTTGCGCAACCACGAGGGCTGGCGGCTCATTCACGAATGGTTTCAGTCGCAGGGCTTCGGGCGCACCGACGAGTAAGGCGTAAGAGACGGCGGATGCCGGGCCGATCAGCGGCAACACGTCACTTCGGCCCGGCGCCCGCGGCGCGTCACGTGATTCTATGAGGAAGGAGGAGTCATGCGAAAGATAGAAATTCGCTATTGCCCGGTTTGACCAGCCAAGAAAATGATCGCTGCCCTGGTGGCGGCGCAGTTACGTAAAAGCAACGACGTTGAGGTGGACGTAGCAAAAGGTGGCCTTCTTGAGCTGAGCGTATCACAAAGGATTCGTTTCGATGACTTTGTGATCGTCTATGTATACGGATGAGAGTGCCCGCCAGGGGCTTTGATTAGTTCAGAACGCGAATTGAAAGGTTGAATTGTTCTAGAAGTTTGCATTGGCTTTTAAGGAAAGGAGGTCGCGATGTTACGTACGCTGTTGATCTCGATTTTTATAGTTTCGTTTCTGCCCGGCGCAGCCGCGCAGACGGGACGGCAGGATTATACTGATCAACTGGTGAAGCTTGTGCAGTTAACCGACAACAAACAGTATCGCGACGCGATCATCGGTTACAGAAATCTGGAGGCGCAGCCGGAAACGCCCGGTTGGCTCAGAGCGGCAAGCGAGTATGAGATCGCGGAACTTTATGGGACGCTGAACGAGCCCGACAACGCGATCGCCGCCCTCAGTCGGGCGGTCCAACTTGGTTTCGACGACTGCCTCACTCCGCGCCGCAGTGAACGCCTGGCAACCATCTGGAAGACCCCTGGGGCAACGCAGGCACTGGCGGGGATGAAGATAACGCAGGCCGACTTTTGGGAGCTGGTTTGGTTAATGTTGGAGGTGCAGTACGCGCGCCATGACGCGCGCATGATGATCATCGAAAACACGAATCGCCTTGACCACGGGATAACTGAGGTCCCTCAGGCTCAACTGCCCACGCGCCCGACGACTTCGGCGGGGGTATTGTATTGGCGCCAGCTGCTCCTCGTGGTCCAAAGACTGCAGAGATATTATGTTGGGCAGGCGGATCTGCAGCGCATGAAACACCTGACGACAATGGCAATAATAACCGGCGGGGCGTCCTCATCAGCCGTGCTCGAATCCGCGCGCAGGGCGCAGGCGGCGGCCGAATCGCGGAGGGCGGCAATCCGTCAGCGACTCTTCGTCCCGATTACGATTCTCTCGGATCGCCCGACGCCGTGTTCCGAGTGGATCTCAACGACAAGGTCGCAACCGGGGAACCCTCTCGCGGGAATCCTTCAAGACGGGGAGCCGAAGTTGTAAACGTTTACCTTTGTCTGGAAGATGTGGACCCGAAACTATCCCAGGAAGAGATCGAACTCCCGGCACGTAGCTATCTGTTTCTTGCCAGTAGTGTGTGTTAACGCTGTGAAAGGCGGCGCCCCATCTCTGGTCCAAGGTTGTGGCATCAGCGTATTCCATGGGCTCATTCACGTTTCGTACGTTTAATCTGAGCGGCTATGGCAACCGCATTCTCTTTCTCCTGTAAGGCTTCCCGCAAGGCCGCTGCCAGCCGCAACACAACCCCAGCTTCCGCTGTGCCGGACCTATGAGCCAACTCTTCAATCTGTTCCAACTCACGTAAGCTTAGTTTATTCATCTCTTTTCATTTAACGAATTTTCCACGGTCCAAAGTCGTAAGATCTCGGCTGGTTCAGTAATTCATTCACCATTGACTGCAATCCGCTAATATCCGGTTTCGCGACGTATGCTTGCGCACCGGCATTTATCGACTCATGACGGGTGGACTCCCTGCTATCACCTGAAAAGAAAACAACGGGGGTTAAAGAATCGAACTCTCGGATCCGTTTGCACAGCTCGATTCCAGTGCCATCTGTGAAAAGCCCGTCCAGGATGACAAGATCAAAGTCTTGATTACGCGCTAAGACCAGAGCTGATAAGGGATTGCTTACGCTCATCACATGGTGGCCCGATTTACCTAACATTGCGCCCAGAAGTGTATGCATGTCTTCGTGATCATCGACGAACAAAATCCGGCCGCGGTTGGTGTGACGCTTCTCGCTTTTAAAAGTTGTGGTGCTCATATATGCCATTTCCGTTTACTAACGACTCAGAATTCAGGAAAGAAGTTGGTTCCGCGATGATTTTGCCTGGACCAACTTCGATTCCTACGACGACGCCCCCATGGGCCTTTTGACAGCTTCTGCTCGTACATCGCGTCATCCGCTTTAGCAATTAGATCCTCAATTGTGGTCGCGCTTTTTGGATCAACTTGTGTCAAGCCGATGCTTAACGACAGACGATAAGGATTGACTTTCTCCTGATTAATCGCCTGGATATTGTCGTTCACCCGCCCGAGAATTGTGGCTTCACTATCTTTGACAGGACTGACAATCAAAACACCAAATTCATCGCCACCAAGTCTGCCGATTACATCAACCTCGCGAAATGTGCTGCGCAAAACCTGAGCCGCATCGCAAATCGCATCAGACCCGGCTTGGTGCCCAAAACTATCGTTGATTTGCTTGAGATCGTCGATGTCCGCGAAGGCCAGTATCAACGACGCAGCAGTACGTTGAGCGCGCACGATTTTGAGTTGCTGCTGGGCGAGGTTTATAAAACCTCTTCGATTGTGCAGGCCAGTTAGATCGTCGGTCAGTGATTTCTTCCGCAGGAACTGATGTCTTTCAATTGCGTAACAAAGAGAACGCCGCAAGTCGTCTCGAGTGAGTTGGTCCCTGAGCAGACAGTCCTGCGCCCCGGCTCGAATTGCCTGGCAAGCTCGAACCTCATCGTCGTCCTCAGTCAGGATTACGACCGGAACATTTGGCTCTCCTTCAAGAATGTGGAAGAGCGGCTTCAACTCGTTTGTGCCTAGTGTCGGGAGCTTAAGGACGACGATGTCAATACCGCCTTGCGCCAGCGCGTCCAAACCCTCCAACACATTTTCAGCTCGGTGCAACATCAGGTGGTGAGGTGAAGCTGGCAGTCTAGTATTCACATTGGCAAACAGCGCCGCGACCTTCGAAGCATCATTCCTGCGAGTTTCGATTAACAGGACATTTGTGCAATTCCCGGCCTGCGCGAAGCTTGGGGCATCCGTTGTCGGTTTATCTAGTATTTGAAGCATCCTTGGCACGAAAACAGTTCTCCACGAAACAAATAGGACCGCAGGCCAGCACGGACCTGGCACCGGGGCTAGTCGCGATTTTTTCCAGTTGCTTAGCCGAAATGAGCTTACGTCGTCACTTCCAACCTGCGTATCCTACAAAGGGAGGATGCCTATCGATCTAAAGAATGAGTAGACTAAAGGTGTGAGTGTTCAAGGCAGTTAAGATGTCTGCAAATCCGTTCGCAACCCACCCTGATCCAACTGCGCGCCATGATGCCGCCGAGGAACAACTTCGACTCGTCATCGACGCTTTGCCGGCGCTAATCTCCTATGTCGATTCTGAGCAACGCTATCAGTTTACCAATAAAGGTTACGAGGACTGGTTTGGTCATTCTCGCGCTGAGGTACGTGGGAAGCACCTGATCGAGATCCTCGGCACGGCCGCTTATGAAAGCATCCGCCCGTATGTGGAACGGGTGCTGGCGGGTAACAAAGTTTCTTTCGCTAGCTGGCTCGACTATAAAGGCGCGGGCCAGCGTCATGTACAGATCAACTACGAGCCGCATTTCGATGACCAAGGAAATGTACGAGGGTTCCTGGCATTCATCCTGGACCTAACTGAACGAAAGCGGGCCGAAGAAGCATTACGCGAAAGCGAGGAATTCAATCGGGCAATTCTCTCTTCCCTCGACACACATGTGGCGGTTCTCGACAGGCAAGGCAATATCATTGCGGTTAATTCTGCGTGGAACAACTTTGCGCGAGACAACGGCGTGAGAAACGAAGATCGAGTCGGGGGCGGTCTCAACTATCTGGAGGTTTGCCGCAGAGCTGTCAACAGCGGTGATGTGCAAGTTGAGAAAGCGCTCGATGGTGTTAAGGCAGTCTGCGAGGGTTCGAAAGAGTATTTTCGACTGGAGTATCCCTGCCATTCACCGACCAGGCAGCGCTGGTTTCTGATGCTGGTCACACCCTTAAAGCGAAGCGAAGGAGGAGCGGTTGTTACCCACAACGATATTACAGAACGAAAGCGGGCCGAAGAGGAATTGCGAGAAAGCAAGGAACGTTTCCAACGCCTGGTTGAAACAACCAATGCCATCGCCTGGGAAGCTGACCTTGAAACGTGGATGTTTACCTATGTCAGCCCGCAAGTTACGAAACTGCTGGGCTACGACTCCGCTGAATGGTACAAAAAAGACTTCTGGATCAACCACCTGCATCCAGAAGACCGCCACAGTGCCGTCAATCTCTGCGCTGAATCGTCAAAGCACCTGACTGAGTATGAATTTGAGTATCGGATGATCGCCGCTGACGGCCACACCGTTTGGTTGCGCGATCTTGTTAGTGTCGTGAGTGGCAAAAATGGGAAGAAATCCCTGCGCGGCTACTTGATCGATATCACTGATCGCAAGAAAGCTGAGGCATCCCTGCGAAACTCCGAAGAGCGGTTACGCAATCTTCTGAAGAATATTCCGGACCATGTTTTAATTGTCGACCGGCTTGGCACGATACGCTATATCAATCACACGGCTCCCGGATTCAAAAAAGAAGAGGTTCTTGGCAAACATCTTTCCACCTTTCTTCATACTGAGTCGTGCGCGCTTTCTGAACAGTCACTCAAGAACGTATTTCGCGATGGCGTAACCTCCGATTTTGAGGCAGAGGATGTTAACTTCCGCAGCTATCGAATTCGTTATGTGCCCGTCAAGCGCGATGGTGAAGTCGCGTCAGTGCTCGTGGTGGGCACAGACATTACTGAACAAAAGCAGATCGAGAAGTCGAGGCGGCATTTGGCCGAACGACTCGAATTCGCGCGCGAGGACGAACGACGAAGCCTCGCAAGACACCTGCATGATGAAGCCTGCCAGGACCTTTCCGCCGCCGCCATTTATCTGGAGCAGCTGGGACTAAAGCTCAGTCGGGTTTTACCCGAAGAAGTGTCCGTTCAAAGCGATCTCGTCAAAGTGGAGAACCTGATACAGCTAACCCATGAGACGCTCCGGCGAACCGCCCGCGCTTTGCACCCTTCGATTCTGGAACACTATGGATTGATTACCGCATTGCGAAGTTTTACGCAGGAACTGAGCACGTTGACGCAAAGAGCCGGAGTTCTGTTTGAGATGGAGGTTTCTCCAGACTTTCCTCGCCTGCATCGAATGGTGGAGACCACCGCCTATAGAATCGCCCAGGAGGCGATCACCAATGCGTTCAAACATGCTCAGGCACGTAAGATTTCAGTCAAACTCAGTCTCGAAGAGGACGTGGCGTCGATTGTCGTAGAAGATGACGGACGGGGCATCGAGTGCGGAGCGATCAAAGAAAGCCATGGCATTGGACTTGCCGCGATGCAGGAAAGGGCTGAACTAATCGGGGCGAAGATTGAAATCTCAACGAAGGTGACAGAAGGGACCAGGCTGGCGCTCAAAGTTCCCCTCACCGCAATAAGCCCAATTTGCGACCGCGCGACGGACTCACGTCAAGAGGCCCCTTGGTGCTGCACAGATGCGCACAACGATAGTCTTAGCGGATGACCACGAACTAGTACGAGAGAGCATTGCGTCGTTGCTGAGAGAAGTACCGGATTTCGAAGTCGTAGGACAAAGTGCGAATGGCCGGCAATTGCTGGAGTTGGTCGAGCGGTTGCATCCAGATGTGGCGGTGGTTGACGTCTCGATGCCTGAGCTTAACGGTATCGAGGCGGCACGTCGCCTCCGAGACGTAAGTCAACGAACACGGGTGATTGCGCTTTCCGCCTATACGGACGAAGCCTACATTCGAGATATGATTGACGCCGGCGTTGTCGCCTACATCATCAAGAGCGGCGCCGCGAAAGACCTCATCCAGGCGATCCGCACCGCGTCTAGAGGGAGAATCTACTTCAGCCCGGAGATCATGGAGGCAGCGGATCAGATTGGATCGTACGGCCGAGCGATCGGTGAATACTCGACACGCCCTCTCTCGCAGCGCGAACGGGAAATTCTGCAGCTCGTAGCCGAGGGGAAATCGTCGAAGGAGATCGCCGCCAGCCTCGGCATCGGTGAAACCACAGTAAAGACTCATCGCAACAACATCATGAGCAAACTAAATGTCCGAGATATCGCCGGACTCACACGTCAAGCCATTAAGCTCAAGCTAGTGCCTATCGACTAATGTGCCGCTTCGTCGATTTGCGGCGTACGACTCAGAATCCAGACGTCCTAAGCTGATAATGATCCCACTGAATTACGAGACCGAAGAGTTAGATTAGGTCAGAATATGTATGATGAATCATTTTGGAACCAACGCTACGCGAACAGTGCTTACCTCTACGGCACAGAGCCGAATTCGTTCCTGGCCGAGCATTGCGGCCTTGTAAAAGGGCCGGTCCTGTCTCTTTCAGAAGGAGAAGGACGAAATGCGGTTTTTCTGGCGTCACGCGGATTAGAGGTACTTGGCGTCGATATTTCCACGGTCGCTTTGGAAAAAGCGAAGCAATTGGCTAAGTCACGCGGCGTGAGTATCAAGACGAAGGTCGCGGATCTGTCGACGTTTGAACCGGAACAAAATCACTATGGTTCGGTCATCTCAATTTCAGCGCATCTTCCGAGTAGTATCCGCAAGAGACTTTATCCATTGATAGAGTTTTCACTTAAACCTGAGGGAATCGCACTTCTCGAGGCATACTCAGAGAATCAGCTGTCAAGAGATACTGGTGGCCCCAAGGACATCGACAGGCTCATGACGACTGAGAAGGTCCAGCGAGAGTTCTCCAACCTGGAGCCAATTCTTCTGCGCGAAGTCGAAAGAGAAGTTGCTGAGGGCGAAGGCCATACAGGAATGGCTTCGGTGGTTCAGTTCATTGGAAAAAGAAAAGTGTGAGCACCCGTTCTGCTGGCTGCCGACTATGTGGGCCACTGCAAGAACCTCTCAACAGCAACGAACTGCAGGTTCGCCTCCGATCCCTATTTCGCCGACATCGTTCACCTCTCAAAACCTCCTCGCTCTTTACCCCGCAACTACCTCCGTTTATCCTTAATGTACATGTAGCCGTTGTGGATGAGCAGATCGACCGGCATACTGAGTTTGGCTTGCGACAGTGGGCCATTGACCAGGCCCGTTTCACCAGTGCCCGCATACGTGGTGACGTTGCCATACTGGTCCATCTTGCGTATGACATTGTTGTGAGAGTCGGCGATGTAGTACGAGCTGTCGGCGGCGTTGTAGACCACCGCGGTGGGGCGATTGAACTTGGCCTGTGAGCCCTGGCCATTGACGAAACCATACTGTGTTGGACCACAGCCGGCACAGGTTGAAACTTTTCCTGAGCTGTCGATCATGCGGATCGCGTTGTTGCCGATGTCCGCGACATACAGGTAACCGGAACCACCTTCGACCACTTTTCCGGGGACCATAAATTGAGCGCTGCTACTCGGTCCATCGACGAAGCCCGGTTGCCCGCTTCCGGCAACTGTGTAAACCGAACTGCCATTCCAGGCTCTGATCGCATGGTTTTCCGCGTCGGCCATGTAATAGTAGGTTCCACCGCTGCTCTTTGGACTATTTCCCGGCAAGACTGGCAAACGAAGCGGAAAAGCTGGGGCCGTTTGAGTAACCCTTGACGCCGCTGCCGCATGACGTCACGACTTGACCCATTTTGCCCCACGCAATTTCCTGTAGCTGCCTGGCTATCCCCGGCACAGATCCGCCGCATGACAAAGTTTTGAGAGTCACTAACGTAGATTTCTTGAGCGTTAAAGCGATCGATGTGAGGGTTTGTGCAAACGGGGCAGCAATGGCCGAAGGGAGGGTAGTACCAGCCATCACAACCATTCTGAGTGGACACAATGTTGTTCTTTGCCGACAGTCCGGTAGGCCATTTGTACTGAGCAGAAACCCAAACTGCCATTGACGTAACCCGGAGATCCGAGGGATCCCGAGAGCGTCGAAAGAGTTCCAGTGTAACTATTGAAGTCGCGGATCACGTGATTGGCACTATCCGCAATGTACAGAGGAAACTCGGTTCGATAACTCGACCCGCCAGTAGCGATTTGCTTGTCGACGAAAGCTAGACCACTTGGTCCGCGAAGTACGTTGAACTGATAGTTGGGATACATGTAGATCGTAACGGTCGCCATGCCTCCTTGAGATGCTGCTTTCAATCTCTGCCTGAAAATCAAGCCGGAAAAGACTGTTAGCAACACCACCAACACGCAGAAGATGCGGAATAGAACAGAACTTCGTGAGTTCATGCGTTACCTCCTTATAGACGTGTAGCTCGAGTTAGATGGTCCAGGTTTGCACACGACGCACGTAACCTGTGCCAATCCAAGGTGTGATTGGACCAGGCGCACGAGTACAAACGGCGCGCGAACGCGATCTGTGTTTTGCAGTCGGGTCTGCGTTTTGTACGCTAGGTAGAGCTTGCCAGACGTCTGAGGGTGACGAGGTCGGTTAGACCAACTCGACGAGTGCGGGCGATTACGAGGAAACCGCGCAGGAATTAACCACTATTCGATTAATGTGTCAATTCACAATTTGTTGCAGTAATTGCGACGAAATGTTGACGGAGAGAGTTGGACCACCTCGGAAGGAGACCGTCCCGGCAGTCTCTTCTATCGTTAAAAACAACTGATAGAAGAGAACGTGCCGGACGTGATGTCTTACCAGCGAGGTTCGCGATGACCACCCTGGTTACCACCACCAAAACCACCGCCGCGGTTGCCGCCAAACTTGCGGTCGCTGGAGCCGTTGCGAGTTTCGCGTGGCTTGGCTTCATTGACTTTCAACGCACGGCCACCGAGTTCCTTACCATTGAACTGATCGATAGCTGCGGCAGCCTCAGCGTTTGTCGACATCTCGACGAAGGCGAATCCTCGGGAGCGCCCGGTGTCGCGATCTTCGACTACATTTGCTGATTGAACGGTGCCGGCTTGAGCAAACAAATCCTGCAGCTGCTGGTTGGTGGTTTGGAAAGCGAGGTTTCCAACATAGAGTTTCGTTGACATAGATATACCTTTCCCCTGCGGGAGTAAAAAGAAGCTGCGAATCGGATTGGCTTCGGCGCAACGGTTGCCGTTCGAAGGACCAGGTTCGGATGCTCGCAAGGAGCGCTTCAAAAGTTGAAAGAAGCCTGCTCTCGAACTATCCAAAACGTCCGGCGCTGATACTGGCTGCGCGGGGCGCACCACCGTCGATGCGCGAGAGAAGGGTTAACAGCTGCTACGATGCATCAGTTCACATGCAAGTTGCAAGTCTGTTCTGCATCGCGCGTCCTCACCGTGACAAAATGAGCACAAAGAGAGTGTCGCCACGAGACGATTATCCCGTCATTGGGGCCGCCACGGATTGAATAAGAGACTTTCACCCGGGCGCAATGGACCGCTCGGTTTAGTTACGAGTGAGCATGGATCATTCGCCGTATGCGATCCGCGAATAAAACATCCATTTTCTGCGGCTCGATAATCTCAGTCACCTCGCCTTCGCCGAACATGGGATGCATCAGTATCTGACCTTTGCGATACGTTCGCCCCTGATCGTATGGGGCGCCGGATTTAGCGGAACCGCGTGACGCCGTGCCGGCGCGATACGTGACGCTCGATTTACACATCGGACAACCAACGCGCGTGATCTTCCCTGCCTTGCTCACTGAAGTCACGATGTGACCGCGCTCCTCTTTACAGTTGACGCACATCTGGTCGACGCGATCTCCAACTTTAAAAACTGGCTTCTCGTCCATAATTCTCCTGGTTAAGGTCGTTCTGAACTACTGCAAACGCATCACTTTCGCGCCTGCAGGCATAGATACTATCATTTTGACAATAATTAGCAGGCATTGTCAGTGCGCTAGACCACTTATCGGAGCACTATTTCTTAAAATGTGTTCACGGTGAAGCGTTTTGGTTCATATTCTTTAGCGCGTCCATGACTTCGAGTAGGTAATGTCCTAATTTGAAAATTCGTTTTTCTCCGTGTTCCCTATGAGCGCTGCCTTAGCTGATGTTACGCACACAGGAAACACGGATTAAAAAGATCACAGTCAGATTAGGACACCACCCTTCGAGTATGTTCATTTTGGACAGACGGTGGTATAGTCCTTTCTGTACGAAACGAACAGTTCTTTTGACAAGCTGCATACGACATCGGTCTGCTTCAACTCTTTCCTGTTGCCGCGTGTTGTCTTCAATGACGTAACCGCAAACTGGAAGAGGCTACCGATGTCTACAACTGAATTACTAACTACCTGCCCAAACAGAATCCTTAAAGCATTACCACTCGAAGAATACCAGCGTCTAAGCGAGGATCTAGAACCCGTCACGATGCCGCTGGGAGAAATACTCTGCCACCCTGAGGAGCCGATCAGGCACGTCTATTTTCCTAATCACGGCACCGTTTCTCTCGTCTCTAATTTTGAAGACGGGACAAGTGTCGAAGTGGGGATGGTGGGAAACGAGGGGATGTTCGGCGTCTGCGTCTTTTTAGGCAGCATTAGCACTCCCCTTTTGGCACAGGTCCGACTTCCGGGCGACGGGCTCAGGATGAGAGCAGACGTGTTGCGGAGGGAGTTCAACAAGGGCGGACAGCTACAGGACTTGTTGCTTCGCTACACCCAAGCCTTCATCACGCAAATAGCGCAGACGGCGGCTTGTAATCGCGCTCATCCGATCGAAGGACGGCTGTCCAAGTGGCTGCTGATGTGCGAAGACCGGGCGAACGCTAAAGAACTCGAGTTGACGCATGAGTTCATCGCGATGATGTTAGGCGCCAGACGAGCGGGCGTGACGGAAGCCGCAGGCGCTCTTAGAGCGAGAGGCTTCATCGATTACAAGCGTGGACAGGTGATCATCCTCGACCGTCGAGGACTTGAATCAGTAAGTTGCGAGTGTTATCCGATGGTAAGAAAGGAATTCGCTCGCCTGATGGGTAATAACAACCATGGCTAAAAGCATAATGGTTTAAAAAATCAACTTGAGCGCCAACTGAACGTTCCGTGGCCCACCGCCACCCAAAAACGGATTCCCGATGCCGACATCGGGCGTGACGGTGATCGGAAGAAAACCAGTTCCCCGCCCTGTCATCGGATCGATCGACGATGTGAAGTCAGCCGCAAAACTGGGCAGCAGTGGATTTGAGAAGTTTGGGTGGTTGAAGATGTTGAAGATCTCAGCTCGCAGTTGCAGCCTCAACCTTTCCGTAATCGCCGTATCTTTGAAGATCGAAAAGTCGACGTTGTAGTAGTTTGGACCACGCAGGGCGTTGCGGCCCAGCGATCCGAAGTGCCACGTACCGGGAATACAACTGGCAGCGCTGCCGTCACCGGACGGATCGAGTGTACACGGCACCTTGAATGCTGACAGGTTGATGAAGTTGTCCGGCGAACTCGTGCCTGCGTAAGGGTCACCGATCACATCAGGTCGTGGGAAAAACTCGCCCGTGTTGTTGTAATCGTCAAACAGCGTGAGGTGAAACGGGTTTCCGCTGCGCATCGTCACCACGGTGTTCAGTTGCCATCCCGAGCCGAGACGTGGATATGACTCTATAAAGTTCGGCAAAGCGTAACTGGCGCTGACGACGAAGCGATGGCGACTATCGAAATTCGAGTTTCCCTTCTCGCATCTTGTGCAGTGACTGTTGTCGGGCTGCGTCGCATTCGCCACGTAGTCCTGTCCATCAGACGCGTTGTCGATCGAATGCGACCACGTGTAATAGATGTCGGTCGAAAAACCCTTGTGATCGCGCACGGAGAGACTCGTTTGCAGCGCGTTGTAGTTCGAGACGGCGCTGGTCTCGAGATGGTTCACATAGAAGAACGTTCCTCCCGAAGGCGCAAAAGGTCCATTGTCAAACGGGCGAGCCGAAGAGACGCTAGGGTCCAAAGGTTGATTGATGTCGCGGTAGCGAAACAGCTTTTTGCCGGTTGAGCCAACGTAGCCGACCTGCATCACGACGTTTCTGAACAACTCGCGCTGAATGTTCAGGTTGTAATTTTGAATGTACGGCGTGCGCAGATGTGGATCGACTGCGAACACGTCAGAGTCGAGAAAGTCAGAGAAAATCGGCACCCCGTTTTCGATCACGTCAGTCGTTGAAAACGAGAAGAGGATCGGAGATGGTCCAACCGGGTTGAAAGCGGGTCCGGGATTGAAAGTATTGAACGGAAGCTGGCCCGCAAAAAAATCCTGCGAGAATGCATCGTAAAACAGACCCCAACCTGCGCGCACGACAGTCTTTCCGTCGCCGTTGACGTTCCACGCCAGTCCAAGCCGCGGCGAGAAGTTATTCCAGTCGCGATCGTAGAGACGCGGAACGCCCGGTGATCCAACCTGGACCAAGCCTTCCGTCGGACTGAAATTGCTCAACAAGTTGTCCTTCTCGCCGAAGACGCCGAAGTAGTCCCAGCGCAACCCGAGATTGAACGTAAATTGCGGACTCCAGCGAAGCGTGTCCTGCAAGTAACCGGCGTGTGAGTTCTGAAAACTGTTGCGATTCGAGTTGCCGCGTGCGGCACGTCCGCCGCTCAATGTGCCCGTGAGAAAGTCTTCAAGCGAAGCGAAGTCGAGCCGGCCGCGATAGCCGGCGTCGAAGAACTGGTCCACCGTAGTGCGGCGAAACTCGTAGCCAAACTTCAGATCGTGCTTGTCGAGCTTCCATGAAAAGTTATCGATCACATGATAGTTGGTGTCGAGACGCGCGCGGGGTACCGACAGCGTTGCGCCGATGTTGGCGATTCCCAAATTGTCCTGAATGCGAATCTGCGGGAGACCGAAATCCTGTTCGCTGGTGATGCCGGTGTTGAGTCCAATCGAGCGCGGATCAAAATCGCTGTCTTCGGGAAAGAAGCCCTGGTCGAAACGGTTGTAGCCAAACCGCAGCTCGTTAACCTTCGTCGCGGACAAGATCTTCAAGTATGAGATCGATACGAGGTGGACCGTAGTCGGCGTCACGGTGTTGTAGCCGGGAAGAATGTTTCCGGCGAGAATGGCGAGGGGGAACGACTGGTCGCTCGTGCCGAAAAAGTAACGTCCGGTAAGTTGGTTGTCCTTATTAAACGAATGGTCGATCTTGCCGATGAGACTGTCGACGTCGTTCGACGCGGGTGTTGTGACGAAAAGGTTTGGTGCGCCACTATCGTCGAAAGGCGCCAATGGACGATTCGGAGCCGGCCAGGGATTGCGCGCCAGCAAGCGGGCGATCACGGGATTCTGTGGACCACCGAGCGCTGCAATCTCGCGCGGATCGGGAACGCGCGCTGTTGAATTGAGCCCGACGCGTTCGCGTTGACCTTCGTAAGCGAAGTAAAAGAACGTCTGGTTGCGTTTGATTGGGCCACCGAGCGAGCCGCCGAACTGATTGTTGCGAAAAGCCGTTTGCGGATTCGGTTCGATGTTGAAGAAGTTACGTGCGTCGAGCGCGTTGTTTCGGAAGAACTCGAACAGCGAACCATGAAAATCATTCGTGCCCGACTTCGTAACGAGGTTGACGATCGCGCCCGCGTTGCGGCCGTACTCGGCTTCGAAGTTTGAGAGTATCGCCGCTTCCGAGATTGCTTCGACTGGCAGGATCGTCGCAGGCGTGCCGAAGACGCCGGCTTCGTTGATCGCGGGAAGGTTGCGATAGCCGTCGTTCATGTCGGTGCCGTCGAGCAGGTAATTGTTCGCGCGTCCGCGATTGCCGTTGGCGCTAAACAGGCCGAAGGAGCCGGGCGAGTCGGTTGCGCCCGATGGATCGCCGGTCGCGCCCGGAACCATTACCAGCAACTTCGTGAAGTCGCGACCGTTGATGGGCAGGTCCGCGGTGGCCTTCGTGGTGATCGTGCCGCCGAGTGTGTTGCTCGTCGTTTCGACCTGCTCGTTTGCGGCTATGATCACGGTAGTTTCGCCGCCGGCAACACTCAACTTCACGTCGATGCGTCGTTCACTCGCCACCTCGACAGCAACATTTTCGACCCGCGACGGAACGAAGCCGGCGTGCTCGACGCGGACTTCGTATGGACCGATCGGCAATTCGGGAACGGAATAGTTGCCGTTTTCGTCGGTCGTAGTCGAACGCTCGAGTCCGGTGCTCGTGTTCTTGATCGTTATCTGCGCGCCCGGGATGACGGCGCCGTTCGGATCGGTGACCGTACCGAGGATTGCTCCCCGAAACGTTTGCGCCGACGCGATTGAAACCAGAAGGAGAATCAGCGGCAGTATACGGATAACTTGTGATACGGGTGCGTTCGAGCGAACGTTGTGACGAGCGTCGGTTCCGCGCATATTCATGGCTCCTTTGTCGAAAAGAGAAAGATCAGTTGACAACCGCTCTGGGCCATGCGGTGTGAGACGGCGGTCATTATAGCTCCGATTCAAACATTGTTCGTGACAACTTTTTACAATTCGGGTGCGAATCATCGCAACTTCCGCGGACCCGCGATGTTATGCTCTTGCGCAGTATGTTCCGCGGTGCAATCACGAAGCTATCGTTGCGAAAAAAGCTGACGATAGTGGCCTCCATAGGAGTGTTTCTTCCCCTCCTCGTGCTGACTTACATGCAATACCGCTCGCTCGCGGAACTCCAGAACAAAACCAAGGGCGCGTTCAAAGACAACCTGCGACAGGGATTTACGATCGTCGAGCGGCAGATGAAACAGCGCCTCCAGGAGATCGCGACTAAGACTTTGAACCTCCCGCAAAAGGCGGACGAGCGCGAGAAATACTTCGCGGACGTAAAGCGTTCGCATCCCGAGATCGAAGATATTTTTGTTGTCACTAATCCAGGCGAATCTCATGTTCGATCTGTGTTTGAAAGCTCGCGAATGGCCCAAGCTTACGTTGACGCGGATCGCAAGTATTTATTCGCAGTTGATGCTTCTTCGAACACGGCATATCTGTTTTATTCGTCGCCAGGTGGTTTCGCGGGTGTCTTATTATCCGAAAGTTTTATCCGCGATGACCTGCTCGCCGGCACTATCGACAAAACGCTAAATGCCTATCACGGGAACAACGCCTCGCCGGCCGTAGCGATCACGATTACGGATCAGAATCAGCGCGTGTTGTACTCAAACGCGCCCGCGCACGCGCCCGTTCTTGAAAGCGGTTTCGGTCCTCCGTTCTCGAACTGGAAAGCCGCCGTCGGTCTGAAGAACACAAACATCGACGACCTCGCGCGCAACAGTTTCCTGCACAGTGCCGGAGCGACGCTGCTCGTCCTGCTGGTCCTACTCGGCGGAATGGCCCTTACGATCCGAGCCACTGATCGCGAAGCACGTCTGGCCCAGGCGAAATCAAATTTCGTGGCAAACGTCTCGCACGAACTGAAAACGCCTCTATCGCTAATCAGCCTGTTTTCCGAAATCCTGGAACTCGGTCGCGTTAAGAGCGACGAGAAAAGGGCGGAGTACTACCGCATTATTCGGCATGAGAGTCTGCGTCTGAACAAGACGATCGATAACATACTCGACTTCTCCAGGATCGAAGCGGGACGAAAAACGTATCAACTCGTCGATGGCGACATAACGGAAGTGATTGACAACGTACTTTCAACTCATCGTTATCAGATCGTCAACTCCGGCTTTGACGTTCAAACAGACATACAACCTGAGCTGCCGCCAGTCTTGATCGATCGCGAGGCGATGGCCCAGGCGATCTCGAATCTGCTTGATAACGCGATCAAATACTCAGGCAAGGTGAAGCAGATTTCGATCACGGCCAAGACGCTCGACGCAAACCTCTGCGTTGAGATCGCCGACCGCGGCATCGGAATTCCGCGCGCCGAACACGCGAAGGTGTTTGAGAAGTTCTATCGCGTTGGCAACGGGCTCGTTCATGATGTAAAAGGCAGCGGCCTCGGCCTATCCCTCGTGAAACACATTATCGAAGCGCATAACGGAACGATCTCCGTCGAGAGCGACGTCGGTAAAGGAAGTCGTTTCACGATTCTTCTGCCGCACAGGTTGCGTGCCACTGAATCATAGGAGAAACATACGTTGGCGAAAGTTCTGATCATCGAAGACGAACCCAACATGGTCCTGGGGTTGAAAGATAGTTGTGAGTACGAAGGCTACGAGGTCTGTGTCGCGCGCGATGGGAAAGAAGGTTTGGAGAAGGCGTCGACTGAAAGGCCTGACATCATTTTGCTCGACGTGATGCTGCCTTTGATGAGCGGCTTGGATGTGTGTCGTACGTTACGCGCGCGCGGGATCGACACGCCGATCCTTATGCTGACCGCGCGTAGTCAGGAAATGGACAAGGTGGTCGGACTTGAAGTCGGCGCGGATGATTACGTGACGAAACCGTTCAGCATCAAGGAACTGCTCGCGCGTGTCAGGGCGCATCTGCGAAGAGCTTCGAAGCAAGTCGCCGACATCGAGAGTTTTAGCTTTGGCGATGTCGAGTTGAATTTCAAAAAGTACGCGGCGCTGAAAGGCGGGCGAGTATTGGATCTTTCGGCGCGCGAGTTTGAGATACTGCGTTACTTGATTCGTCATCGCGGTGAGATCGTTACGCGCGATCAACTGCTCGACGAAGTTTGGGGATACGACAGCACGCCCGTTACGCGCACCGTTGATAATCACATCGCGAGGCTGCGGCAGAAGATCGAACCTGACCCGTCAGAGCCACAACACATAATCACCGTTCATCGAATCGGCTATCGCTTCATCGAATAGACAGCTTCACCTCGGTACAACTTTTTACAATCTGGTTACAGCGTGTGGAGACTTCGAAGCGCAAGCGCGCGAAAATGCCGCGCATGAAACGAAACGTTGCGTTAACCATCTCGTCGCTGCTCTCGGTTCTCTTCTTCACCTTTCACATCGCCGGCGACATCGTCCGCGGGTATGAAAAGGGTGGACTCTCAAATCTCCCTGCCGTGCCCATGGCGGTTGTTTGGCTGTACGGAACGGTGGTTCTCGCCGAACGGCGGTCGGGGTACATCATCATGGTCCTCGGGTCGCTCCTTGGGATCGGCATTCCTATCCTTCACATGAGAGGACGCGGTCTCGGCGCCGTCGCCGGCTCCAGCGGATCGTTCTTCTTCATCTGGACCACACTCGCGATCGGTGTCACGGCGCTCTTCGCGTTGATCCTTGCGGTGCACGGATTGTGGAAATGGAAACGGGGCGTCTGAAAATCTCGCTTATGACCCGCAGAAGGTGCTAGAATGCCGGCCAACTCACAGACTTTGACCAACGTCGGGAGGCTCCCACATGCTTACCTTCGCCAGTTCCCAAAACGCCAGAACCGCTGATGTAAAGAGCGACTTTCTACGTCCTCATTCGGCTCCGCTCGTTTCCGCAAGACCGCTGATCCAACGTAAGGCCGGCTGCACCTGCGGCGGCGAATGTCCGAAGTGTAACGGGCACTCGGAGTTACAAGCGAAGCTCCCTGTCAGCACGCCCGGTGACCAATACGAAGTCGAAGCAGATCGCGTCGCCAGTCAGATCATGAATATGCAGTCGCCGCAGGGCGTCCAAAGTATGGCGTCACAAGTGCAGCGCAAGTGTTCGAAGTGCGAGGACGAGGAGAAGTCCGTCATGCGCGCCGCTGCCGGCGCAGCACCGCTCACGGCTTCGGCGAATATTGTTCCGGCTGGAGGCGGGCAGTCGCTGCCTTCAGACGCGCTTAGTTTCTTTGGTTCGCGCTTTGGTTACGACTTCAGCGGCGTCAGGATTCACGCGGACACGCGCGCGCATGAAGCGGCGCGATCCGTTAACGCGGAGGCCTTTACGCTCGGCGAGAACGTCGTCTTTGAAGCCGGCCGGTATGCGCCTCATTCGGATGCGGGACGAAGACTGTTGGCCCATGAGTTAACTCACGTCGTGCAACAGAATGGTGGTCTAAACAACAGCAGGCTGCAAGTGCAACGTTGGGCCAGTCCGATGGTCCAACGACAACAAGCGACTTGCTCTATCGACATTATCCAGGCCGCAAAGGTTCTTAGTGGCGATAGGAGTGCGGCGTTGAAGGTGCTCGATTGCTGTCAAAAGGGACTGAGTCCTTTGCCCGAAGGTTGCACCTCGGACCTCATCGCCGCCGCTGAGAAGATACTCGGCAAGGGCAAGGGCAGTGGTGGGAAAGCGAACTGTGATGGTTTGCCTGGATTCTTCCCGGCGGGATCGAGCGACTTGCTCGGGCAATGCTGTACAGGATTTGAGGACGCGAGAAATTGTTGTCCGCCTGAACGGATCTCACGTAATGATCCCGCTCCTCGTTGTTGCACCAGGGACGAGACGGTTGAAGATGGACACTGCGTTAAAATCCCGCCGGTGAACCTGACGTGTCCGCCGGGGCAGTCGATGACGATCTTCGGAACGTGCGTCAAGGATAAACCGCCCGACACTCCGCCGGATAAGCCACCGACGCCACCACCGGCTCCGTTTACGACGGTCCAAAATGTCGTGATTGAGTTTAATAAAGACGCGCCGCAGTCGTGGCACACTTTCAAGACGAGCGTCACGCCCGACGGCCAAAAGCACTTCGACGAACTCGTCGCACTGCTGACGGCACAACCGGACGCGAAGGTCCAATTAGAGGCCCACGCCTCTTCAGAAAAACCAAAGGGCCAACCGGATTACAACAAGAAGCTGACGGATCGACGCGTGAAGATTGTGGCGAATGAGTTGAAGAAGAAGAAAGTCGATCCGGCGCGCGTGAGCAATCCGCCGACTGAACCGATTCCTTCGAGCTGCGAAGAGATCGCCGCTGGGCAACTATCCTGCGGCGACACCAGCGCCAGCCCCACAGCCGAGAGCAGCGATCGTAAAGTCGTCGCGGAGGTCTTCACCGTACCGAAGTAGTTGGCGCTATTTGGCGTCGAGACATTCTGGTCGCAACACCGTAGCGTTCAGGAGTTTTACAACTTCTGGCTCTGTTACGGATTGTCCGGTCGCGCGCTTGAGTTCCTTGCGAATAGCTGTGACGACGTTGTCAGACGTTAGAACTTTCGCCAACGACTTCGGCGACGTTGCTCGCTTTGCCTGCCACAAAGTATCGATCTGGCGTCGCTTCAGCGACTCTTTAGTAAGGTAATAAAGCTGGTTGGCTTTCTGGGCCAAAGTGTCCTCTCCAAGTAGGTCCACTTCCAAGGCGAGATCGACAATGATCGGCAGCCCGCCGGTGATGTGGTAGACCTGCCAAACCACTCCGCTGGTCAGAATCACCCACTCGACACCTTCGTTTACCGCGTAGGTCTCGACCTGCCGAAGGTGCTTGGCTGCTAACTTTGTAGCGACGCGTTTCACCTCGAGAAAAGCGATCAGATCCTTATCGAGACGAATACCGTAGTCGGCGAATTCACCTTTGACTCGGTACTCGGTCGTTAACTCGGTGTACTTATCGAAACCAAATCCCTCACACAACATGTCTGTGACGATAAGACGCGTATCGCCTTCATTCGCATCACGCGCAACGAGATCCGCGAGCGGCTTACTAAACTTCTTAATCGCCGCCCTCATGCGTTCGCGTGCCGTCGTCTCCCACTTCGGCGCCGCGGAAGACGGCTTAGGCGCTGGACTATCAAGTGCCGGCTGCTCGTCGTTAGTTAAAATAACTGGCGCAGAGGTAAGTGTTTCACTCATTCAAGGCTCCTTTTACGCAAAAACTCATTTACTTCTTCGTTGTCGTTTCTCGGCTGATCTATATCTCTGTAATTTGCTACGGGCGTCTGTGATGCCAATTCTGGCTAACGACACTCGATAGCCAAATGCCTGGAGTCGACTAACCGCGTGCCGCACGCCTACACGAGAGAAGAAAGGAAGTCGTAACGCTTTCTTGTTGGTAACGATGCCAAACACCACGTGAAAATCCTGCGACTTGGGTCGGTCATCTGGCTTGAAGGTTTGGAATGCTTTCGGCAATTTATCCCAAATTAGTTTCCGGTACTCCGGATCTATCTGAAAGAACTCCGCGGAAGTTGTTCCTTGATAGAAGAGATGACTCAACGTAGCGGAACCGCCGTCGCGCTTGATGTGGATCAACTCCTTTGATTTGGAGAAGACATCACAGAATTCGATCGGGCCGCCACGATAAGTTAGATTTCGGTCCATCAAGTGATAGTCACCATTACTTTCGGCTACGAGCCGCTCGTTGTACTTACCTTCCGTGTCGTCGTCGTAGTCGGCAAACGAACCGGGGTATCGACGAATTGTGTCAAAGGAACAATTGACCTTTTTGACGAAATCATTGTCCAACACGTACCACTTGCCGGCGTTGAGAACATAAGCCAGTCGGTCATAATCAATCTCGCAATACAGGCAATTGAATGCACTCCAGCGCTTTACGATCTGATCGTCGGCATCCATACAGTATATGTATCGATTCTTCAATCGATCTTCAGAGAGGTCTTGAAAATCGTCAAAAGTCTCAAGGAACTTGCTCAAATCGAGATCATGGTGTTTAGGCTGTCTGTTTGACGTGCTATAGCGGAAGCCGTCCACTTGCAACCAATCGATGATGTCAGGCACGGCAAGCCAGCAACGATCGTTCAACTTACGATGCCAAATCAGGTCAAGAAGTGCTTCGTTCAATTCTGATTCCAACGCCGAATCCGTGACAGCCCCAATCTGATCTACCCATTCAAAGTCTTTCCGATACGAATCCTCGAAAAACTTGTCGTGAAACTTCTCCAGTAAGGTGTTGAGTTCTTTCAGATCGGTCTGAATGAGTGTGTTCAGTGACTCCATCCCGCTAATCCGCTTACCAAATTCTATATGGAGCGGAGTTCCGGTAACGGCCCGGAGAATGTCACGTTCAAAATCAAACCCAAATTCCCGCGCATTGGCCTCTTGTGAAGCCTGTTCGAGTTTATGACTGGCGATCGCGTCGAAGGTTTGTCGGTCGATTACCTTGATTTTGTCCTTATCAATGCAGTTCAAAACGACGCGTAAACCAAATCGATCCTCAAAGTTTTGCATCTGGAGGAGGTGCCTTCCCTGGCCGAACGTTAGAGCAGCCCATCGTTCATTCACAGGAACGAGCAGTACGGCTGAAGCCGAACTGACGAATCCAAATTCATCTGGCTTGACGTAAGGAGCGAAAAAGTTGGCCCAACTCGGAGACTTGGCAGCAGACGGCTTAATTATTAGCGGGCAGTGTCTTCGGCGGCCGACGATGACGCTCTTTGTCTTGACGCCCGCGGCTTGTTCGATTAATGAGTCTGGTGTTTGATTCTCTTTTGAAAGATGTATGGTGAGGCTGCGAAATGGGAGTTCATTATCCATTAAGATTTCTCTTTGTTAAAAGAGCCTGAAAAACCTTCATACTCCAACGCAGGCCATGAAGCATGAAATATCGGGCAGGCTCCTCCAACGCGACGTGCCATCCGACTGCGTCTCCATGCACTATGAAATCAATTGTGAAACATTACTGTCGGCGAGATTTGAACGGTGAGGAAAGGAGTGGTGGTGTGTGATCTACTAATCGATCACATTGAGCTGGTACTCTGCGATCGGAACGGTCGAGCTGTCCGCCGTGGTTAAGTTTATGAGGTAGAGACCGCGGTAGAGGCGGTGGCCTGGGAGGCGGAGGGGGATGGTTTTGCCATCGTTTGAGACTTGAAGGTTGGGAACCGTGAAAGCCTCAGCAGCATCGTGGCGACGAACCACGACCTGATAACTCGGATAGCGCTCAGACTGCATCAACACCAATTGAAGTTCTACAACGTCGCCGCTACTTAACTTCACTTCCGGCGGCGATTGCCCGCTTCTCAACGTCAGCGGCCGCAGCGACAGTGCCTGCGTTTGCGGCGGAAACTCACGCAACCCCTCAGAACTATTCAAACGCGCAACTTCCTGTTCAATCGCAAACTGCCTTCGTTGCCCGTTCCAACGGTTGAGCCAAATCAACGCAAACACAACCGCAAGAATGATCACCGCCGCGATCGGAACAACCAACGACGGTCGCAGCCCCAATCTTCCCCACATTCGACTCCACCACGAACTCGTATCTGGACCACTTTGGCTCACGTCCGAAACGGCGGCGGCAGTACGCCCCAAAGCCTCCGCATCCGAAGCTGCGCCGGTGCGCCCCAGATCCTCCACGTCCGACGCTGCGCCGGTGCGCCCCAGATCCTCCACGTCCGACGCTGCGCCGGTGCGCCCCAGATCCTCCACGTCCGACGCCGCAGCGGTGCGCCGATCCTCCGCGATGGCCCACTCCTTTATCGACTTCGTGATCCGCAACTTACGCTGTTGCTCCGCAGTCTGCGCGTAACGCAACACAAACTCCTCACGATCCGAAACCGACAGCGCATCCTCCAAATAGTCTTCTATTAAATCCTGTTCGACCGCCAACACACGTTCCCGCATAACAGGATCAGTCAAAAACAGACTCTCAATCCGTTCACGCTCGTCGTCGTTCATTTTACCTAAAAGAAACTGCCGCAATGAGGCATCGGACACTGATTCGTCTTTCATGGGTCATCCCTCCAGACGTCCCATCCACTTACAATGAAAACTGACGCGATCCGTTTCATTCTGCTTTTCCCTTGAGCCCCTTGAGTTCCAAACATCGTTCCACGCATTTTTCGAGCCCATTGCGTATTCGAAAGACTCGCACGCGCAAAGTCTCCACAGACGTCCCCAACCGCTGCGCCAACGCCGCTCGCTGATCGATCTTCGCCTGCTTCTCCTTCGCGTAATAATTCAAGATCAACTCACGCTTCTCAACGCTAAGCTCCTGCAAACACGAGTGCAAACACTCCTCACGCATGTCTGTCGTCTCTTCTTTCGGATCGTCCGCGGGGAGATCGACGTGGTCGAGTGAGCTGTGCGTCTTGACCTTCTTCAACTCCTCTTTACTCAGATTGCGCGCAACACCGTAAAAATACAGCCGCGGATCACCTTCATAACTCTGCCGCACCTCGTGTACTTTCTTCGCGACGCGATCGAAAGTCTCGTCAACCAACCAGCGCGGATCGGCACAACGCCGCAAAGCGAACAACTTCTCGAGATCTTCGCGAAGCTGAACATACATCGACGCCGCGACCTCACGATCGGGATCGAGCCAGGCGAGAATCTCTTCGAAGCTCTCGGGTGGGATTGCCGACTTGCGCGCCATTTCAGCGTCGATTTTCCGCTTGAAGTAAGTTGTTAAGACGCGCCGCACTGATTTTACTTCGCGGGGGACGAACGGCGCCTGCGTCGGAGAAAGATTAGCAGAACGGAGGAGGCTAAAACCAACAACAGGACCACTAAACAAATGACAAGACGCGAGTTGCTCTCAACATTGATGCGACTTTCGTAGTCACCCTGAAACACGAAACCGGCCCAATAATAAGGAGCACTCCATTGCTTGTCCTGCTTCATCTTCAGTTTTGCAGCGCGGAGGGCAGCGGACGGCGGGAGTTTTTCCTGCAACATCGCTTGATAGAAATACGACATCAGCGCGGCCGTCGCGCGATCGTCGACTTTCCAAAGACTCGCGACTACGCTCTTCGAACCCGCCGACAAAAAACCATGCGTCAGACCGATCAGTCCTTCGCCTTTGATGTCTGTTCCGAGCGCCGTCTGACACGCGCTCAGCACGGTAAGTTCAGCAGCAAGATCCAAGTTGTATATCTCGTTGAGCGGCATGACGCCGTTCCGGTGTGCGCCATTCTGGTCCACCATGCTGAGGACCATCGCCGACAGCTCGGGATGTTCAGTGTCAAGAAAGCCGTGAGTGGCAAAGTGAACGATCTGATATTCGCCAACGCTTTGACTCATCGCGGTTTCACGACTTGCGTCGAAGCCTTTAGCGACCATCGTCGTGCCATAAGGTGCAGCAGCGATGATCGCGTCTGCTTCTTCAGAAGAATAAATCAAGCGCGGCGCGCGAGGTGCGGAACCTTTCGCAGAGTCGGGTAGACTCGCGGCCTGCGCCGTAGTTGAAGATCCTGTTTTGACGCGCTCGTCAGTGGGACTGAATACTGCATCTGCAAAGATGGCAACAAGACGACGGCGGGCACCATGACGGTTCTCCGCGGTCCGCATGGCGAGCAGTGTAGACACGGATGGAAGGGCCACGACTTCGTTCGTTTCAGCCAAATAGACTTGACCAGTAACGGAGCTTGCGACGGGAAGAGCGTCGAACGGTGCGAGTTGTAGCGCTCCTTCTCTCACCACGAGGAGCCTTCTGTTTCCAAGCTGCGACGAAATTGGACCAAGCAGCATCTGGCTCAAACTGGTCGCTTTCTCAACTAATTGAGTGTCTGCCTGGGCGACTTTCGCCTGATACTCGCCATCATTGTCGAATCGTTGCCGAGCAATAAGCAGATCGTAGACGTCTCGCGCCGCGGCTTCGACTACGTTCCGCGGCGGCAATTGGTAAGTTTGAAAAGAGTTGGAAGTGATGGCCCACAAGTAGCTTGCGTCATTGCCTAACGCGTATTCGAGCAACATCGTGCCGTCTGCCGGCAACATTCGCTGAACCTGCGCAACGTCCTTCAACTCAACTTCCGCCAAAGCCGGTTTGGATAGAGTCTTCGTTCTCACCTCCGCCTGAATCTTGTAGTACTCGGCGTTCAGTTGAGCCATTTCCTCGGTTACTTCTGACGCCTCTGTCGAGTTGTTCTGTCCACTCAAAGAGAGCGTCCAGCGATAATCGGACATTACCTGGATCCTTGCGACGATTTCACGTTCACGCCTCACCTCGTCCGGGGTTGCTCCTTCACGCCACGCCGAGCCTGACTCTCTGACAAGATCGACAAGCGAACGAGCGCGGCTTTTCTCGCTCATCAAAAAAGCTCGTTCGGCAAAGCCGTCGTTAGGACGCTTCAGATGAAGTTGCATCAGAATGTGGGTGCAGAGTTCGTAATGTTCGCGGACTCCGGAGAAATACATGGTACGCAGATCGGGAGTTCTGACGCCGGCGCGCAACTCCTCGATTATGTTGAGCGATCCATCGATGAGTGGAAGAGCCGCTTCATAGTCGCCGAGAGCAACGTGGGCACTCGCAAGGTTGTAACGCGAGTCGAGTATCAGACTGGTATCGCCGACGGCTTCGCTCAAGGGCAGCGCTTGACGAAATATATCCAATGCCTGTTGCGTTTGGCCCAGCCTGAAAAAAAGGTAATTTCCGTAAAGGTTCAACGCTACCACCTGACCGCGACGATCGCCCATCTCCTGGTAGTAACTCTGCGCTTTGCGGTGCTGTTGAGCTGCTTGAGCAGGACGATTCTGAGTTTCATATGCGAGCGCAATGAAAGTGAGCGCGAGCGCTTCAGTTCGAACCAATTTCGCGGAGCGGCTCAAAGTCACACAATGTTCGAAATACGCCAGAGCCTTCTCGGGCTCTTTCTGGATGTGCAGCGTACCCAGTTTGAACAAAGCACCGGTGGCGGTATCTAATGCTCCAACACTCTCGGACAGACGCAGTGCGTTCTCGTGACTGCTGCGAGCAACAGCGAAATTGTTCAATTTCTCATAGGCCGTTCCCAGTCCATTCATTGCAATGGCCTCGCTGTATCGATCGCCGATAGAGCGAAAGACACTGGCTACATCATCAAGAATCGGGATTGCGGGTTCCGCGCGTCCTTTGAACGCATAAGACATTCCGCGTGGTACACGCGCGAGAGCTGCGCCGGCCTTGTTATTCAACGCTTCATACAACTCCAACGCACGATCAGCCTCCCACAGCGCTCTTTCCGCGTCGCCCAAACTGCCAACGGTGTTGCCAATCAATAGATGTATCCGAGCTTGTCCCTCACGATCATGGTCCAAAAACGTCCGGGCCTCTTTGAGTTGGTCCAATACCTTTGCGTAATTGCCGATCGAGTGAGTGACCTCGGCCATGTTGATGAGTGCCTCACCATAAGCACTTTTCGCCGTGAGGTTCGGATCGTCTTGCGCCACCTGCAATAACGTCAACGCTTTCCTGATCTGCGATCGCGCAAGATCGTTATTGCCCATGTAAGAGTTCGCACGGCCCATCTTGCTCAGTGCCCTGCCCTGCGCCAGTCGATTGCCCCCGGTTTCCGCCAACCGCTCCGCCGCTTCATAACGCTTCAGAGCTTCAGCGAACTCACTCAAAAGGAAGCAGACGTCACCTGCTTGCAACCTTACTTGTGAGGCGCTTGAGAGATCGGGAACCAGGCTCCAGGTCTCAGCGGCGTTGTCATACTTCTTTAACGCCTCTCGCAGGTCGTTTTCCTTCCACGTGGCGCGTAGAGCGTCGGCCTCGGCAACTAACTGTTGGGCTTGGACAGTCAATTCAGTTGAAGTAGCTGACGTTGACGAAGGCGTAAGAGCAAGAAGCATCACAAACGAGATCAACCTTGTGAGAAGCTTGCTGTAACGTGAGTTCATTTTGATCGGTAGCATGAGTTTTTATGTTTCCCTGGTGGAAACTGTCTCGTGAGGTCAACGACGGAGAGCGCCCCGCTTATCGTTTCGGTGAGGTTGGGAGGATGCCTCTATTTACCACGTATCTCATTGCGATTCAATGACCTGCACGGAAAACCGATAGCGAAGAAGGTAGCTCGGATGAGCTACCTCCCGCGCATTCTGATGAAGTGTTACCGTCCGTCGCGGAGGGTCTTGCCGTGTCGGCCCGGGCCTTTTCCGTTGGAGCTGCCTCTCCAGTTTTCCAGAATCCCGATGCGCGTGCCTGGCGCTTTGGCGGTGGGCTTGCGCAACAAGGATGCGAGCGGCGTGCGAGCTTTGGTGGCTTCCTGTTCGATGGTTTGTTTCATATTGGTGAGTGGCATTGTCTTTTTATCCTTTCTGATTCAAGGTGCAGGCGCCGCAGTCACCTACACAGTTTATGAAGCCGGGCGCGATGTGTTCACTCGAACGCGTCGCGCCTGCGAGCCGGCATGGTGGGAAGACTTATCGCGTCGCGAAGACTGCGAATCGACGTTCGGTTCTGAGTTCTCCACTTTTGAACATCAGCTCCGCATCGTTAAGCCGGGGAAACGAATCGCGCTCGTTGATGCCGTTGCGGACAAACAGCTCAATTCCCTGCGCACGCGGCATCCGTGTTAGAGCAAGCTCCGCCTTTGCCGACGCAAATGCCTGCCGGATGGAGTTGCCGAACCCAAGCGCGCGGTAAAACGCGCCCGCGAAAGCGACTCCCGCTTTGTCGCCGATTGCTTTGCCTGTTCCGACCGAGTAATCGACCGTCTTCGTAACTGACCGCGCCACTGTGTCCGTCAGACATGCATTGAACACAACGAGACGAACGTGATGCCGATAGAGTGCAAACATCTGCGCCAGTCCCTGGTTGTCGACGAGCCTGCCCCGACCCAGTGCACCGCCGAGGATGATTCGGCGTGTTTTGTGTCCGTGCCCGCTGAAGTGGACGATGTGCGGGCGATACATCAGCAACAACCGCTGAAGGTCGATTGGCTTTGTCGCCATGTGATTAAAGAGTTGGAACCTGTTTCGGTATGGGCCTTCCTGAAGCCGGACGAAGATTTCACGGGCTTCTTCGTCGACGAGGATGCGGCCGCAGTTCCAAGGATTTGCAGCGATAAATAGAATTCGGACTTTGCCCCACATTTGTGTGACCTCCTGTAATGGCTTCCGCCTCAGTTTCGGGAATTAACAACGCCTTCTGATATAAAGGGCGCAGGAAGTCGACAGATCCCGCCAAAGGAGAGAAAAATTTTTTGAAGGATTGAAGGGTGTGGAGTTAGCGGTGTTTGAACTGCGTTAATGTGAGCACGAGATCCCTCCTCGCGCGCACCTTAGATACTTGACCTTCTTTAAAGCTAGCGTCCCAAACCTTGAACGCGTCTTTTGTCGTCGTTAGAAACTGTTTCGCGTTGACGAGGTTCTGGCCCGTCAATTCTGCCTGTGGGTTGGCGAGCGCCTGATCCTTCGCTGACTCGAGTTCGTTGACAGGTGAAACGGACCAGACGATCCAGAAGTTCGCTGAGCTTTTTGGTCCGCGAAATTGTTCCCATTCGGTTTCGATTGTTTGATTGGCTCCGAGATTGGCTGAGCCGTTGGTTCCCTTTTTCGGATAGCTCAGTCTAAACGTAATGTCGCCCTTTTCGGATGGTCCTTCGTAGAAGACATAAAGGTAACCGCCATCGTCCACGGTAGCAACGCTGAGTCGGAACTTGTCATCGCGCTCGAATAACTCGTCACCATTCGATTTGTAGGGTTCCTTGGACTCCTTGCCGTCGAGCATCGGTTGTACTGTGAGCCAATAATTGAAACCTTTGGTAGGAGGAAGCGGTTTGGTTAAGTACTTGTAGACGCCGAATGAGACCAGCGAGACAATAGCTAAGACGCCAGCGACAGCCGCGATTCGTTTGACGTATCGCGACCATTGCCCCTCAGTTTCCGGTTCCTTCGCTTCAGCATGTTTCAGTAAAGCATCCGCAAGTTCATCACCAAACTCTTTCGCATTCGCATAACGATCTTCAGGTTTGAACGAAAGCGCCCGCAGCAATACCCGTTGCGCCTTTTTCGGAATACATGCTGGAAATACGTTATGCCGTTCAATGCGTGGGGTCGGGCGCGTCTCGAAGGGTCGTCTCCCCGTAAGCATTTCACACGCAACAACGGCCATCGAGTAAATATCGCTCGCAGACGTAATCGTCTCTCCAGGGCGAAATTGCTCGGGAGACATGTAAGCCTGAGTTCCGATAAGGGCGGTATTAATGACGCCCGTAGCGGCCAGTGAATCCTTGATCCTCGCGATACCGAAGTCTAAGACCTTTACTACTTCCCTGCCGTCATCAAGAACCTGAAGCATGATGTTCTCAGGTTTTAAATCGAGGTGAAGAATACCTTTTTGATGAACGTGCGCAAGGGCCACACCAACCTGCTGAAAAATCGATGCAACACGAGCAGGCTTCATCACTCCTTTTGTAATTTCGGTACGCACAGTCACACCATCGACGTACTGCATGACGAGATACGGCGTGGCATCCGGATCTCGTAATCTACCGGTTCCGAGTGCACTGACTACATTCGGATCATCAAGTGAAGCAAGCGCTTTGATCTCGCGCTCAAATCGTCTTACCGCATCCGCGTCTCTTGCCCACGCCGGAGGCAGCGTTTTTATGACGACATACTTTCCGTTCAGTTGAAGATCGCGTGCGCAAAACACTCTTCCCATTCCGCCGCCGGGAAGCTCCCTTTCAACGTCATAGCGGTCTCCGATCTTGGTTCCGACTATCTCAACCTGAGGACGCAGAGGGGGCTCTGGAAAACTCAGTGAGGCGTGAGCAGCAAGTAGCGACATGACTTCTGCTTTACAATCTGGATCGCCGGCACAAGCTTTCTCAACAAAGTCCGGCCACTCTGCTTCGGGCTGCTCCAAGGCCGCACAGAAGATTTCTTGAATGCGATCCCAGTCGTCCTTGTTCATTCATTGTCTCCTGGGGTGGGAAAGCGGAGCGGCGAAGTAGAGATTCCTTAGCGCCGAAGGGTATCTGCGGGCGGCATTCTATCCACCGGTGAGCTATCTGACAATAGCTTTTCCGGTTATAAAACAGGGGATACGGTCCACTTGTAATGGATTGAATTACCGATCCATTACCTTGTTGAGGTCCGCTCCGAAGAGCCTCCCGATTTTGAGATTTGCGCCCAAAGGACCATTCCAGTGCACGAAATCACAGGACTATTACAGATGTACAACAATGGCGACAAAGAGGCATTCGATAAGCTAATGCCACTCGTCGAACGAGAACTACACAAGATCGCGAAACGCTATATGCGCGGTGAAACACAGGGACACATCCTGCAAACAACGGCCCTGGTTAACGAAGCAATCATGCGATTGATTCAAGAGAATCTGAACTATGAAAGTCGACGGCATTTTTATGGCGTCGTGAATTTACGAATGCGCAACATCCTGATTGATTACGCCAGAAAGGAAAAACGAAATCATCTTCAGCGAGTTGATTTTCCGGAAGACGATAAACAAGTATCAGAGCGATCTGAAGAACTGCTCTCACTGGATCGGGTCCTGATCAAGTTTGCGGATTTCGATAAGGAATCTGCAACGATCGTCGAATATCACTTCTTTCTTGGTTTGACCTTTAGAGAAATAGCGGAACTACTCAACACGCCACAACGGACCATCGAACGAAGGTGGGAAGCTGCGCGCGCATGGTTAAAGCGCGAAATGACTGAAGGAATCCAGTAAAGCACGGCGACAGCAAAGGCAAACAGAATGGGCCTCCATCCAGATAGTCTCCCGTTACTCCGCTATATCAAGAACACCATCTACGAACTAATCGATCCATTGGAACAGGTAGAGTGGGCGCTTTGGGAAGAAGGAGATGACACAGTTGACGGGTGGTTCTCCTTCCGAGCCCACCTCTCAATTATCGGTGTGCACTTCGCCGCTGTGGACGGTGCATTCACCGACGATGAAGCCGCTTTACTCAATGACGTGAATGAGTTCTTCACGCCGGACGAACCCGCAGGTGAACTGACCGCACGGGAGTATGGGGATATTCTGCGAGAGTCCATGCGAAGGAATCCCGACATCTATATGAACCTGCGGGTGCCCACACCCGTCTTATATTTATCTCAATACGACAACAGCAATGGAACTGACTACGCTGAAAAAGCAAGAGCCCTGTTCTTCCGCTTTGCAAACGCCATTACAAAAGCCGACGGCCGGATCACCCCTAAGGAGGAAGCCGCTCTGGCGGAGTTCAAGTCAGTGATATTCGAGGAAAATGCCGCACCCACTGTCTTAACCGAACCTGATTCAACCCGAACCGATGAGGTATCTGCTCGCTGCCTTTTGACCGATGAAGCTAAGCCGCTCGACCTGTTGATCTCAGAACTGAATGAGCTAATCGGACTTGAACGAGTCAAGTCTGACGTCACTCAACTAGTCAACTTCTTGAAGGTTCAGCAACTCCGCCAAACCAAAGGTCTCGAGATTCAGCCTGTCTCGAGGCACCTTGTCTTCTACGGCAATCCCGGAACAGGAAAAACAACCGTTGCTCGTCTCCTAGCTCAGATCTACCGATCTCTCGGCGTCTTGAGTAAAGGACACTTGATTGAAACGGATAGATCAGGACTTGTGGCCGGTTACGTTGGCCAAACCGCTCTGAAAGTCAAAGAGGTAGCCCAGAGCGCATTGGGAGGTATTTTGTTTATCGACGAGGCATACTCTTTAACCGTGGGACAAGGATGGGACTATGGCCAGGAAGCAATCGATACGTTGATAAAGTTTATGGAAGACAATCGAGACGATCTGATCGTGGTTGTTGCTGGATATACAGAACCGATGAATGCGTTTCTGTCTTCAAATCCCGGCTTGCGGTCACGTTTCAACAAGTATTTGAACTTCGAGGATTACACACCGCAGCAATTGGTCCAGATATTCAATCTCTTTTGTGTGCGAGCTGGTTACGTGATGTCGCCGTCAACGAGAGACGATCTGATGAAAGTGTTCTCAGTTTTGTATGAAACGAGAAATGAAACCTTCGGCAATGGCAGATTAGCGAGAAACCTGTTTGAGCTAACTATCAGCAATCAAGCCAATCGAATAGTGGCGATGACGGATATTAGCGTCGACAACTTGTCACTGATAACCAGTGAGGATCTTCCTGGCTTGGTTGACCTCCATACGATCTGATCTTGAGTATCTGGCTTTACTGCGGGAACTCGAAGAAATGTAGATCACTAAACTTAACGATATACGTCCGTGAATTATCCACACTCAGGAAGAACACATAATCGCCGGCCATACCGACAAACTTAAGTTTGTCCTGTCCGTCCAGCAACTGCTTTTTCATAAAATCATCATTCCCATACTCGCGAAATATCGTTGTCGATATATATCGGCTGGGATTGTTGGCGTGAAGGACGGATTGCCCTGCCTGCGTGCCCAGTCCGAACGCCGTAAATAACGGACTTGCAATCGAGAAAGCCAGAACAAATCGCAAAATCGTGTCGCTGATGATGTGGCGCAAAGCCTTGAGCTCCGCGAGTATGCGTGCCAGCACTGCCGCGTTAATAACTCCGGTCCAAATCCACTTATCCGAACTCTTTACAAAGATAAGTATCGTGAGCGAAATCACTATCAAGGTCGAATTGAATGCCAGGTTCGCCAGAGGCGGTATCGGTTCGTTTAGCCAGCGTATCTTTCTCGTGAGCCGATCGGGTATCGAGGCAATGAAGTAAAAGACGATGATCAGCATTCCCGACGTCACGAGAATGAAAACGAGCGGCGGAACAGAAATCTTGAGAATGTCTGTTAACGAGACGAAGTTGAAGACGTTAATCCTGAACACGCGCCAATATCCCAAAAGATACAGGCAGGCAATCGCCGAGGCATAAGGCGTTACCAGGAAAGCATATTTGATAAAGTAGTCTTCGCGAGTCAGGCTTGGGGGATTCATCGATACTCTAAGGAAACGTTACCGCCGTACACACACGTCCCGAGCACGTGAACGCTTGTTCGACGATCACGGTTACCGGCTGCGAGTCCTTTATGGCAGGTTGAAACTGGATCTTGCGCATGGCTTCAATCGCGCGCTCGGTCAGGCCGAAGGATAATCCCTGCTTCACCGTGATGTCCGACACACGCCCGTTTCCACACAACACAACCGATAGAATGATCTTGCCTTCCGCGTTGTTTTGTATCGCCTCGTCTGTGTACGGGACTTCGATCGAACCAACGATCGACGCCATCTGCGTCACACTTGAACGGCGGTAGATGGGCTCGGGACATTCGACCTCCGCAGAAGCAGTCGCAGAAGCGGGCGCAGAAGCGGGCGCCGAAGCAGGTGCAGGCGGAGGCGTTGGCGTCGGTGTGGGCGCCGGCGCGGGCGATGCGACCGCACCATCCGACGACCCCGACGGCGAACCCGTCGAAGAGACAACGGGTGTCGCTTTGTTCTCAGGCGGCGCCACCTGAGTTGACGCGACTATCGGACTCGCCCCTGGCCGTCGCACCGCAAGAATCTCATGCGCCAATCCAGCCTGGTGCGCCCAGTCCATCGGTTTCAACTTCTCAACCAACTGGTCAGCAAGATCCAGTTGGCCCATCCGCAACACTGCAATCCCAAGATTAAAATACGCGCCCGCATACGTCGGAACGATCCGCACAGCTTCGCGATACGCACGCGCCGCTTCTTCCCAACGCTTCAATCCCGCATACGCAAGTCCCAGATTGTTGTAAGCGTCCGCCCAATTCGGCTTGAGCTCGAGCGCTTTCGCACTCGCCGTAACAGACCGCTCAAAGTCTCCGGATTTCAGTAACGCCAAACCAAAATTGTACTGAGCGGCCGGAGAATTCGGGCGCAGATTAACTGCTCTTTGCAGCACCGTTACCGCTTCCGGATACACCTCCTCGGTGATGAGCTGCGCGCCCAAATTGATGTGCGCCTCAAGGCTGTCAGGATTGGCCTGGACCACCTCACGAAGCGTGATTCCCGGCGTCTTCTCCTTGCGCGACTTTCGGATCTCGTTGAATCGCGCTTCAATCGCAGCCCAGTTCGCCGCGCCGCCCGCATGAAGCGGATTCACTTCGATCAACTTCTTGAAAAGATCTTTCGCCGGATCGACCTGGCCCAGTTTGAAACTGAGATACCCAGCCTGAAACAGCGATTCAGTGTCATCGGGTCTCAACTTCAAAACCACCTGATACTGGCCCAGTGCTTCCTGAAGTTTTCCCCGCAGCCTGTAGATCTCGGCCATGTAAAACGCGGCGCCCGCGTGCTTAGCAGTGACGTCGATCGCCCTTACTTTCTGAAACGCATCAAATGCTTCAACAACCTGGTCGGCATTGAAGAGCATCACGCCCCAGTAGAAGTAGCCGTTAGGATCATCGCCGCGTCCATCAGCGCCGAACTTAAACGTCTCGGCAGCTTTCAACCACTGCCGGTCAGCTTCATACGCCTCGCCGAGATTATAAAAAGCCTCTTTATCGTAACGGTCCAACGCAGCGACCCGACTAAGGTAAGGTATCGCCGCGTCACCACGGCCGTTCCTGGTTAGCGCGATGCCGAGCGACGTCAGCGTTTGCGGATCTTCAGGTTTCAATTTAACAGCGTTCGTAAGTGCCTCAACCGCCTCCGCATACCTGCCATGCTCCAGGTGAATCCTCCCGACGTGAAAGTGCGCCGGCCAGAAGTTCGCGTTCTGCGCAATCACCTCTTTGTATAGCGCCAACGACTCTTCGTCGCGTTTGAGCCCGTAGTAACAGTGGGCCAAACCGCGCTGAACATCCGGCGTATTCCCATCTTTCTTTTGCGCTTCCTGAAAATAGAGCAGCGCCATCTGATATTCAGCGTCGTCGAGCAGGCCATTGCCGATTTTGACTAACTGAGCGCCAGTCATGTCGAACAGCAACTGCGGATCTACCGGCAGCATTGCGTCGGCAGCAGGACGCGAAGAAATGATGGGAATGTTGAGCGGACGCGGGGGGAGTTTTTCCTGACGCGGCAGGGCGATGACGTAGATCGGGTGTCCTTCAACCGGCTTCCACGTCGTGTCGACAACAACAGTTACTTCGTCAGCGTGAGTTGAGAATTCACAGAACGGCACGACGAGACACAACACGAGCAAGGTCAATATCACTCGCGAGCCGATGAAACTGACGCGACGTTGTCGTTTTGAGTGCGGCATGAGTGTCGCCCGCGATCGTCATGGCTTACTCGCGATTGCGAGCAAGACGAAAGCCGATGGTGGGAAACTTATAGTTGTCATCCCCGTGCCACTGCCGGGTAGTACTATTCTGGAAAAACTGGCTGTTGATTGGTTCCGCAAACGATCCCCCGCGTCGGATGCGCGCGTTGACGTCGTCGGGTTCCACTTGCGAGCCGTTGTAAAACGATGCCTTAGACGAAGTCCATTCCCAAACGTTGCCGACCATGTCGTAGATACCATCTTTGGTAACGCCGTCAGCAAACGAACCTACATTTTGCGGGCTCGACTTCTGGTTGAGATTGGCTCTTCGTTCATCCCACGAATTGCCCCAGGGGAAGAGCGAGCCGTCTGTGCGATTACGCGCAGCAAACTCCCATTCCTCCTCGGAAGGAAGCCGGTACTTGACGCCATCGCGTTTCGAAAGCCACTCGGCAAACGCCTCCGCGTCTTTCGGCGAGACGTTGCACACGGGCCATCGTTCACGGCCGGCGGGTGGATCGTTTCCGTTCCACGGTTTCCAATAACTCGCTTCCACTCTCGGATCCGCCATTGGCGCGGGCCTGCCAGTCGCTTTGATAAACTCAGCGTAGTCGGCATTCGTCACTTCATACTTGTCCAGATAAAAACTCGGAACCGTGACGCGATGTTCGCCCCTCTGCATTTCACCCGACGAATTCGATCCCATGGTGAACTCGCCGCCTTCGATCAAGGCCATGTCACGCAACTTCACGGTTCTCGCAGGCGGTTGGGTTGCAACTACGGGCTGCTCAGTGTCTGACTGAACATACATAAACGTAGCCAGCACGATCACACCGACCAGCACCACAGCAGTCACGACAGGCACGACAAACCGTTTGCGAAAGAAGATGCCGGGCGCGCTGTGTTGGCCCACGGCGAGACGGCCGGGCAGCGTTGGTGGAGGCGGCTGTCGCGGCAACGACTGAGCAGCGACGTGCGGCATCTCGCCACTCTCTTCAAACTCCCGAATCGCGCGCTCTTCGGCAATTCGGCTCGCCTCTTCCCTCGCCTTGCGCAACAGATCAGATTCGCTTTGCGTGGGTAACGACGACGGCTGAAGCGAAACGCGAACTTCCTCAACTTCCGTCTGCGCACTCGGCGACACGATCGTGTTCAACTCCGGCCCTGAAATACCGCCAGCGCTTTGTTCGTGTTGACTGATGGAGCCAGGACTCGGACCAAGCGAATCAGACCCCGTGTCGTTTGTTTTGCGGCGAGATCCTGCTGCCGCCGATTTCGCTTTCCGACTTCGCTTCGTTTTACCTTTGGCCTCAACCGCCTTCTCGAGCTCTTCGATAAACGCTTCGGCGGATGGCGTTCGGTTCTCCGGTTCCTTCTCCAGCGCGTGATGGACCACCTTCTCCAGTTCAGGCGAGATGCCGTTGTCCGGAAGCGCCAACGGCGGCGGCGGCTCCATCAGATGTTTCTTCATGATGACGGGAATTCCCGTACCGCCGAACGGCACGTCGCCCATCAACATCTGATACAGCATTATGCCGAGACTGTAGACGTCACAACGCTTGTCAGTCTCTTCATCCGACCATTGCTCAGGCGCCATGTAATACGGCGAACCGATGATTCCCGTCGTCTTCGCGCCCACAAACGATCCGAAAAGATCCGACTTGATCTTCGCGAGACCGAAATCGAGTATGCGAATCTGTTCACGCACCGTACCGCCGCTCTGGATCATGATGTTCAGCGGCTTGAGATCGCGATGAACGATTCCGGCGGCATGAGCAGCGCTTACCGCGGACGTGATCACGCTCATGTATTCGAGCGCGCGCTGAGGCGAAAACCGTCCTTCACGCGTCATCAGATCCTGAAGCGAGATGCCCTCGACAAACTCCATGACGATGAACGGGATCTTTTCTTCGAGGAAACCGAAGTCAGGAACGCTAATGATGTTTGGATGTCCGATCAGTGCGGCAGTCATCGCTTCCTGATGGAAGCGCGTGGCGAACGACGGATCGTTCCCGACCAGTTCG
This sequence comes from Pyrinomonadaceae bacterium, assembly GCA_035760365.1. Taxonomy (GTDB): domain Bacteria; phylum Acidobacteriota; class Blastocatellia; order Pyrinomonadales; family Pyrinomonadaceae; genus PSRF01. The sequence continues at coordinate 204,123 of DASTTB010000029.1, forward strand.
CGACGAATGATCTTGATGGCGCGTGTTGTTTTAAGAAACTTGTGATGGGCCTTGTAGACGATTCCCATCCCGCCTTCGCCAAGCCGTCGTTCGAGCACGTACTTACCTTCGAGCGCAACGTCACCGGGCAGCGAGTGAAATGTCGCACGACCGTCCTTCGGACACTGTTCGACCGATTCGGCGTAGCAATTAAAACAGAGAGGACATTCTCGCATGGTCGAGTAAAGCCGTACGGCAGTTCAGCGAAATACAGGAACTAATTCGGCCCGTCAGGATTGCGGCAAAGGTGCGTTGCCTTCGAGTGAAGCGGGCCACGACGCGATTTATTGATGGCCCGGATCTTAGCCGTTTTCACCAGCCGGAGCAATGGTAAAACTCTCAAACTAACCCGATCTGTAATGACGAAAATCGACTCGATATTACAGATCGAAAAACCTTGTTACAGCCGGCGTTTTGGTTTATCTTGCCCACACAATGTTGGGCGCTGATTCCAGGAACGCACGACTTTTGCGCTTGCTGCTGACGCTTGCGTTCTGCGGCGTCTGCACGCTGACCGTCACGTCCGAGGCGCGCGCGCAACTAGCTCCGATAGCGCGCCCGAAACCGGCTCCAACCAAACCAAATCCAGGCCGCACGCGAGTCAGACCGCGCCAGACTTTACCAACAGCGGCAAGGACCGACGCTTCAGTCGAATCTGACAAATTCCTCGACCTCGGCGACGCCTTTCGCGAAAAGGAAAAATGGAACGCCGCCGAGGCTGCTTACAAAGAGGCCGTTAACGTCTGGTCCGGAAACGGCGAAGCACTCCTCGAACTCGGCTATCTCTACATCGATCGCAAACCGCAGGAAGTCGGTCCAATCCTAAGTAAACTTCGCGGCGTCAACTCAGGCCTCGCATCCCAACTTCAAGCCGAAATTACAAAGAGCAAACAACAGCGCGACCACTAAGGTTTTATAGTCGCATCGACGATCGCCTGCGCAGCGCTTTCGATCATCGGCGTCAACACGTCTTCGCCGTCGTTCTTGACCTTCGCTTTCGTGCTCTTCCCGGCGACCGGCTTCGCGCCTGCACTCGACACCAGCTTGTACTCAAACGTCACTTCGTCATTCGCTCGCGCAAACGATGCCAACGTGCTGCTCACGCGAGCCGCTTCTGACGTGACGTCTTTAACCGTCTTCGATCCGGGAATTTTTGTTCCGACTCCGCCGCCACCGCCGGCGTTTCCCATGATCGAACTCATTGGACCACTGCCGCCGGACGACGATCCGGCGCGCTTTCTCACGAGCGTCGTGTAAAGCACGAAGTCACACTGGCGTCGCTGTGCTTCGGTGATCGCCAGTCCTTCGAGTCGCGCTTTCAGATCGATCGTTTCGATGTTCGAGCCGGCGAGAAAACTGTTGAATGTCGTGCGCAGCGAGTTGGCCTCACTGTTTCCGCCGATGCCGCTGCCGGTAGACATCACGCGCGGTGTGACGACGCCGATACGAATCACACCTTCGCCTTTCGGTGGATCGTTAGTGCGGCTGGTTGTCGAAGAACTTTTCGGCGTTGCCGATAAACTGCCGTAACCCGTGGGTATCGGTTCCGGCGCAGGTTCCGCTGACGCTGCCGCAGGAGCGGGTGACTTCGATTGGATCCCTTGATCTGAATTAACTTTTGTCTCCGCGACCGCGGGTTTTGCCTGTCGCGCAAGTTCGACTACAACCTGCGCCGCAGTTTCGATCATCGCCGTCACGACGTCCTGACCGTCAGACGAAGCCGTACCCTTCAACGTCCTTTCGACTGTTCCCTGCGTTCCCGCAACCGCGACGACTTTGAACTCGAACGTAAACTCGTCGCCCGTCTTCGTTCCGCCGCCAAACGATCCGCCCGATCCGCGAGCGGCCGCCGGGCGCTTGCGCGTAAGTGCGACGTACAAAACGTAATCGCAGCCACGTTCTTTCGCTTCCTCCAACGCCAACGAATCGAGCTTCGCGCGAATGTCAATGGTGCCGATTCGTGGTCCAGTCAGAAAACTGCTGAGGTTCTGACGCAGCGAATTTGTCTCCTGCGGAACTGAGCCACCACCGCCAAGCAAACTCACGCGTGGCGTTACCAAACCCACTCGCGCCGCGTCGTCAGACTTCGGCGGATCCGGCTTGGTTACCTGAGCTTGTGCGAGGGACGTCGACACGAACAACAACGCGAGAAGCGTCGCGCGTGTAAGGAAGCGAGTTAAGTTCATGCTACATCTCCCATAAAAGCGTGGATCAAAAATTCAACGGCTCATTCTCGAGACCAAATTCACGAGGACTTCGCGCGATAACACCGAACGCAATCGTGTCGATAACCAATTCGTAGGCGTTCGCTGAGAGTATTCCCTGTTGATTCAGAAACCAGACGTTGCGCTCAGTCAGCGGATTCGTGACGACCTGATTCATTGTTCTCAGCAACGGATGCGAACGACGTGTTCCCGGGCCTGCGCGAAAAGCCGCGATCAAAATCAGACAACTATCGACTTCGTTGCTGCCGAACGTTTTGTTCAACGAAGCGAGCAAAGGCAAAGACGTCTTCGCTGCCTGCACACAATCGCCGGACTCACCACCCCTGGTTAACGCGAGGCCGAGCAACATCACGAGACTCGGCTGCAATCCCTCTTTCGCGGCGGACGACGCAATCACATCGCGTTTGGAATCGAGTTGGACCATCGCCTCCGCGAGTTGTGACGAGCGACTCAATTCATTCACGCGCGTTTGAATCTCACGCAGCGAGGTATCGCTAAAACTGTACGGCTTGGGATCACGCGAGATCCGCCGGACCACCTGTTTCGCGAGTTCGTCGATCCGGTTCAATTCGTTTGGCTCACTCGCAACAGCAGCAGGCTGTTCGCGAGCGATACTTTTAGTTCCAACCACCGCCGGCTTCGAAACCTTGCGAGTATTCAGCGCTTTTACTGCTGCTAACACGGCCATCGCGCCTATCAAAACGATCCCAACGACCACCGCCCCAAGAATCTTTCGGCTGACTTTGCTTTTCGGCGTCGCGCTCACAACAACCTTGTCCGGCGGCTCTTCCAGCCGCCGGCCACGCACCTCGTCACGAACGACCGGCAGATCGTCAGACACTACGATTCGCCGCGTCGCGCGGTTGCTGACGTAGATCTCATCCTTGTCGTGTTCTTCCGTCATTGGACCACCGCCGCTTTCGCAGCCGTCGAATCACCCGTACACGTCGACAATGGTTGCTTCATATTCAAACCAAACGCCCACGGCGTTTCACCAACCACGGCCGCCGCAAAATACTTCGGCACGTACTTGATGTTCTCGCCCTGAAACCACTTGTCGAGCTTGTTTGAATTCGTGACCAGCGTCCAAAAGCTGCGCTCTTTGTTCGCGCTGTTCATCACGCTCTGCAAGTCGTTGCGAACCGAATCAGGATTGCGGTTGTAACCTGCAATACACAACGCCACGCTCATCGGATCCGTCCCAAACTCCGCGATTCGATCGGCGACATAATGAGCCGCCGCTTTCGACATCTTCTCGACGTTTGTTCGTTGCGCGGGCGCGACACCGTAAGACTCGGCCGTGCTTGGTATGAACTGAAAAAGACCTGCCGCGCCGGCGTCGTTTTCCTGCGAGAAGTTCGTGTATTCGGTCTCGACCGCAACCAGGTAAAGCCCGATCGCCGGAGGTATTCGCCGGTTGTTAAATGCCTGAATAATTACCGGCGCGTAACGTTGGCCGCGACCAAAAACGTAGTTCAGATCTTCTCCCCATGTTGCCTTCGAACCGTTTCCCACGCGGCGCGCATAAGCATCGACGTACTGCTTGATGTAAGAGATCGACGGCCGGCTGAACTCGTACGTGCCGCTGCCGATCATTCGCGAGATGTGCCGCGCGCGCCGCTCGACAAATTCGTACTGCTCTTCATCCGACATTTGCAGGTACAACTTCGCGGACTCCGGCGGTTCATCCGTTTCCGGCGCTGGAGACGGCGTGGGTGAACTCGGCGGCGTCACAGTCGCATGGACCACGGGCGGTGGTGCCGGCGATGGGGATGAACTCACTACAAACCTTCCGTTTCCTGGTTCGCCCGACGCGCACGCCGCAAACTGAATTACACCCACCGCGATCACAAAAATGATTGAACGTCGGTGCCACATCTCAGTAAAGCGACGAAAATGGTTGCGGCGCAGTGAGACCAAAATGCTGCGGATTCTCACCAACGATTCCAGCCGCGAAAAACCGCGCGATGTTTTCAACCTGATCGTCGGTCAACACGCCGGCTTTGATCATCTTCATGATGTCGCGGCGGCTCTTCGTATTCGGCGCGGTGGTGACGAGCCGCGCCTGTAGTTTTCCTGCCTCCTGTAGACTCATGCCGAAACACGCGATCGCGTACATGAAGTCGTCTGATTCGAAAGTCGATAAGAGTTGGCGCGTGTATGAAGCGACGATCTGCGCCGACGTTTCCGGCACTTTCAACTTCGACGAGTTTTCCGCGTCCAGGTAACCCTGCGAACGAGCCACGCTCATCGGAAGCTGCCAGATCCCGATTCCCTTCTCCGCGACGAGCGGATCAAACTTGCTGCGACTCATCGCGAGCACGTAACCGATCAGCGGATTCAGTCCTTCATCACGGAACGACTTGTTGATCTCGTGACGATATTGCCGCGCGGCAATCAACGGTTTCTCCGCGATGTAATCCGGCGTTCGTCTGCTGACGAGCTCGACGAACTCTGGTCCAAACTCGTAACCGCTCTTTTGTGAGATCTGTGAAGCGAGCTGCAACGTCATGAGACGAACCTCAGCCGCCTCGACACTGAGCGCCGTCTCAGCCGTTGGACTCTCCTCGGGAGTTGCCTCAACCGTTGGCTCCGGGGTCGCCGCAGCCACAGCGACTGCTTCCGGTGTCGCCACAGCCGCAGCCGCTTTCGCGGCCTTTCGATTCCTCGCCGTGTGAAACAGAAACGCAAACGCCGGAACGATGATTAGGACCAACACCACGCCGCCGGCGATCATGATGGTCCGCTTCTTGTTGCCCGAAACGTTGGAAGCATTTGCATAAACAGGCCGCGAACCCGGCGCAGGCTCGGGCGCGTAAGGATCAGACGGTGTATCCAACCTCCGGCCAATCGCTTTCGGCATCTGCTCACGCGCCACGTCCTCCACGACGATGCGACGCGTCGCGCCGGACGTTCGGCCAGTGTCTTTCTTCAGATCCTGTGTTTCGTTCGGGTCGGGCATTGTTTACTTTCGTTTCTGCCGATAACGAAGCAGCGTGCTTCCGATCTGCAACTGATCCCCGTCGCTGAGCACGCAATCGTTCACCTCTCGTCCATTAACGAGCGTGATCGCCTGCGCACGCGCGCCAGGCAAAACAGTCAGGTGCGGAGCATTATGTGCAAACTCGATGGTCGCGTGTGTTGGTTGGACCTTGAGATCGCCGGGCAGATAAATGTTCGCGCGCCACTCGTCGCTCCCGATGATGCCCGGCTTATAAAGGCCCAACTGCGAATCGACATACTTCGTCACGTCATAAATTCGTCCGGCAAACTTGCCGTCCACGACTTCGATCCATGCACGCTTCAGCGCGACGGTTACGAATGCGATCGAAGCGCCGATCGCTCCGCCGAGTATCGATAGCGACAACGCGAGAATGAACTGTTGCCGCAACGACGCGCCCTGGGCCAACCCCGAACCGCGCGCAAGTTCGTAGATTCCACCGCCGATGATTCCGCCCAGCACTCCACCGACAAACGCCTTGAGACTTTGCGTGCCTTTGTTCAGCCCTTCGATCAGTCCGATCATTCCGCCAAACAAAATCCAGCACGCCAGACCAACCACAACTGCTTTCCAGAGAAATCGTCCGCTGCTCTGCCCGGCGACCGTCGTGATCAATCGAGAGTAGAGCCACTGAGAAATCGGTAACGCGATCAGGCCGGCGAGCGCGCCCAACATGAACCCGATGCTGCCGTACCTGAACAACCTCACGAACGATCGCGTGATGAATCCTTCGTAAGCCGCGATCGCGAGCCCGATCATCGCGCCGACAATCGCCCCAAACAGCGCCTGGTCCAACACACGCGCCGTGCTCAACAACAGCGACGCAGACAAGTACCAGCCGGTGAGTCCGCCGATGCATCCGAAAACGAAATAGAAATAGATCTTCAGCTTGTCATCCACGACGTTTCCTCACCGCCACGGCGCTCGATCAATCCATGCTTCTCCAACACAGCCGCTGGAATGACCAGCTCGGTTTCACAATTTCGCTGCATACACTGGTGCTCGTTGAAGGCCCAACAGCTCAGGTGATGAGGCGTGCGACAGTCGCGATTCGGACAGACCAGGACCAGGTCGCCTTCCTTGAACAGATAAACCCGCCCCGCTGCCGTTCCTTCGTTGGGACACGCGACGTCGATGAACGGAGACTTGCCTCCGACCTTGACGATCGCTTTGCGAAGTTTCAGTGACTGCCCGCCGATCCAAAGAGTCTTGACCACTGAAGGTATGAACGCGAGGAGTATCAGCACCGACAACAACAGGAAATAGATCAACAGCAGTTGCTGCCAGCTCACGGTCCTCGGCGCACTCGAAATGAAGATCGCCTGTTGGACCGTCATCGTCGTCACTAGCGGCGCGCCCGACGCCTGCAACAGGTACGTGTATTCGATTGGCAACTGAATGCGCGGATTGTCGCCGACCGTGAACCCGACCCACAGTTTGTGTTCCTTCGCCGCGCTTTGCATCGACTCGTCCACGCGAACAGTCAACGAATACGAATAGGCAAACGACTGGCGCAGATCGTTGAGCGTCTGTTGCAGTCGGCCCAACAGATAGTTTTGGTCCAACGACTGCGCTCCGCCGGTCAGTTCGATGTAAGCGGCGACGCCTCCATTCGCGCCTTTAGAAATGTTGTCGAGCGCGCTGCGATCGACGTAGTTCAAACCTTTGCCGTGTTCGTCGCCGATCGCAACGGTGAAGACACGAATGCCGTTGTTGCGCGAGAACTCGGTGATCTGCCGCTCGCGATCGCGCTTCAGTGTTTCGATGGCGGCAGCCGACATGCTGCGCGTTTCGGGCGTGTCTTCCCAACCGTCGGAGATCAACAACAGGTTCTCGATGTTGTCTTCGTCGGCGCGGCGCAAACCGTAATCGACGGCGTCGTACAACCTCGTGAAGCGCGATTTCTCTTTCCGGATCGAGAAGTTTTGAATCTCCTGTTTGACGCGTGCTTTGTCGGCGGTTGCGTTGAGGAGCACGCGCGGCTCTTCGTCGAACACGATCAGGCCGACTCGATCATCGGCGTCGAGATTATCGATTAAGGTGTTGATTCCCTGTTTGGCCGCGCCGAGTTTGTCGACACCGCCCGCGGACATGCTTCCACTACCGTCGAGCAACAAGAACACTCCCGATCGCTTGCTGTCTTTGAGCGTCAGATCGCCTTCGTTAGTGAGGACGCGCTTGCCATCGATCTTTGGTTCGACGTCGGCGACGGTTAGGTTTTTGAAGACGGTTTTATCCGCACGTTCGATCGAGAAGTCGACGCGAAGAATGGGCCACTCGTTGGTTTTGAGCCCTGACGGTTTGAGTAAGTAACCTTCTTTGTTCACTTCGTCAGCGGTGCGTGAGAGTGAGGCTGGATTCGGACTTTGCGCGAGCAAACCCAGCGGCATCAACAGGCAAACGATCAACGCTCCCGCGAAAAGTCTCGAGATCTTCGGCATTCGTTGTTGCCACCATGCCGCGACTCGCTTCCGATATATGACTCCAGCGGCAGCCGTAGCGAGCAACAAAAGAAGCACAACAAACCACACCGATTTCCGCCGGCGTTTCTGTTTGCCCGATACGCGTTCGGTTTGCTTCGCACGAACATCAATCAACTCCTGCGACGTGTTGCTCGTCGGCGTCGCCGTGTTCGTCGAACTCAACACCGGCGTCGTAGAAGCGCGATAGTTTTCCCACGCGATCACTGAATCTCGCGAATTCCGCTCGAGCAACTCAAAGAAATCCACCGGCAAGTTCGGATTGATGCGACCGTCGCGCGCACAGAAGAAACCGCCGTGATGCTTCTCCGGTTCCATGACGAGCGCCACGTTCCACGGCTCCGAAAAACGCTCGGTCTGGATCTCCATGTCATGCGACGACAGAAACACGTCGAGCCGCGGATGAGAGTGATACCAACCGATCAGCAGCTTGCCGAGAAACTTCCCGCTCAGTTCATCCGAAATCTGCGCCCACGCCTCATGCGTGAACGCGAGCCGTACTTCCGTCGACTCCGTAAACTTCGCCGGCGAATACTGATCGATGATCACGTAATCACAATGACTATTCGGACAGCGATAACGATTGCCTAACAGGAACCCGCCGATTTCGCGTTCCAGCGTTTGAGAAACATGCTCGTTTACTTTGATCAGCACTTCCTGACTGACAACGACGTTCGTATTCCCGCCGTTAGCCACGACTTGGGACGCTTGCTCGTCTGATTCACCGCCGTCACTTTCAGCGACAGGCGCGACATCTTCGTTCCCGCTGAGAGTCTTTTCCGTATCGACGACTTCTTCCTGGTCCTGCCACGATCCAGCCGGTAACCATTGCAGCGTTCTCTCATAAGGAAACGGAGCCTCGATGATCAGCGGAATGCCTGTCAGCGGGGCGGCGACCTCAGTCGGTTTCTTCGCGCCGAACACGATTCGCTTATCGCCCGCGGGGAAAGCGGCCTCGTTGCTCGTCGCTTCGAGTAACTGCTGAGGATCTGGCAGATCAGACATTGATCGTCACTCCGGTAAATCCCGAATGCGATTGATGTGAGTAGAGCGGCTAACGGATCTTTATGCTGTAACTACAAATCTCGATCACCTGGCCCACGTCCACGCCGATACTTCTCTCGCGCGGGATGATTCTGCCGTTGACGAGGACGGGATTCTGACCTTTGACCGTCACCCAAAACGATCCGGCGTCGTCGCGTTCGAGAATCATGTGCAGACGACTCATCGTCAGATCACCTTCCAACGCGAGATCGACCGGACGTCCGATAGCGCCGCGTCCGATCGACAACTGCTGCTTCGCAATCTGCTCGACGCGTTGAAACTGTCCGTCTTTGCTGATCTCGATCGCATAACCGGCGAGTGGGCCGGAACTTTTATTTTCGACCGGATTGACCAGTCGTTTAGTGTCAGGTGGACTATTCTGCTGCTTAGGAAACTTGATCGCCCTCGCGACCGGCTGTAGTTGCAAACTGCACGACGGAGACGCAGCCGCGCCTTCAGCCATGACGGTCGACTCAGAAGACGCTCGTTGCGCTCGGCCCAACCTGATTTTTTTCGGAGCCGCCAGACCGCCCGTCACTCGCGACGGCTGACTACGCATACGCTGCGTTTTCAACAACGGCTGATCGTCAAACGGTTTGTTTGGTCCAAGAATTCCTCGCGGCTCCGCTACGTTAAGCACCCACTCCGCCGCCGCACGGTCCAAGGGAAATGGGCTGATCCATTTCGCGTGGTAGTGTTTGTACTGGACCATCTCGCCCATCGCGACAACCAGTTCCGCCAACGGCTTCGCCGCAAACCAGTTCTGCACGTTGTTCGTGCAAACGTGATGAGGCTCGAGGTGCTCGATGTTCGGGTGCCAGATCGGCGTGAGCCATCTGAGATACGGTTCCTTCAACGGGTAATCGCTACCCATGTACATCGACACCTGATGGAAATCAGAGGCTTTCGGGTTCTGCTGTTCGTCGACTGCTGCAACGCCACGACATCGATAAGTGATTACGTACTTCTCGGGCGGCCAGCCGGGCTGCACTTCCACCGGCTCGACCTCGATCACACTGCTGCGCGCAGCAAGGTTCATCAGCTTGGTGTACTCGATCGCTAATCTGGCGTACCTTGCGTTGTGTCCCATATCACGCCCCGGCAACTTCTTCTCTGGTCACTGTCAAACGGTCCAAGTGGGGAATCTTTTCCTGCCTGAGTGTTTTCGATCTATCCAGACGCTTGCCCATCGCTTTGCTGGTGATGTGATAAGTCACCAACTCGTCGAACTTTCCGCGCGACGGAAGGTTATAAGTGTGGGCCACCTGCCGGATGACGTCGCCGATCTCGCGGTCCAACTCCAGCGCCACTCGCTCGCTCTTGTTGATATCAAGCACTGACAACACGACGTCGATAAAACCTTCGTCGATCTCCTGAGTTCCGCTGAATCTTCCGGCGCCGTCAACCTCGACGTCGTGCGACGAAACGAGTTTGACTGTGTCGCCGTTCTGCACGCCGCTTGCCGAAAGACTCTTGCCGTGCGGCAACGTTGCGCGATGACTAACCGAAAACAGAACGTACTCAACCGGCTGGCCGTTTTCCGTCATGCGCGGCAGACTCAATTCATCGATCAACTCGCTGATAACGTGTTCGTTGAGATAATCGCCGGGTATGACCGTGTTCTCCAGCGTCATGTTGCCGGGCGTCTGAATATTGATAATGAGATCTGCCATTCTTCCCTCTCCGTTCTATTCGACAGTCGGACTCAGTGCACTAGCAACGTCTCCAGTCAACTCCAAATAAACTGAAACGCCGTTCTGCCCGCGGGCTTCCAGGATCTCGAGCGACGGCACTCCGAGATCCGCGAGTTTCGCGTCAAGAAAATCTTCCTGGTAATCGGTCGGAGAGCCGCCGAGCGTGTGAGTGGTGACGAGATAACGATCGTTTCCACAAGCGGCGCACACCAACTCCTCGCGAAAGATCTTTCGTTCCGGACGCAACATGCGAGTCGATTGCTGACAATTCGGACAACGCATCTCCACGCACAACTCGAAGTTCAAGACGATCACGGCGTCGGCGTTCAAATGCTGACGCGCCATCGCCAGCAACTCCGCGGCAGTCGTTCCTTTTGCACTGGCGTTTTCGAGTTCGACAAGCTTGGTGAGGTCCAATGATGAATGAGCAAAACAAGTTTCTTTTTCGGGGAGACTGACGACACTCGCTTCGCCGACAGTTCCGTTGAACAGAAACTCGCGGCCGCTCAGTGTTCGTCCTTCCCAATGACTTGCATCGAGAAGTTTCAGCGCCTCCTGCACCTGGACGGCGCCCATGATCGACGCGATCGTCGGCGTGGTGGGAATCTTGCCTTCACTCTCGTACTTGCTCGCGAGCAAGTTGCACGGAAGCCGGATCTCGTCGTACTGCGCCTCTGAAAATGAACACTCGTAACACGCGCCGTGGCCGGGCATGAAGACGCGCACCTGGCCATTCAACTGGCCGATGCCGGCATCGATCCACGGTTTCCCGACTTTCCAGCAAGCGCGGTTGATGTAGAGACGCGCTTGATTGTTGTCGAGACATCCGATCACGACGTCCATGCGCCGCAACCAGCCAAGACCAACGTCGATCGTGATGTCAGCCTTTTGATAAGTCGTCTTTACGTTCGGGTTCAATTCTCTGACCGCACGCGCAGCGACGGCGACTTTGTCTTTTCCACTATCTGATGCGCGGTACAACACGGATCGCGAAAGATTCGACATCTCGATGGTGTCGCGATCGATGATGAAAATGTGACCGATGCCCAGCAGCGCGAGGTTCTTCAACGCTTCGTTGCCGATCGCGCCCGCGCCAACGACAAGTATCTTCGCGCCACGAACGCGTTCGACGTCGAACCATTCGATCAACTTCAAAGTCGCATCGCGATCGTTTCGGTAATCAATTAGTTGGCGAATCTCGGTCGACATAGTTCCTCGACGTTCAGAACATCAGTGGTGTTTCGGCGAACTTCAGCGCCATTGGTCCAATAATCAAAATGATGATCGCGACGACCGCGAGAAACAGCGGAAAGATCGCGCGCGTGCCGGCGGTCTTCGCCATCTCTTCCGCATTCTGGTAACGCCTGAGCCGCGCGGCGTCGGCTTCGACAGCCAGCAACGCGGCGATCGGCTGGCCCGTTTCCAAACCGGCAGTGATGGCCAGTATCAAAGCCGATAGTTGGTCTGAGTCGATGCGTTTTCCGAGGTTCACAAACGCGGTTTGTATTCCGATGCCCGCCGTGATGTCGTTCAGGACCAGATGAAACTCCTGTGCGAGCGGATCGTCGTCGCCCATCTGCTCGCAGTAAACCTCCAGGGCCATCGGAAACGTCGCGTTTGCCTCCATCGTCAACAGCATGAACTCGATAGCGTAGGGGAGACGCTTTTCAATCAATGCGATGCGGTTTGAGACGTGCGCACTCATGAGCGCGCGCGGCAGAAAGAAACCGCCGATGAAACCTGCCGGAAAACCGAAGAACACCGCGCCAATCGGGCCGAACAGGACCAGGCCCAGCAAACCGATCATCAAGCCGAGAAACAGTCCGGAAACGATCGTCGCCGCGTAGAGTTGTTCGGGCGTGATCAGGTGTCGCACGCCGCCGCGAATCAACTGCGTTTCGAAGTCCGCGAGCGTTTCAGTTACGCCGAGTTTGTTCTTCGCGACCAGTCGTCTGACCAGCGGCAGAAACGAAACGCCGTACTTCGCCGCGGTGGAAACGATCGGGAGTTCCGCGATCTCGCGCGGCGGCGAGAAGTCAGGCTCGCGCGCGACGGATTGCCCGATCGAGTAGACGCGCTGGCTCAGGCGGATGGTCCACACCACGAGCAGGTACAGCGAACCCAACACACAAACCGTCGATATAACTTTGAGTAAAATCATATCGTTGCCCTGACTATCCGGCGCACCCACCAAACTGCCGTCGCCTGCAAAACCGCCACGATCATCAACAGAACATTGCCGGGAACCGTGCCGAACAAGAGTCGCGGGATGTCGGCGTCAAACGCGCAAATCAACAGGCCGAACGCCGGGGTGATGATCAGAATGATCTTTTCCTGTGCTCTCACTTCCGCGGTTTCAGTCTTCAGTTTCTTCTTCAGTTTCTGTAGCTCACGTATCGAATCAGACATGCGCTCGAGGATGTGCAAAACGTCGCCGCCGCGACTCGAGTTGATGATCAACGCACTGCAAACCATCCTGAACGCCTCGACGTCCACGCGCTTCTTCGCGCGTTCGAGTACGCCTTCGAGATTCATTCCACCGTCGCGATATTCACGCGCCATCAAGCTGAACTCTTCCTCGACTGGCCCAGTCATCTTTTCGCCAACGGCGGCCAGCGCCTGAGGCAGCGATCGTCCGGAGCGAGCTGACGACACCATGATGCTGAGCGCGTCGGGAAGTTGCGCTTCGAGCTTTTCGAGACGCTTATGTCGATAGCGGCGGTAGAGAAAATTCGGCACGAAGTACACCGCCGCCGACGCAGCGATCGCAAAAACAACACGGCCGCTGACGACGAGCACGAACAGTCCGACAAACGCAATAGCGAGGTTCGACGCATACGCAGCCTGCCTGAGTTTCTGTGGCGGCCAGTTGAGAAACAGCTCGTTGGACCATGCTTCGAAGCGCGCCATGTCCTTTCGTGCTCGCTTTTCGAATATGCCGACGATGAGCGGGTAACCCGACCGAATCAGCAGAAACACACTCGCAAACAACAGCAGCGAGGCGAACATCAGAATGGTCAGATTTGGTCTCAACACAGCTTTACCTCAAAAAGCCGTTCTGGTCGGCTCTGCCGCCCGAGGTTCGGGGCAAAGCCCCTCACCTTTAACTCTGCACCCGGCGAGGCAAGCCTCGCCGCACATCCGGCGGCAGAGCCGGTACGAAAATACTTTTAGAACAGAAGGTCTCAACCGTTACTCCTTAAAATAGTGCGTCGATCGTCGCGACACCTGTGCGCAAAAGATCGTCGATGAACGTTGGCACGTAACCGGTGAACGCGAGTTTCGTTTCGGTCAGACGTCCCTGCTTCTTGTGTTTCCTGATCCGATAGACTTCTTCGACGATGATCGCGCCGCTTTCTTCGTCCAATCCGACGACCTCGCAAATCGCCGAAACGCGACGCGTGCCATTCGGAAATCGTGCGACTTGGATCACGACATCGACGGCGGAAGAGATCAGCTCGCGCAGCACGCGGCTGGGAAGATCGATTCCCTCCGCTTCCATCGCCATCACTTCGAGTCGCCGGATTCCATCAGCGGGCGAGTTGGCGTGGATCGTAGTAAGCGATCCGTCGTGGCCCGTGTTCATCGCCTGAAGCATGTCCAGCGTCTCACCGCCACGACACTCGCCTACGAGGATCCGATCGGGACGCATTCGCAACGTGTTTCTGACTAGCTGCCGGATCGGAATTCCGTGCTGACCTTCGAGATTCGGCGGACGCGCTTGCAGCGTCACCACATGCGTTTGGGTCAGTTGGATCTCGGCGGTGTCTTCCACGGTCACGATGCGTTCGGTCGATGGAATAAATGACGCGAGTGCATTGAGCAGCGTCGTCTTTCCGGAGCCGGTTCCGCCGGCGAGAACGATGTTCTTGCGCGCGAGCACGCAGGCGCGCAGAAACGTCGCCGCTGTTTGCGTCAACGAACCCTTCGCGACCAGATCGTTGATACCTAAACGATGCGACGAGAACCTGCGAATCGTTAACGCCGGGCCGTTGACGGCCACTGGTTCGACGATCGCGTTCAAACGCGATCCGTCACTCATGCGCGCATCGACCATCGGCGACGTCTGATCGATCCGCCTGCCTTCGCGAGCGACGATGCGTTCGACGATGTTTCGCGAGACTTCCGGCGATAACATTCGACGGCCGGTGTCCTGAATCTGCCCGTTGCGCTCGATAAAGATCTGTCCCGCGGGCAGGACCATGATGTCGTTCGTGTCGGCCGCGGTCATGAGATCTTCGAGTGGTCCGAGCCCGAAGATCACGTCGAGCAATTGCTCGCGTATCAAACCGATCGCGAGTTCGCGACGTTCCCACGATTGAATGACGTTCCGCGTTTTTATTCCCCACGGCAGCAGCACGGCCACGCGTTCGGCCTTTTGCGCCGGCGATTCCGACTCGTCAAACTTGATCGTTTTCAACAACTCGGGAATCAACTTGGCAAACCGACTGATGTTCTTGCGCGCGTCGCCCTGACGCAGGTTCGTACCGGGCTTGATCCCAAAGCCCTGAACGTAATCGGAAATGATCTCCTGCGCCGCCTGCGTGGCGAGATGAATCTCGAGTTCGCTGCCGAGTTCCAATTCGTTCAGGAGCCGATCGAGTTCCTTCTCGATGCGTTTACGATGATCGCGCTCGGCCAGGGCGCCGGCGTTGTTGCGAACGATGTCGAGCACGCTCGCGTGCAGCTCGAGTTGCAGGCTGAACAACTTCGCACGCAACGCGCGCGCAACCGCGCCGCCACGCTCTGCTTCACGAAGCTCGATATCGTAATCGCCGACACTCAGTCGATCCGCTGGTCCAATCTTCGACGGCCGTTGATCGCTCACGGGCATACTATTGAGCAACACCTGCGATTCGCCCATGTTCTCGACGCGCCACGTCCCGTCAGCGTCACGCACGAGGCAACAGCGCGCGTTTGACGCACGGCCGTTCTCCAACCGCAGATCACAGTCTTTCGCAGCGCCGATGAGCACTTTCGAGCCGTTGAAACGGTGTATCGAATTGTCGTCAACGATTAGAAACATCGGTTCTATCTATTCACCGGGAACGGAATCGGCGCTGCCGTTTCTTTAGCTCCGGGCGCCTGCGCCACTGGCGTCGGGACCTTTGCTTTCGGATCGACTAACGGCGTCATTGCCGGAATCGGCGCGGCGGCCGCGTCGCATGGTCCAACCAGACTGAGCGTCACCTGATCGCCTGCGAGCGCGACGTTCTGAATCAAACTCGGCACGTCGCTTTCGGCTACCAACACCGTGATCGTGCTGTAGTTGAGACCCGACTTCGTTCCCTGCGGTGATTCGGCCGCAGTCTTATGCGACTCACCCACAGCTTTCACACACGCCTTTTCCTTGAATCGATAAGCCGCGCCAGCAACCCGTCCCCAGATATCGACGCTGTCTCCCGGCCGCACGAAGTAAGCCACCGCCCCCGCTTCAGCAGCGACATTGAGCGACAACGCTCGTTCACCCTGGCGAATGCTGTCCCTGACGGGATTCTCGCCAGTCAATTCAAACGAACGCAGCATCAGCAACTGACCGGGCTGAAGCGTTTCGGCGAGTGGCTTTTGTTCGAACGCCGCAAACTCGTTTTCCGTCAGAACCATGCTTTGCAGTTGTTTCAGGTTGCCGGAGATCTTGATCGGCTCGAACATGTTTCGCGACGCCGGCGTGCCCGCGAGAATCGGCTGGTCCTTAACCTTCAGTACCGTGATCGTCGACGCTTCGAGACGCGACAGGTAAAGCCAGTTCATCGCGGCGGCAATCAAACCGAGCACGAGCGCAACCACGAGTAAGATCTTGCTGCCGCCCGGGGCTCTCGCGTCGATGGGTTGTTCGATAGCAGCCATTGGGAGAACTCCTTATGAGTTATTAATGAGAACTGATCGTTACATTCGCCGCGGCGTCTTTGCCCGGCGTTACCCAGATCAGGCACGAGCGCGCGCCCTGCGTAAAACAGATCACACCCGAGACCACTTTGTTGGCTTCAGTCGTGGCGGCGGAATCGAGGTTCCAGCCGTAGCGCGGCATCTCTTTGAAATACTGTGACAACAGCGCGACGTCTGACAGTTCGCGGCTTTTATAAATCGCGACAGAAGCATTTCCGGACGAGTGCGTATAGATTCTTTGCAGGCCCGGCATACGCGGCACGTCCGAAGGATCGAAACCGGGAAAGTCGTCATGGTCCAACCTTGCGAGTTGGGCCGCTTTCCCCGCGTCGATTACGGTTCGGTAAGTGGCCCACTCGGAACCGCCGCCCGCAACAGGAACGACGAGCGTGCTGAACGTGTACGGCTCGGATGAGACTTCGTTTGAACCGGCATCAGCGTCGTCACCAGTCGCGGAGATGTTCGCGAAGCTGCCCGCGTCGTCACGTTGGAAAAACTTGACCGCCGTTGGTTCCTTCTGTCGCGATCGACGCTTCGGTTTTGCGTTCGCATCGAACGGTTCCAGCTTGCGATAGCCTCGCTGCACGTACACTGCTTCCAGCGAATTCAAGTACTCAGCCGGCGTAACGGCGACTCGGCCTCTTGCCACCGCCGTCTGGTGCATTCCAAACAGCTCGAACAAATGCGCGTTTTCCATTGGCGGTGGCGCTTCGGACTTCGCAGGCGCCGCAGCCGCGACCGGCTCAACGGATTTCGGCTGGCCCATCAGTTTCGGCGTTGGACCAAACTTGTAAACGACGACACACAGACCGATCAGTATCGGTAACACCAGCAACAGACTTGTGAGTCGCCTACCCTTCATCGATAAGTCGCCGAGTACGTTTCACAACACGACAGATCCAACAAACTGTTTATGGGAGACGGAAGACCCATCGCGCCGAGCGTGATCGACGTGTAACTGCCGCCACCCGTCTGCTCGCACGTCCACGTCTCACGCGGAAGCGAATAGACGCCTTTCGCACGTCCGAGATCCATGATTCGCGGCAGGAAGCCGAGACTCGCCGTGCCGTGCGCGTCGTAACGAATGTCTTTGTTGAAGCCCTGGTAAATGCGATTCACCGCGCCTTGCAACACGCCCGATGAACCTGTTTGCGGATCCGGCATGCTTCCTTCGTAGAAATCGAGTGACCATTCTTCGCGGCCCGGCGAGACCGCGTTCTTGATCATCGCGGTGACGTTTGCGGGGGGCGGCATTTGGTCGCGAGGGGCGCGATAGTAAACAGCCGCGCGCGCGCCGACGATGGCGTTCTGTTTAGTCATCAACGTGTAACCGAGCCCCATCAGAAACAACATCGCGATCACGAGCAACGGCGTCGCGAACACGAATTCCGTCGTCACGCTGCCTCGTTCCGAATGTCGCTGGTCCATGCTCATCGTCTTAATGCGTATTCACAAACGACCAATCGAGCCCGCTCTGTATCGGCAGAATGCTCAACAGATCGTTCACTTTCTGGTCAAACAACTTCGCGCGCGTTAATTGAGCGCGCCAGTCCTGCGTCCACATGTCCCACTTCGTTGGGTTGTAAACATCCGCCTGCGCGTACGTGAACTGAACCTGGGCCACCGCGTTCGGCTTGTTGATAAACACACTACTGCCTATGCGGCCACCTTCGCTGACGCGCCCTAATGCGACTCCTAAATATTGAAGGTACGGGCGCAGGTTGTTTCTGGTGTCTTCGTCGATCTCGCGCTCGTCGGTCGTACTACTGTTTGGATTGTCGGTGAGCAGCATCGGCTTCGGCGGATTGCTCTTCCAACTCAGCAACTCGATTCCGAGAAACGAGCCCAGCGCGGACGTCAGTTTGCCAAGGAAAGAAGTGAGCGCTCCCGGCAACACGCCGAGGATGCGATCGAAGATCGTGCCGATTGTTCCCCAATCACCTTTGAGGTGATTGATGTTGGCCCAACGCAACGCCAGGTAAAGACCAACGCTTTCCAAACTCCGTCGCGGATCGATACTGAAAATGTAAAAAGCGACGATGCCGTTGAGCTTGCCCAAAAATTCGTACTGACACTCTTCGAGTCGAAAAGCGATTGCCTGTTCTGGGCCACGCGCAAGTGGAAACGTCGGCAGCGGCAAAGGGATCGAAACGCCGGGCAGGATTGACGTCGCAGTCGACTTTCCTCCCAGCATGAAACCGTAAGCGGGATCGAGATCCGCGCCGTTCTTGTGCGCGTACTCTCGCGCCTGAATACCAGCCCACAAAGCAAACGCCTGCTTACTTATCTGATTGAGTCGATCGAGGATGCCGAGCACGGTCCAACCAAACCCGCCGGATTCACTGTTGATCCGCGAATCGATAGTGTTCCAGTTCGACGCGACGCTGAGCCACTTGAACTCTGCCGCCAGCCAGTCTTCGCACTCGAGAATCAGAGGCGCGCAAAAGATGCTACAAGCCGCGGCCGCCGCGCACGTGATCGCGGCCCTGATGCCGACGTAGACGGCCATGATGTTCGCCGTGTTGCGAATGCTGCGCACCGCGATCATCAGCGACATCACCTCGGCCATCGCGTTGTTGTTCAGGACCATGAAATTCATTCCCCGAGCGACCGTCACCGCGCTTGCAACGGCTGCTGCATCCGCTGCGCCCTGCATCTCGATCTTGCGACTGGTCTGCACGCCTGAGTTGAAGATGAACGCCAGCAACAGCACGAACGGAACAACACAGAGCACGACGAGAACCGAAATCTGTCCGCGCTCGTCACGCGCGAACGACACCGGCTCGGCGACGTCTG
Source organism: Pyrinomonadaceae bacterium (assembly GCA_035760365.1). Classification (GTDB taxonomy): domain Bacteria; phylum Acidobacteriota; class Blastocatellia; order Pyrinomonadales; family Pyrinomonadaceae; genus PSRF01. Next base: position 223,288 of record DASTTB010000029.1, read on the forward strand.
CACTGTTTTTATTTCGCGCGTCTTCAGTCATGGTCCTACATCGGCGGCAACATCGGTTCGCCGTCTACCGGCAACGTGTACTGTTCGACGATCGGGTAGTAATAATCAGTTCCAAACAGCGCGTTCCAAATCGGATTTCCCGAATACGCAGTGCCGAAGAGTTTCTTCGCGAAAGGCACGGCGAGGTAGTAGCGATATTGCACCTTCACAGTCACCCAATCGTGATCGCGAAAGCTGCCGCCTTCGTCGCCCTGCGGCGTCACAACTTTCACCGCCGTGTTTTCCGAGTGATAGGCGTATGGCGCTCGCAACATCACCTGGCCCATCATCGAACGTGGTCCAACATCGAACGGCGCGAGTTTGACGAGATCCGCGATCACGTCCGGATTAGTCAATACGGGAACGCCTCGCGCCACACTCAATCCCGGCAACGGCGAGATCGCGCTCAACGGCAACGCCGCGCTGCGATGAATGATCTCCGTCTTCTCAGACGTATCCGGATGTCCAATTTGATTGCGCGACTCCGCAGGCCGGCCCGACACGTCGTCGGGAATGATCACGATCGCCGAACGCGCCGCACAAAAAGCGGCGTAGTTGACGACGAACTTCGCCTGAACGATCAACGCAATCTGCAAAATCATCAGCAGCAGCACCGCCAGCGCCGGCAACACAAGGACAAACTCCACCGCACTCGATCCACTTTGCTTGTCGCCGTTCCCGATCTTTTTCGATCGCGCCATCGCACCTGAGACTCGCAAAGCCAGAAACGAAAGCACCATCGCCAGCAGCGTCAACGGCACGATCGACTTCAGGAACGACGACGTGAACATCGAATACTGCGGCAGTCGCGACCCGGGCAACGCTTCTCGTGATGTTCCGAAAAAGTCGACTCGCCCTTCGCTGTACGCGCGATAACAGATGGCGAGCACGAGCACGGCAAACGCCGCCGCTCCGCTCTGCCAGCTCCGTAAACGTCTCAATTTAGAATGAGAAAAGGCCATAAACCGTTTCGAGATAAATCGCGAAAGCCGAGCCGATAAAGATCGCGGGCGCGAACGGCATCGGCGTCATTTCGTGGTCCAGGTTGGGCCGCGAGTATTTCGGACTAACCGCCGAGACCAGCGTTTGGGCCACCCACTTCAGCACCGGGACCATGCGGCCCTGCCACGCGATCAGGATCAAACCTGTCACGGTTGCCGCACACAAGATGTAGAAAGTTCCGTAGACAAGAAACGGCAGTCCCTTGATCGCACCAAGGGCCGCCATCAGTTTTACGTCACCTGCTCCCATGCCGCTGATCCGGCGCAGGAAACCAAAGAACACGAGCCCGGCCAGCAAACCGCTAACGCTCATGAAGGGAGTCGGCGGCGCGAGATAGAAACTCAGGCCGACGCCGATCAGCGCGCTTGGATAGGTGACTACGTTGTACACCTTGCCCCAACGAGCGTCTGTGATTGCACACACCGCCGTTACGAGCAGGAGAATTACCGATTGCACGTCTATGTTCACAACCGAAGACACACCCAGGATCGAAGTAGCCGCACCAGATGTTCTAAACTTCGCCGTTTGCGATTACTGACCTGTTTGTCCGAACAGGTTGTTCAGTTGCTCCATGACGCTTTCGCGGATCAACGGCCAGATCAACGCAAAGAAAACGAGCAGGACCACGGCCGCGACGAACAACAGAATGATCGCCTCGACCGTGTTCATTCCTCGTTCTTCATCGTTGAACTTACGCAGCGTGCTGCGAACGAAGTCGATCTTCGATTCGGGTTTCGGGAAGGATGTAGTTGCCAGCATTTTCATCTCCTTAGCGAGAACACGGATAAAGTTTGATTGCACCGCACGAAAACCGGGGGCGTCCGGTTACAACCAGATCAGGGAAACGGTAATGTCGTTATCCAACTGGTTATTTCATAAAAACGGGTCACGTAGAGCGCGATTTGCAGAATGAAATACGCGAGCGGAATGATGACTGCGCCCAACACCAGCGCCCACTCGGCGGGCTCGAGGCCGTCCTCGTCTTTCGCAGCCGCCATAAGTCTCGATAAGAGATCCCGCATAGCATCCCCTATTAACGAACCTCAATAACGAAAGTATTCGACTTACGAGTCAACTTGTGGGCAATAATTTGGTATTTTCCGCGCCACGGAAATTCCGTGTCGATTTGCAAGCGGTCCGATGGACCATTGGTGACCTGCTTCAACGGCACATAGATGTTTTTGGTCTTTCCACTTGGCAGTATCAATCTGCAGTAAAGCGTCTTATCCAAATCGCGGCCAAATAACATCAGCGTTTGCTTGTAAGGACTCGCATTAAGAAAAGTAGGCGATGACGTCAGCAGTACCGGCCCCTTGCCTTTTCGTACAATTACGTCGAGTTGATTAATGGCACCCTTCTCGGCGCTCACCGGGCTGACCCATGTTCGATCTTGTTTTTCGTATGCGACCCAAAAGGTGTAGGTCCCTTCACGAGGGGGGTTGAAATTGCCCTGGTAAACAATGGTCTGCCCTGAACGTAGAATCCGATTGGCGTAGATCGGTGAAAAATACGGACAACCACCACGCGAACATGGCTCACCGCTGATCTGCCCGGCTATCACTAGCTGTCGCATATTGAGATCAGCATTACCGCGATTAGTAATGCTGAATGTGCCTCTCATTGTTCTTTGCAGTTCGAACGGACCTGGCGCTGAGAAGCCGTCCTGCGAGATTTGGAGACTCGACGAGACGAAGGGACGTGACGCCGAAACAGAGTTTCCAAATAAGTTACTTGGATCGATCCATAACTGCGGGAAGCAAGGATCAGTACGCTTCCCATCGTCACAACTGGTTGCAGAGCCTTCGCAGGCCGGAAGAGCGCCGCGTTGAGTCGCGGTTGGCCCAGCCGGACCATTCCAAACACCGAAATGCAGGTGTGGCTCAGCTATGTCGGCGACCTTCGCGATAGGTTGTCCGCGTGTGACCCCGCTTCCCTCCTTCAGATCGGGGTTAGGCGTCACGTGCATGTATTGGGTAACGAACTTTGAATTTGAAGTTGTGTGCTCCACGAGGATCGCCATCCCCCAAACGTCGCCGGCAGAGTAAATTCGTTTGATAACACCAGTTTCGGCGGCGACTACAGGATCATCTTTGTTGGCACGAAGATCAGCCCCGGTGTGCTTCTTGAAGGGTCCGTTCGCGGGGCATTTGCCGTGCTTCCAGGTAGCACCAAACGTATAACCACCAACAGCGCAAGTGCCGACCGGACACTGGAGGCCGGATATCGGACTCACCGCCAGAGCCGGCGTTAGTGGTTCCGTGGGAATAACTTCGCTGAAGTTCGACGACGACGTGCTCAATCGCGACGCGCCGATCGACACAAGACGATTGTGGTTTTCTGCCACCAGTGTGAAGAGCGTTACGATGGCAATCACCAACGCAAAGGTGAAGCGATTTCGCATGTGACCAACTCCCCCCGGGGGACGGGAAAGCTAAATCATCGTTTAAAAGCAAATGAGCGATTTAGGGCTCGGCGCGTAATATTCGAGGACCTCCGCCTAGCTCGAAAGGTGGTGCTGGATAGGCGGTGGGCAATGCCCTGTTGCGACGAGGGCGATACAGTTATCACCGAAGTTATCGTTTGTCAATGCAGGCAGTCACCGATCTCTTCGTTCAAACTGTTTGACTGCTTCACCCACTTTTCCTCAAACACTAATGATCAAAATGCGGAAAGTATTGCACTTAATTTATCTCTCTGCTTAAATACGCGGCCCATGAATAGAGATGCCATCTTCGGTGTGACGCTCAGAAAGTTCCTCTCACCCGTCGCCAACTACCTCGACGATCCTTCGGTCTCCGAAATCATGATCAATGGACCACGCGAGGTCTATATCGAACAGGGCGGACGCATCGAAAAAACCGACGTCACTTTCGACGACGAAGAGCTCCTGCACGCAGCCGCGCGCAACATCGCGCAGTACACAAACAAACGCGTGGACCATCTCACCTCGCGTTTCGACTCGCGACTGCCCGACGGTTCGCGCGTACACGTAGTCATGCCGCGTTGCTCGCGCAAAGGCCTGTGCATCGCCATCAGAAAGTTCGGCAAAACGACCTTCTCACTCAGCGGCTTTGTCGAACGCGGCTCACTCACGCCACAAGCGAAGGAGTATTTGGAGTTGGTCGTCGATCTGGAACGAAACCTGATCATCTCGGGAGGCACCGGGCACCGGTAAGACGTCGTTTCTCAACGCGATTTCCGAAAACATTCCGCGCGGCGAACGGATTCTCGTGATCGAAGATTCTTCCGAGTTGCAACTACAACAACCGCACGTTCTCCCGTTCGAAACAGCCGCGGCCGATCGGCATGGTCACGGTGCAGTCACGATCCGCGACCTTTTCCATTCAGCACTGCGAATGCGGCCGGATCGAATCATCATTGGCGAGTGCCGCGGCGGCGAGGCTTTGGATCTGATCCAGGCGATGACGTCAGGTCACGGCGGTTCGATGTCCACGCTTCACGCAAACACCGCAGCCGACGCTTTGCACCGTCTCGAGACGATGGCGTTGATGTCCGGCGTTGAAATACCGCTGACGGCTTTGCGCGCACAAGTTGCTTCGGCGGTCGATGTTATCGTCCAGCTCACACGCATGAACGATGGCCGCCGGATGGTGACCGAGATCAGCGAAGTGGGCGCGCTGACGACGGAATGGCAGTACCAGGTGACGCCGATCTTCGAACTGGAGGATCGACGCAACGTGAAGAATCCGAAACTGGAGCTTGCGTGGACCGGAAATAAGTCAGGATTTCTGAAGGCGTTGAAGGAGAAAGGATTGAGAGCGCGTGTGAATTTGACTGCGCCGCTCTTCACCGCGACGAGGAAGACGGACCGCGGCGGCGACCAAGGTCACTAGGGGTCATTGAGTCGTTCGCGAGTAGTAGATACCGAAGCCGATCAGCGCGAGTACGAGAACGACGCCGAGTGCGAGTAACACGGATTGGGTTGCGGCGGATAATGATGGCGTTAGTTCAGCTGGTTCGTCCGTAACAGTAATTTCGTCATTTTCAACATTAACGGTGCCTTGCGGTAACACGATGGTTTGATTCAAATCTACAGCAGCCTCACCACCGTTTACTGCCTGACGAAACTCTTCAATAAAAGCTTCAACTGTCGGCGGTCTGTTTGCCGGATCTTTTTCGAGCGCGTGCATGACAACGCGCTCAACGTCCGCCGAGATCTGTCCGCCGATTGGCGGCGGTGGCTGCATCAGATGCGCCTTCATGATCGCCGGAATCGACTTCCCTTTGAACGGCACGTCACCGGCTAACATCTGGTACAAAATCACACCCAGACTGTAGATGTCAGAACGAAAATCCGACTTCTCTTCCGACCATTCTTCGGGCGCGAGGTAGAGGGGCGAGCGAAGGATCCCGCTTTTCTCCTGCGCCGTCGATTCGATCTTGCCTGACTTCAATCCGGAGAGACCGAAGTCTGAGATCCTGATCGCCTTCGCGAGCGGCAAGTCGTTCTGGATGAGTATGTTGCGGGGTTTTAGATCGCCGTGAACGACGCCGTGCGCGTGAGCATAGGCTAAACCTGCGCCGATCGCAGTGACGTATTCAAGCGCGTGTGCCGGTGGGAGTGGACCACGTTTCGCCAATGTCTCTTTGAGTGAAGATCCCTCGACGAGATCGAGCCTCATGAATGGAAGATTGTCGACGAGTCCGGACTCTGTGACAGAAACGATGTTCGGATGACGAAGAGCGAAGGCGTCGCGCGCGAGAAATAGAAAACTCTCGGCAGCCGCTGAATCGTTGCCGATGATTTCATTCGAGATAATTCTGACAGCGTGGTCCGTCCCGTCGCGTTCGTCCGTCGCAAGATAGACACTGCTCACACTCCCGCTACCGATCCGTGTTTTTAAACGATATCGACCGTTAACGATCGAATCGACCGGCAGCGTCATGTTGTTTAGAGACCGGGTCGTTTCTTCGACGGTCCGAGCTCTTTCAACTCCTTCACGGAGTACTGATAAAGCGGACTCGCCTTGTCATCGTCGAGAAACAAGAGCGCCGTCAGTTCACTCTCGAGCGCCGACTTGTCGCCGACTGCCTTGGCCCAGGCTACAGCCTGAAGCCGCGTCACGACTTGCTTCTTTCGCTCGGCGACATTGACGCCGCCGTTTTTCTTCTCGAGATATTTCGTGTACTGGGCCAACAACTTTTCATTCGCAAGGCCTTCAGCGCTGCTCACGCCGGAAGGTCGGATTACCACCAACGCCACCAACAGCAATAACAGTGCTCCACCAGCGACAAATAAGATCCATGGCTGCACGAGTCGTTTGGGAGTTTCGGCGGGAGCGGGAGTGGTCTTTTTTCCGAGCGTGAAACCGCGATGTACGTCGGAAGGCGTCTGCGAAGTACCGGTAGTCACTCTGGGCGTGCCGAGCTTTAATCTTCTGCCTCGCGTCTCGTCTCCTCGCGCCGGTCTGAATTGAGGTGGCAAGGTGCTTTGAGGATCTCGACCGTCGTCATCTGTGTTCATAGTCGTTTGCAGGATCGATCAGTGAGTTGTAGAACGGCGCATAGAATACCTCAACATAGCTTCTTTTCCCACTGCAATGATATAACCTCCACTACAGCTCTTCTTCAACAGTTAACCAGGAGGACTTCAATGCTCACCCGTTCCTTCGTAGCAAATTGTCTACGCACACTGCGTTTGTTCGCGCCGGCGTTGGCCGCGATCTGCTTGTTGGCTTCTTCGACGGCCGCGCAAAAATCGGGATTCAAATCGTTCATCGTCGGCAATCCGGCTGATGCGGCGGCGTCGCCGAATCTCACCCCGGGACTCGTGTTGATGGGTGGCGGCACTGACGTCGATGCGGCGTTTCAGTGGATGTGCCAGCGCGCGGGCGGCGGCGACTTCCTCGTCATACGCACCACCGGCACCGATGCTTACAACCCGTACATTCAGCAACTCTGTCCGCAAATGGACTCCGTTGAAACGATCATCATCGGTAACAGCAACGGCGCAAACGCTCCCTACGTTAGTAATCAAATACTAAACGCGGAAGCGCTGTGGATCGCGGGCGGCGATCAATCAACTTACGTCGAATTGTGGCGCGGAACGGCGGTGCAGTCCGGTGTTAACTTTCTACTTAACACGAAGTTGGCGCCGGTTGGGGGAACCAGCGCCGGTCTCGCGGTGCTCAGCCAGTTCATCTACACGGGAGCACGGGGTTCCATAACTTCGAGCCAGGCGCTCGCCGATCCGTTTCATCGTTATATGACGTTGGACCGCGATCTATTTCAGTCGACTCTCGGCGCGGCGAAAATCTACGACTCGCATTTCGTCACGCGCGATCGTCTTGGACGATCACTCGCGTTCCTCGCTCGCATCGTCAACAACGGTTGGGCCACGCAACCACGGGGCATCGGTATTGACGAAGAAACGGCGGTGCTCGTAGCAGCGAATGGATCGGCGACGATGGTCGGATCAGGCGCGGCTTATTTCCTTCAAGCGCCCGGCCCGGCGCAGGTCGTCGCGGCAGGCACGCCGCTGACGTATTTGAATATCGGCGTCTACAAACTTCCGCAGCGTGGCACGTTCAACTTCTCCACCTGGACCGGCACGGGCGGAGTCGCGTACACGCTGAACGTAAACAACGGCGCCGTGACGTCAACTCAGGCCGGCGGCAACATCTATTAAACTCAGCGGGCGCTGGGAAGTTACATCTATTAAACTCAGCGGGCGCCATAAGGTTGGTTACGGCTCTGCCGTCTGATGTGCGGTGAGGCTCAGCCTCACCGGAAGCTTAGAAAACAAGTGGGGCTATGCCCCCGGTCGGGGCGCAGCCCCTTGGGTAGACCATGCTACGGCGAGGCGTAGCCTCGCCTCACATCAGGCGGCTAAGCCGCTCAAAAGATTTTTAAAGGCATCACATCGGGCGGCTAAGCCGCTTGGAGAGAGTCAAAGGCAACATCTATTAAACTCAGCGGGCGCTGGGAAGTTAGTTACGGCTTTGCCGTCTGATGTGCGGTGAGGCTCAGCCTCACCGGAAGCTTAGAAAACAAGTGGGGCTATGCCCCCGGTCGGGGCGAAGCCTTTTGGGGTAGCGCCAGCTACGGCGAGACGTAGCCTCGCCTCACATTCAGGCGGCATGGCCGCTTCCAAAATCCTCTATTGCAGCCGATTGCACACGGCTTGAACCGCCGTTAAGATGCTTCCCCATGATTAAAACTGTCGAGTGGACAAAAGATGGCGTACGTATGTTGGACCAGCGACTGCTGCCGTCCGAGGAAACTTATTTGATACTGCGTTCTTATGACGAGGTCGCCGAAGCGATCAAGAAGATGGTCGTTCGCGGCGCTCCGGCGATCGGCGTGTCGGCGGCAATGGGAATCGCGCTCGGTGCGAATCAGTCAGTCGGAACGTCGGTCGCGGACCTACAGGACGATCTCGATTACATCTGCGAGGTCATGGGCAAGACGCGTCCGACAGCCGTCAATCTCTTTTGGGCGATCGAAAGAATGCGCGGCGCGTTTGAACGCAACAAGCACCTCGGCGACGTCGAAGAAGTAAAGAAGAAACTCGTCGCCGAAGCACTCGCTATCTTTGAAGAAGACATCACCGCAAATCGATCCATCGGCAAACATGGCGGTCCGTTGATTCCGGACGGCGCAACCGTCCTCACGCACTGCAACGCGGGCGCACTCGCAACCGCCGGCGATTACGGAACAGCGCTCGGCGTCATTCGCGGCGCACGTGACGCAGGAAAGAAAGTTGCCGTAATCGCTGACGAGACGCGACCGTTTTTGCAGGGAATCCGCCTGACGGCATGGGAACTCGCAAAAGATGACATTCCAGTCACCGTCATCACCGACAACATGGCTGGACATGTGATGAAGAGCGGGAAAGTGGATGCCGTAGTGGTCGGCGCCGATCGCATCGCAGCCAACGGCGACACTGCAAACAAGATCGGCACCTACATGGTTGCCGTCCTCGCGCGCGAACACGACATTCCCTTCTACGTCGCCGCGCCGTTGACGACACTCGATCTGTCGCTTGCGTCAGGCGAGGATATTCCGATCGAAGAACGCGACGCGATGGAAATAACGCACATCAAGGAACATCAGCTCGCGCCTGACGGCGTCGCGGTCCACAATCCCGCCTTCGACGTCACACCCAATCACCTGATCACCGCCATAATCACCGACGCCGGCGTCGCGCGTGCGCCGTATGTCGAGAGTTTGAAGAAACTATTTGAGAACTGAACACCCGCTACGAATTCTTTTTGTGTCTTTTGCGCCTCTTTGCGGCAACACTTCGGTTTTATATTCAGCCGATGGTGTTAACTGAAGAAGCTGAACAGAAACTGAAAAACTTTATCGATCAGTCGTCTTTTGCGACCAACGGCGCAGTCGTCACCGATCTGGACGGAACGGCTGTTCACGAATACGAAGGCAAGATCGTCATTCCGAAAGAAGTCGAACTCGGATTGATGCATCACTACGAGCGCGGACGCCCGCTGATCCTCAACTCGTTGCGATTTCCGCTATCAGTCATTCGCACCTTCGGCCAGGATTGGTACAAGCTCTCGAATGCGCCGATTCCAACGGTCACGCTAAACGGCAGCCTCATGGGCTTCGTCAAGCGAAGCGGCGAGTCAGAACTCGTCTTCGACGAAGCGACCGCGTTTCCATTAACTCAAGACGAAATAAAAGAAGCGCTCGCAGGCGTGAAAGGACTCCTCAACGGCGGCATCAAAAATATCCTGGTCTTCTACTACCCGCGCGACTGGCGCATCGGCGAAGTGATTTGGACGCCCGTGCCCGAAAACATCATCGCCGTGAAGGAAAAATATCGCAGCGCGTCTGCTGTCACTGCCGTCGAGTTTGAGAAACTTCAGGAACAGATGCTCGCCGAAGACATCTGCATGATCTTTCTTCTAATCGACGCGCCCCAAGATCAACTGATGGCCTACCAGCACACGAAACGCAGTAACTTCATCACGCACAAAGGCGTCGACAAGCTTTACGGCGCGCGCGCGATGGCCGACGTGCTGCAATGCGATCTGCACGAAAGCCTCGGCGCCGGCGACACCGAACTCGATAACTTTCTCGACGGCGTCGGACTGGCACTGGTCGTCGGCAATAACAATCTGAGGTTCAAAGGCGTCGTCGAAACGATCAAGTTGAAAGATTCACTTGAACTCGGCGTCTTGCTTTTTCGGGCCGCCGAAATTGCCCGAGGTCAGGCCCATGGATGAAAAATCCGACAAGCCTTCGTCTATTCGTCATTACCGGCACCTGACTCGAAAGATCGTCCGCAAACACTTCGGGACACCGGCGAGCCGTATCGTCTATCGATCTTCCGGACGGACCAACTACGTCTTCGCGGTCAATCACGTCGAAGGGCAGTTCGTCATTCGCATCAGCCCGGATCCCGAGCGCGTCGACGCTTTTCTGAAAGAGAGTCGGGCCACTCAAGCGGTCCGCAAGGCGGGTGTTCCGAGTACCGAAGTGCTGGCCGTCGACAACGACATCGGCGCCGAACCGTACATGATCACGCGTCGCGTGACGGGCACGGAAGCGAGTCATCATCCAAAGAGGAATCGCATCATCCAGGAGATGGGGCGATTCGCGTCGATGATCAACTCCATTCGGACCACGAGTTTCGGAACGAATTTTGACTGGACCAGCAACGGCGACAAGCACCGAACGTGGGACGACTATCTCCGGAACGAGTTTCAGATCGAGAAACGGTTCGAATTCTTCGCGCAGCAGCGAATAGTTCCGAAAAGCGTACTCGATCGACTGATAAGCACCTTTGACGCGAGCAGAAACGCGCACATCAAACCGTCGCTCAATCACAGCGATCTGCGTTTGAAGAACGTGATCGTAGACGACGATGGAGAAATCGCGGCGATTGTCGACTGGGAAGAGTGCATGTCCACGATCGCTCCGCAGTGGGAACTATCGATCGCCTTACACGATCTTTCGATCGACGAGAAACAGTTGTTCCTCGAAGGCTACGGATTGAGCAATCGTCACATTGAAGAGATGGTGCCGTTGATAAAAGCCTTTAATATCATCAACTACTACAACGTCGCCGCGCAGGCCGTCGAACAACGAGATCATAAGAAACTCGCGGAGATCAAACTCCGTTTGGAAGGCTCGCTCGATCTGTATTCGGTTTGCGGTTAAGTCGGCGTGACTTTGGCTGAGTGGCGTCAGGAAAAGTTTACAGCAACTGATCAGGAGGTCGCGAAGCGGCTGGACTTCCACCAGTCGAGAGTTCGCTGGAGTCCTTCGCGAAGGTCGACTTTCGATTCGTATCCCAATAACTCACGCGCCATCGTGATGTCCGCGAGGCTGTGACGCACGTCGCCGACACGCGGGTCGCGATATTCAGCGGTGACGTCAGTCTTACCCGTCAACTGTTTCAACTCGTGCAAGAGCTCGTTCAGCGTCACTCGCTTGCCGTTCGCAACGTTGATCACTTTACCCGCCGCGTTCGGAGCGACGGCGGCGCTGAGGTTCGCGGCAACTACGTTGTCGATGTACGTGAAATCGCGCGACTGTTCGCCGTCGCCGAAGATCACCGGAGTCTCGCCGCTCGCCAAGGCGCTGATGAATCGCGATACGACACCCGAATACTGTGAACCCGGATCCTGTCGTGGTCCAAAGACGTTGAAATAACGAAGCGCCACCGTCTCGAGACCGTAGACGCGATGGAAGACCTGACAGTAATACTCGCCGACGAGCTTCGCCACCGCGTAAGGCGACAACGGCTGCGGTTGCATGTCTTCAGACTTCGGCAACGTCGGCTGATCGCCGTAGGCCGAACTCGACGCCGCATAGACCAGGCGCTTCACGCCTGCATCACGCGCCGCCATCAGCAATGAAAACGTGCCATCGACGCAAGCGACGTGCGTGTTGCGCGGCGCTTCGACCGAACGCGGCACGGAAGGAATCGCCGCTTCGTGAAAAACTACTTCGACGCCTTGGAGCACTTCCGCAAGTAGTGCCTCGTCGGCAACGCTGCCGTGGATGAAATCGAGGTCGCCGCCGAGTTCGCCAATCTCGTCGAGGTTCTCGCGATGCCCGGTGGACAAATCGTCAAGCACGCGAACGCGCGCGCCGTTGGCCAACAGCGCAGCCGCGATGTGCGAACCAACAAAACCCGCGCCGCCAGTGACGAGCGTGATCCCCGACGGAGCCATTTATCTGCCTACCCCCACGTACTCGAATCCAATTTCGCGCATATCGTCCGGGTCGTAGATGTTTCGCAGGTCAGCCACCTTCGCCGATTTCATCAGATCCCGTATACGTATCAAATCGAGCGCCCGAAACTGGTTCCACTCGGTCACGAAAACCAGCGCATCCGCGCCCGTAACGGCCGCGTATTCATCGTCGGCATAAACAATGTCGGGCAGCACTTTCATCGCTTCCGACTTCGCCACCGGATCGTAAGCCGTGATCTTCGCGCCGTCGTCCAACAAGTTCTTAATAATTCCAATAGCCGGCGCTTCCCGCATATCGTCCGTCTCCGGCTTAAACGCGAGGCCAAGAACGGCGATGTTTTTCCCTTTCAAGTTGCCGACGAGCTTCCGGATCTTGAGCAGCATCTGCTCGCCTTGTTTCTCGTTAACCTCGATCACGGCGTCTACAATGCGCGATGAACATTCGTATTGACGCGCCACGGAAGACAGCGCTCTCGTGTCTTTTGGAAAACAGGAGCCGCCGAAGCCTGGTCCGGGATGAAGAAACTTGCTGCCGATGCGCTTGTCCATACCGATCGCTCGGGCAACGTCGTGCACGTCGCAACCGATCTTGTCGCAAAGGTTCGCGATCTCGTTGATGAACGAAACTTTCGTCGCAAGAAACGCATTCGCCGCGTACTTCGTCAACTCAGCGGCTTCAAGCGAAGTAATCACAAACGGCGCTTCGATGAGATAAAGCGGACGATACAGATCCTTCATGATGGCGATCGCTTCTTCGTCGCGACTGCCAATCACGACGCGATCCGGACGCATGAAGTCGTTGATCGCGGCGCCTTCGCGCAGAAATTCAGGATTGGAAACGATGCCGAAATTGGCCCGCGTTTTCTTGCGCGCGTTGATCAGCTCGCGGAGATGTTCGCCGGTGCCGATGGGAACTGTCGACTTCGTCACGATCACCTTGTAGCCGTTCATGTGGTCCGCGATGGAACCGGCAGCCGCCTCGACAAAGCTGAGGTCAGGTGAACCATCCGATTTGGGTGGTGTGCCGACAGCGAGAAAGATGACGAGAGATTGTTGAACAGCCTGGCTGACGTCAGTGGTGAACCTGAGCCTGCCCGCTTGTGCGTTTTTGGAGACGAGTTGATCGAGTCCTGGCTCGTAGATTGGCAGAACGCCTTTGAGGAGTCGGGCTATTTTGTCTTCGTCAACGTCAACACAGGTAACGTCGACGCCGAATTCGGCAAAACATGCTCCGGTGACGAGTCCAACATAACCCGTTCCGATCACCGCAATGTGCATTTAAATCTTCCTGGACGAAATGAAATTGGGCCTACAATCAAAACCTTGCGGGCCACGCGCGAGTGATCATCGCGTGACCCGCAAGGTTGAATTTGGTTAACCGCAGCGCCGGTGTCCAGCGCGACAGTGTTTTTGGTGCAAAGCGAACGCGCCCGCGCCCTAACTTACTTGGTCGGGCTGACTACGGTAACGCTACCGCCAAAGTTCAGGTCGTTGTTATGAAGCGTAGCGTAAAGAACTGCCGCCACTGCGCCGCCGACGGCCAGCAACAACACGGCAAGTGCGCCACCACTCATATCATCGTCATCGTCATCGGTCTGCGGATTCGGCGTACCGGCAACAGCGCTCTCACCAGCGGCAACTTGCTTGAGCGTGGTACCAGTGCGGAACTGTGCAATACCCGACAAGGTCGTCATCGAAGTGCGGCCACGTGACGCGCTCACCGTGAAGCTCGTGGCCTGGCTGCCATCGACCACTACCGTTCCGTCTTTGGTCGTTAAATTAACTGTCGTTCCAGCTAAGGTCGAAACCTGGGCACTGCCGGTTTCGAGCATAGCCGTAATGCTCTTCTCTGAGAAGCTCAGGCGGAGATTGCTATTGGCTGAGAGTTCAACTCGGCCGACTTTGGGGATGCTCACCGACGCGCTGCTTTGAGGAGCAGTGCTAATCGTCGAATCGGTGAATACCGTGCCACCAGATACCATCTCTTGGCCGTTCACCGTAACCTGCCCGGAGACCGACAACTCGCCCGAAGCTTTTGCGCCTGGTGCGGCCAATACCACCATTGAGTAGACACTCAAAACGGCAACCGCCACAACAGTCGCGATAGACTTGCGGCTCCAAGATTTGCTAATCATCAACTTTCCTCCCGTATAGTGAAACACAAAGGTCTTTATTGCATACCGCGACGGCGCTCAAACAGTCGTGGGAATTAACTTGGTTAACTTCGAACCCGTCCAAAGCCCTTAATGCATAGAAAATTACGACCCGGAAAGGCAGTAACACTTGGGATTTATTACACTAATACAAGCCTTGTGTCAACAATCATTTGGCCCGAGTTTGCCACAAAACTGTGTCAACCCAGAGCCGGGCCAAAGCCGGGTTCGAAGGCCCAAAAAGTCTACCATAGGTCCATCCGCCCCAACCGGATTTTTCCCACTCCCCACCGGATATTTTTCCCGATCCAAAGAACATGGCCCAACACCCTCGGGGATGTTGGACCATTTGTCATACCCCAGCAGACCGATCCGGCCGGACCACCGCCCGACAGCAATCGCTTACTCCCGAGTTGACGGCGGCTCCCACTTCCACCGCCCTCCGGTCACGACCAGTACCGTCTTAATGGCTCGATTTCCGAAACTTTTTGCGAGCGTAAGCTCCGACCGCCGCGAGTCCAGTTCCAAGGAGTAAAACTGCTGCCGGCTCCGGATTAGGGATCGTGCCCCCGCTCCCACTCGTGTGTGGCGGCTTGAAGAGGCCAAACTTATTGCCTCGGTTAGCGGAAGCAATGCTAAAACCGAGGTGTTTCCCATTGTTATTCTCAAAAACTTCAGAAAACGAAAGCACAATACCTGCCCGGCTCGTGTCCGGAAGGTTCGAAAGGTGCTCTTCAGTATGATTCATCTTTACGACGCGTCCGTCAGCGCAGAATGCATCAGCGCGCGCGGAAGTGGCTGCAAGTGCAAATACGAAAAAGACACCCAGAAATGGAACTAATACCTTTACTTTACCCATACACTAATCCCTTCGGATTACGTTCAAATGTTTACCGTACTTGAAGGGGGAAAAACGGGGAGTGTGTTTAATATCACATAACGTGTTTACAGGAATGATCGCTAACGTACATTCGATGAATTCTCCAAACACGTGACACGTTCGTGACAACGTCTACGCGACGCCTCAATCCCGGCCGTAAAACCGGTTCAACTCTCTGAGTCGCAGTGCGATATCGGGCAGCAGAGCGTTTGGAGAATAACGCCACAACCAGTTTCCCTGGGTGCTGTTCGGAAGATTCATCCGCGCCTCCTTTCCAAGACCCAGAACATCCTGTAACGGCGCAATCGCCCGATCCGCCACAGACGCCCACACGGCGCGAATGAAATCCCAGTGGATCTCTTCACCTGTCGTATTCAGGTAACTGAGGCAAAACTGCCGCTGCTCGTCGATCTGTTCCGCCGTTCGCATCGATCCTTCGCCCGCGATACTGTTAAACCAACCCACAGCGGTGTCGTTATCGTGCGTGCCGGTGTAAGCGACAACATTCCGCAAGTAATTATGAGGCAGATCGACGGTCGTCTTTGGATCGCCGCCGAAACCGAATTGCAGCACGCGCATTCCCGGAAAACCGAGTTCTTCCCGCAGCGCGACGACATCCGGAGTGATGACTCCGAGATCTTCGGCAATGATCGGCAAGTCGCCGAGTGCGGCGCGAATACGTTTGAACAACTCCCGTCCCGGAGTCTCAACCCAAAATTCCGCGCTCGTGAGAGTATCTGCGCAACGCCGCCCTGATCGTCTTTCAACGCGCGAAAAGCATAGTCGTTCACCCAATGCGATTGCTGCGTTGAAAATTTTGCAAAATCCGATCGAAGATCCGCACGATCCGTGGTCCTGAATCGATCGTACGCGCACAGCAGGAGTTCCGTCTTCAGTTGATGCGCCTCACCATAATCCACTGGTCCAACGGATCTTTCCTGAAGATCAGTGTTACTGAGGAGTCCTTCGTCAACCAATCGTTCCGGACTGATCAGGAGAGTGTTTCCGGCGAACGCGGAATATAAGAAGCGTAAGGCGAGTCGCCGTAGCCGGTTGGACCAAGCGGCAACACTTGCCACAAAGTCTGACCGGCGTCGGCAAGAAAATCGACGAACTTGTAAGCCTCGGGTCCGAGATCGCCGATGCCGAACGGGCTCGGCAGCGAAGTCGGGTGAAGCAGGATACCGCTTGTTCTGGACATTAAAACCGCGGATCAGTTTGCCGTGACGACGACGTAATCTCGACGCGTGTAGAACCGAATTCCCTGGTCCGTTGCCGTCATCATCAAAGGACGTGGGCGTCTCAGTTCTTTATCGTTCGTGGCGGAAACGGTGAGTACTTTGTTTCCGGCCAGGTCCAACACGTTAAACTTTCCGTCATTCGAAAACCCAAACCCGTAAGCTCCAGTCGGCAGTGACTCGCCGTTGATCTTGATCGGTGAATCGGTGATGAAAAATCCTTCATAATAAGCCCGCACTTCAGCGGAGTAACCGGATGTATCGACGAGTCCGACAATCACGTAGCGTTCATTGCCAAGCTTCGCGGCTGACGTGTTGCGCATCTGCGTCGGCGCGCTTTGACCTTTGAAGTAAAAGCTGGTCGGCACGAGTCGCGTTAAATCCGCGCCGGACACGACAGTCGCGCGGTCCTGAAGCATCGCTGCAAGCCCGATCGAGCCGGTAAAAACGAGCAGTGTCACACCCATGAAGAAAATCTTTGGCCAGGTTTTCATCATCATCCTCGATTTTGTTAATGTGGAGTTGCGGGTTCTACTATCGCATCATACTCTGAACGCAGAGTTCATTTAAGGCAAGAGGAAAAAACAGAAAAGATGAGTGACATGCGCGTCGGGGTGCTTACTGGAGGCGGAGACGCTCCCGGTTTGAACCCCGCTATTAAAGGTTTGGTTTATCGCGGTTCGGAGCTCGGCCTTGAGGTCGTCGGGCTCCTCGATGGTTGGCGCAGCTTGATGAATCCAGCGCCTCAAACGTTGACACTTACTCGCGAGACCGTGCGCCGTTGGGATCGCGACGGCGGTACGAATCTCGGTTCTTCACGCACTAATCCGTTTCGACAGGTGAACGAAGAGGGCGAATCGATCGATCGCTCTCACGAAGTTCTCGAAAACATTCAACAACTAAAACTCGACGCACTCGTCGTTTGCGGTGGTGAAGACACACTCGGCGTTGCCGCTACACTCTCACAACGTGGAGTCGACATCGTCGGAGTCCCAAAAACGATCGATAAAGATCTCAATGGCACTGACTACACACTCGGTTTCGACACCGCGTTAAGAAACGTTTCCGAAGTTATCGAACGATCGCGCACGCCCGCAGGCTCCCACGGCTGGGTGCAGATCGTCGAAGTGATGGGTCGGCACGCAGGCCATCTCGCGTTGTGGTCGGGAGTTGCCGGACAGGCGCACTTGATCCTGATTCCTGAACATCCGTTTCGCTATGAAAGAGTGTTTCACTTGCTGCGCGAACGTTTAGGCGAATCGCATCTGAGTCGCGAACTCGGACGCAGCCCGCGATATTCGGTGATCGTCGTTGCCGAAGGCGCGCGTGCTGAAGACGGCGAGATCGTCACGATCGACGATCGACACGATGCGTTTGGACACGTGCGACTCGGCGGTATCGGCGAAGTTCTGGCGAGAAGAATCGGCAGCGAGACGCCGTACGAAGCGCGGGCAGTCGTGCTCGGTCATCCGCAACGCGGTGGTCCACCGAGTCCGATCGATCGTGTGATGGGAATGATCTTTGGTGCTCGCGCGGCTGAGGCAGTTGCGGCAAAAGACTTCGGGAAGCTCGTGTCGGCGCGCGGCGTCGCGCCGGCTTGTGAGCTTTCGCTGGTCGACATTTCCGCCGTCCAGGGCAACATCAATCCGGTCGATGTCGCTCGTTACTACGACACCGACCGTTACCACCTCAAAGGGATCGGAATGTAAGATCGCGTCCTGATTTCAACTCTGCGTTTCTCTGCGGCTCTCTGCGTTTCTCTGCGGCCCTCTGCGTTTCTCTGCGCCTCTGCGTTTCTCTGCGCCTCGGCGTTATATGCCTTGTACCGCGGAGACGCAGAGAGACGCAGAGAAGCGTCAAAAGCAGTTCCCTTCGAATGTGATCGCTAATCGTTAGGCTGCGCGCTGAACGGCTGCTCCCGAGTCAGGCGACGATGAACGCGTTCGACTACCGCCGGAATCGTTTGATCGTCGTCTGGCTTCGGGATGATCTGCGGATCGGGAGCGATAACCGGTCGAATCATTTTCTGTTGCAGTTGTTCGCGCGCGTCCATCATCCAGCCAAAGCCGCGGAAGATGTAAGTCAACAAGGTGCGATCGGCTTCTTCGATCCCGAGTGCTTCCTGCACACACCACGCGCCGAAGTCTGTGTTCGCGGTGAGTCGCAGCGGCGGTTCGTTCTGTCTGTCGGGCTTCAACACGCCGTTGACGAATGCGGTGAGATAGATGAGACGCGCGATCGCCAAACGTTCCTGCTGTCGCGGCGAGATCGTCAACTTACCAGCGTCAATCGCTTTGAAAACCGGATCGATGTAGATCGCGGGTCGCGGATCCTGTTGCACCTGGTTGCCGCGTCCGGCGGCTGAGATCTCGGGATGGCCGAACGTCGGCAGTCCACCTCCCAACATCTTCTCGCGAATCCGATCGGCGCGTTGTTCAGCCGGCAAAGCTTCGAGTTCCTGAACAAAATCTGACATGTCGTGGATGGCGCCGAAGTGGCGAGCGCCGTCGAGGGCCATTTGCGAGGCGATGAAGAAGTCGGAGACGGAGAGCGTGTGTAGTGTCGCCATGTAACGCGCGACCATACTCGATCCGGCGGAACCGTGATGAATCTGGATCGTGCCCATGCGTTCGAGAATTGATCGTTCGTGATCGTTCGCATGTCGGCCGAGAATCAGGCTGTAACTGATCTCAAACGCGTTCCGTCCCTCCGCGACTTCCGCCGTGATGAACTCGTTCGCCGAATCCGTCAACGCGCTCGCACTGATTTGCGGGTTATTCGCCAAAACGTAGTTCAGGTATGCGGAGACGCCGCCGACGGCCACGTTCTGCATGTGCAGCGTGATCATCTCCATCAACAGCGCGACGTCATCTCGATCGTCGTGTACGCCGTGATCGTTGTGTTCTTCGCGGCCGGCGCGAGCTTTTTCGAGAGCGGCGAAATATTGAATGGCGACTTCCGGTCCGAGTCCCGGATATTGCTTGACGAATGCCGCGATCTGTTCGAGTAGTGGACCACCTTGAAAACTACGATCTTCACGAGTTCCCAAACTCTGGAAGTATTTCTGATCGATGAGAGCTGCGAGCTTCTCCTCGCCTGACGCTTGTTCAGCAGCGCCACTAAAAAGACCTGTAAAAATGACGTCGATCGGACCGGCGGCGCCGCGCACGATGTCGGCTTCTGGTATGAGACCGCGAATAGTGAATGATCTGATATCGAGTGTGATCGTAGTGCCGTTGCAATCTACCGGCGTGTGATACAGAACTGGATTGGCGATGATTCCGGTTGAAGCCGGCATAGTTGCGAAGTAACCCAATGTTGTCGCGATCTGTTTTTCGCCGAGCTCGTTGGCTCTGGCGGTCGCCTGCTTGACCGGATTGTGCGCAGGCGCCGGCGGCAACAATGCGAAGGTGGTGTCCATTGAAGCGTCTCCCATCGATGATAAGTCAGGGCCCTGGTAATGGTTGGCCCTAAAACTGATTAACTGTAACTCTGAGCAAAGTATAGTGAGCGCGCCCTAAATGTCTACAGAAGGTCTCATCAGGCGGTGTCCTGGTCTGACTGTGATCTTTTTTAATCCGTGTTCTTCCTGTGTTCCTAACATCACCTAACGCAGCGCTCATACGAAACACGGATAAAAACGAATTTCAAATTACGACACTACCTCTCATCGGGTCGGTTTTAGAGATGAGTTGAGCGCGTTAAAGTGCGAAAAGGCGCGACAGTTTTGGGCTGCCGCGCCTAATCTAATGTGGTCATCGTCCTCACCCCGACAACCACTTGAATGGTGGATTCACCAACCATCCTAATTGGTATGCAATATAGCGAGCCTCGCAAGTAAATGCAACTCTCAAGATCGCTATAAGATCTGTGAGTAACCGGCATCAGCGGTCATAATGCGTTGATGACGACACTCCAGAGCCACATCGTCACGAAAAACCCGTAAAAAAGCGCGAGCGCGACGAGGGCCAGACGCCTCCACATCGGCGGCCGCAGCTCTCGCGGCAGCAAACGCGTGTTCACATAAAGTACATGCAGCGAGCTGATGATGAAAACTATGCCCGCCATGTTCGCGCTCAGCGCCAACAGGATAATGGGTTGAGTCAAACGCAGCGCTAGGATGCCCCAAAGCGAGATGACCCCGAGCACTGCGTAATAAACAAAGCGCACGTCGCCACCACGCACCGCGCGAACACGCGCACTGCCCGCCCAGAGAATGTCGGTGATGCCGCGCGTCATGCCGTCGAGTATGTCGAGTTGGGCTTTGAACAGAATCCAGACGCCGAGCACGGCGATGACGCCGCCGAAGATCGCGCCTTTCTGGGTTCCCACTGCGTGGGCCAACGCGGCCGCGATTCCGAGTCCGCGAATCTCGCTGCCGGCGGGTACGAAAGTGACGTACAGCAGCGCCGGCAACGCCATTCCGAGCACCGCGCCAGTGAAGTAAACGCCCCACTGGTCCACGCGCACGATTCGCCACCAGCCTTTCCAGCGTTGGAGTGCTGCGGCGTCGGGTTTGAACGTGTTGCCGGAGTGCGCGAGTGTCACTTTCTTGCCGCCCACGGCAGCGGGAATGAAACCGACGGTGCTACTCAT
Organism: Pyrinomonadaceae bacterium; assembly: GCA_035760365.1. Classification (GTDB taxonomy): domain Bacteria; phylum Acidobacteriota; class Blastocatellia; order Pyrinomonadales; family Pyrinomonadaceae; genus PSRF01. The sequence goes on from DASTTB010000029.1 coordinate 244,382, forward strand.
GCCGTAACCTTTGTCACGCGCCCAGTTGCTCAACGTGAGATTCGCGACACCGCCGCCGCCCGCGTATGCAGCGAACGCGCCGAGCAGGAAGTAGTCCGCGCCCGGGGGAACAAACTGAAACGAACCGCTATTGAGATCGAACGCGGCAAAGCCGGTAAGTCCGGCGGCCCACGTCGCGGCGGGCACGAAGAGTAAAGCGAGAATCCCGAACCCGGCGATGATCAGCGTCACCATGATCCAGTTGAGATACTCGAGAGTACGTTCGATGCGTCTGCCAAACGTCAGGATAAGCGCGCACAACAGAAACAGGCCCACGCCGATCGTGTAGACAATTCCCGTTTCCGCCGCGTTCGGCAATCGTTTGGTCCACAGAAAGAAAACAGCGCCGGCAGCCGCTCCGGCCCAACCGGGCCAACCCATTTGCAGAAAATAGAGTATCGAATAAAACCACGCCCAGAATGTCGCGTGTGGACGCGTGCGCATGAAACCGGTGAAGATCGGTTCGCCGGTCGCCATCGTGTAACGCATCAATTCGACGTTCAGAAGTGTTTGCAACAGCGCCGCGACGCCGACAACCCACAGCAGCGATAGTCCGTACTTCACAAACGCGGCTGGACCAAGTAAAAATTCACCGCTGCCGATCGACACACCCAGAACGATCACGCCTGGTCCAATCGCGCTGAACCAACCGAGCCCGCGCGGAACCGGCGCGGGCGGCAACTCGTGGATGCGCCACGGCTCGAGGCCGGTGCGTGCTTCCGGCGCTTGCGTTGCACTTGTTTCGACTGCGACAGATGTCGTCATATATGATTCGTCTCTATTTCATTTTAGAAACTCATGAACCAACCCGTGCGAATCAGGATCGCTGAGCCATCGGATGCAAGACAGATAATGGCAGTTATTAACTCCGCATTTCGTATCGCGGAGGAATTCTTCATTGGTGAGGATCGAATCACTCTGGAAGAGGTCGAGCGACTCTTCACTACCGGCGCGTTTCTGGTTGCCGAAGTTGACAGATTACTCGGCGGCTGCGTGTACGTCGAGCTTCGCGGCGATCGATCGTATCTCGGTCTGCTTTCAGTCGACCCTTCACAACAGCAAACCGGACTCGGTTCTCGTTTGATGGAGGCTGCCGAAGCGCACTGCCGCGACGCTGGTTCTCAGGCGATGGACATCTTGATCGTCAATCTCCGGACCGAGCTCACGCCCTTCTATCAACGACGAGGCTACGTCGAAACCGGAACGCTTCCCTTTCCGCCCGAGGTCACAACGAAGGTGCCATGTCATTTCATCACGATGGCTAAGTCGCTTTAGTTTGCGGCTGTGAATGTGCTGCGGTGAAATGTTAGCCTGTTTTCGTGAAAAATGACGACACAGTCGAGATTTTGTCGATTGACGGGCGTGAGGTCCGTGTTACTCATCCTGACAAGCCGTACTTTTCCAAACAGACGAAAGTTTTAAAGATCGATCTGGTTCGTTACTACTTGTCCGTCGCGCCTGGAGCGCTCGCCGGGATTCGCGATCGGCCGATCGTTTTGAAACGCTTCGTCGATGGCGCGGAAGGTCAGGCGTTTTATCAAAAGCGCGCGCCGTCGAATCGGCCTGAGTGGTTGCGCACCGTGACGTTGTCGTTTCCGTCGGGACGCAAGGCGGAAGAGATCGTCGTCGACGATGCAGCCGGGCTCGCGTGGATCGTGAATCTCGGTTGTATCGAACTTCATCCGCATCCCGTGCGTTCGAACGACCTCGATCATCCTGACGAACTGCGTGTCGATCTCGATCCTGGTCCAGGTGTCGGCTGGGACGACGTGCCTCGTGTGGCGATGGAAGTGAAGGCGTTGCTCGAAGAAATGGATTTGCGTGGTTGGCCCAAGACGAGTGGATCACGCGGAATGCATGTCAACGTTCGGATCCAGCCGCGTTGGACTTTTAGTGAAGTGCGTCGCGCGGCAGTTGCGCTGTCGCGTGAGATCGAGCGGCGTGTGCCGTCGTTGGCGAGTTCGAAGTGGTGGAAAGAAGAGCGGCATGGTGTGTTTCTCGATTACAACCAGAACGCGAAGGATCGCACGACGTGTTCGGCGTATTCGGTGCGGCCGTTGCCTGATGCGCGCGTGTCGATGCCGCTGCACTGGGATGAGGTGATGGAGTGCGATCCGGCGGAGTTTACAATTCTGACGGCGCCGAAGCGTTTTGCGGAGATTGGTGATCCACACGCGGAGATGGACCAGGCGGTGGGATCGCTGGAGAAGTTGCTGGAACTGGCGGATCGAGATCAGGCGTCGGGACTTGGTGATGCGCCGTGGCCGCCGCATTTTCGCAAGATGGACGGCGAGGCTACGCGAGTCGCGCCATCGCGTGCGCGATCCGGGGGTTTATCGAAGTCCGCGAGTTCTTCGAAGCAGGCACCCGCGAAAAAGTCACGCACTAAGATGCCACTCATCGTGGTCGCCAACTCGCCTGACAAAGAGGCGGCGCTGGCGGGTCTGGAACGCTGGAAGAAGAAACACCGCAAGATCGCGAAGCTGGTCAAAGTTGAAGACGTGTTGGTGGACTCGATGCGCGGACGCTCGTCGACGTGGACACGCATCCGCGTAAACCTGCGCAACGTCCCCGAAAACCTTCGCCCCCCGCAAGAGACGCCCGATCCGGACGACGACCCGACACGCGAATGGCGCACGCGCAGAGCATCTGGGGCGTAGCCCCAAATTTTTTACTGAGCGACGGCGGGGCTGAGCCCCGCCTCACATCAGGCGGCAAAGCCGCTGCCCACCGGCGCGGGTCTTGGGTTCTGCTAATCAGCATTTCTTCCGTTTATTCTGAAGACGGTTCTTTGCTTAGGTAATGGTTCTGCGGCCGCCGTATGGTTCTCCGGCCGCCGTATGGTTCTGCGGCCGCCGTATGGTTCTTCGGCCGCGGTATGGTTCTCCGGCCACCGTATGGTTCTTCGGCCACCGTATGGTTCTTCGCCCGCCGTATGGTTCTTCGGCCACCGTACGCTGCTTCGTCGCTAATCACCATTTTGTACCCAATCGAAAATTCTGCTCTCTTCATCTTCTCTAGTCATTCTGGTAATTACCCTCAGCTAACCGTTCATTCGCAAACATACTTGGCTTGCGAGCGTCAGAGATGCTTTCCGACTGCCCTCTGACCTCATGTGCCGAAATTACCGTCGAAGCGACGCCGCTTCGCTTCGTGTGCAAGTTGAAGAATTTCTGAGCAGCGGAGATGCTTCCCGCTCCGCTACCCGATGCCCCGGCGATGCGGCTTCGCTTCGTGCGCAAGCTGAAGAATTTCTGAGCAGCGGAGATGCTTCCCGCGCCGCTACCGGCTGCCCGGCGATGCGGCTTCGCCGCCGGATGTGAGGCGGGGCTTAGCCCCGCCGTCGCTTCAACTAAAATTCTGGGGCTATGCCCCTCGTTCGGGCTCCGCCCTTAGCTATGTCCGATAACTCGCCCTCCAATGGATCATATCTTTATCCATCAACAGCGGCTCATCCGGCAGTGGTCTTCCACGCCATATTCGCGCACTGGACCAATGATAATCATCTATACCCTCCGTCAACCCCGCACGTACCGGGTTGCGATGTATATAGTTCAACTTCTCGAGAAACATCCGCTCGCTAAACACTGGCAACACATTCTTTTCAGTCTGCCACAACGAATACTGATGCTTCCGCTTTTGCTCGCCATGCTGAAGCTTGCCTAGCGAACTATCATGTCCATTAGTTTTCAAGTATTCGATTATTCGGCGAGCTGTAATTCCTTTTAAAACTCGGAGTACATCAGAGGTGGTTGATCTCCGACTCGCAAGGAGATGTAAATGGTCCACCATGATGACGTAAGCGAAGAGTAGGAAGCCTCCTGATTTGCGTGCTTCGCTAAGTGACTGGCAGAGGAGTTCACACATTCGATCCGTTCGAAATACCGGGAGGCGATTTCTAGTGACTATGGTGATGTATAAAACAGGCGAGTCTTGTGAGATTAAGAACCGTTGAGCCATGAGGCTGCTCTCCTTTTGTGAGGTTGTAAAACTTCTCGAGCAAACTAACCGGTCCTGAAGCTGGTGTAAAGTCGGGAACTAAGGGCGTAGCCCAAAGTGTTCAGGCAATCACCGGCGGGGCTGAGCCCCGCCTCACATCAGGCGGCGAAGCCGCAGCAATCAAGGCAGGTGAAGCTGAAAGCCGCGGCGGGGTGCAGGTAAGACGCCTCAACGCAAGCTAACTACGCGTGAAGATCGTTTCCAGTTCGTGCGGTGGGACGACTTCGAGTTGGGCGAAGGTGCAGTCACTAGGCTTTTTGTCGAAACGCCAGCGACGGAATTGGGCCGTGTGACGAAAGCGATCGCCCTGCATGTGATCGTACGCAACCTCGACGACCAGTTCCGGGCGCAGGGGTTCCCATGACAGATCCTTACCTTGACTCCAACGACTGTGCCCGCCGGGCATATGTCGTCCTTTTGGCTCCACTTCCGCCGCCAGTTTTGCCTCCGCAGCGAGTTTCGCTTCCACGGCGAGTTCCTCCGCAGCGGGTTCCGCCGCCGCCCACTCTCTCCACGGATGGTTCGCGACAGCGTCCTTCCGATACGGCGCGAGAAACTCGACTAACTCCTTTCGCTTCTCATTCGTAAAACTCGCGCACACACCCACGTGCTGAAGTCTTCCACCGTCATCAAACAACCCGAGCAACAACGATCCCACCGATTCGCGTTCACCTTTCTTGTGCCAACGAAACCCCGCAACCACGCAATCGCAATCGCGTTCATGCTTCACCTTCAGCATGACGCGTTTATTCGACTCGTAAACTCCAGAAACCGGCTTCGCAACAACGCCATCAAGCCCCGCGCCCTCGAAGCGACGAAACCAGTCTGACGCAGTGTCGAAATCCTTCGTCGCCGGCGTGACGTGAAGTGGCGGCTTCGCCTTCGCCAGCAACTCTTGCAACTTCTTTCGCCGCTTCTCAAACGACTCGTTTCGCAGATCACGATCTCCATGCGCCAGCAGATCGAAAAACACGACTGACGCCGGGATCTGTTCTGAAAGCAGTTTGACGCGCGACGCCGCGGGATGGAGACGAAGCTGCAGCGAGTCGAAGTCGAGTGCGCCGTTCTGCGCAATCACGATCTCGCCGTCGAGCACGCAACGTTTCGGCAGTTGTTTGCGAATCGTATCGAGCAGTTCCGGAAAGTAACGATCCAGCGGTTTACCGTCGCGGCTCTGAATGAAAACCTCGTCGCCATCGCGAAAGATCAACGCGCGGAAACCATCCCATTTCGGTTCAAAAATCCAGTCGCCAACGGTTGGCAGTTCACTGACTCGCTTTGCCAGCATCGGCAAAACCGGCGGGTTAACAGGCAGTTGCATGACGCGATTTTATTGCGGAACGACGCGCTAATCCAACGGAGTTACGCGACGTAAAAACAGCGAGATCCGTGTCTCCCTTACAGAGAAACACGGATCTCGGATTATGTGCTTTCGTTAGAAAGCAACGAACGGATCGGTCACCACAACTCTGACTGCAACGCCGTTCAACGACGGCGCAAACTGCGGACGTCCCGGCGCCGTACGATCGACGTAAACGACGATCGCCGGTTCCACTTCGTCTTCAGAAGTTGCGCCAACACCAGCGCCGATGACGCCGGGTGTACCCATCAAACTGTCGCGGTAGAGTTCCAACACCGCCGACGCGCGGTCAGCCGCCTGGTCAGGTAGTTGTTGCATTAGTCCTCTTGGTCCACGGATGAAAGGTGCGACTTCGCCCTGCGGCGCAGACAGCGTCGTCGGACTGGCAGTTCCCGTACCCACGAAGGTGAGCGTGCGGCCGAGAGCCGCGCTCAGTCGCGTCAACACCAGCGCAGCCGGGTTCGCGATCGTTGCACTGCTGCTGCCCGCGAACAACAAGCCGACAGGATTGTGAGCGGAGTTGTTCGTAACGATCAGCGATCCCGAATCGCCGCCGGCGCTGAACGTTCCGGGGCCGATCACGATCTGTCCCGTATAGCTGACGTTGAACTTCTTGCCGCCGCCGCAACCTTGTTGATACTGAACACTGACGCTCGTGTTGATCGACGAGATGGTGCCCGTCGTGAAACCCGTGGTGCGTCCGCTCTTCGCGACTGACATACCGACAGTCGGCACCGCCACGGCTCTGCTCGGCACACCGATGTCTTCGATAAAGCCGGTGGCGTCCATCGTTCCTGTTCTCAATTGCGCGATCGCCGCATCGACGTTTGACGGTCCAAGCGGTGCTGAAGTGGTGAAATCTCCCACGAGCGTTGCAACCTGGCAATTGACGTCGATCATTCCAGGCTGCGAAACGTCTTCACCCGCGACGGCTTGACCGCTGCGTCCGAGAACGTGGTTGTTGCTCAAGATGTAATTTGTAGAACCGTCGGTAACGAGCGCTCCGAGAGTGCCGCTACAGCAAAACCGGCTGCTTCGATCCAGGACGTTGCCTCCCGAAACGCCAAAGCGCTGGTTCCGAACGCGATGATTAGGACCGTTATCCGCGAGACTGGGTGCCAGCAGAGCGCCGCTAACCACAAACGCGAGGACGGTAAGGACAATAAACAAGGTTCGAACTCTTCCCATTTCGATCTCCTTTTAAACGTTTTTGAGCGGATGTCTCTAACGGTCAGCGGAGCAATCGGTGGCGGGGGACTATCCTACTGGTTAGCGACGACTTGCGAGGGCTCTCTTTTACGCCTCGTGAGTGGGCAAGTCAAATAAAAAGTTTGGCGAAGCGGTTGGGAGGGATGTTTCCGCCGGAAGCTATTGCAACTACTACCTTTTCCCGTAGTTCATCACGCCTTTTCAACGCCGCCGCCAACGGTGCTGCGCCTGATCCTTCGACGATCTGTTTCGTCTGTAGCGCGAGTATGCGAACGGCCTCGTTGATCTCTTCGTCGCTCACGAGAATGAAATCGTCGAGCAGTGACCACAGAATCTGGTTCGTGAGTTCGAACGGCGTGCGAGTGGCGAGGCCTTCGTGTTCGGTCTTCATCGTCGGATACGGATCGAGATTGTGGTTGCGCCACGCGTGCCACATTCGCAGGCGCGAGCTCCGATTGCACTGCGATCACACGCGTCTCGGGATTGAGGTGTTTTGCGACGATACAGTTTCCGCTTGCGCAACTGCCGCCGCCGGCGGGTGCGATGATGACGTCGACGTTTGGCAGGTCTTCGAAGATCTCCAGTCCCATCGTGCCGACGCCAGCGATCAGTTTCGGTTCATTTGCGGAATGGATGTAACGAAATCCTTCCGCGGCTGCGACGCGTTCAGTTTCGAGACGTGCTTCGTCGAAGTCGCGGCCGTGTAGACGCACTTCAGCGCCGAGGTTTCGCATGGCCTGCATCTTCATCTCGTTCACGTTTTCGGCAGGCGCGTAGATGATGACGCGTTTATTGAAGAGACGTCCGGCGAAGGCGATCGACTGGCCGTGATTCCCGGTCGAAGCCGCTACTAGTGTGACTTTCTGCTGGTCCAACGTGCCGACGAGGTTCACGCCGCCCCGAACTTTGAACGCGCCGACGGGTTGCAGGTTTTCCAACTTGACGTAGAACTCGCAGCCGAGCTGTTGTGACAGTTTTTCGCTGCGAACGAGTGGCGTCTTTGGCAGGTAAGGCTGAATAAACGAGCGCGCGGCGACGATGTCTTCGAAAGTTGGGGGTTGCATTTCGAAGCCGAAACTAACAGGTTGTCAGGCTCGAAACAAATGTCGAGAAGCGTGTCCGCAGAAGCGCCTCGGCTCACTTCCGCGGACGGCCTGGCCCCCCACCAGGTATCGCGACGAGATTTTTCTATTTACGATTTTGCAATATAGCTTTACGATGCACTCGTCTTTGATATCAAGCCACGGGCTAATGCGCAGCTCAAGCTCCCACATTAACGAGTGATGAGCAACGCCGGCGAGAATGTAAAATTCAGACTCGCGGCGGAAATCGTAAGCGACCGCATCCTACTCCCATCTGGGAGTTTGCGCAAGCGATTTCTTTGTTTAGTTAAAATTGACCCCGCCTGGTGTTCTTCTTCTCACGCGTCCAGATCGGATGCTTGTCGGGTTTCAGGAGGTCGCTTCTGATGGGAAACCCGCGTCCGAGACCAATGCGATTGGGAAGTAAACTCCGGCAGATTCGGCAGTTGCTGGGTCTCTCACAAAGCCAGATGCTCGCACGACTCGGTCTCGAAGAGACGATGCACTACGGTCGCATCTCGCAATACGAGAACGATGAACGCGAACCAACCTTGATGACGCTCCTCGCCTACTCGCACGTAGCGGGCGTCCATCTCGAAGACATCGTCAGCGACGACCTGGACCTCCCCGCCAAACTCCCGGGCAACGTCAACTACCAGGGCCTCCGCCACAAACCTACGCGGCGCAAGACCTAACGTCACCTAAAACCGATCTATCCAATAACGCGGCTCGCGATGAGTATGCGATACGGCGATGACAAGAACCGTATCCGCTTCAATGTTTGGTAGAATCTGAGGCATGGACGACGGGATCGAGGAAATTGCGCGTGAGATTGTGCGGGTGGCGAGGGGGTTTTATGGGCGCGGATGGTTGATGGGGACGAGTGGGAATCTAAGTGCCGTGGTCCAGCGGGAGCCGCTGCGGCTCGCGATTACGGCGAGCGGTGTTGATAAGGGTGAGTTGACCGCCGAGCAGGTCATCATGATCGACGAAGAGGCGCGACTCTTAACAGACTACGAGGGGAAACCTTCGGATGAGAGCCTGCTTCATGTTTGTATCGCGAAAGAACGCGGCGCCGGCGCGGTGCTTCACACGCATTCCGTTTGGAACAACATATTCTCCGACATTTACGCAAAAGACGGCGGCGTGCGAATCGAAGGTTACGAGATGCTGAAAGGACTCGCCGGCGTGCGCACACACGACCACTCAGAGTGGCTGCCGATTGTCGAGAACTCACAAGATATACCCACGCTTGCGAAAACCATAAGCAGTGTCCTGAACCAACACCCGCAAGCGCACGGATTTTTGATCAAACGTCACGGACTCTACTCGTGGGGCGACAACCTGGCCCAGGCCAAACGTCACGTCGAAATCCTCGAGTTCTTAATGGAAACCAGGGGGCGCACGATTTCGATTAGCACGAGTCAGTAAAAGGTTGATCGATGGCTGTCGTAACAATTATTGATGACAACAAAACCCTCCGGACCGCGGAAGAAATAACCGCCGGACTCGCGCAACACGGTATCGACTACGAACGTTGGCAACCCGCGCACCCCGTCGCCGACGACGCCCCAGCCGAAGAGATCCTGCAAGCGTACGCGAAAGAGATCGACGAACTGAAAACGCGCGGCGGCTACCGGACCGCCGACGTCATCGACGTTAATCCCACGACTCCCGGCCTCAACGAAATGCTCGCGAAATTCAATCGCGAACACTGGCACGACGAAGACGAAGTGCGCTTCATCATCGCCGGCCGCGGCTTGTTCCACATTCACTCACAACATGGACCAGTACTGGCAATCGAAGTCGAAGCCGGCGATCTCATTCGCGTTCCGCGCGGCACGCTCCACTGGTTCAACCTCTGCGCCGATCGCCGCATCCGCGCCATCCGCCTGTTTCAAGACACCGCCGGCTGGACACCGCATTACACCGAAAGCCACGTTGACGAAAGCTTCATGCCGGTTTGTTTCAGCGCCGTGCAAAATTAAGCAAAACGGTGTGCACAGTGACCACGAACATCCGCGCAATCCTGCTCGACATCGAAGGAACAACCACACCGATCGCGTTTGTTCACGACGTGCTCTTCACTTACGCACGAACACACGCCCGCGACTACCTGGCACAACACGCTGACGAGCTAAACCAAGACATCGCGCAACTACGCAAGGAACACTCAGAAGAAGAACGCGAAACGCCACCGCCTTTAACAGACGATCTCGATTCGATCGCCAACTACGTCAACTGGCTGATCGATCGCGATCGCAAATCGACTGGTTTGAAGTCGCTTCAGGGAAAGATGTGGCGCGAAGGTTACGAAGCGGGCCTTTTGCAGGCGCAAGTCTTCGACGACGTACGTCCCGCGTTTGAGCGCTGGCAGCAAGCGAATCTTCCGATCAGCATCTTCTCGTCAGGCAGCGCGTTGGCCCAACAACTGCTCTTCGCACACACGGAAGACGGCGATCTCACACCCTTCATCAGCAATTACTTCGACACAAGCGTCGGCGCGAAAGGCGAGGCAAAGAGTTATCGCAGCATCGCCGAGAAGTTGAACCTTCCCGCGGGCGAAATACTCTTCGTCTCAGACATCGTCACCGAACTCGAAGCCGCGCGCGAAGCCGGAATGCAAACGCGACTCGCCATTCGCCCCGGCAACAAACCCCAGGACGATCCCGATCAGTTCGAGCAAATCCGTAGCCTGGACCAAGTTATCTCCACTCACCCTGGATCGTGAACGCCGCCCAGTAGTGCGGCGACTGCCAACGCTTGTCTTGCAGCATCGACACCTGCGCCGCTCGGAGCGCCGCCGCCGGCCGCAAACCGTCTTTCAACATCGCCGTGTAAAAACGCTTCATCATGTCAGCGGTCGCGCGATCGTCGATCCGCCAGTAACTCGCAACGACACGCGGCGCACCCGCATACATGAACCCACGCGTCAATCCAACCAAACCTTCGCCTTTGATCTCCTTGCCGAGCGCAGTCTGGCACGCACTCAACACAACGAGATCCGCTTCGAGCTTCAGATTGTAAATGTCATACAACCTGAGAAACCCGTTCTGCGGTCTTCCCTGCTCGTCGACGAGCGACAACACGATTCCCGACAGATCCGGGTTCTGGTTATTGATCAATCCGTGCGTCGCGAAATGCACGATGCGGTAGTCGCGCAACTGGTCGCTCATCGCAACACTGCGGCTCGCCGCGAAATCGAGCGCCTTCAAGTTGCGCTTCTCTCCCGCGAGTCGCGAGATCTCATCCGCTTCCTGACGACTGAAACGCAAACGTGTCAGATCAGCAACCCCCGACTCCGACGCCGATCGCTGCGTCTCACCAGGCTCATCCGTCACCGGCGTGCTGTGCGCCTTGTTCGCAACCGCGAGTCGCGAATCACTCGCGGAGAAAACAGGATCCGCCAACACAGCGACATTGCGACTCGCCGGCTTTCGATTCTCAGTCTCATTCCTCAGCACCGCCAACACCGACGCCGACGGTAAACTCACGATCTCATGCCGCACGATCAACGGCGAATTCCCCGGCGGCAACGGCAACGCAGCAAACGGCACGTACTGTAAAATACCTTCGCCGACGATCAACAATCGCTTCGACTGAAGCTCACCAGCAACCGGCGCCAACAAAATCTCGCTCAACGCCTTCGCCGCTTGCGCGTACTCCGCTTCCGCCTGGTCCAACCGTTTCTGGCGCTGGTCCAAACTCTCTCCGGTCACCGCCCGCCCGCGTTCAGTCAGAAGTTGATAAAAACGCTGCGCCGCCTGTTCGACTTTCTGCTTCGCGGGCAACTCAAAACTCTTGATCGATCCCGGCGTCACGGCCCAAACAAAACTCTTCTCATCCCCGAGCGCATACTCGAGCAGCAGCGTGTTTTCGTCGAGCACCTGCTTTTGTATCTCGCTCAGATTCAGCGGCACCGGCTGTGTCAACGCAGCGTAACGCGGGCTCGTGTCGCGAATCCGCGCCTGAAGCTGTTCGTACTCCAGCGTCAAAGCATCGAGCTCACGCGCGGCAGCGGCTGCCTGCTCTTCCACAAACTTTCCGTTCAACATGCGCGTCTGACGATCGGCGCGGCCCGCTATCGTGCTGCGCAACTCTTTTTCACGCTGAATCAACGCCGGATCGACACCCTGACGAATCTCGGCGCGCGCCTCACGCAACATCTCGAGCAACGATCGCGCGCGTCCTTTTTCACTGACCTGCAACGCGGCCGCGTCGTAACCGTCAGCCGGCCGCTGTTTGTGCAGCCGCATCAGAACTTCGATATCGAACTCAAAGTAATTACGTGACGCAGACAGAAGCGCCGCGCGCAGCGCCTGGCTCTTGAGATTGACTCGCAACGACTCCGTCGCGGCGATCGCTTCTTCGATCAACTTGTGCGCTTCGATCAAATTACCGCGATCACGTTCGAGCTTCGCGAGGTGCGACAGTGTCAACGCCTCGCCTTGTCGTTCGCCGATGGCCCGAAATATTTCGCGAGATTCGGTGAGGAATTCGAGCGCTTTCGCAGTGTCGCCGGTGTCTCGATAAAGCGTTCCCAGGTTTCGCAAAGTGCCTGCGATTTGGCGACGATTATCCAGCGTGCGATGCAACGCAAGAGCCTGAGTGTAAAACTCGAGCGCCTTCGCCGTGTCGCCGAGATTTTGATAACAACCGCCGATGTTGTTGAGAGTGTTGGCGCGCCCGTCGCGATCGTTCTTTTCGGGACGCATCGGCAACACTTGCAGGTGAATATCGAGCGCCTTGCGAAACTCTTTCATATCAGCGTAACTCACGCCGATATTGCTGAGCGTCATCGCCACACCCGCGTCGTACTTTATAGCTCGCAAAGGGACCAGCGCCTGGTTGTAAAAGTCGATCGCCTTCTCGGGATCGCCGATCATGGCATACACCCAACCGACGTTGTTGAGCGTGATTCCCTCACCGTCGAGATGGCCCAGCTTCTTGTGAATGTCTCGTGATTGGAGATACGCATCGAGCGCCTGCTGATACTGCCCGGCCGCGGCATAAACACCGGCGATGTTGTTAAGCGAAACGGCTTCTCCCGCTGAGTCGCCGACTTCGCGTTTGATCTGCAACGACTGACTACAGTAATCGAGCGCCTTCTTGTGTTCGCTCATGTCCTTGTAGACCACGCAGATGCTCGTCAGCACTGACGCACGACGCGAACGATCGCCCAGTTCACGCAATGTCGTCTCAGCCTGGTGAAGATATTCCAACCCTCTGATTCGATCGCCGATCCACGCGTGCGACATGCCGATGTTGTTAAGCGTGTTGACTCGCCCGACGGGATCGTCCGCCGATCTGAGACGCAGTGCGCGATTGAAAAACTCGAGCGCTTTCGCCCGATCGCCACGTTCGTTATAACTCGTGCCGATCGTGTCGAGCAGCCACGCTTCCGCACTCGGATCACCCGCGGCCCGAGCGATAGGAAGCGCCTGAGTCGCCAGTTCTTCAGCTTTTTGCGACTCGCCGAGACCGTTATAAATATGGCCCATCAGGTGAAACATTCGCGCTTCGCGCTCCTTATCGCCTGCTTTCTGCCAGCACGTCACTGCGCGTTGAAACTTCTCGATCGCTTCGCGTTTCTTTTCCTTCGTCTGTTGATAGAAAAGCTGCATTCCCTCTTCGACAAGCACTTCCGCTTCGACACGCGCTTTGTCCTGATCGGTGGCGGGATGCGCGTCTTTGACGATGAGCACGTACTTCGCGCGCGGCTGAAGCTTGTCAGACGTGCGGACTTCGATTCGATACTCCGTCGCGTTTGCAGCGACTAAAGAAAATCGTTCCGGCTCGCCGGTGCCAAGGTTGTCTATGAATCTGAGTTGTTGACCGTCGACGAAGATCGACAGCGACACGCTGATGCCGCGTTGGTCCACCTGGAGGTTTGCGTAACCACCCGCGGGGAGTTTGAGTTTGTAGGCGTGCAGCTCGGCGCCCGAGATCTCGCGTTCGATCTGCCTGCCCGGCTCAGGTGTGATGACGTCTTCTGTTTGGGTTTGTGGTTTCGGATAGGCAGAAATAACCGAAGTGAGAAGAAACAGAACTGCCGGCAGTAATAGCCTGTTCATGATGAGGCCTCCGCGGTGGCGCGCGCGCGCTGTCAAAAAACTCGAGAGATTAACGCTTCGTTACAGCGAAATAGTAGAACCCGACGTCCTCTGTTCCGCCTGTTGCGGTGACGCCCTTCAATCTCAACTCATACTCGCCGGAGCTCAACGCGCCGGCAGGCAGGGCCAATCGCACGGCCCTTCCGCCACGCGTGTTTCGCGCGGTCAAGTTGTCGCGTGTCCACACCGAACGACCGCTGATCGTGCGCAGTTCGACCCCGAAGTTTTTGTAGTCTTCTTCGGGGTCGATTCCGATCTGTATTTGCGCAACGGTCGCGTTGGGTGGCAGGACGAGTTTGGGTTGAGTAGAGGCGCCACGAGAGATTCCCGGCAACAACATCAACGACGCGATTATGGGTCGTGGTGTCTCGTCTGGCCGATTGACGGATTCGCTTAAACGGCGAAGCGATTCGTCAGTTTGCGCCCGCTGCTGTTTTTCACGATCGAGTTGTGCGGCTAGTTCTTCACTTCGGCGGCGCTCCACCGCGAGCTGTTGCTCCAACGCCTGGAGATCACCACCCGGCTGCGACTGCTGCTGCGCTTGCAGGTGCGACAGTTGAGTACGCAATCTGAGTGTTTCGGTGATCAACCAGGCGCCTCCGATCAGTATGACCAAGCTCGCGGCCGCCAGCGCTAGCCGGCCTGCCGGGTGGAGTCCGTGAATGAACGCCGCCAACGCCTCGCGCCAGGAAACAGTACGGGCAACGACGGTCGGGGTCTCTCTTTCTGTAACGCGTGTTTCACTCATCACACGGGTCAGGGCCCGCGCAAATTCAATTCTTTTTCGTCGCGGCTCCGAGGCCAGGAATCGCGACTCAAACCGGCGCCGATCGCCGTCCGCCATCTCGTTGCGGACGTATTCGTCGATCAGATCGTTCTCGACCGCCGTTATGCCGGCCAGGAATTCCCGGTCGGAAAAGGCGCGGTCTTCAATCTCGACCTGCTGCTCTTCGGAAAGTTCGCCGAGCAGATACCGAGATATGAGTTTTTCGTTGTTTAGATCGGCAGCCATTGCTTACCTACTATGAGTGGCCGAAAAATCGTTTCCATCACATAAAATTTTTCTCAGGCCTGGCTGACGCAGTTTTCGACGCATACCTGGAGACGTTCCCGAAGACGTAAGGCACGCATTCTCAGCGTGTTAACGGGAATTCCGAGTTTTTCCATTAACTTTTTACGGTTCTGAATTTTGTCGCCTTTCTCACCCTGGTAGTAGTCGAGAATCAACTGGCGATTGTCGTCCGGCAGGTCCTGGAGACAGCCGCGCAGACAGTCGATGCGACATTCGTCGTCGCTGGTTTCGGTCTGGGTTTCGGCGTTGTTGGTCAACTCGTTGAGGGCGACCTGTTCACGTTGCCGGCCTTTGATAATTTCGAGTACCAGCAAACGTGCGACGCCCATCGCGTAACCTGCGGGATTCGTGATCTGTTCGCCTTCAGCGACGCGTTTGGCGATGCGGTTGAAAGTCTCGTCGGCGTGATCTTCGGGAAACGGACAGCCGCGCCATTCGAAGAACCTGATCAGGTTGGCGCGGATTTCGAGATACTTCTCGCCGCCGCTGTCGCGATCGTCTCCGAGAGCGAGAAGTAGTTTGTCGAATGATTCCTGGGTCAGGGCCCATTTTTGTCGGACGGCCCCATCTGTCATGGAGGTTTCGCTGAATTGACTCTATCCGTGTTCCCACAAACACGGATATCACGAATTGAAAACAACGAAAGTGTTTGCTTACTACTTAATCGCGTCTAAAAGCTGCTGCGCCATTTCCGCGTTGATGCCTTTCAAGGTCTCGTATTGGCTCATGGCGGCGGTCTTGTCGCTAATGGCGTAGTAGGTCAGGCCAAGGTTGAAGTAGGCTTGGGCCAACGTTGGTCTAAGTTTGATGACCTCTTTATACGACTCGATCGCTTCCGAGTAGCGGCCCGCGTTGTAGAGCGTCAAGCCGAGATTGAAATGCGCTGACGCATTCTTCGGTTCGATCTCGAGTGCTTTCTTGAGCGCGTTCGCGGCCTCGTCGTAGCGCTTCATTCCGTTGTACGCGTTGCCGAGGTTCTTGAACGCGTACGATCGAATCTCATTGCGCTCCTGAAACCCCATCTTGTACGCCCCGCCAGCCTCGCCGAGCAACTTGATTGCCTGTTCACTTGCGTCAACTGCTTCCTGATACCGGCCGGTGTGGTTGTAGGCAAAGCTGAGGTTGTTATAGACCTCGGGACTCGTCGGATCGACTTTCAACGTCTGTTGATACACGTCGATTGACTCCGGATAGCGATTCATTCGCGCGAGTGAAAACGCGAGTGGCAACAACGCCGCGTTGTAATCAGGTTTGACTTTGAGCGCCTGCTGATACGAAGTGACTGCGTCTGAGAAGCGACCTTGATCGACGTAAACATTCCCGAGACCGGCGTACGCGCGCGCATCGTCGGGCGCGATCTTCGCTGCGAGTCGATACTGTTCCTCAGCTTCGTCGTAGCGTGGTTTCGGAGCGCTACGTGCAGCATTAGCCCGCGCGATAAGTGTGTCTTGTTGTTTCACCGGAGGCTTGCGGCTGGTCTTAACTCTGCCGCCGCCAAGCGTTCCCTGGCCGCCGCCTGACGAATGAGCGATCGGATTCTGCGGGGCGCGGAAAATCAAAGCGGCGCCGCCCGTGATGTCACGCAACAGGCTGCCGCCGCCGGTTATGTCCTGCGCACCGCTGGAAAATACAAAAACAAGGGCCAGAACAAGAACAAACAAGCAAACAAGGGGCTTTCTCATACCAATCTCCTCAGCGGCAGATTACAACTCATTCCGCCCGCTTACACAAGACCGTAGAGACAGATGGTGTCCTTAATTTCCTCTCTGCGTCGCTCAGCGTCTCTGCGGTTCATATTTACCGCGGAGTCGCAGAGGTACGCGGAGAGTGCTGAACAAGACAAGGACACCAGCGAGAGACAAACCTAGTTCAAACCGTCGAGTTGCAGGCCGATCGGGTCGGCGCCCGTGGCCTTTAGACCATCCATCACTTTCACGACTTCGCCGTAACTGAAGTGGCGCGGGGCTTTAATAAAGACTGTCTTCTCGATGCGCATCTGCTCGGGGAGGTCGACGCGCATGAGCATGTTGTCGCGGTAGACGTGGTTGCGCGTGCGTTCGGCGAAGAGCGCGACCAATCTCTTGTTGATTTTCGAAAGGTCGTCGACCGTTCCCATGTCCTCGTCGAGACGATTCAGTCTCAACGTTCGATCCGGTTCGATCGTGACGACCAGAGTGCGCTCGTTTGGTTTCACGTCCGCAGTGTTGTCGGGTGGTGTTGGCACTTGCGCGAGGAACCGCGACGGCCTGAGCGGCACGGCCACCATGAAGATGATCAGCAACACTAACAGGACATCGATTAGCGGCGTGACGTTAATGTCGGGCCTGGCAGAGGTGATGTGTTTCATCCGTGTTCTCCAATCTCGCAACATGGACTTAGACACACGTCGCAGAAAAAGGTTCCACGGTTTAGCGCGTATCTCTCGTGGGAAACTTCACGCGATCAGGTTCAGCATTCAGTCGCGTCAGCAGGTTCTTGATCAATCTTGTCTTCACACGCCCGGCTTCTTTCGGATGCACGAGATAGCGAACGATCGCTTCCAGCCAACTGTTTTCCGAGACACGAAACATCACCACGGGGCGTTCCTGCACCTCGAGTTGATTCACCGGCGTTTGGGCCAGCAGTTCGCGAAACACGCGCACCTGCTTCATCATCGCTTCCCCGACTTCCAGTTCCGCCACTTCCTGCATCGTCGTCGACACAAACTCGAGATCGCAGTCGTAAGCGACGTTGAACTTGATCTCGTTCCAGATGTAAGGAAACAGCGGCCACGTGTAGTTGAAAACAGGGGTGTTCAGCACCGTCGAGTTTGGAAACTTGATCAGTCGCCCACTAGGGTGATCGCTCGAAAGAAACTCGCCGCCGAATTCCCACAGTGTCGTGTCGAGATAACCGAGATCGATCACGTCGCCGGTTGCCGAACCGATGCGAATCCGGTCGCCGACGCGATAAGGCTCATGCACGAGGATGTAAACCCAGGCGATGAAACTCGTGATCGGTGTTTGTAGAGCAAAGCCGAGGATGAGTGAGATCAGGCCGAACGAGACGACGGCGGTGTACCAGTTTTGAAAGAGTATGGTTAAGACGAAGAACGCAATCACGAGCCAGACGACGAGGCGCAGCACGCGATTGAGGTTGTACTTGTGAACCGCGTTGTGAACGCGGCCCAGCAGGTAGACTTCGATCAGGCGCAGCACCATCAGGCAGATCACTGTTACGGCAACTACGGCGAGGAGCTTCCTCGTGAGCGGATACTGTTCGTAGATTACTGGAAACTTAAGCAGGATTAGCTGGTGGACCACGGCGAGGCTGACCAGTAACAGGATGTGGGTGCCGATGACGAGTTTGTCGCTGATCTTAGTCGCGGGGGTTTCTTCTTCGGTGGGCGTCGCCTGTTTCAAGGCGCGCTTAACGTCGGCGTCCTGCTTGATCTCCTCGACTTTTGTTTTCAGATCGTTGTTCATCGGGGAAGAAGTTTCTGTGACACGTGTTTCACGTTTGTGCGAAAACTATGTAAAAACAGATTCTTACTTCACATCTCTCAGTCCATCGATCACTATGCGAGCGACTGTGGGGATGATGTCGCGGTCGAGGGAGTGGTCGGTTGTGAAGGTTGCTAATACAAACTTCCCCCCATCGGGCATTTCAATGTAAGCGACGTCATGACGCGTGGTGCTGGTCCATCCGGCCTTGGACCACAAACGAAAACCCTCGCGTCCCTTCAAAGCCGCACCGCTGAATCCCGTCCCCTGATCGTCAGTGTCGCTCGTCTTCCCGTTGTAGTCGCGTTTCAACAACTCCATCATCTGCGCCGTCCGCGCCGGATTCGCCACTTTCCCCGTCACGATCTCCATCATCAAACGCGCAGTCGCATCAGTCGTTAGCTTGTTGCGGTTCTCGCCATTCGGTCCACGCGACACTCGCTCGCGCCCGTAAGCATCCTCGCAAAACGTCTTCTGATTCACGTTGATGTTCGTGTAACCAAGCTCGGCAAAGTAACGATTAACCGCATTGCGCTTGTACTGCCACTCTTCCATCTCTTTCGGCGGCAACTCATAACCTGAAGTGGTATGCGTGATGACGTCAACAACATATTGCGTAGCTTCATTCGACGAGTCGACGATCATGTCGCGCAACGCGCGCGCCAGTTCCGGCGTCTGTTCGATCTTCTTGTCTTCGAGCCAGCGATGCGCGGCGACGAGATAGAACAACTTGGACACACTCGCCGGATAGATCCGTTCGTTACCACGAAAGCTCGCGGTAACCGGACGCTCCGGGTTGCGCAGATCGATCAGCGTTATCGAGAGTTGCTTCTCTTCGAGCTTTTGCGACGCGGAACGATCGATGGTCGTCTTCGCCGCGTGATTGACAAGATCCTGCAAGGAACTCTGCTGCGCCGCAGCCTGCGAGAAGGCGATCAGTATGAAAGTGATAAGGGTCAACACGGTTCTGATGTGCATGTAAAGCAAATTAACACGAACCACCAGAATGCGCGCAAGATGTGTTATAACCACTCGCGTGCAGAACAAGCCTGAAGAAGGTCTGGTCCGCGGCATCAGGCGTTGGGACCTGGTCGCAATTGCAATCAACGGTATCATCGGCGCGGGAATCTTTGGTCTCCCTTCCAGCGTTTATTCATTAATCGGAACTTACAGCCTCATCGCCTTCGTCGCGTGCGCGCTCGTCGTCGCGCTCATCATTCTTTGCTTCGCGGAAGTCGGAAGTCGTTTCGAGGAAACTGGTGGTCCATATCTCTACGCGCGTGAAGCGTATCAACCCGCTGTCGCTTTCGAGATCGGCTGGTTGATCTGGCTGGCGCGCGTCACCGCGTTCGCCGCCAACTGTAATCTTCTGATCAACTATCTCGGCTTCTTTTGGACACCGGCGACGATGCCCTTCTGGCGCGCGACGATCATCGTCTTCATCGTCGCCGTGCTCGCGCTCATCAACGTGTTGGGAATCAGGCAGGCGGCGATCGTCAGCAACGCGTTTACGATCGGCAAACTGGTCGCGCTGATCATCTTTATCGCGACGGGTTTGTTCTTTCTCAACCCGCAGGCGTTCGAACCTGGACCAGCGCCGGCAGCCGCTGATTTTTCACAGTCTGTTTTGCTGCTTGTTTACGCGTTCACTGGTTTTGAGATGGCGACGATTCCGGCGGGCGAGATGCGCGATCCACAGCGAAACCTGCCGCGAGCGCTGATCATCGCGATCCTCGTCGTCGCGGTCATTTACATACTGGTCCAGGTGGTTTGCGTCGGCACGTTGCCCGGCCTCGGCCAATCACAAAAGCCTCTGGCCGATGCAGCCACGCATTTTTTGGGAACAGCAGGCGGCGCGATCATCTCCGCGGGCGCGGTCGTTTCGATCAGCGGCAACTTGAACATTCTTCTACTGTCAGGTTCGCGTCTGCCGTTTGCAATGGCGGAGCAACGGCAGTTGCCGCAGTTGATCGGAAGTATTCACAAACGTTTCTTCACGCCTTACGTCGCGATATTGATCACCGCCGGGTTGATGCTGTTTCTGACGTTGAAGAGTTCGTTCGTGCAGGCGTTGACGATCAGCACTCTCGCGCGGCTCGTCACCTACGCGGCGACATGCCTGGCGTTGCCGCTCTTCCGCAGGCGCACTGATATACCGGCGCCGGCGTTTCATCTGCCGGGCGGGACGCTGATCGCGATCCTGTCGTTGTTGTTGATCGTCTGGTTACTCGCGCACAGCAAGTTGCACGAAGCGCAGGCGACGGCGGCCGCCGCCGGTGTCGGACTGCTTATTTATTTCGCTTATTGGACTTACGCCCGTTCATCGCGTTGATTACTCGGGCTGATGGCTATAGTCTTCACCGCGCTTGCGGTAAACTGTCGGCTACAGTCGCCGCGTGGATAAACTAATAGACAACTTAGGCGCGATCGTAGGGCGCGAACACGTTCTCTCCAAACCCGACGAGCTACTCGTCTACGAATGCGACGGCCTGCCGCATCACAAGCATCGCCCTCGTGCCGTCGTTTTTCCGTCGTCAACCGAAGAGACCGCCGCCGTGATGCGCGAACTCGCGCGGGCGCAGGTTCCGTTCACTCCGCGCGGAGCCGGAACAGGATTGTCGGGCGGCGCACTCGCGCTCAACTCGGGCGTCGTGATCGAGATGGCGCGAATGCGCAAGATCCTGCGGATCGATCCGGTGAACCGTCTCGCCGTCGTGCAGCCGGGAGTCGTTAACCTGCACGTCTCGCGCGCGGCCGCGCAGTACGGTCTTTACTACGTTCCCGATCCTTCGAGTCAACCATCATGCACGATCGGCGGAAACATCGCCGAGAGCGCCGGTGGCATTCACTGTTTGAAGTACGGAACGACGACGGACCACGTGCTTGGTTGTCGTGTCGTGCTTGCGGGTGGCGAAATCGTCGATCTCGGTGGCGCAGGTGTTGAGACAACCGGTTACGATCTGCTCGGCACGTTTATCGGATCGGAAGGGACGTTTGGCATCGCAACTGAAGCGACGTTGCGGCTGTCGCAGATCCCACCGGCGGTGCGCACGATGCTCGCCGAGTTCATGGAAGTGAACGACGCGAGTCATGCAGTGTCGGCGATCATTGCGGCTGGTGTGATTCCCGCGGCGCTCGAGATGATGGACGGCGAGATCATTCGCGCGGTCGAGCAGAGCGTGCTCGCGGCGGGACTGCCGCCGGACCTCGGCGCTGCTTTGCTGATCGAACTCGATGGAATCGAGGCCGGTATCGACGTCGAAGCCGAGCGCGTCAGGAGTATTTGTCTTGAATACGGCGCGCGGAGTTGTCGCAACGCGCGTGACGAAGCCGAGCGCAAGCAGCTTTGGGCCGCGCGCAAAGGCGCGTTTGGCGCGATTGGACGCATCTCGCCCGATTCGATGATCCAGGATGCGGTGGTTCCGCGTTCGCGGCTTCCGGAAGTGCTGGGAGCCGCTTACGACATCGCAACGCGATATCAACTCCGAATCGCGAATGTGTTTCACGCCGGCGACGGCAACCTGCACCCGCTGATCTGTTTTGATTCGCGCTTCGCGGATCAGGTTTTGAGAGTGAAGGAAGCCGGGCGCGAGTTGATGGAAGTTTGCGTTGGCGCGGGGGGAACGATTACGGGCGAGCATGGTGTCGGGTTGGATAAACGCGAGTTGTTGCCGCTCGTGTTTTCTGATGCGGATATGGACGCGATGTTGCGTGTGCGTGCGGCGTTCGATCCGACCGGGTTGTGCAATCCGGGGAAGATCGTGCCGATGCTGCGCGGCTGTGGTGAAGGAAGAGCGATAGCTCAACCGCTGGACCAACCACAGGCAACACCAAATAAACCCGTTCATAATCTGCCGAAGTCTTCCCTCGCCGATATCGTGGGCGAAGATCATGTTTCACAATCCGATAAATCCGTGTTGGTTTCGCCCGGTTCGACTGAAGAGGTCTCGGAAGTAATCAGGTTTGCGGCGAGCGCCGGTCTGCGTGTTAACACGGATTTGATCGTGAGTACTGCTCGGCTCGATAAAATCATCGAACATGAACCAGCGGATCTAATCGCCATCGCACAAGCCGGCGTCAAATTGAGGGATTTCAATACGAAGTTGGCTGAGAAAGGTCAGTGGCTGCCACTCGATCCGCCTGACGATGGACGCGCAACGCTCGGCGGCGTCGTCGCGACGGGTCTTGGCGGCGCGCAACAGTTTGGTTACGGACGCCCGCGCGGATCCGTGATCGGAATGAAAGTCGTACTCGCCGACGGCAGCATGATCAAGTGCGGCGGGCGCGTGGTGAAGAACGTCGCGGGTTACGATCTCTCGAAGTTGTTTACCGGCAGTTTCGGCAGTCTCGGAATCATTACCGAATTGAATTTCAAACTCCGGCCGAGGCCTGAACGCGAAACGACTGTGGCGATCGATGGTGCTTTTCAGCAACTTCTTACCACCGCGGCCGCGATCGTTGAGGCGCGTTTGTTTCCGGTCGCGGCGGAGATCGTGTCACCGGCATTCGCCGCATTGCTCGACATCACGGCCGATCGTCCGGTGCTGCTCGTGCGATTCGCCGGCAACGAAGTCGGCGTTAAATATCAAGTGAAACAAACGCTGGCATTGATGGACGGCGGCGAAATCATTTCCGACGACGCGCAGCTTTGGCAATCAATCGCCGCCGTGCCGTTGCGATACCCATCCGGTTCGTACACGAGTGTGCTTCCCAGCAAACTGCCGGAGCTCGACATCAGCGGCTCAGTCTGGCAAATCGGCGCAGCAGACGGGCGCGTCAGAGTGTTGGATAATAAAACCGCAGATACTGAGATCAATTTGAGCCCGTTGATGCAACGAATCAAACAACAGTTAGACCCGTCTAATCTGTTCACTACAAGGACTTAGTCATGAAGAAGACACTTCGACTCTTTTTGATTGCCGCATTGCTTCTCAGCCAATGGATGTTGGCTGTTGCGCGCGAGCCGGTGCGCGCGCGGCACGGAATGGTTGCGTCAACGAATGAAGTCGCGTCGCGAGTCGGCGTCGAGATCTTGAAGCGCGGGGGAAACGCCGTGGACGCCGCGATTGCGGTCGCGTTTGCGCTCGCCGTCACGCATCCGGCGGCGGGGAATCTCGGCGGCGGCGGTTTCATGATGATCCGCCTCAAGGACGGGCGCACTACGGCGATCGATTATCGCGAGATGGCGCCGGCCAGCGCGCATCGCAACGTCTATGTCGATAAGAACGGACAGTTGATCAAAGGCGAAGGGGGTTCGCTCGTCGGTTATCGCGCCGCCGGCGTGCCCGGCACAGTGCGCGGAATGGAACTCGCTCTGAAGAAGTACGGTTCCGGCAAACTCTCGTGGGCACAGCTTGTCGAACCCGCCCGCCGGCTCGCCGCGAATGGTTTCACAGTTACCTATTCGCTTTCACGCTCGTTGCGTGGCAGCAAAGACTATCTCTCGAAATACGCCGAAACAAAACGCGTCTATCTAAAGAACGGCAACTTCTACAACGAAGGCGAACTCTTCCGACAGCCTGAGCTCGCCGCGACGTTTGCGCGGCTGCAACGCGGTGGTCCAAACGAGTTTTATGAAGGCGAGACTGCGCGGCTGATCGCCGCCGACATGAAACGCAACAACGGCCTGATCACGTTGGACGACCTGCACGGTTACGTTGCGAAGGAGCGTACACCGTTGCGCGGGAGTTATCGCGGTCACGAGGTCATCTCGATGCCGCCGCCGTCGTCCGGAGGCGCCGTACTGCTCGAGATGCTCAACATTCTCGAGGGTTTCGATCTCGGAAAGTTGGAGGCGAGTTCGTCCGATCGTTATCACTTGATGGCGGAGGCCATGCGCCGCGCGTTTGCAGACCGCGCGGAGTACATGGGCGACACGGATTTCGTGAAGGTGCCGATTGCGGGTTTGATCGATAAGTCGTATGCGACGACGTTGCGTGCGACGATCAAAATGGATCGCGCTTCGACGAGTACTGAAGTTCGCGCCGGACGTCCGGCGGGTTACGAATCTGACGACACGACGCACTTTACCGTAGTCGACGCCGAAGGCAATGCGGTCGCAAACACCTACACGTTGAACGACTCGTACGGTTCGTCGGCGATGGTCAAAGGCGCGGGCATACTGCTCAATAACGAGATGGACGACTTCGCCGCGAAACCGGGAACGCCGAACATGTACGGATTGATCCAGGGTGAACGCAACGCCGTCGCGCCGCGCAAACGCCCACTGTCTGCCATGACGCCGACGATCGTGTTGCGCAAAGACGGCACGCTTTGGTTCACGATCGGAAGTCCCGGAGGCCCGACGATCATCAACACCGTGCTCTGCGTCATCACCAACGTGATCGACTACGACATGAACATTCAACAGGCGATCGATGCGCCGCGAATTCATCATCAATGGTTGCCGGATGAACTGACCGGCGAACCTTACGGACTGTCGGGCGACACGCAACGAGCGTTGACCGCACGCGGCCACACGCTAGCGAAGCAAAGAACGCTGGGCGACGCGGAAGGCATCATGATCGAAGAGAAAACCGGCGTCCGTCTCGGCGCCACGGACCCGCGACGCAGCGACGGATTAGCGATCGGGTATTAGCGAACGAATTGGAACAAGTCTCAAATCTCAAAACTGCTCTCGTAGCTGAAGAACAGAAGCTGCTCGCGTGTATTCATTGCGGGCTGTGTTTGGAGGCGTGTCCGACGTATGTGATCACGGGCAACGAGAATGATGGACCACGCGGGCGGATCTACTTGATGCGCGCGGTGGCCGAAGGACGTCTGGAGAATACGTCCACGGCGTTTAGCAAGCACATCGATCGTTGTCTTGGTTGCCGGGCGTGTGAGCAGGCGTGTCCAGCGGGTGTTTCGTACGGGCAGTTGTTGGAAGCAAGCCGCGAGGAGTTGCTGCACGCGCAGCCGAAGGATGATTGGACCAACAAACTGCTGCGCTTTGTGTTGCGGCACGTGTGGTCGTCGCCGCCGCGGTTGCGAATGATGTTTGGTGCGGCGCGTGTGTTTCGTAATCTCGGGTTGTCGAAGTTGCTCTTGAAATGTGGCGTTCCGCGAGTTGAGTTTGCGATGGCGTTGTTGGAAAGCTCGCGTCCCATCTTTGAAGAAACCACGGATCAAAGCCAGGATCGTGGTGAGACTGTAATGTTATTTAAAGGTTGTGTCGGCGAGGGTTTGTTTGCGCGAGTGAATCGGGCGACGAAGCGGGTGTTGCAAGCCAATGGTTTTAAGGTCACTGCGCCTGAGAATCAGGTCTGTTGCGGCGCACTGCACGCGCACGCCGGCGATCTCGAAGGCGCGCGCCAACTCGCACGCAAGAACGTCGACGCGTTCGGCGAATCAGACGCGCCGATCATCACGAACGCCGGCGGCTGCGGCGCGATGCTCGTGACCTACGGACATCTCGTTGGCGACGAGCGTGCAAGTAAGTTCAGTGCACGCGTGCGGGACGTAAGCCAACAACTCGCAACCTGCGAAATGCGCACCGGCGAGAATCCAGTCGACGACACGGTCACGTGCGATATTTCATGTCACTTGTTGTACGGCCAGCGCGCCGGCGACACCTCGCAAAACATGCTGCGCAACATTCATGAGATTGATTTCAGCGGGCTTGAAGGCGCGGAAAGGTGTTGTGGCGCGGCGGGCGTTTACAACATGCTCCAACCTGAGTTGTCGCGAAAAGTGCTTGATGAAAAGCTGAACAATGTAGAGAAGACTGACGCGACTATCCTCGCGACCGGCAACGCGGGTTGCCAGATGCAGATCGGCGCCGGGGCGAAGTTAGCGGGAATGGACCTGAAGGTCTGTCATCCGATCGAGCTCGTCGATCAGTCGTATGCTCGCGCCGGTTTCTACAATTCAAGCCCGAAAAGCGATTCGACCGTCGACTAACGTCAACTTCACATTGCCGCCTTCATCCAACGCCACAAGATCCGCGCGTTTCCCCACTTCAATCGATCCACATTCACGATCGATCCCGAGCAATCGCGTGAGATTCAGCGAAGCGATCTGCGCCAACTGAACCTCCGGAACACCAACCGAACGCATCAGTCGCACCGCATCAAGCATCGTGATCACCGATCCGGCGATACTGCCCGCCGCATTGCTCGTGCGACCGTCGCGAACGCTGATCGTCTCGCCCCAAATCTGATAGTCGCCGTCGCCCTTCCCTGCCGCGGCGATCGCGTCGCTGATCAAACTGATCCCGCGTTCACCTTTTACTTTCATCAACAACTGAAGCATGAACGGATCGAGATGAATTCCGTCGGCGATCACGTCGCAGGTGACGTCGTCGTGCGCGAGTCCCCAGGCGATTGGACCAGGGGCGCGATGATGCAGCGGCGACATCGCGTTCATGAAGTGCGTCATGTGATGAGCGCCTGCTTCGAGCGCACGATCGAGCACGTCGAGCGAAGCACGCGTGTGACCGATCGAGATCACCCAACCGCGTGACTTCAACTCGCGAATCAGATCAATACCGCCGTCGATCTCCGGCGCGAGCGTGATCATTCGCGCTCCATTGTCGGGAGTGATCAAAAAATCCAGGTCGGCAGGACGTGAATAAGATTTGAAGTATTCGGTGTGCAGCGCGCCGCATTGCAAAGAATTTACAAACGGCCCTTCGTAGTGCACACCGAGAACACGCGCGCCCGTCGAAGAACGCGCAGCCTCCGCGATCGCCGCCACGGCACTTGCATAAACCTCATCAGCAGCAGGCACAAAAGTCGGAACCCAACCCGTCACGCCTTGCGAAGCGAGGAAATGCGCAATCGCGTCGAGTTGATCCGGCGTCGCATCCATCACGTCGATCCCGGCCGATCCATGAATGTGAACGTCGATAAACCCCGGAAATAACGTCGCGCCTGCAAGCGACACCTCTTCCGTTCCGTCCACGACACCAACAGCATCGATCGCCTCGATCCTGCCGTCGGCAATCAGCACAGACACATCCCGCGGCGCCCCGTCAGGCACGACCGCATTCACATCTTTGAGCAGCAACTTTTTCATGCGACACACAAGCTAATGCCCGCATTGTACAAGACAATGCGGGCATCTGTTTTTTCGAACTTCAAAAGAAACTAGAAGATCAGTTTCAATCCGAACTGCATCGTTCGCGGATCGCGCACCGTCGTAACGGCGCCGAAGTTCGCGGCCGTGATGTTGGTAGAGATGTTTCGGAAGTTCGTGTGGTTGAAGATATTGAACGCCTCAGCACGGACCTGAGCGGAAACCGATTCCGTGAAGCGGAAGCTCTTCGACATCGTGAAGTCCACGCGCTGTGTCGGCGGTCCTTCAATGATGCCGCGCGGAGTCGTTCCCGGCGCGTTGGTAAGTCCAGTCGATCCTGCGCCCGTGTTTGGCGGATTCAGTTGGAAGCAGGCATTGGTAACCCACTGGAGACCATGCGGAGCGTTCTCGTTCGGATCGCAGAGCAGGTTCGGGCGGGCTGCCGGGTTTGCGTTGATTAGACCAAGACCAGCGAGGTCGAGGTTTGAAGTTGTCACCGAGAAGGGCAAGCCACTGTTGATGGTGACGATGCCCGACGCCTGCCAGCCACCCAGCACTTTGCCGACGAAGTTCGTCTGCTTGCTGAAGAACGGCAGTTCGTAAATGTAGTTGAGACTAAACACGTGACGGCGATCCAGAGTCGCTCTCTGATATTCACTCTTGATGTCATAAGAGTTCTGCGGCGACGTCGTGCGGTCGTTCGGGCTGTCGGTCAGGTTCTTGGACCACGTGTAAGCGAGGTCGATGCGTGACGCACCCGAGAAACGCTGTTGCGCCGAGACCTGCAAGCCGTGATAGTTCGAGTTGTAACGCGGCTGGACCATCGCGATCGAGCGGAATCCCTTGTACGGACGCAACTGATCGAGAATGAGCAAGTCAGAGAACAGCGCGGTGCCGACGACGTTCGGGTTTCCGGTTGCCGCGGTCGTGTTGCGGAACGCGTAACCAGCCGGTTGGCAGGTGACCAGCGCGGGGGCCGGAGTCTGGCCGATCGCGCCGTTACCCG
The DNA here is from genome assembly GCA_035760365.1 of Pyrinomonadaceae bacterium. Lineage (GTDB taxonomy): Bacteria > Acidobacteriota > Blastocatellia > Pyrinomonadales > Pyrinomonadaceae > PSRF01. Next base: position 272,762 of record DASTTB010000029.1, read on the forward strand.
GAGCGCACAGCGAATTCAGAGCTTTGCCTGGCGGCACTTCGTTCAGTTCCGTCAGACCGATCAGGTGCGTGCCCTTCGAACCGTAGTAACCAACCGTGAAGAGCGTTTTGCTCGTCAACTGGTGCTGAACGTCGAGCGACCAGTGTTGCATGTACGGAGTCGTGAAATCCGACTGGACCGCGCGCAACGATTGCACGGCGAGGTTGGTCGGAATGCCGCCACCCGGATTATCGAGTCGCGTGTTGGAAGCAGTAGCCGTCTCCTGGTACGGCGGGTTCACGCCGATGTTCTGGAGATAAGTACCGACGAGCACCTGCTCGTGGTAAATGCCGTAACCGGTGCGAATCGACGTGCGGCCTTCGCCGGTCGGATCCCACGCAATACCGAACCGAGGAGCGAAATCGGTCTTCGGAACGTCAACTACGTACTTGCCATTCGCCGACACGCTTGGACGGCAGTTGAACTGCGGTGGTCCAGTCGTGACGTTCTGCGAGTTGACGATGATGCCGTTGCACCAGTTGCCGGTGTTGGCGATGCGGTTGCCGGCGCCGGTCACTAACGGAGCATCAGCCGGTCTGTAGAGTTCCGGCACGAAGTTCGACAAGCGACCGTTCTTATCGTACGGCGACGGGAAATACGAATAACGCACGCCGAGATAGAGCGTCAGGTTCGGACGCATCTTCCACTCATCCTGCGCAAACGCCTCGAAGGCTTTTTGTCGCAGGTCAGCGGTGTAGTCGAAGTGTGCTTGCGCGAACGTCTGGACGTTGCCAACCAGGAAGTTGGCCCAGCGTTGAATGTTCTGATTGAGCGTGCTCGTCGAAACTCCAGTGGGCTGCGTGTTGCTGAACGCACTAAACAGACCCTCGTTGTTTCCGGCGAGCGCATTCTCGTTCTTGCGATAGATCGAATAGACACCGCCAAACTTCCAGGTGTGATTGCCCCTGGTAGCCGTCATGGTGCCGGTAAAGTTGTGCTTGTACGAGAAGTTGTCATACGGACCAAAGCTCGTCAGGCCGGTAAAACCATTGCCGGTGATCGACGGGTTGCGGTCACGCGTATTCTCGAATGGCAGCGCTACCGGGATCTGATTGGCTCGCAGCGAAAGCAAGCCGACGTTCTCACTCAGAATCGCGCCGTAGCCGTAGGTATAGCGAGCTTCCACGACTGTTCTCGGACTCGCTACCCACGTCGTATTGAACGTGTGCGTTTTTCCGGGCGAGTTGGTGGAAGTCGTCGAAACATTCGGCAAACCGCCGCCGCTCGAGAACAGCGAGTTAGCGTCGAGCGTCGGGATGCTGTCTTTCTGGAAACGATAATAGAAGGACAGGTTGTCGCTGTAGCTGTGGTCGATTTTGATGATGGTCTGATCGAAATCCGCGCGGTTAGCGAGTTGTACCGTCAGGTTAAACGGCGCGGCCGCGGTCCCGGCGTTCGGAAGCGGCAACTGATTGTAGATGCCGTTCACATAACCCATCGCAGCCGGGCTAAGCAGACCGGTCGGAATCGGCGTGCCTGCCGGCAGGATGAACGAACCGGTACAGCTGTTTTCACCAAGCGCCGGACGGTTAATACAGACCGGGATCGGGAAGATGCCGCGACGCAGATTCGCGTCGGGAACAGTCACAGTCGCGGCGGACGTAAAACGCCGGTCGCGCCGGAATTCCTGCGAAACGAAGAAGAACGTTCGGGGCACTCGTTCGACCATGTCACCCGGCGATCCTTCGCCGAAGCGGAGGAAATAAACCGGGCCGCCGAGCGTCCAGCCGAAGTTGTTGTAGCGAAACGGCGCGCGCTTCGCTTTGCCGTTATCATCACGGCCAAACGGTGGATTGGTTGTGGCGTTGGTCAGGAAGCTATTTGCGTTGAACGCTTCGTTGCGAATGAATTCAAACGCGCTGCCGTGAAAGTCGTTTGTTCCGGAGCGCGTGATCACGTTCACCTGGCCGCCGCCGCTGCGTCCCGATTCTGCCGGGAAAAGGCTCCGGAGAACACGAAACTCGCCGATCGAGTCGACACTCGGATAAGCCTGGATCGTGATGTTCGATCCGCGGTCGGTGATGTCGGCGCCGTCAACCGTGAAAGTGTTCTGACTGCTTCGCGCGCCGTTGACGGAGATGTTGATGGTGTTGGCTTGTCCGTCAGGATTGGTCGTGCCGACGTAGACCTGGTCGGCCAGATCGTTCGAGACGCCGGGCGACAGCGCAACGAGTTGCACCCAGTTGCGGTTGTTGAGCGAAAGCTCGCGTACTTGATCCCCACTCACCAAGCTCGATGCCGTCGCCGTCGCCAGTTCAACCGCGACTGGATCGGCGGCGACCATAACAGTCTCCGAGATGTTTCCAGCCTCGAGAACTATGTCGACAGCTCGTCGCTGTCCCACGTCCAACTTGATGTCGTTCTGGACAGCCTTCTTGAAGTTTGGAGCTTCGATGGCAATTGAATAAAGACCTGCGAGAAGATTCTGTGCTGTCCACTCGCCTTCGTCGCCGCTCGTAAGCGTCCGCACCAACACCTTCTTTTCCATATCGGTAATGGTGATGGTTGCGCCTTTCACAATGGCCCCGCTCGTATCTTTAACTGTGCCGCTGAGATTACCGGTAATCTCCTGGGCAAAGACGGCACTTGAGCAAGCCATTAGAAGGAACAAAAGGGTGACAGTCGTAGACTGAATGTAACGTTTCATGGGGATGTTCCTCGTCATGATTATTGTCGTGAGTGGAAGGGTGCCCACCAATCGGTCAAGCCAACGGGGAGAACCGCAGTACACCTGTGATTTCAGTAAGTTAGGCAATGCAATTGTCGTTGGAAAGAGAGCCGTGCTCGGCGCGCGTGCGCTAAAACGAGTGCGGTCATTCTTACATACAGTTAACACCCATGCAACCAACACACCGCAGAGTGCGGAGCCTGCTAACGATAGCGTTTTTGCAAGAAATACTGCGAAAATCAACAGGCAATTGGCTGCCTCGATCATTCATTAAAAACAGCGATCTTCAAAAATATGGATCACGCGGATCACCGGCCCGCGACGGGCGACACATAACCAGCGCCGCGCAGTGCTATGCCGGGCCGCGCGTCCGTCATCTGGTTGTTCGCCAACACCACCGTTCCGTTCACCAGCACATAACTGATGCCGAGCGGATACTGATGCGGCCTGTCGAACGTCGCCTGATCCGCAATCGTGTTTTCGTCGAAGATGATGATGTCCGCGGCGAAGCCTTCACGAATCAACCCGCGATCGCGAAACCCAAACGTCTGCGCGGGCAGCGACGTCATCTTTCGCACAGCATCTTCAAGTGAAATCAGTTTCAACTCGCGAACGTAACGGCCGAGCACGCGCGCGTTGTTGCCGTAGCCACGCGGATGCGGAACGCTGTCGTCGTCAGCACGCCGGACGCCGCTATCGGACGCGATCATCGTAAACGGCTCCTGCATGATGCGTTTCACGTCGTCTTCACTCATGCCGTGATAGATCATGCCGGCGCCCCCGGCCTCGTACATTTCGAGTATCTGTTCGATCTGGCTGGTGACGTCGCTCTTGTTGCGAACCTGTTTGGTGATCTCCGCGATCGATTTTCCGTTGAACGACTTGTCGGGACCGTACGATGCGACGACGGCGAACGAATAGTCTTTGAAGCCGCTGCGTTTGAGCGCGTCTTTCATGTCGCTGATCGCGCGCTCGCGAGTGGCTTTGTCGGTGAGCCGCTTCTTTGCTTCTTCAAAACCGCCGGCGTGTACCCAACTCGGCATTCGTGAAGCAAGTGAAGTCGAACTCGCGGTGTAAGCGTATTGATCGACAGTGATGGTCAGGCCACGCGCGCGCGCTTCACGCACGAGGCCGAGCGTCATCGGCGTCTGTCCCCAGAGTCTCTTGTTACTGATCTTGAAATGAGAGATCTCGACGGGAATTCCCGCTTGCTCGCCAATCTGAATACTCTCGCGGATCGCGTCGGCGACTTTGTCGCCTTCGTTGCGCATGTGCGTCGCGTAGATACCGCCGAAACGGCTGGCGACGCGAGCCAGCGCGACGACCTCATCGGTCTTCGCGTAAGTGCCGGGAACGTAAATCAGACCGGTGGAGATTCCCACCGCGCCGTCTTTCATTCCCTGCTCGACGACGCCTTCCATCTGTTTCAACTCTTCGGGTGTCGGAGCGCGATCGACAAGGCCCATCACCTTGTTGCGTACCGAGCCGTGTCCGACGAGCGTGGCGAGATTGACTGCGAGTGGTTTTTCGTTGATGCGTCCGAGGAACTGGCCGACGTCTGTGGTAGACGAACCGCAGTTGCCAGTGACGAGTGACGTCACCCCCATGCGGACGAAATTTTCAGCCGCGGGCAGACTGTAAACGGATTCGACGTGCGTGTGAACGTCAATGAAACCGGGCGCGAGTATCTGACCTTTCGCGTCGATGGTCTTTGCGGCTGTGTTGGGAGCGATGCGGCCGATGCGCATGATGCGTCCGTCTTTGATTGCGACGTCCGCGCGAAACCAGGGATTGCCGCTGCCGTCGACGATGCGCGCATTCGTGATTACGAGATCAAAGGAATCGGTGTTTGCGTGAACACTCGGCCACAAAAAGGCACAAAAGAGCACTAAAACAGTTATTACTGTCATCGCTGCTCTATGTGCCTTTTGGTGGTTCAACGTTGCCGGTTTCTCTTGTGTCTTTTGTGCCTCTTTGTGGCTAGAAGTTGAACTTCGCGACAAACTGAATCTTGCGCGAAGTGCTGGTTGTACTGCCGAGAATCTGACCAAACGAACCACTGGTCAGAATCAGATTGCCATCGGGTACCGCGAACGATGGTGTGTTGGTGACGTTTTGAGCTTCCATGCGAAGCTCGAGATCCGTGGTCTCGGAGAACCTGAACTTCTTGCCGACAGTCATGTCGAGGTTAAAGAAAGACGGACCATTGAAGAAGTTTCTGCCGATGTTGCTCGCCTCGCCTGCCGCCGGCACGAAGAACTTGGCGCGTTGGTCGGCAGTGAAGAAAACGTTGCGGCCGTTCTCGAGGACCACGCTTCCCAGATCAGGTGAACAACCGTCGCAGCTCGCAGGCGTGAACACCACTTGCGAAAGGGTGTTGGCGCCCGAGAACACCGTGAACGGACGTCCCGAATAACGACGCATCACGCCGGCAACGTTGAAGCCGCCGAGCAGGAAGTCAGCAGTGCGACCCCAGTCAGTTCCCCAACGGCGTCCCTTACCAAACGGCAATTCATAAAGGACGTAACCCTGAAGCGCATGGCGTCGATCGAAATCGGACCGCGCGTAGTTCAAGTCGCGATCGTTGATGTCGAACGGCGTATTCGCGGCTGACTGGCCCGTGCCGCCGCGCGTGATCAACGTGAAAGCCGGATCGAACGAACGCGTGTCTTCCGACTTTGCGAGTGTGTAACTTGCCTGGAACGCGAGTCCCTTCGACGAGCGCCGGCTCACCTGAATTTCGAGCGCGTTGTAACGCGAACGATCGTTGTTGTCGATCACGTTTACGGCGCCGGTGAACTGCGGATATGGCTGGAAGAAAAACGGACTGAATCCGTTCGTGATAAGCGTCACCGCGCCGGGCGTGGCCGCAAACGATCCTTGCGTGCTCTGCGCGATGATGAACGCCGCCTGTGACACCGCGCCGGCAGCGACGAGGTTAGTCGTCGTGGTTCCGTTCGCGAGCCTGACTGGACCAGCCAGTGACTGGCGCAGCAGGAATTGCGAACCGGTTTCACGAACGCCGTTGACGAGTGTTAGACCGGAGTGGCCCGCAAGCAGTTGATTGATTCGCGGGCTGTTGCCGGTTGTACGTAACAACTCGAAGTCCGCGAGAAATCCGTTGTCGTGAATGTCAACCTGGTTCGCGTCGTAGCCGCTGTAAAGACCGCGGCCCACGCGGCCGATGTAGTTAACCTCGAGCACGTTCTTCCAACCGATCTCGCGCTGGAAGCTGATCGAGTACTGGTGCGTTTTTGGATTACTGAGCTCCGGATCGACGACGTTCAGCGAGTTAGTCGAGAACGAGGGAGGTTGTCGAAACTGGAGCGGCGTAACGTCGTTCGAGTTCAGTTGTGGAACACCCTGGCGCAGTAGACCACCATTCTGTCCGAACGTGTTGTTGGTCACGGCGCGCGTCAGCCCGGGAGCGCTTTGAAAGATAAAGGACGAGAAAAGGAACGTGTTGGTGCGATCGTAAGCGAGACGATAGTTGGCGCGAATCGAGCTCTTGCCGTCGCCCTTCGGATCCCACGCGACGCCGACCGAAGGAGCAAACAGGTAAAGCGAGTCGTCGTACAACTTCCCTTCACCGAACTTGAAAGCATTCGTGGGCGGTTCACCGACCGCCAACCGCTGTTCCGGACGAAGGACGATGTCGTCCGGCGCGCGCGGCGACAATCTCATCTCCCACCGAATGCCGAGATCGACAGTAAGATTGCGTCGCACCTTCCACGTGTCCTGAGCGTAGAAATCGTATTCGGGATACTCGGCTGAGTAGAGGAAGCGTGTGCGGCCGGGTCCAAATTGATTGTCGTTGACAGCCACAAAGGCCTGGTTGATCGTGCCGACGCGTCCGAGAAGATCGTTGATGACGCTGTCGAGACGAGTGCGGTCCGCGGCGTTGATGCCGGGGACGAGCGTGTTGGCTCCGGCCTGCGTTCGGAATGACGCCGGAACCGGGTTGATATTCGTGCCCAGGAAGATGCGCTCGCGAGTCAACACGCCCGCGACCGCGCTGCGATCGTCAGTGTGCTTCTGAAAACGCAGATTGGTTCCGAACTTGAAAGCGTGCGTGCTCTTGACCCACGAAAGATTGTCGACAAACTGCCAGGTCGTGATCGTGCGCAGGTTGTTGATCGGCTCTTCGAGGTTCAGCGGATCGTTCGGGACGTTGAGAATGACCGGCGGGTTCTCGCGCGGATCCGGATTGTTGAAACTGAAAGTGAAACGATTGAAGCCGGTGACGAATTCGTTAACCACCGTCGGCGACATGGTCCAACGATAGTTGACCGCGAGGTTGCGCGGTGTGCGGTATGTGTCGACGAAGTTCGGAATGCCCGGGAACTTTTGCAGACCACCGTTGGCGTTGTCGCCGAGTGTGTTCTGTGAACCGTGGGCCCAACGCACGTAGATCGAATGACGATCGTTGAAGTAATGATCGATCTTCGTCGTGAAGTCGTACTGTCGTTCCGTTTGCGGCGCTACGAAACCAAAGCCCGCGACGTTCAGACCATCGCCAACGTTGAAGTTGTTCGGCAGCGGAGTGAAACCGATGATGAACTGCGTCGTCGGATCGAGTCCGAGACCACCGGAGTTTGCGAGAACGTTGTAGGAACCGATCGTCAGGCCGGGTAACGGATTGCCGTTCGCATCGACTGACGGGCTCGCCTGTGTCGCGTTGCGATTAACGCCGCCCACTACGTAGCGATAGATGCCGGCGCGCGCCTGTTGCGTGTAAACCGTGCGGTTCACGAAGAAGCTCTGGCTCGTGCGCAGGAGCTGAAGGTTCGTAAAGAAGAACGTTTTGTTTTTGCCGCTGTAATGGGTTGGACCACCTTCGCCGAAGCGCGGCAGGTAGACCGGGCCGCCGAGCGATCCGCCGAAGATGTGTTGCACGAACTGCGGGCGCTGCGCGCGATTGATGATGTTGTTGTACTCGTTCGCATGGAAGCGCGGAGTTTGATAGAACTCGAAAAGCGATCCGTGAAAGTCGTTCGAACCCGACTTGGTTACGAGCGTGACTTGCGCGCCGCTGCTGCGTCCGAGGTCGGCGGTGAAGTTGCCGGTCACGACCTGGAATTCCTGTAACGAATCGGGATTGGTGCGGATGGGAGTAAAGTTTGATCCGCCGGCGCTGGTTTCGTTAATGTCGATGCCGTCGAGCGTGAAGTTGAACGCGCGATCGCGTGAACCGTGGACGTGAATACCGCCGCCGGTGTTCGCGCCCGTCACGACGCCGGGCTGAAAGTTGATGAACTCGAGTGGATTGCGGCCGCGATTGCCAACGATGGGCAAGGTCACGAGCGTGCGCTGCTCGACGGTGTTACCGATGTTACCGGAGCTGCTGGTCTGGACCGCTTCGGCCGAACTGACGATCTGGACCGTTTCGGCGAGGCCGCCAATCTCGAGCGTGATGTCGATGGTCAAAGGCTGATTGATGTTCGCGGTGTTGCCGACGGAGACGGCTTTCTTGAACCCTTGCTTCTCAACTGCCACCGTATACTTCCCGACCTGGATCTGGTCGAACACATAAGTGCCGCCACTCGAAGTCTCAGTTGTCAGCACGCTTTGCGTGGCTTCGTTCGTGAGCGTCACGACGGCGCCCGGCACTACCGATCCTTTTTCGTCGATCACGGTGCCGGTGACACGCGAGGTTGTACCCTGTCCGCTGGCAAGTCCAACGAGACAGAGAGTCAAGAGCAAAAACGCAAAGATTGGTTTTCTCATCTCATCCTCTTCCTGAGATCGGCCCCCGGGGAACGGGCCACCAGGCCATCTCACATCATTTGGCTTTTTTGAGTAAGGGTTGAAACTGCGAAATTTCGGACGGATTATATACCGGTTCTGGAATAATGGTAGCTAAAGTTTGTTATTCTTTTGATAAAAATTTCTAATGACCACAGTTTTTGACTCAACGGCATTTGATGTCCCGTCGAAGACGGTAACAGCGACTCGTATTGGTGAAGTACTTAACGTGTTGGACTTCGCGGAGCGACACGCAAAAGACGGCGCTTACGTGGTGCTGATGATCAGCTACGAGGCGGCGCCTGCGTTTGATTCGGCTTTGACTGTAAACGAATCGCATGACTTTCCACTGGCATGGGCCGCAGTGTTTTCTCATCCGTCGGATCTTGCAAAAGTCGACTCCGATGCTTTTTCAAATCCGTGGTTACCTGCGGTAACAGAACACGAATACAACGAATCTGTAGCACGCGTCCGTGAACTGATCGCCGCTGGCGCTACATATCAAGTCAATTACTCATTCCCGTTGACCTCGTCATTCGCTGGAGACACGCTTGCGTGGTATCAGCAGTTATGCCGGCGCCAGACCGCGCGGTATTCCGCGTATCTCGATCTGGGACGCTATAAGGTTCTTTCGTTGTCACCAGAGTTGTTCTTTGAACGGCGCGGCGATCACGTTGTTACAAAGCCGATGAAAGGAACCGTGCATCGTGGACGACGTGCTACTGAGGATGAGGAGTTAGCACGTTGGTTACAGAACTCGCCGAAGAACCGCGCGGAAAACGTGATGATTGTCGATCTGCTGCGCAACGATCTCGGAAGGGTGTCGGTGCCGGGCAGCGTTCACGTCTCTTCGTTATTCGACCTCGAACGGTTCGAGACTGTTTGGCAGATGACGTCTACGGTCGAAGCGACACTGCGCCCGCACTCGAGTCTCGCCGAACTGATGAGCGCGTTGTTTCCCTGCGGCTCCGTCACCGGAGCGCCGAAGATTCGCACCACGCAGATCATCCGCGAACTCGAACGCTTTCCCCGCAACGCTTACACCGGAACGATCGGATTGCTGCGTCCGGGCGGAGACTGCACGTTCAACGTCGCGATCCGCACTGTCATCCTTGATACCGAAACGAACACGGCGACGTGCAGCGTCGGCGGCGGGATCACGATCGACTCCACCGCCGAGGATGAATACGAAGAGTGTTTACTGAAGAGCCGATTCTTGACGGCGAGCTAGTTGTACAAAAGGATCTCGGCGCGCGCGCGGCGAAACTCCTGCAACGACTCATTCCACGATCCCACGATGTCTCTCGCCGTCTCACCGCGTTTGATCTGCTCGAGAGTGTCAGCGTTGACAAGCAGACGCAGATAGCTGTCGATCTTCCAATCGTTCGGATACAGCTTGCGCAACGCGAGCGCCATTTCAATTCCCGTGAGCAACGGACGAAACGCACCGCGATCCGTGACGATGATATTCACGCCGCCGCATTGCTCGTTCTTGAAGACTGAAGCGTTTGGCGTGTAGCGAATCGGCACGAAGCGAACGCCCGGAATCGAGCGCTGGTTCAAGTACTCCGCGAGCTTGTCGCCCTGAATCCACGGCGCGCCGACGACCTCAAACGGCGTGTCAGTTCCCCGTCCCACTGAAACGTTCGTGGTTTCGAGTAGACCAACTCCCGGATAAAGCGTCGCTTGCGTCAGGCTGCGCATGTTTGGCGAAGGATTGATCCACGTCAGGTTTGTTTCGTCGAACCACATCGCCCGCCGCCAGCCTTCCATCTTGATCACGCGCACGTCCGCGCCGATCTTTCGTTGTCGATTGAAGAGCTGGGCCAGTTCACCGATCGTCAATCCATGACGTGTCGGAATCGTGTGATACGAGATGAACGAGAGCTTGTCGGGATCGGCGATCGGTCCGTCGACGTCAACGCCGCCGATCGGGTTTGGGCGGTCCAACACGAACACCGGCAGGTTTGTCTTCGCTGCTTCTTCGAGCAGATAGCCGAGCGTCGAGATGTAGGTGTAGAAACGCACGCCGACGTCCTGGATGTCGAACACGAGTGCGTCGAGATCATTGAGTTGTTCGGGTTTGGGTCTGCGTGTTTGGCCGTACAGCGAATAGATCGGCAGGCCGGTGGCGTCGTCTTTCGAATCGGAGATGTTCTCGTCCGCTAAACCGCGAATTCCGTGTTCGGGAGAAAACAACGAGACGAGCTTTACGTTTGGAGCTTTGCTCAGGACGTCGATCGTCGCACGGCCTTCGCGATTTCGTCCGGTATGATTCGTGACGAGACCGATCCGCATCCCTGCCAATTGTTTGAAACCGTTTCGCTCGAGAACGTCGATGCCGGTCAAAACTCTTGTCGACGTCGTCGCCGACTCAAGACGCGTGGTGAACTGTTGCAGGCTCTTGATTGTTTCCGTGTAGTAGTTCGACGCCTGCTCACGCGCACGCGCGACAACGGCAGTGTCAGTCACCGACCCCGCGGCGATCGACGCGACGCGTCCGCGCAATGGTCCAACATCGCCCTTGCCGTCCGGGTGTACGCGATTACTCAGAAACACGACAAACATCTCGCTCGCCGGATCGATCCAGATAGACGTGCCGGTGAAACCAGTGTGACCAAACGAACCGAGCGGAAACAGCTCGCCGCGATTCGATGAGAAACTGCTGTTGATGTCCCAACCGAGGCCACGAGTTCCGCCGGCGGTCGTCACGATGCGCGGCCGAGTCATCTCGGCGACAGTCAAAGGCGCGAGAATGCGGACGCCGTTGTACTCGCCACCGTTCACGATCATCTGGCAGTAGATCGATAGATCGTTGGCGGTTGAAAAGAGTCCCGCATGACCGGCAACGCCGTTCATTCGATACGACGTCGGATCGTGTACCTGCCCGCGCAGCCAGACGTCGCCTTCACTGCCGATGTTGGCGGGCGTGTCGCCGAGATAACTGAGCTGTCCGCGACGTTTCTCGGTCGGCGCGATCCGCGTTTGCAAATTCGTCGGCGGACGAAAGCCGGTATCACGCATGTGCAACGGATCGAATATGTTCTTCTTCGCAAACTGGTCGAGCGGCATACCACTGACGCGCGCCACGATCTCGCCAAGCGCGATGAATCCGATGTCGCTGTAAGTGAAACGAGTGCCCGCGGGATTGCGCAGCGGCTCGGCGACGAGTCGCTTCATCGCTTCGTCGTGGCCGGTCCAACGTTCGCGCAGATCGAAGTCAGGGGCGTAGCCGGAGACGTGCGTCAGGAGTTGTTCGATAGTGACTCGCTCGCGGCCTTCACCTTTCAGGTCAGGAAGATGAAGCGAGATCGGATCGTTCAAACGCACTTTGCCGCGTTCGACGAGGATCATGATGCTCGTCGCGGTCGCAACGACCTTGGTCAGACTCGCCACGTCGAAAACCGTGTCCGCCGTCATCGTTTCGCGCGCAGGCTCGACAGCGCGCGCGCCGTACGACTTGTGCCACACGATCCGGCCCTTGCGTCCGACAAAGACAACCGCACCCGGCAGACGACGATTGTCGATCTCGGCCGCGATCACCGCGTCCATCTCGGCCAGACGCGTAGCTGAGACCGACACCGACTCGGGTTTCGCCATCGGGAGTTGCGCCAGCACGGGCTGCGCAACCAGCAAGACTATTAATAGAAGCCGCATGACCATCGGTTATTTTGCCGCCTTCAGCTGGATTCCGGTCCCGCGCGGATACAGGCCCGGCAACGAAATCGGAAGCTTGCCGGTGACGTCGATCTCGCCCATCAACGCGCGCGCGACTGCGTTCTGCAAACTCGGCATGTCGCCGTAAGCGACGACGTAAGTGCGCATCGCGGGAAAGTTTTGCAGTAGATATGGATTACCAAAACTGACTCCGACGATCGGCGTCTTCGCCGCGATCACGGCGGACAACGCGCGCGATCCCGATTCAGGAAGACCGACGCTCGACGCCTGTCCCGATCGCACGCGGCCGTACATCGTCGCCAGCACGAGATCGGCAGACTTGGCCCGATCGATCGCTTTCTGAATCTCCTGTTCACCGGAACGCTCGTCGAGAACGATCGATTCGACTTTGAGTCCGGCGCGATTCAGCCGGCTGACGAACGCGTTTCCGATCCAGTTGCGATCGTCGCCGTTCGTAATCGCGAGATTAAAGACGCGCGCTTCGGGTTTGAGGTTCTTCAACGGCAGCAGCTTGTCTTCGTCACGGACGAGCGTGACGGCACGCTCCGCAACCTCGCTGGCGAGTTTGTAGACCTCTTTGCTGCTGACGATTCGATCGATCGCGTCGACGGGCGTGATTCGCTGGTCCAATAAGCCGAGATCGTACTTGGCGGCGAGTATCTTGCGCGCCGACTCCTCGATTCGCTGCTCGGTTAATCGTCCACTCTTCACCGCGTCGCGCACGCCGCGGAACGTTGCGTCGACGTCGACGGGCTTGAGCAGCATGTCAGCGCCGGCTTCGAGGGCGCGCACCGCCGACTCTTCGGGAGTGAAATAGATCGTCAAACCGCTCATGCTCAGCGCGTCCGTGACGATCATTCCGTTGAACTTCATGTCGTTTCGGAGGATGCGTCCCATCACCGGCGACATCGTCGCGGGCATCGTCGCTTTCTCGTCGATGATCTCGCCCGCTTCGTCTGTGTCGGTCGGCTTGCCTTTCAGGTTGCGCGGGAGGGGACGGATCACAGTCGAATCGATTTGCGGCAACGCGATGTGGCCCACCATCACCGAACCGATCCCGGCGTTCACCGAAGCCTGGAATGGAACAAACTCGACTGAGTTCAGTCGATCGCGACTGACGTTTATCTCAGGCAGTCCGCGGTGTGAATCGACAGCCGTGTCGCCGTGACCGGGAAAATGTTTCGCCGTTGCGATCGCACCGGCTGATTGCGCGCCTTCTGTGAACGCGACTCCGAATCGTGCGACGTCAGCCGGATCTTCGCCGTAGGAACGAACATTGATCACGGGATTCGCGGCGTTGTTATTCACGTCGACGACAGGCGCGAAGATCTGATGTACTCCCATAGCTCGCGCTTCGCGCGCCGTGACCTCGCCCTGGCGTCGCGCGAAGTCAGGATTACCCGTCGCGGCGACGGCCATGTTCCAAGGAAAGTTAACCGTGTCGTCGAAACGCATTCCGGCGCCGGCTTCGAGATCCGCCGAGATGAGCAACGGATAACGCGCCAGTTGCTGCATTCGATTCATCAGTATCACCGACTCGTAAACCGGGCCGCGAAAAAGAATGATGCCGCCGACTTTGTGTTCTTCGATGTTGCGCTTGAGCGTGCGAAACGCGTCGGAGTCCTGGTTGAGAAAAGTCGCGTTCACGCCGACCGAGATGAGTTGGCCCACCTTCTCTTCCAACGACATGCGCTTCAGCTCTTCGTTGGCCCACTTCAGCGCGGCCGAACTCGGCTCGCGTTTATACGGCTTGTCGACAGGAAACGCGGCGGACGCCAGCAAAACCAACAATAAAACCACGGATAAAAATCGATGAACCCGATAGATCATGTAGTCTCTTCCTCAACTCGCTGAATTCCCTGCGGTTCTCTTTGCCAGGCGAAACTCGCCAGCCACGCCACCAGCATGGTGATCAGGCTGCCGATAAACACGTACCAAGTCCACGCGATCTTCGTCGCCAGGAATATGTACAGCATCGAACCGATACTCACGATCATGCCGATCAACGCCGGCGGCTGGCTCACACGCCGCAACAACGTTCCGACTAAAAACACACCCAGTATTGGACCATTGATGAGTGACGCCACAGATAACGCCTGGTCCAGGGCCGACCTCGCCTGGCCGCGAACGGCCAATGCGACTCCGATTTGCACTACCCCCCACACCACCGTTAACAAATACGAGACTTTCAAATAATGGTTGTCATTCATTCCCGGCTTGAATGGCTTGTAAAGATCGTTGACGGCCGTGGCTGCGATCGAGTTCAACGAGGATGACATCGCCGCCGCAAAGATCGCGGCTACGACCAAACCTGACAGACCGCTCGGCATGTAATTCGTGATGAAATGCGGAAACACCTGATCGCCACGCTCGAAGGACATGCCAAGTGGCTGGTAGAACGCAAACAGCAACACACCGATAAACAGAAATCCGATGAACTGGGCCAACACGATCGCGCCGCTCGTCAGGAGCGCGATGATCGCGCGTCGCGGACGATCCGTGCAGAGATAACGCTGCACGAGATACTGATCCGTTCCGTGAGTGCTCATGGTCAGGAAACAACCGCCGATCAGTCCCGACCAGAACGTGAACGTCTTCGTATGATCGAAAGCGAAATCAAATAGTGAATACTTCCCAGCCTGCGTCGCGAGTGCGTTCGCCGTCGCCAAGCCGCCGTCGATCGACGTCACGAGGATCACAGCCGCCGCGATCGCGCCCGCGATGTAGATTCCGAGTTGGACCACTTCGACCCAGATCACGGCCTCCATGCCGCCGAAGTAAGTGAAGATGATCATCGCCATGCCGATCAGGACGATCGACGCGATCGTGATCGCTTCTGTGTTTGCCGACGGTTGGAAAGAGACGTAGACGGCCGCAAGCACGATGGCGGTGAGCAGGAGTCGAATGCCGTCGGCGATGTTGCGCATCACCACGAACAGCGATGCGGCGAGCATCTTGATCTTCACGCCGAAGCGTCGGTCGAGAAGTTGATAGACGGTCAGTAGCTCACCGCGAAAGTACGACGGAATAAACAGCAGCGAAATGACGATGCGGCCCAGCAGATAACCGAAGACGAGTTGCAGAAACTGAAAGTTTCCGCCGCGGGCAAACGCGATTCCGGGTACGGAGATGAACGTGATGGTCGAGGTTTCAGTGGCGACGATCGAAAACGCGACCGCCCACCACGGTACCGATCTGTTGCCGAGAAAGTAAGCGCTGGTGGTCTTCTGCTTTCGCCCAAACCACGTTCCAAACAGAACGATCCCGATCAAGTAGGCGAAGATGATAAAGAGATCGAGAGTTTTCATTCAGTGTCTACGCTACGGAATTTATCGCTCGGCGGACGTCCCAGCCGGTCGCTTCCAGCACCTGCATCGCTCCCTGCTGGTCCAAACCCGTTTCGGCCATCACGATGCGCACGGCACGCTCGCGCAGCTTCGTGTTACCCGGCTTGAGGTTCGACATCCGATTACCGGATACGTAACCGAGTCGCACCATCGTCGCCGTGGAGAGCATGTTCAGCACCATCTTCTGCGCGGTGCCGGCTTTCAGACGACTCGATCCCGTCACAACTTCTGGTCCAACAACCGGAACGATACTCACCTCGGCTGCGCTCGTGATCGGCGAACCGGGAACACACGTCAGTCCGATCGTAAATGCTCCCAACGAACGTGCATACGTTACTGCGCCCACGGTGTACGGCGTTCGTCCCGATGCCGCGATTCCGACTAAAACATCGCCGCCGGTAAAACCCCGCTGCTTCAGATCAGCGATGCTCGCCTCGGCGTCGTCTTCCGACGCCTCGACCGCGCGATAACACGCATCGTAGCCCCCGGCGATTACTCCCTGGACCAACTCGGGCGAGACGCCAAACGTCGGCGGACACTCCGAGGCGTCCAAAACACCTAACCGTCCCGACGTGCCCGTGCCGATATAAAAAAGCCTGCCGCCGTTTTGTAACCTGTCGACGATTCCCTCAACCGCTTTCGCGACATCGCCGATGACGAGCTTCACCGCCCCCGCGACAGTCGCGTCTTCCTCGTTCATCAGTTCGACAATCTCGAGGGCAGACAGCGAGCTGAGATTGCCTGAGCGTGGATTGTCTTGTTCGGTAATCGGAAGCGAGACGCCCGTTTCAGTATTCATCTTTGCCGCTTTGCTCTAAAGCCTTCGTTACGGCTTGGCCGTCTGATGTGCGGCGAGGCTCTGCCTCGCCGGCAGTTAGGAATACAAGCGGGCTATGCCCCAGGGCGTAGCCCTGACTTTGACGGCGCACCAACGGCGAGGCGGAGCCTCGCCGCACATCGGGCGGCATAGCCGCGTCACGGCGAAGCCGCTTCAAGGCATCTATGAAGCGTCGCTGGATGTCAAGAACTTTTTGAGTAGACCTCGAACGTGACGCCGAAGCGCCTGGGGTTGTGATGGTGGTTGGTTCGTTCTTTGACATGAGACTGTTAGTTTGGTTCTACCGCAGTTAGCGGT
>DASTTB010000030.1:0-275134 GCA_035760365.1 Pyrinomonadaceae bacterium
AAGTACAAAGTCCCAAGTACAAAGTCCCAAGTACAAAGTCCCAAGTACAAAGTCCCAAGTACAAAGTCCCAAGTACAAAGTCCCAAGTACAAAGTCCCAAGTACTAAGTCCCAAGTACTAAGTCCCAAGTACTAAGTCCCAAGTACTAAGTACAAAGCTCCTTCATGACGGCCTTTTGCCCGTGCAGACGGTTTTCGGCTTCGTCAATCACCACCGACGCCGGCGAATCGATGACGGCGTCCGTCACGATCACGTTGCGACGCACCGGCAAACAGTGCATGAAGATCCCCTCATTCGTCTGGGCCATCCGGCGTTCGTTGACGATCCACTTGTTGCGATACTGCGCGCGCGTGATGGTGTCCTGTTCGTCGCGGCCGTAGAACTGTTTCGCGCCCCAGCTCTTCGCGTAGATCACTTCAGCGCCGTTGAACGCCGCGTCGATGTCGTTCGTGACTTTAAGACTGCCGCCTGCCTCGGTCGCCAATTCTCGCGACGTGTTGATCAATTCGTCGTCGAGCTCGTAACCCGTCGGGTGCGCGATCACGAGATCGTGACCCATCTGCGCGGCCGCGAGCGCGAAACTATTCGGCACCGCCATCGGCAACGGCTTCGGATGCCACGCCCAGGTCAACACGACGCGCTTGCGTCCCGCGCCGAGTTTCTCGCGAATCGTCATCATGTCGGCCAGCGACTGGCAGGGATGATGCATCGCCGATTCGAGGTTGATGATCGGCACCGACGAATATTTCGCAAACGCGTTCAGCACCGGATCTTTTCGTTCTTCCTGCCAGTCTTTCAACGCCGCAAACGTGCGCACGCCGATCGCGACGCAATACCGTTCGAGCACGCGGACAAACTCGGCGATGTGTTCGGTCTTGTCCGAATCCATCACCGCGCCCTCGCGATGTTCGAGCGTCCAACTCGTGCCGCCGGGTTCGAGCACGACCGCGTTGCCGCCGAGTTCGTAGATGCCGACCTGCATCGACGCGCGTGTCCGCAGACTCGGATTGAAGAACACGAGGGCCACGGACTTGCCCGCCAGTGGCTGCGCGCGATCTTCGCCGCGTTTGAAGCGCAGCGCCGACTCGATCAGTTGATTCAGATCGACACCTTTTGTGGTTAAGAAGTGCATATCTCTTCTAACTGCGTCACAAACAGATCGACTTCAGACGCGTGCAAACAGAGCGGCGGCAACAGCCGCAGAACTCTCCCGTCACTCGACGTTCCCGTGATGATCTTGCGATCGAGCAGCGCTTTGTGAATGGGCGTAACGTTGTCGGCGAATTCGATCCCGAGTAGAAAACCGAGCCCGCGAACCGCAACGACCTGTTCGATCTCGCGCAACCGTTCGCGCAGATGCGCTTCGACGGTTTTGACGTTTGCCAGCATCAGATCGTTTTGAATCGCTTCGAGCGTCGCCGTGACCGCCGCCATCGCCAACATGCCGCCGCCGAAAGTCGTGCCCAGATCGTTCTCCTTGATGTGTGAACTGATCGCATCCGTGACGAGACACGCGCCGACGGGAACGCCGCTGCCGAGTGCTTTCGCGAGCGTTACGACGTCGGGCACGACACCATCGCCGGCTGCGCTTCCGGCAAAGAACCAATCGCCGGTGCGGCCGACACCAGTCTGCACTTCGTCGTAAATAAGAACCACACCGCGTTCGTCACACAACTCGCGCAGCTCGCGATAAAACCCCGGCGCGGCCATGCGCACACCCGCCATCGACTGGATCGGCTCCAGCATGATCGCGGCCACACCGTCGTCGACTAACGCGCGCACCGATTCGATGTCGCCAAACTCCGCCGCCAGATGGCCCGGCACGTTTGGTTTGCCGATTTCGCGATACCTGCCGAGGAACGTGGCGCTGATCGAGTCCGCGGTGCGTCCGTGAAAACCGCCGCTGAACGTGATGATCTTCTCGCGGCCCGTAGACATGCGCGCCATGCGCATGGCGTTCTCGTTCGCCTCCGTGCCGGAGTTGCAAAAGAAGGCTTTCGTCAGCGCTTTCGGAGCAACGGACACTAACTTCGCCGCCGCCCGCGCACGCGCGTCCGAGTAGACGAGGTTGGAATAGAACAACAGCGTCTCCGCCTGCTCGCGTATGGCCTGAACCACGTGCGGGTGGCAATGGCCGGTGCCGGCGACAGCATGACCGCCGTAAAGATCGAGATACTTGTCGCCCTCGCTCGTGTAGATCCAGACACCCTCGCCACGTTCAGCCGCAATCGGCATCTTTTTATACGTGGCGAGTTGAAACTGGTCCTCTGTTTCAACTACTGACTTCACGGATTTGTTCCCACCAGCATCAGGCCGGTCTTTTCGTCGAGACCGAACATCAGGTTCATGTTTTGCACCGCTTGTCCGGCGGCGCCTTTCACGAGATTGTCGATCGCGGAAAAGACGACGAGCTGATTTCCGCGAGCGGCGAAGCCCAGGTCGCAGAAGTTGGACGTCTTCACCCAGTTGATATCGGGGGAACCATTGACGAGTCGAACGAAGAAGGAATCGCGATAGTAATCGGCAAACATTCCGCGCAACTGCTCTTCTGTCAGTTCGCGATTACTCTCAACATAGATTGACGCGAAGATGCCGCGCGACACCGGCAACGAATGCGTCATGAATACGAGTTCGTTGGTCCAGTCGCCGACGTGCTCGAGTTCCTGTTCGATCTCGGGGACGTGTTGATGAGTGAACGGCTTGTAAGCGTAGAACGAGTTCATGCGCTGCGGATGGTGCGTGTTGGCAGCCGCTTTAGCGCCCGAACCTGATGAGCCGGTCTTCGCGTCGACGATCACGCGGCCATTCAGAATGTTGTTTGCGACGAGGGGAGCAAGACCGAGTATGGTTGCGGTCGCGAAACAGCCCGGATTCGCGATTAGCCGCGCGTTGCGGATCGCTTCGCGATTCGTCTCCGTCAGTCCGTAAACAAACTCGGCCTGCGACTCCATCGCGGTGTGCGATTGTTTGTAGTGCTTTTCAAAGACCGCCTGGTCGCGCAGGCGGAAATCACCCGAAAGATCGATCGCTTTGACGTACGGGGGCAGGCGGGGAACTATGTCCATCGCCTGCCCGTGCGGGAGCGCGAGGAAGACGCAATCGATACCGTCGAGATCTTGCGGCGGCGTTACAAAACTCAGTTCCGTGAGGCCGTGGAGATTTCGATGTACTTCACTGACTTGCTTGCCCGCTTGTTCGTTAGCCGTGACGAAAGCCACTTCGACGTTCGGATGAAACAGCAGGATACGCAGCAACTCCGAGCCGCCGTAACCTGAACCACCGAAGATAGCAACACGGATTTCATTCATCGTAATACTGGTATAGTTGCTTCAACTTTCGCCATCACAAGCTCAAACAACATCTCGCCTTCGCGACGCGCATTCGCGGCCGGCACGTTGAATTCGGTCGTGATGTAGTCGCTGCCCATGCGCGAGTCCGTTACCGAACCGGAAACAACGTCGACTTCGACACCACGCCGTCGCAGTAACTCGATCCCGCCCCACGCGCCGACGTAATCCGACGCGCAGAACACGAGCGCCGCAGTCGCTTCGAGTAGTTCGGCGTCGGAGAAAATGGTGTCGACTGAATAACCACCGAGTATCCCATCGCCTAATTCGATCACGATGATGTCTGGGGAGACTTCATTCAGTTTCGTGATGATGGCCTTCGCCATCGGAGCGAGATCCTCGACGTCGACCGTCGAAGGCAAACCGCAATCGAGAAAACTCGCCGTCGCCACCGCGCCATGATCCGCCATGTTCAACGTGTCGCGCAGACACGCGACTCCCGACAGTTTCGCCGCCGCGACTTTCAAGCCTGAGCGTGTCGCTTGTTTGATCAACTCAGTAGCCGCGTACGTCTTGCCGCTGTTCATACTCGTGCCGGCGATCATCACGATCGGCGCTGTGTCGCCCAGTTGATTGAGTGACGGCAAACCCGCGTTCGCGATGTTCAGCACCTGGCCGTTCTCATCGCAAACCAGCCCACGCACTTCCAGCTTGATCGCGTCGCCGAGACTCGAATGATGTCCGGTGCAACAACCGATGACGCCGCCCATGTTCAGCAAGTGCAACTCGTCACCCGTTTTCACACTCGCCGGTACGTCGCCGACGAAACCTTTCAACGCGCGACGACGTCCGAGCACGCCGATCATCAAGTCGCCGGGATTGATCTTGGCGAGACGTCCTGTGGGCAACTCGAGCATGTTGTAGGTCGCGCTGTCGGTGAGCGCGCGCACCACGACGACGTCTCCCGCACGCGGTGACGACGAAGAACTGACGATACCAACAGTCTTCGACAAGCCCAGCGGCGACGTGGCCGAACCGATCTTGTCGACGTCTACAACAGTGATTTGCTCTGTCATTTGTTGCCCCCTCCTTGCCCCTGTCCGAGTCTCAGTCGTAGCGCGTTCAACTTGATAAAACCTTCAGCGTCGCGCTGGTTGTAAACCGTGTCCGCCTCAAACGTGGCGATGTTCTCGTCGTACAGTGAATGCGGCGATCGGCGTCCGACGACGATCGCGTTTCCGCGGTAAAGCTTGAGACGCACATCACCCGTGACGTTAACCTGCGTTTCGTCGATCATCTTGCGCATCAGCTTGAACTCGGGCGCGAACCAAAAACCGTAATAGACGTTTTCGGCAAACTTGACGCCAAGCGAGTCGCGCAGGTGCATCACTTCACGGTCCAACGTGATCGACTCGAGGGCGCGATGCGCCGCCTGCAGGATCGTCACGCCCGGTGTTTCGTAAACGCCACGCGACTTCATGCCGACGAATCGATTCTCGACGAGATCGACACGTCCGATTCCATGCTTGCCGCCGAGTTCATTCAACGTCTCGAGCAACGCAACCGGTCCGAGCTTGCGGCCGTCGATCGCGACCGGCTCGCCTTTTTCAAACGAGATCTCGACGTACTGAGCTTCGTTACTCGCGTTCTCAGGCGAGCGCGTGAGCTGGAAAATGTTCTCCGGCGGTTCGGCCCAAGGATCTTCGAGAATGCCGCCTTCGTACGAGATGTGCATCAGGTTCGCATCCATCGAATACGGCTTCTCAGCAGTCGCGGTGACCGGAATTCCGTGCTCTTTTGCGTAGGCGATCAGGTCCATGCGGCCTTTGAATTCCCATTCACGCCACGGCGCAATCACCTTGATGTTCGGTTGCAGCGCGTAGTAAGTCAGCTCGAAACGCACCTGATCGTTGCCCTTGCCGGTCGCGCCATGGGCCACCGCGTCCGCACCTTCCCTTTGCGCGATCTCGATCTGTCGCTTCGCGATCACCGGACGCGCGAGCGACGTTCCCATCAGGTAAACACCTTCGTAAACGGCGTTCGCCTTCACCGCGGTCCAGACGTAATCGCGCACAAACTCCTCGCGCAGATCTTCGACGTAGAGCTTCGAAGCGCCGGTGGCGTGCGCTTTTTCTTCGAGACCCGAAAGCTCCGCGCCCTGGCCGACGTCGGCGCAGTAGCAAACGACTTCGCAGCCGTAGTGATCTTTGAGCCAGCGGAGCATGACTGAAGTGTCGAGTCCGCCGGAATACGCCAGAACGATTTTCTTAATATTCGTCATCCGTGGTTCCAAATAACTTCCAAACTTTCTTGATCGTCGATCTCTGATCGCGCACGGCGATGAAGATCGTGTCTTCACCCGCGATCGTGCCGACGATCTCCGGGATCGCCGCGGCGTCGATCTCGACGGCGACAGCCGAAGCCAGTCCCGGCACAGTGCGCGCGATTACCAAACTGTCGCCCGCGTGGTCTAAACTCAGCAGTCCGCGCGTGGCGGCGCCGTTGGTACGCGGCAACGTGTAATGGCCGTGCTGCTTGACGACGCCGAGCTCTTCCAAATCGCGCGAGACGCTCGACTGCGTTGCAGGCACACCGGACTTTTCAAGTAGCTGGCGCAAATCTTCCTGAGTGCCGACGGGCGTGGCCCGGATCAGGCTCAAGATCTTCTGCTGCCGCTCGCGCTTATTCATAAAACATCTTATGCAGTCAGCTTGCATAATCGCTGCATAGATGCATAAACTACCACGCGAGTTGGACGTGGTCAAGGAGAGTGGCTGATTTATGTGGGGTGGAAGATTCACCAATAAACCCGACGCGGGTTTCGCGGAGTTCAACCGGTCGTTTGACTTCGATCGGCGGCTGTTCGAGGCGGATGTTCGGGCCAGCATCGCGTATTGCCAGGCGCTCGAAAACGCAAAGGTGATTAGCGCCGAGGAAGGCGCCCGGATCAGGAGCGCGCTCGAGACGATTCTCGCGAACGGTTGTGGCGACGACGCGCGTGTTGAAGACATTCACTCTTATGTCGAAACGCGTTTGGTGGAGTTAACCGGCGACGCCGGGCGCAAGTTGCACACCGGCCGCAGTCGTAACGATCAGGTGGCGACTGACTTTCGTCTCTGGCTGCGTCACGCGATAGACGATCTCGTTGTGACGTTGGGCCAGACGCAAAAAGCGTTGCTCGATTTTGCGGAGACGAACCGCGACGTCGTCATTCCCGGCTACACGCACTTGCAACGCGCGCAGCCGGTGCTGCTCGCGCATTGGGCGCTCGCATACTTCGAAATGCTCACACGCGATCGAGATCGTCTCAACGATGCGCGACGTCGTGTGAACGTGATGCCGTTGGGATCCGCGGCGCTGGCCGGCACGTCGTTTCCGATCGATCGCGAGGCGCTGGCGAAGTCGCTGGGTTTTGATGGCGTGTCGCGAAACAGTCTCGACGCGGTGAGCGATCGCGATTTCTGCGTGGAGTTTTTGAGTGCGTGTTCGTTGATCATGGTCCATCTGTCGCGACTCGCCGAAGACGTGATTCTTTACGCGACGACCGAGTTCGGATTTTTCGCCCTCGGCGACGCAATCGCGACCGGTTCGAGCCTGATGCCGCAAAAGAAGAACCCCGATTCGATGGAACTGGTGCGCGGGAAGTCAGGTCGCGTGTTCGGCGATCTGCTCGGGTTGTTAACGACGATGAAAGGCTTGCCGCTCGCTTACAACAAAGACATGCAGGAAGACAAGGAAGCGGTGTTCGATGCGTTTGATACCACGGCGGCGTGTTTGACTGTGACAAGCACCGTGCTGAGAAACATCAGCGTCAACACGGCGACGTTGGGCGGCTACATGAATGCGACGGAGCTGGCGGATTATCTCGTTCGCAAGGGAATGCCGTTTCGCGATGCTCATGAGACGGTCGGGAAAGTTGTTATCCGTGCAATCGATTTAGAAACACAGATCGAACAGATGAACCTTGAAGAGTTACAGAAATTTTCGTCACTGATCGACACGGATGTTTACGAAGCGTTATCACTCGAAAGTACGTTGAATTCGAAATCGCAGATCGGCGGGACCGCAAGAACCGCCGTTAACGAAGCATTAGGGAATGCCAGAAGGGAACTAACTTGAACGTCGCTTGCGGCGCGGCGAAGGGCTTGGCGATGGACTCGGCGACGGCGCGGCCTTCACCGCGTCCGGCTGAATCGTCTCCTGGTAGATAAACCTCACATCCATCAATTTCATCACCACCGCGGGTTTCACCGCATTGCGATGAGCGTCCATGCTGATCACACCAGTCACACCCGGAAAGTTTTTCGTTTGGGCGAGGGTGTCGCGCAACTTCGACCCATCGGTCGTGCCCGCGCGCGTGATCGCGTCGAACAGCAGTTTCGCCGCGTCGTAAGCGAGCGCGGCGTGCGCATCCGGCACCAGGTTGCCGTAACGTTGTTTGTATTCCTCGACAAACGTCTGGATCGAAGGATCGTCAACTGAATAGTGCGTCGAGATGTACGAACCGTTCAGAGCATCGCCGCCTAACTGCCACAACTCCGGCGCGTCCCAGCCGTCACCGCCGAGCAACGGCTGCGTCAATCCGAGTTGCCGCGCCTGCTTCGCGATCGCGGTGACGTCGGCGTAATAACCCGGAATGTAAATCACTTCGGGCTCAGACGCGCGAATTGAAACCAGTTGGCCTTTGAAATCGGCGTCGCCTTGTTTGTATGACTGTTCGTTGACGATTTCGCCGCCGAGACGTTTGAAGCCGGTCTGAAACCAGTCGGTGAGACCGCGACCGTACGGCGAGTTGAAGTCGAAAAGTATGGCGGCCTTTTTCGCCTTGAGTGTGTGAATCGCAAAACTCGCCATCACTTCACCCTGAAACTCGTCTACAAAACACGCGCGAAAGATGTAGTCGCCGACGGCCGTCACGAGCGGATCGGTTGCCGAAGGCGAGATCAGCGGCACGTGCGACGATTGCGCTTTGGGCGCGGCCGCGCGGCTGTTGCCTGACGTTCCACCGGCGATGATCGCGACGACTTTGTCCTGATCGATGAGCTTGGCGGTGAGTCGGGCGGCCTCTTCGGGGCTGCCTTTGTCGTCGGTGATCACGACGTCGATCTTGCGGCCGTTGATTCCACCTGCCTGGTTCATCTGGTCGGCGGCCATGAGCACGCCGTTGATGGCGGATTGTCCGAAGTTGAAAGTTGGACCACTGAGATCGCCGAAGTAGCCGATCTTGATCGTGCTGCGGTCGGGTTGGTTTGTGACTTCCGTCTCGCGCGAGCAGGAAAACGCGAGCGCTAACAGCACAATCACCAGCGGTAAGATGGTTTTGCTTAGGTGTAGAGTCTTGTGGTGTTGCCGAGGGAGCGAAATGAACTGGGGGCGAACGCTTGTTCTACTCACCGAGATAAGCTTCTTTTATCCGTGGATCGTTGGCCAGGTCCTTCGACGGCCCTTCCATGACAATTCTGCCGGTTTCGAGTACGTAAGCGCGATCCGAGTGGCCGAGGGCGGCGTGCGCGTTCTGCTCGACCAGCAGGATCGTCGTTCCTTTGCTTTTGATCTCGTCGATCGCTTCGAAGATTGTATGGACCACGAGGGGCGCGAGCCCTAACGACGGTTCGTCGAGCAGCAACAGCCGCGGGTTGGACATCAGCGCGCGTCCGATCGCGAGCATCTGTTGTTCGCCGCCCGAGAGCGTGCCGGCTTTCTGGTGTTCGCGTTCTTTCAAGCGCGGAAACATCCTGAAGGCGTGTTGCATGTCGGCGGCGATCTGCGACTTGTTCTTTTTGAGATACGCGCCCATTTGCAGGTTCTCGGTGACCGAGAGGTTGGCGAACACGCCGCGTCCTTCGGGCGACATCGAGATGCCGAGCGCGACGAGCTTATGCGTGGGCCGGGCGCTGATGTCTGCGCCTTCGAAAATGACCTTGCCTTGCCGGGGTTGCAGCAGTCCGGTGATCGTGCGGAGCGTAGTCGTTTTGCCGGCGCCGTTCGCGCCGATCAGAGTGACGACTTCGCCTTGTTCGACGTGCATCGAGATGCCGGTCAGGGCTTCAATCGCGCCGTAGTTTACAGAGACGTTTTCGAGAGTAAGCATTCTATTTGTGCTTTGTCTTTAGTTCTTTGAACTTTGTTCGCAATCGTAGCTTTCGACTTCCAAAGTACAAAGCACCAAGTACAAAGCTCTAAGTTCTAATCTCCGAGGTACGCTTCGATGACCTTGGGATCGTTCTTGATCTCTTCGGGCAGGCCGAGGGCGATCGACTTGCCGTAGTCGACCACCTGAATTCTTTCGCAGACGCCCATCACGACCTTCATATTGTGTTCGACGAGCAGGATCGTCAATCCGAAGCGGTCGCGGATCTGTTTGATCAGGTTCATCAGATCTTCCTGTTCGGACGGGTTCATGCCCGCGGCCGGTTCGTCGAGCAACAGTAGCTTCGGACGCGTCGCGAGCGCGCGAACGATCTCTAGTCGTCGTTGCGAACCGTACGGCAAACTGGTGCCGCCTTCGTCGGCGACGCGTGCGAGATCGAAGATCTCCAGCAACTCGAAACAGTATTCGCGATGTTGCTTCTCGTCGCTTTCAAATCGCGGCGTGCGCAGGATCGCGTCGAACAGTTTCTGCCCCATGTGAATGTGACAAGCCGTCATCACGTTTTCGAGCACATTCATGCTCGGAAACAGGCGAATGTTTTGAAAAGTACGTGAAACGCCGCGACTCGCGATCTGATAAGGACGCAGGCCGTTGATCTTCTCGCCGTTGATAAAGATCGATCCGGACGTCGGCTGGTAAACGCCGGTCAGCAGGTTGAAGATCGTCGTCTTGCCGGCGCCGTTAGGACCGATCAGTCCGAAGATCTCGCCGCCTTTCACGCTCATGTCGAGCTCGTTTACGGCGCACAACCCGCCGAAACGGATGGTCGCCTTGTCTGTTTGAAGTACCACACCGTTTGTGTTGCTGCTCATCGGGGATTCTCACCTTGGATCGGACCCTCGGGCTGCGTCGCGGCAGTTGACGGATTGGTGCTCGACGCGGCTTCGCCCTGCGCAACATTTTTCGCGCGCTTGCGCCAGAGTTTCAGCGGGTTAACCGAGCCCAACAAACCCTGCGGCCGCGTGATCATGAGAATGATCAGCAACAGCGAGTAGATCACCATGCGGTATTCGGCAAACCCGCGCAACGCTTCGGGCAGCACGGTCAATACGATCGCGCCCAGCACCGAACCGACGATCGATCCGAGTCCGCCGAGAATGATCATGATCAGGATCTCGAACGACTTGATGAACTCAAACGATTTCGGATTCAGGTAGCCGTCGAAGTGCGCCAGGAGCACGCCGCCTGCGCCTGCGAGCGCGGAAGAGATGACGAACGCCATCACTTTGTAGCGCGTGGTGTTGACACCCATTGCTTCCGCGGCGAGCTCGTCTTCACGAATCGAGATGAGCGCGCGTCCGAAGGCGGAATTGACGATGTTGTAGACGATGACGATCGTCAGAACGGCAATGAGGAATATCCAGAAGAAACTCTTAACGATCGGGATTCCCGAGTAACCGCGCGCGCCGCCGATCGCCTCGATGTTGTTTAGAAATACGACGATGATCTGTCCGAAGCCGAGTGTCACGATCGCGAGATAATCGCCTTTGAGACGCAGCGAAGGAATGCCAACTGCGAGTCCAGCGAGGCCGGCGACGATCGCGCCGATAATCGTGGCGATTGTTAACGCCACGACCCAACCCAACGTGCCGTCGCCGAGCGAACTCGCGATTTTCACGCCATAATTAACGGAGAAGTACGCGGACGAATACGCGCCGACGGCCATGAACCCGGCGTGTCCGATCGAGAATTGTCCGGTGAAGCCGTTGATCAGGTTGAGCGAAACGGCGAGCGTGATCGCGATGCCCGAGAGCATCAGAATGCGAACGAAATACGGATTGAGCATTCGTCCCTGAAACACGAAGTCCAATCCGATGAGAACTGCGATGACGGCTAGGGCAATGAGTAGATTGCGCAGGTACCGAGGCACTCTTTGTCCTTAAACTTTCTCCTGCGCCACCGTACCGAGAAGGCCGGAGGGCCGGAACAGCAGTATCAAGATGAGTATGGCGAAAGCAACGGCGTCTTTGTAGGTCGGAGAGAGATAGCCAACGACCATCGTCTCAGTGATGCCGATGAGCAATCCTCCGAGCATCGCGCCGGGGATGTTGCCGATGCCTCCGAGCACCGCCGCGACGAATGCTTTGAGACCGACAAGAATTCCCATCAGCGGATCGATGCGCGGGATGCGAATCGCTACGAGCACTCCGGCGGCCGCCGCCAGCGCCGAGCCGAGTGCAAACGTGAAAGCGATGATGTGATCGGTGTTAATACCCATCAGCTTCGCCGACTGAAGATTGAACGAAACGGCGCGCATCGCCCGGCCGGTCTTTGTCTTGTAGACGATCAGTTGCAACGCGACCATCAGCGCGAGAGCAATCGCCAGCACGACGATGTCGGCGCTGTTGATGGTTGCGCCGCCGAATAGCTCGACGTTCTGTTTGCTGAAGAGTTCCGGGAAGAACTTCGGTTCGGCGCCGAAGACGACCTGGCCGCCGTTTTCGAGCAACAGCGACACGCCGATGGCTGTGATCAGCGCCGTCAGTCGTGAATATTTACGAACGGGACGATAAGCGAGCCGTTCGATAATCACGCCGATTACGGCGCAAATCGCCATCGCCAGCAACATGACGACGAGTGCGGTGATGAGCGACGGTTCCATTGTGCCGCCGCCGAGAAGTCCGCGTGCGATGAATCCTTCGGAACTCGCGCCAATCATCTGCGCGCCGCGTGCGCCGATGCCGTTGGCCAGATAAAAACCCATGAACGCGCCCACCATGTAGACGTCGCCATGGGCGAAGTTGATTAGTTTCAGTACCCCGTAGACCATCGTGTAACCGAGCGCAATCAGGGAGTAGATTGCGCCCAGCGAGATACCGTTGATCAATTGTTGGAGGAACGTACTCATATTGTGATTCGCTGTTCTCTATCTTTAGAGTGCGGACACCTTACGGGTTGGTTCCAGCGTTGATAACGCTCACTGGGCTACGGTTTTGGTCGGTTCCGCGGGCGCGCTCGCCGGTGCTGAGTTCGCCGCGGTCGCGCCTTCGACGGTGACGCGTTCCTTAACTGCGTAGGTGCCGCCGTCTTTGATTTCGATCATGACGATCGGCTTCACGGCGTCGCGATCCGAGTTGAACGTGACCGTTCCCGTAACGCCCGGATAATCCTTGGTTGCCGCGAGTGCGTCGCGAATGTCGGCGCCGTTAAGCGACTTGGAACGCTTGATGGCGTCGAACATGATGCGCGCGGCGTCGTAAGCCGTTGCTGCCAGTGCGTCGGGCAAACTGTTGTAACGAGCTTTGTAATCGCTGACGAACTTCACGACCTTCGGGTCGGTGTCGTACGGCGAATAGTGGTTGGTGAAATACGAGCCGTTCAGGGCTTTGCCGCCGATTGCGTAAAGCTGTTCGGAGTCCCAGCCGTCGCCGCCTACGAGAGGAACAGTGATGCCTTTTTCGCGCGCCTGCTTCGCGATCAGGCCGACGTCGTTGTAGTAACCGGGAACGAAGATGACTTCGGGATTGCTGGACTTGAGTGACGTCAACTGCGCGTTGAAATCCTGATCGCCTTCCTGGTACGACTGCACGGCGACGATCTTGCCGCCCATCTTTTCAAACGTGTCCTTGATTACTTTTTCGAGTCCGGTCGAGTAATCGTTCTTGCGGTCGACCATGATCGCGGCGTTCTTGGCGCCGAGCGATTTCGCCGCAAACTGTGCGATTGCCGCGCCTTGCACGGGGTCGATGAAGCAACTACGGAAGATGAAGTCGCCTTTCTTTGTGACTTCCGGATTGGTCGATGACGGCGTAAGCATCGGGATCTTGGCGTTTTGGGCGATTGGCGCGGCGGCGATCGAGCGTGAGCTTGCCACTTCGCCGAGAACCGCATGAACCTGATCCTGCGTCACGAACTTCGTCACGATCGTCGCAGCTTCGGACGCGTCGGAGCGATCGTCCTGGACCAGCAGTTCGATCTGTTTGCCATTGATGCCACCGGCTGCATTGACTTCATCGGCAGCCAGCTTGATGCCGTTAACTGACGAGATACCGAAGTTTGCCGTTGAGCCGGTGAGCGACATAAAGACGCCGACGCGTACTTTGTCCCCCGCACCCTGCGGATTACACGCCAACGACAGAAGCAAACTACCGATCAATACTAGACTTAGAAGGAAGCGTTTCATTATGTCCTCACAAGAGTAGATTTCGACTACAGACACTCGCCAGCCGCGCCTGATTTTAAAAGGTATGGAGACGCTTGCGCCAAGCTTTGTTGGTTTACTCGCGCCGAGATAATACCGTTGACCGTCTTAGTTGCGCAAATTCGGTTACGAGTGCGTGAGGTCCGACGGTCGCTTATACCACCGTCGGAGGAAATGTTTGCCAGCGGGATCTAGACCCCCGCTGGCAGTCCGACGATCTTTCAGAGGCGATCGCGGATCTAATTGTTGATAGGTTGTAGGCATTTTTCAAGTTGGCTGTCACACTGGCTGTAACAAACGAACTTCCAGCCTGAATCCCCGTATTCCCATTCGCACCGAGCACGACACTCGGACCATTGTCCAAGGCATGCCCCTCCCGCATCGGCGTTCGCGGAATCTCCTGTGGTGAAACACAACAGCCCGATCAGCATCAACGATGCAACAATTCGATTGATTTTCATAGTCGCTCCATATGTTGGTTGAGGTTGAGACGACAGTCGTGGAGGTTTTAGACGGCTGGGTGACGACCGCAGAATAGTTGCGCGCAGATGTCTTGTCAATTGTTCGCAGTCGCAAACCAAAGCTGACTGGCAACTATTTACTGAAGATGAGATATGCGCGGAGTTGCTTATGACTGTAAGATATCCGGCCGTGAGCCACTCAACACCCGCCAAAACGGGCTTCGCACCCGACTTCGGCGACATGAACAAAGAAGACTTTCGTCGCTTTGGGCACGAGTTTGTCGATTGGATTGCCGACTATTTCGAGCACATCGAAGAATTACCCGTCCTGGCGGCGATGGAGCCTGGCGATCTGAAGTCACAGCTTCCGGAAGCGCCGCCGCAGCAGGGCGAGTCGATGGATCAGATTCTCGCGGACATGAATCGTCTCATCGTTCCGGCGCTCACGCATTGGAGCCATCCGTCGTTTTTCGCCTATTTCGCCACGTCGACATCCGCACCCGGCATCTTTGGCGAAATGCTTGCCGCCGCTTTCGATAACAAAGCAATGCTTTGGCGCACGTCGCCCGCTTCGACCGAACTGGAAGAAGTGACGCTCGACTGGCTACGTCAGATGATGGGACTCGATCCCGGCATGATCGGCATCATTTACGACACGGCATCGGTTTCGAGTATGCACGCGATCGCCGCCGCGCGAGAGGGCGTCGAGCAGCGCATTCGCGAGGAGGGAATGAGCGGCCGTCCTGATCTGCCGTTGTTGCGCGTCTACGTTTCGGAGCACGCGCACTCGTCGATCGAAAAAGCCGTGATCACGCTCGGTCTCGGTCAACGCGGTTTACGAAAGATTCCGACCGACAAAGACTTTCGCATGAATGCGAAAGCACTCGCGGACGCGATCGCCGAAGATAAACGCAATGGTTATCTGCCGTTTTGTATCGTCGCGACCGTGGGTACGACTTCGACGTCGAGTATCGATCCGGTCGCGGAGCTGGTTCCGATCAGCGAAGAGCACGCGATGTGGCTTCACGTCGACGCTGCTTACGCGGGATCGGCGGCGGGCGTCCCGGAGTTCAGGCACATTGTTGACGGATGCCAGCGTGCTGATTCCGTTGTCGTGAATCCGCACAAATGGTTGTTCACGCCATTCGATCTG
Source organism: Pyrinomonadaceae bacterium (assembly GCA_035760365.1). GTDB lineage: Bacteria > Acidobacteriota > Blastocatellia > Pyrinomonadales > Pyrinomonadaceae > PSRF01. The sequence continues at coordinate 15,194 of DASTTB010000030.1, forward strand.
TCGGTGCTTTACTGCCGTCACATGGATCTCCTGCGACGCGCGTTCTCGCTCGTTCCCGAATACTTGCGCACGCCGGAACAGGAAAAAGTGCGCAGCGGATCCGATTACGGGATTCAACTCGGCCGCCGCTTTCGCGCGCTCAAGTTGTGGATGGTGATGCGTTACTTCGGTCACGAAGGTTTGGCTGCGCGCATTCGCGAACACTGCCGTTTGGCGCGATTGTTTGCTTCGTGGGTTGACGAGTCTGACGATTGGGAAATACTCGCGCCCGTGCCGCTCGCGCTCGTGTGTTTCCGCGCGCGTCCGAAAGATCGCGACGATTTAGACGTGCTTAACGAAGCAATCATGCACCGCGTCAACGCGACCGGCCGCGCGCTGCTTTCTCACACACGTTTGAACGACAAACTCACGTTGCGGCTTTCAGTCGGAAACATTCGCACGACGGAAAAACACGTGCGGCAAGTGTGGGAGTTGCTGAACGAACAGTTGCAGTTGGTTAAATAAAAACGTGGGAGACAAATATGCATAAACTACCTCTCAAGCGGTTGGCAGTTGTGATGATTACGCTGATCGTCGCGTCGTGTATCGCCTTCGGAAGTCAGCAGAATCCGCGAGCGGGCGTGGCGAAGTTGCTACAGATCCAGGGCGAGGTCACCGTGAACGGCGCGGCGGCGGCTTCCGGCGCAACGTTTTCCTCCGACAGCTCGGTCACCACGGGCGCGCGATCGAGTGCGGTGGTTAGTCTTGGTAAACTCGGACGCGTCGAAGTTTTGCCCGACTCGACGATGAAGATAAACTTTGGCGACCCGAACATTTCGGTTGCGATGTTGGACCAGGGACGCGTGCGCATCTCGTCGTCGTCCAACGTGAATGCTTCCGTTAACACGAAAGAGGGGAACATCAGGACAACGGGAAAACAGCGCAACGAGTTCACCGTCGACACGAGCTGCGGCAACACGTTTGTCTCAGTGAAGAGGGGCACGGTCGATCTGCGCACCGGCGATGACGTAAAACAGGTTGCCGCCGGAACCACAGGCGCCGCGGGCACGGCGCGCGCCGGATGCACGCCCGCTCCATAGATTTGAGACGCGGAGGAGAACATGAAACTCACCATTAAGTTGTTTGTAATCGTCGTTCTTAGTTGCGTGTTTGCCTCCGCGCAAACGCCCGCGCCACGGCCTGCGGACGCGCAGCACTTCGCCAAAGCCGGCATCTCGTTTGATCACCCCACCGGGTGGGCGGTCTCCGACATCAGCGATGACGATGCGCAGCAATACACACTCGCCCGCAGCAACAGCGATCTGCAAATGCGCGTGTTCGTCCACAAAGGCCGTGTCACCGCCGAGAAACTTCCCGAAGCGAAGAAGTCGTTTATCGAACCTTACGTGAAGGCCGTTTCGAACCAGTTCAGGCAGATGGGCGCGACGCCCACCGAGACGGCTGACTCGACCGAAATCGCCGGGATACCGGCGGATGGCGTTAAGATCAGCGCCTCGTTGGGCGGCGAAGCCGGCGCGGCGAAGATCTACTGGGCCGTGGTGGGCCAACGAGTCGTGGTCCTGACGCTCTTTGGACCAGATAAAGAGATCAAACAATTCGCATCAGCGTGGGACACGGTTCGCAGCAGCTTGAAAATCGAATCCGCGCAACCCGCGGCCTCTCCTTCACCAAAACCGTAAACGTCAAAAAACAGGCAGGCAATATGACGACGAACAGATTATTCGTGGTCGCAGTCGTAATCATGACTGCTACCGTGGTCGTGTGTGCGCAGCAGCGGCGGGTGATGGCGCCGGCGGATCTCACGCGCCTCGTGAACGTCACCGACGCACAGGTTTCGCCAAACGGGCAGATGGTGGTCTACACCGTGTCGTCAGTCACCGATGACAATACGCTCAGCACGCTCTGGATCGCTCGTCTACTTCCGGAAGTGACGCCCGTTATACCCACTGCACAACCGACGCCGCGTGTGCCGACAACTCGCGTCACGCCTTATGTCGATTGGCCCGAGATCCGCTCGACGCCGCGACTGCTCCTGCCTTCCGGTATGTCCGCGTCAAACCCTCGCTGGTCGCCCGACAGCAACTCGATCGCGTTTCTCTCGGAACAGGAGGAACAGGACGGGCTCTGGGTTATTCGTCTCGACAAACCTGAGCCGCGCTTCATCGCTCCGATTCAGTCGACGAACTTCTTTATCGCTTACGCGGGCGAGCCGTTTTCCTGGTCGCCCGATTCGAAACGCATCGCGTACATTTCGGCTCGGCCGGAACCACGCGAGCCAATGGATCGTGGGGATCGCGCGCGACGCCAGGACGATCCACGCGTCATCGATCGCATCCAGTACAAGTCGCGCACTTCGTTTTCCGACAATCGCCGCACGCACGTGTGGCTGGTTGAAGTGGACCGCCCCGTTCCGCTGCAACTGACTTCGGGCGCGTTTTACGATCATGCCGTTGCTTTCAGTCCACGAGGCGACGAGATTGCGTATCTCTCGAATCACGAACCCGATCCCGACGCACTCAACAACTCCGACATCTTCGCCGTAGATTTCGGCGGACAGACGCGGCAGATCACGCAGACGAAAGGCTGCGAATACGATCCGGTTTGGTCGCCTGACGGCAAGTCGATCGCGTACACCGCGACCACACGCGAGATCACGACGATCGACAGTGTCTCCGAAGACACGCATCTCTGGGTGATTCCCGCGACCGGCGGCAACGGAAAAGAATTGACGCTGGACCACGATCGGCGCGTGCGCGATCCGCGTTGGTCCGCCGACGGCCGTTCCATCGTCTATCTCGCCGGCGATCGCGCTTACACGACGATATTTCGCGTCCCTGCCGAGGGCGGCGCCATCAGCCGCTTTTCACTTTTCATTCTTCACGGCGAGGTCGCTGGTGGTTTCACTTCGCTCGACGCGAAATTCTTCATCACGGAATCAGGCCAGGCGCTCACGCCCGCGCATCCGTTTCAGATCACGAGTTTCAGTTTCAGCAACAGGTCGCAAAGCATCGGACGTGAGATCTCGTTTCCGTTTGTCGTGACGCTGGGCAGCGCGCTGCGTCCGGCGGAAGTTTGGGCCAGCTTCGGCAGCACGGTCCCGATGCGACGGTTGAGCGCACACAACGATTCGCTCATGCGATCGTTGCGGCTCGTCGCGCCGGAAGAGATCACCTACCCGAGTTTCGATGGAACGCAGATCCAGGGTTGGTTGATGAGACCTCCCGGTTGCACGAGCGATCGCAAGTGCCCGCTGATACTCGGAGTTCATGGTGGACCACACGGAATGTACGGCTGGTCGTTCAATGCTGCGTTTCAGACTTACGTCGCGCGTGGTTACGGAGTCTTGTACTTGAATCCGCGCGGCTCGAGTGGTTACGGGCAGAGATTTTCCGACGGCACGCGCGGCGAATGGGGCGGCGGCGATTATCGCGATCTGATGGCTGGTGTCGACGAAGCACTGCGCCGCAATTCGTGGATCGATCCGAATCGACTCGGAGTTACCGGCGGTAGTTATGGTGGTTTCATGACGAACTGGATTGTGACGCAGACGCCGCGTTTCAAAGCCGGCGTGGCGGTGGCGAGTGTCAGCAACCTGATCAGCTTCTATTCAACCTCGCTTTACCAGGATCTGATCCATGCCGAGTTTGGCGGGTTTCCATGGGACAACTTTGAAATCCTGTGGCAATGGTCGCCGCTGCGGTTTGTGAGACAGGTGCAGACGCCGGTGCTGTTCATTCACGGCGAGCAGGACAACGACGTACACATCACGCAGGCGGAGGAGATGTACATGGCGCTGAAGCGACGCGGTGTGGAGACGGTTTTTGTGCGTTATCCGCGCGAAGGTCACAGCCTGCGTGAGCCGAAGCATCGCATCGACGCACTCGAACGCACGATCGCGTGGTTCGATCAGTTCGTGAAGTAGTTTTAGTTTTCCTGGTGCAAACGCAGGCTCGCCACCGCGTACGGAATGTAGACCAACCCGAGCGGATTTCCCTGTTGCAGAAGCGCCAGTCGCGCGCCGCGCACTGCTTTACCGAGCGGCATGTTCTCGTTATGCGGCGCCGCGCCGATGAAGCGCGACAAACATTCTTCCGCGAAGTTCGTCGCGAGCGGCTCGAAGATCGTGATCTCCGTCCCGACGACGCCGGCCGCGCCATTCTGCTGTACAAACGAACTGACAAAGTCGAGTGATATTTCCGGGTTCAGCGAGGTCGTGTGACATCCGTTGATGAAGACGAGCGGATGAGGTCCGTGCCACGAAATGCCCTCGCCGACGAGATTGTCCGGCGAGATCTGATCGTCGTCGCCGATCTTTAGATACGGATGATCGTTCTTGCGAACACCGCCGTGGCAGTAGAAATAGAGGAGATGAGGTGTCGTTGATTTGAGACGAACGACGATCGAGTCGTAATCCTCGTCGCGGTTGAATTTCAGGTTGGGTTTGAGCGCCTGAAGCCGTGTGAGATGAGGATCGCGCTCGACGAATTCCTGATCGGTCGAAACACACGCCACGAATTCCAGATCGTTCTTGAAGTCGATCACGGGCGGGATGTCGGCGTTGGTCCCATCGAGTGTGAGCGGCAGACCAAGCGCGTGGCGGTAACCCCAGAAACCACTCGGGCAGATCATCGCCGGAAGCGAGTTCAGCGTCAGCGTTGAACCGGGCTTGCGGATGTCGGCGATCATCTTTCTGAGGGCGCAACCGCCTTTGAAACAATCGCATTCCTCGAGTGGTGGTCCACCCGCGCGTGCGCGCTCGATAGCGGCGAAGAATGTCGGACAGAGTTTCCATTCGGTAGTGTCAAAGTTCTGGGCAAACTTCTCCGGTTTCCACGGATAGTCGTAGACGACAGCCGCGGGCAGCACTGCGCGAGGCGAAAGCTTGAGCGCGATCTGGAGCAGTCCGGGCGTGGCGAGGAGTTGTTCGAGTTCGGCTGCTGTTTTCTTGAGATGTGCTACGAAACCGGCGTAGATACGCCACCCGGCGCGCGCGAGGTAAGCGAGATCGAGCGCGAGCTTTTGGGGATCGAATTCGGCTTTTTCGTAACGGTAGTCGAGGTGCTGATCCGGATCCCATGGATTACTGTCGCCCCACGAAACCTTGTGCATCGCGCCGCGAGCCTGCGACAGAAAGTCGCTGAGCTCCTGTCCGTCGATTTGCGCGTCGTCTTTGTAAAGATCGTTGCCGTCGGCGCCGAGAAAACGAAAGCTGTGCGTGCCGTCGCCGTTGTTGTTTAGCATGAGGCTGAGTCGATTCGGTTCAGTTGTGAGGCTTGCGAGATGGTCCGCGCGTAGGCTTTGCGACAGTACGTAGTCGAGTTTCTTCGAGCACGCTTCAGGGATGCGAGCGGCGGCGGCTTTGACGTTGGCTGAGACGACGTAGGATTGGACCAGCACCTGCGAGCAGTAGATGTTGCAACGCAGGCGGTGTGTGCCTTCTTTCTCGGGAACGCTGATCGGGAAGAGGAGAAAGTCGTCGAGGTAGTTCGCGGGTGCGTCCGGCGAGAGTCGAATCGTGGGCGTCGGTTGAGTGAGGACTTTGACTTTGCTGTCTTTCTGAATCTTAAACTGTCCGACGTCTTTGCCGGAAGCGATGACGAGTTCGTTTTCAAATCCGAAGATGGCGACAGTCAGGACAGCTTCCTGCGGAAGTTTTTCGAGATCGATGGGCGTTGGTGCGCCGATGGCGTCTTTGTGTTCGCGACCGATGTTGAGCCAGAAGTAGTAAGACTTTCCCCTCAGCAGCGGTTCGTCTGACTCAAGTGCTTTGTCAGCGGCGTCAGCGTGAGAGAAGCCGAGGTTGACGATATGGTTGCGTTCGGGTTCGAACGTCTCGTCGGCTATCGCGGATTTAGGAATGAAGTCGTCCTCCAGATCGACCGATCGAATGAACGCCGACTCCCCTCCCTTAGTCCGTGGGGGCTCGAAAGCGGTTGCCGCACGGCCCCTAATGACGTGTTCGGCCCTGAACAGCAACTGCTTGAACAATTGCTGACGTTGTTCGTCGTTGAGCTTCGTCATCAATCGCTTCGCTTCCTGGCCCTCAGAAGTCGAAACGCTCCCGATCGCCGTGCCTCGCATAACCGGAAACTCTTTCGTCAACTTCTTTTGTTCCGTTTTCGCCGGCAAACGCTTCGCGATCTCGCGAATGAGAAACGCGCGCAGGACGTCGTCGTCGACATTCCGCGCCAGCGCGAGCGCATGTTTGACGAGGCTCTCGGGCAGCAACGACGCCAGATCGAGGAGGATCGCGAGCGGGTTAACTCGCGTTTCGAAAAGGAGAGTTCGTACCCGCTCAAATGGATCTTGAGGCATGTTCGGATTCCTTAACTATCTGTTTGGTCTTTTATCGACATCGCGCGGCCGCCAGAGGTGATCTCATTCGGTCCGAGTTTTGGCGCGCGTCCGTCGAGAAACCATGCCGCCGTGAAGCCCGGCGATTTGTTCACCATGACGATGAGGATGAAGAAGTAGACGAAGAAACCGGCGGCGAGACCGATTCCATAAGCGCCAAACAGATCGCTCTTGGCGGGGAAGAGCGCGAGCACGGCAGCGCCGCCGATGGCGCCGACAAGCGTCACGATGTCGCTCAACTGTACGTCGTCTTTGCGCCACCGATTGATGTAGTAGACGTACCAGCCGACAACTGCTCCGAAAGCACCGGCGCCAATCAGTTGGACTGTTTTAGCGATTTCAATCGCGGGTAGAGAGGAGCCTTGCAGCATTAGTTTCTCCTTTTTTCATGGGGTGATGGATTTGCGATGGCGTTTGCGGAGTTCGCTACGCCACTGGGAATGGACGAAGAGAGCGGTGAGTGCGGCGACGGAAAATGGCGCGCTCGCGGAGAAGCCGCCAAGCCATGCGGTCACACCGGCGCCGAGCACTGAAGCGCCCGCCAGTGACGTAATCGTGGCCGGCAGCTTTTCAGGGCGAACGTCGTAGAAACCGAGTAGCCATCCCCAAACCAGGCCGAAGCCGATGGCGCCGAAAGTGACAATCACCTGTCCACCTCGAACGAGTGGATTGGCTTTCAGGAATCGGTGTAAACATTCCGTCCGGCCATAAACAAATGCTGAAAACCGGCGAAATGTTTCAAAAAAAGGGCGGCTGTGAGGGGCGCGCGGGTCAGAGTTGAGTTCGTAGGTCGTTCATGACGCGTGGATCGCCGAAAACGAAAGCGATATTGGGTTCGTTGTAATAAGGAACTTCGCAGGGTTCCATCATGTAATCGCCAGTTACCGCTGCGCTGCACGCCTGGGCGGCGATCGGCGAGAAGTAAACGATGAATTGATCGTGTTCGTCGCCAGATCCTGGGCCTCGGGTGGCGTGAAACATCGCGAAGCCTTCGGGCTGTTTTTCGTTCCGATAACACTCCCACGCACGTTTGCCGATCTCAACCATGTCGGGGTTGATGTCGACGGTGAAAGGAAGCACGATTCTTTGCCAGGACATTGTTCGCTGATCCTTTTGTACTGGGTTTTAGAGTAGTCGAGGACTCGGGTGATTCATTTACTAAACCGATTTGTGTCTGTCAAGAAAAAGGACTTGGCGAGATTTGTCGCGGCGGGGTTTGGCGGCTTCCCAACGGGCCATAATGAGCATTAGAATACCGGGACCGCTGTGAAAATCGATAAGGAACAAGGAATTCGGGTGCTGAAACGCTGTTTGCGGCTGCGTTGTCCGGCGTGTGGGGAGACGTCGATTGTCGAGCGGCCGTTTCATATTCGGCATCATTGCCCGGTCTGTTTGTCGCTTTACAAGCGTGAAGACGGGTTTTTTGTCGGTGCGATTCTCGCGAATGTCGTCATTACCGAGCTTGTGATACTGATTTTCTGCTTCTTTTGCCTGCTTGTGTTGGGGGCGGAGTATGAGAGCGTATTGGTTGTGCTTTTCGGGGTGGCGTTGATCTTTCCGCTGCTTTTTTATCACCACAGTTGGAGTTTCTGGCTTGGTTTCGATTATTTGGTCGAGTCATTGCCGAAGTACCGCTCGCACCGCAGCTTGAACTAATTCGCAAACCGATAATTTCGGTAGTGCCTAAGGTTTGAAGTTTTCTCTGATGTGATCTCTGCGTACTACTCTGTTCTCTGCGTTGAATATGCTCCAAGAATACCGTTTACGCAGAGACCACAGAGGACACAGAGATCGGAGAATTCAAACTGAGGCACTACCATAATTTCACGGATGTTTCGCGGATTTGCGTCGTCTGCTATACTCCACGCCAGCCCCGCCCCGCTTTTTCAGGCGCTTAGGTCAAAAACCGACTAGAAGTGTGCAGGGAAGCGATGAGTGCTGCTTGCACTCACTGGCGAGGCCCGGTTTTATAATCGTCCGGGGGACGGTTTAGATTAACTTCGGTTGCAGCCGCTGACCTGGCCTTTGGCCATGCTCAACTAGGCGCGTAAAAGGACCTCAAAATCCCGAGCGGCTCCGCGAGATCAAACAGGTTCAGAGCAGACCGCAGTGAGTTTCACTGCCTGTGCTCCCTGTTTTCAGTCTCCCGGTCCTGAGCGCCACCGCGGCTAGTCAGGTTTTCTGTTGAGAGAAAGAATTTGCGGTCGTGTCGCGGACGCACCCGCTCCGTCGCCGACCAGAATCGTGCGCCAGCGGCGCGCAGTTCCCAAACTATCCACGCTACTAACCACGTTTAGGCCGGTAAAGAGTTACTCCTGCCCGGCCGGATCTCATTTCATTCAATTCGTGGCGACGCAGTTACTCGTGTCGCTATTTCTGCGCGGAGCAAACGTCTCGCCTTCGGGCTTGCAGGCACTCCGCCGTCAACATTCTCTAGAAAAGGCTGGTAATGGCAAAACAATTAATCGTTAGCGTCAACGGACGCGAAAAAAAGATCGCGATCATTGAAGACGACAAGGTCGCCGAGTTCTACATTGAACGTGGAGAACAACATCAGGGAATCGTCGGTAACATTTACAAAGGACGCGTGATGCGCGTCCTGCCCGGTATGCAGTCGGCTTTCGTCGACATCGGGCTCGAACGCGACGCATTCCTTTACGTCTCCGATTTCTTCGACGAAGAAGAAGAGTTCGAAAGAATCGTCATCGACAAGTCCAAGAAGGGCACTCCCGAACCCGAGCACGCCGCGTCTGAAGAGCTGGCGCTGAATCGCGTCGAACGCGAACAGCGAATCGAAGCGACGCAGGAGCGAGTCGAAGCTCAGGAGGCGGCCGAAACCGCTGTCGCGGAAGAAGCGCCGGAAACGGCCGAAAGCGGGCGACGCCGCAGTCGTCGCAGCCGGCGTCGCGGCGGACGTTGGGACAAATCGGACGAGGCTATTCCTTCAACGTCGCAGTCGCCACAGTTCGAAGTTCCGGACACGCCTTTCGTCGCAGGCGATCCGTCAATCGAGCGCATCGTCGACGAAGAAGAGACTGCGGCCGTGAACGGCGAGATGTTCAAGGACGCCCGGCTCCAGGAACGCATCTTCGATCAGATTCATGCGGTCGAGTTCAACATGGAAGAAGACGATTTCCATCACGCGGAAGTCGGTTCACTGCTCTCCCGTGGTTTGGGCGGCGACGATTTTGAACGAATCGACGACGACGATTCAGATTCCGAACCGGTCCTGCGTGAAGGACAACGCCCACGCGAGGCGCACGTCTCGAGTTTCGTAGACGACGACGCACCGGCACTGCCGTTGCAGAGTGCGGGCTTCCAACGGATCAGCGACGACGAGGAAGAAAGCGCGGCGCTCCTCGCAGCAGAAGCGCCGGCGGGAAAACGGTCACGCAAATCCGCACCAGCGAAAAAGCGTCCGCGCGCTGCTGCCGCACCCGCGAAAGGTGCTTCGAAGAAGAAAACGTCCAGCAAGAAGTCGTCGAAAAAGAAAGCGACCGCGGCTTCCGAGGACGAAGGCGAACAACAAACTCTTGACGTTTATTCAGATTCCGATGCGAGTGTCAGTGAAAGCCAGTCGCGCGCGGAGTTTGCGACGCGTCGTGGCGGACGCAGACGCCGCCGTCCGAGCAAGAACAAGCAAACAGGCGCGCCCCAGGTCGAGGCGGACGACGCTTCGAACGGTCACGATGAAGACGTCGATCAATCGCAAATGATCGATCAGGAAGAGATCGTGGTCCAGCCGCCCGCGGCACCTGAGCCACGCCAGCAGCGCGGCCGAGAGCAACGCGAACATCGGGAACCACGCGAGCAACGCGAACCGCGCGGCGGCCAGCGCGAACAGCGGGGTCATCGCGGACAGTCGCGCCGCGAACGTTATCAACCTGCGATCACCGACTTGCTGAGCGAAGGACAGGAAATCCTGGTCCAGATCGCAAAGGAACCAATCGCGAAAAAAGGCGCGCGCATCACTTCGCACATCGCGCTGCCGGGACGTTTTCTGGTCTACATGCCGACAGTCGAACACGTCGGCGTGTCGCGCAAGATCGAGTCAGACAACGAGCGCCACCGGTTGCGCAAGTTGATCCAGACGCTCCGTGCCGAAGAAGACATACCGTCCGGCGGTTTTATCGTACGCACGGCAGGTGTCGGTATCAGTGAAAAAGAGTTGCGTGAGGACGTTCGTTACCTCGTTCGCACGTGGCTCGACATCCGCGGCTCCGCGGAGAAGTCGAAAGCTCCGGACCTCGTTCATCGCGACCTGGATCTCGTGCAGAGACTTTTGCGCGATCAGTTGTCAGACGATTTCGAGTCGATTCGCGTCGATTCCGAAGAGGAATACCAGGCGATCGTCGAATTCGTTAACCGCATTCAGCCGCGGCTCGTGCGACGCGTGAAGCTCTACACAAAGGACCAGCCGATTCTCGAAGCGTACGGAGTGCAGGCGGAGATCGACAAGGCGATCAAGCCGCGCGTGTGGCTGAAGTCGGGCGGTTATCTCGTCATCAACCAGACGGAAGCGCTCGTGGCGATCGACGTCAACACCGGCAAGTTTGTCGGTCGCGGCAGCGGGCGTTTGGAAGACACGATCACGCGCACGAACCTCGAAGCGGTCGACGAGATCGTGCGTCAGATTCGTTTGCGCGATCTCGGCGGGATCATCGTGCTCGACCTGATCGACATGGAAGAACGTCGCAACCGTCAAAAGGTCATGCAGGCGTTGCAGGAAGCACTGCGTAACGACAAGTCGCCGACGAAAGTGCTTTCGTTTAACGATTTCGGCCTCGTGATCATGACGCGCAAACGCGTGAAGCAGTCGCTGGAACGAACGCTTTGTTCGCCTTGCCAGTACTGCCAGGGCGCGGGACTGATCAAGTCGCCGCAGACGATTTGCTACGAGTTGCTGGAAGAAGCGCGTCGACTCGCCAAAGGATTGAACGGCGATGCTGATAACAAGCAGGTCACGCTGCGCATCAATCCTGAAGTCGCGAAGGCGCTGCGAACGAGCGAACGTGACGTGTTGATCGAGATCGAGGATTATCTCGGCCCGATCGACATCACGAGCGACGATCGCATTCACCAGGAACAATTTGATTTCGCGATCATTTAGGTCTTAGAGCTTGGGTCTTAGGTCTTAGGGCTTGGGCCTTGGCTTAACCCAAAAACCAAAACAAAAACCAAAGGCCCAAGACCAAAGACCAAAGGCCCAAGACCAAAAACAAAAACCCATGGGCAGGTTGGGAAACTTCTGGAAGACTTTGTTAGCCGGTGGCGCGGGTGTTGCCGCCCTCGCTGCCGTCAACGCCTCGATTCAACGCCGCGTACCGGAGCCTGACGACAGCGCGCTCGGCGGCGAAGCGAGGCTGTTCGATTGGAAATACGGCAGAATCTTTTACAAGGAGGCCGGTGCGCGCGAGCGCCTCAACAATCCCGGTCTTCCCATCGTCTTTATTCACGGTATCGGCGCCGGCATCTCGAGTTTCATGTGGCGCAAGAACTTCGACGAGCTGGCGAAGGACTTTCCTGTCTTCGCGTTCGACCTGCTCGGCTTTGGCTTCTCAGACAAACCTCCGGCCGCGCCTTATTCGGCGGATCTCTACGTCGAACTGATCTCGGATTTCATTCGCGAAGTTGCAGGCGGACGCGCCAACGTCGTCGCCAGTTCGCTCGGTGCGTCGTACGCCGTGCGCGTCGCCGACGAGCATCCGGAACTGATCGACTCGCTGATTCTCAACGCGCCCGCCGGTTACGACACGATGAACACGCGACCGGGCATGGCCGGCGCTGCGTTTTACGGACTGTTGCAGTCGCCGGTGTTGGGCACGTCGTTCCACAACGCGATGGCGAGTGAACGAAGCATTCGCGATTACGCGCGAGGCACGTTGTTTTATGACTATCGCCGGGTTACGGATCGACTCGTAGCGCATCTTTACGCGACGAGCCATCAAGTAGGCGCGCAACATGCGATCGCCGCGTTTCTTTCAGGTTATTTGAACTACGACATGCGAGCCGCGTTTTCGCGGTTGGACCATCCACTCGTCCTGGTGTGGGGAAAACAGGATCTGACGATGCCGGTGTCGAAAGCGGTGGCGCTGATGGAGTCGAATCCACGTGCGCGCCTCGTGGTGTTTGACTTCTGCCGCGTGATGCCCGAACAGGAACATCCGGAAGAGTTCAACAACCTCGTCCGCGAGTCTTTCAAGCCACAGACGTACACAGATCAGCTCGATGAACGTGCTGATACAAAATATCTCGCTGCTGGGGAATAAAACCCGCCTCACGAATCAAAAACTGTAGCATCTTCTCATCGGCGCGATTCTGAGCGCCGGCTGCCGAAACGACGTTCTCCTCGATCATTATCGAACCCATATCGTTCGCGCCGAAACGCAGCGCGACTTGTCCGAGTCGCAGTCCCTGCGTCAACCATGACGATTGGAAGTTTTCGATGTTGTCGAAGAACAGGCGTGAGACGGCGAGCATCTTCAGGTAATCGACGCCCGTCGGTTCGTCCTTGATTCGTCTGCCAAGCGCGGTGTTTTCACGTTGGAAAGTCCAGGGAATGAACGCGGTGAAGCCGCCGGTTTCGTCCTGCACGTCGCGGATGCGTTTCAGGTGTTTGACGCGATGTTCGATCGTGTCGCCGATGCCGAACATCATCGTGGCTGTCGAACGCAGTCCGACGCGATGGACCGCGCGCATCACGTCGAGCCATTCGTCGGTCGTACATTTGGTCGAGACGCGTTTGCGCACTTCGTCGTCGAGGATCTCAGCGCCGCCGCCGGGCAGACTGTACAAGCCCGCGGCTTTCAGTCGCGCCATGATCGTTTCGTAGTCGAGTTTCGAGATGAGGTGAATGTTGTGTATCTCGGGTGGTGAAAAGCAGTGCAACTGGAATCCGGGATACTTTGCGCTCAACTGTCGCAGGAGATCTTCGTACCACTCGATGCCGAAGTCCGGATGAAGCCCGCCCTGCATCAGGACGCCCGTGCCGCCGAGCGCGATCGTCTCGTCAATCTTCTGGCAGATCTCGTCGAACGTGCGCACGTAAGTATCAGGCGCGCCGGGCCGGCGATAGAACGCGCAGAACGTGCAGACGACGTTGCAGACGTTCGTGTAGTTGATGTTTCGATCGATGATGTAGGTGACGATGTTGTCGGGATGGCGGCGCGCGCGAATCTCGTCGGCGGCGGCGCCCATGCGTGCGATGTCGTGCGACTCCAGCAGTGTGGTGCACTCGTCAACGGACATGCGCTCGCCCGCGAGCACGCGATCCAGGATTGGTTGAATGCTGTTCATCGGACTAAATGTACCGTAACGGTTTTACTCGTTCAATCAAGCGATGCTTGTGGGCCAGTTCGAAATAGAGTTGTAGCCCGCGCTCCATCGACTCGTCGATGCGATAGACAATGTTCTCGGTCAGGTATCTTCTTAAATCCATCGGGATGCGATCTTTGTACGCGTCGATGATTTCATCGATCTTTGTTACGCCTTCGTCGCGAGCGCCGGCGAAGTCCACGTCGATCGCTTCATTTCGCGCCATCCACATAGCGAAAACGAATCCGAGCCCGGTGTAGTTTCGCCACAAAGTCGCCATGTCCCAAACTTTCAGCCCGGTTCGCGGAAACGTCATGCCCGGATCGCCGATGATCAAAGCGGCGTCGTTGCGATTCAGCATTTCATCGAGCTTTGGCGAGGTTGTGGTCCATTCCGGCTCGCGCTGTAGAAACTCACGGAAGATCACTTTAACGAGCGTCGCCGACGTGCGTGACGACTCGTCGAGAGCAACTGAGCGAATGTCTTCGAGTTGTGTGTTCTTCGAGACGAGCACGACGCTGAGCACTTCTTCCTTCGAACCGACGCAGACGTCCGGGACGATCGCGCCGCCCGGAATGCGCTGATACTCGATCACGGGAATGAGCGCGGCGTCCACTTCGTTTTGCGACAACAATTGCGCGCAACGAGCGGGAACGGCGTCGATGAAATCGACTGTGCCGCGTTTCGATCCGTGCAGGAAACTCCAAATCAGTGGCGCCGAATTTAAGTAGGTTGAAGCAGCGAGCCGGAAAGAAAGATCATTTTCCATTCATCGTTTTCCAGTTTTCATTTCCATTTTGCACGTTATGTACGATTCATACACGGCTGATTGCTAAATGACAAATGGAAAATGGCAAACGGAAAATGGAAAATGAAAACCGATACTTGTTACTATCTGCGCCATGGCCATTTACGACGTCACGGTTCCTTTGTCGAACGACTTGCCGACTTATCCCGGCGATCCGGGGATTGAGATCGGCGACTGGCGCGCGCTTGCCAACGGCGATAGCGCAAATGTTTCCGTCGTCCGTTTCGGCGCGCACACCGGAACGCACGTCGATGCGCCGGCGCATTTTATCGAAGGCGCGCCTAAGGTCGAATCGATGCCGCTGGACGTTTTGATCGGCGAGGCGCTGGTGGTCGAAGTTCCGGAAGACGTTGTCGTGATCGACGAAGCGTTTGTGACTGCGAATGTCGCGCCGGGAACGACGCGAGTGCTTTTCAAGACGCGAAACTCGGCGTTCTGGGAAGAAATCGAACCCCGATTTCATACGGATTTTACGCACTTGGATCTGGGGGCGGCGACGCGGTTGCGAGACCAGGGCGCGAAACTGATCGGCATCGACTATCTCTCGATCGAGCGTTTCAAATCGGGAACTCACGAAGTACATCTCGCGCTGCTTTCGCAAGGCGTAGTGATCGTCGAAGGGCTTCGTCTCGGCGATGTTCCGGCGGGAAAGTATGAACTGATCTGCCTGCCGATGCGTTTGCATAGCAAACTTGGCGATGGCGCTCCGGCGCGCGCTGTTTTGAGAACTCTTGAATAACCAGGAAAACCCAAAATATCGCGAGCGCGTTTACTCAATCGTGCGTCGTATTCCGTCCGGCCGCGTGATGACGTACGGCCAGATCGCGGAACTGCTCGGCGAAGGTTACACGCCGCGGACGGTTGGCTTCGTCATGCACGCTTCGCCTGACGGAACGCCGTGGCATCGGGTGTTGAACGCGCAGGGGAAGTGTTCGACCGGGCGTGTCGTGTTGCCGCACGACAAGCAGCAACGCCTGTTGGAACAGGAAGGCGTCGTGTTTGATAAGAACGCGCGTTGCGATCTGCAAAAGTACCTGTGGATACCCGGAGCTAAGAAACGGCCGGAACAAGTGAGTTTGTTTAAGTCCAAATCTTCTGCTCGAGGAGAAAAATGATGAGTACTGATCCCGTTGCCCGCGCGCCCTACGCGGTCAGTCCGCCGCGCTATTCAGTCTCGCATCAGATGGTCACGACTGCATTTGAACTGCCCAATTATCGCATCGTGCAGAACCTCGGCGTCGTACGCGGCATCGTGGTGCGATCGAGAAACATCTTCGCCACGATTGGTGCGGGACTGCAAACGATCGTCGGCGGGAACATCACTGTCTGGACCACGCTTTGCGAACAGACGCGTTCCGACGCGTTCGAGATCATGATTCAACACGCGACCGAGATTGGCGCGAATGCGGTGATCGGAGCCCGCTACGACACCACCGAACTCTCCCAGGGCGTCACCGAAGTGCTCTGCTACGGCACCGCCGTGATCGTCGAGCCGGTGAATCCAGGCGAAGGATACCGCTCGTGAAGCTATCGAGTACGGCTCTGCCTAAGGCGGCGGGGCTGAGCCCCGCCGGTAACAATCTCTACTACACACTTAAAATGTCCACGCCGCAATTAACCGAAGCACAACGCCAACGCATCGAACGCGCACTCGACACAGTTCCGTTCGCACAATTACTCGGATTGAAACTCGAATCCGTGATACCGGGCGAGGCGACGTTGTCACTCCCCATCCGCGATGAGTTGAAACAAAACCACGGCGTTGTTCACGGCGGCGCGATCGCCTCCCTCATCGACTCAGCTATGGCTTTCGCCATCATCCCTCTTCTCGCCGAAAACGAGCGCACCACAACCGTCGATCTTACGATCCATTACCTGCGAGCTTTGACGACCGGCGTGTCGAAGTCGACGGCGCGCGTGGTGCGCGCGGGCAGGCGAGTGATCGTAGTTTCAGCGGAAGTATTTGACGATAAAGGCGATCTCGCCGCCACCGCCGTCAGCACATATTTGCGGATGTCCGCGAACACGAATTAACGACCGATTCGTGTTAGTCTGTCGTGGGCAATGGATGACTTAAGAAAATTTGCGCGGTATTTCCGTCCTTACAAACTCCAACTAACGATCGGCATAGCTTGCATCCTGGGCAGCGTCGTCGCCGGCCTGTTCATTCCCCTATTCGTCGGCCAGGCAGTTGACGAAAACTGGGCCGACGTCTCCTGGACAAAACTCACGCTCGCAGCGGGAAAAATCCTCGCCGCGAGCATCATCAGCGGCGTGCTTCTCTTCCTGCAACGCCGCATCCTGATCGGAATGTCGCGCAATGTCGAATACGACATGCGCAAGGAATTTTACGAGCATCTCGTCGGCCAGCCGCTGTCGTTCTATCACGAACATCGCACCGGCGACCTGATGGCGCGCGCAACAAACGATCTCGGCGCCGTGCGACAACTCGCCGGCCCGATGATCATGTACACGTTGCAGACGATTTTCGTCGTGATCCTCGTGCTGCCGCTAATGTTCCTGCTGAACTGGTGGCTGACGTTGTTGCTGTTCGTAACGATGCCGCTGGTTTCGTTGACGGTGAAGTTCTTCGGCCAACAAGTCCACAGTCGTTTTGAGAAGATTCAGGAATTTTTCGCCGACATCATGGCGCGCGCGCAGGAGAACTTCACCGGCGTCCGTGTCGTCCGCGCGTACGCGCAGGAAGACGCCGAGATGGAGGCGTTCAACGCCCTCAACCGCCAATACGCTGAACGCAATCTCGGACTCGTGCGTGTCGAAGCGTTGATGCGGCCGTTGATGACGTTTCTGATCGGGTTTGGTTACGTGTTGATCATTTGGGCGGGCGTGCCGCTGGCCGTGCGTGGCGAGATCACGGTGGGCGAGTTCACGATGTTCAACCTGTACCTGACGCGATTGATCTGGCCGCTGATCGCGCTCGGTTACGTCGTGAACCTGTATCAACGCGGCACGGCGAGTTTGAAGCGACTGAATTCGATCCTGCGCGTCAAGCCGGCGATTGCTGATGCGCCCGAAGTCGTCGAACAGCCGCCGATCAGGGGCGCGGTCGAGTTTCGTGACCTGACGTTTCGCTATCACCCAACCGCCGAGCCGGTGCTTCACGAGGTCAACTTGAAGATACCCGCCGGACGGACGGTGGCTTTCGTCGGGCGCACCGGCAGTGGAAAGTCTACGGTCGCGAATCTGATCCCGCGCCTGTTGGATCCTCCTGAAGGCACGGTGTTCATCGACGGGATCGAGATTCACAAATACCCGTTGGACCAACTGCGATCGAGTATCGGCTACGTGCCGCAGGAGACGTTCCTGTTCAGCGACTCCGTGAAAGAGAACATCGCTTTTGGCGTTGCAGGCGCGGAGCAGGAGGAAGTCGAGCAGGCGGCGGAGATCGCGGGTCTGTCTGAGGATATTTCGGGATTTCCGGATCGTTTTGAAGCCCTCGTCGGCGAGCGTGGGCTGACGTTGTCGGGCGGACAAAAGCAACGCACGGCGATCGCTCGTGCCGTCATGCGTGAACCGCGAATACTGATACTCGACGATGCGCTGTCGTCGGTTGATACGTACACGGAAGAGAAGATCCTAAGCCAACTGCGCGGCGTGATGCGCGACCGCACGAGTTTGATCATCTCGCATCGCATCTCGACGGTGCGTGATGCCGACATGATCTGCGTCCTCGACGAAGGCCGCATCATCGAACAGGGAACACACCAACAACTACTCGCGCTCGACGGTGAGTACGCGGATTTATACGAGCGCCAGTTACTCGAAGAAGAATTAGCAGCAACATAAGATTGCGAAATTCGAATTTCGAATTTCCAATTTCGAACTTTTTATGTCGACGGCGGTAAAACAGTTTCACGAAGAAGAAGCGATCGGAAAGACTTACGACTTTCAGGTCGCGCGCAGACTGCTGAGTTATCTCAAACCGTATCGGCGCCTGCTCGTCGGAGCCATCGTGTTCACGCTCGCGCTGAACTGGCTCGCCACATTGCAACCGAAGTTCACGCAATGGGCCATCGACTGGTACATCGTTCCGGGAACGACTGAAGGTCTCGGCCTGCTCGTCGCGCTCTATCTCGGCTCGCAAGTTTTGCGACTCGTCTTCTCGTACTTTCAATCGATCCTCGTCAACAGCGTCGGGCAGTACACAATGTTTGACTTGCGCCGTGAACTGTACGCGAAGCTGCAACGTCAGGAAGTCGCGTATTACGACCGCAATCCCGTCGGCCGCATCATGACGCGGCTCACGAGCGACGTCGACGCGTTGAACCAGTTGTTTACGGAAGGCGTCACGGATCTGCTCGGCGACCTGGTGGCGATCGTGACGATCATCGTTCTGATGCTGTGGATGGACGTGAAACTGACGCTCGTCACGCTCATGACGGTTCCACTTCTCTTCGCGGCAACGACGTGGTTTCGCAGAGGCGCGCGACGCGGCTACGAGGCCGTGCGCACACGCATCGCTCGCATCAACGCGTTCTTGCAGGAACACTTCGCGGGCGCGCAGACGGTCCAGATCTTCAACGCCGAAGAGAAATCGCTACGCGCTTTCGATCGCATCAACGAAGACTATCGCCGCGCGAACATCGACACGATTTTTTATTACGCAGTCTTTTTCCCGCTCGTCGATCTGATCGGCGCGATCGGGATCGCGCTAATCATCTGGTACGGCGGTTATCGCGTCATGCAAAACACGCCGGGCCACACGGTGCTGACACTCGGCGCGCTCGTCGCGTTCATTCAATACTCGCAGGCGTTGTTTCAGCCGATTCGCGACATCTCCGACAAGTACAACGTGCTGCAATCCGCCGTCGTCGCGTCGCACAGAATCTTCAAAACACTCGATCTGCCGATCGCGATCACGACGCCCGAAAAACCACTCAAGAACGAACGCGCCCGCGGCCGGATCGAGTTTCAGAACGTCTGGTTCGCTTACAAAGACGAAGACTGGGTGTTGAAAGACGTGTCGTTTACGGTCGAACCGGGGCAATCGGTCGCGCTCGTTGGTCACACCGGTTCAGGCAAGACGACGATCACGAATCTGCTGATGCGTTTCTACGACATTCAGCGCGGAAAGATACTGCTCGACGGCGTCGACCTGCGCGAATGGGACCTGAAAGCGTTGCGGCAGAACTTCGCCGTCGTGTTGCAGGAGGTGTTTCTCTTCAGTGGCACGATCGAGGGAAACATTCGACTCGGCCACCAGGAGATCACCGAAGATCGCGTGCGTTGGGCGGCGCGTGAAGTCCACGCCGATCACTTTATTCGACGTTTGAAAGACGAGTATCAGGCGGAAGTTCGCGAGCGTGGTGCGGGGTTGTCAGTCGGACAGAAGCAGTTGATCTCGTTTGCGCGAGCACTCGCGTTCGATCCGGCGTTGTTGATCCTCGACGAAGCCACGAGTTCGATCGACACTGAGACCGAACAACTGATTCAACGAGCGATCGAACGCGTGATGAGGGATCGGACGTCAATCGTGGTGGCGCATCGTTTGTCGACGATTCAGAACGCAGACCGCATCATCGTGCTGCATCACGGGGAGATACGCGAGCAGGGAACACATCAGCAGTTGCTTGCCGAGCGTGGTCTTTATTGGAAGCTATACAAACTTCAGTACGCGGATTCAAGTAAATCCGTGTTAACGACCGACGTTTGAACTTCGAGCCGGGAGCGCCACAAGACTGTCGAACGATTTGTAGATCGCGAGATACATCTGCGTCTCGCGCGGAATCAATGTTCGCCATCCGTCGCGGCCGCGTTTGAGATAACCGGGCAGCTTGGCGGCGTTGGAGTTGTAACCCGCGGCGAGCAGTTCGGTCTTTGTTGCGAGCTTCGAATTGAGCGCGTACTGAACTTCCTCATTAGCGGCGAGATCGTTCCAGGTATCGTTCATGTAAAGCAACATCGCCTGGAGCGCGTTGCCGTGGTTACGCATTCCGGCCACGAAGTCAGGCATCAGACCGACGCCCGGATGCCGCGTTCGTTGCAGGTTGTAAGCCCACGGAATCATCTGCACCATCCCGCCGGCACCCGCCGAGCTCACCGCGAAGCGATACGTGTCCAACTCGTTCAGCGCAAACAAAGAATAGATCTCGTCGTAGAGCGCCGCACGGTTCTCGTTGCGAAAACGTTCGTGATCGACGTGTTCGACGACGCAGAGACGCTCGGCGACGTCAATTAAATCGGGCGAGATCGTCACGCCTTTTTCGCTGAGCCGTTTGGCTGCGAGATCGAGCATGTCGCGAACGTACGATTGTCCCGAACGCACGAGATCTTTTGAAAGCAGCGCCGGATGCGCGGACGTGTAGTACGCCAGTTCTTTGAATAGCCCGCCTTTTTCGATTGGATACTCGACGGTCAACGGCGCCAGCGATTTGCCGTCCGGCGTGAAGATCGTGAGCGCGGTGTTCACGCCGTTTGCGCGAATGACCGTGAGGTTGACATTCGTGCCGAGCGAAGTGACGGTGCTGAGCTGCGCGTTTTTAGTCAGGAACGTCTCTTTGGAGAGCGTTATGAAATGGGTCTTGCCAGTTTCGCGCTCGAGCGCGGCGACTGTTACAAACTGGATCGACGGTGTCGTCGACATCGCCGTTGCGACGGGACGCGTACGCAGCATTCGTTTCGCTTCTGAAATCCGTGTTTGAATCAGCGACGGAGTCAGGTGCATGACCGGCCCGTGAATCACGGATTGTGTTGAACCCGGAGCCGCAGCCGGCGGTTCTACGGGTGGCGAAGTGACGACACGCGGTCGCACAGCCTTTTCCGCCTCGGTATTTTCCTGTGCGTTAGTTTGAATTGAAGAGAAAACGAGTGCGACGATTGCAAAAATGATAGGGGAATACTTCTTCATAATGTTCTTTGCGCAGGAGAGTTCAGGATCGATCCGCAACACGGCCGGGGGCGGCAAGCGTTGCCTTAGATTCGCCCATGCACCTTGGAGTTGTCAATCACTATTTCATCGCGCGCGGATTTCGGCGAACGCCGATACCGCAGCTATAATCGCCCGCGCGAATTTCTGAAACGGAGAGCGTTATGCCCTTTTACCCACTGACTCGAATTGCGGCTGTCGCATTTCTATTTGCCGCCCTTTTTTCACAGCAGATGATCAAATCCAACAATTATCCACCTGCAAGAAAAAGTGACCAGGTTGACGACTATCACGGTGTGAAGGTCGCCGATCCGTATCGTTGGCTCGAAGAACTCGACTCGGAAGAGACGAAAGCGTGGGTCGAAGCCCAGAACAAACTCAGTTTCGGTTATCTCGCCGGCATCCCCGCGCGCACCGCGCTCAAAGACAGAATCACTAAACTCTGGAACTACGAGAAGTACGGCGTCCCATTCAAGGAAGGTAACCGTTACTTCTATTACCGCAACAGCGGACTCCAGAACCAGTCGGTACTTTACACCGTCACCGGTCTCGACGCGCCGCCCCAGATGATTCTCGATCCGAACACGATGTCGGCAGACGGAACCGTCGCCGTCTCGGGCGTGCAGGTCAGTCCTGACGGCAAATTGCTGGCGTACAGTCTGTCAGCTTCAGGTTCTGACTGGCAGGAGTGGAAAGTTCGCGACGTCGAAACCGGCAAGGATCTTTCGGATCACTTGAAATGGGTGAAGTTTTCGGGTGTCTCGTGGACGCAGGACAACAAAGGCTTCTTCTACAGCCGCTACGACGAGCCGAAAGGCGACTCGCTGAAGTCGGTCAACTATTTCCAGAAGATTTACTACCACAAGCTCGGTGCGCCGCAATCGGAAGACGCGCTCGTCTACGAGCGTCCGGATCAGAAAGACTGGCTGCTCGGCGGCAACGTCACCGAAGACGGAAACTATCTGATCATCACCGTCTACCAGGGCACCGACGTAAAGAGCCGCGTCTACTACAAAGATCTCCGCGACAACAATTCGCAAGTCGTCAAACTACTCGACGAATTTGACGCTGCTTACAACTTCATCGGCAACGACGGAACGAAGTTCTGGTTTCACACGGATCTCGAGTCGCCGCGCGGCAAGGTCGTCGAGATCGACGTGAACAATCCAGCTCGCAACAGTTGGAAAGTCATCGTGCCGGAAACGAAAGATGCGTTGCAGGGCGTGAGTTACGTCAATCACAAGTTCATCCTCAACTACCTGAAAGACGCTTACACGCAGGTCAAGATTCACGACACGAGCGGCAAGTTCGTCAGCGAAGTGGCGTTCCCGGGAATCGGTTCGGCCTCGGGCTTCGGCGGCAAAGCGAAGGACAAAGAAACGTTCTACTACTTCACCGGATTCACAACGCCGACCACGATCTATCGTTACGACATGACCACCGGCAAGAGCACGATCTTTCGTGAACCGAAAGTCGACTTCAATCCGGCGAACTTCGAAACGAAGCAGGTCTTTTACAAGAGTAAAGACGGCACGAAAGTGCCGATGTTCATCACGCACAAGAAGGGTTTGAAACTCGACGGCAGCAACCCCACTTACCTCTACGGCTACGGCGGGTTCAACGTGTCGATGACGCCCGGGTTCTCCGTCGGCAACATGGTTTGGATGGAGATGGGCGGCGTTTACGCGCAACCGAGTCTGCGTGGCGGCGCCGAGTATGGCGAAGACTGGCACCAGGGCGGGATGAAGTTGAAAAAGCAGAATGTTTTTGACGACTTCATCGCCGCGGCTGAGTGGCTGATCGCGAACAAGTACACGTCGACGCCGAAGCTTGCGATTGGCGGCGGCAGCAACGGTGGATTGCTCGTCGGCGCGGCGATGACGCAACGTCCTGATCTATTCGGCGCGGCGCTCCCCGCGGTCGGCGTGATGGACATGTTGCGGTTCCAGAAGTTTACGATCGGTTGGGCGTGGGTTTCGGATTACGGATCGTCGGAGAACCCGGACGAGTTCAAAGCTCTGTACGCATACTCGCCGCTGCACAACATCAAGTCTGGCGTGAAGTATCCGCCGACGCTGATCACGACTGCGGATCACGACGATCGCGTGTGGCCGGGACACAGCTTCAAGTTCGCGGCGGCGCTTCAGGCCGCGCAGGGGGGCGACGCGCCGATTCTGATCCGCATTGAAACAAAGGCGGGCCACGGCGCGGGCAAACCGACTTCGAAAACAATCGAAGAGATCGCCGACCGTTGGGCGTTCCTGACCAAGGCTCTGAATATGAAATAAGGAGCGTGTTCCCTCTACGCGCGAGAGGGAACACGAAACGCACTCACTTTCGATCTTTCGAGTGCGATTTGCCGCAGGCGCGCGACGCGCTGCTCTGTCGGTGGGTGACTGCTGAACAACGACTGCATTGAAAAGCCCGTCAACGGCTTGACGATGAACATGTGCGCGGCAGCAGGATTCACTGGCAGCGGTATCTGTCGCGAGTAGGCGTCCAGTTTCTCCAGGGCGCTTGCGAGCGCTTCCGGATCCCCGCCAACTTCCGCGCCGGTTCGATCCGCGCCGAACTCACGCGAACGCGAGATGGCGAGTTGGATGATCGTGGCTGCGAGTGGCGCGAGAATGATCATCAACAACGCGCCGACGATTCCGCCGCCGTCCTCCTCGTCATCACTTCTGCCGCCGAAGATCATCGCGAACTGGCCGATATGGACCAGCATCGTGATCGCGCCCGCGAATGTTGCGGCGATCGAGCTCACGAGGATGTCGCGATTGCGGATGTGTCCGAGTTCGTGCGAGATCACGGCTGCGAGTTCGCGTTGATCGAGAATGCGCAGGATGCCGGTTGTTACGGCAACTAATCCGTGGCTCGGGTTTCGTCCTGTTGCGAACGCGTTGGGCGCGTCGGCGTTGACGATCGCGACGCGTGGTTTTGGCAGACCTGAAGCTTGGGCGAGACGCGCGACCATGTCGTGCAGTTCTGGTGCTTCCGCGTAGGACACTTCTCTTGCGCCGGCCATTTTTAGTGCGATCTTGTCCGAGAACCAGTAGCTGCCGAAGTTCATTGCGACGGCGACGACGAAGCCCAGCAACATGCCCGACTCGCCGCCAAGCACACCGCCGGTGACGACCAGCAAACCTGTTAAAGCCGCTAATAGAATTGTTGTTTTCAGTGTGTTAAAGCTAAACATATCTCCCCTCTAAAAATAAGCGATGCGCCTGCGTTACTCACATGGAAGGAATTCCAAAAATCCTTTTTCCATGTGATCGGCTGGCGTTACTCCCGAACCTATTTGATGGTCGATTTTGAAACGTAGTTGCGTGTGCTTACACGGCGGTCACTGCGACCACGGGGCGGGTTTGCGCACCCACCGAAACGCGCGCAGCTTCTCATGCAGCTCACGCGGCAGCGGGCCGCTATCACTCGCAGCGACGTTCGCTTCAACGTGGTGCAGCTTGCGCATTCCGGGAATGATAGTGCTAACGTCAGGATTGTTGAGGATGAAGCGAAGCGCGAGCTCCGGCATCGTAATCCGCGTCTCATGCTCGCGATTCCACTCGTCGAGCAGCTTCTTGATCTCGTCAGCTTTCTCAACCGCCGGAATGAGATTCTCCGGAACGAAATAAGTATTTCGCCAATCGCCTTCAGGCCACTTACTGTCTTTCGTCAACGTGCCCGTCAGCGTTCCTTCATCAAACGGCACGCGCGCGATCACCGCGACGTCCATCTCGCGACACGCAGGAAACAATTCGTCTTCCGGATTCTGATCGAAAATGTTGTAGATCACCTGCACCGCGTCGATCTGCCCACTGCGCACGGCACGCAACCCGTTCCACGGTTCCCAACGATTGATGCTGATCCCAAGCGCGTGGATCAGTTTCTGACTGCGCAGATCGTCGAGCTTGTAAAACCAGCGATCGTCACGCATCCACTCATCGCTCCACGTGTGAAACTGCATCAGGTCGAAGGATTCCATGCCCGAGTTTTTAAGACTGCGATGCACATACTCTTCAACGTGATCCGGCGGAAACGTCTGCGCGAGTGTTGCATCAGCAGGCGCAGGCCATTGCAACGTCTTCGGCGGAATCTTGCTCGCGGTGTAAAGTTTCTTCTCCGCATTCGAGCGCACGATCTGGCCCAGAAGATTTTCACTATGTCCGGCGCCGTACGCGTAAGCAGTGTCGAAGAAGTTGACGCCCAGATCGACTGCTTTCTGAAGTGAACGAAGCGACTCTTCATCGCTGGAGTCGGTCCAACTGGCCATACCCCACATGCCATAACCCATTTCGCTCACTTCCCACCCTGTGCGACCAAAGCGCCTGTAGTTCATCCGCGTTCTCCGTGTTGTTTGTTTGATTCGATAGTAACTCAGAAAACAGGAATGCAAAAACGACTACGCCTCGAACCCGCAGGTCCGAGGCGTAGAGGGGAACGCTACTGCAAAAACTTAGCTTAGTTGTTGCCCGTGGTGGTAGCACCGCCACTGGTGATCACGACGTCTTTGTCCGAGCCACCGAAAGTGACACCCGTCAACTCAGTCTGAGCACCTTCGCCCGTTGAGCGCAACTGAAAACCATTGGCCTTCTTGCTACGGTCTTCGAGCTTCGCCATCGACTGAGCCACGACTTTGCCGTTCTTGATAATCGACAATTGACCGGTCTCGTCGTCGAACTTGAGATCGTAAGATCCCTTCTTCACCACCGTGCCATTAACCTTGATGTCGTTGTCGAAGGTAACTTTCTGTTTATGCGTCTTCGCCAACGCGGCAGCACTCGCCAGCGCGCCGATCATCATCACCACCGCTATCCGATTCACGATTGACTTCATCACACTCTCCTTGACTAGTAGTTCGTGCTTACGCCGACGACCCTCAAAGGTCCTTTACTTCGCAAGCCAGTTATTCAACGTATCCAACCACCGATTTGTTAACAACTATTATTCCTTGTGCCCCTCGCGTGGCCGGCTTCATAAGTTCCTCTGCGAAAGAACACCACTCGCAGCATGGTTATGACAAAAATTCAACTCAGGTCCGGGCCTTCACAATAATCGCCCTCACATCTACTTTCTCGTACGATCAGCGAAGGCCCGTATCAAACACCAAATCGAACACCGCGCCTGTTACGCTTTCGAACTTGCAAAGGTTCCCTGACTGCAATCGCAAAATTTGCGAATTGCATGAAATGCCCGAAATACAGGCTAACCTTTACCTTTGCTATACAAATCTTTACGTTTCCTTACAGTTGTTTCAATTTCGTTTTGATAGACTGCGCGCGCTCTCAACCAACACTTTCTAAGGAGATCTTGAATGAGAAAGTTGCTTTGCGCTCTTAGTCTAATCAGCGCACTCGTATTCGCTCTGGCCGTGCAGGCTGCCGCACCGACCAGCTTCGCAGGAACCTGGTCACTTGATAAGAGCAAGAGCCAGGGTCTCTCGCCACGATTCCAAAATGTGGAGAGCGTTTCGTGGACGATCACACAAACTGACAAGACGATCACCATCGACGAGAAGATTGCCGGCGGTGGCCCTCCGGGTGGCGGTCCTGGCGGTCCCGGTGGCGCAGCTGCGGGTGGTCCTCCTCCAGCGGGCGCTCCAGGTGGGCAAGGTGGACCGGGTGGTGGTCCCGGTCGTGGCATGGGTGGCGGAATGGGCGGTCCGCGTGTCTTCAATCTCGACGGTAGCGAAACCAGCGGCGAGACGGGACGCGGCAAGTTCGTGAGAAAGGCCACGTGGTCCAGCGACGGTAAGACGCTCGATCTCGCGACCAAGACGACGGTCCAGGGCCCTGAAGGTGAGATGACCTTCAACAGCAACGACAAGCTGGCGGTTTCCGAAGACGGCAAGACGCTGACGGTGACACGTCACAGCGAGGGCCCGCGCGGCAATTCGGATTCGACCTGGGTTATGAACAAGAATTGATTTGTAGCGGCACCTGCGATCTGGCTCACTCGAGCCAATCGCGGGTGACGTCGCACCAGAGCGCGAGACCGCGCCACTCTTTGAAGCGCGAGTAGTAGCGCTCTATCTTTTTGTCATTCGCTTTGCGTCCGTTGTTGCGGACCTTGAAGAACTTCGCGCGCGTCCACGAGTCGAGCGCCAGCCCGTCGTACCTGCCCAGTAACTTCAACAGGTTTTCAGCCGCGTAGTTGCCCGCGCCTTTCACGCCCTTGATCTGTTTCACGAGCTCCGCCGTCGAAACGTCGGTGGTGAGCCATGACTCGACGTCCAACTCGCCGGACGCCACGCGATCGGCGAGCTCTTTCAGATACGGCGCCCGGTAACCCGCCCGTACAACGTCCACGTAAAACTCCGCGGGCTGCGAAGCCATCGCCTCCGGCGTCGGAAACGACCGGCGCCCGTCGTTGCTCTCGCGACCGATGCTGTTGACGAGCCCCGTAACCATCTTCTCGGTCAACGACCAGGAGCAGTTTGTCGTGCAGATCATCTTCACGAGATCTTCGTAGACTGTCGGCGAGCGCAACATTCGCCCCGCGCCCTGTTCGCCGATCCACGCGAAGTCGGGGATTTCGCCGGTCGCGGTATAAAACGGCTGGAGGTCGTCGTCGAGCCGCAGGATGTGGCGGGCGTCCCGCAGAACGCGGGCGGCCTCGGTCTTGTTAAGCCGCCGGGACGGGGTTATGTCTACATGGCCTTTTCGGGCGGTCATGGTGACGGTGACGGGCGGGCGGTCCCCGACGTCTATGACGCGGGTGAGCACCCAGTTGCTCTGGTCCATAGAGAAGGGCAGCAGCTCACACCATCCATGACTGATAACTGTGCGTTTAAAGTTGAAGTTGCGGGGCGTTGAAATTGCTTGTTCCATATATGTTTTATTTGTAACCAAAACTTTACGAATCTGAGCTTGTATTGTTCACGTTCGGTCAAGCTGAATCTTGACAGTTTAGCCCACCAAGCCTAGACTTAACGGACTTGAAAAAACAGTGTGTGGAAGGCTGTACTCCTAATCCCCACTATACTAGGGGAGCGCGGAGAGCGAGGTCCAACACGGGGCCTCCAACAGTACTCCGGTGAACGTACGCACCGCTTCCGAAAACAAGTGAAGCCGGAGCTTTCCGGCGAGGTTTGACGCCCCACAGGGCCGCTAGCAGGGCACCCGGTGGGGCGTAACCGTATTTACCGTACATAAATCGGATTCGAGAT
The DNA here is from genome assembly GCA_035760365.1 of Pyrinomonadaceae bacterium. GTDB lineage: Bacteria > Acidobacteriota > Blastocatellia > Pyrinomonadales > Pyrinomonadaceae > PSRF01. The sequence goes on from DASTTB010000030.1 coordinate 43,721, forward strand.
AATCCAGGGCTTGCCCGCCGCCAGCTTACCCAGTTGCGGCAAGTAAACTTCGACCCGGTAAACGCCTCGTTCAGTCACCGGAAAATCCTTAAACGTCACGCCGCTTTCATCGGCAATCAGGGTTCCGTCTTTAAACAAACTTACACGGCTGGCGACGGGCGTCTTTACCCGCAATCGGGTGTCGCCCTGCAAAGCGATCTCGTCGCCCTGAACCTTTGTTTGTCCCTGGCTTTCGACGCTGAATGAGAAGCCGGAACTGTCGCCGAGGAAATCGAATCCGATGAAGCAGTGTCCGGCGCGCAACGCTTCCAGCAAACTCGCCTGATCCAACGGTTTGTTCTCTTCAACGAAAACGTGCATCCGGACGAGGCGGAAACTGACCTCGTACGGATCGAGTTGAATCCCCAGCAACGTCTTCCCGGAACTGTCGCGCAAGCTGACGCCGATGTTGGCGTGCGCGTCGTTTCCCGCGACCGCCGTCGAGCGTCCGTGCGACGTTGCCTGATCCCACTTCTTCAAGCTCTCATGTGGCCGTTCGTAGTAAAGCGCAAACAACAGATCCGGATAACTTCGGCGTGACCAGAGTGCGTCGAAAAATGCGACCACCGGATTGATCTGTCGCGCGTTTGTGTAGACGTTGAAAACCTCGACGCCGTTCAACCCGCTCGCGTCCCAACTCTTGAACTCCTCGGGATACGCGACGATCGAAGTCGAACCTCGCTCCCCGGCGCTTCGCGTTACGTCCTGCGTCGCGGCGCTCGTTGCCAGCGACGCGTCACCCGGCAACACAAGCAAGCGATCGTCGTTCGTCGTGCTCACTTCGTTGCCGTTAACAAAGAGCACGCCTGCGTGTGTCCCGTGCAACGTCATCGCCGACGTGTCGAAATCTCTCTCAGTGTGCTCGGTCATGATCACAAACTGAAGATCGTTGGCTTTCGCCGCGGCGATGATGTCCGAGAACGTCCCCGAGCTGTGTCCGCCGAGAAATGAATGAACGTGAGCGACGCCTTTGTATTCCTTGAACACGCCGTCTGGCTGGAGCAGCGCGCGTTCGGAGTTGGCGCGCAGGATGGCGGCGTTCAGGCGGCTGAGGTTGTAGCGACGATAAGCGAAAGGGATCTGCGAGAGTAGCAGAACACCAAGGACGATGAGAATGATGTACTTCTTCTTCGTAATTAGAAGCTGACCCTTACTCGCAAACTGATCACGCGATTACCGCTCGAGCCTCCGCCGGGACCGAAGAAGAAGGTAGAAGAACCTGATTGAGATTTCAAGAAGTAGGGCGACGTCATGTTGCCGATCGGCGGCGCCGCGTTGGTTCGATTGAACAGATTGTTGATGCTGACGTTGAAGTAAAGCGAATAGGGTCGTTGCACCGGCGGTGGTTTCGGCGGCGTCTGTGGCGCGTTGGCGTCAGTGGTGCGTGGCGCGCCCGGCGGCGGTGTCGTCGGTTCGATCGCGCGGCCGAATTTGAACTGCCTGCCGATGTTCAGGCTGACTGAAGCGAAGCCTGGTCCACGTCCGTAGTTGCGCGGAATAATCGTCTGGCCGGGCGAAGGATTCGGATCAAACGCGCCGTACGGAGTGACGACGACGCCGGGTTTTGTCAGGTCCGCGGCAAACGCGGGACGCTCGCTGAAGAGCGTGTCGCCGTTTGTATCGCGGCCGGTCGTGATGTTGAAAGGCGGACCGGAGTTGGCGACGGCGAACACGTTCAAGCTGATACCGAGCGGGATCGTGTAGTTGCCGCCGAAGTGCATGAAACTCAACGAGCTGAAGTTTGAGCGCGCGAATTCGTCGCTGAAGTCGTAAGCATCGAATGGCGAGCCGCTCGTTCCCGAGTCAGTGTTGCGGTGTTTGCCGAAACTGTAACCGCCGAAGAAATTGATCTTGTTGATCGTTCCGTTGACGTTCATGTTGAAACTGTTGCCGACGGATCTTCCATTCGATTGATACTCGTAAATGTTTCCCGCGTCGTTGCCCAGCGGGCGTTCGCCCGAGTTTGGAAGACCGGGAATGAACGTGCCGCCGAGCGGGGCGTTGATGTTGACGACTCGCTGTTGATGCTTCGTGCGTGAATGGACGTAACTCAGCGAGAGTCTCACGTTCTTTGGCAACACGCGCTCGACGGTGATCATCGCGCGGAAAAAGCGTAGTGGGACCAGATCGTCCGAGATGACGCGGCGGACTTGCGGTTGTGAAAAAGCGTCGAGGACTTCGATTGGCGGCACGACAGGAAACAGGTTGAGCACTGCGGGATCGGTTACGAAGAACTGTTGCTGGTTGGTGCCGTTGAAACGTGTCGCCTGGAGTGTGAGGTCTTCGGAGACGCGGTTGTAGAAGATGCCGACGCCGCCGCGGATCACGGTCTTTGGTGGACCGGGAGGCGCCGCGGGCGCGGGTGTTGCGGGGCGTGCGGCACTCGTCGTGTTTGCGGTTGTCGTTGTTGTTGACGCGGCTGTTGGACCACCTGGCGCGCTTGCTTCTTTGGGTGCGACTGGCGCTGCTTTCTTTCCGCCAAACACGGGCGACCATGCGAAGCCGATGCGTGGCGCGAAGTTGTCGTTGCTGTCGATGTTGTTCTGGTTCTCGTAACGCAGCCCCGGCGAGATCGTGAAGTTTGGGCGCAGTTTCCATTCGTCCTGAATGTAGAACGACGCATCAATCTGGCTCACACTCGCGTGCGGATCGCCGCCCGCGATTGAAAACTGCGTCGCGCCGCCGCCGAGCAAACGAATCGCGGCCGGGCTCAGTCCCGCGCGTGAAAACGCCAGCGTGCGGCGATAACGTTCCAGACTGCTGAGGTCGATGATCTGCGGCTGGCCATTCGGACCAGGAATGATCTGATCGTTCTCGTCGAGCTTCGGACCGAGCCCGCCGGCGAACGTGTACGTCCCGCCGAAGTTTCCGGGAGAGATACTGTCGATGTTGACGTGCCTGACGCGCGCGCCGACCTTGAGGAAGTGATTACCCTTGGTCCATGAAGTAAAGTTCGTCAACTCCGTTCGGTTCTGCGCGTTCTCCGACGAGCCCACTTGCGAGCCGCCGCCGGAGAACGATTCCGAAACGTTCAATGCAAACGCGTCCAGCACGCTCGTCTGATTGAACCGGTTGCGAATGTACTGAAAGCGAGTCTCGTTGACGGTCCGTTCGTTGAGCAGCGCGGTCTCTGTTATCTGAATTACGAAGTTTGAACGGCGGCCGCGATAGGCGCGCGACGGCAGAGCGAAACCGCCGATGCCTTGAAGATCCTGGTTCGCTTTACTGAAATTGAACCTTCCGACCACGGTGTGGACCTTGTTGATCTTGAAGTCGAGCCGGCCGTTGCCGTACATGTTCACGTCCGGAGTCACAAATGTTTGATTGATGACGACGGGCTTCAGTGTGACTGGGTCGAGCGTGGTTGCATTGACGGTTGAATTGCCGTCGCTCACCCAGCGGCCGAAGTACGCGGAGAACGACGCGCGTTTTTCGACGATTGGACCACTCAGGCTGATGTTGAAGGCGCGTTGTTGATAGGGCGCGCGAACTGTCGTGAACGGGTTGCGTGAGTTGAGGCTTTCGTCGTTGAAGTCGTAACTAAAAGCGCCGTGCCATTTTTCGCTTCCGGGTTGCGTGAAGATCTCGATGCCGCTGAATCCCGGAAACTCGTTCTCGGCCGAGAACGGATTGTTGTTGATGCGTACTTCGCGAATCGCTTCCTTTGGCGGGATTTGTCCGTCTGAAAAACCGTCGACTTTGATCTGCGTGCCGCCGCTTTCCTGATCGGGTGGACCAGCCAACGCTTGCAGCGCGGATGCGAGTGCCTGCGGATCGTTCGGCAACGCGTCGAGTTCGCGGCCGCGCAGGACGATGGCATTGGCGTTGTTATCGGAGTCAGTGCTGATGTTGCGATCGTCGACGGTGACTTGCTGGTCTTCGAGGGCGATGGAGAGTTGCGCATCGGCGATGGTCGTCTCACGCGCGTGAATCTCGACGTCTTTCTGCTGGTAGACGTTGAATCCGGGCGCGACGACGATTAGTTCGTAAGTGCCGGGTTCGACCCGCCTGAACTCGTAAACGCCGGAGGAGTTCGCTGTCGCGCTGAGCGTCCCGCCGCGGGAGTTTTTGAGCGTCGCTTTGGCGCCGACGACGAGACTGCCGAGTTGATCGGTGACGGTTCCTTTCAACGAGCCGACCATGGAGCGAGTAGTCTGTTGGGCCATTGCGGCACTCAGCCCGCATCCCAGGCAGACGAGGAGCAGAAGGCAACACAGAAGTTTTCGAGGCATCGGGGAGTCCCTTTCTCACCGTTAGTGAGTTTGAGCGGGAAAAAGTTTCAGCTGATTGTCAAAACACCGATACAACAGATGGGTACACGCCCGAGCGGCGAGTTCGTTCCGGGCTATCTGCTCTGATTAACGGCGAGCAGGCGTCGCTGTGTCAATACCGTTAGGAGTATTAAGCTCAGACCGAGCAAGGCGAGCGCGAAGGGGAAGAGAAACGAATCCTGAAAAACACGATACGCAAGATGGCCCAAGTACAGATGCACGCCAAGCGCTCCGAATACCAAAAATACCGTTCGCCGCAACTTGACCGCCACCAGGATCAACCCGATGTTCAGCAACGCATACAGCGCTCGCGTTAACTCCGACCCGCTGTCCATTGACGTCAGTCCGCCCCAGAACGCAAACATTCCAAACAGGTAACACCAGAACGCGAAATCTTCCGAACGCGAGTCATTGGGCTTAGGCAGGTATTTGTCTAAACCATAGCCTACGAGGATTGTGACCAGACCGACAGGCACGCTGATCCATTGACGAGTCTCCCAATCCACGCTGGCTTGCTTGAATATGAGCGCCGCCAAATCCATCGAAAAGAACCAAAACGAAAAAGCGATAGGCGCGGTGAGGAAACCAAAACGCACGTAGCGTAGTGCAACCGCAGCGGCGGCGATGGTTGCGAGTTCCATGACGATCCATGATCCGTTTATCCATGGATAGTACTTCTCGTAACTTCCCGGATGCTCGCCGGGCCAAAGACCAAGTATGTTTTCAATCGAATAGGTTAGTAACGGGACCAGGCAGACAGCGACAGTAATCAGGAGTCCTCCGCCGATGAGGTAGCCTTTCTTACGGAGCCACCATCCTAGACTTGTCGCGACCAACATATACAGCACGACGGTGCACAATATTCCCGGCGAGCCGAGGTCGTCCCATTTATCACCGAGGAACCACGCACATGCTGAAATCATCAACATGGCGCCGAAGTAATAAGCGACGGTGATCAGATTGAAACCCTTTCGCTGTTCGATGAGCACAGGCTGAGGTTCCCTCAATCCAGCCTGACGGTTTGCATGGCCCCAGCGAAGGAGGCGTTCAGCGTCAGCGTGAAGCAACACCCCTTCTTCAGCAGCGCGATAAATGTCAGAGGAGGTCAGCAAGAGTTCGTGTTCAGAATCGGATGTAGGCATTAGGGGGCTCCTTCGTGTTTTCTCAAGACCTGTGGAAGTAGCAAAACACGAACCACACGTCAGCCATTCTGCAAAGTCCAACACGGCACAACCACGATACACTTTTCTGCATCACAGGAGCGAAATCTCAAACCGGCATTCGCAAGATTGAGATTGAGAGAGTGCTCAGCGCGAGTTATCCCCAGGCTCTCCCAAAAACCGAAATACAAACAATCGCCCGTCAGTTGAAACTTTTAAGTTTCACTTGTGGCAGTGTGTCCGGGAGGCAGATATGAGCCGTCGATGGCTTCTTTCCCTGTTGTGTCTTGCCGTGCTTTTTTTCCTGTCCGTCCAATTCACGGGCGCGCGTGGCGAGTTGAGAGTTAACGAGGCCAAAACCAAGATTCTTTTCGAAAAGGATCCGGCCGAAGTTTTTCTCGAAGTCGACAATCCATCGCTCGCCGGCGTCAATGCAAACGTTCACATCGAACTCCTCGATCCCCGCGATAAAGTCATCACTAAGACAACGCAAGTTCAACAGATAGCGCGTGGCAGCCAGACGTTAAAACTGTCGTTGCCGTTTGCCTTTCCGCATGGTGACAATCAACTCCTTTTATATCGACTACATTATCGACTCGCTCCTCAAGATTCTCCGCAGGAAACAATAGCCGATGGAATCATCTCCGTGTCCGAAATGACCTCGGACGTTTTTGAGCTCCGCATCTCCGGCGCTGCGATGGTGCGTGAAGGAGACGACTATCGTGTCCGCGTCCAGGCAGTTCACCCGATAACACAAGAGCCGGCGGCGAACGTTCACGTCGATGGGGAGGTCGAACTCGATCGTGACAACGGGAGGATCGTCAAACTCGACCGTTCCCGCGTAACAGACGCCAAAGGCCGTGCGGTTTTGGATTTTCAGCTATCGCCGAGCTCTCCAAAGGTTCAGTCGCGAACATCCAACGGTGAACTCAAAGTTACAGGCAAAAAGGGCGCGATCGTTGCTGAGACGAAAGGTGACCTTCTCGTCGATCAGATGCCGCGCATTCTCATCAACACTGACAAGCCGCTTTATCAACCGGGCCAGGTCATGCACGTCCGCGCTCTTCTCCAGAGTCCCTCGAGACGAGCGCTGGCAAATGAGGAGACGTTTTTCAAGATCTCCGATCCGGAAGGTGCGGTCTTGTATCGCGCCGTCGCGACGAGTTCGCGCTTCGGGATCGCCAGCATCGACTGGAACATTCCCGAAAACACGCGGCTGGGAGAGTTCCGCATCAAGGTGGGTGTCGAAGGGGCCGATGATCAAGCCACACAATACGTTCGCATCAGTCGTTACGAATTGCCCAACTTCAAAGTCAACGTGGAGACGGATCGAAAGTTCTACCTGCCGGGCGAGGATGCGACAGTCACGGTCAGGGCCGACTACTTGTTTGGACAGCCGGTGCTGCGCGGGCGCGTGCGCGTCGTGCGAGAATCCGATCGCTCGTGGAATTATCGCGAACAGAAGTGGGAGCTTCGCGAAGAGTCTGAACAAAAAGGCGAGACAAAGCCGGACGGCTCGTTCGTCGCCAAACTCGACCTAAGCTCGTTTCACGAAGACCTGGCAGGCTCGGATTACAACCGCTTCGACGACATCTCTTTTGCTGCTTACTTCACCGATCCGACAACCAACCGCACCGAACAACGCCGCTTCGACGTGCGTGTAACAAAAGAGCAGATCCACGTTTATGTCATCGACACGTACCAATGGAGCTTCAGCCGTAAACTGCCGCTGAAGTTTCACATCTCAACTTTCTACGCTGACGGAACACCCGCGCGCTGCAAAGTAAACGTCACGTTAACTGACGACGCTGATGACGACGACGAGATCAAAAAACGCGTGGCGACAGTCACGACGAACCGTTACGGTCTCGCGCAGATCAGCACGCGGTTGCCCAAAGAATTCGAAGACGACAACGACGTCGACGTCGTTCTCTCAGCGTCAGACTCGAGCGGTCGAAAAGGATCGAACACTGAAGAGATCAACCTTGATAGTGATTCACATGTCCGTATCGAGACTCCGAAAACAATCTACCGGCGAGGCGAACCGATCACCGCGGAAGTCATCGGGACCGAACCAGAACAAACAGTCGTTGTCGATCTCGCGTTGGAAACCGGACTGGTTCGCACTGAACGTGTGCGACTGCGCGGCGGTCGTGCGTTGATCGCGTTTCCTTACCGGTCCGAGTTCAAAAACAAAGTAACCGTTGTTGCTTATCCTGAGTCTGCGGAGTCGCGAAGCGCGGTTGCGATACATACGGTTATCTATCCTTACAATTCCGAGTTGGAGGTTAGGTTGCAGTCTTCGCGAGACACGTATCGCCCGGGTGAAGACGCGCAGCTCAATTTCAGCGTGAGTTCGGCGCGGGATCGTTCGGAAGAGAGCGCGTTGGGCGTGGTGGTGTTGGACCAGGCCGTGGTCGAGCGCTTTCGTACCGATCAGGAGTTCGGTGGCGGGTATTACGCTTTGGATTACGCGATCGAGCGATTTCTCGGACTCGAAGATCAGGTTGCAGGCATCAGTTTAAGAGATCTGCAACGCCTCAATGCGTCAGAACCTGTTTCTCCGGAAATGGATATGGTCGCGGCAGTGCTGCTGAGAAACAGCGCCAACTACATGCCCGAATTTTATTCGGGCGATGAGTTCGATCAGAATGCGGAGAGGTTGTTCGGCGACTCCATCAAAAAACAGCTCAGTCCGGTGAAAGAAGCTCTCTCGAATCACTACGTGCGCACGATGAAGTATCCGGCGAACGAAAAGGAATTAAGTCATTCGCTATCGCAGTCGGGAATCGATTTCAACGCCGTACGTGATCCATGGGGAATGGCTTATCGCACGGCGTTCTTTGTCGACAAGCAAGCCGATACGCTGAGGTTCGTGTCGAGTGGTCCTGATAAACGTTTCGACACTAACGACGATTTCGCCGTCGACCGAATGAGCTGGGCTTATTTTCGACCGTTGGGCGAAGCGATCGACCGAGCCGTCACTCGTTATCACGAACGTACCGGCAAGTTTATTCGCAACGCCACAACACTGCGCGATGAAGTCTTAACCGACGGCTTTCACCTCGACCAGACTTACGATCGCTGGGGCCAGCCTTATCAGCTCGACTTTGAAGTCGAAGGCAGCAGCTTCGTGCTCAGGATTCGCAGTGGTGGACCAGACAAGCAATTCGCGACACCCGGCCAGTACGCTCCCGACGACTTCGTCATCTGGCAATCCGCAATCGACTACTTCGCCGAGGCTCGCGCGCAAATCAGCAATGCTTTAAACGAGAGCTTCAACCGGACAAACAAGTTTCCGCAATCCGATCGGGAGTTGGCCCAGGTGCTCAGAGGCGTGGGTGACCTGAGAGATCCATGGGACCGTCCTTACTACAACACGTTCAGCACTCAATCGGTTTTCACCGATCGGGTGCGACTCGAAGACCGCGCAACTTTCGGTCAAGCCGCGTCGCTGCGAACGAATATCACGCCCGTTACGCAAACGCTCGGTCACGTCGTCATGCGTAGTGTCGGACCTGATGGAAGACCGGCTACTCTCGACGACTTTCCCGTTGGCACTTTCACCGTCGTCCTTTCCGAACAGCCGCGCGGCGCTCCAACTCCCGTCGTCCTAACTTCCGGAGTCGTACTTACCGGACCGAATGGCGCCATTATCGGTACCGTGATAGATCACGCCGGCGCTGCCGTCCCGGGGACAACTGTTACGGCCACACGCCTGCCTGATGGTCCAACCACGGTAACGTCTACCGATGATAGCGGCAGGTATAGCTTCTCGATCCTCGCGCCAGGGACGTACCAGATCACTTTCGACGCCGCGGGATTCAGGCGAGGCGTGATCGACCAGGTTGTCGTCCGTCCGCAGAACATCACCGAAGTAAACATAACGTTGGAAGTGGGCCAGGTGGCTGAGACGGTAAGCGTCACCGCGGGTGAGGCTCCGATGATGACGCTTCAGACTGCAACGTCGATCACTGAAAGACGCGTCAAAGAATTGCCTGCCGCCGCCGCGAAGGCCCCGAAGCAACTGATTTCCACGCCACGTTTGCGCGAGTACTTCCCCGAAACATTGCTCTGGCAGCCCTCGATCGAAACCGACAAACAAGGCCGCGCGCAGGTCAATTTCAAACTCGCGGACAACATCACGACGTGGAAGGTGATGGTCATCGGTTCAACTGAAGACGGTCGCATCGGAACGACGGAGAAGGACATCAAGGCTTTTCAGCCGTTCTTCGTGGAACACGATCCACCGCGCGTGCTGACCGAAGGCGATGAGATCTCGTTGCCTGTTGTCATTCGTAACTACCTGTCGCAAACGCAAAAAGTCGGTCTCGAGATCAAGCCTGAGAGTTGGTTCGCGCTGCTTGGACCAGCACAGAAGCAGACGAGTGTGGTCGCCGGCGATGCGATGCGCGAGACGTTCGATTTCCGTGTGATTGGATCCGTGAAGGATGGTAAACAACGCATCACCGCGCGCGGCACTGACGAACAGGACGCGATTGAAAAACCGGTAAGTGTTCATCCTGACGGACAGGAGATGTCAGTCACAGCCGGCGATCTTCTCGACGATGCGACCGTGCTTAATTTAGACATCGCGGAAAATGTGGTTCCCAACTCCAGCCGTGGCGAGTTGAAGATCTATCCGAATCTTCTGTCGCATGTGGTCGAAGGTGTCGAAGGCATCATGCAGCGGCCGTACGGCTGTGGCGAACAGACGATCTCGTCTACGTATCCGAGTCTGCTGTTGTTACGGCATTTCAAAAAGAGCGGCGAAAGCTTTCCTCTGAGCGCGCGGGCCGGGCGTTATTTAAAGGACGGCTACAGTCGTTTGCTTAATTACGGCGCTGAGGAAGGTGGTTTTACTTACTGGGGTTACGGTCAACCGGATCTCGCGTTAAGCGCATACGCGTTGCAGTTCTTGAACGATGCGCGCGAGTTGATAGACGTGGACCAGGACGTCGTCAAGCAGGCGCGCGAATGGCTCGTCAAGCAACAGCGTCCGGATGGCAGTTGGCGCCATCCGTATTGGAACGAGGGCGACAATCCGAGTCCAAACATCGTGCTGACGGCGTATGTCGCACGCGTTCTTGCGCGAACAGATGGAGAGGCTTCTGAGCCGCTGAAACGCGCGTTGAATTTCCTCGACAAGGAGTCGCAGCGGACCGCCGAGCCTTACTTGCTCGCTTCGTATGCGCTCGCCGCTGCGGATGCAAAAGACGCAAAAGAAAGTGGGCGAGCTAAGCCGGCGGTCGAGAAACTTCGAACACTCGCTCTCGAAGAAGGGAACACGAGCTACTGGGCGATCGAGACCAACACTCCGTTCTACGGTTGGGGACGCGTCGGTCGTGTTGAAACAACGGCACTCGTTATTCAGGCACTCGCAAACGACTGCAATTCACAGACTCCCGCTTGTGAAGCAAACAAAAAGTTGATCAATCGTGGTTTGCTTTTCCTTTTGAAAGAGAAGGATCGTTACGGAGTATGGTCGTCAACGCAGGCAACGGTGAATGTGCTCGATGCGATGCTGGTGCTGTTTTCGCATCGTGGACCAACTAATGCGCCGTCTCAATCCACGGCGGACGTCGTCGTCAACGGCAACCGAATGCAGACGGTCCAACTGGATCATCGTTTGAACAATCCGGTGACCGTAAACATTTCCGAGTTTCTGAAAGCCGGAAAGAACTCGATCGAGCTCAAGCGGCTTGATGGTTTGCCGTTCGCGTCTGTTCAAGCGGTGGCGAATTATTACGTCCCGTGGGGAGAGACAAAACCGGCAAACAATCACTCGACCAGCGATCTGCGTTTGGAGGTAAAGTTCGACAAGACTGCGGCGAAGATCAACGAGGACGTAACGTGTCGTGTTGAAGCTGCTCGCGTCGGTTTTCGCGGTTATGGAATGTTGCTCGCGGAGATCGGAATCCCGCCGGGCGCGGAAGTCGATCGTAGTTCGCTTGAAAAGGCGTCGAAAGACTGGACCATCAACCGCTACGACGTGCTGCCCGATCGCGTTGTCTTCTATCTTTGGCCGAGAGCAGGCGGTGTTTCGTTTGACTTCAAGTTCCGGCCGCGATTTGGGTTGAAGGCGAAGAGCTCCGCGTCGATTCTGTACGATTACTACAATCCGGAGGCGACGGTTGTGGTAGCGCCGTCGTTGTTCACGGTGCGGTGATCAACCTTCGCCGCGGAGTGCTTTCAGGTCTTTGATTAGATCGCCGATCGCGTCGGTCGAGACCATCACTTTCTTGGCTCGCCACACGATGCGCGGCGGCTTGAGTTCCTGCGGCGAGCCTTTGACGATCACGAACAGCTCGCCGTACGGATAGTGGGCGTTGAGGATGCGACGAAACTCGACCACGTTGAAGTAGATGACATACTCCGCGTCCGCTAACCCGTCGGCCGAGCTCAGGCTCTGATACTTGCGAATGTACTTGTTCAGCTTACTCGCGAGCTGTGCGTAGACCCATCGGTAACGCCCTTTCGGACTCGGATCAGCTTTCAAGACGTCTTCGATAATCGCGCGATCACGATTTTCCACGCTGATCACACGCGATTTGAAGACGACGAGCAGCGCGCGCCGTTTGTCGAGTAGTTCCGAAAATGATCCCGCGTGGTTGGATTCGTTGACGACCGCAGGCTCTTCCTGGGCCACGACGCTGAATGAGGCAAACAGAACTAAAGAGGCAGCGCCGGCGAGTCTCAGCCATTTCCGGAAGCCAGTAAGCAACATGGTCAACTGTTGGTAGCGCTGCGCGGCGGATGTGGCATCGCCGATCCTTCGTTTTCGAGATCCGACTGCTCGAATCCGACGTAGATCGCGCCCTGCGGCGTCAGCGTAATGTAATCATTGCCTTCGTAAGTATGACGCACAAGCAATCGTTCGTGCTTCTCCAGATCTTCGAGTGCCCTCACGATATCGGCGTTGGCATATTCAGCGGTGCTATCGAACAGGTCCTTCGCGAGAATCCGCGTCTGCTGCCGGTTCTGAATGAAGCCCAAAATGTATCGTTCGATGCGTTCAAGTCGTTGCTTGTCCATGCCTGGTCCCTCTAATCCTTGTCGGTGGTTCACGCTGATTATGCGCCTGCAAATGAATGAGAGCAACGGCGTTCCTGTTTCAAGTGGAGACTCTGCGCCTCTGCGATTTACTTGTTGATGCCATTTGTTCACGGCAGAGGCGCAGAGAGCGCAGAGAATTTCAGATCAGGAGACTACCGTCCGCGCTCAATCGCTTGTCTCCGAACACGATCATAGGCATGATAGTCACCTCCCACGTTCAAATCTTCGGTGTCATATCCAATGGGTTCTCGGTGTCTTGATCTCGGAATGAGAAACCCGCGCCGAGGTGGGTTTCCAGTCAGAGAGGCACATGAAATTAGCAATTACGCTCATTCTGGCGCTTTTTGCGGTTACGGCGAACGCTCAGCCCTCCCAGAACGTCCAGGAAAAACTCCAGGTCATCAGGTCCACCAGCTCGATCGTCAGCATCCAGGACGGCGACCAGTATCGCCCCAATATCTGGAGGCTGGTCCCCGAAATCAAGCCCGACGTTTACGAGTCGCAACTCAAGGACGGCAAACCACAGCGCGTCACGTTTATAACGGACCTCGAATCCATCAGTTTTTGGGTCGAACTCGGGAAGAAGTACGACTTCATCATTCAACGCGGCGACGACCTTTGCTACACGCAGATTGTCGGCGTGAAGTTTGTCCCGGCGGCCGTTTTCGATCAGAAATACCAGGCCGCGAATCGCGGAAAGATGCTGATAGAGATACCGGAAGTTTACGAGCTCGTGAACATCGCAATCGCGATGACACCGATCGGCATCGAAGATCGGAACCTGGTCTACAAAGATTCGGATTACTACAAACGGATGCACGAATGGTTCGATAAGTACAAGGACCATCCGCTGCTCGCCGCGCTCGAATCAGAGCTGCGACAGGATCTCGGGCGCTACTTCTCGTTGAAGATGAATGGCTACGCTTTCGAGTTCGACTCGCGCGGCCAGATCGTGCAAAGCAAAGTCTACGACCGCACGGGTTTTCGCGGTGACGCGCGTAACACGCTGCGTCCTTTCATCGCGCTGTTGCAGTCGTTCTCTGACGCCACGAACTTCCGGGAGTTTTACAAACAGAACTCGACGACCTACCAGGACCAGATCGCGTTCTATCGCGATGTTGCGAACGTCGCGGAGATGAAGCGTTGGCTCGACAAGAATTTTCCGAGCTCCAGCGGTTACGACGTTTACAAGATCATCTTTTCGCCGCTCGTCGCTTATAACCAGTCGACGACGTGGTTCGAGAGCAACGGTTTTCGCGAACTGCAACCGCACGTCAACTTTCCCTATCCGCAGGATGTGAAGCGCTCGTACGAGCCCGGATCCGAAGCGGGCCAGAACGTCTTTCGCGGCAACATCGTCTTCACCGAGATCAATCACGGATACATCAATCCGGAATCCGAGAAATACGCGGAACGCATTCTCAAAGCGATTAGCAACCGCGAGCGTTGGGTGGACGGCAGCCGCGGTCCGGGTTATTACGCCGGCATCGGAACGTTCAACGAGTACATGAACTGGGGCCTTGTGAGTCTGCGTTTGATGGACTACGCGCCGAAAGACGAACAGCCGCGGATGATCGCCAGTGTCGAGCGTATGATGACGGCGCGCCGGGGTTTTCCGATGTTCGCGGAATTCGACCAGTTTCTAGTCAATCTCTATCGGACGCGGCCGCCGGGAACGACGATCGCCGACCTTTATCCGCAGATCATCGCGTGGTTCGAAAGAAACAATCGTTAGCCGCCGCTGGGATGTAGTAAACTCTCGGTTACCTCACCGCCCCGCGAAAAGGAGAACCCGCAATGAAGTTCGTGGCCGCGATCTGCCTCGTGATACTAACTCTCCAACCAGCGACTCTCGAGCAGGCACGACGTCTCGGGACAGGTAAACAGCGAGCGTTTTTCATGTTTACAACCTCGGCCGGCAAATACACGATTCGGCACGACGGTCTTGGTGAGGTGGCGTCAAGAAGAATCGGAACGTTGTTTCATTTGAAACTCGGAATGGCCGGTCGGATCGAACAGGTCTACTTCCTCGAATACGAAGGAGATCTGTTGTTAGTCTACGAAGTCAGCGACGGACGTTCGCGGTTGGGCTATATGACAAGACTGGACCAGCAGACGCGGAAGAAACGCTGGCTCACGTCCCTTGCGGAAAACGACATTGGTCCATGTTCAGTAGAAAACGACGCGGCGCGTTGTGGGTTAACGACGATCGATCTAAAGACAGGCCAGTCGAAGGACGCGGATTAACCGGGTTTCGGTTTGTTCCATTTGCGCATCTTCTTCACTGACTCGCGAATCAGCTTTTTCAGCGTCGGCTCGTGAACGTCGGACAGGCGTTTTATGTACAGACACGATTTGCCCGTCCGGTGTTTCCCCAACTTCTCTATAAACTCGCTCCACTGATCGTAGCCATACGCGAGGTAGAGCGTGAGATCCTGTTTGCGCGGTGAGAAGGCGATGATGGGCGCATCGCCCTCTCTTCCGCTGTCGTATTTGTAATGATAGCAGCCGAAGCCGACGATGGCCTTGCCCCACATTTTCGGTTTCTCGCCCGTGATCTCCTCCATCATTTCCACGATGCGAAAAGCATCTTCGCGTCGCCCTTCATCCGGGACCTTGTTCAGAAATGCTTCGACACTCGTAGATTTCGGTTTGGTCTTTGGTTCAGCCATCTGTGTTCACCTGACGGTTGGGTACTTGATGCCCAACTGGTCCAGATACGTATTGTGCTTTGACGGATCGTAGTAAAACTTGCGCATCTCCGGGCGATACGTGTCCATGATTCGTTTGTTGAGGTAGGTCGGCGGCTTGTCGTCCGGCGAGATCAACGGTTGATACTTCGTGTCTTTCGTCTGGACCTCGCGGAAGTATTTCCACGCCTGGTCCACCAGTTCCGGTTTCGTCAATAAGTCGATCATCGTCATCGCCATGACTTTGGCGCCGGCGACCACGCCTTTATGCGCGATCGGAGTGGCCATCGTGACGGCGTTGGCCCAATTGTGACCCGGTAGTCCCGGGATGTTTGAAGGATAGCGAAGAGTGATGGTCGGCACGTTCCACGAGACGTCGCCGATGTCGTCGGAACCGCCGCGTGTTCGCTGTTCGTCAGGCACTGGTCCGGAAAGAGTGTCGAGTGTTGTCGCGAGACCTTCCTCGCGGGATTTCAGCTCTTTTTGTAGCGCTTTCGCGAGTGTTTGATCGGCTTCGCTCCACTGCGGCAGACCCACTTGCTTGATGTTTTCGTAAGCCGCTTCCGCGACTGGACGGTTGAAGTGTTGCGGCCATGCTGAACCCAACACGCGCGAGGTGACGGTCGTGTCGGTCATCATCGCGGCGCCTTGTGCGATCTGATCGCCGATCTCGCGCATTCGTTTGATGTGTTCGTAGTCGAGCTCGCGGAAGTAGTACCAGACGCTGGCGAGACGCGGCACGACGTTGGGTTGGTCGCCGCCGTTTGTGATCACGTAATGCGAACGTTGTTGCCAGCGTAGATGCTCGCGACGGAAGTTCCAGCCGACGTCCATCAACTCGACCGCGTCGAGTGCGCTGCGTCCCTGCCACGGCGCGCCTGCGGAGTGCGCGCTTTCGCCTTTGAACGTGTACTCAACTGAGACCAAGCCCGTTGCCGACGATTGGCCCCACGATGTGCCGAGGTTGTTGCCGACGTGCGTGAAGAGCACGACGTCGACGTCTTTGAAAACACCGGCGCGGACGAAGTAAGCCTTGGCGGCGACGAGCTCTTCGGCGACGCCGGGCCAGAGTTTGATCGTGCCGGGAAGTTTGTTGCGTTCCATTTGGCGTTTGACGGCGATGGCGGCGAGGATGTTGAGTGGGACGCCTGAGTTGTGACCTTCGCCGTGTCCGGGCGCGCCTTCGATCAGCGGTGCGTGGTATGCGACGCCGGGTTTCTGTGATGCTTGTGGGATGCAGTCTACGTCAGAGCCCAACGCGATGACGGGTTTGCCTGAACCGTAGGTTGCCATCCATGCGGTGGGAATGCCCGCGATGCCGTGTTCGATCTTGAAGCCTTCTTTTTCGAGCACTCCGGTCAGGTATTTCGACGTTTCGATTTCCTGAAAGCCCAGTTCGCCGAAGCTGAAGACCGTATCGACCATCACCTGGGCCTGTTTCGACATGCCGGTGATGTCAGCGACGACTTGTGCTTTGTAATCGTTCGCCGTTTCAGCGGTTGCGAACGAGCCATTGAATAAGAGGGCCAGAATACAGATCGCTATGAGAAGTCGCGTCATGCGGAACACTCCTTTAAAACAAGGATTGGACGGATTCAATACTTCACAAATTCGAACTTGAGCCGCACGCTCAACCCGGGACTGTTGAAGAAAGTGCCAAACTGCCGGCTGTCGATATTGTTCTGCACGTCGCGCGGGTTCCAGTGGTTCGTGATGTTGAAGATCGTCATGCCCGCGCGGCCGCGATACTTCTTGCCGCGAAAGGGAATCGTCACACCCTTCGTCACCAGCAGGTCGAACGTGAGCAGCGAGGGAAAGCGCCCGCCTTCGTTGCGTGGTCCAACGAAATCCTGCTGCTCGTTCACGAGCGAAAAAGGAAAACCACTGCGCCAGTCGACAACCGGCGTCGCCATTACGTCGAAAGGCAACGCAAACTCGCCCCAGAAAAGCATTCTGTTCGGCACGTCGAACGGCTGCTTGCCGTTTTCGTCCGGGCGAATGACCGGTTGTCTCAGGTTGCCGAAGTAGTGGTTGAAGTCGTTCAGATTACCGCGCGCCCGCGACCTCACGTATGAGAGGAAGATATTGCGTCCTTCCTGAAAACGGAAGCGCGCGACGGCCTGCAACTCGCGATATCGTGACCGGCCGGAGTTTAGCAGCAACAATCGCCCGGCGTTCAACTGATCGGCGACCGGCTCGAGGACGAAATCGTTTCGCGTGCTGCGTTCTTCATAACCGAACCGCAGCATCAGTCGTTGACTGACTTCATGGTCCACCTGCGCGTTCCACGCGATGCTGTACGGATTCTCGAGATCAGCCGGCGCGGTGTTCAGAAACAAGCGTGGTCCATCGACGACGCTCGTGCCGTTGCCCGCGAAAGTCGTGACTACAAAATCCTGGTACTGCTCGAACGAACCGACGTTGAGCGGGATCTTGTCGTAGAACAGACCGACGCCGCCGCGAATCACCGTCCGCCCGTTTGCGGCAGGCACGAGAACGACGCCGAGACGCGGAGCAAAATTGTTGTTCGCGCCGATCTGATCGCGATCGTAGCGAAGTCCGAAGTCGACTACGACGCGCGGATTCACCATCCACTTGTTCTGCACGAACGCGGAAAACTCGCTTTGATTTCGCGAGAGATCGCCCGTGCCGGCGAAATTGATCTGCTGATACCTCGTGCCGTCGGCGCGAAGGATGCTGACAGGCGTGCTGCGATCGCTGCCGTCGAAACTCGTGTAACTGTAGTTCACGCCGACCTTCAACGAATGCGATCCGCCCCAGTTCACCGGCGCGAGGTTGTAGATCTCGAGCAGTTCGTAGCGACGGCTTTCGCGATGTTGTCGATCGAACCAGCCGCCGAAGTTTCGTTCGGGCGTGATCTGATAAGGCGCGCCGCTGTTGCCAAAAATGTCGCCGTCAAATTGCTTCACGCTGAAACTCGATTGCAGCAGTGAGCCTGACTTGAACGTCGCCTGTTCGTTGAACGCGAGGAACCAGCCGCGTTGATGAAAGTTCGCGGTCGTATCGGCGGGGTTGAAAGTGTTGAGATTGAAGTACGACTGTTTCTGCGGAAAGAGCGAGAAACTGGCCGTCAAACGATTGTTTGAATTGATGACGTAGTCGAGCCGGGAGAAGGAATCGAAGCTCTCGCGCTGGATGTCGCGTTGTCGTTCGTCGAGTTCTTCGAGACTCGGAACGTTCGTGCGCACGAACCGATATTCGAGACTCTGAAAAAAGAACAGCTTGTCTTTCTTGATAGGACCACCGACGGCGATACGCGGCGTTACGGCGCCGATGCCGAAGAGCGATCCGTCGCGCCAACGCGGTCGCGGCAAAACGCCGGTGACGAGATAACGCAAGTCATTCGTTCCCGATCGCGTTTCGATCGTCGTGACGGCACCGGTGAATTTTCCGTACTCGGCGGAGTACGGATTCGAATGCACCTGAACCGTTTCGACCGCTTCGAGTGGCAATTCGATCGCCGGCGTGCCGGTCCATGGATCGGTGACGTTGAGGCTCGAAACGAGAATGCCGCTCTGGCTCGGGCGCGTGCCTTTGATGTTCAGGTTTCCGTCCGGACCACGCACGACGCCGGGCAACAACGGTAGCGCGTCCTGAAACTTCTGGTCGATCAGTGGCGCATCGCGCAACGTTTGCTGCGTGATGGTAGACGGCGTCGTTGCTTCCGTGCGGTTGGCGCCGGTGGGATCGGCGGTGACGGTAACGGTTTCGTTGAGCGGAACAGGTTGCAGCATCAGGTCCTGTTCGACCGTCGCTTCGATCTGAACGCTGATCGTCCGTTCGTACTTTCTGAAGCCTTGATACTCGACTGTGAGGACGTATTCACCGGCGACGAGACCGGCGAAAGTGTACGCTCCGTCGAGATCGGTGACCGTCTGGAGCTTTCTGTCTCCGAGACGTTCGCCGCTCAAACTGACGACGACTCCGGGCAGCGCCCGGCGTTGATCTGGTATGTCGGCGACGACTTTGCCTTTGACACTTCCGCCCTGCATCGAAGCGGAAGCAACAACAAAAAAGGTGAATAATGCAGCGAGGGTTCCGGTGATTCTTAGGTACATCGCGCACAGGTTAGCACGGATCAAAAGTAGAACATCCAGGCGCAGCCGTAAACAAATTTCGAATTGCGAAATTCGAAGTTCGAATTTTATTTCTTCTTGCCGACAGCGAAAACGCTTTCGGCCGATCGCACGTACATCACGCCGTCCGACAGCGCCGGCGTGGCCATCAACAGTTCTCCCATCGTGTTCGTCGCGATATGGGAAAACTTTGGACCAGCGGCCACGATCACGATCTCGCCGTCTTCATTCGACAAGTAGATCTTGCCGTCCGCGGCGACTGGCGATGCGCTGAATCCGCTGCCGATCACCGGCAGACGTTGTCGATAAAGTTCCTCGCCGGTTTTCAGATCGTACGCGTCGAACGTTCCGTTGTTCGCGAGCACGTAGAGAATGCCGTTGTAGATCAACGGCGTCGGCATGTAGGGACCGCGTCCGGTGCGACTCCAGAGAATCGCGTCGCTGCTCGTCTTTCCTTCCGGCAATGTGAGATCGCCGCGTGCGCCGGCTTTGACGACAAAGATCGGCCGCTCTGGTCCACGTCCGCTTGCGACGACGAGTATGTCGTCGGAGAAGATGGGCGTCGGCGCGGTGATCTTCGAACTGCGTCCGAGTCGCCACAGTTCTTTTCCGGTGCGCGGATCGTAGCCGCGAATGAAGTTCGAGGCGTTGGTGACGACTTCGTCGCCGTTCTTCGTCGTGATCACGGTCGGCGAGCCCCACGATGGAATCTCGTCGCGATCTGTTTTCCAAACTGTCTTACCCGTGCCGGCATTCAACGCGAGCATGAAAGAGTCGGTCTGGGTGTCAACTTGAAGGATGACGAGATCTTTCCAGATGATGGGCGAACTGGCGGTGCCCCACTCGTACGTCGGAATGTCGTACGCGCCTGCGTCGAGACGGCCGAGATCGACTTTCCACAGCAAACGCCCGTTGACGTCGTAAGCAAAAACACCCTGCGATCCGAACCACGCGACGACGATGCGCCCGTCAGTAGCGGGCGTGGAATTAGCGTACGTGGCTTTGATGTGACGTTTCTCGCGCGGCTCGCCCGAGTAGGCGACGCGTTCCCAAACGATCTTGCCGGTCTGTTTGTCGAGCGCGTAGAGCATCCAGTTATGCTGTGAGAGATCTTTAGACGCGTCGCCGTCGCCGTAGAGTCCGGGTTTGAAGCTCGCTTTCGGATCGGTGCTGACCGCGCTCGTAACGTAGACGCGATTGGCCCAAACGATCGGGCTGGAGTGTGCGAGTCCGGGAACCTTCGTGTGCCAGAGAATGTTTTCGCCGCTCTTGCCGTTCCACTTGTCAGGCAGGTTTTGTCCTTCAGCGACACCCGATGCATGCGGACCACGGAACGACGGCCAGCTTCCTTTTGCCGGCCCGGGCTTGATACGTGATGACAGCGGCGCGCCGGCGGTCAGTGTGATCTTTCGCGGCGGTACGGCGACTGTTTCGCTCGCCGGCAGCCACGTACTGCGATCGAGGATCATCCGTCGCAGCGCACACTCGTCGGCGACTACGTCGAACGTCATGCTTTTGGCGTTGCTGTTCAAGCGATACTTGCCTGGACCATCGCAGCCTTTTGGACCACCAATCGACGCCAGTTCGATCTCGTCGCCCGACTTCTTCCAGTTACCGTTTTGTTTGGGCCAGCCATCGCCTTCGATCGTGAACGTTCCCGCGGGATCGAAACGCGCGGTGAAAACACCGAACTTCATCGGCGTCGTCGGGAGATCGGAGGCGGCAGGGACGTTCGCCGCAGGCGCAGGGTTCGACGCCGCGCCTTTCTTCTGATGTTTCTCGATGTATTTGCGCGCGAACTCGTTTAGGTGCGGATTGTCACGCAAGCCCACCTTCTTTCCATCGGCTTCCGCGTCTTCAATGGACCACCCGTCGCGCAGTGCTCGGCGAATCATCCAGAACGCGCCGACGCGGATCGCGGCGGTGCAATGGATGAACGCGGGCCTGTTCTGCGGATCGTCGGTGATCTTCAGAAACTCATCGGCCTGTTCGTCTTTCGGATCGCCGACAGACACCGGGATGTTGAAGTAACGCAGTCCGAGCTCTTTGGCTTTCGCTTCTTCTTCCTCGGCGCGGTGCTCGGTGGGACGGCGGAGATTGATGATCGCTTTTACGCCTTCGGCTCTTAATTTTGCGAGATGTTCGAGCCGTGGCTGTCCGCCCGTGCAGAAGTCCTTGTCGACGCGGACGAAGTTTCTGATTTCATCCGTGTTTTCCTGGGCTCCTGATAGTGAAAACGCGAGAACGAGAGCTGAAAGGCAGAAAATCAATTTTCTCATCTGGATTCTCCTGGTGCGACATTATAAACCGAGAACGACCCTCGCAATCACCGGCGAGTTAGCCAGCAGCATCGTGAGCCACGTGCTGCGGCGGTTCATGTCTTCCGCCAGGTACAACAACCGTGGCGGAAAGTAGATCAGTAACGCGACGAAACTCAGAAAGAACAACCGCCCGAGAAAATCCAGGACACTGGTCGGTGGTCCAAGACTGAACATCGTCAGAATATTCCACGCAATCTGAAACAGCAGCATGTTGACGAAGATGCAGATGTCGCCGACCCACTCGCTTTCCGGCCGTAGCAGAAATTCCCATCTCGGCGGTTTGCTTGGCGGCGAAAAGTAAAGGTAGATCAGAACCGTTTGCACGATCGTGAGTATCAATCCGCCGAAGATCAGCGGCAGGAAGATCGCGCCGTTTTCGAGTAATGCTTTGCCGAAGAGAAAGTCGCCGATGCCGGTGACGATCGCCGACATCAACACGAGGTTCAGACAGAAGTAGAAGATGGGATTGAACAAACACCCGGCATGTCCGTACTCTTCGCTGTCGAAGATTCGTGCCGCTTCTTTGGTGCGCAGGTGAAAATGATGGCGTTTGAGAACAGCGCCCGCGACGGGCAGGATCCACATGCCGACAAGCGTGACTGAGAGCGCGAACTTCGCGAGTGGTTCTTCCGCGGAAACCTGGCTGAAGAGATCGATGAACAGTCCGGTCAACGTGCGCATCAGAAAGAGGTTTGCTACGAAGACCACGAGATCCAGTAGCAACCCTCGATTCGATTCAGTGAACAGGTTGGCGAGAGCGTAACGCAGATCGATGCGTTTCATCTGGCGCGTTATCGTGTCAACTGCCGGTACTTGATGCGATGTGGGACTTCTGCTGCTGATCCGAGACGCGCTTTTCTGTCCGCCTCGTAATCCGAATAGTTGCCTTCAAACCAGACGACCTTGCTGTCTCCTTCGAAGGCGAGAATGTGCGTGGCGATGCGATCGAGAAACCAGCGATCGTGCGAGATCACGACGGCGCAGCCGGCGAAGTTCTCGAGTGCTTCTTCGAGCGCGCGCAACGTGTTGACGTCAAGATCGTTCGTCGGTTCGTCGAGCAGCAGGACGTTCGCGCCCTCTTTCAACATCTTCGCGAGATGGACTCGATTCCGTTCGCCGCCCGAAAGCATACCGACTTTCTTCTGCTGGTCCGATCCCGAGAAATTGAAACGCGCGACGTAGGCGCGTGAATTAACTTCACGGTTGCCGAGTTTCAACGTGTCGTCGCCGCCGGTAATCTCTTCCCAAATCGACTTCTCGGGAGCGAGTGTGCGACTCTGATCGACATAAGCCAGCACGACTGTTTCGCCTTTTCTGATCGTGCCGGAATCGGGTTGCTCCTGGCCCGTGATCATGCGAAACAACGTTGTCTTGCCGGCGCCGTTTGGGCCAATCACGCCGACGATCCCGCCCGGAGGCAACGCGAACGTCATGTGTTCGACGAGCAGCTTTTGGTCGTAACCTTTGCTGACGTCTGTTGCTTCGATCACGAGGTTGCCGAGTCGTGGTCCAGGCGGGATGTGGATCTCGAGATCTTCGCGACGCTTTTCGCTCTCTTGTTTCAGCAGATCTTCGTACGAGTTGATTCTCGCTTTGCCCTTCGCGTGACGGGCTTTGGGCGACATGCGAATCCATTCGAGTTCGCGTTGCAGAGTTTTCTGCCGTTCACTCTCCGACTTTTCTTCGCGGCGCAGTCGTTCCTGTTTCTGTTCGAGCCACGAAGTGTAGTTTCCTTTCCACGGAATGCCCTGACCGCGATCGAGTTCGAGGATCCAGCCGGCGACGTTGTCGAGAAAATAGCGATCGTGAGTGACGGCGATGATCGTGCCGGCGTAGTTCTGCAAGTGATGTTCGAGCCATGCGACAGACTCGGCGTCGAGGTGGTTCGTCGGCTCGTCTAGCAAAAGGATGTCGGGCTTTTGCAGCAGAAGGCGGCAGAGCGCGACGCGACGGCGTTCGCCGCCCGAGAGGACTTTCACTTGTGTATCGGGAGGCGGGCAACGCAGTGCGTCCATCGCCATTTCGAGACGCGAGTCGAGATCCCATGCGTCCTGCGCGTCGAGTTTTTCCTGCACCTCGCCTTGTCGTTCGAGCAGTGCCGACATCTCGTCGTCGCTCATCTCCTCGCCGAACTTCGCGTTGATCTCTTCAAACTCTTTCAGCAGATCGACCGTCTCCTGGACTGCTTCTTCCACGACCTCGCGCACGGTCCGCTCGTCGTTGAGCAAAGGTTCCTGTTCGAGATAGCCGACGTTGAATCCCGGCGAGATCACCGTCTCGCCATTGAAATCCTTATCGACCCCCGCGAGTATGCGCAGCAGCGACGACTTGCCGGATCCATTGAGACCGATGACGCCAATCTTCGCGCCGTAAAAATAGGAGAGATAAATGTCCTTGAGGACCGGCTTCTTGTCGTAAAACTTACTGACGCCGACCATCGAATAGATAACTTTGTTTGGTTCTGTGCTCATATCGAAAGTGTGAAATGCGGAATTGAGTTTGACACGACTACCGGTCCAACTCCAAACTCTCAAGTAAAAGACCTCGATAACTAAGTCACAACGACACAAAGTCACCATCACTTTCCGCGTCCATGGCTAGAAGAAACCAAACAAATCAAAGACTTCAAGCAACGGATGGAGTGCTCAACGATCTGCCGGCGGGTGTGAAGTTGTTACGCACGTTTAATGGCCAATATCGACAATAGTTTTGGCAGCCTTGCGTTCCGTACGCCATTGGCGTATATCTGGACTTGTGTTTACGTTCATCGAATCGTCCATCTTTGAGCGAATACGCCCATCGTACTTGGATGACGATGATTATGCGGAGTTGCAGCAGTTCCTGATACAGACTCCTGAGGCCGGAGAACTCATACCGGGATCAGGAGGCGTTCGCAAAGTGCGGTGGGGACGGACTGGTGTGGGCAAGCGAGGCGGACTTCGAATCATTTACTATGTGCGTTACAAGCCTAATGAGTTTTGGTTATTAACTCTCTACGCGAAGACGAGGCGTGAGAACGTTCCGGGACACATTCTGAAGCAGTTGCTGGAGGCTTTTAGAAATGGGTAAGAAGCTAACAGAACGGGCGCTGGCTAAATCTGAGGCCGAGCGCGACGTATGGCAAGAAGTACTGGACGGTGTGCTCGAGATCAAGGCTGGTCGCGGAAAGCGAACGAAAGTTGAAGCCAAATCTCGTGTAGTTCGCGTGCGGCTAAAGAGCGGACTATCGCAGGCGCAGTTTGCCGCGGCTCTTGGGGTTTCGAAGCGCACCTTGGAGCAGTGGGAGCAGGGGCGTCGCGAACCCTCTGGCGCGGCCAAGCAACTTCTCAAGATCGCGGAGCGTCATCCTGAAGTGTTGGTTGAGGTGGCCGCGTGAAGATCTAAAGCGACGGGAACCCGGAATGCTAATCTCAACTATCACTAGATAGGCTCTTCAACAACTCGCGTGCGTGGCGGCGGGCGCTGTCGGTGATTTCGGCGCCGGTTAGCATCCGGGCGAGCTCTTCGATTCGGCCCCGGTGATTTAGTTTTCCGATCTCCACGCGTGTGCGCCCGTGCGCCACTTCTTTGTGGACGGCGAGATGGCTGTCGGCGAAACGAGCGATTTGGGCCTGGTGAGTGACACACAGGACCTGGTTTGTTTCCGACAGTTTACGCAGTTTTATTCCCACCGCTTCGCTCACGCGGCCGCCGATGCCCGAGTCGATCTCGTCGAAGACGATCGTGCGTGGAAACTCAGTCGCGTTCGCCACGGTCTTCAACACGAGCATCAACCGCGATGCTTCGCCACCAGACGCGACTCGTGCGAGCGGTTTCATATCCTCACCCGCATTCGCCGAAAAGTAAAACTCAACGTGATCGATGCCCCGGGGAGATTCGCTGGCGTCAGAAATTTGGATTTGAAATCGCGCATGGTCCATCGCGAGTTCGGCGATACACTTTTCGACGGATTTTTCAAAGCGCTTTGCGGCCCGGACGCGTTCGCGATGGAGCTTCGCGGCCCGATCGAGATAGCGAGTGTGGGCGGAGCTAACGTCGGCCATTAACTGCTGCTGCCGTTCGTCGGAAGTCTCGATGTGCCGCAGTCGATCCTGCGAGCGCGCAAGATGTTCGAGCGCGCTTTGAATCGAACCGCCATACTTTCGTTTCAATCGCGAAAGCTCCGCCAAACGATCTTCAATCTCCGCGAGACGCGAAGGCGAGAACGCCAACTTGTCTGAAAACTCGCGCAGCGAAAACGAAAGGTCCTCCAGCACAGCACGCGCGTTCTCGAGTCCTTCAAGATACTCGCCAAAACTCGACTCGTACTCCGCCAACTCGGTCACGTCTTTCAACGTCTGTCGCACTCGCGCGAGCGCCGCATCGTCTTCCTCGTAAATGCGTCCGTAACTCGCCTGCGAAAGCTCCGTCAACTTCTCAACATTCGCCAGCCGTCGTCGCTCTTCTTCGAGACGTTCGTCTTCGCCGATCACTAACTGCGCGCGTTCCAGTTCATCGATCTGAAACTTCAGCGTGTCCAGCAACTGAAACTTCTCCGCGTCGTCACGTTGCAGCTTGTCGAGCTCATGCTGAACTCGCATCCACGATTGATGCGCAGCGGCGACTTCGTCGAGCAGTCCATTGCTGACGGCGAACGAGTCGAGCAGTTCGAGATGCGTGCGTGGATTGAAAAGCGTCTGCTGATCGCCCTGTCCGTGAATGTCGACGAGAAATTCGCGCAACTCGCGCAGCAGCGAATTGGTTGCGAGTTGATTGTTGATGAAGATCTTGTTGCGGCCCGTCGCGGAGAGTTCGCGGCGGATGATCAACTCCTCGGAAACAGGCAAACCGGAGTTATCGAGTAGACGTTCGAGCCCGGGATTCGGCCCGGCGATGAAGAGTCCCTCGATCGATCCGCGTTCTGTGCCTGATTTTAGAAGGTCGCTGGTGAATCGCCCGCCAATCAGAACGCCCAGCGCGTCGACGATGATCGACTTACCCGATCCAGTTTCGCCCGTGAGCAGATTAAGTCCAGGCTCAAATTCAACCTGAAGCTCGTCGATCAGCGCGATGTTGGAGATATTGAGGAATTGAAGCATTCCGGCCCACAGATTACGCACATAAAGCCGTGTGCGCAATCTGCGGGCCGAAAATTTTTCCTAGAACGTGTAACGCAGCGCGAACTGCATCACGCGTCCCGCCTTGGTTTCATTCAACGGAGCTTGAGTTGAAGTGAATTTACCGAAATCGAGGTTGGGGCTGCTGCTTCCGAGGTGCGGATCAGTTCCCAAACCCAGATCGGAAATCGTCAAGCCGTCGAACCGTTGCGTGTTGGTTACGTTGAAGACTTCCCAACGAAACTGTAGCTCATGACCTTCCCATGGCATCTTGAACGACTTGTAAAGGCCCATGTCGAGCGAGATGTATCCGGGAGCGCGAAGCACGTTTCGATCGCCCACTTCGCCCGGACGCGCCGGACGGAAGCTGCGATACACCGCCAGCGGATCGCTGAAGATGTTTGGTTGACCTTCCTTCGTCGGCGACGAACGCACCGGCGCCACGCGAACACCATTCGATTGAACGTTCCAGTTCGTTGCCCAGACGCAGCAATCGAAAGGAGTTTGAATCGGCAGTCCGCTGTTCCAACGGAAGATGCCGGTCGTTTGCCAACCGCCGAGAGCCTGTTCGACAAAGCCACTCGCGTTGTTCAGGAAACGCTTGCCGCGGCCGACGGGAAGTCCCACGACCCAGTTCGCGTTGATGATGTGTCGCGCGTCGAAGTCTGAATTCGAATAGTTCTGGTCCGGGTCCAGAGCGTTAACGATGAACGCCGTACCGTAACTGGTCGAGTTCTGTAATCCCGACGCGTTATCGAGCGAATGCCCGTAGGTGTAATTGAAGTCAAACGTGATGTCGTCGCGCAGGCGTTGCCGGAGACTGAGCTGCAACGAGTTGTAATTTGACCTCGCGACCGTCGAGAACGCCGACAGCGCCGCGAACTGCGGTTGATAGAACGTGTTGTTGAACCGAGCCGGGCCACCGCCGAATGGACACGTGGTGCAATCCGGACGGTCGTCCCACAAGAGTTGCAGGAACGTGTAGTCGATCAGATCGCCACCGCCGAGACCACCCGGCGCGATGAACGCGTAGGCTGCCTGCGTCGGCGTCAGCGAAGTGTCGCCCCACCATTCCGGCATGAACGGGAAGAGATTGTCGAAGAACGGAATCGACTCGATCGAAGTGATCTCGCGATTCGCGTAACGGTAATCAACCAACTGATTGATTGCCTGGTAATACGTCATCCCCGATTGCGGATCGCGGATGTTGTTTAGTTGCATGATATCGCGCGAGGCGAGCAGACTGCGCGCAAAACGCCCTACGTAGCTGGCTTCGACCGACAGTCCTTTGCCGATCTCGCGGCCGTAGGAGAAGTTCAAGCTGTAGTTGTAAGGCGTTTTGAGCCCCTGGTCCAACGAAGTCTCGATGCGTTGATCCTCATCGGACGGGACGGTGAGTGGAAACTGCAACGTGGTCGGGATAGGACCAGTTGAACCAGGGAAGGGCAGCGTGCGGACGTCGGGGTTAGTACCGCCGAAGAGTGGTCCAAGATCGGGATCGATGACATCGAACGTGTTCGCGTTGATGTTACGAGCCGACGTGAACCCGGCGAGGTTGTTGAGATCGAAGTTGACTGCGAGCGCGCTGCCGATGCGGTCGTAGCTGACGCGGAAACCGCCGCGAATCACGCTCCTGCCTTCGCGTCCAAAAATCTTGCCGAAAGTGTTGTCGCCGAAGTCGGGCGACCAGGCAAACGAAACGGTTGGCGCCCAGTTGTTCCAATCCTGCTCGTAATAGCCGGGCGCGTTATTGGCTTTGCCGCCAAGCACGAACGTGATCGGATCGTTGAACGGCGTACCGTTGAACGAACTCTCACGGCGCTGGTTGAAGTAGTCGGTCAGGTTCACGTTCGGAATGACCTGAAGACCGTTCTTTTCGTAGACCGGAGTCGAGGTGGACCAGCGGATGCCGTAGTTCAACGTGAAGTTCGGACGCATACGCCACGAATCCTGGAAGTAGCCTTCGTATTCCTGCGTCGCAAACGCGCGCTCGGTTGGTGTCCCCACTTGCTGAAGCTGTCCGCTCGCGTCGTAAACGAGGTTTGCGCTGTACTGCGAGAAGCGGCCGATGACCGCCGCGAGCGCGTCGCGCAAATCGTTTTCACTCACAAAATCGCTGAAACCGTCCGTAAGCACGGCGCCTGACGCGTTATAGAACGACGGATTGATGATCGCGTCGTCGAATGACGCGCCCAATGCAGTGCGATTGTTGGTTATCAAACGAACGTTGCCGCCGAATCCAAACGTGTGGTTACCGCGCACCCACGAAACGTCGTCAACGAAGTTGTGAACCGGCGTCGTCCGGCGCAGCGTGCGCTGGAACGACTGCGGCGAGAAGATAAAGCGGAAGTTGACACGGTTTTCATTCGAGTCGCCGTTCTGCGTGAACGACGCACGCGTGAAGCCGTAGTTGAAACGATTGACGAGGGCGTTCGAGATGGTCCAGATATGGCCCATTGCGAGTCCCTTCGGATGGTTCCACGTCGTCAACGGCGGCGTGTCAGGGAAGCACTGGACGTTATCTCCGGCAGTGCTGCAGTCGGAATCGAAGAACACTGCGCGGGTCACGAGATCGTTCTGGTAGTTGCCGCGCAGGAACAGAGTCTGATTACTGGTCAGGTTGAAATCGAACCTGGCGATGTAGGTGTTCAACTCAGTCGGCGTACGTGCGTTGAAACGAAAACCACTCGTGTTCAAACCGTCGCCGGTGGTCGAGTCGTTCGCCGGATAACGTGCGGCAGCCGCGGCGAGAAACGCGAGTGCGTCAGGATTGATTCCCGGCGTCGCGCCGACGGATGCGTACGTGTCGATGATCTCCTGCGGCGTCAGACAATTCACACCAGCGGGCGTGCCCGGAGGACAACCGGGATCGCTTTCACCGCTCTCGGTGCGATAACGAACGATGCCCTGGCCCAACGTCGGCAGCGGCACTTCGCGAACTACCGAAGTCGCCGTCGCTTCACGAAATCCTTCATAAGTGAAAAAGAAGAAGGCCTTGTCCTTCTTGATTGGACCACCGATCGAGCCGCCGAAGATGTTGCGCAGCAACTGCGGACGTTCGACACCCGCTGCGTTGTTGAAGAAGTCGTTGGCGTTCGTCACCGTGTTGCGGTGAGTTTCAAACAACGATCCATGCCATTGATTCGAACCGGAGCGAGTGACGAGTGAAACCTGAGCGCCGGACGAACGTCCCTGTTCGGCGTTCGGGTTGGTCGTGGTGACGCGAAACTCCTGTAACGAATCACGCGTGACACGCAACACGCTCGCAAACGCTTCGTCGGTGATGACGTCGAGACCGTCCTGTTGTTCGTTCACGTCAACGCCGTCGAGCGTGATGTTCGACTGGTCGGCGCGTCCGCCATTCACCGCGCCACTGCGAGTGACGCCCGGTTGCAACGAGAGCAGGCCGACGACGTTGTTCGCGTTGAGCGGCAACTCGACGATCCGTTTTCGTTCAAAAGAATTACCGAGACTCGCGTCGCTGGTATTGATTGCAGCTTCAGCTCCGGAGGTTACGTCGACTGTCTCCGAAACCGCGCCGATCTCGAGTTGCACGTCGCGAACGGTCGGTGTATCGACCAGTGCGACGAGCCCGGAAGCAGAAGCGGTTTTGAATCCGGGAGCTGAAACTTCGAGTTTGTATGTTCCCGGTGGAATTGCCGTGAACACATAAGCACCGTCCTCGTTAGTGGATTGACTGCGCGTGAAGTTTCGTTCCGGATCGGTAAGAGTGACGTTGGCGCCGGCCACAAGATTGCCCTGCGGATCGCGGACCGTTCCACGAACGGTAGTGCCGCCTGATTGAGCAAAACTGGTTGTGGCGAGGAGCGTTAGAACAAGAAATGAAGCTACTTGGAAAAGACTTCGAAATCTGTTGTTCATAAACAAAAACTCCCTGGGTTGGTTTGAAGGAGGGGGAAGACTAAAGATGCAAAATGAAGCGATGCAGATATTGTTCCAGTGAAGTGAAGTAGTCGTCTGCTTAGGAAATTGCGCTGATCGAAAAAATGTGCGGCATTGTGAACCGGAAAGACTACTGAGTTTTTGGAAGCGATTGCCGATTTTGAACTACGAAACGTTGAACTCTGAGTACGACGATGTGGATCTAGTGACACTTTCGATAAATGAAAGTGGAAAATGAGTGGTTTGACTCACGCAGTGAGAGACACTTGGGAGGAACGGATTTCTAGAATTTCTATTTCATACTGTCGATGGATACAGAACTCTCTTGGAATGTGATCGACGTCCTGTTGGTCGTCGTGATCTCGCTGAACCTGCTCAACGGTTATCGCCGTGGATTTATTCTCGGCGTGTTGGATCTTGCCGGGTGGGTGCTGAGTCTGCTCGCCGGTTTGCGTTACTACCAACCGCTGGCGAGTTGGTTGGGTCCGCGAATCAATCTGTGGTCGGAGGTTTGGGATCAGCCAGTGGCGTTCATCATCGTCGCGTTGTTCGTCGGTATCACTGTTCAGTTGATCGGTTACGCGTTGTTGCGTCGTTTTTCGCCGGACATTCACGAGCGGCCGGCGAATCAAACGCTTGGTCTTCTGCCCGGACTCGTTAACGGGTTGATCACGGCGGCGATTCTTTCAGCATTACTGCTCGCAGTGCCGCTGAGCGAGAGCATCAGCGAGCGCACGCGCGCGAGCGTGATGGTCAACCGTCTTGCGGTTTACGCTCAGGCACTCGAAGCACAACTGCGTCCGGTCTTTGGCGAGGCGATCGCGCGCAGCCTCAACTTGTTGACCGTTCAACCCGATTCGAATGAACGCGTCACGCTGCCTTTCACCGTTTCGACTTCACGTCCGCGACCGGATCTGGAGCAACGAATGCTCGATCTGGTCAACAACGAACGCGTCTCACGCGGTCTGCAACCGCTGGCTGCCGATCTGGAGTTGACGGAAGTCGCACGCCGTCATTCGGCCGACATGTTTGCCCGTGGTTACTTCGCGCACGACACGCCGGAGGGACTGACGCCTTTCGATCGTATGAGAGACGCGAACGTTCGTTTTCTCGCTGCCGGCGAAAACCTCGCGCTCGCTCCGACACTTTCAATCGCTCACAGCGGACTGATGAACTCGCCCGGCCATCGCGCGAACATTCTCCGCCCGCAGTTCGGACGTGTCGGTATCGGGATCATGGATGGTGGAATGCGCGGCCTGATGGTGTCTCAGGAGTTTCGGAACTAAATCCGTAAAAAAATAAATTCTTCGGAACTTTTTCCCCGCCCAAACGTCTAAGTGACTGAAATTCGAATTTAGTCAGCAGTCAAATCACTAAAAAATGGCCGCAATTGCACCCAAAGAGACGGTGAAGGACGCGATTCTGGACGCGACTGACCGCCTCCTCGCTCGCTACGGATACCGCAAAATGACCGTAGAAGACATCGCCTCCGAAGCCCGCATCGGCAAAGGGACGATCTATCTACACTTTGCCAGTAAAGAAGAGGTCGTCCTCTCCCACGTCGACAGAATCGTCGACCGGCTCAAGGAGCGACTCAGCGACATCTGCCGCTCAGACGCCAGCGCCGCCGAATGCCTGCGCGAGATGCTCCTGGTGCGCGTCATGTTTCGCTTCGACAGCATTCAACACTACACACAGAGTCTCAACGATTTGCTCGCGGCGCTTCGTCCCGGACTACTTGCCCGCCGCGCCCTTTACTTCCAGGCCGAAGCCGAGATCTTCGCCGAAGTACTTCGAAAAGGGCGCGATGCCGGAGAGTTTCAGTTTGACGACGAACTCGCCACGGCTCACGCCCTTCTGCAAGCGACCAACGGCCTGCTGCCCTACAGCCTCAGCACGACGGAATTAGGGGAACGTCAGGAAGTCGAGCAGCGCACGGCCGATGTCGCGGATTTAATGCTTCGCGGACTGCTCAGCCGCAATTAACGATCACGAATTTTGGTTTTACAACAAAGGAGAAATATTTGATGTCTAGACGAAAGTCCTCCAACGCGCTTGTCAGGCTTGTCGTCCTCTTGCTGCTGACTTTCCTGGCGGTGAGCGGCGCCGTGGCCCAACCGGAGCAACCGGATCTCACCATCGATGCCGCCACGCGTACGAAGGTGATCGATACGATTCTGAAGCGGCTCAACGATTCTTACGTCTTTCCAGAAATGGCGAAGAAGATGGAGCAGTCGATACGTGAACGAGTCGCGAAGAAGGAATACGACGAGATCACGAGCGCGAAGTTGTTTGCAACTACGTTGACGAAAGATCTGCAAGCGGTAAGCAACGACAAACATCTGCGCGTGCGTTATTCACACCAGGCGATTCCCGAACGTGGACCCCGTCGCGAACCCACCGCGGAAGAGATCGCGCAACGAAAAGTCGATCTCAACTGGATGAACCACGGCTTCGGCAAGGTCGAGCGTCTGCGTGGCAACATCGGTTATCTCGAGTTCTTCAACTTCATGGACGAAGAGCTTGGCGCTGACACAGTCGCGGCGGCGATGAACTTCGTCAACAACACTGACGCGCTCATCATCGACATGCGCAACAACGGCGGCGGCAACCCGGCGATGGTCGCGCTTGTTTGTTCGTACCTGTTTGGACCTGAACCCGTTCACCTGAACGATCTTTACTGGCGTGAAGGCAATCGCACCGAAGAGTTCTGGACGAAGAAGGAAGTCGCCGGCAAGCGTTATCTAAACAAAGACGTGTACGTGCTCACGAGCAAACGCACGTTCTCCGGTGCTGAAGAATTTACTTACAACCTGAAGAACCTCAAACGCGCGACGATCATCGGCGAGACTACCGGCGGCGGCGCGCACCCGGGCGGCGGTTTCCGCATCAGCGAGCACTTCGGCATGTTCGTTCCGACCGGACGCGCGATCAGTCCGATCACGAAGACAAACTGGGAAGGAACGGGC
This sequence comes from Pyrinomonadaceae bacterium, assembly GCA_035760365.1. Lineage (GTDB taxonomy): Bacteria > Acidobacteriota > Blastocatellia > Pyrinomonadales > Pyrinomonadaceae > PSRF01. The sequence continues at coordinate 77,323 of DASTTB010000030.1, forward strand.
GTCACTCCCGACGTCGCCGTGCCCGCGGATCAGGCTTTGTTGGTGGCCCGCCTGATGGCGCTCAAGAAGTCGCTGACCACACTGACAAATCCCGACCGCAAAGCCGGCGTAGAGGACGAGATTCAGAAGTTGGAGAAAGAGTTAAGCGCTCTTAAAACTAAGAGCTAAACGGATTGACGAGCCGAAGTCTTACACCGCTCACTTCGACTCGTAAAGGAGCACTCGCTTCTTCCCGGTTTTGCCGATAAGGAAACCAGCGAGTGCTCCAACTCCCGCGCCCAGCACGATCACACCAGCGGCGATGGCATTGTCGAGTTCTTCAAAACCATTGTCCCCACTACTGGCGTCGCCCGCGATACCGAGAGCCGCTCCCACGCCTGCTCCCACTCCCAGGCCGATCAACGTCGCTTTGGTCGCGGATTTCTTCGAGACTTCGTGAACACTCGCGACGTCTTCACGCCGTATTTCCTTGCGCGCTTTTTTAACCGTCAGACTCAGAGACGAGTCGGATACTGCTTCCAACGTCCCATCGACCTTCTTTCCATCTTTTAGCTTGATCGAGAGCTTGGTCCCATTTGAGATTGAATTCAGTCGTGACCAGTCATTCATTCCGGTTTGGGCCAGCAATGTGACGGGCGTGAGCAGGAGCGAAAGCAACAGAGTCAGGACGACCGTGATCTGTCTGGTCGGGGTCATCATAATTATCTCCTTTGGTTGTTGGCGAGGTGGGCGACAATAATAAGCTTAAAACGGTCCACAACGAAGTGATCTGATGCTATTATGCGGCCCTCACGGAGGCACCCGATGCAAAATGTGAACCTAACCTCGAAGCCCCGGTCCACAAATAGCAGATCAATCGCGCGGCGCGTTGTGTTGTTGGGAACCGGAATCTTCTGTCTGTTGCTGATGGTCCTGGCGGCGCCGTCGGTCGTTACCAGCCAGGACGACGATCCCGACAGCGAGCTGAGTAAAGGCCGCAACTTCCTGCGGCGCAACCAGTTTGAAGAGGCGCTCAAGAGCTTCAAACGCGCGAATGACTTGCGCGAGAAGAAGTGCGTCGAGTGTCTTAACCTGATGGCCGAAGCTTATTTCGGTCTCGGAGCTTACAAGAACGTCGTCGAGACGTGCGACAAAGTCATCGAGCTCGGAAGCGACGACAAGCAACTCATCCTGAAGGCCTACAACAACAAGGGACTCGCGCTGCAATCGTCGGCCGAAAGGAAAGACCAAAAGAAGTTGCAGGCGGCGGAGGCGGTGTTCAGGCAGGGACTCGCGATCGAGGGCGCGCCGCCGGTGTTGCACTACAACCTCGGCGTCGTGTTGTTGCAGTTGAATCGCGATCCGGAAGGCATTGCCGAGCTGAAGGAGTACGTCAAGGCGCAACCGAGGGGACAGCATGTCGAAGCGGCGGAGCGTTTTGTCGAGAACCCGCGGCGCGCACGAGAGAATTATGCTCCTGACTTTTCCTTCACGTCTTTGGAAGGTGAGTATGTTTCGCTCGACGACCTGAAAGGCAAAGTAGTCCTGCTGGACTTCTGGGGCACGTGGTGTCCGCCCTGTGTCGAGTCGATTCCCGACCTGCGCAACCTGCACAAGAGGTATTCGAAGGAACCGTCGTTCGTGCTGATCGGAATCAGCTCGGACAGCGACGACGAGATCTGGCGCGAGTTTACGGCGAAGAACAAGATGATCTGGACGCAGTATCGCGACAGAGATCGGCGCATTCAGCGCGCCTTCGGCGTGCGCGCGTTTCCGACGTACGTCGTCATCGATCACGAAGGCATCGTGCGTTATCAGACGGTCGGCATGAGCTGGTCGCGTGCGGCAAGTCTGGACGAAGCGATTCGGAAGCAGGTGAAGATCGTCGCGAAGACGACCGAGGCGCAGTGAGTTTAGACCGTGGTCGCGAAGGCGATGATGAAGCCGGCGATGTTAACGCCGATGAAGAGCAGTGACTCGCAGACGAACAGGGCGACTGCTTTGATGCCGGTCGTGAGCCATCGCTGCTGATAAACTCTGCGCAATGAAAACGCGAGATAGATGAGGGCGACCGGGTAGAACACATTCAACGCCTGCGCCGGCAGCTTCCACCCAAAAGCCGCGACGACAATAAACAATAACGCGAAGAGAGTTTTGCAGAGGAAGTCGAACGAGTAGTAGTAAAGCGAAAAGACGAGGTGTTCGACGTAGTACTTCTTCATCCGGAAATAGAACGCCGCCAGAAACGTTCCCGAAATCAGCACACTAAAAAACCTGAACGCGCTTGAGTACTTCTCCGCTCGCTGATGGATCTTGTCGGCGATGACTGCCGGCTCGACGCCTTGTCGTTGTGCCGAGTTAACGACGGGACGCATCGTCATCGTGCGGGCGGTAGTTCCGCCGCGAATGTCCGCCAGCGCGCCCCACGCGAACAGAAAATAGAGTGCGCTGAAAGTCAGATACAGCTTGATTGGTCCAATGTAGTTGCCGCGGCGGCCGGCGAGATACTCAGTCGCCAACAGACCGGGGTTTGTCAGCATCGCCCGCATCGTCTTGAAGATCTTGCTGGATTCGATGTCGACGATGTCGGCGGCAGCGCGCGCTACGAATCGTTTGAGTGAGAACTCGTTCGGGTTGATCTTCTTCTGTCCACACTCGTGACAGTGTTCGCCGATGAGTGCCGTGGTGCAGTTGGCGCAGATTTCGATGGAAGCGATCTGTGTGGGGAGCGTCAGTTCCGTCTCAGACATCGTCGCAGCTCGGGGGTGTCAGTGAAACCGCACTGGCCGTTTGACTGCCGCTCACATCTGGCCTTTTGGTAGCACTCGTACTCGGGTCGAAACTCGCAAGTAGTTACAACTTCCTCATCCGCGCAAACCTGTCCCGAACAGCCGGTCTTGATGCACGGTTTTGTCGGCGAAGGCTTGGGACTCTGGCTCGTGGTTTTTGCGCGGAGGTAAAACTGCGTCGCCTTGAGCGTCTGCGATCGACCGGCTGGGCCAGTGACCGGCTCGTGCGTTCCGCTTACGAGGACGCCGTCGGGGCTCGTCATCGTCGCTAAAGCTTCACTGACGGCATCGTCGGACGGAGCGGCGCCCGACAGATCGACGCCGGCGATATTGCGGCTGACGCTCGTGTTTAGTTTCACTTCGTGATGTGTTTCGCACGGCGCGGCGATACAGCGCAGGCCACGGTCGCGGACGCGGAAGAAAGTGCCTGAAGGTTGTTTATCACTCGCCGGGAGCCAGACTTCCCGCGCGCGCAACACTCCGTAAACTCCGCGTCGATCGCCGCGTGTACTGACCGTGCCGCGGACGATCGCACCGTCCTTGTCGGGTTCGGACAAACCGTTCCACTCGATCGATGTGACGTAACATTCCGTCATCGAACGTCCATTGGCACAACGCGTGCGCGCCTGGTTCACGAGCTTGATGAAGTAACCGCCGCACATCGGCGATGCGCAACGGCGCAGATCACGGCGAATGGTGTAGAACGTCGAGGCGCCGGCAACCGGGTCAGGAACGGGCGCGGCTGTTTTGACGACCGGGGCTACGAGAAAAAGCACGAGCACAATCAACCGAAACGTCATCATAATTTCGTTCTCCCGGACCACACATAACACCTAATTTACAGATTGGCAATCTGCAATTAAGCTCTACGGCGATCGGCCCGAACCACAATTTAAGGAATCACAATGAATCTTTCTCGACGCAGGTTTTTGTCGCAGAGCGCAAAGTCGGCGCTCGTAGTCGCGGCCTCGCAGGTGATCGAGGCGAAGGGCGCCTCCGTTTTAGTCAATTCGGTTGCGCCGGCGACGGTCCAATCGGCCGCGGTCCAACCCGTGTTTGCGCGACTCGACGCGTTCATCGCGCGTCACATGCGTGAGACGGGCGTGCCGGGAATGACGCTCGCACTCGCGAATCGCGATGGTCTGCTTAGAGCTTCGACTTACGGCTTTGCTGACACGAAGGCGGGATTGAAAGTCGAAAACGAAACGATGTTCGAGATCGGATCGGTGTCGAAATCGTTTGTCGGGCTCGCGCTCGTACAGTTGCGCGAAGAGGGAAAGATCGACTTCAACAGGCCAGTCACCGAGTACCTGCCGTGGTTGAAAATCAATACAAAGTTTGACGCGATCACGACGCATCACCTGCTGAGTCACACCGCCGGACTTCCCGGCGCGCCGTTGTTGCTCGACGCGCTGCTGAGCGAGCTTTGGACCGCGTACGAGCCCGGCAAGCGTTTCCTCTATTCAAACACCGGTTACAACATCCTTGGGTTCCTGATTGCGGCCGTGGACAAACGGCCGTTCGCCGATGCGATGCGCGAACGTTTACTCGCGCCGCTCGGCATGACGGCGAGTCGATCAACCATCACGAACGACATTCGAAAACTGATGGCCGTCGGTTATGAACCATTGAACGAAGGGAAGCCGTTTCCACTGCACGGCACGCTTGCTGAAGCGCAGTGGATCGAAGTCGACGTCGCTGCGGGCAGCATCGCATCCACACCCGCTGACATGGCGAAGTACATTCGCATGTTGCTCAACCGCGGCGCGCTGCCGAAGGGCCGTTTGATTTCCGACAACGGATTCAACGTGTTCACGAAGCCCGCGATCGATTCGCAGTTTCGCGGTGAACCGGCATCGTACGCGTATGGCCTGTGGGTTAGCGACATCGAAGGGCATCAGCGTTTGCGACACACAGGCGGCATGGTGGCTTTCAGTTCGTCGCTCGACGTCGATGTGACGTCGGGTGTCGGTGCGTTTGCTTCAGTGAACGCGAACCTGCGCGGTTATCGACCGGTCGCGGTGACGAAGTACGCGATCGAGCTTTTCAACGCTTCGTTGGCCCAGAAGCCGTTGCCGGATGCGCCTGCGCCACCGCCGCCGCCTGCCGAGGTGAAGAATGCGGCTGATTATGTTGGTGAATTCAGTTCACCTGATGGGAAGAAGCTCGTGTTTGTGGCTGATGGCGACAAGTTGATTCTCGTGCACGGCGGGAGTCGTGTTGTGCTCGAACGTCAGAGCGGCGATCGATTCATCGTGAAGCATCCTGACTTCGAGACTTACGTGCTCTGGTTCATACGCGACAATCGCGCTGTCACGGAAGTGGTCCATGGTCCCGATTGGTACGCGGGCGCGCGCTACACTGGACCAAGAACGTTTGAAGGCCGCAAAGAGTGGGAAGGTTTCACCGGCCATTATTACAACGACAGCGCGTGGTACGGCGACGTGCGCGTCGTCTATCGCAAAGGTCGTTTGTACGTGGACGGAACGCAGTTACTCGTGCCGCGAAGTGACGGGAAGTTTGGACTCGGCGATCCTGACGGGCCTGACTGGATCGCGTTTGAATCGATTATCGACGGCCGCGCCATGCGGTTGAGCTACTCCGGCATTCCGTTTCGCCGCATGTTCACGCCGTAGCGGAATTACATCAACAACGACTCGACACGATGCGCGTGGACCATGTCTTCACAGGGCGACCAGGCGAACACCGTAAACTTTCCGTCCTGCGACGCCACGAGCGAGAGTGCGTCACGCTGATCGTGTACAAACTGCGCCGCCGACAAGTGTCGCGTCCCGCCATGCTCCGTTGGGTGAACGACGACGGGCAGGTTTCCGACAATCGGTTCCGTGATGACCCACTTTTCAACCGGCGGCCTGCCTTCCGGCCGCCATATCTTCGCGCCGAACGCGAGCACTTCGTAGCGATCGTTGATCACCGTCGCGCCATCGACCGCCGTCAGTCCACCGATCATATCGACGGCGCGGCGCATCTCGATCTCCCATTGTCGCCGATCGTCCCAGTCAACTTTTTGCTTGCACAGCTTGGCGAGCGCTGAGAACTCCGGAGCGACCGAATAAAGAACCGGTTGAGCGATCGACTCGCGCCAGCGTTCGCTGCCTGCCGGCACGACGAGCAGACTTCCGCCGTGTCCCTGCGCGCGCATCGACGCGGAGAGTTGGACCAGGATGTTGAGCGTATGGTGTGGTCCATTCGTAGCGGCCGCGGTGAAGGCCAGTAAAGCTTTTAGTAGTTGCGGGCAGTCAGGTAGGCTGGTGCCTTCCTGATCGATCACCTTGACCTGTTCGCCTTTGAGCACGACGACGTTCGCGTATTTTCCAAATGCGTCGAGCCGTCGATGCTTGACGACGAGCAGGCCGGGTTCGATGTCTTCGAGCACGAAACAGTAACTGGGAATCGTTCGCGTCGCGCCCCAGACGCGCAGTTCCTCGCCGAAAGTCCAAACTCCGAGATGGATTTCAGGTCTCTCGACCGCGGGCGCGAGCTTGGTCAGCACGCCGGCGGTGAGCGGCAATGAGTGTTCGAAGATCAACGGTTGCACCGCCTGTTCCGGCGGAAGATAAGCGAGCGAGATCTTCGGAAAGCGTCCTTCTTCAGGGCGAAAACTCGCCCAAAACGTCGCGTTGATGATTCCGGCGACCGCACGCGCATCCGGTTTCGGCGCCAGCGCGGTCTCGCCATTCTTTCGTGCTTCCTCGAGATGCCGCGCAAAATGCTCTTCGACAAGTGGCGCCACCTTTATAGCCGCTTGATATGTTGGGTTCTCTTGCATTTTCTTATTTGCCAGATTAAAGCATGATTCAGATTTGGGAAGAAATTGGAAGTACGTGCCGTTATAAACCGAATTCGTGGAAGCTGCGCGACATGGTCGGAAACGTGGAGGAGTGGTGCCAGGATCGGCGGATTTCGTATGATAATGAAGGTCCCGAAGTAACACGGATGAGACGAATTGGGAGGTAACAGATGCCTGTGCAGATTCCATTGGAGCGCATCAAGCCGGTGTTGGTCCAGTTGCTTGAAGAGACGTTTTCACGAGTGCAGGGAATGTATATCGACAAAGGCACGACCTTGTTCGAGACACTGGACGGCGTCACTGCCGCGGAAGCCTCGCGCTCGGCATCGCCCAAGACGGCGACGATCGCGGCTCAAGTCGAACACGTGCGCTTTTATCTCGACGTGCTCGACGAAATCATGCGCACGAGAAACTTCGAAAAGAAGTACAACTGGCAGGAGATCTGGGACACGGTTCGCGAGGTAACACCCGAGCAGTGGGAAGATATAAAACGGCGCTTACAAGACAGTCACATCAGCGTGCTGGCGACCATCGACTCGTTCGACAAGTGGGATGGGCCATACGACGTCGGCGGCGTGATGTCCATCATCGCGCACACTGCTTATCATCTTGGCGGGATTCGTCAGGCGCTGGCCGCGATCAGAGCGACGGAAGTTAATTCACAAACCTCCGCAACTGCACACTGATCGCAAACCCGATCGCGATGAACGTCGCGATCAGCGACGCGAGGCCGGCGCTCATCAGCGGCAGCGGCACACCGATCACGGGTGAAATGCCGAGCGCCATGCCGATGTTGATGAAGATCTGAAAACTGAAGCCTCCGACAAACGCCATGATAAAGAGCATTCCCATGCGATCGGAGGAACGTCGCGCCCCCGTGATCAGGCGTGAGAGCAGGACCATGTACGCCAGCAGGACCAGCACACAACCGACAAAGCCCGAGTTCTCCGCCGTGACGGCGTAAATGAAATCCGTATGCGGCTCGGGAAGAAACTTAAGTCCGCTCTGCGAGTGTGCTACTGACGAACGCGAGCCAAACAACCCGCCTTCGCCAACCGTCAGTATCGACTGCCACGTGTGATAACCGATCCGTCGTCGATCGGCGTTCTCGGGATCGAGAATGACGTTGATGCGTTCCTGCTGATACCCCTTCACCAGTCCCGTCTTGACCCCGATCCAGTAAGAAGTCGGAATCAAAACGATCGCGATGACGACACTCGCCACGACGAGTCGCAATTTGACGGCGGAGAGGAACAGGACCACGGCGAGAATCGGAATGTACGTCAACACGGAACCGACGTCCGGTTCGAGCAGGATCAACCCGCATGGCAACGCGAGGATCAGTCCGCCGACAATCATCTCCTTCAACGCCAGCGGCTGCACGCGATTCCTGCCAAAATAACGCGCCAGCATCATCGCCGTCGTCACCTTCACAAACTCAGACGGCTGAAACTGTCCGATGCCGGGAACTTTGATCCACGCACGTTGGCCGTTGATCTTCAACCCGATTCCGGGAATCAATACGAGCACCAGCAGGATCAGCCCCAGGATGTAAAACGCGGGCGCGAGGTGCAGCAGCTTTCTGTAGTCCGTGAATGCGATTGCGAGCATCGCCATCAGACCGATCCCGAGACCGATCAGTTGTTTGGCCCAGTACGTCTCCGTTGGTTGTGCGTTGCGGATCTGGATGGTGCCGAACAACACGATCGCGATCGCGAGGAGCGCGAGAATCCAGTCGAAGTCGCGCCAACTACGTTTGTGAATGATTGCAACCATCTAAATTGCGGATTGCGGGGTTACCTTTACTGATTATTCACCACAGCCTGTTGTCCCGCGGCGGCGGCAACGGGCTTAGGTGATGCCGGCTTCGGTGACGACTTCTGAGAGTCGGGAGTTTCCTTCTTTGCGATCTGCGGTTTAGGGAGGGCATTGGGCGGTTCCTGGTGTCGCGTCTTGCGATAGTAGACGTCGTAGACGCCGCGGATCGCAGGCGCGGCATGGCTTCCGCCGAAACCTGAGTTTTCGATGAGAGCCACCATCGCGATTTCCGGCTTGTACGCGGGCGCGTAACTCACAAACCACGCGTGGTCCTTGTTCTTGCCGGTGTCCTTACCGAGCCCGACGACCTGCGCCGTACCGGTCTTGCCGGCGATGTCGAAGCCGTCCATGCGAATGCGGGCGCCCGTGCCGCCGGCGTTGACCACACTCCACATGCCGTCGACAACGGCGTCGTGAATGCCTTTCGAAATCGGAATCATCTTGGGATTCGGCCGCGATGAGTCGAGCGGTTGGAAGCCGACTGGCGCTTTGTATTCGGGCGTTCCGTCGCCGATTGCTTTCACTTCCTTCAAAACGTGAGGAATGTACATCTTGCCGCTCTGGCTGATGGCGGAGATGGATCTGATCAGCGAGATCGGCGTGATGATGTCGTAAACCTGTCCGAACGAGGCGTAAACAGTATCGATATCCCGCCATTCCGGATCGCGTGGCTGCATTCGTCGTTTGAACTCGCGCGACGGCGTCCAGCTCACCACTTCGTTCGGAAGATCGATGCCCGTTCGCTTGTTGAGATCAAACTCGTCAACCATCTGGACGATGCCGTCGATGCCCATCTTCAATCCGAGACGATAGAAGTAGCCGTCGCAGGAGTGCGTGATGGCGGCTTTGACGTCAGGCGAACCGTGATTGCCCATACAGCGGGTGAACTTGTTGCCGATGGTGATACCGCCGCCGCAAACGAGGTTCGACTTCTCGAGCGTGATTGCGTTCTGTTGTAAACCCGCAACCGCCATCGGAATCTTCCAGGTCGAGCCCGGAGGATAACGACTCTGGACCGCACGGTTCAGCAGCGGCGTTTCCGGATCGTTCAGCAACGCGACATACTCGGCGCGTCCTTCCTTAGTCGTGATTCGTTGTGAAAACAGATTCGGATCGAAAGTCGGGGCCGACGCGAGGGCCAGGATCTCGCCGTTGTTCGGATCCATGGCGATGATCACGCCGCGTTGTGTAGCTGAATTCTTCAGTTGCTCTTCGGCGGCGTTCTGAAGATCGAGATCGATGGTGGTGACGAGATCGCGGCCGGGTGTCGGCGGGACGATCTCGATTTCCGCTTGAATGCGTCCGCGGCTGTCGACCACGACCTCACGATAACCGTCTTTGCCGCGCAGGTAATCGTCGTAGATCTGTTCGACGCCACTCAGTCCGATGATGTCGCCGGGTTTGAGTCCTTTGTCTTTGGACGCCTGTTTGTTGAGCTGTTCGGGGCTGATCTCGCCGACGTAACCGAGCACGTGCGCGAGCGAGCCATCCGCCGGATAACGCCGTTGCGGCTGTTGCTCGACGCGGAGCTCCGGATACTCGAGATTGTGCGCCTCGACCCAGGCGATGTCGCCGGGAGTCGCACCTTCCTTGACCTTGATCGATTCAAACGCCGGCATCGAATCGACGAGGTCGAAACGCTCGCGGAGCATGTCCTGTTCAACGTTCAGGCCGGCGGCCAGGGGCTCGATCAGGGAATGAAGCTTTTTGCCTTTGACGTCCTCACGCATGAGGATGACGTTGTAAATCGGGCGGGAGTCGACGAGCACTCGTCCTTCGCGATCGAAAATGACGCCGCGCGGTGCCGGAATCGGCAAACGGCGGCGACGCTGATTCTCGGCAATCTCGGCGTAGCGCTCACCACGAACGACCTGCAACACGTACAGTCGCACGCAGAGCACTCCGAGCATTAGAACCACGAGTGCTTGAACGAATCGGAGCCGGGCGCGAAGGTTTTGAGATGTGTCTTCGAACTTCATTTCGTTGGTGCTTAGTGCTTAGTTCTTAGTGCTTTGTCCGGGTTGCCGTCGTGCACCTTAGTTCCAGGTTCATCTTGCCATGCAAAGCACAAAGTGCAAAGTACAAAGTACAGTTAGTCATCTTCTGCGCAATGATCCTGTTGAACGGCGTGCGACGCGACGCCGCGTGGCGAACTGTCGCCGCTGCGCATTGCGTTCGGCAAAGAGCGAATCAATGAAATAAAGCAGCACGGTGCCGACGACGGTGGTCGCGATCAGCTTGTATGAGATCGTCTGCATCCAGGGTGCTGAGGGAGGATACCCGAGCACGCGGTGCCAAAAGACGTAGACGGCTGAATCGAGCACTGTCGCCGCTGCAAGTACTGGGATGCGAAGTAACGGGTTTTCGAGGTTTACCTTGGTGGCGGCGAAGTAAATAACGTAAGCGGTGAGTGTTTTCGAGAAGCCGCCGGCGCCGATCAGCCCGCCGCTTTGCGCGTCGACGATCAGTCCGGCGAGGGTGGCGACGACCAGCGCCTGCCAGGCTTCGCGCTGGAGTGCGACGTAAACGACGACGATGAGCGGAAAGTCGATGTAAATAAGAGGACGCCAAACGTCGCGCAGCACGAGTTGCAACGCAATCGACATGATCAAAATTAGCGCGAGTTTAATCGGTGGCATCTTTAACTATTGCCAATGACAAACGGCAACGACTTACTTCCCGGGCTTTTCAACATTTGGCAGGGTCTCTTGGGGGGCGGAACGTTGCGGAGGTTGATAGAGAAGCACAGCCACCTCCTCTAAATGGTCGAGCTGAGCGCCGGGTTGAATAAGAATCTGGTGGGCCTGTGTCGCCGTGCCTTTCTTGACGTCGACCACCTTTCCCACGTTCAAACCAGGCGGGTAGATGCCGTCCTGCCCGGTCGTCATCACACTGTCGTTAAGTTCCACTGTTTCGAGTCCCGAAACGTAGCGCATCTCGATGATGCCGACTCCGAGATCCGAACGTCCGCGAACCGAGCCGAGCGCGCCTGACTGGCCCAACTGTCCGACGACAGCGCCTGCGCCCGCTTTCTCATCGGTGATCAGCATCACCTGTGACGCGAATGGACTGACGGTGATCACGCGGCCGACGATGCCGCCGCCAGTCACGACCGGCATGTTGACTGAAATTCCCGAAGTGCTGCCGCGATTGATCGTGATCGTGTTGAACCAAACGGAAGGATCGCGAGCGATCACGCGCGCCGGAACCGACTTGATGTCGCTCTGATCGCTGAGATTCAGCAGGGCTCGGAGACGCTCGTTTTCCGTCTGGGCCTGGCGTGCATTGTTGAGCTCGGTTTCGAGCGCCGACACGCGTTGCTTTAACTGATCGTTCTCGTAGGCGCTACTACGGAAGTTCCAGATTTGCTGGAAGAAACCGGAAGTCGCGCCAGTGGCTTTCGAGGAAGCATTCTGTATCGGAGAAGCGAACGTTTGCGTCCAGATGCGGAGCAGTTTCTGCTGTCCGTCGGCGTCGCGGGCATCGACCGCCATCACGACGAGGTTGGCGATAAGCAGCGAGACAAGCCAGAGGGGAGCGCGCTGGCGGATCTCTTTTTGTGTACGAACCGAAGCCATCCGTCTTATCTGTGGCTATTTATAACTTGTGACGTCACATGCCACTCGTCATCGTATTCTCCCACTTCACCCGCTTGAGCAGATCGAAGTCGGAAAGCATTTTACCCGTTCCCAAAACCACCGACGCCAGCGGATCGTCGGCGAGTGACACCGGAAGCCCGGTCTCAATTGAGAGTCGCTTGTCGAGGTTCTTCAACAGCGCGCCGCCGCCCGTCAGTACGATTCCGCGTTCGACGATGTCGGCGGAAAGTTCCGGAGGCGTTCTTTCGAGTGCGACGCGAACGGCGTTGATGATTGTCGAGATTGAATCGGCGAGTGCTTCGCGCACCTCTTCGTCGGTGATCGTGATCGTCTTCGGGATTCCTTCGATCAGGTTGCGGCCGCGCACTTCGTACGAGAGTGGTTCGTCGAGTGGATACGCCGAACCGAGCTCGATCTTGATCGCTTCCGCGGTTCGTTCGCCGATCAGCAAGTTGTACTTCCGTTTGATGTACTGAATGATGGCTTCGTCCATCTCGTTGCCGGCTACACGGACCGCGCGCGAGTAGACGATACCGCTCAAGCTGATGACCGCGATGTCCGTCGTGCCGCCGCCGATGTCGACGACCATGTTGCCGTGCGGCTCCGTGATCGGAAGACCGGCGCCAATCGCCGCCGCCATCGCTTCTTCGACCAGATAGACTTCCGACGCCTTCGCGCGGTAAGCGGAGTCTTCGACCGCACGCCGTTCGACCTGGGTGATCTCGCTCGGAATGCCGATCACCACACGCGGGCTGACCCAAGTCTTTCCGTTATGGGCCTTGCGGATGAAGTGCTGCAACATCTTCTCAGTCACTTCGAAGTTCGCGATCACGCCGTCTTTCATCGGTCTGATGGCAACGATGTTTCCGGGGGTTCGGCCCAGCATGTCTTTCGCGTCGCGGCCGACGGCTTCGACCTGGTTAGTAACTTTATTAATAGCGACAATTGAAGGTTCGGAAACTACGATGCCGCGTCCCTTCGCATAAACCAGAGTGTTTGCCGTGCCGAGATCGATAGCCAGGTCGCTGGAAAACAGACTGAAAATAGATTTAAACGCCACTCGACTTTATTCACTTCCCGTGGTTTTGTTTTGGAACTTCGGGTGGGATCGGCGGTAAATGTCGTAACTAGCGAACCGACAAACATCGTCGCACTCAAACAGGGCTCGCTCTCTACCTCTTAGACGCACGAAACACGTCCGACCTCCTAAGATACACCGTGAAGGCGTGAACCGTAAACCGGAAACTTTACACTGTTTAGCGGCTTTCGGTCGAGCACACGGAAGTGACTGGTTGTGTCTAATTTGAAATTCGTTTTATCCGTGTTCCTTATGAGCGTTGCGTTAGCTGATGTTATGCACACAGGAAGAACACGGATTAAGCCGGGTTCATTTCGAGATCGGCTTCGAGATTCATCAGGTCGGCAAGCGACGGTTCGGGGGAAGGCGCGAGGTCGGCTGCGAATTTGACGCAGTTCTTGTTGGCGGCTTTGGCTTCGTACATCGCCGTATCGGCGCACGCAATCAGTTGCTGCGGCGACGACGCATGTTTCGGAAACGCTGCGACGCCAAAACTCGCCGTCATCGAGAGTTGCAGGCGGCGTCCGCCCGTAAACAGGTGAGTGCGAATCTTCTGGCGAATGCGTTCCGCAACCTGGCCCGCGAGGTCCGTGTCAGTGTCGGGGAGAACGATGACAAACTCGTCGCCGCCGTAACGCGCAACCGCATCCGTATCGCGGATCGACGAAAGAATAACGGCCGCCATCTCCATCAACACGTGCGATCCGACGAGATGTCCGTGTTCGTCGTTCACACGTTTGAAGTCATCCAGATCGAGGAATAGCGCCGCGACGCTCGACTTATAACGACGCGCGCGCCTGATCTCGTTGAGTAGAAACTGTCGCAGATAACGAGCATTGTGAAGTTTCGTAAGGTCGTCGGTTTGCGACAGACGTTCGGCTTCCGCGATGCGAACCGCATTCGCCAGCGCCGACGCAATCGGAAGCGACAACGAATCCAACAGCGCAACCTCCGACTTCTTAAACGCATGTGAACCCTTGCCGTGACGAATGCCTTCGAGCACGCCGAGTATCCGCTCGCCACAGATCAACGGCACCGCGACAACAAACTGTCCGCGCTCTTTCTTCTTGATGATGCCCATGCCCGCGGCAGCACGTTTGGCGGCACGCGTTTCCGAGCCCAGCGGCAGGTCCGCTTCACCCGTCAACCGGCGTCGCCATTCTTCTTCCGTCTTAACACTGCTCGGCTGTCCGGGGTTACGCGCCGCCAGGGCCTCGAGTCGCGAACTTTCAAATCCTTTTTCCTGTGAGAAGAGATAGATGGCCCAGCGGTCGGCCTTGACGAGTCGTTCCAAACCAGCCAGCGCAGTGTTCGCCGCGCCGTTCTGATCGCCGATGAAGTGTAACGAAGCCACGAGATCGAAAGCCGCGCGCAACTGGCTGATCTTGATCTTCGCGGGAAGAGAAGATGAGCCGGTTTCGGTGGGGGGCTCCACCGGCTCCTCCACCCGCAACTTCGCCGTGCCATTGGATTCAATCTCACGGAGCAGCGCGGGAAGGTGTGCCGACTTGTCGGCGATGGCGAGAAAACCAAGCCGTTTCAATGTCGGACCATCAAGACTTCGCAGGTTCAAACTCTGGTAACCATTCGTATGCCGGCGGCACGCGACCAGCGGCGCTCCCGGCCAAAACGCACGCGCGTGATCGATCGCGGTGTGTAGTTCCACCATGTCAGCGCCGGGCACCACTTCATAAAGCACAGCCAAAGGCGCCGGAATTTCTGAGTCAATCGCCGACTGGCCCTTCTTCTGTTGCGCCAGCGCCACCTCGACTTCAACTTCGCGCAGTCCTTCGATCAGAGTCTTCACACCAGCAGCACGCAACGCCTCGATCAACTCGTAGGCCGGTGCTTCGTGAGCGTCCGTCAATAAAATTACGTGACTCGACATGCTCGGCTGGTTCCTCTAAACGCCGCGTGCGACGCGGTTCGAAAGTACGACCTTGTATTGACTGCTGTTTCCCTGCGGATCCTGCGCTTCAAGCGTGACTTCTCGCGCAGCACGCGCCGCAGTTACCTGGATCTGGAACGATCCGTCAGTGGCGACGATCGTTTCGCGGCCGCCGACTCGTATCGTCGTACCGGGTTCGGCACGACCGCGTACGAGATACAGACTCCCGCCTAACAACTCGGTGCTGAGGCCTGAAACACTTACCTGCGAACCAGTGCCGCGAGTCGCGACGATGAACTTGAGCGGATCACTCCAATCACTCGCCTGGCCACTCGACGCTGTCGCTCGCACGCGCCAGAAGTAAACGCCGGGACGCAAATCGCTCGCGCCAAACTCCGTCGCCACGAGCTGATCGCGTTCGATAACTTTTCCGTCCGCAACAAAGAACGGCGAAGTCGCAACTTCAACGCGGTAGTAAGCGGGCGTTCCCGACTGCGGACGCTGCCATTTCAGCGCGACACTCGCCGCGCCGTTGTTTCCAACAAAAACTTTCTCGAGATCGTGCGGCTGCGACGGAAGCGGGACGTCCAACAACTTCTGCGCGGGGGAGATACGCCCGGAGTTGTTGACCGAAACGTACTCACCACCGCGAATCGACGCCTTATCGCCCGCGGCGTTCGTCGTCTCGATCTGACCGGTGGCGACGCGGATTTCTTCGGTTCCTTCCGGGTTCACTCCGAAACTCGCGTTCGTCTGTTCGCCCATCGTGTTCTTCGTCTTGGGAGTTTCGACGACGTTCGTCGTGCCGTCAGCCTGCTGTTCAGTTCGCACCGACAATTGACCGCTATCGACTCTGACGTGGATGTTCGTGCGTTTGCCGTCGTCGGCCTTGGCGTTATCGCGAACGATGATCGTGCTGTTCGGTTTGACAAGCAGTGTCGAGCCGTCGGCGAGACCGATACGCGCGCGGCCGTTCGCCTGTGTCTGCACCGTGTCGCCGGGGTAGAGCTCGGTGTCGCTACTGGCGGCGATCGTCTCGCGCGTGGCGGCCCGGATCACACGCACGTCGCCTTCGAACGAGACAAAGCGGGCGCCCGATGGCTGCTTGATTTCGGCGAGGTTTTTAAAGGGATTTCCATAGATCTTCACGTAGACGGCGGCTCCCACTGCCATAGCGAAGAGTAGAAAAATGGCGATACTCAGATAGACAAAACGTTTCTGAATGATCCACCAATCAAAGGCGAAACGACTGGTTCTATTCGCAACCATTGAATTAACCGACTTAGAAGGGGCCTGGATACTGAGATCCGCGCGGTTTTAAGGCTCTATTCGGGCCGCGCGACTGTGGTGTGAGTCCGAAATGAGTCGGTGGCGCTAAGCCCCACCGGATTTCCTGGCAGCAACACTACCGGCATGGAATTTAGCACACGAACGAAGCCGTGTTCAAGCACGTTTATCAATGTATTGCTTTATTTATCGGCTTCCAGATCGAGATCGACCTTGATGGCCGACTCTTCGTGGCTGGGAAACAAAAGCGACGCCACGATCGACCCGGCCAGCACAACAGCGACGAAAATCAGCGAGATTTGAATCGGAATGTGGAATCCGACCGCCGTCACCAGCATTTTGACGCCGATAAACGTGAGAACAATGGCCAGACCGACGCGGAGATAACGAAACTTCTCCACCACGCCCGCCAGTAAGAAGTAGAGCGAGCGTAAACCCAAGATAGCAAAGACGTTGGACGTGTAAACGATGAATGTGTTCGTGGTGATCGCGAAGATCGCCGGGATCGAGTCCACTGCGAAAACCAGGTCGGTAACCTCGACGACCATCAAAACCAGCAGCAACAGCGTTCCCGTTCTGCGTCCGTTGACTACGGTGAAGAACTTTTCGCCGTCGTAAGTCTTCGTAACCGGGAAAAACCGCGTCACCAGCCGCACGAGAGGATTGTGTTCCGGCTGGATATCGATCTCTTCCTGCTTGAACATCTTGATGCCGGTGTAAACGAGGAAGGCGCCGAAGATGTAGATGATCCAGTGGAAACGGTTGATCAACGCCGCGCCGATGAAGATCATCGTCAGGCGCATGACGAGCGCGCCCATCACGCCCCAGAAGAGCACGCGATGTTGGAACTTCGCCGGGACCTTGAAGTAAGAAAAGATCAGCAGGAAGACAAACAGGTTATCGACCGAGAGTGATAACTCGATCAGGTAGCCGGTCAGGAACCTGTAACCCAGGTCCGTTCCCTGGTAATAAAACACGAGCACGGAAAAGATCAGTGCCAGAGTGACCCATACAGCACTCCAGATCGCCGCTTCCCGATATGTGATTGTGTGAGCTTTGCGGTTGAACAGGCCGAGGTCCAGACTCAGCATGGTCAAGATAAACAAACTGAACCCTATCCATAACCACGTTGAGCCGCCGATTGCGTCCATGTGCACAAGAAAATAGCATTGAGTCCGATTCCGAGCAATCGGACCGTCTTAACAAGTCAAAACACGGATGGCCCCGAGAGTTGCGGGCGTTCGTTAGTCTCCCTTACAATCCGCGTTTCTTCTGAAAGGTACTAACTAATGCTTAAACAACTCGGACGACTTGAACGCACCCGCAACATAGTCATTCTTGGATTTGCCATTTTGATGGCGGTGAGCTTGATCTTTTTCTACGCTCCCGGCCGCACCGCCAGCAACCTCGACCCTGCTCGAAACACGGAAGTCGTGGCGAACGTGGGCTCGAACTCGATTACCGTCGCCGATCTCGCTCGCGTCAGGGAAAACTATATGCAGTTTACAGGCGGACGGATGATGGGCGGGTTTGGCAATCGCATGTTCCTCGACGGCTTGATCAACAAGTACGTGATTCTGGCCGAAGCCGAGCGGTTGGGATTGGCGGCGAGTGATGCGGAAGTGGCGGAGAAGCTTCGCGAGGACTTCAAAGATTCGTCGGGAAATTTTGACCTTCAGAAGTACAAGGATGCGATTACGGCGCGTTACGGCGATATCGAGAAGTTTGAGAACGACACTCGCGCCGAGATCTCGCAACAGAAACTCCGAGCGTTTTTGAGCGCCAGCGTTAACGTTTCCGACGAAGAGATCGAAGAAGAATATCGTCGCCGCAACACGTCCTTCGACGTTGGTTACATCTCGCTGACCGCCGACAAACTGGCGGCGAAGATTCAACCTTCGGACGAAGAGATGCGCAGTTATTTCGAGAGTCACAAAACTGACTATCGCTATCTCGAACCACAGAGGAAAGTTCGCTACGTATTTGTAAGCCAGGAGAAGGCCGGTGCGAAGCTCGCGATTCCCGACGAGGAGTTGAAGAAGAATTACGACAGCCTCGATCCCAGGTTCAAAGAAGCGGGAGTGAAGGTCCAACAGATTCTCTTGAAAGTCGCGCGCGAGGATCTGGATAAGCAAGTCGAGCAGAAGGCGAAAGATCTGATCGCAAAGGTGCGCGGCGCGAACGGCGAGGCGACAGAGGCGGCATTTGCCGAAATCGCGAAGGGACAGTCCGAAGATCCCGCGACAGCTCGAAGCGGCGGCTTTCTTCCCACACCGTATAAAAAGAACCCGAACAAGGTTAATGGTCTTTACGATCGCGTCGTCGACATGAGAGTCGGCGAAGTCTCTGACATTCCGATCCGCTACGGCGGCAACTGGTACATCCTGCGCCGCGGTGAATCTGTTCCGAAGACGTTTGAGCAGGCGAAACCGGAGTTACTCATTTCAGCACGCAACAGTCGCGGCTTTGCCGCGGCCGCCCAGATCGCGCAAAAGGCCGAGACGCGTTTGAAGGAGACAAAGGATCCGCAGAAGGTGGCCCAGGAGTTGGCTGCCGAAGCGAACATGACGCCGGCCGAAATGGTTCGCGAGACTGATTACCTTAAACCCGGCGACGACGTGCCGAACGTCGGCGTCAATCAGCAGTTTGAAGCCGCAATCGCAACGCTCAACAATCCTGGCGATGTGGCCGTCTCCACCCAGGTGAAGGAAGGATTTGCGATTCCGATCTTGGTCGATAAGAAAGAGCCGCGAATTCCTGAGTTTGACGAAGTCAGGACGAAGGTTGCCGACGCGCTCAAACAGCAGCGCGCGAAAGAGCAACTCGAACAGAAAGCCAAGGACTTGATCGCGTCGGCGAGTGGCCCGGGCGATCTCAAAGCCCTCGGCGAGCGCGAAGGTTTTGACTCCGGTCTCGAAGAAGGATTCAAACGCGAATCGACGCTGGGCAAAGCGGGCGCAGGCGACGTCATCGACGATGCCATCTACAGCTTGCAGCAGGGTGAGATCAGCAAGACGCCGATCCGAGTCGACGACAAATACGTCATCATCGGCATCGTCAAGAGAGACAACGCGAACATGGGCGGCTTCAACAGCGAACGCGATCGCATCAAGATGACGATGTTGAGAGATCGCCAGAGCCAGGTGTTTGAAGACTACATTGCCGCCGTCCAGCAGCGTATGAAGCGCGAAGGCAAGATTAAGATCAACGAAGACGCGCTAAAGCGACTGGATGAGCTCGAGCCGGCGGCGGCGCCGTTGCCGGGCGGTTTACCTGGCGGGTTGAATTTCCCGATCAAATAGAGGTATTGAGTCTCTGCTCCTCTGCGCCTCTGCGGTTTACTGTTATGCCGAGTTAGTTCACCGCAGAGGCGCAGAGGCGCAGAGGAGCAGAGCCGCAGAGGCGCAGAGAATATTATTCAGGTTAGGACAACACCGTTGTTCTTTGTGGTCTAATTACCCATGAGTGGTCCAACGTCGGCCTGAGGAACGACGGTTTGAATTTGCAGCTCGTTGTTTTCGGTAACGATCGTCAGGTTCGTTAACGCGCTCTTCGCCAGCACTCCGCGCGCGCCCGATATACGTCCCACCAAAAGCGCCCCAAACTGCTTCAGTCCTTCAAGCGTATCACCCAGGCTCTTCGCCGCTTCAGCATTCACTGCGCGGGCGCCGATAAACAGTTGCAGATCTTTGTCCGTCGTGCTGACTGATCCAAAAACCTGCCGCAACTTCGCGAGATCGGCTGCGATTGGGGCATTGCCGATGTCGATGTTTCGCACCAACTGTTCAGACATGTTGCTGCCGAAGCCGACCACGGCGTTCGGGTTGCGGCTCGCCAAAGCGATCAGCTCCGCGTTGGCGCGTTTGCCTGTGCGATTGACGTCGATGACAGAGCGCACACTCAACGGATCGCCGAGTGCGAGAGTATGCGTGTCGAGCGGCGTGACCGCGAGCTCGACCAGTCTAAAGTCGATCACGCCGAGCACGCTGATGGTTTGATCGACTGTGAAAATGTAGATCGTCTTACCCTGATACTTCTCTTCGCGATATTTGCCGTTTGAGGCGACTCGTCCCGCCGCAACCATCGCCGCGGAACTGAAAGATCCTTTCGCGAGAGCGACAGTTTGAGCTTTCGTTATTCCCTCGCCGGGAAAAGTGAAACGAGTGCCCAGCGCGATCTCGTCGAACATGCGCGGATCGAGACCGGTGCGTGTTTTGAAGTCTTCGACAGCGGCGTTGACCTGCGCGAGTCGCGCGGGATTGTTGGCGAGGATGCGGGGCATCGCTTCGTTGAAGAGTTGTTTCATCTTCACATGGACCACGGCGTCAGATTGCGGCAACTGAGCCATGAGATTGTCGGGAGCGGCGGGCGTGTTGCGACGCCGCGTTTGTGCCTGCGCGTCGACGGCGACGGCGGCGAAAAGCGTAACGAGGATGAGTGCGAAGTTTAAAAATCTGTTCTTCATTCAGGAAAACCTTTCTAGCTAAGCGAAGTCAGGGATTCAATCGAGCCGATTTGAGTTGCTTGCGAAGTTCGGGGAAGGGGATCTTTTCGTAATCGGCCGGCAGTTGAAAGAGCCCGAAATCCGGGTCGATCGCGATTTTCGTCAGCTCCATCGTCGTGCGAGCGCCGTCAGGCGCCTTTGTTTCCGACTTTACGGGCATGTTCAACGTTTCATCGATCCAGATCAGGGTCTCGTTTTGGCTGACGTTCGCGGATGCCGAACTGTTAACAATTACTCGATATTTTCGTGTGGTGCGACCGGCAATCACTTCGGTTCCCAGCGCCTGATAGCTCGTGCTGATTGGTTCGAGGTGCAACAGTCGATCGGGAGAGTTTTCTTCCGGCTCGCCGTCCCGTGCGGCTTCATCGTCGGGCGTGACCGCGGCGTAGACTTTCGCTTCCGGCAAGAGGACAAACCTGCCTTCGCGTGTCTCGAGATAAACGATCCGTTCCGACGCGGTGCGAGATTCTGCGCGTCGCAGTGGTCCATCTTTCGCGATCAGAGTTTCCGTGACGATTGTGTCGCCGTTGGCGGGGACGATGGTGATCGTTCGAGTAGCCTGGTAGCGATCGGGTTCTTTCGTTTGAAACGGCGGAGTCGTGGAGACGGCGGCTTCGTTCGCTGTTGACTCGTTTGTGACAGGCTCGCTCGCGTTACGACACGAAGCGACTGCGAACAGAACGAGCAACAGCAGTGCGCTCCACCGTCTGCGCGCGAAGCTCATGCCCGTTCCAGCAACAGTGCGAGCCCCATGCCGCCGCTGACGCAGAGCGTTGCGAGACCGAGTTTCGCCTGGCGCTTGTGCATCTCGTACATCAACGTCGTGGTGATGCGAACTCCGGTGCAGCCGATCGGATGGCCCAACGCTATGGAGCCGCCGTTAACGTTCAAACGATCCGCGCCGAGACCGAGATCGCGATCGCAGGCGATCACCTGCGCGGCGAATGCTTCGTTCAACTCGATCAGGTCGATCTGATCGATTGTGAGTTTTTGACGCGCAAGAAGGGCGCGAACCGCCGGGACTGGTCCAATGCCCATGATCTCAGGCGCGACGCCGGTGATCTCGTAATCGACAATCCGCGCGAGGTGCGTTGTTCCTGATTGTTTCAGAGCTTCTTCGCTCAGGACGACGAGCGCCGCCGCGCCGTCGGTGATCCCGGACGAGTTGCCGGCGGTCACCGTGCCTTCTTTCGAGAAGACGGGCGACAGTTTCGCCAGATCCTGAAGCGTTGTTCCGGCGCGGTAGTGTTCATCGCGAGCGAAGGTCGTCTTTCCTTTTCGACCTTCGACCTCGAGCGCCGTCACTTCGTCGTCGAAACGTCCTGATTCGATCGCCGCGTGCGCGCGTTGCTGCGATCGCAACGCGAACTCGTCCTGTTCGACTCGCGAGATCTCGTACTGTCGCGCAAGGTTCTCCGCTGTCTCACCCATCACCAGTCCTGAAAGCGGATCGCTGAAACCGTCGCGATACATGCCGTCGACGAGCTGCATGTTGCCCATGCGCATTCCCCAGCGCGCGCCTTCGGCGAAATACGGAACACGCGACATGCTTTCCGTTCCGCCTGCCAGCACGGCGCCAGCACGGCCCAGCATGATCTCCTGCGCGCCGAGAATGATCGCTTTCAATCCCGAGCCACAAGCCTGGTTGACTGTGTAAGCGGGAATCGTTTCCGGCACGCCGGCGCGATAAATGATCTGGCGCGCGACGTTTGGACCACCACCGGCCTGGCGCGCGCACCCCCAGATCGACTCCGCGATCTGATCCGGCGCGATGCCGGCGCGGCGCAAACTCTCTTTAGCGACCGCCACACCGAGATCCGCCGCCGACCACGATGCCAGTGTTCCCCCAAATTTGCCGATTGGCGTTCGTACTGCCCCTGCGAGATAGACGTTCTTCATAGTTGACCAAAATCGTAGCACAGGGTAGAAGTATCGGTCATATCCGCGGTCCTCACACATGCAGCAACAGATTGACGCACTTCTCAAGCAGTATGCCGAGTGGCTTTTCGTCGCGGGCGAGGGCGAGACGCAGTCGTTACGACGCTCGGAGATCGACGTCGCGGTTGTTCACGATCGTCTGGTGTTGTCTTGTTTTACTGAAAGAGGAAGCCGCACGTGGCGCATTCTCGATTGGCAGTGGAACGGCCGCGAGTTGGTGTTGAACGTCTCGCGCCGCATGGGCGCCGAACGTACTCGTCTCGAACTAATCCCGCGCGTTTCGGCAACTGCGATCGCCGCGACGATACGCGCCGCGCGGCAAGTCCGCTGCGACCGCATCGCGAAACTCGCATGTGACTGGCAACCGCGTGCGACCGTCGAACGATGCGCGTTGAGCCCCGGCACGCGTCCGCGACATCCGGGACGTTACGCGCGCATTCTCCTGCGTTGGAAAGGCGAACGAATCGCGGTCACCGCGCCAGTGATTCCGTGTCATCCATCGACGGTCGATGCTTTTCTGTCCGCGTCGTTGCTGTGGTTCACACGAACACGAGAACTGACGAAACCGCCGTACATCGAACAATTGTGGTTGATTCTCAACGAAGAACTCGTCAAGGCGGCGTGCTATCGCGTCGCTCTGTTGCGCGACAGTTTGCGCGACATCATTAAGCTTGCTGTGGTCGACGACGATCTTCAAACACTGTCGCCGGTTGTCCTCCCTGAGCGCGCTGAACTGTGGCGGAAAAAGCTCGCGCGTTTTCCTCCGGTTCCGACGGCGCGTGTCAGCGATCAGGTGCGTGCCATCGTCGACGAAGCACCGGAAGCCATCGACGTCGTTCATGCGCGACACGGACAGACACTCCGGTATTATGGTTTACCGTTTGCGCGCGTGCGCTCGTTGTTGGGCGTCGAAACGGTCTGGTTTGGAATCGACGCCGCTCACCGTCGTTTGCTTGACGAGACTTCCTTGCGCGATTGGCAGACGTTGTTGCGTGACCTGCGCGAACATCGATCCGCGTCAGCACTCGATCACAGACATGCGTTCTATCGCAACGCGTCGGAAGCATGGCTCGAGTCGTTGCTGCGTCGCGACATCACGAAACTCGACCCCGGTTTGATCATCGCTCCGCTGCACGCGCAGTTTCGCACGGCGCATAGCGGCAAACTCGGAATCCGTCCGATCGATCTGTTGGCGTTGCGCCAGGACGGGCGCCTGGTTGTGATCGAACTGAAAGCCTCTGAAGACCGCGAACACGTGCTGCAAGGCGCTGATTACTGGCGGCGAGTCGAGGCACATCGCCGCCGCGGACACATCGCCAAAGCAAAGCTCTTCGGAGACAGAGTAATTCGCGACGAACCGCCGCTGGTCTATCTCGTCGCGCCCACCTTGCGCGTCCACCCATCTTTCCAGACACTCGCCCGCTGCATCTCCACCGACATCGCCCTCTATCGCTTCGACATCAACGAAGACTGGCGCCGCGGCGTCCGCGTGATGCGCCGCGTGCGCGTGAATTAACTCTATCGATTGTTAGACAGCAGAAATAGTCGATCGCCTACCACGCGATAACCAATCTTAAATACGTTTACTCCAGCGTTCGCGAATGGCGGTTGCTGCCCTTTCTCGAAGGAGAAAAAGACGCTATGCGCCGCGCGCCTGTTATCCAGAAATTCGCCGAGCAGAAACTCGATGCTGCCATTGAAGTAGTTAGCGCGGCGTTTAGTTACTTCTCCGAAGTTGTAATAGAACGTGTCGGTGAGAGTAATTTTCGTATTCGTGATCGGTGTAAGGATTATCTCTAGGCCGCCATAAACTCGCTTTACGGCGTCGCTGGGTTTCACCGCTTCAGCCGGATCCCGCCGGCTCCAGGTTCTTCCGAGTTCTCCTCCGACGATCGGGATGAATTCATAACCCCCTCGCTTGTATGTCTTATAGATGTTCTTGCTTTCACCCTCCGCGCCGATTAGCCGCGGTTGAGCTGCCTGGATCGAGGCGAGCGGGTGGTTCACCTTTCCGAATACAGGACGAAACTCAAAGGTTCCTTTGTACTCGGCTTGCTTGAAGTCGCGGTCGGATGCATTGCTGAAGCGTCCGATCAGACGGAAGTAAGTGGGAAACGTAGAGTTGTTGTAGATATAGCGATACTCGCCCTGCGTTCCGATTACGACTCGATTCAACGAGAGTGTATCCGTCGTGATCTTGC
This sequence comes from Pyrinomonadaceae bacterium, assembly GCA_035760365.1. Lineage (GTDB taxonomy): Bacteria > Acidobacteriota > Blastocatellia > Pyrinomonadales > Pyrinomonadaceae > PSRF01. Next base: position 102,215 of record DASTTB010000030.1, read on the forward strand.
CTGTTGATACTTTCGAATCGATAAACACAGGAGCCCATGCGACATAGGCGCCTGTAGTGCGCTCATTGTTTCCGTTCAAATCATCTTCGTCCACGAAAATCCATGACCTGGTTCCTAAAGGATTTATTCGCAGATCGATAGTGCCCCGCGTCTTCCGCTCACGCGTTTTTATAGGATCGCAAATCTCGGGATCGGGGTTTTTCTTTTCTACTTCTTCCACTGAACTGATCAGTGAAAACGCAAGGTCCAGGTCCTGCTCGACGGTTCGTTCACCAACCTTTTCGTTGGTTGCCGGTAGAGCCGGTGAAGAAATCGTGGTAAGGCCGGCCACTCCGGTCTTCATCAATCGCTTCACCAGTTCACGTGGAGGATTAATTGGAAGCGAAAGCGTTGCGTTGAAGTCCTCGGTCGGCAGATGTTTTCGAGTCCACACGCACGACAGAATGAATTGCGAATTGATGGCGAGGTCTTTCGTCGCATTTGCGGGTCTGAGACTTGTAACGTATAAGCGTGGCAGATCCGCTTCTGTGGGCACCCAGGTCGTAACTCCGTCCGCTAACAAAAATGTTCCCGGGGTCGGTTCGGTATAACTGACTTCGGCCGGTGGCTTAATCAAAGACTTGAGTGGTCTCACTCTCAAATCCACCAGGTTTAGTTGCGCAGCATTTAACCCTGACAAGAAGTCATAGATGAAGCTTATCCTCGCGCGGAGGTATTCGGCTAACACGGCGCGATCGGCGGCAGTCCGGACTTTGAGTGGAGTTTTTGCGGGATCTGTCTCGAAATCGATTTTTACCGCGAGCGCGTCTTCACACAGAGACTTGTCTTCAAGCGAAGTTTTGTAATCGGTTCCAATCGATATCGCTCGGTATCTCAGGTTGTCGCCGGCAGTGGTGCGATAACTGTCAAAGAAGATTTCATACGTCTTCGATAAGTCGATTGTCTTCGGAAGATAGACTCTGAAATGAGTCCGCGCGCAGTCATCGGCGGGACAATCATCAGGTGAGATCTGAAGTGGATACGACAGCTCCCTATGACCTTGCGCAATGCCGCCGATGCTAATTTTGTTGTTTTTCAAGTCGTCGTAAACGCGCGCGTCGAGAGGATGAGTCATATAGATCTCGACGTAGTAATACTGATCGTCATTTGACGTCTCGACGTATTGCCCGCCGGACAACATTGTATTTACTCGTAGATACGCTTCAGGTTCGGGATCCTGGCCGTGGGCCATTATGGTCGTTGCGAGAATCAGGCACACTGCGGTTATCAGTAGATACAGTCGATTCACGACATGCACTCCTCTCAAGGATATTAAATTGACAGTTGGACCTCGGTTAAACGGGAGTGAGCGGAACACCGTGTGCCGTCGCAAACCTCATCGTCTCGATGGCCGCGGCCGCAGTGGTGCTCGTGTTTACGAGGGCTACTAAGCCTTTCCAGATTTTGGGAGGTAATCCGGTCCCGTCCTCATGCAGCAGTCGCAGTGTGCTTGCCCTGATCGCCATATCGACGGAGATTTCGCTGTTTTGAGTGTTGCCGTAGTAGAAACCCATTGTGGCTTCCTTCCACGCGGGGCCGGCCTGCTTCAAACGATTGGGTGCGTCTCGTTCGAGTTGCAGTCTGAGTGAACGTTCCGATTGTTCTCGTGTCGCCATATATCGTCCTCTCCTTCGGTTAAGAGACAATGTGAGCCTGGTCTGACAGACTCCACCACAGTTAGCACGATTGACTTCACTATCTAACGCACCGAACTCAGACTTAAAGTATCAACGACGCGTGCGCGTGAATTAATGCTTTACGAAAATACTTTCGGGTTCTTTCGCCGCGGGTGGTTGGACCGGGCGGGCGGGGGCGGCGGGGGTTGTGAGGTGCGAGAGGGTGTCGTCTTTCGAGTAGATGCCCGAGACGCGCATCTTGAATTCGTCGGGATTCGACGCGTTGTGCAGCGCTTCTTCCTGCGTGATGAGTCGCGACTGAAGCAGATGAAACAGCGACTGATCGAACGTTTGCATTCCGTACTGCGAGCCGCCGGCCGCGATCGCTTCGCGAATCAGATACGTCTTCTCTTCGTTGATGATGTGATCGCGAATGAACGCCGTCGACACGAGCACTTCGATCGCCGGTACGCGTCCTGGTCCTTTCGCCGCGCGCACGAGTCGCATCGAAATCACGGCCTTCAAAATTCCCGCGAGCTGAATTCGCACTGACTTCTGCTGGTGTGACGGAAAAGACGAGACGATACGCGTGATCGTTTCAGTGGCGTCCAGCGTGTGCAATGTCGAAAGCACAAGGTGGCCCGTCTCGGCGGCGGTCAACGCCGTCTCGATCGTTTCGTGATCGCGCATTTCGCCGACGAGAATCACGTCCGGATCCTGTCGCAGCGCACCGCGAAGCGCGTCCGCAAACGATCGCGTATCGACGTCGACCTCGCGTTGCGTGACAAACGATTGTTTGTCGCGATGTAGAAACTCGATCGGGTCTTCGATCGTGACGATGTGTCCGCTGCGCGTCGAGTTGATCGTATCGATCATGGCGGCGAGCGTCGTCGACTTACCGGAGCCGGTGGCGCCAGTCACAAGAATCAGCCCGCGACGTTCTTCGGCGATCCGGTCGATGACCGAAGGTAGACCAAGTTGGGCCGTGCTCTTCGTCGAATCGGGAATGACGCGCAGCACGATGCTCACCGTGCCGCGTTGCTGAAAAATGTTCGCGCGGAATCGGCCCAAACCGGAAACGCCATAACCGATGTCTACTTCCGAGACCTCTTTGAACCGTTGTTTCTGGCGGTTGGACATCATCGAAAACGCCATGTCCAACGTGTCTTCGGGCTTCAAACGCGGCGCGTCCTGGACCGGATGAAGCTCGCCGCCGATGCGCATGACAGGGAAAGCGCCGACCTTGAGATGGAGGTCCGAAGCGTTATGACCGCACGCAATTCGCAGTAGATCGTCAATCTTTAGGGCCATGGGACGTACGAAGAACCTTTCGGGGCGTAGAACTGAGGTGGTTTTGGAAAACTTTGCGCGGGAAGGAGCGCCGGGGACTTCTTAGAGCCTTGGAAACCCTGGACCTTTGGAGCGTTGGAACCTTGGAACCTTGGCGCGTCTTGGTTGGAACTTGCGCCGAAACGAATATACCACAGATTACGCAGCGTCGCGCAATCTGTGGTTTTTCGGGGTTATTTGAAGATTAATCGCGGGCGGCAGTCTGGAACGTGAGAATCGGCTGCGTGTCTTCCGTCGCGTGTTCGAACGTTCGCCGCGCGCTTCCGTCCGGATTCGACGAGCCTTCTTTGTGTTTGTTCACGTAAGTGAGCCAGTTGCTGGGCGCAGGACGTTCGCCCTTGGTGATCTCGAAGAACAGTTTCTGAATCTTCTCGGTAATCGGGCCGCGGCCGCCGTTGCCGATGGTGATGCGGTCGACTGAACGGATGGGCGTGACTTCCGCCGCCGTGCCTGAGAAGAAGAGTTCGTCGGCGACGTAAAGCGCGGCGCGCTGGATCGTGCGTTCTTTAATGGTGATTCCCAGTTCCTGACAGATCTGAATCACGCTGTCGCGAGTGATGCCCGGCAGAATCGAAGACGAAAGCGGCGGAGTCAGCACGATGTCGCCGGTGACGAGGAAAATGTTCTCGCCGGAGCCTTCCGAAACGTAGCCGCGATCGTCGAGTGCGATGCCTTCGGCGAAACCGTTTAGCAGCGCTTCCATCTTGATCAACTGCGAGTTCATGTAGTTGGCGCCGCTTTTCGCCATCGGCGGCATCGAGTTAGCGCTCAAACGGTTCCAGGTGGAAACGCAAACGTCCACGCCCTGTTCGATTGCTTCGTCGCCGAGATACTTGCCCCAGTCCCACGCGCCGATGTAGCAGGCGAGCGGATTGGGAAACGGATTGACGCCGAAAGCGGGATTCGCTTCGTCGAGGCTGCGAAACAAAATCGGGCGAATGTAGCACTGGTCCATGCCACTGCGTTTCACGAGCTCAATCGACGCGTCGCACAATTGATCGACCGTCAGCTCGTGGTCCATGCGATAGATCTTTGCGGAGTTGAGAAAACGCTGCATGTGTTCACGCAGGCGGAAGACAGCGGGTCCCTGCTTGGTCGCGTAACAACGAATGCCCTCAAAAATACTTGAGCCATAGTGAAGCACGTGAGACATAACGTGGACCCTCGCGTCGTTCCAATTGATGAATTCTCCATCGTGCCAAACGACGTCACAGATGCGCGGTGTTCTTACGTCTTTTGCTTTACCTTCTTTTGAGAACATATTGTTTTAACTCCTTAAGGAAATTATCGGACGGATTGGAGGCGGGCCCTCACCGTTTTCCGCAGACCAATAACAACGGACCGGTCCTATCTTAACTGCACTGAGTGGATGCCAGACATCGCACAATACAGTAGTTGCGCTTCGCTTGGCAAGAACGCTTGTCTCCTGTAATGATGCTGCGTAACATCCAAAATGCGACAGCGGAAACAATGGACGATCTATCAGCATACGTTTCGAACCAGGCTAAGCAATTTCCTCACCAGCCGCGTCGTAATTACGTTGCTTTTCGTACTTACGTTTCCTGCCTGCGGGCCTGAGTCCAAAATGAATCAGAACAACCAGACTCCTACTTTGACCGAAACACCTAATACCGATCCGGTTTCAATCCACCAGCGCGCAATCGCCATCGATATGCACGCCGACACTGCCCAGCGACTGCTCGACGAGCAGGTGGATCTCCAACAAGAGCTTAGCGATGGACACTTTGACGCGGTCCGGGCGCGAGCCGGCGGTTTAGACGCGCAATTCTTCTCGATCTGGGTCGAGCCGCAGTTGTTTGGCGGTGGCGGCGCGAAAGCCATGAAGCGCGCCGACGATCAAATCGCCGCGGTTCGTACGCTGGCGGACAAACATCCCGAAACATGGGCCCTCGCGACCTCCGCTGATGATATTCGCAACGCCGCCAGCCAGGGGAAAATCGCCGCTCTGATGGGCCTCGAGGGCGGTTACGCGATTGACGAAAGACTCGAAAACGTACAGCGCTATTACGACCTCGGCGTACGTTACATGTCGCCGGCGTGGAGCGTCAGTACGAGTTGGGCCGGATCGTCGGGCGACGAAGTCGGACGAACACGCGGGTTGAACGAGTTTGGCAAGAACGTCGTGCGCGAGATGAATCGTCTCGGCATGATGATCGACGTCTCACACGTTTCTGATCCAACATTCTGGGACATCGTTAACACTTCAACCGCGCCCGTGATCGCGACGCATTCGGCGTGTCGCGCAATTGCCGACGTTCCGCGAAATCTCACCGACGAAATGATTCGCGCGCTTGCGAAAACTGGCGGTGTCGTCAACGTTATCTTCTATCCCGAACATCTCGAACCGGGTTGGAGTCAGAAGAAGAAACAGGTCGACGCGGAGATCGCGCCGATGGTCCAACAAGCGTCGGCCGACGAACCCGGCGATGCTGTTCACAAGAAGATGGCGCGCGATCGCGTGCGGCAGCAGGAGTATGCGCGGCGCTTGCCGCCGGTCAACGTTGCGCGCATCGTGGACCACATCGATCACATCGTGAAACTCACCGGCGTCGATCACGTCGGTATCGGATCGGACTTCGACGGCGTTCAGATCACGACGTGGGATCTGGCGACGATTGCTGAGTTGCCGAACTTAACCAAAGAACTACTTCGGCGAGGTTATTCAGAAACGGACGTGAATAAAATCCTCGGCGGAAACATGTTGCGTGTGATGGATGCATTAAGGCGGTGAGCTTTGCGCTTTGTGCTTTGTTCTTTGTAAGCACCAAGCACCAAGCACCAAGTACAAAGCACAAAGCACAAAACAAATGGTTCGCCGTCCCAAAATAGGTTTTCATGCTCCGATCAAGGGGGGAGTTCACAACGCACTGATCGTCGCGAAAGACACCGGTTGCGACACGGTCCAACTGTTCTCACGCAATCCGCGCGGTTGGATGGCGAAGCCGCTGACGCTTGAAGACGTACTCCTGTTTCGCAAAGTACGAAAGCAGACGAAGATCACGCCGGTGTTGATCCACTGCAACTATCTCGTCAATCTCGCCGCCGTCGACGATGTGTTTCTGCAAAAGTCGCGTGAGTCGTTTCGCGAGGAAGTTGAGCGAGCGTTACTGCTCGGCGTCGATTATCTCGTCGTGCATCCGGGCAGTTCGCGAGGCGCATGTGAAGCCGACGGCATCGCGTTGTGTGCCGAGAGTTTGAAGATCGCGTGCAAAGGTTTAGAGTTTGAAAAGCTGCGCATCCTGCTCGAGAACACCGCCGGACAGGGCGACTGCATCGGCCATCGTTTCGAACATCTCGCATCGATCATGGAGATGTGTCCGAAGATCCCGCTCGGCGTTTGTTTCGATACCGCGCACGCGTTCACCGCCGGTTACGACATTCGCGAAGAAGACGGACTGGACGCGTTGATCCAGCGGATGCAGAAGACAGTGGGCATCAAGAACGTTCGCGCCATTCACTTCAACGACTCGCGCGCCGTGTACAACTCACGCGTCGATCGACACTGGCACATCGGTGAAGGACACATCGGAACCGACGCCCTGCGACGCGTCGCGCAGCATCCGAAACTAAAGCACGCCGCCTTTATCCTCGAAACTCCGTACGACGACCCGCGTGCCGACATCAAGAACCTCACGATGCTGAAATCGTTTGTAAACAACGACTGAGATTGCTAGAATCCGGCACAAATGTTCGCGCAAATGCTTAACATCCTCGCCCTAACGGTGCCGCTTTCGCGTCGCGCGCTGTAGCGTGCCTGCCGAAGCGGCGAATCCAACCTCAAAAAACGGAAATCTAACAAAATCGTTGGGCGCTTTGTGCGCTTCGCGCAAAACGTGTTAAGTAAAGATTGGACAACGTTATGGACGAAAAATACTTTCCGGAACAGATCGAAACGAAGTGGCAGCAACGCTGGAACGAAGCCGGCGTGTTCCAGGCAAAGGACGATCAACGCGAGAAGTTTTATTGCCTCGAAATGCTGCCGTACCCGTCGGGTTTCCTGCACATGGGCCACGTGCGCAACTACGCCATCGGCGACGCGCTCGCCTGGTTCAAACGTTTGCAGGGATTCAACGTGCTGCATCCCATCGGTTGGGACAGTTTCGGCCAGCCCGCCGAGCAGGCCGCGATCAAACGCGGCGTGAACCCGCGCGAGTGGACCGAAAACAACATCGTGCACATGCGCGGGCAGTTGCAGCGTCTCGGCATCAGTTACGACTGGACGCGCGAGATCGCCGCGCATCGTCCCGACTATTACAAGTGGGACCAGTGGTTCTTCCTGAAAATGCTCGAGCGTGGCCTGGCTTATAAAAAAGTCTCGCAGGTCAACTGGTGTCCGAAAGAAAACACCGTGCTGTCGAATGAACAGTCGTCGGGAGGGATCTGCTGGCGTTGCAGCACGCCGGTCGAGAAGCGAGATCTGGAACAGTGGTTCCTGCGCATCACCGAATACGCGGAACAGCTCGTCGCCGACATGAAGCAGATCGAAAACGGCTGGCCCGAGAAAGTGTTGAAACGCCAAAGCGATTGGGTGGGCCGGAGCGAAGGCGCGTTTTTAGACTTCGCCGTCAAAGACAGTGGCGACAGTGATAGGAAGATTCGTGTGTTCACGACGCGCATCGACACTATTTATGGCGCCACGGCCATCGTGTTGTCGGCTGAACATCCGTTGCTGCCAGAGTTGCTGAAGGACTCGGCGCTGAAGACTGACGTCGAGGCGTTTGCGCAGAAAGTCAAAAACGAGAAGGCGATTCGCACCGACCTGGCGGCCGACGAAGAGAAGGAAGGTCTCAACACCGGCGTGCTCGCGATCAATCCGTTCAGCGGCGAGACGTTGCCGGTTTGGGTGGCGAACTATGTGCTGATCGAATATGGCACGGGCGCGGTGATGAGTGTTCCCGCGCACGACGAACGCGATTTCGAGTTTGCGCAGAAGTACTCGTTGCCGATCCGTCAGGTGATCGCGCCTGTGACTCACGATCAGGTTCGCGCTGAGCCGGTCGCGACGATCGCGGGCGACAGTTCGGCGGAGATGAAACATTCGTTCACCGATTACGGCGTCTTGATCAACAGCGGCGAGTGGGGCGGCAAACCTTCTGACGTCGCAATCGCGGAGATGACGGCGTACGCGCGCGAGAAAGGATTCGGCGAAGGCGCTGTGACTTATCGCATTCGTGACTGGGGCGTGTCGCGCCAGCGTTTCTGGGGCGCGCCGGTGCCGGTGATTTACTGCGACAAGTGCGGCATGGTCCCTGTTCCTTACGATCAGTTGCCGGTTGTGTTACCGCAGACGGCGGACTTCACGGGCACGGGTGAATCACCGCTGGCGGGTGTTCCGGAGTTCGTCAACACGACGTGTCCGAACTGTGATGGTCCGGCACGCCGCGAGACTGACACGATGGATACGTTTGTCGATTCGTCGTGGTACTTCTTCCGCTATCTCGATCCGCGTAACGAGAATGCGGCGTTCGATAAATCGATGGCCCAATACTGGACTCCGGTGGACCAGTACATCGGCGGCGATTCTCACGCCGTGATGCACTTGATCTATACGCGGTTCTGGAACAAGTTCATGCGCGACATCGGCATGGTGAGTTTCGACGAGCCTGTGAAGCGGTTGTTGACGCAGGGAATGGTGACGAACCGCGTCGAAGGCACTGACGAATGGAAAGCGATGTCGAAGAGTCTTGGCAACGGAATCGATCCGGACGAGATGATCAAAGCCTTCGGCGCCGATGCGACGAGAATGTTCGTGTTGTTTGCCGCGCCCGTGGAAAACGAGTTGCGCTGGTCCGACACGGGTATCGAAGGCTCCGTGCGGTTCCTGCGTCGTGTGTACACGCTGGTTTGGCGTTGGCACGAACGACTGACGTATCGTGACGCTGCGCCGGATGCGGCGGAATTCAGTGACGGCGCGCGCGCGTTGCGACGCAAGACGCACCAAACGATCGCGAAGCTCACGAGCGACATCGATCATCTGCACTTGAACACGAGCGTCGCGGCGTTGATGGAGTTGTTCAACCAGTTGATGGAGTTCAACGCTGATCCGGCGACGGCTTCGTCCGCCGATGTCTTCGCGGTTCGTGAAGCGTTGGAAGCGTTGGTCGTGATGCTGACGCCTTTTGCTCCCCACGTTGCGGAAGAGATGTGGGAATCATTGGGACACTCAGGCGGCTTACTGGCCGAGAGCCCTCGCTGGCCCAAGGCCGATCCTGAACTCGCGCGTCGAGAAGAGCTGGAGATTCCGGTTCAAGTCAACGGCAAACTCCGTTCGCGCGTGATTGCGTCGCCTGAAGTCTCGGAAGAGGATCTGAAAGCGTCGGCGCTCGCCGACGAAAAGATCCGCGTATTGATCGACGGCCATGAAGTTGTGAAGGTGATCGTCGTGCCGCGCCGGCTTGTGAATATCGTCATCAAATCAGCGTGAACTGTGTATACTTTGCCAAGTGAAAGAATGTCCTTCCTGTAGGCGTTGTTATCCCGACGATATCAGTCACTGTCCGCAGGACGGTGACGAGACAACGCCGTCGCTCTTAGGTGAACCCACGCTCGATGCCCGCTACCTGCTCGAACGACGTCTCGGGCAGGGCGGCATGGGTGTGGTGTTTCAAGCGCGGCACATCTTTCTCAAAACTCCACATGCGATAAAAGTCATCATTCCGGATCTCGTCGGAAACGATCCGATGCTGACCACGCGCTTTCGACAGGAAGCTTTGGCAGCCGCCGCCATTCGCCATCAAAACATCATCGCGGTCACTGACTTCGGCGTGGTGCGCGGCACGATGCCGTTCCTCGTGATGGAGTTTGTGAAAGGACGATCGCTCCACGAGATCATGCAGAAAGAAGGAGCGATGTCGCCGCAACGCGCGTTCGAGTTCATCAGCGCGATCGCCGCTGGAGTCGGCGCCGCTCACCGGCAGAACATCGTGCATCGCGACCTGAAGCCATTGAACATCATGGTCCAGGACGACGTGCCGCCTTCGGAAGGCGTGAAGATCCTCGACTTCGGTCTCGCGAAGATCAAATCAGGCGAGTTGCTCGGATCGTTCATCCAGGCGCAGACCAGCGGCCTGATGGGCTCTCCTTTTTATATGGCGCCCGAACAGTGGGGCGACGAAGAGCCCGATGCGCGCGCGGACATCTACAGTCTCGGCGTGATTCTTTATCAAATGCTCGCGGGCGAAGTTCCTTTCAAAGGCTCTTCGATTCCGTCGATCATGAAGAAGCACCTCACGATGCCGCCGCCGAGTTTTCAGTCGATGGGCGTTTCAGTGCCGCCGGCGATCGAGGCTCTTGTTCGTCATGCGCTGGAGAAAGATATCCACGCGCGGATCGACACCGTCGATAACTTCTTAAAAGAACTCAAAGCCGCGATCGATGCGACGCCGTTTGTCCCCGCCGCGTTTCGCGAAACAGTCGCGCTCGATCCGAATCGCACGATTGCTTCGACAACGCCGCCGATGAGTATTCCGCCGGGTGTTATTCCAACGAACACTCAAGCTCCGATTTCCACCGACACAAATTTCGAGACTTCTTTGGGGGCACTCAACGGCGCAGTCAGCGACGTCGATTTAGCAAAAGAGAAACAGGAGCGAGCACAGCAGGAAAAGTTGGACCGCATGGCCCAACAGGCGAAGGATCTCGAAGATCGACTCGCGCGACTTTCCAGCAGTATGCCCCCGCACGATCCGCCGCACGATCCGGAAGCGACTCACGTTCGGCAAGGCTCAACCGCGCCCGCGCTCGCCGCGCAAACGCATCCGCGTCAACCAGTCGCGGGTAAACCGATCACCGTCGATATCGGACACAAGAGTAGCAACACGCGAACGATCTTCATCGTGCTGGCGGTTCTCGCCGTCGTAGTACTGGCGGGCATCGGCTTGACTGCGTATCTGGCGTTTGGACCAAAGACGCAGGAGGATGGTCCAGCGGCGACTCCGTCTCCAACTATCACGCCGGGTAAAGCTGATCTCGTCGCAATCAGCGGTGGGAGTTTTTTGATGGGACGCAATGATGGTCCACCGCAGGAAACTCCGGCGCACGCAGTGTCGGTGGGTGGGTTCATGATGGACCGCACGGAAGTTACGAATACTGAATACGCCGAATTCGTCGCTGCAACTCAGCGTGAGGCGCCGAGTCATTGGATAGACAACCGGCCGCCATTCGGACAGGACAAATGGCCCGTCGTGAACATCTCGTTCGAGGATGCGAATGCTTTCGCCGCCTGGCGATCCAAACGAGACGCGGTCACTTATCGCTTGCCGACCGAGGAAGAGTGGGAGTACGCCGCACGCAACGGTGAACGCGCCGATCTGTATCCGTGGGGACCAAACTGGCGGGACGGTATCGCGGTTTTGAAAGAAGCGACGCCGGCGCAGGTCGGTTCGCGTGCCGCCGGGAAGAACCAGTGGGGCGTTGTCGATCTGGTCGGAAACGTTTGGGAATGGACGTCGTCGAGAGTGTCGGTTTATCCCGGCAACCCGGTGATCATACCGGCCACGACGCAGGACTGGATCGCGATCAGGGGCGGTTGTTACGTCAGCGATCCGAACAAATCAAACGCGCCTGTCTCAGCTTGTATGCGTGAGTTTGTGCCGCCGTCGACGAAGACGCCGCTTTTGGGATTCCGGCTGGTCAGGAGCGGGTCGTGACAGTGATTTTCGACCGCAACCGCAGGATAGAATTAGCTCATCCGGCAAAGCTGATCTACAATCCATCACAGTAGTTCTTCAGTGATCCATAAAGAAATTTCGAATTTCGAATTTCGAATTTCCAATTTCGAAATTCTTATACCGAGGTTAGTCTCGATATTCGCAATCCAAACAGTCTTAGGAGAGTAATGATGAGAGCTAACGCAATACTGCGCGGGGCCGGATTTTTTGTGGCCGCCCTCTGTTTGACTCTGTCAGGCAGCGCTTCGAGAGCGCTTGCGCAGGACGTGGGAGTCGATGTCGGCGGTGGCGCGGGAATTTTCCGAGCAAAGAACCCCGAGACCAAAAAGAAGACGACGACGACCAAGCCGGCCAACACGGGAACTACGGGAACCACGAAGCCCGGCAACCGTGCGACCGGATCGACGCGCGTAAGACCGTCAAACGTAGCTGACCGCATCGAGGAATTGCTCGATAAAGGCAACGTCGCACGCGACGCAAAACAATTCGCGGATGCTGAACAGGCTTACAAGGACGTCTTGAAACTGAAAGCGCGCGATGCTCGCGGCGCGTATGGCCTCGGTAACGTATACTCCGATCAGCAACGTTGGGATGATGCCGAAGCTGCGTATCGCAATGCGGTGTCGTGGGCGCCGAATGATGCGGATGCTTATGTGGCGTTGAGTGTCGTACTGGTCCAACCACGGGCCAGCGGCGACAACGCGAAACGATTCGCGGACGCGGAGATGTTTGCTCGCCGGGCTGTGCAGCTTGATCCGAAGAACGCTGTCGGTTGGGATCGTCTCGGCGTCGCGTTGCAAACACGTGGACTCGTTAACAGCGAAACCGAACATTCGTATCGACGCGCGATCGAGCTCGATCCGCAGTTCGCGGTTGCGTATGCGCACCTTGCGCGCGTGCTGAACAAGATCGGTAAAGCGTCGGAAGCAGCGCCGTTGTATGCGAAGGCGACCGAGATGGCGAAGGATCCGGCAACGTTGAACCTGATCGCCGAGTCGTTACAGGCCGAACAGCTTTGGCCGCAGTCGGAGCCGGTGTTGAAACGCGCGCTCGAGATGGACTCGCGCAATCCGATGTCGTTGTTGTTGATGGGCCGTATGCTGGTGGTCTACAAGCGATACCAGGAAGCGGAGCCGTATCTGAAGTCGGCGACGGAAGTCAGTTCCCGTGCGTTCCTGCCGTTTAATCTACTCGGCCGCGCGTACCTGGGAATGGATCGGTTCAGCGACGCGGAAGCGACGTACGAACGTGCGTCGACGGTCGCTGGCGCCGGTGAGAAAAAACAACTGGCGGGTGTATTTGGTTTTGAAGGAGTCGGCGACGGTTATCTTAAAGCCCGTCAAAAAGATAATGCCGTCCGCGCTTATCAACGAGCGCTCGAACTCGATCCGGCGAACAGCGGCGCCGCTCAGAAGTTGGCCCGAATCCGCGCGAATTGAGTTCAACATTAAAATCACCTGAAGAGGTCTCCTGATGAAGAGTTGTCCGAAGTGTAATCGTACGTTTCCGGATGAAGGTCAGAAGTTTTGCACGTTTGACGGTGGATTGTTGATTGCTCCGCAGACCTTCGATCCGAATGCGACGATGCGCGCCACGTCCATTGACCTGAACGCTCCCTCGGAAAGACCGACAAGCAGGGACCTGCCGGATTTGAACGCGACGGTGATCGATAGCTCGGCAACTATTGCGCTGCCGCGAAACACTGGTCCAACCGGCGCACCGACAGGCGCGAACACCGCGGACCTCGCGAATCAGGCGCCGGCACCACCGCCACCGCCGCCCGTGTCGCCGCCGTCATACGTGCCGCCGCCGCCTCCGGCATCGCCGCCACCACCGCCGCCGGCGCAAACGTCGCAACCTTTACCGCCGCCGCAACCTGCGGTTCAGCCGACATCAGCGCCGCTGCCACCGCCGCCCGCGCAGGCGCCCGCGCAGGCGCCCGCTGCTTCAGCGCCGTTACCGGCCGCGCCAGTTGCGAAGAAGAAATCGAAAGTGCCGTTGATCATCGCGGGCGTGCTGCTGTTGCTGTTGCTTGGCGGTGGCGTACTCGCAGCCGCGTTCTTCTTTATCGTTAAACCCCGGCTGGACGAGATGGCGTCGAATCGACCGCGTCCCGAGAGCACGCCGGTGGTCCAACCGACAGCCGAAGTCGCGCCGACCGTCGAACAACCTTCGCCTACTCCCGATGACACGTTTGTTCCACCACCCGACTCGACCTTGTTTGAGAACTCAAACGCGAAACTCGACGGCAACCTGGCGGAACACTATTTCGACTTCTCGTTTTATTATCCAAAGTCGTGGCAACTCGATCCGAAAGCCGGCGTTCCCGGCGCCGTCAACTTCGTCAAGGTCGATCGCACCCTCCCGCCTGATTTCACACAGGAAAACTTCGCGGTGGGTTGGTACACGAGCAGCGGAACGTTCGTCGGCGATCTGGAAAACTTCCCGCAACGCGTGGAGCAATTCAGTAACGCGCTCGCGAAGTCGATCCCTGAATACCGAAAGGTTTCGGAAGGACCAACGAAGGTGAACTCGATGCAGGCTTACGAGTTTCGCTGGGAAGGACTCTCGAAGGGAACCGAAAAGGGCGATCTCAAACTTTGGGGACGCGTCGTCTTCCTGCCGACCGGAAAGGAAGGCGATACGGCGGGCGCAACCTTGTCGATGCTGACGACATCACTTGCTCCGGAACTGACCTCCGTCGAAGACATCGGCGAAAAAGGCCAGGCGACGGTTATTCTCGACTCATTCAGGTTTGGTAAGAAATAAGTAATGCCAATTAAGAAAGACTCGGATACGAGGATCAGGTTTTGGACGCCGCTGCGTCTCGTTTCGACGCTGATCGCCCTGCTGTTGCTGGCTGCGTTCGGCGTCTCGAGTTGTAACTCGAACGATCTGCCGACGGCGCGGCGTACGTCGAATTTGCCCGCGTTGCCCGCTGTCGTACTCGACACGGAGATGAAGTTGGCGAGCGGCCAATCGATCAAGATCTCGAACTATGCCGGTAAAGTTGTGCTGATCAATCTCTGGGCGACGTGGTGTGGGCCATGCCGGGTCGAAACTCCCGAGCTGGTGCGTTTACACAAGGAATACCAGGATCGTGGCGTGGAGTTTATTGGGCTTTCGACCGAAGACCCAGACGCGTCAGCGCAAAAAGTACGTGACTTTGTGAGCCAGTACGGCGTTGTCTACCCCATCGGCTGGGCGACGCGCGACGTGGCGCTGACATTGATGCAGGGAACGACTTCGATCCCGCAGAGTTTCATCATCACCCGCGATGGGCATATCCAGAAACGGATTCTTGGTTTTCATCCGCAGCGCACACCACCGCAACTGAAGCAGGCCCTGGAAGACGCGCTTCTCGAAGGTTGAGCTGTGTGTCACGCACCCGCGCGCGACCGCTCCCGCGACCGGGCTCCCGCGCCCGGGCTTAGTCCGCGTCGTTAGTCGTATTCTGTTGTAATCCCTCGCGAACGTCTCTTTTAGCCTTCTCTTCTAACTCTTTCATTTCCTTTTCAACGCGTTCGTCCACTACATCGATAGGGGCCGGTTCATCCAGTTCATCCTGTGTTGTTATTTTGTTTTTGTCGATACTCATCATTAAGTTTCTCCCGATGATGTACCCTAACAAGTCATCGGTTACAGAAGTTATGGAATTCCGTCACGTTTCTCGACAAAAAGACGGGACAGGAGTTAGACTTTAAGCGCCAATGAGTTATTTGGTGTCCCTCAAAGTGGTGAGGTTGTTTCTCGCGATCAGCGTTTCCGTTTGGCTCGCGGGCGGCTGCCTGTTTGGCTGTAGCAGCACGGCGATGGCCTCGACTGGGCCCGCCGATGAAACGGCGAAAGTCGAGGGCGAGAGCTGTCACGCGACTCGCGCTCACGATTGCTGCTCGAAACCTAAACCGCAACCAGCGAAACAACCCACAGCTAAGACTCAGGACATCATCAAGCTGGTCGCGGCGGCAACTTCAACCACGCTTTCTTCGCTTCCGCACGGGATGATGGGCGACTGTCCGCTCGTTATCAGCTCGACGGCGATCACGTCCAAGAGCAACAGCAACTCGCCCGATCCCGCGCAGGCTACCACTGCGACGCTGCCTCTGATCGAAAACAGCGGCGTCGTCGCTCAAAAGCACGAGGTTGCTTCGTACCTGCCCAATCGCGGTCCGACTTACCTGCGCTGCTGCGCTTTCCTGATTTAAAAACCCTTCTCCGACGCTAAAAAGTTCCGCCAGAACTCTCACAACGGAAGTGCCGGTGTGTGTTCTGGTGTCGTAAGTAATCCTCTATTGAAGTTAGGAGACTCAAAATGAAACCCCGAAAGAGAACTCTACTCATTGCGCTCGTTGCCCTCTTGTTGTCGGCATTTGCCATTGCGATGGCCCAGGGAACGACGCAAACCGATCAAAAGAAGAAAGACTCGTGTTGCGCTGAAGGCGCGAAGTGTTGCGCCGAAGGTGCTTCCTGCACGGATGCAGAGAAAGCAGCGAGCTGCTGCAAAGACGGCGCTGAATGCTGTAAAGAGGGTGCCGAATGCTGCAAGAAAGAGGGATCGTGTTGCAGTGGCGAGTCATGCGAAGCGCATCACGCTACTGGCGACGCGAAAGCCAAGCACAAACATGGCGAAGGCGATTGTTGCAAGATGAAGGACAAGGATAAGTCCAAGTCCAAGACCAAGAATCCTGCTTAATCCGTCTAATCTGTGTTCGAGGGGCTGTTGAATGAATCTTTATAAACGCGGATTGTTTTTCATCGGACTACTTTTATTAGTAGTTCCGTCAATTCATGCGCAGCATGAAGGTCATCAACAGCCCCCGCCTAAACCCGCGGGGACGCCCGCAACTCCAAAGCCGACGTCACCACAGCCGTCGCCGGAGACTGCCGAAGCCAATACCGAGAAGACTTCACTCGCGATCGGCAGCGATCTGACGTTCTACTCCAAGCCTTCGATTCTCGATTCGGTTTATGGTACAAATCCAGTGTCCTGGAAAATCTTCTTCAGACTGCGTCCCGCAAAGATGAACATGAGCGGAATGCACGGGACACACTGATCTTCACGGAGAATTAGCAATGAAAAAGAATTGGTTGATGATTGGCGCGATCGTGGTGCTGATGGTGGCTGCGATCGTGCTTGTTAGTTCCCAGCAGTCGGGTCCATCGGCGACGCCGACTCAGCCGGTGGCTACAGCTACACACAGTGCTGGGGACGGTCACTCTCATGGGCCGTCGTCGCCGTCGGCTTCGAAAATCGTGCCGGCGTTTTTGACGGAAGCTCCGAGCCGTTCGAGTCTGAAAGCGACGCTGGAGCCGGATCAGTTCGAGGGCAAGACTCGCGAAGCGTATCGCGCAGCGCGCGAGATTCCCGTGACGCTCGCGCAGATGCCGTGCTACTGCTACTGCGATCGCGGCATGGGCCATAAGAGTCTTTACAGTTGTTTCGAAGACGATCACGCCGCGCATTGCGCAGTGTGTGTGAACGAAGCGTTGACGGCGTTGCGGCTGGAGAAGCAGGAGAAGCTGACGGTGCCGCAGATTCGCGAGCGCATCATGGCGCAATTTGGACAGCTTAACTAACTCGGGTGGGGAGGATTAAGAACGATGAGGAAGTACGCGTTTTTTCTGGGGTTCGTGATGTTGGCGGTTTTCGCCTGCAATCGTGTGAGCGCGGTGAATGAAATGCCCGCAGTCGGCGCGGCTGCACCGGCATTCACGTTGACGACGAACGAAGGCAAGCAAGTCAGCCTGAGTGACTTCAAAGGGAAGTGGGTCGTGCTCTATTTCTATCCCAAGGACTTCACCGAGGGATGCACGCTCGAGGCGAAGAACTTCCAGCGAGACCTGGCGAAGTACGAAGCCGCGAATGCCGTGATTCTCGGCGTGAGTGTCGACACCGCGGATTCTCACAAGGAGTTCTGCGCGAAGGAAGGATTGAGCTTCAAATTGCTCTCCGACACTGAAGCGAAGACTTCGGCTGATTACGGTTCAATCATGGAGTACAACGGCGCGAAACTCTCCGCGCGAAATACCTTCATCATCGACCCGAACGGAAAGATCGCAAAGGTGTTTCCGAAAGTGAAAGTGCAGACGCACAGTGAGGAAGTACTGGCGGCGCTCGCAGAGTTGAAAAAGGGTTAAGATCGTTTAGCCGCAAAACGTCTTTAGCCGCAAAGAGGCACAAAAGGCACAAAAGGCACAAGAAGAACTAAAGACAGTCAGACAGACTGACTTGTCTTCCCGGATTTTCTTGTGCCTTTTGTGCTTTTTGTGCCTCTTTGTGGCTAACGTTAGGCGGCTACTTCTTCTTGATCGCGGTGACTCTCATCGTCCCGGCGTGGTCTTCGACTGTGAAGTCGATGCGATCGTTGACAGCGATCCCGTTGAGTAACGCCGGGTCGGTGACGTCAAATTCCATCTGCATCGCGGGCATCAGTCCCTCGATGTCGCCGTGATCGATCTCGATCGACGGCGCTTTCGGGTTGATCGCCTTTACCGTTCCTTCACCGGGATAGCCTTTGGAAGTAACGCCCGGCGCTGCTGGTCCACTCGCGGACGGCGACGGCGTGGCGTTATTACTAGTTTGGTGGTCAGCGGGGGCGCACGCCGCAACAAACGCCAGCGACGCGCAAGCAAGCATCAATAGATTTCGTATCATCGGCAGTCACTAATTCGCTTTCACAAGCCAAACGCTTCGTTTCTCTTTCTCCTTCGAGATGTAGGCGACGAACAATCCATCTCGATTCGACACAGCCGCCGGAAGTTCCGCGTTCGTTCCGACACTTGCCGCCGGTCCATCAGTTCCGACCTTGCGAAACTTCGTCTCGGCAGCGGCGCCGCCCGTCATCTCCCAGATCGCGAGATTAGCATCGTTTCCACCGGCCAGCACGGGCGTACCGCGAACGCTTTCCTGCGCGAGCAGTTGTCGCGGTGAGAAGCTTTGGCCCTTGTCCTTCGACTCCGCGAGATAAAGCCCCGGCGCATTTCCTTCTCCGGCCGCGTACCAAAGTACTTTCAAAACTCCGCCTTCGCCAAGCGCCAGCGATGGACCAGAAACCGGACAGCCTTGCAGCACCCACTTGTCGTCGCTGACGATCACCGGCTTCGAGAACGTTGCCCCGGCGTCCGACGAGCTCGTGACCGCGATGTGGCGGAAGTTTCCCGGCAGCACATGCCGCCAACCGATGTAGACCGTACCGTCCTGCGCGATCGCCATCGCCGTCTTGCAGCACGGACACGCATCCGCCGCGACTTTCCGATTTTGTGAAAACGTTCGGCCGCCATCGGTCGAGGTTGCGATGAAGAGCTCGCGATTGCTCTCCATGTGATGGCCGTCCGCTTTCGTCGACGGTTGCGGAGCATGAACGTTTCGTTCGTCGAGCCAACTGACGTAGATCCGGCCGGTGCTCTCGGAAACGGCGAGCGAGTGCATCCCATGCGCGGCGGGCATCTTGTCGTCGTTGATTTTCACCGGCGCTCGAAACGTTTGGCCCAGGTCGTCGGAAACGGAGAGATAAAGATCCGTTCCTTTCTTTCCGTTCGCTTCGACTCGAGCGGTCCAGACGACGTAGACCGAACTCTTGCCGGCCGACACCACGCTCGGTTGATCGCCGCGCCACGCGGTGGCGTTGCCGGCCTGCGGATTAACGCGAACCGGCTCGCCCGTACGTTTTCCCAGCGCATCGAAACGGGCAAGCAAAACGTCAGCCTGGTTCTTCTCGTGATTCACCCACGCGACGTAAAAACTTCCGTCCGGATTGACGGCGGTCACTGGTTCCGCTGCGTCGACGCCTTGAGCGGAGAGTTGAACCGGCACGGGGGTGACTTTGGCTGCCTCATGTGCGGTTGAACGGTTGCACCCCGAAACAAACAGCAAACCAAGACAAAGAACTGCGACTGTAAATTTGTTGCTTAACATCTTTCAGAAACTCACCCTTAGTCCAAACTGAAACTGTCGCGGATCGAAAGCCTGCGTCGGTTGTCCAAACGTCGGCAGCGGCGTGACGCCCGAACCGATCGTGTTGTTCGGCACGCCGAAATTCGATCGATTCAAAACGTTGAAACCTTCCGCCAGCAACGTTAGATCGGCTCGCTCAGTAAGCCTGAAACGACGGCTCAAACGCAAATCGAGTGAAGCGTAATCAAACCCGCGCCCCGTGTTGCGCCCGACACCCACCGGCCGATCGTTGTTGTTGGTGTCGAGATTGCGATCGCTGCCGAGCAGCACGTTGAACGGCAAACGCGACGCGTAGGTGAAAATGTAACCCGCTTGAAAACCGCAAAGCAGTCGCTGGAGCCCTCGCGGCTTTTTGTGCTCCGGCACTTCGAGCGAGCCGCTGATGACGAGACGATGGCGCTGATCGTTGTCGGACAATCCACGTTCACCGCGGATGTTGAAATTGTCCTGCGGGCTGGAGAAGAAGAAGTTGCCGGAGTCGTCGATGGTCTTTGAAAACGTGTACGACACACGCAGGCTGGACCAACTGGTCGCGCGCTGGTTAACCGAAATCACCATGCCGTCGTATGCCGAATTTCCCGAACTCTCGAAACGCGAGATGTTGCCCCAGGCAGGATCCGGCCGGCCGAGATTCGGAATGCCGGCAGACGCGGGCACAGTCGGAACATTCACGTTGCGCGAGAGGATGAGGTGATGCGCGCGAAGGTGGATGTAACCGATAGAGACGACGGTGTTAGCAGGCAGTTCGCGTTCGATTTGCAGGTTGCCCTGTTGGCTGTAACTCGACTCGATCTGCGGATCGATGCGCGTGATGTTTGGCCGCGTGGGCAACGTCGCGGGCTGGACGGCGAGAACGTTCGGAAAAACGGGCGCGCCGGGTTGAGTCGGCGACAATTGAGCGACGATGTACTTCGAGCCGTCACGTTGCAACGCATTGGAAGTCGCGCGCAGCGGAATGCGATCGTAGTAGAGGCCGTAGCTGGCGCGAATCACGGTTTTACGATCGCCGGGCGCGTAGACGATGCCGAGGCGCGGCGAGAAGTTATTCGTATCGGTCTGAATCGGCTCGGGAAGAAACTGAGCGTCGTATCGCAAACCCGCGTTGATCGTGAAGTCAGGCCGCACGCGCCACTCGTCCTGAACAAACACGCCGAAGTTCGGATTCGACTGCGCTTGTTCCGGCGCGCCAAACGCCTGTTGATACGAAACATAGTTTCCGTTCAGAAAGTTGTTGAGCGAACTGAACGTGTAAACGCCCTGAAGCGCGCCCGGGAAGAGAATGTTGACGCGGTTGTAGAGAAAGCTGACGCCCGCTTTCAGCGAATGATCGTCACGCTGCGTGGAAACGTTGTTGACAGCCTCGAAGAGGTTGATCTCGCGGCCGAGCGGCGAGAACGTCGCAGTGCCGAAACTGGCAACACCCGCGATGTTCACGGCGGGTCCGGTAGCGTCGTTGACCGCAGCGTCGAGGCGGCTGTTTGTGTACTGAACGCGCGCTTCGTTCAACGTGCCGCTGTTGATCGTGGTCACGTTACCGATCACGACCGTTTGGTCAGTATCGTTCAAGCCGGAGCCACGGCTGACGGCGTTCAAGCCGCCGACGGTTCGAGAGTTGACGGCATTGATGTGATACACGCTGTAACGACCGCTGAGATCGTTGCGAGCGTTGAGCTTGTGATCGATGCGGCCGAAGAAGTTAGTCGTGTCAAAACTCGCCGGGACCACGCCGGTGTTGATGAGCAAACCGGGATAGTTAACCACGCGCAGTCGATTGTTGATGGAAGTTACCGCGCCCGGCGCAATCGTCAGGACGGCGGAATAATTGCGTCGCGTTTGTTCGAAGTTCGTGAAGAAGAAGGTGCGCTCGCGAATCAGTGGACCACCAAACGTCGCGCCATATTGCGCCTGCGTCAACAGATCTTTCGTGGGTGCGAGCGGATTGCGGGCATCGACGCGCTGGTTGCGGAAGAATCCGTAAACACTGCCGCGATAGTCGTTCGTCCCCGAGCGCGTCAGAATGTTGACGACGCCGCCTGACGCTCGCCCAAACTCCGCGATGCCACCCGAAGTGACAACCTGAAACTGATCGATGACTTCCTCGCTGTAGTACGTGCCGGTCAGATCGGCCGCATCGTCGTTCGCGGAAACGCCGTCGACGATAAAACTGTTGTGGAGATTACGTTGGCCCGCGATCGAGAGACCCTGTCCGGGGACGGCTGAAGTCTCGGCGAAGCGTTGATTGCTGCCGGTGTTTGTCGGCGAGACACCGGGCACGAGCAGGGCGAGATCGAGATAGTTGCGGCTGTTGAGCGGCAACTCGTTGATCTCACGCGGCCGGATCGTCTCGGTGATCTGCGTGCGAACGGTTTCGATCATCGGCACGTCAGGGTTGATGTTCACCTGTTCGGAAACTCCGGCCACTTCCAGTTTCACCGGGACGTCGAGCGCCTGGCCGACTAGCAGCGTCAGTTCACGACTCATCGTGGCGAAACCGGCTGCTTCAATCGTCAATTCGTAAGCGCCGGTGCGCAGGTAAGGGAAGCGATAGCGGCCTTCGTGGTCGCTGGCGGCAGTGCTTCGTTGGTTCGTTTCGAGATTCTTAGCGGTCACGCTGGCGCCGCTGACGACGGCGCCGCTGGCGTCATGAATGTTGCCGCTGAGTGTGGCGGAGGTCACGCTCTGTTGGCCCAGAGCGACGCTCGCGCACAGGTAGATCAGTGCGATACAAAAACAGACACGGATGCTCATCGAGATCTCCTTCTAGTCTCTAATTAAGAAAGAAATTAGAGGTTCGCAGGAGGTCCGCGCGGACTGATCTGTGTCCAGTACTCGTTCGCTGACAGGAAGGAGTTTGTGTTTTCGAAGTGGACGATCGTTGCGGTCGGCGATTGTGGCGTAAGCCGCGCCAGAACGACGTTATCGCGTTTGTGTCGTGACGTGGCCGTGGCGCACGCGCCGCAGTCCATCTGACACTCTTTCTCAACTGTGTTTGATTCAGCAACAGAAGATGACGAGGGGGTAGCGGAGTGATCGTGTGATTCAGCACGAACCGGTTCGGAAACGACCGTGACCGCATCGAGATCCAGAGCCGGGGTCGCAGCCGACGTCAAACCACACATCGGTTCCGACACAGGTTCCGGAGTCTTCGGCGCCATCAGGCCCGACTCGCAGTGCCCGTCCGTCTTTCCGACGCAGCAGGGCATCGTGGACTGTTCCGCGAGCGTGCTGACAAGCGCGAGTTGCGAGACTGCGACGGAGCTGAGAATCAGAACCGCGATAAACCGGCTCACGAAAGACTTCGTGGCGAATCGGAGTCGGTTCATTTGCGGAAACTGTCTCATTGATCCGCAGGCTTAACTTCGGGCGGCTTGATTCGTTTCTTCTCGAGCTTCATTTTGCACTTCGGACACTTGCCTGGTTTTTTTGATATTACGTCCTCGTGCATGGGGCAAATGTAGTGGTACTTGGCAGGCTGATCAGGCTGAGCTTCCTGTACCTTGTGATTTGCTCCGTATGCGGCGAAAAAGTCAGGAGAAGAATACAGACTTCCGGTGCTGACAAGCAATGTCGCGGCGGCGAGCGACGAGATTAACGACCGTCTGAAATTCATTTTTGACCTGGGTAAGTACCGGACTCCTCCTGCTCACGATTAACTAGTGCAAGCAGGAGGAGTCTCAGAAGAATAACGCCCACTCTGATGGTGTTGGACGTGTTGGTTTAGATCGTGCCGGCTTCGACTCTGACTGATTCGAATCCGCTCTTGGTGCTCGGACCCAAAGCATACCACGTAGTCTTCTTGCCGTCAGAGAACGGCGGGAAAACATCTCCCGCCGCCACGACGAGGATGTTGTCCATGTACTTGTTGAAAGCTCGGTAGGTGCCGCTCGACGTGCAGGTGGAACCGGTTGCAAAACCGGTGCTGCCGCCGTTTCGGAACCCATCCATGTTGCCTCCCTCTAAGAGGTTTTGTTGTTGTTGACTCATACCTGTTCTCCTTCAGGATGAAAGTGCCTACTTGCTTCCTTGGAGGAAGCGTTGTGTGACATTGCGCGCATGGTCACGTGTTGCGGCGTGGGGCAATTACATTAGAGCAATTCCCATCGCACCGTAACCGCTTCTTCCGGACGATATGCAATCACCATCAGTTTGACGATCTGCTGAAACCCCTTGTCTTTTTGATCCGCGATTCGCACAAGATAAATGTGACCCAGCTTGATCGGTGCATTGGCAGACGCTTTTAGATCAGTGAAGAGCCTGGGCCCCTCCTGAAGCGGCTGCCAAACAGGTTTGCTGTTGTCTTCCTGGAGGATCATTACTTTTCCGCCATCGAGACGTAATGAAGCGAACCCCACTCCACCGTTGTCGGCATCTTCGAAACCGTACCGCCCACGAAGATCGTTGGCGGTGCCGAGATCGACGATTGCCGCAGTGCGATTGAGTTCAATGCCGGTAACGAAACTGCCGTTACCCGCAAGGCTGTAGCTCAAATCACTGCAACGGTTTTCCCATTGGTTGTTCAGAAACTGCATTCCTTCTTTACCGTCGCTAAAACACAGCGTACGGGTCAGAGGATCCAGGGCGTACAGAGTGAAAACTCCACTGCGACGCCGCGGCTGAGCAGCCTGTTTGTCATCAGGCACAGCCGTTTGTGCACAGGCCAACTGTGGGACGCCAAATCCAGCTATTAACAGAACTATACCGACGAGAAGATGTTTCATGACCTACTTGCTCTCTCACTTTGGAATTAAGGCTTTAGGGCTTAGGACTAAAGCCTTAACTCCGAACCTATTCATGGAAACTAGCGGCTGGCGAAGTTTGCCAGCGGAACCAGCTCCTGAAACTTTTTGTATTCGATGTGGCGTGCTTCGTTCCGCCGTTTCAACTCTTTGAAGTAGAAGAACGGAACGAATTCGGGACCGTACTGGTTGGTGATCCAGTCGCTCGGATAAGCGTAGTCGAGCTTGTACAGGTCAATATCATCCCGGCAAAGATTCAGCGTCTCGGAGACAGCTTTGATGAGCAGGATGTTATTGAGCGGAGCCGGTTCCGTGTGCACGACGTTGTAATCGTACAAGAGTGTGCCTTCGCGGGCGCGTCGCTGCCAGTCGGCCACGATCTTCGAAGCTCTTTCATACTGGCCGGAGTTGATCTCGAGACGCAGTATCACTTCGGAGTCGCCGCGGGCTTCTCTCAAATATTCTTTGTAAGCATTGGCGGGAACGGTGCCGAAAGCTGCCTTTCCGCCATTCGAATAAATCCCAGCGCCCTCAAACGTCGATTTGCCTTCGGACAATTTGACGACGACGGGAAACGCCGAACCGCTCTTGTCGTAAAACTCGCCATTGCGAGCGACAAAGATGATGAAGTACCGGTTCGGATCGACCCTGGTCCAGCGAACCTTGCCAACGCCCGGAATCGTGCAGCTCATCGACGAGTCGTCGAAACTGGTTATGTTCACGGTGGCGGTGGGCTTCCCAAAAATCTTGTTTTTGCCGGTTGCCGTGAACGAGATGTCCCTGGTGTTGTCTTCGCCGAGGGTAATTTCGTAGTTTGCGGTGGAAATTTCACGCGGGGCGGCGGTGCCGGTGACTGCCATCACCTTCACCATTCCCTTGTCGTCGAACGTGTAAAGCACCGATTCAGTCGGTGAGGTTTGTGCTTTCCAGGTGCCGACGAGATTGAGTTGACACGTCTTCTGCTGTTGAGCGAAGGACATTCCGTTTGAGCCCATCAGCACAACAGCCAACAGCGACATTATGGCAATTAGTTTCATGATTGTTTCCGTGCTTTTTGGGTGGCGGGACAGGAGCAGAAGCCGCTGACGCGACTTCTGACTCCTGTGCCCTGATACGGCCGCCGCGGTTTGGGTTAACCCTTTGCGACGGTCAGTGCCGCAACTCAGATATCTCGTCGATAGCCGTATTTCTTGACATCCTCGAGAATCTTGACTTGCCGCGCGCGGCTTTCGACCACGCGTTGCGCGTACGATTTCTCCGGGTCGTGCCAGGAGATTCGTTTCAAGATGTTCTTCTGGGTGGCGAACGCTTGCGCGTTACCCCAGGAATTTCGGTGGTCGTTGATGATGCGGAGCATACCTGCGTGCATTGCATCGTCGACGTCGAATCCCGGGTGGCCCATACCGAACAACCTGTAGCGGATGGTCTCGAGATCGTGGGCATCTCCGGTTAGGAAATACCAGCCAGGAAGATCAGCTCTACGCGTCTTGGCATAGTGCTTCAACGCGGCCGGCGAATCGTCTTGTGGCTTCGTGGTTATCGAGTAGAAGAAGAGGTCTTTGCCCATGCGATCTTTGAGCTGATTGTAGGTCTTCTTCAGCGTCTGTGTGACCAAAGGACAGGCGCCGTGACATTCCGCGTACATCAGGTTGATCACGACTTGTTTGCCTTTGATTAGATCGTCATAGAACCGGACTTCTTTGTTATCTTGAGTACGGAGCACGGCGTTTGTGTACCGCGAGATTCCGGGCGATGCCGGATGCGGTTCAAATATGCGTCTGAACAGCTCTCTTCTCTCCATTACGCCACCTCCTCATCAAGCCGGAGTTTGGACTCCAGTTCGTTTTGACAGACTTGCATGTCGGCGATACACGCATCGAGCGATGCCTGGTCCGGACAGATGTCCCAGCGCACCATCATGAACGCGTCTTCGTGGGCCATGTTGTGGCAGTGGATCAGATAGCGTCCGTTGTAATCACGGAACTGCATCTTGATCAACGCGCCCTGACCAGCCTCGAGTCGGCTCACGTCCTTGCGGCCCGACTGTAGCGGTGGTACCGGAACTTCCACGCCATTCACGAATCTCTTCAGAGTACGGAACTCTTCAAAGTGAATGTGGACGGGGTGAACCCACGCGGAACCGCCGACGTTGTTGTTGAGAAGCCACTCTTCAGTGGTGCCTCGGAGAATGCAGTGAGCCGAGTGTTCCGGATCGAATACGCATCCAAGTCCGGTATCGAACGGCCGTTTGATTCTGAACAATCGTGGAACCGTTCCGGCGGGATCGCGCACGAACTGCCATTCCCAGGTGTTGTCCGTTGCCGGCAACGTGGGATACGTGCACAGAGTTGCCGGAATCGGCGGGGTGTCTGCTGGGAACCACGGTTCGCGGTTCACAACGTTGAATTGAAGGAGAACATTTTCGATCGCCAGTCCTGGCGGCAGCGGATCCGGTGACGGATTGCCGACAAACATGGCTCTGTTTTCCTTGAGATAGAGCTTCGAGCCGGCCGGGAACTCTGCGAAATCGATGATGACGTCGTAGCGTTCGGCGACGCTTACTCTGATAGCGCCCGGTACGATCGGTGCGGTGGTGCTGTTGCTGTTTCCAGCATTGGCGCCGGCGTCGACCGGAATCGGGTGCTCGAGGAAGTTGGCGTCAGTTGCAACCACGACCATCGTACCGACGGAACCATCGGGCTTGATGAGCGTGATGTCATACGTCTGGGTCGGACCGGTATTGAGAAAGCGGAACCGATATTTACGACGTCTGACAGTCAGCTTCGGCTGGATCTTTCCATTGACGATGAACTTGTCGCCACCAGCGGCGTTGACCATTTCGGTGCGGCCGTTGACGGTTGGACAGAACCTGTGGTCGACAAGGATTACCGGAAAGTCAGTGATGCCGTAGTAGCCGGGCAGTTGCAGTGAGCCCGCGCTCGGGTGCTCGTGGCCCGGATCCGTTGGATCATAGACGAAGTGCATGCCGTTCAGGCCCAGCACGTTATTGTTGAGCGTGAACTCTGCACGGTGATCGTGGAACCAGAACGAGCCCATCTTTTCCTTCGTATCGCCGTTGCCGCCAAAAGCGTCAAGACCGGCGTAGCAGTTCGGATAAAGATTGTCTTTCCAGAACCCGGTTCCGAAGAAGTCGCCCGCGAAACCATCGCTTTCTGAACCATGGTGACCATTGTGCAGGTGGATCGTTATTTCATTACGACCGAACGTCGTGGTGGTCACCGGCAAGCTGTTTCGGAAGCGAACGATCGTCGATTTGCCGTATCGTTGCAGCGTAGTTGGAGCTGGATATCTGCCGTTGAAGCCCCAAATGTAAGTCTGTCCGAAATCGGAGTGGAACTGGTGCAGACCAGCCCGGGCTTCCAATTCGTAGGTAAAGTGGGCGGGTGTGAACTGTGCCCAGCGTTGATGGGGCGCGCGGTCGGCTTCGCCGGCACCCAGGTTCGGAAACTCTGTCGGCTGCGGACTTAGCGGGTGATCGTCCGCAGGAAACGGAGCCGTGAACTCATCCACGAAAGGATGGTGCGCCGGACTCGGCCCGGATGGTTGTGCGCAAATCACCGGCTCTGTGACAGTGCTCTGAAAGGCTTGTGCAGTATCAGAAGTGAGCAGGTGCGGCGCCAGGACCGTAGTCGCTCCGGCCGCAGCACCGATCTTGAGCACACTTCTTCTACTGATTGTGCCGTCAGTTTTTTCTTGCCGGTCTTTTGCCTCTTTCTTAGGCATAGAATCTCCTTTCAGCCGTTCGGTGTGGCCTCAATCCAAAAGGTCGTTGCTGTTTAGTTTGACCGAGACCCTAAGCTCCCAGTCTTGGTCCAACCTATCGGCAAAGACGATCAGTATGAAAGGCGAGGGCTTTGCTGAAACAGTTGAGTAACGTTAGTTTGCTTGCGAAAGTAACTGATGGTGAAACACCACTTGTGCTGAATCTCCGACAGCTTACGATCTCGTTTTTCGGGTAACAAGACTTGAGGCTTGGCGTTTCTTGTTGTTCGTTAGCGGATTTTGCTCCCGTCGTCTTTCGCATCCTGAATCGCCTCGTAAAAGTTCTGAGAGATTTCTCACATCGTCGACACCACGCAAACGAACAACTGTATCGACGGCAGTATCGACTGCTTTGCTACCCGCGCGACCTGCTGGCGCAATTGGGACTGTTGGCTGTGTGAGTCACTGTTTCGAGAGTCGCTGAGGGTTGAATCGCCGTTTCGGGAATCGCTATCGTGTTCGTCTCCGTTGTGAGATTGTTCACTTCCATTGCGTCTGAAGTGCGAGCGATAGAGTGCCGGCGACGAGCCATAGGTCGATTTGAAGTCGCGTACGAAGTGACTCTCGTCGTTGAGTCCGACTCTGTAAGCGATCTCCTTCACGCTCAGGAAGCTCGACTCGAGGAGATACTTGGCCCGCTCCATGCGAAGCAATCGCAGGTAACGCATTGGAGGCATACCGACATCGGATTTGAAGATGTGGCACAGCCGCCATACGGAAAGGTTCACCGCTTGGGCGAACTCGGCGAGAGCCAGTTCTCCACGAACATCCTCCCGCATCATTTGAATGATTTTTTCTACTCTTTTATCCAACCAGACACCTGAGGGGGTTTTGAATTGATATCCGGTCAAGCACTAAGCTTGAGCGCTTCGGAAGTGGCAGATAGTCTTCTTCCGCCCCACGTAATTTCCGGATATGCGTCCCTAATATGAACAGATGGTAACCGCTTAATTTCAATATCGGGCAAGACGAACCTCACTCAAATACGCACGCTCCGTTGCATTGAGCTCGGTGAGGTAATCAGGTTTTCTGGGCTGAACTTGCTTGTGGCAAAACCGAGTCGGGCAAAACTTTTTACTTAACTATCGCGGATCCATGGGATGCGAAAGTCCTTCATAAGCAACCTGGGAGGTTGTCGCCTTTGAAGGTGCGCATTTTTACTACAAGCAACAAAGTATGTCAACCGAGACACACAATTGTGACCACTTTGCAAGTCGTTGATCCGTCGAATGCAACACTCGCGATAGTCGACGGTCCATACGCAAGGTAAACGCATTCTAGAGAGCGAATTTTCGTTCGTCTACAAGCAAAACGGCAAGCCGAGTGGCTTGCCGTTCCGCGTTGGACCAGGCGCTGGTCCTGGTCTAATAAATCGCGACAAAGCGCTTTAATTCACGCTTGCCATCGAGACCGAGTTACTGCCGAAGTTGGGTACCCAGATGCGGTTGCCGTCGTAGGCGACTGCAAATGGACCTTTCCCCGTGGTGTAGGTGGTGATGACTGAGCCGGTTGTGCTCACTCGCATGACGGTGCTGTCGCCGTTGTTCACGACCCACAGGCTGTTTCCGTCAAAAAGAATTCCGGCCGCGCCGTCGCCAACGTTGAACGTGCCGAGGTTGAATCCATCCGCAGCCCGCAGTTTGGTTACGGTCTTGCCGAAATAGTTGGTGACCCACACGTTCTCGCCCTGGCCGGTGACGCCGAAGGGACCGCGGCCTACGGCGTAGGTTCCCAGGACAGCGCCCGCTGTGCTCAAACGAGTCACGGTGTTGCTGAAGTTGTTGGTTACCCAAATGCTGTTCGCCGCGAAAGCCACTCCCATCGGACGTTTGCCGACTGCGAAAGTGCCGAGATTGGCGCCCGTGCTGGCCCGCAATTTGGTCACGGTGTTGGCGTTACGATTGGTGACCCAGATGTTGGTTCCGTCGTAAGCCAGACCACCTGGGCCATCGCCGGCGGCATAAGTCGCCTGAATTGCGCCGGTCGATGGGCTGAGCCTGGTTACGTTGTTGCTCAATAGGTTAGCGACCCAAATGCTGGACGCGGCATAGAGCAAGGCCACCGGCCGTTTGCCGACCGTGAACGTGCCCGCTACCGTGCCGTCGCTGACGCGGATTCGGGTAACCGAGTCGTTGAATTGAGTTGCCACCCAAACATAGGTGCCATCGAAAGCCGCAGCTTCGGGACCGGAAGTACTGGTCGGCGGGATTGATGGATCACCACCCGCTTCGGGGACACCGTTGAGGCCACCCGAAAGAGTGCCGCCGGTTTTCGAGCCTCCTGACGCAGTGCCGGTGAGCTGGATTTCACTCATCGACTGCGCCTGGGCTTCACTTACACTCGGCATCGCTACCGCAATTGCCAGCAGCAACGCCATGCTGAAAACTCTCCAATTGAGAAGATTCATTTGGCACCTCCATTCGCCTTTTTGCTCGTCTGGCTCGTTTGGGCGGTCTTGTTCTTTGGCCAGTCAACCCAACTAAGCGTTTCCGTGATCCATTCCGGCGGGGACATTCCCGGGCAGCCGCCCCATCTTTCGAGTGGTTCGTTGCCGTACTTGATCAACCCGATGTGATTCGATCTGTCTTTATCGACTTCCGGGTCGGGATCGACGTAGCCGAGCTTGCGGCGCAGTGTCTCCATGTCTTCCGGGGATCCGGTGAGAAATAGCCAGCCCGGCTTCACTTTGTGCATTTTCGCATAGTGTTTCAGGGCCGAGACCGAGTCCTCTTTAGGATTGAGCGTGAACGAGTACATGAAGATGTCCTTGCCCACTCGATTGCCAAGCAACTTTTGCACTCGCAACAGGTTTCGGGTAATGGGAGTGCAAATGCCCTGGCATTGCGCGTAGAACATGTTGAACATCACGATCTTGTCTTTGACGAGGTCGTCATAGAACTTCAACTTGCGCCCGTCCTGATCTGTAAGAACGAGGTTTGGGAAATATCGCTGCTGGATTCTTTCCCGCGACGAGATCGTCTTGAACTTGTTGTTGAACCCGATTGTTTGCGCTTGGGCCAGCAGCGGTACAGCAATCGGGGCCGCACCCAGCGCCGCTACCAAACTTCTGCGTTTCAAATCCGTCATAAGAATTCCTTTCTTCAGGTTACTGAGTTCAGGTTCCCCGCGCACGCAGCGTGGCGCGGGAACACCAATAGGCGGCTAGGGTTGCGTCCTGTTGTCGCCGACATCGTCGATCTCGCCCAGCACCATCATCGCATGGTCTTCGTGGACCACGTTGTGACAGTGCAGCGGGATTCTTCCGACGAAGTCGCGGAACCGGAAGTAGACCGTAGTCTCCATGTTGTGCTCCAACCTGAAAACGTCTTTCCTGCCTCTCGTAATCAGCCCCGACCCAGCCGGAGGATTACCGTTTATCGAGAGGGTTTGGAACTCTTCGAAGTGCATGTGGATCGGATGCTGCCATCCGCCCGAGTTGTTCTGGAAGATCCACTTTTCGTTGGTGTTTCGTTTGATTCGGAAACGTGGGGCCTGTTCACAGCCGCCAACGAGCTGGCCGTTGACCTGCCATTGACCGTTGCCGCGTTCGAACCGGAACGTGCGCGTGATGCGAACCTGATCGGTGGTGTTCGGGAAACCGTAGAAATAAGTTCCCGCCGGAATAGTCGCCGGGTTCACGCTGTTGTCGGGCACTTGTGGGCCATCGACGACGATCTTGAGGATCTTGTTTCCCTGACCGGCGCCCAGCACGTCGCCTGAAGGACCACGGCCGTCGTCCTGTTCGAGACGATTCTCGATATAGAACGTCTTGCCGGCGTCGTTTGTGAAATCGACGATCACGTCCACGCGTTCGGCGACTGAGAACCGTGCGCTGTTGACCTGAACCGGCCGCTCCAGCAAGTTGCCGTCCGTCGAGATCTGCCAGAATGACTTGGTGCTGTTGTTCGGTCCCAGCAGGAACATCTGGTAGAAGCGCGACGGGCCGGTGTTCAGCCAGCGGAAGCGATAACGTCTCGGGCTGACGTGCAACACCGGGTTGATCTTGCCGTTCACGAGGAACTTATCGCCGAGGATGCCGTCCGTATTGAACAGATCGAATCTCAACAGACCGGTCTGATTATCGAAGACCTTGTCGTTGAAGACCATGTAGATGTCGAAACTGGTAAGTGGATTTTGACCGTCGCCGAAGCTCGGCAGGCGGAAACCGGTGTTCTCATCGCCAGTATCGAACTCGTTGAAGAGAATGTAAGCGCCGGCGAGACCTTTGTAGGTGTTTTCGGCGGTGTGATCGATTCGGTGGTCGTGATACCACAACGTGTGCATCGCTTCTTTAATGTCGCCGGTACCGGGATGCGTCGAGTTAATTCCGGCATAGACGTTTGGATAGTGATGATCGTAGAACTGGCCGCGCTCCATAAAGAAGCAGGGGAAGCCGTCGCTTTCGAGCGGCGTGTGGCCGTTGTGCAAGTGTGTGGTGGTTGACGGTAGACCAAAGCCCCCGTTGTTTTCGGGCAGGTTATTGCGGATTCGCAGTAATGCCGACCCCGCGCCGGGATTGCCGAGGTTGCCATAGCGTTCGACGATGAGTGGACCCGGTGTAAAACCGTTGAAGGTCCAAACTGGCTGTGCCGGCAACTCATTGGGCAAGCCCATGTTCACGTTCGCCAGGTGCTCTGACATTTCATAGTAGCGTTGCGGGGGAAATTGCGCGAAAGCCTGGTGCGTCACTGTGCGCGCTTCACCAGCGGCGGTGTTTGGCGCAGCGGTCGGCACGGGATTGAGCGCTGCGACTGGTTGAAGTATCGGCAGTCGCGGCATCAATTCCTGAAATGGAGTTGTTGGGGGGCTGTTTGGTTCGTCGTCGTCAAACGAACCACGGGTGTTGAGCGGGTGTGCACTCAAGCCTTTTTTCGGGATCAGCATACCTGCACTGGTAAGCAATCCCATTTTCAGCAGGTCGCGGCGTTTAAAACCGGCCGCGATCAGCTCAGCGCGATTATTCTGCGCTGTCTGCTTTTCCTTTTCTTTTCTTCGATTCCGTTTGGAGATGTACGCCATCAGGAAAATCCTCCTATTCAAGGCGCGCTCGTACCTACACGCGCCGTTTGCTCCGTTTTTTTAGGTTGAGATTTTCAGCAGATACTTCACCGTTCACGAACGACTAGATACCCGCGTCCTTTGTTTAGAGAAATCCCGTCTGTAATTTGCGCGACCGCAGTGACTTACCTGGCTGAGTCATCGGCAAAGACACGCCGAGCCCGTCGAGCGCCCGAAAGGCAAAAACGATCGTGTGAGTGGAAAGACTTGTTCGTTGATCCTGGACCAAGGGGGTTGGCCGTCAATCAACTCCGAACAAGATATGTGCGAAGTGCCGCGCAATGTATTATTCCTTGCGGTCGAAGTCAAGAAAAAATTGGGGCACACTGCCGCACAGCATTTGTGAACAGTTCACACGATATCGATGGGAAACTAAACGAGGGAATATGCATCGTAACGACACGGGAGGGATCGTCTAATGTCACTGCTTCGAACTTCATTCGCGTTGGTTCTGATCGGATTGTTGTGGGGGACTGTTGTTTTAACGCCGGCGCAGAAGAAGTCTTCGTCGCGCACTCACGACGCTGCGCGTCACTCGAGTGATGCAGCGAAAACGTTTACCGAGATCATGAACGTCAAGGACAAAGCGATTCCGAAAGAGCTGCTCGATACAGCCGAAGCGATCGCAGTGTTTCCCGGCGTGATCAAAGCGGCGTTTCTCATCGGCGGACGTGGTGGTCAGGGCGTTATCAGCAGACGCGTGAAAGGTGGTTGGAGCGCGCCTGCGTTCTTCAATCTCGGCGGCGGAAGTTTTGGACCACAGATCGGCGCGCAGAAAACTGATTACGTTCTACTCATCATGAACGAGAGTGGTTTGAATGGTTTATTGAAAGACAAGTTTGAGCTTGGCGGCGAAGCAAGTATTGCTGCTGGTCCAGTCGGTCGTGAAGCGGCAGCTTCGACTAATCCTCGACTCGACGCCGGCATCCTTTCTTACTCACGAAGCAAAGGCGTCTTTGTCGGCGCTGCTCTGAAAGGCGCGGTCATCACACCTGACAACGATCTCAACGAAGCTGTGTATGGAACGAAGGCGGAAGGAGTGCTCAAAACGCAGCCTGTTCCGTTCGGTCAAATGCCTCCTTCGGTTCGCATATTCCCGCGTACGCTCGTGCGTTATTCAATTCGATAAGATTGATCACAACAAACGCTTGACGCTTTTGTATCAGCGACCTAGAATGCTTCGACACCTTTAGCGGTCAATCGCGCTCTTAACACATACCCAGCGGCCACGAATCGGGAACTGCTGATAGACATGCTCCCACGAACGCAGCGACAAAAAGAAATTCTCGATTACATCACTCGTTTCCTCGAACGCCACGGCTACATCCCATCGTACGCACAGATCGCACGACAGTTTGGTGTGAAGTCGCGCGCGACGATCGCCAAGCATATCGCCGCGCTTGAACGTCGTGGTCTGTTAGTCCGTGAACACGAGGATGGTTCGTTTGCTCTCAACGTCAAAGTCGAGGACAAGAGCAGTGACTCACTGTGCGAAGTAAAACTGCTCGGGCGCATCGCCGCAGGCGCGCCGCTCGAAGTCGTTGACTATGAAGAACGAATACCAGTGCCGCGCTTTCTGTTGGGCAGAGTGAAGCCCGACCGAGTTTATGCGTTGCGCGTAAAAGGCGACTCGATGATCGACGAACATATCTGCGACGGCGACATCGCGTTGATCGAGAACCGCACTGATGCGCGTGATGGAGAGATCGTCGTGGCTTTATTGATTGAGGAAAATCAGGCCACGCTTAAGCGACTCTACCGCCGCGGTACGAACGTCGAATTACAACCAGCGAATTCCCAACTTCAACCTCTCACAGTTCCGGCCAGCCAGGTCCGCGTGCAGGGCATTTTTCGGGGGCTTTTGCGTCCGAGTAATTAAGTCCTTTCCAGCAACATCAGGTCGATCCCGCGGGCGTCTTCCGTCATAAATCTGTCCATCCGTACGGTCGATGATAGTTCTTCGCGCCCGGCGGTACGATAAGTATAGAAGATCACACAACTGAAAATTTGCAGCTGGCACGCAGAAAGGGAATGCCGTGGGCGTACTGGATTTTCAACTCAAGCAACAACTTAGAGCGGATTTCCCGCAAAACAGAATCCATGTTCTGCTGAAGGTAAACGACGGGTTCGCGGGCGAGGAGATGGATTTTAGCGAAACGTCACGCGCCGGTTCGATCGTCGCCGGCTCGGTTCCACTCGAGCAACTGGAGAAGCTAGCGCGGTGCCCGGGTGTCGATCTGATTGAATGTTCGCGTCATTTGAAAGACGAGCTCGACGACAGCATCGTAGAGGCAAATCTCGTCAATGCTAACGACGTTCGCCAGATACAGAGCCAGGGCGCCGGCGCGATCATCGGAGTCATCGATTCAGGCTTCGAACTGACGCATCCGCGGTTTCGCGACGCGAACAACAAAACCCGAATCATCGCCGCCTGGGATCAGTCGGGTGGTCCAACGCCGGAACCTCCGCAACCAGGATGGGTTCCTTACGGTGTCGAATACTCGAGTGACGACATCGACGCACGCACGATCGCCGAAACAACACTGATCATCAGAAATCATCCACACGCCGGCGCGCATGGAACAGCAGTCGCCGGTATTGCGGCGGGCAGCCCTACGCCACTCGGACTCTATCCGGGAATGGCGCCTGAAGCGCAACTCGTCCTCGTCTCCTACCGAAACGATGTTCAGATCGGCAGCTCCGCGTTCGTCATGGACGCTATCAAATACATCCTCGACATCGCGAAGCGTGAAAACAAGCCAGTCGTCATCAACATTAGTCAGGGAGACAATCTCGGTGCGCATGATGGTACGAGCCTGCTGGAGTTGGGTATCGAGAACTTTCTCGCTCAGGAGCGACTGCTGATCGTCAATTCAGCCGGAAACGGACGCGGCAGTGCGCGTCACACTGAAGGTCAGGTCAACGCTTCAGGCTTCGTAGACGTGCCATTCACGATCACGGCTTCTCAAGCGAGTCTAGTCGATGGCGAGACAATTGATCTGTGGTACGACGGACGCGATCGCTTCTCAGTAGCACTGCGAATGCCGGATGGTACGCAGACTAAGTTTGTTGAGCCTGAGAGTGAAGAAGAGCTTTACTTTCCTGACGGCACTTCCGCTTACGTTTATTCGGATCTCGATTACCCGACAAATCACGACAACCGGATCAGCATCATTCTTGAAAAGGGAACATGGGCTGATGGATCGTGGGCGGTGATCTTGCGTGGCGATCGAGTAACGGATGGGAAGTTTCACGCCTGGGCCGATCGGCCAAATGCAACGACAGTCATTACGTTCGACAACCCGACCGACAATTGCACCGTTACGCTGCCAGGCACAACTCCCGGAATCATCAGTGTCACGAGCTTCGTCTCGCGCCCCAGCCGGATTCCAGGCGGCGAGACGAGGGGAACGCTTGCTCCGCACACGAGTATTGGTCCAACTCGCAATAACAAGCTCAAGCCAAACATCGCGGCGCCGGGCGCCGTCATCATGGCGCCGGCTCTCACCTCGGTCGGTCGGGCGGATCACGTTCCGCAGATCGGAACGAGCATGGCTGCCCCTCACGTCACCGGAATAATCGCACTACTCTGGTCGCTGGATCCCACCCTGTCACCTCACGCGATTCGCTCGCAACTATATGCAACAGCGCGACGCGATCGCTTCACCGGCACGACTCCGAGTGTTCAATGGGGAAACGGCAAGCTCGACGCTGCCGCGGTCTACAAGTCTTTATTCAACGCGGAAGAAAACAACCAAAGAAATGGAGAAAGTGACATGCCTAGACAGGTCCACAATCTACAACTAAACGTGCCGACCGATAGCGGCACAATTCCAGTTAATCTTCAAATCGTGATTGACAACGGAGACGTGGTCAGCATGAGTGGTACAAGCGGGTCGAGACAGGTAGAAGCCACCTTAAACCTACGGCTGGTGAGTCGTGGCGAGGGCGGTGATCAGTGCATTGTTTGTAACGCATCGGGTTGCCGCGAAGTCACTCCGTGCCCGGGCAGCAATCCGAATGGCGTAGTGAACCCGGAGGTAGTTCTGAACAGCAGCCGGTAGGGAGGTAGCGCCTCGAGGTTGATGGTGATCAGAATACTGTCACTATCAGGGGAATCGACGTTCGCGTGTTTCTGACGACGATGAGTTCGTCATTCGCGGCCCAGGCAAATGATCGAATTTCACCTTCTTTGAATCGAGTGAGCTGTTCCGGTTCCCCACCCTTGAGGGGCTGCCGCCAAATGTTAGCGGCCCCGTCTACGGTTGAGACGTAACCCAACCCGCTTCCATCCTGATTCCACCGCAGTGCCGCCATCGGATCAGTCGTTCCCGACGTATGGAACGTCGCGACGGTCTGAAGAGTCGCGAGATCACAAACTTTGATAATGAACGTCTTACTATCAGGCGTTTCGTTTGTGCGAAACGCGAGCAACCTGCCATCGGGAGAAACTGTGGGGGAGAAAGCGCTCGCGGTCAGCAGTTTGACGGATTGTCCACCGTTAGTAGGGATTTTCCGCAGTTCGTTGCCCGTACGGTAAATCACCCAGTTCCCATCAGGCGTGAGCGACGGCATGTCTGCGTATGGGCCAAACGTGAGTTGTTTTTGCTCGGTGCCGTCGACGTTCATTCGCCAGATATTGCTCATGTTCTGTCGCGACGAAGCGAACACGACGGATCGGCCGTCGGGCGTAATCGTCGGGCGATAGTTGTCGTTAGTTTCGAACGTGAGCTGTCGTGATTGGCCGGACGAATCCTGTGTCCAGAGGTTCCAATGCTTGCCGTCGAAAACGCTGTAGATGAAGCCCTTATCTTTCAGCGACGCGACCTCAAACACGCCGGATCGTTGCTGAACGTTCGCGAGGCTCATATTTTCAGCATTACCCGATGGAACACGCCAGATGCTGGAGTTTTCTTCAACGCGCAGAGTTACAAACTGGTTTGCGTTCGCCGTGGTGCTGAGTCGCGTGTAGCTATTCGGTTCGTCGCTGATCTTTTGCACGTTGCCGGAGGGATACGAGATCGCCAGCAATTGCGACGGCGTTGTTTGCGATTCTTTTACTGCCAGGATCAGCGCGCTTCCGTCGGCGAGCCAGGTGACTCCGGAAATCTCGTACCAGGGCTGTGTGTTTAGCCGTCGTATATTTCGCATTTCGGGATCGATGATCTCCAGGTTCATTTCCTGCGGCGAGCGCGAGAGATTCTGTGTCGGACACGCGATCGATTTGCCGTCAGGCGACCATACTGGACCAGGGCCGTTGCGATCGATCAGGAACGTGTCCGCATCCTCGCGCGTGCGCTTCTCTATTACGTTTGGTGAACTGCCGTCAGCGGAAGCCACAATCAACTCAGGCGTGTCGTCAGTTTGATTGTGACGCACGAACACGATTTGATTTCCGTCCGGGGAGAAACTTACGGCCGTGTTGACGTTTGCCAGCAGTTTTCGCTGCGCGCCGCCAAACTTCGATACTCGATACAAAACCGCGCCTTCAGTTTCGTTTTCGAGAAAGTAAACGTAATTACCGTCATTTGAAAAACTCAGACCGCTGTAACCGACTGCGGACGGGGGCACGATCGCGAGATCACTCGACGTCGCCAGTTCCATGATATGAATCGACTGTTTCCCGCTTTCAGAAACGACGCTCGCGATGAATTTGCCGTCGCGTGATATTGCGATGTCCGTCAGGCCGCCGAACAAAAGGTTCACCCGCTCGAATTTGGCTTGTAAATCGCGGCTGGAAACGAAGTAACTGAAGATAACGCCGGTGATCGCGAGCAGGATGAACGTCGCCACGAACACTTGCGGCCTGAGAATCGCAGGCTCATTGCCCTTGAAGAATAGTGTTTTGATCGTGTCGATTCGTTCCCTGATCGTGTTGAGGCGGCCGGTTCCGTCGTTCATCGTTCGACGAGCCCGTGCAGCGTCCTGATTTGTCGGTGTGTCTGCTTTACGATCGTCAGTCACGGTATCCGCATTATCGGCGTTGATGGCACTAAGATCCGCCAGCATGTCGTCGGGCGTTTGATAACGATCGTCGGGACTCTTACTTAAAGACTTCCTGAGAATTACACGAAGCGCCGTCGGTATACGCGGATCATCGATTCCCGCCGGCTCGCGCTCGAGGATCGCGACGAGTACCTCGCTGAACTCTTCGCCCTGAAACGGCCGCTGGCCCAGCAACATCTCGTGAAGCACAACGCCCGTGCTCCACAGATCCGTCCGCCGATCGAGCGGCTGTTTGCGCAACTGCTCCGGCGACATATAAAACGTTGTGCCAAGCAACACGGCCGGTTCCGTGCGAAGCGACGACAGGAGCAACGTGTCGACGTCGCCCGGGACGTCAGGAGCCTCTGTTGGACTGAGTTTAGCGATGCCGAAGTCGAGGACTTTTACGTATCCGTCCTCACTCAGCATGATGTTTTCGGGCTTGATGTCGCGGTGAATGATTCCCAGGCTGTGCGCGGACTTGAGCGCGGCAAGAATCTGTGACGTGAGTTCAACTGCTTCCCGGCACGTTATTGGTCCTTCTCGCAGCCGTTGCCGCAACGTCTTACCGGAGACGTACTCCATCGCGATGTAGTGCTGACCACCCGACTCGCCGATTTCATAGATGTGAGCAACATTGGGATGAGAGATTCTCGAAGCGAGACGTGCTTCGCGTTCAAACCGGCGGGTGAGATCGTTGTTTTCCGTTATCTGTGGAGTAAGAAGCTTGAGTGCGACCTGGCGGCCCAGTGTCAGATCGCGAGACAGGTAAACATCGCCCATGCCGCCGCTGCCAAGCAGTTGGAGCAACTTGTAGTGGCCGATAGTTTGGCCAGTCATCATGCCGGCTTCGGTTTCCATCAACTTCATGCCCACGGCGAAAGCCGGTTCTTCGAGAAAACCAGCTTCGTGATCGGAGGATTCAAGGAGCGCAAGCACTTCTTCTTTCACGGAGGGATCGTCGCAGGCATTGGTCAGAAACGCCTCACGACTATCGACGTCCAGCACGGAGGCCGAGTGATAGAGTTCTTCGACCTGCGCCCAACGCAGACGGTTCAGGTTTGGGTCTTTTTCAGTCATGGAGAACCGGTTCCCGATACTGATCGGTCCAAAAGCAGGAAAAAACTCTCATCGTGCGGCCGGAACTTCGACTGATATTTCGAGGCAGCAGTTGGTGCGTACAGTGACAGGGCACCAAAAACTTAATATCAGGGATTCGACGATGATTGTAGGACCGGCAAAGACGAGGATACAAACATGAGAACGCAAATTATTGCTTTCACCACGATGTTTTTATTGTTGCTCGGCTCTTTTCCCTTGTGCGTGAGCGGTGAGACAGTCACGGATCAATCAAAGATCAAGGCGATCCTCAGCGACTCAACTTTGTGGGGCGAGGACTTCAACGCCCTCCTCGCGAATGTGAAAGCCATCAAGAACAGCGGGGAGACGAAGATCGAAGTCTTTGCCAACGAAGCTGTCGGCGCCACACCACATCCGACGATTGAGGGTGCCCTGCGTGAAGCGTCCGAACTGCGTTTGCAGATGCAAAAGGTGCGCAGCTTCAAATCGCAGTTTCGGACGCTGGTGAACGCGCGCGCTGAAGAGCTTTACCAGAAAGTCGCGCCGTCAGCACATCCGTCCAAAGACGATGAATCAGGACGCGTCGTTCTGTTGAGCAACGAAGTAAAGAAAACGTCCTATTTCCCGGTTGGCCTGACTCTCAAGAGCATCACGGAGAGACATGGCGCGCCGGAAAAAATAACCAAGCAACTGATCGACACAGGCGACGAGCGGCGCCCGATCGTCCTCACGCTTTATCACTACGGCGACGGCGCGATCATGTTTGCTGAATCGGACCTCGGCGAAGAGCCGGAAATTATCGAAAGAGTCATCCTCGATACGGCCAAAGTCTCAGCCGCCATCTTTTAAGGAGCCAAAATGACAAACTCGTCCTGGCCCATACGCACGCTCGCTTGCGGTTTGTTGCTCTCCTTCTGCGCCGGCCTGATCTCGGCACAAACGCTTGTAAACGTCGCGACAGATGCAACTGATCCGCGAAATCTACCGGACGTTGAGCCGAGTATCGCGATCAATCCTTTGAATCCTCGCGAGATTGTGATCGCCACGTTTTCCGAGAAATGGAAAGCAACGCAAGGCGCGCCGATCTGGCGGTCGCAGGATGGCGGAGCTACCTGGGAAAAGATTTTCGTTATTCCCCGTCCGCCATCACTTCGCAGCGGACCCGGCGATCAGTTTGTGGCCTACGACTCTTCGGGAAAATTATTCCTTTCGCAATTGGACCATCCTGCGGGAATCGGAGACACACCGTTCAATTACATCTATCGCCAGAACGGATCGGTGACGTCCAATTTCATTCCCGGCAAAGAGTTTGGCGACGATCAGCCGCTGATAGAGGTACATCGCGAAGGTGGTCCCTGCGCGAATCGGATCTATTCTCCGTGGCTGGAAGTACGCGCTCGGCCTGTTTCGCGCGAACGATCGATGGTGACTCACTCACGCGACAGCGGCGCAACGGTCACTACTATCGTCGGCGGAGAACACGCGGGCGCCGGAACCCGAACCACTCGTCTGACGATTGCCCCTGACGGCGGCGTCTACATCTTCTATAAGACTCGCCTCGGTACCTCAACTTCAAATTTCGAACCCGCGACGTTCCGCGTCGCTCGCTCGGATGATTGTGGCGTTACATGGACCGGGCTGGGCGGTGGCGGCGTCCCTGTACATCCGGAGGCCCAGGTCCAGACGTGGTTTACAAAGCAATTCGGCAATCCAGGCAAGGGAAAAGTCAATCGCGCTCGAAGCAGCGACGGTTGGATCGCCGCCGACCCGAGCGACGGCGACATTTACGCCGCCTACGTGAGTAGAGATGCGTCAGGTTTTGGACAGATCTATGTTGCTCGTTCGACAAATCGCGGCGCGACGTGGGTTAGCAGGCGAGTCACGGATGGCCGTAATCACTCGGCATTCCCGGCCCTCGCCGTCGCCGCCAATGGGACCATCGGGTTTCTATATATTGACTACGACGACTCCGGACCTCGCACGATCTTTCGCCATCGTTTTGCACGATCATTCGATAACGGCGCAACCTGGACCGATCTGACTCTGCAAAGCATGGATCCCGATCGGACCAATAATTATCCGAACGAGTTCATTTGGGGAGACTATGAAGGCCTGACCGCGGCCGGCAACACCTTTTTCGGAGTTTTCACCGGTGAGTCGCTGCCTGGAAAGAGAACCCTGTTGCAGTTAGATCCGATTTTCTTCACAGTTTCCGCCGAACCATAATCGAGGCTATTGCCTCCGCCAATCTCTTCTCGTATATTGCGTTCGTAAAGACGAGCTAATGACGTGCGACTTATCGGTTTTTAGCTGCGGAAGTGAGCCGGTCCACTCTACGTTCTCACCGTTAGACGGCGTAAGCAGCGAGTCGCTACCAAGTTAATTCGGCCTTTCCCCCCTAAAACCCCGACGAGTTCTGATCATCGCATAGCAGCTTTTGGCTATTGGGTATCGGCGTGTCTGCACAACGAAAATTGGGAGGATGCCGTAATGCTGACTAACCACCTTCGCTCGTTCTTTTTAATTTCAATCGCAATTTTCATTTCGCAACAGAACACATCCGCACAAAACGCAAGCTTCACCAGAAGCGATTATCCGATTCTCGGCAACAATCACATCGTCGTCGACGTGAACGGCGACGGCATTCCCGATCTCGCCGCAACCGGCGCGGGCGGAGTCGGCATAATGTTGGGAAACGGTGACGGGACGTTTCGTCCGCGCGTCAATTTTTCAACCGGCGCGCAATCGCAGGATCTCGCCGCCGGTGATTTCAACGGCGACGGAAGAGTGGACCTCGCCGTGTCGTTGAACAGCGCCGCGTTTAGTCTCGCGTTTCTTGGAGGCAATGGCGACGGGACTTTCAGCGCGCCAGTCACGTTCGAGAACACCGCGGCGCAGGATGATTCGCCCGCGATCGTCGCTACCGATCTCGATAACGACGGCCGACTCGACGTGGTGTTGGCCCACATGTTGTCGTGCTTCGTCAGCCCATGCGTCGCCGCGCGAAACATCACGGTAATGCTCGGTTTCGGCGACGGCACATTTCAAACTCCTTTTGAGATCGACGTCGGTACGGGCATGTCGCGCATCGCCGTCGGCGACTTCAACAGCGACGGAATCAAAGATCTCGGCATCGCGGGGGACCAGGCGCAGGTTTATGTGCTTCTCGGCGTCGGCGACGGATCGTTTCTAAAACAACCGACCATCAATCTGCTGACGACAGGCACGATCGGCGTCGATGGAACTGACATCGACGTTGCGGATCTCAACGGCGACACGATCCAGGATCTCGTCGTTGCGATTGCCCTGAACGGCAGCAGAACTGCGATTCTGCTCGGCAACAACGACGGCACGTTCCAACCCGCGCAAATCATGACCGAGCCGCGGTTGCGCGTGCCCCAGTATCAGGTTCTCGCCGATTTCAACCGCGACGGTTTTCTCGACCTGGCGCTTTCTCTCGCGAACGGCACGGAAGGGTTGTTCGAGATTCGGCTCGGAAACGGCGACGGCACGTTCGGTTCGCCAGTGCTTTATGCGGCGCCTCCGCCGTTGTCGAGTGTCGGTGGCGGCACGATCGTCACTGGCGACTTCAATCGTGATGGCCGTCCGGACATCGCGCTTCCCATCACGGGAGCGAATCCGGGGCTCGCGGGTTTGTTGAACTCGACCGGATCTGTTTCTGTCGCTCCTGCCTATGGCAGCGTCACCGCCACGCCGTCGACGATCGCGTCAGGATCGGCGACTGAGATCAGAATCACATTGACGGCGGGGGCAGTCGCTCCTTCCGGTGGATTGTCGTTCTCAGTGTCGAGCAGTAATTCGACGGTGCTGCCGGTGCCTTCGACGGTGTTCATGCCCGCTGGTTCTTCGAGTGTCAGGTTCAGCGCGACGGCGCGAAACGTGACGTCAACGCAGACTGTGGCTATTCGTGTGCGCAATGATCGATTAGGACGTCGCGATGTGTCGGTCACCGTCACGCGCGCCACGCCGACACCAACCCCAACCCCGACGCCAATGCCAACGCCGACGCCAACGCCGACGCCGACACCAACACCGACTCCGACACCCGCTGTCGACACCGTGAGGATTACGCGTGTTGAGTACGACAGCGGTAAACGTGCGTTGCGTGTTGAAGCGACGAGTACGAGCAGTAGTGCGACGTTGCGAGTGTTCGTTAGTTCGACCGGCGCTCTTCTCGGCACGTTGTCGAACAGCGGCGGCGGGCAGTATCGCGGAGAACTAAGCGCGTCGACGAATCCGCAGAACATCACGGTGCGCAGTAGCCTGGGAGGAAGTGCTACCGCAAACGTCGTCGCGAACTAGTTTTGTATCCGGGGTGGCACTCATGAAGTGTCATCCCGGTTCTTAGAATCCGCGAAAAGGGTCAGACCGTTGCAGCCAATTGTCTGACGAATAGTCGGAGTCCGCGTGAACGAGATGCAGCGTGTACGCGTGCCTCGATCGCGGCGATCTGTTCTCGAAACTTCTGTGCGGCAGAAGTCCGTTCAACAAAATCACGCTGCCCTTTTTTACTTCAAGTGGAATCAACTCTTTCTCCGGCCACGGTTCGTCGTCAAACG
The DNA here is from genome assembly GCA_035760365.1 of Pyrinomonadaceae bacterium. Lineage (GTDB taxonomy): Bacteria > Acidobacteriota > Blastocatellia > Pyrinomonadales > Pyrinomonadaceae > PSRF01. The sequence goes on from DASTTB010000030.1 coordinate 147,086, forward strand.
TCCGAAACTCCATCTTTCCGTTTGCTGACCTGACCCAACGCGACTTCAATCCGCGTTTGTGACCGCCCGGTATGGCCCACAAACAACCGTTCTCAACCGTCGCATCTTCGAGCGCGAACCACAGCCCGAGAATATCCGGCGGTTCCGTGTAGAGAAACGTGCTGTCCTGATGACAACTCACTTCGCCGCCGATATTCGGCTGTTTGAAGATGTACATCGACTGCACGAGGTACGGATCTTCAAAACCCGCCGCAGTCGCGAGTTCTCTTATGTTTTCGCTTCGTGAAAACCGGCTGAAAACAGGATCGAGATCGTGCAGCGCGTGGCCGACCTTGTTTATCGAGCGTTCCTTCGACTGTTTCAGCGTGCCGTCAGGCAGAAACGCATTCTCTTCAAAGAAGAAACGGATCTGGTCGCCGGACGTCATGAAGTATTCGTCCGCGATTCGACTCTGTTCCTGCGTCGTAAAGATCGAAACCATACCGGCGGGATCAAACTCGCGCACCAGTTCGTCGATGCGTTCGCGCAGCGCGTCACACTCGCGTTCGTCGACGAATCCTTCGAGCACGAGGAATCCGTCTGTCTTGTATTGTTCCAGTTGTCGCGGGGAAAGCATGGCCCATATTTAACTATATAAGGCCGCCAAACAAAAAAGATCTTGCTGACTGCGATCGCGAGCGATTACACTTTTGAAGTCCTGACCCACCCACGCGAGGGAAGGGGCATTCCAGACGTTCTCACTTCTTTCTCTTTCCAATCCTGATAGGCGTGCGCAAAAAGGAGCCCACCATGAAAAAGCTGTTACTTCTGTCCGTGTTGATTTTGATAGCCGCGGCGGTCGTCGTTCGTACTCGACCGGCCGCGCAAAGCTCATATGTTCCCCAGGCACAACTGTGTGCCGATGGTACGAATGCACTGTGTTCGAAATTGCCCGCCTACATCGGACCCGATCCGCTATTGAACTCCGGGTTTGGTTATTCAGGACTCTTCGGTCCATTGCCGACGTCGAAAGACGGCGACGTCCAAACGCCGTTCGACAACATGGCGTGGCAGATGTTCGTCGCACTAAACTGGGCGGCGAGTGCGGTTAATCAACCTCCGGCGCAGGGATTGACGACTCCCGGGCGTCGGGTTTTTCAGGATTACCGCAAGGTCAGTTCGCTCTTCGGCAACTCGCCAAAGCGCGCGGGTTGCACCAGCGCGCTCGCTTTGCCGATCTTCTACATCGGCTCGGACGGCAAGGGAAATCCGGCTCCGAATAACGAAGAGTATTTCCAGGCGTCGACCAACCTGCCGCTGATCGACATCAATGGCAACTGGACCATCTTCGAACGTCGTGTCAACGACGTCGAAGCCAACTATCTTCTCGCGCCTAACGGGCAGTCGTCGCAGACGTTGACGACGATCGCGGGCCAGACCAATTTCGTCAAGAACAATCCGAATGGCGCGCAATTCACGGCGTCGGCTACGACTCAGATCGGCGCGAATGGATCGATCGAGATCAAAACCGCGTGGCGCATTATCGACCGCAACGCCGGCGACGATCCGTCGCGTTATTACACCCAACTCGCGTTCCTCGCGGTTCCCGGCGATCTCGTTAACGGTGGTCGGCAGTTTTGCAGCAGCGTGACGTTGGGATTAGTCGGTATGCACATCATCCAGCGCAACCCGGTCGATCCGAAGAATCCGAAACTGTTGCCGCAATGGATCTGGGCCACGTTCGAGCACGTCGACAACGCGCCCGTGGCGCAGACGCCGTGTAATGTCTCGACTGGTTGCGGCACCAACCCCAGCACGAACTGGATCAACCAGCCGAGTTGTGGAGCGGCGGCTCCGTCGTCGTCCGTGCGCTACTCCTACTACAAACAGAACACCAGCGTCACAGGTACGAACGTCCGTCCGGCATCGACTGGAACTGGCCCAACGAAGTTCCCGTGGAATAAGACGCAGCCATACGCAAAAGGCAACACTACGACAGCGACCGCGCAGCCGCAGGCGACGAGGTGCTTTTCGATCTATCCGACTACGGCGCAGCTCAACACGCAGTGGCAAACCGCGCTCGCAGCCTTCAATACACCGCTCAAGAATTACATGTTGATCGGAACGCAATGGGGCGGCGACGTCGAACCGCGAGAGGGCAATCCGTTGCCGGATAACGCAGTGCCGGCGATGCTTTCAAACATGACGCTCGAGACCTACATTCAGAACTACACGCAAGCGACGAGCGAAGGCGGACCCGGTTCGTGTGTCGGCTGCCACAGCTTCGCGACCCTCGTCGTAGGTAATCCCGCGCCGACGGCTGACTTCAGCTTCCTGCCCGGCCTGGCCCAACCCAGCACCGCGCGCCGCAAGTTCGCGACTCCGAAGTAATTTCCGCGTTTAATTGATGAGCATAACGAAGGCGGCTAACCATGCCGCCTTCGCTTTTTAGTAGTCTCCTAATTCGAATTCGTTTTCATCCGTGTTCCCTATGAGCGCTGCGTTAGCTGATGTACGCAGACAGGAAAACACGGATCTTTTTATCCACTTGTGTGTTGAGTTAGCGTCCTATATATTTAGCGGCCTGTCTTAGTTCAGTCTTTTAAATCCAAAACCTAGTGTGGCTCGACACTCCCCGATCTCCCGAGTGTGTGCGCTGCCCCTTTCGCCTTCCGTCCCTGCGGCAACAGAAGGTCTGTCGTCCCTTAACACATCAATCGAAAGGTAAGAACAGAATGTCCCGAAGAATCCCCATAAAGACACTCTCACTGTTATTGGCCCTAGGCCTACTCACCTATTTCCTCACCCGATCTGATGAAGTCAGTCATGCGCAATCGGGCAGCTTTGATCGGACGCAATACGCGACCGACGCACCAGTCGGCGAGCTCCAGAGCCAGGAAGAACTTCCGGAATCGGGCGAATTCAACGTAATGATCGAATTGGTTGATCTGCCGACGGCCAGGGCATATGCCGCGGCTCTCGGCAATCAGAGCGATCGCGCCGCGAATCCCCAGCAGCGCGCAGCAGCTCAAGGCGCAGCTCGCGCGCAAATGGCGCGAATCCGCGGAGCACAACAACGCGTGCTCGCACGTCTCGGCAGTTTCGGCAGAAACGCCCGCGTGCTCTACAGTGTTCAAACTGCTTACAACGGCATCGCCGCCCGAGTCGATGCCTCCGTCGTTCCGCAACTCCGAGGTCACGCGGACGTCAAAGCCGTTCACGCGCTTCCTATCCACACGATCGAGAACTCGTCGAGTTTGCCTTTTATTAAAGCCGCGAGTGCATGGGCCGCGACGAGCGGCAACTCGGGCGACGGCGTCAGGATTGCCGTTATCGATACCGGTGTCGACTATCTACACGCAAACTTCGGTGGACCCGGCACGGCCGCCGCTTACACCGCTAACAATCGCGCCATCATCGAACCGGGCTCGTTCCCGACAACGAAAGTCGTCGGCGGCAGGGACTTCGCCGGCGATGCTTACACAGGCGCGAACGTCCCTGTACCGGATCCGGATCCCCTTGACTGTAACGGACACGGCTCGCACGTCGCGGGCACTGCCACCGGTTTAGGCGTCAACGCCGACGGCACGACGTTCGGTGGTCCATACGACGGCACGACACCTTTCTCTTCTTTCACGATTGGACCAGGCGTCGCGCCACGCGCTCAACTGTACGCATTGAAAGTCTTCGGTTGTTCAGGCAGCACCGGCCTGACGACGCAGGCGATCAACTGGGCCGTCGATCCAAACGGCGACGGCGATCCTTCCGATCACGTTGACGTGATCAACATGTCGCTCGGTTCAAACTTCGGCACGTCGACTGACGCGAGTGCAACAGCCAGCACCAACGCTTCTCTGGCGGGTGTAATCGTCGTCACTTCAGCCGGAAACGCAGGCGATACCCACTTCATCGTGGGCAGCCCCGCAACTTCGGCGCGCGCGATTGCCGTCGCGAATATCGTCGACTTCGGCATTCAACAGGCTGTTACCGCCGTCAACTCTCCCGCCGGAATCGCCGGCAACAAAGCGTCGCTACCGGCAGCATTCAACCCGTTGATAAATACGCCGACCGACATCACCGGCAGCGTCAAACTCGCCAACGACGGCAGCACCGCTCCGTTTCCAGGTTCGCCTGCAGGAACAGTCGGCACGACTAGTGACGGATGTCAGGCGTTCGCGCCGGGATTCTTCACCGGGCAACTCGCTCTCGTGGATCGTGGGGGTGGTTGCGGATTTACTTTCAAAGTGAAGAACGCTCAGGACGCAGGCGCGACCGGCGTGATCGTTGCCAACAACGTCGCCGGCACGATCTCGATGGGCGGCACCGATCCGACGATCACGATCATGTCGCTGTCGATCACGCAAGCGGACGGCAACGCGATCAAGGGACAACTCGGAGTCGGCGTTAACGCCACTCTGAGATTCACGAATCTCGGCGACACGGTCAGCGGCAGCACTTCGCGTGGCGCACGACGCGACAACACGGGCGTCAAGCCCGATCTCGCCGCGCCCGGCACGAACATCATCTCTACCGGTTTCAGCACGGGCAACTTGTCCGCCACGATAAGCGGAACTTCGATGGCTTCTCCGCACGTCGCCGGCGCGATGGCGCTGCTTCGCCAGTTGCACCCGACGTGGTCCGTTGAAGAGTTGAAGGCGCTCGTGATGAACACCGCGAATCACGATCTGTTTACGGGCAGTCATGGTACTGGTTCGAAGTTCGGCGTTGCGCGAGTCGGCGCCGGCCGCGTCGATCTTCAGGACGCGAGCAACGACGACGTCATCGCTTACAGCGACGACTCGACAGGTGGCGTGAGCGTTTCGTTCGGTGCTCCGGAAGTAGTCGGCACCGCGAGTCTGCTCAGAACAGTTCGCGTGGCAAACAAAGGCGCCGTTGATGTCAGCTACGATCTGTCTTACGTAGGTCTGACGGACATGGCGGGCGTGAGTTATTCGTTCCCGGACGGTGCAACGATCAACGTGCCGGCGGGTGGTTCCACGACGTTCAATGTCGAGCTGAACGCGGATGCGAAAGACATGAAGCACCCGCGCGACGCGACGATGGCGACTGTTCAGGGAGCTAATCCTCGTTATTTCATGAGTGAGGAATCCGGCTACGTCACTTTGACGCCGACCAGCGGCACCGCACTGCGTTTACCCGTGTATGCGGCTCCGCGTCCGGCTTCAAACATGTCGACCGAACATAACTACGTTTTGTTCACTGGACCGACTGGTTCGACCAACGTCGGTCTGACGGGCACAGACGTCAACACCGGCGGCGCTTTCCCCGTCGATGTGATCTCACTCGTGAGTGCTTTCGAGTTGCAGGGAGTCAGCCCGGCGAACATCCCGTCGACGAGTTTGGCGAGTAACGCTGACTTGAAGTCTGTCGGCGTCACGAGTGATTTCAAGGCCACCAACTCCGTCAACGCTTCTACGAAGATCTTCTTCGGCGTAGCGATGCATGGTAAGTGGTCCACTCCAAGCGACGTCACTGTCAACATCTTCATCGATCGAGACAGAAACGGTACGGATGATTTTCAGGTCGTCAACACGGCTTTCGCCGACGCGCAGGGAAACCTGTTTGATGTTTTCGTGTCGGCGCGCCGTCCGGCGCCGTTCACCGGCGGACTCACTCTCGACAGTTTTCTGAACAACATTTCGCCGGCGAGTCTCGAAAGCGTTGTTTACAACACAAATATGATGGTGATCCCGGTTAACGCTTCAGCCATCGGTTTGACCACCGCGAATGCCAAGTTCAACTATCGCATCACGACGACGAGTCGAGGTTTCGGTGGCACCATCGATTCCATGACGACTCGCACATACGATGCGGCGAACCCCGGCTTTGACGTGACGGGTGGCGTTGCCGGTCTGCCGGTCTATGCCGACCTCAATACCGGAACCGTTCCCGTCAACTACAACAAGGCGAATTACCAGGCAAACGGATCTCTCGGCCTGCTGTTGTTGCACCATCACAACGGCGCCGGATTGCACGATCAGATCCTGAGCGTGCAGGAACCGACTGCGACGACAGTCACAGTCGATGCTGCGTCCGGAGTCTACAGTGATTCGACGACGTTGAAGGCGACCGTCAGTCCGGCGACTTATCTGGACCAGACGATTTCGGGTAACGTGCAGTTTTCGGTTGACGGTAATCCGGTGGGCTCGCCTGTGGCAGTGAATTCAAGCGGCGCAGCTGAGGTGTCTTACACTGTAGACGTAGGCGCTGGACCACACACGATCACTGCCGCATTCACGAGCACCAACTCGGCGTTCCTGAATAGCAGCAACACCGGTACGCTTACAGTGTCGAAGGAGGATGCGACAGTCAGTCCGGCTGCCGGCAACGCGTTCGCCGTGAAGGTGAATTCGCCTGGCGGCACGGGTGGCCCAATCCCGCTCTGCTTCGAGATCAACGAGGTGAGCGACGGCAGCCCCGGAGACACTTCGAAGATCACGAGCGTGACGGTCAATGTCATTCCGATCGGCAGTGGTTCGGCTGTTTCAGCGGGTACTGTCGTTTTGAGTGGTGGCGGCGTCGGCGCGACGCGTACCGCGTGCTTTACTCTGAATAATGTTCCTGTGAACGTCTACGATGTAACGATGACGATCAACGGAAACTTCTATCAGGGCTCAGGCAATACGGTGCTCGTGGTCTACGATCCATCGCTCGGATTCGTGGCCGGTGGCGGACACCTCATTCACAACGGCTACAAAGCCAGTGTTGGTGTGAACATCAAGTACCTGAAGAGTGGCAACGCTCAAGGGTCGCTGCTCTACATCGAACACCGGCCGACTGGCGACGTTGTCGTTAAGAGCAATGCGATCGGCAGCATGGCGATCGTTGGAAATGAGGCTTTGCCGACCGGAAAGGCCACGGTTAACGGCGCCGGTAATCACGGCTTCATCGGACGGATCATCGACAACGGTGAGCCGGGATTTGCGGATCGGTTAGGGCTGCGAGTGACGAGCCCGGCCGGAGCGATCCTGGTCGATCTGACGTTTGATCCGATTCAGTTGTCAGGCGGTAACTTCTCGGTGCCGAAGCTGACAGGGAAGTAATTCTTAACGTCCGAGTTAATCAGAATGGCGGCTCTCGCAAGGGGCCGCCATTTTAGTTTCAACTCGAAGCGCCGCCGACGATAGCGCGGAACGGTAAGTTGTAGATCTGCAACACGACGAAGGCCGCCATGTAGAGCCATCTGACAAACCCGTAACGGCTGTCGCATTGGACCAGCCCCATGATGATCAGCGTCCAGCCGAAACCTAAAACAGGCGCTACGGAATACGTCGAGAGAATGAACACGATGAGGACGAAGTCGCGCCACTTCGAGATCGACTTTCCCATGGGCCACAGAAAACTAACCGCGACTGCGACTTCGATAACCAGCGTCCACCACGTGATCAATCGGGCGAGGTAGGTGATTCCCTTCGTGAACAAAATCTGCACCGCGTTCATCCTGCTGTCGTAGCCGAGCAACGCGTGGTAAGCGGCGCGGTTCGCGTCCATCATCTCGCTTTTCATTCCCGCGAGAAGTTCCGACACGCTTCGGAATCGTTCGTCGAATAGAAGTGAGTAATGGAAAAACGTGCTGTCGAGAAAATCGTGCGAAGCGATCTTCCAGAAGACCGCAAACAGAAAGCTAAACGCGATCAGACGGTTCGCTGCGAGGGCGAGAGATTTTTCCGGAGTCGCCGTGAGCAGGCAGCAAAACAGGGCGAGGCACCAGTAGCCGAGCAGGTATTTGTGGTTATCGACGAGAAACCAGTTCTCATAGTTGCCGGCCATTACCGTCATCGCGACGACGAACCAGAATGGCGGCGAGAGTCGAAGTGGACGAAATACAAAAGCTGACACGCAGAGAACGGTGATCGGAATTCTCACGTACCAAAAGCTGCTCGGGTAAACGAGCAGCAGTAACAGTGTCATGATTGCGTAAAGGTCCAATCGCGACGAGGACTCGGCTGCGAGCGCGGTCGTCACCGGTTTCAAGACGGGTTTTAGTGTTACTGGAATGCGTTCGGAGATCATTTTTGAGCATCCACAGTTGTCTCGAGAAACTTCGCCGCTTTGAGTTGAGATGAGGCGCGGTCGAGCGTGTACTTCCAAACTTCGACACGGACTTTTTGAAAAGCGACGGCTTCTTCAGGTTTGATTCGTGGCGCGCCTTTCTCTTCCATGCGCAGCAGTTTTGGAAAAACTATCTGGCCGTCGGGGAGAGTCTTAACGGCGGAGTGATCGTCTGGCGGTGCGAGGCCGGAGAGTGAATCGTCAGGTGACTGCTCGTTCTGATATTGACGCACGGGATCGGTGAGTCGATACGGCGCCCATCGTGCCTGGGCCATTCGCTGGCCCAACTCAGTCAGGAGCGCCGGACTCGGAATCGTCTGCACCTGGCGTCCGAGAGTCTTCAAACTATCGGGAAGTATGACCGCGGTTTCTTCGTTGTCGTTGATGAGGTAGATGCGAAAGAAACGCGCGTCGGGCGAGTCGACGGTCGAGAACATACCGAAGCCTCCGCCTTTCCATGGGGACAGAGTCTTCGTCAGCGCGAGATAGATCTGAACACAGGCGACAGCGCAGAGTAGCAGCGGCGCGCTCCACACTAACGCCCTGAATTTGAGACGCTCGCGATCCATTTTAGTCGCGGCCGGCAGGGGCGAGACTCAGCAGGAACCGCCAAAGCAAGCGCCACAAGCGTACCAGCTACTCTGATGGACACCATTCGGGCACTGCCACGAGTCTTTACACATCAACACGACGGCCCAGCACGCCGTTTCGGTTCCGATGGGCGAACAATTGAGGAACTGGAAATCTTTTTCGTTTATTTTCAGGCCGAGTCTGATGAAGTGGTTCTTCATCGCGATCGCGCCGCTGGGAGTTCCTCCGAGTTCGATTACCTCTTCGCGGCTGCAACCCTCGTGCAGACATTCTTCATTGTACGAACGCCACAGTTCCTTTACTTCCTCGTCACTGCAACCTTCGCTCAAACACTCTTCCTGGTAGTCGCGGGCGCTGATTCTCTTCGACACTGTCGTGCCCTGCGAAGCGAGAGTGAAGATGATCAACGCGACGCTCATGTAAAGAATTGTTTTCCTCACGGCTCACCTCATGAAGCTTCTGACCGTTGTTGGGGATGACCCGCCGGCGACATTTCGATCGATGCGATGCGCATACTACGCACGGCGAAGTTCGATATTGTTGGTTCTCAGCTCTGCGTTGTGTCTATGACAGCGAGGGTTCGAGCTGAGTGTCGTCTGAGATAAAGCGGCGCGTCCGCTTGACGCTGGTATTTGCCGGCACGGTCGACGAATAGTCGGCTTATACGCCCACTCGGAGTAAGTGTCAACGAAAATTCTGATTGCGTCAGATTGTATTTGCGTCACAAAATCGTTTATGCATCCCCGCCTGGTCAGCTTCGATCGGTTTGTCGTCTACAGCTTTGGATTGTTGATGGTGATCGCTGTGTTGGCGGCGCTTTGGTGGGTGATGCGTGCGGCGCGGCGAGAGGGGTTGCCGTCGCAGCGTGTGATGTCGTTGTCGTTGTGGTTGATCGGTGGAGGGTTGGTTGGGGCGAAGGTTTTTAAGGCGATTCGATTGTTGTTGGTGGGTGAAGGGTGGTCGACCGCTCTTATCGAAGGCGCGGGAGATTTTTATGGAGGTTTCCTCGGAGCAATAATTGTTGCTCTGATCTATTTTCGGATTCATCGGGAATTGCCGGCGTGGCGCGTGGCGGATCTATATGGACCAGCGCTTGCGCTTGGGCAGGCGATCGGTCGCATAGGGTGTTTGATGGCAGGAGACGATTACGGCAAGCCAACGAACGTGCCTTGGGCCATTACCTTCACTGATCCGGAGGCCGCGAAGATCGGAGGCGCCCCGCTGGGCGTGCCGCTGCATCCGGTGCAGGTGTACGAGTCGTTGGCATGTTTGGGATTGTTTGCGTTTCTCGTGTGGCTGTCGAGGCGACAACGATTCGACGGCGAGCTTGTTTTGAGTTACGCGTTGGGTTACGCGGCGTGTCGTTTCGTTGTCGAGTTCTTTCGTGGAGACGTGGACCGCGGGTTTTTGTTTGGTGGATTGCTTTCGACGTCGCAAACGATCGCGTTGGTCGTGATCGTCGCTTCGATCATACTTATCGCGACACGTTCGCGACGTCAACGTAGTTCAGATTGACTGAGGAAGAATCCGTTGTTCTGCTCGTCAATCCGTGCGGCGGCCACTACGCCATTTTGTGGCATACGGCAGCACGAACAAGTACAGCCCGGTGAACAGGAGTAGGAACAGCGGGAGCAGAGGCAAGTAGCTCACCCACACAACCGGCTTCTCCTGTGCAAGGGCGACGAAAGTGGCAATCACAGCCAGCGTAAAAGCAATGGACATCCAACGGTAAGCTTGCCGAATCCATTTGTTCCAGTTCATGAGGATCTCCTTTGGTTTGAGCGGCTGCAAGATTCGATGGCAGATTCCCGCGCTTAATATCCTCCAACCACTACACGCGTCAAGGCGCACGTACCCGGCTGGCCTGACTTAGTTAAATTCGCAGGGTCTTTGTCCAAACTAGAAAAGGCGGCTCAGTGGCCGCCTTCATTATTGCGCTAAATTGTTGTACAAACTGAGAGTTATTTGGAGCCGGCTGCCGGAATTGAACCGGCGACCTTCTAATTACGAATCAGACCAACGACAACAGAGCAAGTAAATTCAATTCAATAGGTTGCAGCCACGGTGGTTTTTACAGGCGGTTTTTGATGATTTTATACACAGCTTTATCGGTTCCTCTTGCGCTTATCTAAATTCGCGTCACAACTACGTCACAAGGATCAAGCTTGCATCGTGGTTGGTGGACGAGTTCACGCGCGGTGGTAAGAGTCCTGCTCATTTCTAATTCTTCAACGCCGTTCTTGCAACTGCTCATTCGACTCTTGAGGATCGTTAACGAATGCGCCTGCTTTGCCGTAAAGCCGCGTTTCATGAGCCGCGTTTTTAGTGGATAAGTCAACTAAATCATCTTCAATCTTTAGCAATGTGAAGAGCAATCGTAAAAGCCGCAGCCACACACATAGCTATGGTTAGCAAGTACATACCTGTCGAGCTTTGAGGAGAGTTTGCAAGGCCAAATGCGTTGGATAGCCCAGCACCCAGGACGATTCCAGCTATATTCCCGATGTGACGATATCGACGCAGCATTCTCTGACGCATCAATTGCTGGTGAGCGTGCTCTACATCAGACGCGGAAACAATGTCGGAATTGTTCCGCGATGCTACTTCGCTGGCCCCACGCGCCAAATCCTTTGAAAATTCCGCAACTTTACACTCAAATGTCGTTGCAGCTTTTTCGGAAAAATCCGGGTTGTTATGGCCCTCATTCTCCGTAACTGGTGGATTACCTATAGTACGGACAGGTTGACTCATACCTCCTCCTTTCAAGCCATCGCTGACAGCTAACCGAACATCAAAGATCAAGCTGCGCGGAGCTTAGCTCATCACTCCGTTTTTGAACATTCGTCAAATGGAAAAAGTTTTTGTCTGAACAATGTCGCTTCCGAGGCTCGCTTGTCTCGCAATCTGAGTCCCGACTGTGGGGCATTACATTTCATGAAGTAAATGGTCCAGTCATAAATGTGCAGACAATGTCCTATGCAGTTTTTCCAGTTTTAGTCCTATTGACAGCATTAGGCACCGAGCCCATAGTTGTCCGCGTAAGGAGAAATTGGTATGGAAAGTCATGAGCATCAATTGCGGTGGGCCGAGTTGGTATCGACACTAGCGTTGGAAACCTCCAAATCACAGTTGGGTAAGCGCTTAGGTGTAACCTATAAAGAAATTGCACGCTGGACTAAGGGCGAAGCCATTCCTCAAGCTCGCCATCGTGAAGCCCTTATTACTGAATGCGAACGGAGCGGCATTAATTGGCGTAAGTTCAAGGGGGTCAGTCCCATCTATGATGTGACCGCGAGCTATGAGCGAAATGTAGCCGATGGCCCAAAAGGTCTGCCGACAGATTTCGAACGATACATTCCGTTGATCCCGACGCGGATTCTTGATCTCGACCTAAATTCGCCGATCGGCGTGCCGGCTTCGATGCTCACGATCAACTCTCAGTGGATTGCTCCTCTCGCAAAACTCGGGTTTGACATCATTACGGCTAAAACGGTGCGGACTCGCGAATACTCTCCTCATCCTATGCCCAACATTGTCTATCTGCCCGAACTGTCGGGTCCGCTAAGAGCTGGTTCCGCGCTGGCACAAGTTAGAGCGACCACTGACCTTCCATACCAACCGAATCAAGAAGTTAGCCTAGCGAATTCATTCGGTATGCCTTCTACCGACCCGCGAGTATGGCAGGAGGACCTTCGTCGAACTCTCGCTTTGCTTCATAACAGACAAATTCTCGTGGCGAGTATTGTTGGCACGCCGCCTGATTCTAAAAACGGTGAAGTGACTTCATATCTGGTGAATGATTTTGTTAAATGTGCGCATTTAGCGTATGAAGTGAAGCCGCACTTTATCGAACCGAATTTCTCGTGCCCAAACGTCTACGGCAGAGAAGGTTCGATTTTCCAGGACCCGGATTTGGCCGCCAGGATTTGCCGTAAGATCGCGAAAGAGTTGCCTGAAGCTCGCATTCTTCCAAAGATTGGCTACTTGCCACCTGATGAGCTTGAGAGGTTCCTACTGGCCACGTATAAATTTGTTGTCGGCTACACGGCTGTTAACACTCTTGCTACACGAGTGGTGTCAATGGGCCAGCGTGAAGAGCCAGCATTTACTGGAGAAAATCGAGTGACCGCTGGGGTGTCAGGCGCAGCGATCAGAAATCATGGACTCGAAGTGACGCAGAATATCAGAGCCTTTGCGGAAAAGCATCGACCGGAACTGGTTATATTAGGAGTCGGCGGAATCGCCAATGCTCAACACGTAAAGCAATATATTAACAACGGTGCAAACGCGGTTCAGATCTGTAGTGCTGCGATATTCAATCCGTTTATCGCAATTGAGATTCGCAAGGCTCTCTCAAGGGATGTGAATCCGACGAGTAAGTCTATGCTTCTTGAAAATGCCGGAATCGGTGTTCCATTTCGAGATTCAGTCAGTGCGAAAGCATTTGAGCTGACCCTGACAGTTTCGGCACGCACTGGGATTCCTTTTGAGACCGCTTATAAAGCGCTCCAAAAGAATTGGTTGAACTCATATCTAGGCGAGTTGTCTGCAATCCAGTCCTCCGACTCGACAATCAAGACAAGACGACATGCTCCAACCGAATCGCAAATCGAGGCGTGGATACGTGAGGAGCACACGAAACAGTAATACTAAAAGATCTTGGGTTGGGCCGTTAGCGCAAACGTTGCGCCAAGTATACGGTAGCAACAAGTCACCAGTTTCTCTTTTCATTGAGAAGGCGCTGGAAGTCAGGCAAATAACACGTGTTCAAGGGCCCGCTTACAATCCTTTTAGCTACGCAGAAAAATTAAATATTAGAGTTGAAGAAAAGAAGGGAATGATGTTGGATGGTTTCCTTCGTTGCGATCAGTTGGGAAACTTCACGGTCAGACTGAAAAGAGATGCCCCCCGCCACCGGCGAAATTTTACGCTTGCACATGAGATCTCGCACACATTCTTCTATGAACTTCTGAACCATCCCAAGAATACACTTCGTGACAGAGGGTTTGATCCAGAAGAGGAATTCTTTTGTGATCTCGGTGCAGCTGAACTGCTGATGCCACCTTCGACATTTAAGAAGGATCTGTTTTCTGATGGAAGCGTTACACCTCAAACGCTGTTTTGGTTAGTGAGCCGTTACGATGTCTCTCTGCAAGCCGTTGCAAATAGAATGTCCTTTCTCGCGAAAAATCTCGCCTGTGTGTTTTGGCGCAAGAGGGAGACATTAATCGAAGCAAATTACGTTACCCCCTCTTATTTGAAGAATATCGTCCTGTGTCAGACAAAAAATTCGTCCGTAGAATTGGCATACGCAAATCAAGGCTCCGTCGTAAAAGCGTTGGATTCCTATTATGGGCTGAAAAAACAGAAACGCATTCGGAGACAATCCACTTCTTTAGCAACTAGCGATACGCACGTTATTTCAATCATTGACCTCGGAGAGGATCTCCGAGACCAACTAACGTGATCATTCCGGTTAGACGCCCTGAGCGTCAGTAATCGTCAAGCTTTTTTGTCCCGCCAAATCAACGGAACCCACATTCAACTCATAGCCGCGCTCTTTCAGAAATTCTGCAAAGGCTATTTCAGACTCTGTCTCAGGTTTCTTGGGCCCGTGCTCTCGCTTTCTCGGCTTTCATTTCGGAGCGTTGTTGCTCAAGATGAGCGATCCATTTTTCGATCAGCTTACCTAGCTGGCGCGTTTCTTCTCTCGTCATCACTTCAACCGGTGCTTTGTAAAACAGAATGGTGTTTCGCTCGTAGTTAAACCCTTCGATCTCGCGCGCCGCTGAGTCCGAGTGCGCAAACGTCTCATCCCTCAGCTTAATAACCTTGTCATGCAGCGCTTTATCCGCCGCTGCGTCTAGGATCGAGTCTACGGCGTCACGAAGCCAAACCCATACTTTCTTACCATCTCTGATCCGATCGTTGCTCTTGTGGAATGGGCGAGAGTAAGCAACTACTAGGGATGTGTTGAACGCCAGGTGCACGAGCTTCGCAACCGCCCGATCATTCTTAACAGTGTGGAGTTTCCTACTAATGATGTAATGGGCAAACTTCTGAGCCTCGCGGAAATCCATCAGAAAAAGGTTGAGGCGGGAAAGCCGAAATTGTGGACTGGTTACCGGCATCGTCTTAAGCTCCTAAAGGTCAGTGCGAGGACTAGGCAACCAAAGGCCGTTAGTGTGTTGTTTATAGCCGTCGAGATAGCGCAATAGATCGTCACGGTCGTTGAGGTAAAGACCTTTTAGACTTAATTCCTCGCGTGACCACTTTTCAAAGTCTTTGAAGCCGCCGACAGTCACGACCAGCGCCGCATTCCAGCCGAACCGCTCCCGCTCGCTCAAATAAGCACCGAGCACTTGGTTGATCACTTCGATCCCGATGCTATTTTTCCAGCGTTTCACCTCGACAAAAAACCTGATCGGAATTTGAGGATTAAGGAAACACTTAGCTGCGTAAATATCTGCGGACGTTTTTGCGTTACGACCCACTAAACGAACATCATCGAAGCCTTGCGCCGCTAAAAACTCCGCGAACAGATGCTCAAACAATATCGGATTGATCTTGACAAGATCATCATTGTGCCGTTGAAGATGAGCGATCACTGACGGCTCAAGTTGCTTGACTTTTTCGATCACCGGCACAAGCTCAGCCAGCCGTTGCGGCGATGAGCGCTGAGCTAAGAACTTCTGCAATTCCGCTTCCGGCGACTCTAATAGCACTTTTAGACCACGCGATCTTGAGGGATGCCGAAGCTTCCGCAAGGCTTTGCTTTCGATCTGTCGAATCCGATAGCGCGACACACCCAAGTAATCCGCGACGTTTTGTTGGGTGTGGTATTTCTCTTTGAGAGTGAGGCCAAGTCGCATCCTAATTACTTTTTCCTCTCGCGGCGAGAGAGTCAAAAGTGCAGCCTCGACTGCTTCGGCAGCTAAAGGCACATACTCAAGTGGAAATACGAGCGAGGTTTCACCGGATCGTACGCCGAACACTTGACCGAATAACCAACCTAGATGTTTGGCGTTGTGAGGCGTTTGGAAAACGTAATCGGCCTCGATCTGAATTCCTGTCGGGTAAGCAATGTTAGTCATTCAACGAAATAAGGTGCGCTAACTCTTTCGCTTGTTGTGGGTGAAGCGACTCAAGCTCTCTAAGTAGTTTTCGAGCAGCAACCAGATCATGCTCATGGACGACCAGTGAATAACCTAGAAAGTGGTAAGCCATGACGTTTTGAGGATTACTCTTCACGGCTTCTCGAAAGTGTTTGATTGCCTCTTTGCTCCGCCCTTGTTGCATCAGCGCGAAACCTAGATCGTAGTGTGCCTGAGTTTGATCGGGGTACGATCTCTAAGGCTTGACGCAAGACTTCCTCTGCATCGCGGTAAATACCAGCATGGTTATAATTCATTCCCAAGTTTATATGTGAGGCAACCGCTTCTGGGTTCAACTCAATAGCTTTCTTTAACGGCTCAATCGCTTTGTGATAGTGGCCCCAAGCGTAATACATTCTGCCAAGCTCGAAGTGCGGCAGGGTGTAACGAGGATTAAGTCTAATCGCTTTCTCAAAGAATCTAGCTGCTTGCTCCACGGTATTCGGGCTATGGACCAGTTGCATGCCTTGTTCAAACAACAATCTAACATCGGGTGTTAGCACGTCCCGCTCACGAACTCGCACAAGTCGATTACCGAACTTTACCGATGGTATCTCACCCCTTCTTAACCACTCATACATAGTTCGCGTCGACACTTGTAAGAGGTCGGCTTGTTCAGGCGTCAACAGCCTGCTCGACGATTCCTCAACTATGAGGTCTGCCAATTACTTGCTGTCATCATCAGCGGGCGGCACTCACTGATTGAATGTCGGTGACAAAGCCGGCGGCCGTCATTATTCGCAGGAATGGATAGCGTGAGCGGAACTGTCGGGCTATGTCTGTCGATGTGCTCATTAGGTCGAGAAGATCTTTATCCCGGCTCACAAGATATGTGGCATTGCTGACGATCGCGAGATTGAGATACATCTCGTCAGTGGGATCGCGTTCGTAATGAAATTCTTCGGGGACGTTAGCGAGGAGAATCGCCTTTGCCTCCAGCTTCGTTAGAAAGGCATTGGCGATGCGGTCATTGATACCTGGCAGTTTGCGACGAAGCTCCTCACGGTTCAATACGTCCCGAACTTCGCGAATAATCGGCTCGCTGACAAAGAGCGATATGTCTCCATTGAAAAACAGCCGCAGTGCTTTTCGCGCTGGGCTGTTACGGTTGGCGATTCCTTGAACGAAGAGATTGCAGTCAAAGACGACGCGAGGAGTAAGTTCGGGCATCGCCTATTTGTTCCGGCGTTTCTCCTCGCGGATGGCGGTTTGGGTTTGCTTTACGAGGTCATCGAGTTCTTCTTCTGACATCCCACTTTCATCGAAGCTTTGCGCGATCGGCTCGACGATTTCCTCAAACGGTTTCTGAGCGAGAACCGCCGTTTCAAGCAGTTCCAAAGCGGCTGCCTCAGGAGTGGTCCCCTGGCGCTTCGCTGCCTCGGCAATGGCATGAACCGTATCAGGATTGCTTATTTTAACAACCAGGCTTTGCATAGTTACCAACTACTGACTCGCTTAGTTTAGCACACTGTTTACTCACGAAAGCCACCCTCCGGTAGACGGCACTGGCTCTTGGTCCGTGACCAGTTCAACGAACGGAACCTCAACGCCTTCAGCCTTCGCTTTAGAGTACACGTCTTTCGCCGTCGGCCCGCTGGCAATCAAGCGGTCACCATCTAATGCGACCCACTGTCCCGAGTATTTTTCTCGGTTTTCGTGCAACCACCTGAGCGACTTTGCCGAACGGTTAGCGGGTGCCGGTGAGCTGTGCCCTTCTCCGTTCGTCGCTCCCTTCTCGTTCAGCCATCGACGAATCCGTTCCTGCTCTGGCGCCGGCAGTTGTTCGATTGCTTTGATGATTTGGTCAAAGCTTAGGCTCATGTTGGGATACTATCACAGCGATTGTTATCAACTGCCTGTTCACTCTAAGAAGGTGCATTATCGATGAGGTTCAGCGAGCGTTTGAGTCCTGCTTGTAAGGGCGACCTCGACCAGTTCGCCTTGGTTCAGTTAACAAGGGAAAAAATTAAGAATGACAAAGGCAAACACAGTACGGAAATCTTCGAGGCAGAAGGCGTCACGTCTTAGCATTCGTGCATCGGCCACTCAAAAAGGAGTTATCGCGGAAGCCGCTCGTATTAAAGACACGACGATTAGCGAGTTTGTGCTCGAACAATCTCTCACCGCGGCTCAGCATGTCATAGCTGATCAGCTGCAATTTAGGCTGCCCAAAAAGCAGTGGAAGCAGTTCTGTGACGCACTTGATGCGCCGCCAAAAACGACCTTTGCATTGCGTAAACTTTTGAATAAGCCGGGAGTATTTGATGCAAGCCGCTGATGACCTGAATCCTCCAGTACTGCCTAACAAAGACCATGACGAAAATTTCTTTGATTGTGGACCTATGTTGCAACGGGCCGTGTAGTGGTTACTACTTGCGTCTTAAATAGATGCTGATTAGAGAGGTATGCAAAAGGCGGCCGGGTGACCGCCTTCATTATTGCGCTAAATTGTTGTACAAACTGAGAGTTATTTGGAGCCGGCTGCCGGAATTGAACCGGCGACCTTCTAATTACGAATCAGACGCTCTACCAACTGAGCTAAGCCGGCCGATGGTGTAAATAACGCGGTGCGAAATGCCTTTGCACTATACGAATGCGCCGTTTGTAGTGTCAAGCGAACGAACAGAGGAGGGACTAAATGCCGAAAGATGCGACGAAGAATGTAGATCGATACAAGGTTCGGGGTGGGCAGCTGAACGAGTTCGAGTTTCATCAGAACCAGGCCGCTACCGCTACGAAGTCAACCGACAAGAAGGGCTCAAAGAAGGCGACCAAGAAGCCTTCAAAGAAGAAGTAGTAAAGTTCGGAAGAAATAGATCGAACAGATCGACAATGCTAGTTCCCCCAATTCGTAAATGGCTAACGATAATTGCGCTAATCATTGCCGCCGCCGTACCCCAGGCGGCGGTTGCGCAGACCCCCAAAAAACTCCCCTCCGTCGATAAGATCGTCGACAACTATCTAAAAGCCATCGGCGGCAAGAAAGCGGCACGCGCCATCAACGACGGCGACTACACCTGGACCGTTCAACTCAACGACCAATCCTTCGGCGCCGCGCGCTCGCGACGCAAAGCGCCTGCGTCCGAACGTTGGGACGTGAGTTTCGGCAACGGCCAGATCGTCTCCGCAACAAACGCGCGATCCGCGTGGGAGATCGGTCTCGACAACAAACTCAAAACACTAACCGCACTCGAAGCCGCAACGGCCAAACTTCGCGCGGCGCTCGATGTTGCCCACTTAATCGATTACAAGAAGGCGAACATCCTCGCACGTGTCGTCTCGCTCGGCGACCTCGGCTCCGAACCTGCTTACATCGTCGAATTCTCAACGCGAAGCGGTGCACGCGCGCAGTATTACTTCAGCGTCAAATCAGGATTGCTGACAAAGATCACGAGCGACACGAAGAAGGCGCGCATCATCCTTGAAGACTATCGCCGCGCGGAAAATAACATCCTCGAACCGCATCGCATTCGCATGAACCTCGATGGTTCCGGCGAACTCACGCTCCTCCTCCAATCAGTCAAATACAACACCGGCATCGACGACAGCATTTTCGATCCACCTGTCGCCAGCGAAAAACTCGACGTCGCCGAGCTGTGGCGCGAGGTCAATCGCAACCAGGACGAGATCGACAAGCGCGTCTCCGAATACGCCTTCCGCCAAAAGGAAACCGATCGCACGATTAACAGCAAAGGCGTCGTCACAAAAGAGACTGTCAAACTCTACGAAGTCTTTCCGTTGCCGAATCGCGAACCAGTCAAGAAACTGATCAGCGAGAACGGCGTGCTGCTTTCACCCGACAAAGCCGCCAAGGAAGATCGACGCGTGCAGGAAGAGTTCGAGAAAGCGGAACGCGACCGCGACAAGGACGAGAAGAAGATGGCCCAACGCCGGGCCGAGCGCGAGAAGAAAGAAAAAGAAGGCGCCGAGATCTCTCCGTTTTTAAAAGTCTGCGACTTCGTCGCGCCGCGCCGCGAACAATGGGAAGGCCGCGACACAATCGTCTTCGACTTCCGTCCGAAAGTCGGGTTTCGCCCGCAGAACCGCCAGGAGAGCCTGATCGCAAAGTTGGTGGGCGTCGTTTGGATCGATCCTGTTGACAAGCAGATCATCAGGTTGGAAGCGCGTCTTGCCGAAGGTTTCAAGGTCGGCGGCGGCCTCCTCGCGTCGCTCAAACCGGGCGCTGCGCTTACCATCGAACAGACGCGCATGGAGCAGGGTGTTTGGCTGCCGAAGTTTGCGCACATAAATCTTTCGGTGAAGATACTCTTGTTTGGCGGAGGGGATTACAATCAGGTGGTCGAATGGAGTGACTACAAACATTTCTCGGGTGACGTGAAGGACTATAAGATTCAGGGGACGCCCGACGTTGTGAAGCCGTGATGTTTGTATTTTGTCCCTGGTGCTTTGTACTTCTTCGCAAGTGCACCGAGCCGAATAAGCCGAACCCGTAAACTAGCGAAGCAAAGCACAAAGAACAAAGTACCAAGCTCAAAATGAATGAAGTGAACGTAATTGGTGGCGGACTTGCAGGTGTCGAAGCCGCGTGGCAGGCCGCGCGTCTCGGCGCGCACGTCAATCTTTATGAAATGCGTCCGCTCAAACAGACGCCCGCGCATCGCACCGAACATCTCGCCGAGATCGTCTGTTCCAACTCCCTGAAATCCGACGAGCCTGGAACAGCTTCGTATCTATTAAAAGAGGAGTTGCGCCAGGGCGACTCGCTCGTGATGGCCGCGGCAGCAGAGACGCGCGTGCCCGCCGGCGCAGCGCTCGCCGTCGACCGCGAGAAGTTTGCGCAACTGATCACGCAGCGCATCGAGAACGAACCGCGCATCCGTTTGATTCGCGAAGAAGTCACGCGTATTCCCGAAGACGGGATCACGATCGTCGCCACTGGTCCATTGTCGTCCGACGCCCTCACCGCCGAGATCATGAAACTGACCGGCAGCGATCAGATGTACTTTTACGACGCCATCGCGCCGATCATCGCCGCCGAGTCGATCGACACGTCGATCGCTTTTCGCGCAGCGCGTTACGACAAAGGAGGCGACGACTACCTCAACTGTCCGTTTGACGAGGAGCAATACGCGCGTTTCTACCAGGCGTTGCTCGAAGCGAACAGCGTCCCGTTGCAGCGTTTTGAAGAGACTCGCTGGTTCGAGGCGTGTCTGCCGATCGAAGAGTTGGCGCGCCGCGGTGTGGACACGTTGCGATTCGGGCCGATGAAACCCGTCGGCTTGCGCGATCCGCGCACCGGCCGCGAGCCGTACGCCGCCGTGCAGTTGCGGCAGGAAAATTTAATGGCGGACGCATACAGCGTGGTAGGCTTCCAGAATCATCTACGCTACGGCGAACAAGCGCGAGTGTTGCGACTCATTCCCGGACTTCAGAACGCCGAGTTCCTCCAGTTTGGCCAGATTCATCGCAACACGTACATCTGTTCACCGCGCGTGCTTGGGGCAACCATGCAGATGCGCGAGCGTCCAAACGTCTTTTTCGCGGGACAGATCACGGGAGTCGAGGGTTATGTTGAGTCGGTCGCGATGGGTTGGCTGGCTGGTGTGAACGCCGCGCGCCGCGTGTTCGGACGCGAGTTGATCGAAGCTCCGCCCGCGACTGCAACCGGCGCTTTGGCGCGATACGTTTCACACGCAGACGCGAAAAATTTTCAACCCGTAAACATCACTTTCGCGCTATTGTCACCACTCGACGAAGTCGTCAGACGCAAGGTTAAAAAGAAGTACGAACGCCGGCGACTCCAGGTCGATGTCGCATTGAAGGAATGGAAAGAGTGGCTCCAGAAAACTCACAACGAGGCCGCACAGATCTCAGCAGGATGAAGCGCTGGTTGTCATTCGCCGCCGTGATCATCCTCGGCATCGCTTTGCCTGTTTGGAGCCAGTCGGGCAGACGCAACGAACCGGGAAAGAGCGGCAACAAACCGAACCCTGGTCCAATCGCGAGTCCGGATCGCCCGGGCACTACCTCGCGTCCGTCGTCAACGCCCAGCGATGAAGTCGATAGTGACGACGTCGTTCGCATCACTTCCAACCTCGTTCCGATTCCTGTCTCCGTAGTCGATCGTCAAGGCAACGCGATCGTCAATCTGAAGTTGGAAGACTTCGAACTGCGCGTCGATGGAACAGTCCGTCCTTTATCAGATCTCACGCGATCTGAAACGAGTGTGCGACTCGCGATGCTGTTCGACAACAGCGGCAGTCTCGACGCGGCGCGCGAGTTTGAGAAGCAAGCTGCCATTCGGTTCTTCCGCAAAGTCTTGCGGCCGAAAGACGAAGCCGCAATCTACTCCATCGAGACCGATAGCTACCTGGTCCAACCGTTAACGAAGGACATCATCCGTCTCGAACATACGATCGCGATGTTTGGTAAACCCGAAGGCGGCACGTCGCTGTTCGACGCGATCCTCGGCGCCGCGGATTACCTCAAGCCGTATCCCGGACGCCGTGTGCTGGTCATCGTTTCCGACGGAATCGAAACGACGAGCAGGCACAGCGACTTCGATTCTTTGATCGAACGCGTGCTCGCGGACGATTGTCAGATCTACGTGGTCCAGACCGGTTTATACGAAGGCGCAAACGTTCGACAATTGGCCGCCGAACGACGCATGGAACAGTTGTCGTCGCAAACTGGCGGCGCGGTCTATCTTCCCAAGACGACGGACCAGCTCGATATCGCGTTCGATCAGATCGCCGCGGACCTGGCCCAGCAATACGTTTTGAGTTACTACCCGAGCGCCGAACATCGCGACGGCCGGCTGCACGTTCTCGAGCTCACAGTCAAAACAAAAAATGATGTGCGCGTTCGTGCGCGAAGAGGATATTATGCGCCCAGGAAGTCGTCGGGTTCCGGCCAGTGGTAGCGTATGGAGAAGCTGATAGAGCAATTCCTCGAACACCTTCGTTACGAACGAAACGTCAGCACTCACACCCTTCGAAATTACGCCAGCGACCTGCAACAGTTTTTCGATTTTCTCGCGCCGGTAGATGCGTCAGGCGCAAGACGCCCGGCGCCTGAAGTTTCAGAGATCGATCACCTGACGATTCGCGAGTGGCTTGCCGAACTTCACAACGCGCAAAAAACCAAGTCTTCAATCGCACGCAAACTTGCCGCGTTGCGCACGTTTTTTCAGTTTCTCGTGCGCGAAGGAATGCTGGAACTTAATCCAGCGAAGCTCGTTTCAACGCCGCGCCAGGAAAAGAAACTGCCGAAACATTTGTCGATCGAAGAAGTGATCAGGTTTATCGAGTCGCCGGATTTAGAAACCGATCTGGGTAAACGCGATCGTGCGATGTTGGAGTTGTTGTATGCGACCGGCGTGCGCGTGGCGGAGTTGACGACGTTGAACCTCGCGGACGTCGACTTTCGCAATCAGTTGATTCGCGTCACCGGCAAGCGACGTAAACAACGCATCGTGCCGTTTGGCGATCCGGCTGGTGAGGCGATCAAGAATTATCTCGGCGTGCGCGACAAGTTTCTGTTCAATGCGCCGGTTTCGACGCGTGATGAGGAAGCGTTGTTTCTAAACTACCAGGGAACGCGAATCACGACGCGCTCCGTTGGAAGAATGGTCGACAAGTACATTCGCATTTGCGCCGGCATGCACAACATCAGCCCGCACGCGTTGCGTCACTCGTTCGCCACACACCTGCTCGACAGCGGCGCCGACCTCCGCGACATTCAGGAGCTGTTGGGCCATGCACGTCTTTCGACGACGCAGGTCTACACACACGTCTCGATGGAGAAGCTCGTCGAGGTTTACGATAAGGCCCATCCAAAGGCTTAGCCACAAAAAGGCACAAAAAACACAAAAAGGTTTTTGGAGATAGCCTGCCGCCCTATCTCTGGTTTTGTTCTCTTGTGTCTTTTGTGCCTCTTTGTGGCTAAAGCGTAGGCAGATCGTCTTCGCCGTCAGCACTCTCGATGAGCGCCTGGCATTGCGCATCGTAGCGTGCAGTGGGAACGGCTTCGAGACGACGTTCGTCGATCGGTTGACCGCAGCGAGCGCAGATGCCGTAGCTGCCTTCCTTGATTCGCAACAACGCCTGATCGATGTCGGCAACGACTTTCGAACTGCGCTCACCAAGCCGCAACGCGATCTCTTTGTTCAAGTCCTGCACTGAAAGATCGACGCTGTCTTTTACGCCGTCGTCATAAAGTTCAAGTGCCGCGGCCTGATCCGTGCGGACCTGTTCGGTGTGCTGGCGAAGTTGGTTGAGGAGAAGGTCACGAAAATGATTCAGTTTTTCTGCGTCCACTCAGTCTGCCCTCGTCTGTACGACTAACTTGCACGCTCACAACTCCTGCGTGACAGCGGAGTTTAGCATATCGTGCCGAGGAACGCGGTAATGGCCGCGGTGTGATATGTTCGACAGCGCATGACGCGCTTCGAGCTGCTCAACCACCAGACCGCCAGATTAAGACGCCGGGGCGAGTTTCTTCAGAAAATCAGCCGCAAATACTGGAACGCACGACGCGCGATTTTTATCGCGGGAGCGTTTCTTGCGCTCGCGTTTTGTGGCGTTGCCGGCACAAGGATCGGGTGGATCGCGGCCGGGCTGATCACAGTTGCGTTTACGGTCGTCACGATCTTTCATAACAAGGTGCGCGACAGTTTGACTCGCGTTTCAGTCCTGATCGAAATCAAGCAGGTGCAGATCGCGCGCATCCGTTTGGACTGGGATCGACTCCCGCCGATCGATCCTGCGGCGCTGCCTGTCGCGGATCATCCGTTCGCTACCGATTTGGACATCACGGGCCACCGATCGTTGCATCGTTTGCTCGACTCCGCCGTTACGAAAGAAGGCAGTGAACGCTTGAAAAGCTGGTTGTTGAGCGTACGGCCTGACGCGGAGCAGATCGAATACCGGCAGTCGCTGGTGCGAGAGTTAAAAGACCATTCGGTATTTCGCGACAAGCTTCAGTTGCTGTCGGCGCTGGCGCGCATCAGCACGGCTGGTCCATCACGGCGTGTTCCCTCGCACTGGAACTCGCGAATACTCGTCGATTGGATCGAGCGGCCGTCGCCTCACGGATCACTGCTTCCGACCGTGTTGGTGTTGTCAGTGCTCTCGGCGTTGAACATCTTATGCATCACTCTCGCCGCGCTCGATTTGATCCCCGCGATTTGGCCGTTGACACTTGTCATCTACACCGGCGCGATGATGCTCAGGCAACAACGAATCTCCGCTGCGTGGGACGAATTGCAGGAACTGGAAAAGGCGCTGACGCACTTTAAGGTCGTCTTCAGTTATCTTGAATCGCGTTCTTACGCGCGAACGCCTCGGCTTGCCGAGATCTGCGCGCCTTTTGTCGATCAAAGCAAGCGGCCATCTGTCGAGATGCGACGTTTGGGACGGTTAGCAGCGGCGCTGGGTTTGCGCACGAATCCATTGCTCTCGCTGCTCGTCCATCTCGTCGTGCCGTGGGATTTCATATTCACGCATCGCCTCGAACTATTGCGGAAAGAGTTGGGCCACTTACTGCCGCGTTGGCTCGAAGCGTGGTACGAGCTCGAAGCGTTGAATTCGCTGGCAAACTTCGCCTACCTGAATCCGCAATACGTTTTTCCTGAAACTACTGCGGCGCCGAATCGCTTCGTCGCACGTAAACTCGGACATCCGTTGTTGAATCTCGAGTCGAAGGTGTGCAACGACTTCGAGTTGGACCAGACGCAGCGGATCGTGATTCTCACCGGTTCGAACATGGCGGGGAAGAGTACGTTTCTCAGAACCATCGGCGTAAATCTTTGTCTGACTTATGCAGGCGCGCCGGTGAACGCCGGTCATTTGCACACTTCGCTTTTCCGGTTGTTTACGTGTATCAAGGTCAGCGACTCCGTGCAGGACGGCTTGTCGTATTTTTACGCTGAAGTGAAACGGCTTCAGGCGTTGCGCGCAGCCGCAATCGCAGACGATGATCTGCCGGTGCTGTTTTTGATCGACGAGATCTTCCGCGGGACGAACAGTCGCGAGCGATTGATCGGGAGCCGTTCGTATATTCGATCGCTATCGGAGACGACGGCGATGGGTTTAGTTGCCACTCACGATCTCGAACTGGTTAAACTAGCGGACGAGATCGATGGCGTCGTGAATCATCATTTCCGCGAAGAAGTCAGCGACGGGCGAATGGTATTTGATTATCGTCTGCGTCCCGGGCCGTGTCCGACGACGAACGCGTTGACGATCATGCGGCTTGAAGGTTTGCCGGTCGACGTTTAGAAAGGATCCATTATGAAAAAACTGCTGCCAATCACATTGCTTGCTGTGTTTTTGTTCACGGTCAACGCGGAGTTGAAATCGACGCAGAACGGGGCCGGTCCTCTCTTTGAGATCTCTTTCCCGGCAAGCGCCTCGAAGGATGCGCTCGACGGACGTCTGCTGCTCTTGATCTCGACCAACAACGAACAGGAACCGCGGTTTCAGATCAGCGAAGATCTCACGACGCAACAGGTGTTTGGCGTGAACGTCGACGCATGGAAACCCGGACAAGCGATGGTGGTGGACAAAAGCGCGTTTGGCTATCCGTTGCGGAGTTTGAGGCAAGTGCCGGCGGGCGAGTATTGGGTCCAAGCGTTACTTCACAAGTACGAAACCTTTCGACGTTCTGACGGTCACACAGTCAAGTTACCGATGGACCGCGGCGAAGGGCAGCAGTGGAGCCGCGCGCCCGGCAATCTCTACAGCACGCCGAAAAAGATTCGCATCACCGACAGTTCACAACCGATCGCGATCACGCTGGACCAGGTGATCGCGCCGATCGAACCGCCGAAAGACACGAAGTACATCAAGCACATCAAGATTCAAAGTGAACGCCTGACGAAGTTCTGGGGACGCCCGATGCATCTCGGCGCGCACATTCTGTTACCCGAAGGCTTCGACTCGCATCCGGAAGCCCGCTATCCGCTCCTGATCTTTCACGGTCATTTTCCATCAGATTTTGGCGGCTTTCGCGAAACGCCGCCTGATCCGAACCTCAAGCCCGAGTACAGCGCGCGTTTCAAACTCGCCGGTTACAACCGCATCGTGCAGGAGCAGGCGTACGAGTTTTATAAAGAATGGACTGGTCCAAACTTTCCCCGCTTCATCATCATCGAGATCCAGCACGCCAATCCTTATTACGACGACTCTTACGCGGTGAACTCCGCGAACCTTGGTCCATACGGCGACGCGATCACGTACGAGTTGATTCCGGAGATCGAAAAACGTTTTCGCGGCATCGGCAAAGGCTGGGCGCGTTTTCTTTACGGCGGCTCGACGGGTGGCTGGGAAGCAGCGGCGGTGCAGGTGTTCTATCCCGAAGAGTACAACGGCGCGTGGGCCGCGTGTCCCGACCCGATCGATTTTCGCGCTTACACCGTCGTCAATATTTATGAGCACGAGAATGCTTACTACGCCGATTCGAAGTGGAAACGTATGCCGCGTCCGGGTAAGCGAAACTATCTCGGCGAGTTGTCGGCGACAATCGAAGACATGAATCACATGGAGCTCGCGCTCGGCACGAACAGTCGTTCCGGTGGGCAGTTTGATATTTGGGAAGCCGTTTATTCACCCGTCGGCAGCAACGGTTATCCTAAGCCGATCTGGGACAAGTTGACGGGAAAGATCGATCGTTCCGTTGCTGAGTACTGGCGCGAGAATTACGATCTCGGTTACATACTCAAACGCGACTGGGCCAAGCTTGGACCAAAGCTCGAAGGCAAGCTGCACATCTACGTCGGCGAGGCCGACAATTACTATCTGAACAACGCCGTCTATCTCGTCGAGGATTTTCTGAAGACGACGAAGAACCCGAATTACAACGGCGTCGTCGATTACGAGCCGCGCGCCGAACACTGCTGGAACGGCGATCATACGCGGCCGAATGCGATCTCGCGTTTGCGCTATCACCAGTTTTACGCGCCGAAGATCCTGGAGCGAATCCTGAAGAGCGCGCCGCCGGGAGCCGACGTGAAGAGTTGGCGTTACTAAGACTTCAGTCCTTTCATTATCTGGACATGCGTTTCGAGGATGCCGGCGGCTTGTTCCGGATCCGGCCTTAACGACCAGTCGTCGTGGTCCCACGTGCCGCCGAGAATCACGCCGTCGTGTCGCGCCGAGGCCAGAGCAGCGCCCGTGATGATCGCGCCGCGTAGCTTTGCCCTAAAAGTCCTTTGCACCGGCTCTGCCGCCCTGATGTGAGGCGAGGCTCCGCCTCGCCGGCTATCTTGGAATCTGGCAGGGGCAGAGCCCTAATTGCTATTTCACAACCTACGGCGAGGCACAGCCTCGCCTCACATCAGGGCGGCGAAGCCGCCACCATCGACTTTTGAGGCAAAGCTGCGCCGCGTAGAAAGTCGCGCCGGCCGATGGACAATGTTTTAATCTTCGATTGCATGGCTTCATTCCCAAAATGGCTTGTGCCGATGGCGGCCACACTGACGCAGGAGCGGTTCACCGGGCCCGAATGGATCTTCGAACGAAAGTACGACGGCATTCGGCTGCTCGCTTACAAACATGGCGATACGGTCGAACTGTTCTCGCGTAATCAGCTCCCTCAACATATTCCCGACATTATCGAAGCTGTCAAAAACCTTCCTGTAAAAGATGCGATTCTCGACGGCGAGATCACTTGGGGACCCGGGAAACGCTCGTATCACGTGTTCGACGTGATGTGGCTCGATGGACGCGACGTGACGTCGTTGTCGCTCGAGCAGCGTCGCGAGTTGTTGGCCCAGTTGCCTTTGAAAGCGCCGTTGCATCGCGTCAGTTTGATCGAACACGCAGCGCCGTGGGAACTTGCCGAGAAAGAAGGTTGGGAAGGCGTCATCGCCAAGCGACGCGATTCGACGTACGAGCACAAGCGATCGCGGCAGTGGTTGAAGATGAAGTGCGAGTTGACGGATGAATTCGTCGTCGGTGGTTTTACAGATCCGCAGGGGAAGCGCGTCGGACTCGGAGCGCTTTTAGTTGGTCAACACAAAGGCGATGATTTCGTCTTCAACGGAAGAATTGGAACGGGTTTCGACAATGAGATGTTGTTGGACCTGCGTGCGCGTCTCGACAAGTTGGATATTGAGCAAACGCCGTTCACGAAAGCTGTTGGTCTACCGCGGCTGCGTGCGCACTGGGTTCAGCCGAAGATCGTCGTGCGGGTGGGATTTATCGAATGGACCAACAACGGAAAGTTGCGTCATCCGCGCCTCTTGAGCGTAGTGACGTGATCATCAGTCATCCCGAGAAGATCATGTTTCCCGACGAGGGAATCACGAAGGGCGAGCTTGCGTCGTACTACGAAACGATCGCGCCCGTGATGTTGCCGCATCTGCGCCGGCGCCCGATCACGATGGAGCGATTTCATCGTGGCATCGCTGCGCCGGGTTTCTTTCAGAAAGACGTCTCGAAGGGATTTCCCGAGTGGCTGGAACGCGTCGAGGTGCCAAAGCATGGCGGTACGGTCCATCATCCGATCGTGACGAACAAAGAGGGGCTGCTCTGGCTGGCGAATCAAAACAGCGTCACGATTCACGTGTGGCCGTCGCGTGCGCCGAATCTTTATCAACCGGACATCTGCGTGTTCGATCTCGATCCGATGCGCGCGGACGATCCGGGACAGTTGCGCGCGGCCGCGCTGGGTCTGCGCGATCTGCTTGCTGAACTTGGTTTGACGAGTTGGTTGAAGACTTCGGGGTCGAAAGGCTTTCATATCGCGGTGCCGCTCGACGGCAAGTCAGACTTCGGCACGGTCGCGCGGTTTGCGCACACCGTGGGCCAGGTTCTCGTTCAGCGAGATCCTGACAATCTCACGCAGGAGTTCGCGAAAGTCGATCGCGGCGATCGTATTCTGGTCGATACTGGTCGCAACGGTTACAGTGCGACGTTTGCGGCGGCGTACACGGTGCGCGCGAAGCCGGGCGCGCCCGTCTCCGCTCCGTGTTCGTGGGAAGAATTGGAAAGCGGTGAGGTTGGACCAAAGACTTTTACGCTGCGGACGATGGCGGCGCGAGTTTCTGACGTCGGCGATCTATGGGCCGACATGTTGAAGAAGAAGCGATCCCTCACACGCGCGATCGAACGCCTTCGATCATTGTCCGCGTGAGGTCTTCAAACCTAAATAATATTCGCGCTGTTTCTTATCCAGCTTTTCGATCGCGTTGCGCAAGGCGACGCGCGGCATCGTTACGGCGTGTTCGTCGAGAAAGCTCAGCAGGCGCGCGCGATCCTTGTCGCCGGCGAAGCGCAACATCCAGCCGGTCGCCTTATGGACCAGGTCTTCTTTGTCTTTGAGCAGCATCTCGGAGATCTTGAACGTGTCGTCGAGGTCGCGTTGGCGAATGAAGTATGCGGTGCTGACGATCGCGGTGCGTCGTTCCCACATGTTCTTCGAACGCGCGAGCTTGTACAGGATGTTGCGCGGTTTGTCGTTTAAGTAACCGCCGACGACATAGATGGCGCAGAGATCGACGAGGTCCCAGTTGTTGATTCGATCGTGACGTCGCAGGTAAAGGTCGTACAGTTCTTTGCGGCGTTCGGGCGTGGTTTTCTTGCGGCGCGCCTGTTTGTCCATGATGCTGCAACCGCCGGCGCGTACTTCGTGGATCTTGTGATCGAGCAGTTTTTCGATCTCGTCCGGCGTCATGTCGATGAACTCTTTGCCGAGCGTGAACACCTGGCCCATGCGGACGCCGATGAACTGATCGCCGTCGGTGTTTTTGAAGTAGCGCAGCGTCTTCTCGCGCTCGGCCGGTGACGCGTGAGCTTTTAGACGTTCGATAAATTGTTTGGCGGTGATTGTGGTTGGCATATTTCAATTGCTGATTTTCATCGCTTCGTGAATGATGCGCAAGCGTTGCGCTGTCGAGCCTGTTGCTTCGACGACGGGCAGGTTGATGATTCCGAAGTCGTCGTCGAGCAGGATCGCGTTGAGTCGTTGGTCCACTGCTTTTCGCAGTTTTGGATACTCCGAATCGGGGCAGACCGCGGGTTCGATTGGAACGAAAACAAGCAGATCGAGGTTTTTCAGGGCTGTTGAAATTGGACCAAGTAACGGCGCGATCTGGTTGGGTTCGAGTACTTCGATGTACGCGAGAAAGTCGATGGGACACCGTTCGCAGATGACTTTATCGCCGGCGGCGTACTCGGCGAGACGATCGATGCTGAAGTCGAGTTGTCGGAGGAAGTCTTCGACGCAGGGTTCGGCCGCGAACTCCTCACCCAGATCCTCGACCAGCACGGTGTACGGCTCGGGCTCGTGAACGTAATCGGGGTGCGCGAGCAGGAATTCGTCGATCAGCGTCGACTTGCCGACGCAATGTGTTCCCGATACGGCGATTCTCATTCGTTAGCTTGCTGCCGTGCTAGATAGACCCACGCTTTGATCCCGGATCTCAGTTGGACCAACTGTCGCGCGTAACCGTCAGGCTCATAAGAATCGGCCTGCTCTAATTCTTCAGCCGACATCTTGAACACAGTGCCTTCCACCACGTCGGAAGCATCGCCGGTGAATTGCAGGTTGCGATGGTGCGCGGCGCCACTCGTAGCGACAAAATCCTGATCGTCTATTGTGATTGTGATTATCTTGTAGACTGGCAACGCATCGGGCACCCCTTCTAATTTCCGTCCAAATGTCGAGATCTGAACGGAATCTGATTGCAGCGTGCCGTATGCGAAGAGGTACTCCATCGTTTGATCCCAGGGCAACAACATACCACGATCGTGTAATCGTCGGACTACCCAAGCGAGGTAGACGTAGATTACTTGATAAAGTCACGCCCTTTCGGGCGGTTCATCCGTATAATCCTCACACACTGAGGAGGTTGACCATGTCTAGCGTTAGCGTGAGCAAGCAGACCGCGCCGAAGCCGGTCGATATGAAACTCGAAGTTGTGATGCTTGGCGTGTCCGATGTCGATCGCGCCAAAGCGTTTTACGAGAACCTTGGCTGGCGGCTCGATATCGACATCGCCGCCGGCGACTTTCGCGGCGTGCAGATGACGCCGCACAATTCGCAAGCGTCGATCATCTTCGGCAAAGGTGTCACGTCGGCGAAGCCAGGCGCGGCTGACAATTTGGTCCTGGCCGTGAACGACGTCGATGCGGCTCGCGAAGACTTGCTCGCGCGTGGCGTTGAAGTCAGCGAGGTGTTTCATTTCGCTGCTGGTCCATTCAACACGACGGTCGAGAATCCACGCGCCGCCGGTCGCGACCCGGAGGGCCGTTCGTATTTTTCGTTTGCGTCGTTCTCTGATCCCGACGGCAACCGCTGGCTGCTCCAGGAGATTCAGACGCGGCTTCCCGGACGCGAGTGGACGCCGGACGTCGAGACACTTGCGCAGCTTTTGCGCGAGACGTCGGAGCACCACGACCATTTCGAGAAGACGCATGGTCCACATCATTGGGCCGACTGGTACGCCCCTTACCTGCACGCGCGTCAGAACGGCAGCAGTCCCGAGGAAGCAGCCGCCGCCGCTGACCGGCACATGGAGAGTCGCTAGTCATTGCTTGACCTGATCATTATTGGTGCTGGTCCAGGCGGAATCGCTCTGGCGGCTGAAGCGACGGCGTGTGGCATCGCGTCGTCGCAAATACTGCTGCTCGAAAAAGGACCAACGCACAACTCCGCTATCAGGCAACTCTATCCCGATCAGAAGTTGACGACCGCAAACTACAAAGGGTTTACGGCGCAGTGTGAAGGGCTCTTGTGCGTCGGCGACATGACGAAGACAGAGACGCTCGAGTTCTTCGATAAAGTCATCAGCGATTATCACGTCAATATCACGTACAACGCCGAGGTCTATGGAATGAAGCGCCTCGAGCCGAGCGGTTTTCGCATTGAGTCATCGCACGGAGTTTTTGAGAGTAAGGTGCTTGCGGTGGCGATCGGAATATTTGGGCGGCCGAATAAGCCGAAGGACTATCGGTTGTTGCCGTCGCTTAAAGACCGGCTCCTGTTCGACATGACGTCGCATCGGATTGAAAACGAAGACGTGTTGGTGATTGGCGGGGGTGATACGGCGGCTGAGTACGTTCGATACTTGCCGCGTCAGGGTAATCGCGTGACGCTGTCGTATCGACAGGCTGAGTTCAACCGCGTCACGCAGCAGAATCGCGAGGCGTTACTGGCGATGGAGAGTCGCGGCGAAGTTGAAATACTGCGCCGTTCGAATGTTAAAGAGATTGCGGATGAGGCAGGGAAGCCGCGTGTTGTGTTTCATGAAGCGGAGTATGGAGCGCGTATGTTCGACCGCGTGATATTCGCGCTTGGTGGCGCGACTCCGACGAATTTTCTGCACACGCTGGGGATAGCGTTCGATGGTGATGGACCGATGTTTGATGAGTCAGGCGCGACGAGTGTTGAGGGGCTTTATTTGATTGGCGATTTGGTTGTTGGGAAGAAGGGTGGATCGATTATCACAGCGTTTAATTCCGCGGTTCGGGCGATGCACAGCATTTGCGCGCGTCAGTTGGCTTGCACGTGTCTGCGGCGGTAGTGTCTGTGTGTGTTGTCGGTTTTGACGGTGCCCACGGCCGGCTCGATGTTGCCGTAGCTTTGTTCGTGCTTTGGTTTTGAGGTTGTTGTTTTACCGCAGTCACGCGCTTGCGTCTTAGCCCTAAACCAGCAGTTCGACAATACTCGCTTCGACTTCGCCGTTGCGAACGTGTAGATGCGCCAGGCTGACCGGCAGCGTAAACCGTCTTGGTCCAGCGCTTCCGGGATTGACGTACAGAACGCCACGCTCTTCGTTAATCGACGGTTTGTGCGAATGACCGCTCACGACGACGTGAAAGCCGGCGCCGGCTGGACTGATCTCGATCTCGTTGACGTTGTGTAGCATGTAGATCGAGATGTCGTCGATTTCCACGACCTCCCATTCCGCCAGCGATTCGGCCCACTGGCCCTTATCATTATTCCCCCGCACGGCGATGACGGGTGCGATCTGCTGCAGCGTGTCGAGTACTTGTTGGTTTCCGATGTCGCCGGCGTGGAGGATCAGGTCGGTGTCGTTGAGTGCGTCGAGGGCTTCTGGGCGGAGCAGGCCGTGCGTGTCGGAGATGACGCCGATTAACTTGTGGGTTGCTGTTTTTCAACTCTGATACTTCTAGGTAAACCGCGGCCCCTAAAGTAACCGCGTCACTAAGCAAAACGGGCGACCATGAGTCGCCCGTAGCAATAAATGTTGGTGCCCGCTAGTAGATTCGAACTACTGACCCCTCGCGTGTGAAGCGAGTGCTCTACCGCTGAGCCAAGCGGGCTAGAATCAATAACTTACAGTGGATGCGATAGTAAGATAGACCAGTCATCCAGCCGAAGTTTTGATTGATTTGACGCATCTTAAACCATGTGTGCTCGCTTGCGCTAGCGGTAGGAGCAAACGCTTGAAAGCATTTGGTTGTATTTTTGCTATTGAAGTCCGAAAGAGAACGGGGGTGAACGGGCCTCCGCGTTGCGAACGCGAATGAGTTTGGTCCATTGATTACAAGCCGTTTGGATCTATTGGCCTACAAACC
The DNA here is from genome assembly GCA_035760365.1 of Pyrinomonadaceae bacterium. Taxonomy (GTDB): domain Bacteria; phylum Acidobacteriota; class Blastocatellia; order Pyrinomonadales; family Pyrinomonadaceae; genus PSRF01. Next base: position 181,389 of record DASTTB010000030.1, read on the forward strand.
AGCCGTCGGAAAGATAATTCGCGTTTTATTGATTCCTTCTTCCCATTCCTCATTGATTTCCCCTACTGTGCTGTTATCCGTTCACATGTTGGCTAGCTGGTTTAGAGGTGAGCATCCGATTAAAATCAGTCCTGACGTATTTTGGCTTTCATTTAGTTGAGGATTAGCTTCTACGAATGAAGCTTTCATCGAACGACTGCTGACAAAAACTTGCAGGTTCCTCTGCGAATTAAAAGTGGCGGTCCTTTCTGAGATTAAGTGACAAGAAAGATGGGCCTGATTCTCTATTTTCTTCGGCACGGACAAACGGCGCTCAGCCGCGAGGATGTCTTTTGCGGATCAGGATTGGATCCGGAACTCACTCCTGAAGGTATGGAGATGGCCCATGCTTTCGCGAAGGCTTACCGCGAAGCCGAATGGTACGCAGTCTACTCCAGTAGTTTGCGCCGAAGCATTACGACCGCGCAGCCTCTCTGCGATGCCTTGGAAATCAACCTACAAGTACGCGCTGAGTTAAATGAGATTGCTTATGGCAGGTGGGAAGGCCTGACGAAAGAACAGGTCAGTAAAGAATTTCAGGATGAATACACTAGCTGGTTGGCTGACCCGGCTTGGCATGCGCCAACCGACGGAGAACCGGCCATGGTAATTGCACAGCGTGGTTTACAGGTGATCGAGCAAATCCAAAACCGGTTTACCAGTGGGAACGTTTTGATAGTCTCACATAAAGCAACTATAAGGATTATGCTTTGCAGCCTTTTGGGAATCGATGTTGGCCGCTTTCGTTATCGGCTGGCTTGTCCCGTAGGCTCGGTTAGCATGGTAGAGTTCACCTCCAACGGTCCAATGCTAAAGGCGCTGGCTGACCGGTCTCACTTAACTGAGGATCTGCGATCGTTACGCGGCACTTGATATGTGCCGATAATACCTGGGCAAGTCAGTACGTAGCACCCTGCTGTGCGTGTTGGACATTGCACCTCGTTACTTGTAAACGACTAAGACCGAAGCTGCAGAGCGCTGTTCAAAAAAAGATTCGAACCGCGGCACGACCTGATCCTTCACAAACCAAACTACCTTGCCTAACACGGTATCGGCGGCAGAATCCGTCCATGGTAGATCTTTGAAGGGCAAATAGATTCCGCGCTCAATGCGCATCGTAACTTCATCCGCTTGAATTTCCGTCAAGCGTTGATCTGTAAGCCGTGCGCCATTTTGAAAAGGTTCTGTGATGGACTTTCCTTCGATTCTATTTGGACCATTCGACTCATTACGGATGAATGTGGGCTGAGGACGACAGATGACGGTGAGAGCCGGCAGCCGATACTTATCGGCATTGATCAGTTTATTGAGAATATACAGCGGATGAGAGAAGCGCTTGCCGCCTCTGGCGTTGTAAGGTTGCAGGCTCTCAATAATTGCTCGTGCTTTATCCGGTACATTATGTAGACGATCTCGCTGTTCCACCTGTCGTTCATAAACCTGGGGCGTGTTGCAAATCGGGAACAGGTTATGAATTGGAGGCTCACCAGCCGGCAACGCTAGCTCATACACAAGATAATCAAGCGCGGTTCGTAGGTTCTGGATGCAATCGCTAATGGCGCAACTCAAGCTTAAGGGTGGATCTGGAAAGTTGATGTAGAGGTCAAACGAGGAATCTCCTTTTGGCCGTTTTTTAGCAAGAATAGTGCACTTGTTCTTATGCGACGCGATCTCTGCTCTTACTGTTGCAAGGTGAGCTTCTGCCTTGACGATTTTCTCTCTAACACCGTCCAGCGGATGATTCATAGGATCGATCCTTTAAACAGCGTCACAGCGGCGCTGACACCACTTTGGACACTTGCGCGTAATTACTTCTGATATCCGGGAATAAGATGGCAGAGTTTGAGAAAAATGCCATTATACTTTTGTATAGGGAGGAATCGCGGTGACGAAGTTTTTTGAATACGTGGTCAGCGGGCGGGCATCAGCGAAATCTGCCAAGCTATGAACGCGATGAAACCGAGCAAGATAATCAAGACTATTACTACCACCGGCTCCATGCCCAAAAACTGCTTTTCTTCTCCGCCTTCGACAATGCCCTTCGGCACATTCAAATTGGCGTTGTCCACGACGATCGCACCATAATCCGGTTGTTGCTGACCAGTCGCCGTCTCGAGATGGCTGCCAAACTGCTGTTCAGCGGCAGGCTTGTCCTGCTCCTCCAGCGGAGCAAGCTGAGCCGCCAACTGATCTGTATCGCCCTTCTTGCGTCTGTGCTTCCTAAAATGCACGCGTGATATCTGTTTCTTTATATCCATTTCACCTTCTTCAAGTACCGGTAAAGCGCAAACCCAACGCCCACCATTGAGAGGAGTGCAAAAATATAGCCGAAGCGCCATTTTAACTCCGGCATGAAATCAAAGTTCATCCCATAGATACCGGCGATGAGTGTCACAGACATCAAGATGGTTGAGATCGAAGTAAGCCGTTTCATGATCATGTTCATGCGATTACCTGAAACCGAAAGATAAGCGTCCATGGTTGAACTGAGCATGTCACGCAAAGTGTCAATCGTATCAGCTACGCGGATAAGATGATCGAACACATCCTGGAAATAGACATAGGCTTCTCGAGAAAAAATATGCTGCTCGCGTCTTAACATGGTATTAAAAACGTCGCGAAGTGGCGCTACGGCGCGCCGCAGATAAAGCAGTTTCTTTTTTATCCCGAAAATCTCCTCGATTGCCTCAGCCCTAAATTCGCCGAAGATCGAATCCTCGAGAGAATCCATGCGCTCGCTGATGATGTCTAGCAGTGGAAGGTAATCGTCGACGACGGCATCGATAAGCAAATAAGCAACCAAACCGGCTCCTTGTTCCGCGCGGTCCAGCCATTCAGGCCAGAGGCGTCGTGCCGTTTCGACGGCGCGAATGGGACGGCTGTGCACAGTGACAAGGTAGTTCTTCCCAAGAAATATATTTAGTTCTCTTAACTCCAAGCGGTCGTTTGGACCAGAGAGCTCGGCCTCATAGAGCACGATGAAATAATATCCCGCATACTCTTCGACCTTTGGACGTTGGTGTTGGTTCTGACAGTCTTCAATAGAGAGATGATGGAAGCCAAATTCCTCGGCGAGTTCTTCAAAATCGCGGCTGGTCGGATCGGTAACGTCGGCCCATATGACATTGCCTTCCACCTCGCGAAGCTCACTGATGTCAGCTGCGATGCAGTTCTCAGTGAACTGCTTGGAGTTGCTATTTAAACAGACTGTAGTGATCACTTAGAACTTTCTTTCTCGTTGCTTGGAAAATCACAAGTCAAAGAGAATATGTTACTTGAATTAAAGAACTCGATCTGGAACTTTCCCTTCGCCGTCGTATCCGCGTCATCGGTGTAAAACGGAATCTGACTGAAAGCCGGCGATGAAAGGAAGACGAAGGTAAGAACTAGGAATATGAATTTGAATGTGCGGGGGAGCATGAACACAATCAAGCGAAAGTGATTTAAATGCGACTTCTTCAGGTTGCGAGTGTTAAGAGCATACCCACAGCAGCACCAAACATTACGACTGCGGCGAACCAGCCGATTATATTCGAGGCAGGACCATTTACCTTATCACCCATAATCTTTCCATTGTTCGATACAAGCATGATGATTACGAGTAATGGAGGTGACACAAGACCGTTGATTACAGCAGTCCAGAATAACGCAGACATCGGGTTGATTCCCACAAAATTTATCAACATGCCAACCAGCGTAGAGATCGCAATTACCGCGTAAAACTGCTTGGCCTGTCGCGGCTTGTGATTGAGTTGACATTCCCATCCAAAGGTTTCAGCCGCAGCATAGGCTGCGGAACCAGTGAGCACCGGCACAGCCAGAAAGCCGACTCCAATCAGTCCTACCGCGAACAGGTACTTTGCCGCGCTGCCTGCTAATGGCTCAAGCGCGATAGCCGCGTCAGTTGCTGTTTGAATATCAGTCTTGCCACTTGCATGCAAAGTAGCGGCTGCCGCGATAATGACAAAGTAGAAAACCAAATTGCAGATAAACATCCCAACATCGGTGTCCAAAGTTGCATCTCTCAACTCCTGATAAGTGGCGCCTTGGCGTTCACTCAGGGTGTTACGGCCCATGTTGATCTCTTCCTCTACTTCCTCGCTAGCCTGCCAGAAAAAGAGGTAAGGTGAAATCGTGGTTCCGAAAATCGCCACTAGCGTCGTCAAATATTGTGAGTCAAGACTAATGCGCGGGACAAAGGTCGCCTTTAACACTTCGCTCCAATCAGGTCTAGCGAGAAAGGCTGCGCCGACGTAAGCAAAAAGCGCTAACGTGAGCCACTTAAAAACACGTGTTATGAGCCGATAGGATCCCCAGAATTGTAAAGCCACGATTATTAGCGATACCGGCAGAATCATTAATGTGGGTGGTATTGGAACGATAAGGTTGATCGCAGAGGCGATTGCTCCGATATCTGTACCGGTATTGATAGTATTCGCCACCACTAAGCTTAGTACTGCCGGATATAGCAACCAACGCGAGTAATATGTGCGGAGCACTCTGGCCAAACCCATGCCACTGACCAGCCCGATCTTGGCGCAGAGAAACTGGACCACCGACATCAAGGGCAAAGTGATGACAGCGGTCCAGAGTGTCGCAAAACCAAGTGAAGCTCCCGCGATCGAATAGGTTGCTATTCCTGATGGGTCATCGTCGGCAGCTCCAGTGATCAGTCCAGGACCAAGTAGTTTAAAGAATCGTTTTATTGGATTTGATTCCTTTTCGGACGCAGGTTTGGTGGAGGGAGGAACGGAGATCTGTCGAGATCTATTGCTCATTAGATGTGTCCACTTAAGCGCGCTTACCAGGCAGTGCCGCTCGCAATTTTTCTCGCGCATGATCCAACCGCATTTGCACTAGCTCGTTATCGGCCTCCACAATCTGTCCAATGTCCTGCACTGACAGACTATCGTATTCAAATAGGATTAAAGTTTCACGCTCAAGGGACGGCAGACCTTTAATCAATTGTTTGACTGACTCTTCCTCAACGTCGCTGCTGCGCCAATCATCTTCGATGTGTTCCTGTGAGCGCTCAACGACCAGCTTTCGAGCTCTTGAATAAAGTTGAATTAACACCGAGTTGTTGTCAGTGGAGCTGGACTTTGCGGGATTTCTGAGCAAGTCCAGAAAGCAATCATGTGTAATGTCCTCGGCGATTTGTGCGGAGCCCAAGAACCTGTACAAGAAGTCAAAGATCCGTGTGCCGTATCGCCGAAAGATGGTGAGAAAAGCAGTGTGGTCGCCATTCCTTGCCGCAGCAAGCAAGGCTCGGTCTGCGCTATCTTCGTTCATGCTTGAAGCGCCGTCAAAATGGATTTGGCAATCGTCAAAGCCGTCGACATGTGCCGTTTTGAAAACTGAAGCAGAACGCGCCCTCTGATGTGATGAGAAGCAGTGAAAGATCTCGCGGCTGCGGATATCGGGCGTTGCATTATTTACAATCCGACTGGTCGAGCGGTCAGGCTCATGTGGATCGCGTTGAGTAGAGCTTCTTCACTGAACGGCTTAAACAAGTATTCAAGCGCGCCATTTCTAAGCGCGCGAACGCGTGCTGCGTCGTCACCATGCGCCGTGATAAAGATGACGGATATTTCGCGACCATTAGCGATTAACTGCCGCTGAAGCTCCAGCCCGTCCATACCTGGCAGCTTCACATCGAGGATCAGACAGCGGGTCTCTCGGAACCGGTCCGAATTCAAAAACTGTTCGGCTGAAGAAAATGCCTGGACGGCGTAACCTGCAGACCTGATTAATCGCCGCAATGATTCGCGTACAGAGTCGTCATCCTCGACGACTGAAATAAGAGGGGAATTAGACATACCGCACCTTCGATAGCACGGTTTAGATAGCAGTCTTTGAAAGAGGAAACCATTATACGTTGGTATAGGTAACGTTTTGGATCGTATCGGAAAGCAATTAAGGCTGCCTCGTAGCGACCTTTCCTAGCTTCTCGGATATTCGCACTAAGTCTGCCAAAGAATTGGCTGCCATCTTTTGCATAACCTGACCACGATGGACCTTGATTGTTATCTCTCTCGTGCCTAACTCCAAGGCGATCTGTTTGTTTAGCATCCCTGCCACTACCAGTCGCATGACTTCTTGTTCCCGTGGAGTTAAGGTTTCATATCGATCCCGCAGTTTCGCAATCTCCGACTTCCGCTCGCGAGTAGTGCGGTCAAGTTGTATTGCCTGGTTTATTGCGTCTAAGAGATCCTGATCGCGGAAAGGCTTGGTGAGAAACTCAATGGCCCCCGCCTTGATCGCTCGCACAGACATCGGAATGTCACCGTGGCCGGTTATAAAGACAATTGGAATCGCGACGTCACTGTCGGCCAGACGCCGTTGGAGATCCAACCCTCCGAGTCCAGGTAGTTTTACATCCAGTACCAAGCAGCTTGGCACATCAGGTCTCTCGCTTATGAGAAACTGATTCGCTGAGGCAAAAGTTTTTACGGTAAAGCCCGCTGAGCGAATCAGCCTATCGAGCGACGCGAGAACTTCATCATCGTCGTCAACAACAAAAACGATTGGTTGTTGCTCAGACATAGCGTTAGTTTCGATATGTTAGCAGCGTAAACTGAAAGGTCATCCCCGCGCCATTGTTTGCTCTGGCCCACAGCTCTCCTCCGTGTTCTTCAATGATCGAGCGACTAATCGCTAATCCCATTCCCAAGCCATGTGTTTTAGTCGTGTAGAAAGCATCGAATATTTTTTCCACATCCTGCGAATCAATGCCGATTCCGGAATCTTGTACCGAAACCAGTACTGTATCGTAGGCATTCAGGGAACCTCGAATCAGTATTTTCCGGCTCCGATCCGTTTTCGAGGTCGCCTCGATGCTATTCATCACCAGGTTTAGGATTACCTGTTGTAACTGCACACTGTCACCGTGAACTGTGGGAAGAGCTTCGGCCAAATCCAGGCGTAGTTGGATTCTATTTCGCTCCGCTTCGTCACGCACCACAGAAACAACGTCGTTTATAGCTCGCTTGATGTCTACTGGACCCTTCTCTGGGTCGGTCTTCTTTAAGATGGCACGGATCCGAGCTATCACATCACCAGCCCTTTTCCCATCACGGACGATGGCCTGAGCGGCCTCTCGAGCCTCATCAAGATCTGGCGAGTCATTCGACAGCCAACGCAAACACGCGCTGGCGTTATTGACGACCGCTGCCAACGGTTGATTGATTTCATGAGCAATTGACGCGGCCATTTCTCCCATTGTCATTACCCGCGTGACGTGGGCCAGTTCCGCTTCCTTTTTACGCAAAGTCTCTTCTGCCTGTTGCCGTTGCTCATTCGACTTACGCAGTCGGGATATGAGTCGGGTGACGACAAATGCAGATGTGACATATGTGATCGGAGCCACAATGTCCAAAATCTGGTTCATGCCTAGTGCAAAGAGTGGCGCTGTGAAGAAGGCATCCAAACAGATATACGCGATTATGGACACGAGGGCGGAAGGTACGAAACTTCCTTGAAGTGACACCAGTCCGATGACGATCAAATAGAGAAGAGCAACGGTGGTGGAATTTACCTGAAATCGAAAGCAAACCAGGGTGACTAATGCCAAACCGACCGCGCCCAGCACTAATTGCTGAAGGGGGCGCCAGACTCTGACCAGCTTTTTGTCTTCCGTAATACGGGTTGTCATTAAATAGGGCTCGTACGAACAATGTGCGCCAGTCTGGAACGAGTGTAGTGATACTTCTCACGGCGCCCGATGACAAGGGCGCAACGCTGTCGGATCCACTGGCAAAAGCACCCCCTGACGGCCGACGAGATATACCAACGTATAATAGATTCTTGTCTTCCCGCCTGCTATCTATGATGTTCTTCAAACAGTTACGGTTACACGAATGCCATTTCCAAGATTTTCAGGCAGTTTTGTCGCAATCCTTTTAATATTCGCGTTCTGTTTCGCTCTGGCTATCGCGACTTCGGGACAAGCCGGAAGGACTCCTGGACAAAATGATAGTCGCCAGCCGTCATCCGAGCCGTCGCAACCAGCAACACCAAATCTTAGGCGCCCCGACCGAGGAGAAGAATCCAGGGAGCAAACAGACGATGTGGTAACCATTGAAACCGACCTCACCAATGTTCTCTTCACCGCCGTCGATAAGAACAAACGGTTCATCACTACAATCCGAAAGGAAGATATTCGCGTGCTCGAGGATGGAGTGCCTCAGGAGATCTTTGCGTTTCAACGTGAAACGGATCGTCCATTGTCGCTGGCAATTCTCGTGGACGTAAGCGCTTCTCAACAGGTAACACTGGAAGACGAGAAAGAAGCGGCAAAGAGATTTGTGAATGTCGTTATTCACAATCCGAAAGATGAGGTTGCTGTCGTTTCCTTTAGTGGCGAAGCGACTGTAGAACAGGAGCTAACGAATAGTTTGTCCAGAGTGCAGAAGGCTCTCGGACAAATCGAGATTGTGCTGCCGCCAGGATACGTCGCAGGTGGGATTGTTGTTAACGATCCAAGCCGATCCACAACTGACAGTTATGATCCGCGCCTGGGTACCACTGCGATTTGGGACGCTATATGGGTGGTAAGCGAAGAGTTATTTGCGAACGTCCAAAGTAATAAGCGACGGGGCATCATTCTCGTAACGGACGGAATTGATACGACCAGTCGTGTCAAGAATGAGGAAGCTGTCAAACGGGCCATCGCAGCTGACATAGCGATCTACGCCGTAGGAATCGGTGATAACGAAAATTTCGAGGGCATCGAAAAAAACACTTTGCGTAAACTCGCGGAGCGCTCGGGAGGCCGAGCTTACTTTCCCAAAAACACCACTGACTTACAGGCGGCATTCTCACAAATCGAACAAGAACTTCGCTCTCAGTATCTCGTGGCCTATTCGCCCTCGAACAGGAGTCGCGATGGCTCATTACGCAAGGTAGAGATCGAGTTGCTTAATCCCGAACTACGCAAACAAAAGTTGCAACTGAATTATCGCCGTGGATATTTCGCGAAGGTCGCACCGGCTATAAAACCTCAAAGGTAACAGTTGAAATGGGTCGAGGACGAAGTTTCATTATCGTTTTCCTTTTCGTTGTATTAACCCAGTTATTGCTTGTGCTGAGTCTTGATGCACAGACTCCGACGGCGACTGATAAACTACCTCCGCCTCCACCCGTTCCGAAATTTAAACCTACTCCAACACCACGCCCCCCCAGAGATGATGAGATCGACATCGTCCGTGTAACTTCGAATCTGGTCGTAGTGCCGGTTTCCGTGACCGACGCGACGGGCCAGCCAGTGTTGGGCCTATCAATTCCCGACTTCACTCTGCAGGAACAGGGCCGCCGGCAGGAAATTGCTCAAATAGGAGATCCTGAACAAATACCTGTCGACATAGCTCTCCTGCTTGATGTGTCGGGTAGTGTGGAGGCGAGATTTGGATTCGAACGAGAGTCAGCGTCTCGATTTCTGAGGCGGGTTCTCAAGAGCGGAGATCGCTCTGCAATCTACGCGATAGACCAGGAACCTCGCTTGGAGCAGGGGCTTGAGACCACTGAACGCACCATCCGAAGGCTCACGTCCATGCATTCAGCGAAAGGACCCACGGCATTTTACGATAGCGTCATTGAAGCCGCTCGTTACCTCACCAAATCAGCTCCAATGGAACACCGGAAAGTGATCGTTGTCATTTCGGACGGTGAGGACAATTTCAGCGAGAAAGTAAAAGTGGCGATCGGTGCGACAAGCCAGGAGCAAAGAGCCACTACCGTGCAAACAAGGCGAATGATTCACGATCGTATGCTGTTTGAGGTTCAGCGCGAATTACAAAAGGCCGACGCTACCTTCTATTCAATTAATCCCAGTGGCCCAAGTCTGCGTCTCAATATAATCAGCCAGAGAGCGCAAGACGGTATGGAGCAACTGGCGATCTCGACTGGCGGCAATTCATTCGTTCCCGAGCAGCTTGAAGATCTGGATGCTGTGTTTCGGCAAATAGCAGCAGAGCTACGCTCTCAATATCTGCTCCAGTATTACTCCAAGAGCGAGGCGTCAGGCGGTACCTATTTACCGATTAGTGTGCAGGTTCCGACACGTGCGGATCTGAAGATACGCGCTCGCCAGGGTTACTACGTCAAGCGCAAGTGAAATGACAAACGGCACTAAGTCACGGCGTCACCTACGAAAGGGATGGCGTCACACCGCATTACATGGGAGTCGAAGACCGGAATGGCAGGCTAATGATATTTCTGACCCGTAACTGTGACCTGGGCGACGCGTGGGAATGGATCAATGACCCGCGCTATCCGATCAAGTATGGCGTGGTGGCTTATAAGGTCGCGATTAATGTCGTTATTTATGCGATGACGCATTAGTACTAAACGTCTCTATGCGGACAGGTATAGGTTTTAATGAACGTATCGAGCTCCTAACCAGCTTCACGATAGACCGCAAGCAGATTGCATGGGCCATAGAGACAGCTGATGGTCGCGGTGGCACCGAGCTCTATTCAGCCCTTGATTATGCGCTCAAACAGTTAGCGTCAGAAGGTAAGCGAAGAAAGGCCATCATAGTTTTGACCGATGGGTTGGATACCAGCATGCGCAATCTTGGTCGCGCGGCAAGCGCAAAGGCCCAAACGGATCAAGAAGCAGTTGCTTCAATCAAGCCCGAAGCAAACAAGACTCTTTCCGCTGTGCTTGATGCTGCTGATCGGCAGGGCGTCACAATTTATCCGTTGGCGCTTCCTTCTGGAGATCTAAAGCGACTACCACTCGTTACTCCGCAAATCACAGCAATCTACACGGCAGCCCGTGTGCGTTTGGAAGCTCTCGCGCGAAGGACGGGTGGACGGGTTAGTGATATAAGGCAGCTTCAAGATTTGGCTAAGACTTACGCCTCGGTGGCGGCAGATCTGCGCACACTCTACACCGTGTCTTATCAATCTTCTGGCGGCCGAGAACGGGATGGACGGTGGCGAGAGATTCGTGTCGAGATCGATCGGCCTGAAGTGATTGCTCGTACAAGGCCGGGCTATCACGCACGCTAACCTATTTCTCGATGGTGGCTGAAATCTTCTCGCTTTTATCCGACAGACCAAGCGGGCCGTCGGACAGTTTCATACGATTCGAATTCAAATACCTGCAGGGTTAATTGTTCGCCAGAGTAGACCCGGCTTTCTCGGCAATATGCGCTAAACGCAATGCATAAGATCTGGTTTCATTAGGGAAGCTCGTTGGTAGGAGTCTTGTTTGCCGGTTTGGCTGGCTCTGCCGGACTTCGCTGAGATGGCGTGGCGGGCGAAAGTTCGCCTTTTGGCGCAAGGCGTCCCCTTCGCGTTAGTGCAATGCGCTTCTCGGGTGAGGCCGTCTCACTCACGTTAACCTTGATGGCACGATACGAACCATCGCGCGCCTTGTTAGTCGGATTGTAGGCCAACACATACTGAGTTCGCAGATCCCGAACGATCTCGCTTGCGATTTGTGGTAACTCAGAAAGCGAGTGAGGGTAAAAAGCACGGCCGCCCGTCTCTGAGGCCAGCTTGTTCAAGAGATTGAGAGCTTTTTGCCGCGGACTCTTTCGAATAAAGCCTGCTTCTTTTTCCAATTCATTGACGAATCCGATGACATAGATTTGAACGTCTTCTTCCTGCAACCGGGCGAGGAGCTGTTCCTCTTTATAGAAACTGTTGCGGTCTTCGCCGTCGGTAATTACGATGAGCGCGCGGCGGCGTCGATCATTGTCATCACCCTTCTTATATTTTGCTACATGCTCAGCCGCGAGATACACGCCGTCGACGACTGCGGTCTGCCCACCTTCGACGTAGAGGCTATCGAGTCCATCTAATGCGAGATTTCTGTCGGCGGTAAAGTCCTGGACGATTTCAATTTTGTCGCTGCTAATAAAGCGTTCGATGAAGGTCTCATCTCCGGGCTTGTTGCTGGTAATAATAATCCTCGACGCATCGATGACGCTCTGTATCTGACTGCGCAGAGAACCGGATGTGTCGATCGCCAGGCCATAGATAATGGGAACCTCCTGTTTGGCAAAGAATTCGATCGGTTGTGGCTCTCCATCCTCAAAGACTTGGAATTCGCTCTGCGGCACATTATCGATAGGTCGATTATTTCGATCGATCACACGCACGTTGAGAGTGACTAATTCCGTGTTTACCTTCACCACGCTGTCTGGCTCGATCTCTTCAGGTGGCTCAGGTGTTGGTGTCGGTCTAAGTTTAGGTGGAGGTGGTGGCTCACCGAGAGTCGGCGCAATTCGACCGGAAGACGTTGGTTTTAGCGTCGGAGAAGGAGTGGGCGTGGCCGTTGGCGTCGCTGTGGACTGTGGTCCTGTATTTTGAGTACTACCTGGCGGTGGCAAATTCGGATCTTGCGAAGCTGAAACTGCAAGACCATACAGGAGTACTGCAAGGATCGAAATGAAACCGATGATCCGATACTTCACTGGATTCGCAACCTGAATGCTTATTTCACTTTTGACCACGGATGGAGTAATAACCTTCTTTCGAACGCACAAATAAGCGGGGCAAGCCACGGGGCGGAGTAACCTTCACTTTTATCTTGCGCCACTTGCCGTCCCCAGTGAAGTTGGCGGGCTTATATCCGATGGAATACTGGTGTCGCAGCTCAAGCGCAATTTGCTCAAAGATGTCATCCATCTCCGCGCCGGATCTTGGAAAGAAAGCCTTACCTCCGGATACGCCGGCCAACTCATCAAGAATCCCCTGGCCTTCCATTCCAAGTGAGCTGCCGGCGTCGCTGCCGCTAAGAATTCCAATTCCGTATAGAGTCACGTCCGATTCCTTCAATAATCGTCTGACGTTATCAAAAGTGAAACGAGAACTGTTGTCCTGTCCATCGCTGATCACAAGCAGAGCTCTTTTCGGGCGAGTACCGCGTTGCACCTTCTCAACTCCTAAGTAAACTGCATCGTACAGAGCCGTTTGACCACGCGTCTCCACAAAGGTGAGCTTGTCAAGTACAGCATCGCCATCGCGATTCTTATCGAGAAGTAGCTGCGCCCTGGTATTAAACGCGACGAGAAAGTATTCGTCAGAGTCGTGGCTGGTTTGAATAAACTTTGACAATGCGTCGCGCGCGCGCTTGACCTTATCACCGCTCATTGAACCCGAGACGTCAAAAATAATACCGACTGAAACCGGCGCATCATCATCACTGAAATATGTAATCTCCTGCGACTGTTTCTCCTCAAATACAGTGAAGGCACTCTTGCTAAGACCCGAAACATAACGACCGTAGGTGTCAGTCACGGTAACCGTCAGCGTAATCAGATCCGTGTTGACGATTACTGGACCGTCGAGTTCAGTCCCTAGTTTGGGCGAGGAAGAAGGGCTTGGCTTTGCTGAGTTTTCCTGAGGTTTGTCTTGGGCGCGTGCCACGTAGTAAGAGCAAACGAACGTGAGACCGAAAAATAAGAACACAGCAAGTTCAATGAGAGCCCTCCGTCGTGTTGAGTACACGCGAGCGAATAGTGCCCATGCGAAAACCCAGGACGCGGAAGATGAACGCAAGATGTTTGCGAAACGCCGGCCAGGCATCAGACGACCTCAATCGTTTATTCTTGATTTTAGATAGCAGCGCCTTAAGGAGAAATCTATTATACGTTGGTATAAGTGATTATATTGCGCGTGTTACGGAGCGCAAAGTACTACGTCGTTAAGAACGAGGATCTCCATGTACGTAAGCTGATAAGTAAATACGCCAACAAGGCTCAATAGCACGGTCAAATTGTGAGTAACCTCTTTGCTCGATGCCTAGACTTCTGCTTAGTGAGTAGCTCGCTGCAACTGAGGCTCCATACCTCCAGCATCATCTTTGAATACGAACGCCGTCACACAGCTTCTTGGAGTACCTGTTGCGCCATGCCAGCCTCAATTTCATTGTTGAAAGTGCTTCTTCTTGTACACTGACGCGAAGGTCTCGCAACCCATTAGTTTAAACGCGACATTTCTGGAGCCATCGGTAAAGCATCGGTAAGACTTACACGAAACGTGTCGCCTCCATTCTCGATCTGCTGAATTAGCTGAGTCAGTTCACTCTCGGACAGTCGGAACGATCGATTTGAGTCAACCTTCATCGGAGTTAGTTGGTTCCACCTGAAGAAGGGAAGATCGGTGCGCTAACACACACCCAAAAGAGGATGAGGTTCTGCGGTGGAGTCAGCCCTTTTCCAGGGTTGGTTTCGCAGGCTCCACTGTGAAGCCCATGGATTTGAACAGTCCGAAAAGCTGCAACATCGCAGATCGGATCCCGTCCTCTACTGCCGCGGACGACTGTCCAATTTCCTTTGCGATTTCAAAATTGGTCATCCCGGAAAAGAATGAGAGTTCAATCATTCGGTGTTGCAGGGGCGGGATTGCATTCAACGCTGCGCGAACGAGTCGCCGTTGTTCTGTTATGTTGATTGCGGAAGTCGATTTGGTTTTGGCTGTGCTTTTCCGCAACGTCTCGCTATTCGTGGTGAGTTGCCTGCAAAGACGCTCGATGGCACGCCGGTGTGCCATAAGTATAAGCCAAGTCAGCGGCTTTTCATTCTGTTTGCCGAACTGGGCGGCTCTGCGTCGTACTTCTTCGTAGAGTTCAGACAAGACCTCTTCAGCCGTTTGAGTGTGCCCCAAAATACGCAACAAGAGACCGAAGAGCAGCCCGTTCGTAGCCTCATAAAAAAGACGGAAAGAAGCTTCATCGCCTCTCGCTATCCATGGGCCTAGCGTACCAACCTGATCAGTTCTCGAGTGCTGACCGCTTACTAAAGAGAGTGTTGGTTTTCGCGATAACTGCACGGCACGTCTCCTCAATCAACGAACAATTAATCTTTTTTCGAAACTGTAAGTTTAATAAGGCAGCAAGATATTCGTATGTGCGCTATCACGCATATGAATTGAGGTTTTTCAGGGTAGGTGGGTCTTGGACTACATACCAAGCGTCGCCAACTCGAGGCGACAGAGCAAGTGTGTTTTGTGTGTTAGCGCACAGACGCATCTGAGAGCATCGAGCAAACTGGCGTCAGCACTTAGACAACAAACAAAGCGTCAACCGCTCTGTTCAGGCAGTTTAACGCGGTCTCGAAAGCACAACCCCCATGTCTGCTGCTGCTCTTGGCAATGCGAAATTAACCGAACCGCCAGCTCGCCAACCTACGATCCTCGTGGTCGAAGATCACGACGACACGCGCGAAATGCTCCACACGCTATTAGAGATGTGGGGCTGTCGAGTAGTGCAAGCGTGTAACGGGTTAGAAGCCGTAGAGGCGGCTTCACGGGAAAGACCTCAGCTTATTTTAATGGACGGTCGCCTGCCTTTCCTCGATGGGCTTGAAGCCACTCGCCGCATTCGTGCAAACGGGCTCCGGGATCAAGTTAAGATTCTGGCGCTCAATGGCACGGGCAGTCCACGCTATCACGCTGAGGCTTTGGCGGCTGGGTGTGATGATAGCATTGAAAAACCCTTTGATTTAGACAGGCTACGGAGATACTTGTTCTCTTCGATTTTTCCTCTTATGCCAAGAAGCAAGGGCAACTCTCTCGCAAGCTAGTCAGGTTACGGCTCCTGCTTCCTGTTGTTTCCTACACAGTAACGAAAGTCATTTACATGCCCGTGCCGCCGGACGCCAGGTCAGGTTTGTAATCTTCCTGAAACTCAGAAATTAAAGCCTCAGTTGTCAGCATCAACCCCGCGATCGATGCGGCGTTTTGCAAGGCGCTGCGCGTTACCTTGGCGGGATCAATGACACCCGCGGCTATGAGATCTTCAAACTTCTCCGTTATGACGTTGTAGCCGATGTTCGGGTTCTTTTCGGAGCGAACTCTCTCGACGATCACCGCGCCTTCTTTGCCCGCGTTAGCGACGATTTGTCGGAGAGGCTCTTCCAGCGCGCGCTTGACGATGTTGACGCCAATCTGTTCATCCGGGTCGCCGGCGGATTCTTCGTCATTATCGGCCTCGAAAGGGCTGAATCCAGTGCCTTCGCAGCTCGGATCAGAACCACACCTCCACCGGGCACAATACCTTCCTCAACCGCCGCCCGAGTCGCATGCATTGCATCTTCAACGCGCGCCTTCTTCTCTTTCAGTTCCGTTTCCGTAGCTGCTCCGACGCGAATTATTGCAACGCCGCCCACAAGTTTTGCCAGCCGCTCCTGCAACTTCTCGCGGTCATAGTCGGAGGTAGAGTCTTCGATTTGAGCTTTGAGTGTCTTCACGCGAGCTTGCAAGTCTTTGTTGTCTCCGCCGCCATCAATGATCGTCGTAGTGTCCTTGTCAATCGTCACTTTCCTGGCGCTGCCCAACTCCTCAAGCATGACGTTTTCCAGCTTGATACCGAGATCGTCAGTAATAACCTTTGCGCCAGTCAGGACCGCGATGTCTTCGAGCATGGCCTTGCGACGATCGCCAAAGCCCGGTGCTTTCACCGCAGCGACGTCAAGCGTGCCACGCAACCTATTTACTACAAGCGTTGCTAATGCTTCGCCTTCGATATCTTCAGCGATAACCAGGATCGGTCTTCCCAACTTAGCAACCTGCTCCAGAATGGGAAGCATATCTCTCATCGAAGAAATCTTTTTCTCGCTTAGGAGAACGAGTGGATTCTCAAGTACGGCTTCCATGGTCTCCGCATCGGTAACGAAGTACGGCGAGAGGTAGCCGCGATCAAACTGCATCCCTTCCACCACCTGCAAAGCGGTCTCGATCGTCTTTGATTCTTCGACGGTGATGACGCCATCTTTGCCAACCTTCTGCATAGCTTCGGCGATCAACTTGCCGATGGTCTCGTCACCATTTGCGGAGATCGCCCCAACCTGGGCGATCATGTCTTCCGTGACCGGCTTCGCTGCTTTCCTGATCTCGCGAGTCGCTCGCTCAACGGCTTTATCAATACCACGTTTCAGGGCCATTGGGTTCGCACCCGCTGCCACCGTCTTTACGCCCTCGCGGAAAATAGCCTGCGCCAGCACGGTTGCAGTGGTTGTGCCGTCGCCAGCAACATCGCTGGTCTTTGAGGCGACCTCCCGCACCATTTGCGCGCCCATGTTCTCCATCGCATCTTTGAGTTCGATCTCTTTCGCCACGGTCACACCGTCTTTGGTGATTGTGGGGCTGCCATATTTCTTGTCGAGTACGACGTTGCGCCCTTTTGGACCGAGGGTGATTTTTACGGTGTCGGCAAGTTTATTAACACCGCGCAAAATTGCTGCGCGGGATTGTTCTCCAAGGGTTATTTGCTTTGCCATTATCTTTGTTTCGTCTCCTGACCTCTGTTAGCGATGTCTCGTGGCAATAATTAGGTGGGAGGTGTGAGGCCACTAGAGATTACTTAGTGCTCTTCCCGCTTTCGGAACCAGCGGCCGCACAGCGCGCTTGTTGATTCGAGAATCTCGTTCTCTCGCGCTTATGCCGGATTTCGGTGCTTGAAGAGGTTCAGTGCCAGAACCACCACCGCTGCTACCAGCAATAGGTGAATCAGGCTGGTGGTGACAAAACCGCCATAAAATCCAACCAACCAGAGCAGTAACAACACTACAAGAATTACCCACAACATAATCGTACTCTCCTCATTTCAAAACTCGTCCGACTCTTGAATACTCCTGTGTCCATTCCAGAATGGACTAAGCACACACATCTGTCCGTGCGTTAGACCACATACGACGCTTCTTTCGGTGTTAGTTATGAAGGCTGCGTTGTTTTCACTGAAGTTGCTTTGGGATGCTCTGCAGCAGCCGAGCGAGAAGGCTTCTCAACTGATTGAAGTTATCAGGGCGTGTGACATGTACGTTTTCGCCGATCGCGACTTCGTCACCCTCAGCGATCTCTTCGACGCAGAAGACAACAACGGGCACATCCTCTCCGATCGCAGCGCTCTCCCGAATACGGCGAGCGGAAGCAATCACCTCGCGCGGTAACCCGGCCAGACTCACGAGAATCAGGTCGGGACGCTGTCCTCGGGCGCTCTCTATTCCATCTTGTTCATCTCTGGCTAACGATACACGATAGCCATCCACCCTCAGCAGCCTTTCAATGCCCTCGCGGGTCTCCTGGATATCTTCCACTACCAGTATGATCAGGTTCGTGTCGTTCTTCTTATCCATTCAAACCTCGGGCCGTTCTCGCTCCTTTTGCTCGGGCCCACTCCCTCATGTCAGGATACTGCTGCGCAGTACCGTTGAGCATCCACCCGATGTGTGCCCACCAGCCGCCATCCGGTAATGCCAGTTAATACCTTTCGTCGCTGCTTAATCATCGTCTCGGTCCATCTCGAACTCTCTACTCATCTATCTTCTTATCGGGGCAAAGAGATCGTAGATAGATATACAACTGGAAACGCAGCCCGTCCGTGCGCCAACACACTTATGCGGCCCTGGCGGAAACTGATTTACTTGACCACTAACAAACAACGTTCATAAGCGGTCTAGCGCACAGACGCCTTCACCTGCTTGACCTAACAATGACAAGGAGCTTTTTATGAGCGACATCTATGTCACGCAAAACGCGAAGGGCGAAACCAATTCACCGATGCAGGCGGAGTTTGATCCGATACGCTGGGCACTGCTAAACCCATGGCTTTCAGAGGGTCAGCCAGATGACAGAACACCGATGAACGGTTCTGTCAAAGATAGCGGGGGAACACCATCCGTTCAGCGCTCCTTCGCTCGGAGGTCCCATCAGGCGATGTTCAAAAAGTGGTCGCAAGCAAGGCACGATTAACGCACTCCAGTAATCGACCCATGAAAAAACAGCTGACCGTCAACTCTGAACTATTTTGGAGAAACTCGGTAAGGAGTATGGCTGAAACCGGTCACTAAGAAGAAAGTCCCCTGAAGCATGTTCAAGCAATTCACACTCGGTATTGAAGAAGAGTTTCAGATTGTCGATCCGCAGACCCGCGAACTGCGTTCTCATGTCTCTCAAATCCTGGAAGAAGGCAAGATGCTGCTCGGTGAGCAAGTCAAACCGGAAATGATCCAGTCGATGATCGAAGTGGGCACCGGAATTTGCAAAGACATAAAAGAAGCCCGAACCGATATCATCAATCTGCGCGGTATCCTTTCCGGACTTGTGCGCAAGAAGGGGCTTGAGATTGTCGCTGCCGGCACTCATCCGTTCTCGCATTGGCAGAATCAGAAGATTTTCGAAAATGCCAGATATGAACTGATCGTGGAAGAGAATCAGATGATCGCGCGCTCGCTACTCACCTTCGGTCTCCACGTCCATGTTGGCGTTACGAATCCAGAGCGGGCAATCCACATCATGAACGCTGTGCGCTACATGCTGCCCCATGTGCTTGCGCTTTCCACTTCATCCCCTTTCTGGCTCGGCATAAACACGGGATTGAAGTCTTACCGCTCCGAAGTCTTCAGCAGAATGCCGCGTACCGGTATTCCCGACCACTTTGAGTCGGATAGTTCGTTTCAACGCTACGTCGGACTCCTCGTTGAAACAGGTTGCATTGATGATGGTAAGAAGATCTATTGGGATGTGCGCCCACATCCATTCTTCTCCACGCTGGAGTTTCGCATCTGCGATATTCCCACCCGCGTTGATGACACAATTGCAATTGCCGCGTTGATCCAGGCACTAGTCGCGAAGGTAAATAAGCTTCTCGAGCAAAATCTTACGTTCCGGCTGCATCACAAAATGCTCATAGAGGAAAACAAGTGGCGCGCGGTGCGTTACGGGCTTGACGGAAAGATGATCGATTTTGGCAAAGGCAAGGAAGTGCCAGTACGTGATCTCATTCATGAACTTCTGGAGTTCGTGGACGAGGTTATCGACGATCTCGGCTCGCGCGAAGAGATTGGCCACATCTACACGATTCTTGAGCGCGGAACTTCAGCCGACGAGCAGCTTCAAGTCTGGCGGGATACTGGCAACATTAAAGCTGTTGTGGATCGTTTGATCGAAACGACGATGGAAAATGTTCAGTGTGAAGTGATTCCCAGCGCCTTAACGGCGGTGTCGTGAGTGCTTAAGTTTCCCTGAATAGACTTTGTGTAACTGCATTTTGGGGTGACTTGCGCTACTTCCCTGAGCGTCTTTTTGGGGGTTGCCTTTTACTAACCTTTTTCCCATTCGTGTGAGAGAGCACGTCGCCGGGTTGACATTTAAGCGTCTCGCACATCTTCTCCAACGTTTCAAAATTGATTCCTAGTGCTTTACCTTTCTTCAACCGCCACAGTGTCGTATGGCTGATACCTGTCTCTTTAGCCAGCCAATAGAAGGATCGACCGCGGTTTTTCAGTAACTCATCTAGGCGAATCTCAATCATGATGCGTCTCGCTCGTCTCCCTATTTATCACATACGAAAGCTAATGTCTATATGAGATATATTCTATATTTGACATACATCCGTGGTTAGCATAAGGTGGCTGCGAATCGAGTTTCGCTTACTCCCTTCTCAGCTCCTCTGGAATTTTCCAGATCACCTGAGGTCAACAGCCTAACAACAGAGGAGCAAATAATGTTTGGACGACAGGTTACTTTAAAGCTCAAGGCCAACTCAGCCACCGAACTCAACCGCATCGCCGAGGCCGAGATTCTCCCGATCCTGCGCAAGCAGAAAGGATTCCGCGATGAAACGATCTTGATCGCGCCCGAACGCTCGGAAGCGATCGCCAACAGCTTCTGGGACACCAAAGCAGATGCGGAGGCCTACGACCACACGGCGTACGCGGGGGTGTTGAAGACCCTTTCGAATGTGATCGACGGAACGCCGACTGTAAAGACCTTCGAGTTCGCCAATTCGACAGTCCACCAGGCAGCAACTTCCAAGTTGGTGTAAGCAAATAGATGTTCCCCCCAGCGGAGGGGCGGGCAATGTCCGCCCCTATCCGCAAACGTCCAGATGATTACCAATTTCCAAAGTGGGGAATGAAACGTACATGATTAATCTTTATATCAATCAGCGCCGGGTCGAAGATGTGACTGTCCTCGATCTAAAGGGCAGGGAAAGAATTCGCGGTGCAACTATAACGTTGCACGAATCGATCCGCTGTCTTGCTCGAGAAGGAAAGATTCAAGTTCTTTTGGATCTCGCCTGGGTAAAGCACATTGATTCGGGCGGGCTGGGTGAGCTCGTTTCAAGCCACGTAACTCTCGACGAAAAAGGCGGCGCGCTCAAGCTAATGCACATGACGGAGAGCGTCCAGAAACTGATGACAATGACAAAGCTTCTAACGGTTTTCGATGTTTATGACGACGAGCCGGAAGCCCTTGCCAGCTTTGTAGGCGAAACCTTAAGGCTGGTTGAGCATCAGCCCTTCTTTATGTAGTGGAATTCCCTGAACTCGTTCTTGAGAGCACGGACCGAGAGTGAGGCAGCAATAAAAATATGAGTCTTACACATTGTCCCAACTATAGTCGTCGCGGCTTTACTGATACAGCATCCTGTCCGAATTGCTTGCAAACCTTTCAACCGGGTCTGCTCCAGGCATTGGCCGTAGCTGAAGAGAAAGCGTTCAGCGCAAAAACGAACGCGCTATTCCTCAGCCTATTTGTGATTTGGTTCGCAGTGCTGATTTTCTTCCAGCTACAAACCTACTTGGGCGGCACAGGAAACTAATCACAGGGATCACAGGGGCACTAAAGAGCATTTTGTGCGAGGTGATCTTCCCGTCGAAGCATGCCGGCCAAGTTGACGGCTTCTTGGATCGTCATCAGATCGTTATTGTCTCCGCCACGAAACTTAACCCCGCTCGCCCGCAGTTCCCAGTCGTCATGTCCTTCGTATTTACGCTGGTTAAATATCTCCACTGCCTCATAGCCGCTAACCGTGGTGAACGAGAGCAGAAGCAGTTGAGTTCTGTTTCGCTCCCGCGTAGTCGTCTCTATCGCTTCACGAATCGTTTTCCGATCCGGCGCCACTTGGGGCAGGGAAGGCGAGGCGGACTGTTGACTTGCACCAAGCGTTCTCTGGAACTCATAAAGCTGGGTTCGATATTCGGCGAGCAACGCAAGATACTGTTTGCACTGCTCGACGATGCTTTCGCTCGTAGCTCTATTCACTGCCTGCTTTGACGCTTGTAACCTCTGTTCCAATTGCGGGTATAACATGAATTCGTTCCTAACTAGTGACCGACGGGGATTCGCTGAAACTGGGTTTTCCCATCCAGGTCCTCCCAGGAAATGTCCAAGACATAAGGCTTGACTGCTCCAGCTACGATTTCAAGACGTCCGATTTGATCCTGTGCCTCAGTCGCCGGCCTGCCATTGATCCAGGTTCTGTGAGAAATAACGGCTTTTTCCCTTGGTTGCACAGAGTTTATGCGGTCGAAGCGAATGTGCGTACGCGAAGGACCCGCGACTGGCCCATCGTCTTTCAGAAATACTGTCAGAATCTCAACGGACTTAAGCATCATCTCCGTCGTATTAGTGAGCTCCAGGAGGATCCGCTGTTTAGTATTCATGAACCTGATTACGAAAGGCGTTCCATAATTGCTGCTTGTTGTCATAAATTCATTCTGTGGCGAACTAATTGCTACCAAAATCTGTCGGCCCTTTCAATCTACAATTGGAACTCCGGCATGTCCGTGCGGCAACACACATATCATCTATGATCGCCAGGGAGACTCGAGTGACAAGGTTATCTGCAACCCAGTCGATAACAAACGCATCATACTGCCTACTCCTGCTCTCGCGCAGCAACGGTGATGCGCCCGCGCTAATGAGCTTGGCGTTTGGATGATTCGAGGGCAGGTTGGTTCTTAAATCCGTAGAAGTCGCTCAGTTTGAGCATTCGAACGCTCGTTTCTTCGCTCGGTTCCGTTTCGTCGAAGCACACCTGGTTCAAAGCTTCTCTTTACTCCTGAAAGCAGGAAAGGTTTACAAGATGTCTATGAAACTATATGTCGGTAATCTCTCGTTCCAAACTTCGAGCGAAGATTTGCAGCAATTGTTCTCGCAAGCGGGAACAGTCGAATCAGTAAACATTATTGAAGATCGCGAAACAGGGCGCTCACGCGGCTTCGCATTCGTGGAAATGTCTTCGACAGAAGAAGGCAATGCAGCGATTCAGCAGTTCAACGGTCATGATGTCGGAGGGCGGGCACTAAATGTCAACGAGGCCAAGGCTCGCGAAGATCGCGGTGGTGGTCGTGGCGGTTTCGGCGGCAGCCGCAATAATGGCGGGCGCTCTCGGTACTAAATCTGTCGCTGGACAATTCCGGCGACTCTTTTACAGCAAAGCCTCCGAGGAATAATTTGCCCGGAGGCTTTGTTTTTGATCACTACCTCTTCCAGGATCGCTTGCGTCGTCTAATTCATGCTCAAGACCATCAATAGACTCTGACAACATAATTAGAGGTAAATGGACCATATGTGTGATAGCGCACATGCGTGATATGCTCTACCTAACTTGCGGAACCAACGGCCTTCTCTTGGCGCCATTTGCAAGCGAAAGTGGAGATTAGACGTGCGAGTTGCTTCGAGACCTGTAGATCCCGGTAAGAATCGGCTGTTGGCCGCTCTGCCACCGGACGAAGTAGAACGCCTGTTCCCAAACCTTCAACAAGTCTCATTTTCACTTGGCGATGTCGTCTATGAATTCAGCGGACATTTGGATTACGTCTACTTTCCGACCACAGCGATTATCTCTTTGCTTTACACAATGGAAAACGGCGCCACGGCCGAAATGGGATTGACGGGCAATGATGGTGTAGTGGGGATTGCTCTCTTCATGGGAGGAGGAACGATGCCCAACCGGGCTGTGGTCCAAAGCGCAGGCGACGTTATCCGCATGAAGGCGAAGGTGCTCCAGGCAGAATTTGCCCTGGGCGGTGAGTTCCAACGCCTGTTGCTGCGTTACACACAAGCACTAATTACCCAGATATCGCAGACCGCGGTTTGCAACCGGCTTCACACTGTGGAACAGCAACTTTGTCGTTGGCTATTGCTAAGCCACGACCGCGTGAGCACCGATGAGTTGATCATGACTCAGGAATTGATCGCGGATATGTTGGGCGTGCGCCGCGAAGGCGTTACAGTGGCTGCGGGTCACCTGCAGGACATAGGAGCAATCAGTTATGTGCGGGGCCGCATACAGATCCTCGACCGCCAGAAATTGGAAGGTACGGCGTGCGAGTGTTATCGAGTTGTCAAAGACGAGTTCGATCGCTTACTTGGGTAACAGGCGTGCGATTCTCATTGCCCTCCATCAATGGTCAACCGGTAGTATTCGCTCTCGGGGCGGTGTTATCACCGCGGGGCCATCTTTTCCTGCAATTCTCTTTGAAGTCAGCACACTACCGATCGCTTCTTTCGCAAGGCTAAAGACGGTGCGCCTATTCTCAAAAAACACTTTGAGCCACGCTCGCCTGGTTGTTTGTGGGAAATAGATGGCGCGGAAGGCAAACCGCGTGATGAGGTGAAAAATCCGCGGACCAACTGGTGCATGGCTCATCGCCTGAACCGCTTCTGCGTTGCGTGCAGCGTTGTATGAGTGGGTCCATGCGTATGTAAGCTCGTGGTGAGTTTGCTCGATGGTCATCTTGAGAGGCTCGTGGGCCATCGTGTTTTTCTCAAACTTCAACCAATGTTTGGGTCGAACCAAACGGCCCTCTTCTTGTAGCCGCTTGTACAGCGGTGTGGAGGGAAACGGCGTTAGTTGGCCGAACACCGGCAGCCCGGGAGGCCAGGTGCGAATCTGTTGCAGGATCCGCTCCGCCACACCCGGTGTGTCGTTGTCCATACCGATGATGAAGGAAGTGATGGCGAAGATATGTCGCTCCGCAAGACGTTCGAGCACGCTTGTGTATTCTTCGGGCTTGTTAAATCCCTTCTTAACATCGGCCAGATTAACAGGGTCAATCGACTCCATTCCAATAAAGATGACTTTCCCGCCGGATTCCGCAATCAGATCAACCAACTCCTGATCGCGTAACAGGTTGGCGCTAATCTGCGCGATCCAGGGGAGCTGCGCACCCGCAGCGATGATGTCACGCAACAGTGATTTTGTTCGTTTGATACTGATGGCAAAGTTATCATCAACAAAAAACACTGAGATTACTCCGCCTTCAGCTTTAGCGCGTGCCTTCAACGTCAACAGTTCGTCAATGATGCTTTGATTGGTGCGGAAACGAATTGAGTCGCCGAAGAAACCTGTCACGGTGCAAAACTCACAACCGTAAGGACAGCCGCGCCCTGACTCGAGCGGAACGATGTGCAGCGTGCGCCAACGCGGACCGACGCGTGATAGCAAGGGCCGCAGGATACGCGGGAAGAAATTAAATTGATCGAGATTTAGCGTTTCCCAGGGAATGGCCGGGTAAGGCTGAAGGCTCGGCTTCCGTTCTTTACCGTTGTCATCAACCGGCTCGTAAATGTCCTTGAGTGCACCACGAGCAGCATCTTCAACTATCCTCGCCCACGTTTCATCCGCTTCACCGAGCGCGATCGCATCTGCGTGTCGTGGCCCTCCATCTCGCCCCAGTGCTTCATCAGGAACTTCGGTGACATGCGGGCCGCCCATCACCACGGGTACGCCTGTCAGACGAATCGCATCAGCAACTCGGTAAGCTTTCTCGGCCATTCTTGTCATTGCGCCGATACCGACAAGATCGATTTTTTCTTTCTTTATAAACTGAACGATCTCCTCATCGCTCATCGCACGCGCGTTGGCATCAATGAGAATAACCTCATGACCGGGAGGCGTGATTGCTTGCAGGAGAAACATCCAGAGGTGTGGCATGAAGTTGCGAGTAACGCCATTGTCTGGATTGTAGAGCAGGATCTTCATCTTCGGATCTCCGGTCGAATAAAAGCCTTTTCATCTACGCTGTATTGCGCAAAGGGGCAAGAGGAGGAGTGGAAGACTCGATCCAGATGTCAAAGCAGGCTGTTGCTTCGCGCCGCACTATAACACATATGTGCGCTAACTCACATAAACCGTTTTTACCACACGTGAGCGGCGACGTTCGCTTCAGTTTTGCTATGTGTGTTGCCGCACAGACCTATACACCGCTTAAGTGCTCTGATGTTCACTGTCCATCCGTTTTGCGGCCTCAGTCGTTTCGGTTGGAAAACGATTATGTATACCAAGAATCTAAAGGATGGCTTTTTGAATCGCAGGGCTCAGGGCGCTCCCGCTGTTAACCGGCTGCTCGCCGCACTTCCGAAAAATGAATACAAGCGTTTATTGCCCAAATTGAAGTCAGTCAATCTGGCTTTGGGTGAGGATCTGTACGAATCTGGCGACGCAATTAAGTACGTCTATTTTCCTAACGACTCGATCATCTCATTGATTTCCGAATTGTCGGAGACGTCGTGGCTTGAAGTGGGAATGGTGGGGAATGAAGGTATGGCCGGCCTGCCTGTCTTCATGGGTGTTAGCTCTTCGTCAACACGTGCTCTGGTGCAGGGCTCGGGCACAGCAATGAGAATGAGTTCGGCGGCTATCCGCACGGAAGCAAACCGGCTTGGCAGTTTACATCGCCTGCTGCATCGCTATTCGCACTCACTCCTGACTCAGGTCGCACAATCATCTGTCTGCAACCGCTTTCATCTGGTTGATGTTCGACTGGCGCGATGGCTATTGATGACAAATGATCGTTTGGGAGTAGAGGAATTTCCGTTGACCCAGGAATTTCTATCCAGCATGTTGGGCGTCCGGCGGGAAGGCGTAAGCAAGGCCGCCAGCGCGCTACAGGCGGCCAAGCTAATTCGTTACAGTCGAGGAATGATCACGCTTCTTAATCGCCGGGGCCTGGAAGCTAAATCCTGCGACTGTTACGCGATCATTAAAGCCGAAACGGATGCATACCTGAATTGAGTTCTTTCTTTTTTATATGTTCCCCATCGCACATATGGCGGGTTCTCGCCAAACTTCCACCGCGGTGATTGGAAAATGATAATTTGTGAATTATGTTCCCATTACGTCCTTAGCGGTGAATGTAGGCTCGGCCTCCGCATACCGAAGGGCATGAGTTGTCAGGATTTTAGCCCGACAATGGAAAAATTCTGCGCTGATCCCAGGGACTTTGTGAATGAAAGACAGATCATCGAGATGGCTACCTTTTTTGGAATGAAAGGGACCGAACTAAAAAAGGTCAGGCTCATGGCTTCGCGGGAAGAAAGCGCTCGCCTGTAAGCTCCATCAGAATAAGCCATTCACACATAGCGTCGACCAGGCGCACAGACTGACAATGACAGCATGAGCGGACAGCTTGCTCTTTCTCGCAGGTGTTATGTCATCTACCGACCAAACCCGTTCGCAGCCAATCCAAAGTACCGGCGGAAGTGCGTCGGAATTGGGCCGCGGCCGCGAGGTTTCGCGTGAGATCGTGAATGCGGTGCAAAATGGAAAGCAAGTCATTTGTGGTCTATAAGTAACTCCGCTATCATCCCCTGGAACGGAGGAAAGGTTATGGCTACAGCGAAAGAACATATCGCTGAAATCATTAAGCGGCAGCCGGACGATAGCTCTTACGACGACATCGTCCGCGAGCTGGCCTTTGATCTAATGGTGCAACGCGGCCTCAAAGATTCTGACGAGCGACGCACAATCTCAAACGAAGAAATGAAACGTCGGATAAAGACTTGGCAGAAATAAAATGGACTCGTGAGTCAGAAATCTGGCTTGAGGACATTTACGACTACATCGCAGCCGACGATCCTGAAGCTGCTGAGCGAACCGTCACCCTCATCTACGAAAAGACACAGTTGCTCAGAAATCATCCGCGGCTTGGCTACAAATACGAACCCGAACAATCCCGCGAGGTCCGCATTCTCCTATACGAGCATTACCGCATAGCCTATCTCGTAAAGCACGGCGGCAACATCGAAATCCTCGGAGTTTTTCATGGCGCTTTAGACATCGATCAGTATTTCATATAGTAGCGGCCGCAGATAGATACCACTCAATTAGCTCATGGTTCATCGGACTTGGTCATGAAGGTCGTCTTGGGCAGCGGGAGATTAGCTTGTGAGCCATGAGGCAAGCTGTCTCTTTACTTCGTCGTGAGGAATGCCTTCGTCTCTCTCGAGTTGATCCAAACCTTTCTGCACCCCTTCATAAACTCCGCGCTCGGCACTCTCTTCGAGTGAACAGTCGTTCGGTAAGACGCGAGTCGTTTCAAGCACGATTTCTTTCTCTGTCATGGTCCAAGTATGAGATTCAGCGGCAGGTTGTGCAAGAGCGGACTAAGGCCTTCGAGTCGCAAAGAAAAGCGCGCAAAATGAGCGCAACGATTCTGTCGGTCCGAGTATAAGTTCTTTAGGGATGCAACGTAGGGGTGAGTGCACTGATACGGGCAATCTTTTTAAATCATCCACTTACAGCAAAAAAGGAACTATCCAACTCGCTGTAACCGGTCGATTTGAACCGTAATCTTAATCATCTCTCCTCCCTCGCGCTAGTTGATCACCGGCACAGCGCGATCTTGCGCTCCAGCCTGCCCGAAGCGTCGGCGGAGTGCTCGCTTGGGAGACGCTGCCAAACCTCCAGCGCCGCGCTATACACCGTCACCGCCGCCTTCAACGCTGCCTGATCGTGCTTCCCGATCACATCCGACTGCGACGAATATCCAGCTATGAGATCTCCCTCGCTCTCCCTCGCGAACGCCAGCAGGCCGGACATCTGCGCATCGTTCGGGTTCCGCTCAAGAAGCCCCGACACCTTGCGCCCAAATTTCTGCCACATCTCTCGCCCCGGCTCGATCTTTCCGCTTTCAGCAAAATACGCCGAAGCAGTACTCAGTATCTCCGGGGAGTAGATAAGGATCGAAGCATCATTTGCGTAATCGGCGGCGTACGCAAAATGGAGCTTCAAACCCTCGGCGACACGCGTCATCGCTTCTTCATCCCGTCCCAGCTTGTGAAGTGCCCGGCCGATGCGGACCGTATAGATTGCTTCTCCCGATCGAAGAGTGCGTGCGGCAAGCTTAGGATTGTCTTTGTGAGCTCTTATCCATTCAAGACTAAACTCATAGTTTTCCAGTGCCTTTGTCCAGTCGTTTCGCGATATATGGACATCGGCGATCATCCTGCTCAGCCGTGCGGCGTGATTAAACAAGTAGAGTTGGGAATCGTCGGCGAGATATGCGCTTTTTGCGGTCTCGAGTCCTTCATGAAATATCGCCAATGCCTCATCATCTCTTCCCAGTTTGTCCAGGAGGGATCCCTGGAGCATTTTCATAGAAACATAAAGTTCCGTGTCGCCGGCCGAGCGTCTCTCCGCCGGCAGATGCGTCAGAGCCTCCGTCACGATCCTAAGCGACTCCGACCTGTAAGCCGCTGCCTGTTCGGTTGAAGACGCCTGGCTCCTTGTCGCAAGATCTTCCAGCCCGGCGGCGAGGCTGTACATTGTTTTCGGATTGCCGGGTTGGATGAGAAGCATCGATCGTTGATTCTCAACGATTCGAGATCTCAGACGGCCGGATTCCTCACTGTCACCGATCAGATCGTAAACTTCACTCAAGCCTGACAGCGTACTCGACAGTTTTTCCCTCGCCGAAAAGTTCTCGGGAGCCTCGCGGATAACTCTTTCGCGCAACGATAAGGCCTTTCGATAATCCACAACAGCCTCCGCCGTCTTGCGAAACTTCCAGTTTCGAATGTGTGCAAGCTGCTCGTAAGCATCCGCGACCTCGTCCAGAAATTCTGGATCCGTGTTCTCGTCAACCGAAAGGCTGTTAAGCAGCGCAATCGCGCGCTCAACAACGGAGTCCCGGATCTCCGCCGATTGCGGCAGGTTCTCCAGTTCCTTGCTGGTCTCGTTTAATAGCGATCGGGCCACGAGTCTAATGCTTTGAAAGCGGGCCTCTGCTTTCGCTTGCTGATCTCGAGCAACGGAATACTGCCAGACGGTGACGCCGGATGTGGTGATTAGAAGTATCGCGGCTGCGGCTGAAGCGAGCACGGCCGTCCGGTGACGTTTGAAGAATTTTTTGAAGCGGTACATCCGCGAATCCGCGGTGGCATGGACCGGCAATCCATCCAGCCAGCGGCGGATGTCATCGGAAAATTCCTGAACTGACTGATAGCGCCTCTCCGGCTCGTGCCGGATGGCCTTCAGGATCATGTTGTCGAGATCGCCGCGAAGACGGCTCGGTTCGACCGCTGAGACTGTGACATGCGATGGACGAGATAAAGTTTTATGGACCAGCCGCTGTTTCGTGCGATTAGTCGGCCGAGAGCTTTCGGAAGCGATCGCAGAAGGTTTCGGCGGCCCGGTCGTAAGTGCGATATCGGTTTTAGACCGTCCGTCTTTTTCTCTGAACGAAGAAGGCCGGCAGCCGGTGAGCAATTCGTAAAGGACCACGCCAAGGCTGTAAACGTCTGTCGCGGTCGATACAGCGCGGCCGTCCATCTGCTCCGGCGACGCGTATTCAGGTGTCAGTACGCGAAATTGCGTAAGTGTCGCCTCATCGCTGTTCCAATCCGGCGAGATCAGTTTTGCAATACCGAAATCGAGCAGTTTCGGCTCACCGTCTTTCGTGACTAAGATATTCGTCGGTTTTATATCGCGGTGAATGACGAGCTTCTGATGAGCGCTCGATACCGCCGAGCAGACCGTTCGGAAAAGCTGGAGGCGTTCTTCGAGTCCGAGATTGTTCGCATTCGCATACTTGCGAATCTCATCGCCCTCAACATACTCCATCACGAAATACGGCAAGCCATCCTCGGTCGATCCGCCATCGAGCATCCGGGCGATGTTCGGATGATCGAGTTCAGCGAGAATCCGGCGCTCCATCAAAAACCTCTTGAGGACGGCCGACGTGTCCATTCCACGCTTTATGAGCTTGAGCGCGACTAGTTGCTTAAAACCGTCGCCGGCATGTTCCGCAAGGTAAACCGTACCCATGCCGCCCGAACCGATGGGATGCAATATGCGGAAGTCATCAATTTGTGCAGGGTGGTCTTGATCGACAAGACCGCGATCGATCCAGGCCGGGGTGGTAATAAAATCACCTGCGTCTGTCACTGCCCTCAGATATCGGCGAACCTGAGCGCTGAGCTCGGGATCAAGCGACGAAACAAACTCCTCCCTCGCGTCGGAAGCGAGTTCCATTGCATCAGCAAGCGCCGTTTTGATTTGCTTCCAGTTGGCAGGCTCCATACTCAATCCGCTACGCGAGGAATTATGGAGTTTTGGTTCAAGACGGATAGTTTTGTTTGACGTCGTCATCCATTGATCCGGTCATACAGCCACACTCTGGCAGTTGACCATTCGCGCTTCACCGTCGCGGGCGATATCCTTAAAACCTCGGCAGTCTCTTCGATCGTCAAACCGCCAAAATACCTGAGTTCTACGACTCGTGCCTGATCGGGATCAAGCAA
This sequence comes from Pyrinomonadaceae bacterium, assembly GCA_035760365.1. Classification (GTDB taxonomy): domain Bacteria; phylum Acidobacteriota; class Blastocatellia; order Pyrinomonadales; family Pyrinomonadaceae; genus PSRF01. The sequence continues at coordinate 212,696 of DASTTB010000030.1, forward strand.
AGCAAGCTCTTTCAGCGCCGCATCCAGTTCGAGCAGTTGACCGTCTGTTTCAGCAGATATTTCCCGGGCATAGTCGAGCGAGATCTTTTCGACGTCGCGCTTGTAGGTTCCGCGCGCACGTGCGGCGTCGATCAAGATCCTCCGCATTGCCTGCGCCGCGATGGCAAAAAACTGCCCGCGGTTTTCCCAATCAACAGAACGTTGATCGGTTAGTCGGAAGTACGCTTCGTGAACGAGTTCGGTGGTGTGGATCGAAGCGGCGTGCTCACGATTCAGAAAGCTTCCGGCAAGCCGTCGGAGTTCGTTGTAGACAAGCGGCAAAAGCCGGTCAAGCGTCTCTCGGTCGGTCGCCCTTCCTTCTTTGCTGAGCTTGCCAAGCAAAAGAGTGACTTCGGTCGGCATCGGCTAACTCATTCTAACACACGCTTTAATCACGAAAAGGCACGTTCCAGTTTAACTCGTAACCAGATTTGAGCCGATGAGGCGTGTTCTCTCGCGTAGTGTATCGGGAGATTCTGACATCGAGTTCTAAACAAAAAGAGGAATTATGAAACGAACATTGATATCGCTATCGATAATTCTCATCACATCGCTAACGGCATTCGCTGATTACAAAATCACGCAGAAGACGACCGTTGAAGGTGTCGGCTCCACTGTTACCGTGTATGCGAAGGGCGTGCGGGTTCGGCGCGAGACGAAGATGGAGATGGACGACCCTCAGGTCGCAGCGATGATGGCCCAGATGATGCCGGGCATGAACTCTACCGAGATCTATCAGTGCGATCTCAAACAGAACATCACGATCAACGACCAGAAACGTGCATACTTCATCGATTATTACGATTGGAGCACCCTCACTCCCGAACAGAAAAAGCGTGTTCCGAACACGAAGATCGTGATCAAGGGCACTATGAACGTGTCCGCAATCGTCACGGATTCGGGCCGACGCCAGCAGATGTTCGGGCTCACGGCACGTTGGCTTAAACACGTCACGACGATCGAGAATTCCGCCGATTCGTGTGAAGGCAAAGCGAGTGTTCGCACCGAGCAGGAAGGTTGGTTCGTCAATCTTCAGCTCGACCGCGAAACCTGTCCTGTGCCTCCGACTCCTAATTCCAAAGGCGGCTGCCGTCCCAAACTCATCATCGGCCCGATGCAGGATCCCGGCTTCTTTCTCGAAGGCACTTCAAAGATGTTTGAGAACAACAAGCTTCAGGGAACCTTCAAATACGAAACTCTTGCCCTATCCAAAGCGCAGCTCGATCAGGCACTGTTCGAGGCCCCGCAAGGCTATACGGAAGTTGAGTCTCTTTATCAGTTGACCGCGGCGGGCGATGTGAGCACAACGGCCGGCACAGTCGATCGGATTGGATGGAACTCAGATGGCGGCACAGGTTACAACACCGGCAAAAAAGGCGCGGGCAAAACAGTTGCGATCGACTTCTTCTCCGGCAATGTGTCGAAGATCGATCAGGATAACCTTCGCGGCTATATCGCACAGAAACTCACCGAGGCCGGAATGAACGGCGTCGCAGTAAGCGGCCGGGCCGACATCACCGGCGGCAATTTCAGCAGCGTGATCGGGGTCCAGCTTGTCAAAGTCAAAGAGTCCGGAGCGAGTAAGATCGGCGGCCTGTTTGGAAAGGTCACGGGTGCTGACGATGCGGCGAAGCTCGGCGAATCGGAAGTGGAGATCGTGATGAATATCTACGGCAGCGACGGCAAGACGGTGGTCGCAAGTTCGCCCGCCTCCGCAAAGATCAAAGGCACGAGCAATGATGCCGTGAAGGCCGCGATAGACAAGGCAATTGTCCCGCTGATTGCGAAGATCAAATAACTATGAAACACGTCTTCATATCACTCGTCATCATTCTGTCGTTGTCGTTTTCGTTGTTCGGACAGCCGCGACGCCCATCGCCAACTGCCAGGACCGGATATCCAACCGAGAAAGTCTATGCCGGCGCCGAGCCTGATCCGCTTGCGGATTTTCCGACGAAAGGCTTGCCCGAGGCGTATCTGTTTGGTGATGCGGCTTCTCCCGAATTAGCAAAAAAAGCCGCGGCCGCAATCCTGAAAAACGACGAGAACTCGCTTCCCGCACTCATCGGGGCACTCCAGAAAGCCGGGTTTCATCTCATCGACAAGGATCAGAAGATACTCTTTCAACCCACCGGCCTTGCGAACGGCGCCGCATTCTTTGACTACGAAGTCGCGGGAATGCTGCGCGCCACACAGTTCGGAGCGGTCACGACGCTCGATAAAATGGCCGGAATGCTCGCGGGCAACGATCCGCAGCTCAAGAGTCTGCAACTCGCGTCGCTTTTCTTATCCGACCTGCGCGCCGCAAGCACATTGACGCGCGAGCGTATCGAAAAGATGCCGAGAGATGAGATGTCGTCCACACAGCAAAAGGCCTTCCTTGCGGCACTTGTCCTCGAACTCGGAACTGAAACCGGCGGATTAACAACTACGAGTTCGAAGATAAATCTGATCCAGGCATCGATCATCGAGCGGCGTTTCCTTAGCGATCTCGCTGCGACCTATTCCGAGTTTCAATCGCCCCAGGCCTTTTTCATTCTCCCGCAAAGGCCGATGTTCGATAGCCGCGACGAGGTCCGTTTTGTGAATGCCTCCTGGACGCGGCCGTTTCAGGATCCCTGCAAAGCCATAGAAACGATCGACAAGATCCAGGGATTTGAGAGCAAAGGCAGAAAAGTTATAAAGGCGTTCGATCGCGTGATGAATACGCTTGCCACGGGTGAATATACGGACGACGTTCCGGGCGGCATCCTCAAAAAAATTCCCGAATCGAACCAGTTCAAAAAGATGTTCGAGGAGAGGTTCAAGAAGGTGGCGGACGGCTTCGAAAAACTCAACATCGTGATGTCCTACGTCAAGTTGGTCGCCGCGAATATGAGCATCAAGGCCGATCTTCAGGTCGAAGATCCGATGCCGCTCATCCGCACAAAGCACAACCGCAACACCGGTCAGGAACGTATCGTGACCGCAAAATTCAGTATCGAATTTACGGGTTCCGAGGAGATCAATTGCACGGCCAAAGCGGCAAAGTTGATGACCGGTCTTGAGGTCGAGGTACCCGAGGACGGCCCGCTCAAAGACGTTCCGGTGATCTGGGAAATGCTGGTCGAGGGCGAACGGTACTCGCGCCACGCGGGATATCCAGTCATTGTTGACGCAGTCGATAAGACTCGTGGCGATACAAGCCGTCAGCGAACAAATGAACTGGGTGAGAACAAGATCAAACTCACCGGCAAGCCGCAGGCGCGGAACCTCGAGCAGGAGCCGGTCGTGCCGCTGGCAACGAAAGCGGATCTGCGCGTCAGCGTCGCAACGGAAAAGATGGACGCGAGCAAAGACATACCCAAGATCTTCTCATTTGGCCTCGGCGGAAAATTCGGCCCTGCCGCCATCATTGAGATCGCACCGGAGATCCTGGGCAAGATGGCGCTCAGATCGTTTCGCGTCAGCGTTCCCGTCCGCGACTGGCAGCCGTGTTCCGAGGATTGGGGAGGCGTTATCACGGTCCACCGCGAGCTTCACAAGACCGTGTCGGAACTACGAAAGATCGAGCTGAACGGCAACACGTCGGGCACCGGCTTGCTCCGAGTCTCAGAAATAGACGACGCGGAGATCGTGTTGAACCCGCGTACACGTGCAGAGATCGAAAACAATGCCGCTGAGAAACCCGCGTCAGTCTCGGTTCGCGGCGTACACTCCAGTATTGGCGAATTCATACGCGCCGGCGATCCGTGCTGCGGAAAGGAAGAAGGCATCTTCCATACAAAGCTTCGACGCGGCGAAGAGTTCAGATACGAGAAAAACAACCTCACGATGTCGTCGCCTATCACCTTCCGCGGAAGTCAACGCGACTACACGCTGATGCTGCTTTTTCAACTCGACATGATCCCTGTGAATGTGCGCAAGTTCGGCGAGGTGATTGAATCCAACTGTCCTCTGGAGGGCGGTTGGTCCAAGATGGAGCCGTCGTATTGGGGTTATAGTGTGACGTTGCCGGAAGGACGTTGGGCAGAAAGATATGTCAATCCAGAAGGAGACATTCTAGCGGGCAGCAAGACAATAACGCTTCCGGACACAGCCAAGGTGACGTGGACCTGGAAGCTTGCGAGATGCCAATTCTGACATGTCGATATGACTAAACTAATTCGTACGAAGTTCTCACTGACGCTCATTCTGGGAATGCTCGTTTTCCCGGCTAGTCTCTTTGCGCAAGCGCCGGAGACCTTCGACATCGCGTCGTTTCAACCCCCGAAGGGCTGGGACAAACAAGTGGGACAAGATGCGATCCAGTTTTCAATTGCGGACAAAGACGCGTATTGCCTCGTGACTCTGTTTAGATCCGTTCCGAGTCTAGGGAGCCCGAAGGAAAACTTCGATGCCGCGTGGGAAGCGATCGTGAAGGAGACCGTTACCGTTTCTGCCGCACCTCAGATGTTTCCTTCAGACCCTAAAGGCGAATGGCTGCTTGCCGGCGGGTTCGCGCCGTTCGAAAAGGACGGCGCTAAAGGAGTCGCGGTGCTCTACACCGCGAGCGGCTACGGCAAAATGGTAAACGCGCTCGTCCTCACGAACACCCAGGCATTCGAACCGCCACTTACCGCGTTCCTGAATTCAATCAGTTTCAAAAAGCCTGAAGTCGAAACACAGCCGCAAACACCGACCAATCAGAACGGTTCCCAACCTTCACTTGCCGGAAACTCGTGGAAGAAGGGGGGAATCAGAAAAGGTCTCCTGGGCCATGCAGATCTATCGCCGGGGACGTTTTCAGATACCTATCAATTCTTCAGCAACGGTACATATAAATTTACGAGAGTACATTCCCAGTACACTGCTCCCAAATGGTACGTGGAGGATGAAGAAGGAACTTATACGGTCAGCGGTAACACGATCACGATCACGTCTAAGAAAGCGCGTTTCAGCCAGCACAGGCTCAATCGAGAAGATCCTCCTCTGAAAGCGGGCAATCTTCCTTTATCGACGGTGCAGTATCGTCTCGAGTTCTGGAAGTATGACGACAACTGGAGATTGCTGCTTTCACCCGTTGATGGGAACGAAACAAAACGTGACGGTACCTTCAGTTTCTGGAGGAACGGCGAAGCCCAGCGGACGTACCAGTATCATTTGGTCGATGCAAACGGGAGATTGATCCAGTAGAAAACCGCGACAACTTCCAGCCTCAGCCTTCATCTTACAGAGGCTTTACCTCAAGAGTCCTTAGCCGCGGCTCTGCCGCCTGATGTGCGGCGAGGCTAGGCCTCGCCGGCGCTTAATGGATATCTGGGCTGTGCCCTTCGTTCGGGTTTTGCACAGATTTAATAGGCCAAAGGCCGTACCAGGGGCAAAGCCCCATCTCGTTTTACTCAAGCGCCGGCGAGGCAAGCCTCGCCGCACATCAGGCGGCAGAGCCGCGGCGAAGGAACTTCTCACCGACTTTAGCAAGATTGAACAAGAAGAAGTGTCGTGTTTACGTTAGACACTAGCCGGGGCCTGAGCAGCGACCGGCAATCGGCGACGCGAGCCAGGCGCCGTCTCTGCCCAACGATAGGTCGGCTCCGTGTTCCTGATAACTCACCTGTTGAGATTTTCCGTCAGACACCCGCGCGTCGTCATCACGCTCGTGTGCGGCATCACCGTTGTCGCCCTTATCTTTATCCCGCGAATCTCGCTGCGGCTCGACGGCCGCTCCCTGATTCCTTCCGGTCTTCCGCAGTTCGCCGAAGGCGACCTGGCCGCGTCGCGTTTCGAACTGCGCGATCTTGTGTTGATAGGTGTCGGCAATGAGAAATCGGGCGTCTACACGCCAGACACACTGCGACGCATCGCCCGCTTGAGTGACGGACTTTCTCGCGTCGAAGGAGTCGTCCCAGGCTCCGTCATCAGCATCTCCACCGTACCCCGCATCACTCTCATCGATGGAAAAAATGACGAGGTCGACACAGGCCCGCTCTTCCGGCCCGAGGACGAGCTAAACAAAGAGACCATCCAACAACTACGTCGCGAGGTTGGCAGGCGCGGCTACGACAGGAGCCTGTTGATCTCGCCCGACGGTAACGGCGCAGCCATCATCGCGAAGGTGGAGCCGGGCGCCGACCGTTATCGCCTGCTTGAAGAGACGCGGTCGCTGATCGCGAGCGAGTCAAATGGTGAAGACTCCATCTATCTGAGTGGATCGGCACTGGCCCAAGCCGTTCTTGGCCAGGCGACAGCCCGCGACCTCGCACGTTTGATACCTGCCGTAATTGTCGTACTTGGCGTCATGCTGTTTTTGTCGTTTCGTCATCACGTACCTGCGTTGTTGTCGCTCACGGAAATCGGCGTGAGTCTCATCTGGATGGCGGGCCTGATGGGACTGACCGGTCAACCGGTGTTCGTCACGACGTTGGTGTTGCCGGTGGTCCTCATCTGCGTCGGCGTGTCCGATGACGTTTATGCTCTGGGGCACTATTTCAACGAGGTGGGACAAGCCAAAGACTCTACGGTCGAGGACACGATCGTGGTGGCATTCAGCAGCGCCACTCGCCCCGTCGCTACGACTGCCGTCTCAACCGTCGTCGGACTGTTGTCGATGGCGGTCGTGAGTCTCAACCCGTTGCGCGTCTTCGGCCTGTTCGGCTCGGCGGCGATCGTCTTCTCGACGTTGTTCACGTTCTCACTGCTTCCCGCATTGCTCGCACTTCTGAAACCGCGCATACGTTGGAAAGGCGATCCTACGCTCGCTCTCGGCGGACGGCCCGCAACATCGGCCCTGCGCTTTCTGACGGGGTGGGCCAGTCCTTGGCGTGTGGCCGTTTGTGCCGTACTGGTTGCGGCGGGCGCTGCTTTCGCGGTTACGCGTCTTCGCGTCGACGATAGTTGGATCCGGAACCTGCCACCTAACAGCGACATCGTTCGAGGCGATCGTTTCTTCAACGAAAAGATGGCGGGGACGACCGTGCTCGAACTAATGGTGGACGCTACTCGCGGCGAGTGGTTCAACAGCAAGGAAGGCATGTCGGCGCTCGGTTCGCTGGAATGGGTGCTTGCGAGAGTGCCCCATGTGGGCGCCGTCAACTCGCTCTTCAACGACCTGGTCAGGACCAACTCGACACTCGTCGCCGGCCTAAACTACGGCACCTACCGAGCAGCAATTCAGACTGGGCGCGTTCCTCTCGCGAGCGAGCACGTCGACGCCGCAATGAAAGTGCTCTCGCAGTCGCCGCAGGCGCCGATCCGCGAGAGAGTTGACGAAGAGTACCGGCGCGCACGCGTTACGATCTTCATCCGTGACGCTGACTACAGTCGCATCGACAGCGTGTTGCGAGCCGCCGAACGCGAAACGTCGGACCAGGGGCTGGGCCACAAGATCGTTCCTTTCGGCGACGGATGGATCAGCTATCTGACAGTGCGCCTGCTGGTCGAAGGGCAAGCGTCGTCGATTGGGTTGGCGCTGGTGACTGATCTAATCCTCATCACATTACTGCTTGGCTCAGTGCGGATGGGATTCATCGCCATCTTGCCCGTAGCTTTCAGTTTGCTTCTGGTGCTCGCCGCGTTATCACTTGCCGGCACGCCGCTCGGCATCGCTAATTCGATGTTCGCCGGCATCGCGCTCGGCATCGGATTGGACTTTGCGATCCATCTGACGACGACCTACCGGCAGAGGCTCAGTCAAGGCATGTCGGCGAGCGAAGCTTTGCGAAGCACTCTCGAATTCACTGGGCCGGCAGTATGCGTCAGCGCTGCTTCGATCACCGCAGGTTTCTCCGTGCTGATGCTGTCTGATATCGCTCCCAACATGCAGCTCGGCGTCATGATCTGTCTCTGCCTTTTGACCTGCGCGGTTACTACGTTACTACTGATTCCCAGCCTGATAAGACTCTGGAAGGTTGTTAGATAGCCACAAAGAGGCACAAAAAGCACAAGAGGCACAAGAGAAGAACAAAGAACCAAGTACAAAATACTAAGCCCATTTGTACTTGGTTCTTTGTACTTAGGTCTTTGTACTTAGGTCTTTGTGCTTAGTTTCTCGTGTGCCCTTTGTGCCTCTTTGTGGCTTACTTCAACGTCTCCGCGAGTAAGAAAGGTAGAGAAACTAAGAGTGGCGGATCGGTCAACAACATCGGTCTGAGTGAGATGTTGAAAAGACCATTGGCCCTACCTTGTCGCACGATCACTGGACCGTTCCACGCACCCACTGAAAGATTCGCGCTGTCAGGTAATAAATATCCAAGCGTGTCAGCGAGAGGCGGCAGGGCTGCTGCGAGCAGGTGATACGTTCCGTCAGGAACAGGTCCGATACGAAACGGACCGGGTGACGTAAGGAGAGCTCCACCAACAGGGCGACTCTGCGGTATGTGGGCCTGGAAGAGTCCGACGAAGATCGGACCGTCGCCCTGTTTGGACGAATCGACGAAACCCTCAACCCCTTCAAACGCTGCGCGGAGCGTTGCCCGTTTTGCCTGCTCCGCGTAATGCGCGCAAAGCGACTCGACCGACGTCGGCGTGATTCGCTCAGCGAGATAGCGAAACTCACGTGGTCCTAGTCCGACGCGTTGATTGAAACGTCTCGTGAACGTGCTGAGACTGTTGTAGCCCACTTCAAAGCAGATGTCCGTGATGCTCTGGTTAGTGTTCAAGAGCAACCGCTTGGCTTCGTTCAGCCGCATCGCCGCGATGAACTTGGCGGGCGGAAGACCAGTGATCTGGTGAAACACGCGATTGAAGTGAAACTCGCTGAGATAAGCGACCCGCGACATGTCTCGCAACGAGATAGGTTCACAAAGTCGCTCGCGCGCGTCCGAGATCACGCGCTCGACCGCCCGGCGATGTCCTGCAATGGTGTCTTCGCGGCACGCCGAATTTGGGCCATTGCTGGCGCAAACATCGCCAGGCAATTCGATTCTTAGTACCTCAGCTTGTTGCATACTCCCTCAACGCTTCGCGCAACCGCGGGGGCACGGGCACAGGAACAACTTGCTCGCCCTCGCGCTGCATACAGGCGACTTGTTGCTCGCCTCGGGCAATCAACTCTTCGCCGGCAACGGTGTGCCGCCAATACTCGAAGTTCATCGTGATGCGGTTCTGTGCCAACTCGCCGAGGCTCATGCGCAAGATGACCTCGTCGAAGGCGACGAGCTCCGCCATAAACTCGCAAGACACGCGTGTGGTCACCATCACCAGGCCGTGCTTGAGTGCCTCGATGATCTCGGGGGCTCGATCACGCAGGAACATCTCGCGGCATCGTCCCTGCCAGCGCACGTGATTGGCGTAGTAGACGTTTCCGATGAGGTTCGTTTCCTCGAAGCCAACAACGTGTCGGTATTCATACTTGCGCATCGTCGCCCCCTCTCAGCAACGCCAGCAACGCTATTGCCAAGTCTTCTTTGTCACCATCCCGCTTGATCACACATGAGGCGATTTTCCATTCGCCCGACACGAGCAAGATCCACCCGTCAGGTTCCGCGCCGGTAAAGACGAGAGGTGCACTCATCCCGCCACCCGCTTTCTTCAGGCACTCCGTTGACGTCCAGACGCGTGTTGCTGCGACGTCCAGCGTCTCTTGTGTTTCCTGGCAGATGATCTCGACAAGCTTGAATCGTTCAACGCCGAGCATGTCGCGCCAGATTTCCCGTGGTCGGGTCACGACGAGTTCGAGATCGCAACCGACGGGAGCACACCCGGCGATAGCGAGGGTGAGATCCTCGCAGTGTGAAGCAGATACATGGCGCCCGTCGCGAGCTTCCGGTTTTCCATTCGCACGCCTGATGATCCAGCCACTGCCAAGCGCCTTCTCAATTGCGAGCGTGCTTCGATCGCGACGATCCGCTACGTGGTCGTGTTCGAACGCAACAGAAACATCCGCGCCGGGAATCAACTCCAGCAGACGTCGTTCGACGTACGGCGTAAGCAAACCTTCCGGCCATGGACCTCTGAAATCAGTTCCACTGATCGCCCGCAGGTGTAATCGCTCCCAACGTTCTCGCACGTGGCCTTCGGCGTCGCTCAACTCCACGTCGTACACGAATCCGTTCGCGAGGCGCTCTCTTTCCTGAGCGCGGACGAATAGTTCGCCGGCTTGACCATTCAAACTGCCTGTTATCTTCTCGACACCGACCGGCAGGAGCGCGATCTGCGGCACACATGCCTGTACCGCGTGGATTGCCGCGTCGCGCGCGCCGGGATCTCCGAGCATGAGACCGCTCGGTAAGTATCGAATGAACCAGTTGGTCGTTCTGTCGGGCATGATCGCGGCGGAACATTCTGTGGCGCGGAGAGTGCGGTACTCGCGCAGACGCCGAAAGCGCCCACCGTGGAACAGCACTCTTCCGTAGAGGTCGTGCGCAGGATCCAAAGCAACGCGCATGTCGGAGGCGACGGTGCGGTGCGCCACCTCCGGCGGGGCGCTCGCCGTGCGACAGATCGCACGGAAATGATCGGCTTGAAAGCCCGTCTCCGAGTTGCGCAGAACGATCTCCACGCAGCCCGGAGCGCGTGCAAGCGCGGCGACGCGAATTATGTTTGAGGCAGTTTCACGGACGATCACGGGGCGCTCGAACCTGACTTGCTCGAAGACCGGTGGCTCGTTCGTTTCTGTCAGCGCCATGAACACTTGCGCCATCGCCTCCAGGCCCATTACGGCGGGCAGCAGTCGTTCGCCGCGAAAGACGTGGTCGTCCAGGTACGGATCTGTCGTTGCGGATAACTCGGCATCGACGACCAATTCGATCTTCGGGTAATAGACGAGCGGTTTTTCCAGGAAGCGCAGGAAGGGAAGTTCGGGCCGCTCGACTTTGAGCGTTGGCATGTCGCGTAAGCGTCCCATGACCACCGTGGCGACGTTCGCGGGCTTCCGGCACAGAAGTCTGCGCAACGAGTCGAGGCCCTTTTCTACCGGAATGGGCGTGATACCTCTGCGGGCCAACTCGTCGACTGTGCCGAGCCGCGCGCCCATGCCGACGCCCGACCAGACGGACCACTCGACCGCGAGACAACGGCAAAGTGGGTGCGCGTTCTGCCAGGTCTCGGTCAATCGGGTAAGCCATTCGTTAGCGAGACCGTAGTGAGCTTCGCCGGGCAGGCCAGTGCGCGCGATGATTGAGGAGAACGTGATGAAGAGACGCAGGCGGTCGGGGTTGATCGCCGCGAGCAAGTTTTGCGCGCCACGAACTTTGGGCGCCAACGTCTCGGCAAACGCCTGCGAGTTGAGATTGTCAATCAGGCACGGGATGTTTCGCGCTGCACCGTGCAGGATGGCTGTGACTGGACCGAGATCTTTTTCGACTTCATGGATCGCTGCGCGTGTGGCGACGGCGTCGGTAACGTCGACGCTGTAGTACGTGGCGTTAATGCCCGCTGCTTTCAGTCTTTCGAGGTTTGTGACGATCTCGTCGTCCGCGGTTGGTTGCGAGAGACCAAAGATTGCGAGCCGTGCGCCGGATTCGCGCGCGAGTTGAAGCGCGCACTCGGCCGTGATCCCACGTGCTCCGCCGGTGACCACTAAAACGTCGCCGGTTGTGAGTGGCAACTCGCACTCGTCATGGTCCAATGCGAGCGGACGCAGGAGCGGTTCCAACCGTCTGCCGTCGGAATCGTAGTGCGCTTCCGTGTAGCCCCGTGCGGCGAGCGCTTCTGCCAGCACCCACTCGGCCGCCGACGGGTGTTCTTGCGGAACGACAACGACACACGTGTTGAGATTCTTTGCTTCAAGGTGCAGCGTGCGCGCGAAGCTTGCCGCGTCACCTACGAGAACGAAGCGGAAACCATCACCAGCATTCAACGCTTCGCGCGCGGCGTCTAATACAAGATCGATATGACTTTCGTCGGGCTCGGGCGAAAGCAGAACGACAATGCCGCGGCCTGCACCCGAATGCGCGAAAGATCTTTCTACACTGTTCTTGAGCGGATGATCCGGCGTGGAAAGTATGCGCCACTCTCCTGCTTCGGGTGGACCATCACGCCGCGGCAAAGCGCGTTCGACGAACGCGACGGAAAACTCTCTGACCCACTCGTCAACGCCCGGAGGATCCGCTTCTGCGTGCGAGTTGCCGCGCTCGGCGCGCGCAGTCGCTTCAAGCGCGCCGGCGATTTCCGAGAGGGTGGCGTTTGCGTAATTAGTCGGGGCTATTGGAGGCGGAAGCTCGAGACGCCGCGCCGCTTCGGCTACGAGTTGGGCGACGCTGATCGAGTTCAGGTGAAGATCGTCAAGCAACCGGCTTTCGTTCTCAACGGTGGCGAGCGGAAGTTCGAGTCGCTCGGCGACCAGTCGTCTCACAACTTCCAAAGCGGAACCGGTTTGTGATTCGGCTGGAATCTCGTCTGTCGGGAGTGTTTCGCTCAACCGTTCGTACGTTGTCGCGTCGTCAGCCGGAGCCAGTTCGCAAGGATTAACAAAGAAGCGTGGATTCCAATCGAGATCGAACGGACGCGAAAAGCGATCGGCAAACAACTCGTCGTGAGCAACGCGCGCGCCGAGACAGAAGCAGGCGCCGACGGCACTCAAGAGCCCTCGCAATGAACTCCCGCCCGCATCCAGCGCCACGACCGGCTCGCTGCGAAACTCGCCGATCAGCCCGCTCAGAGTTTGGCCTGGGCCAACCTCGAGCCAGAGATCAACGCCGCCCCCAGTGACTGCCGCATCGATCGCTTCGATAAAGCGGACGGGCGAAGTTACCTGCTCGCGGAGCAGCTCACGCAGGTCGGCATCCGCGTCGAGGCGTAGACCAGTCACCGTCGAGAAGATTCGGCGTTGGAGTGGTCCAAACTCCTCACGCTCCAGATGTGCGGACAAACGAGTCCCGGCAGCCGAGACCAACGAAGAGTGGAACGCATGAGAGACGCGCAACAATGTCGTGCGCAGTCCGCGCGCCTCGGCGCGGCGCGCCACTGCGTTGATTTCGACTGCCTCGCCCGAAAGCACTGTCTGCGTGGGTGAATTGAGTCCGGCGATGACAACCCGTTCGCCATTCAAAATCTCTTCGACTGCCTGCCTCCCCGCGGCGACACTGAGCATCGCGCCTTTTGGACCATCAACATCCGCCATCGCGCGTCCACGCGCGCGAGCGATACGCAGCAGCGACGACTCATCCAGAGATCCCGCCCAGTGCAACGCGGTGATTTCGCCGAGACTGTGTCCGACAGCAACCGATGCTGCTATCCCCAGTCTCGAAAGAACGCGAAGCGCCGCGACCGACGACGCGACGATCGCAGGCTGGGCCACCTCGGTTGAGACGCCGTCACCGCTCCAATCTCGCTCCGTGTCGGCATACAGGTCTTCAAGAAAACTGAAGCGACGCCGCCATGCTCCACCGTCCTTGTAAGACGGCGAACCTTGCCCCGGAAAAAGAAAGCCGACGCGTGCTGACGACGAATCACTGCTGAGAAAAATGCCGCCGTGTGGATCGATCACTCGTGCCGTGCGTAAACGCGACCGTAGTCCTTCAAGCCGGCTCGCCAGTTCAGCCGGGCTTGACGCCACCACCGCCGCGCGAACAGCAAGAGGACGGAGCGCGTCAGACAAGCACCTGGCGAGATCTGTCATCTCGCTGCGCGAAAGACGATCGGCATAAGCGAGCACGCGCTCGATTTGACTCTCGAGTTGAACGGTCGTTTGTGCGCTGAAGAGAAACAACTCCGCATCCTGCGCAGTTGAGAGCAACGCTCGTTCTTTGGACGTGAGTGTCTCGCGGCGATCAGTATCTGCCGCTTCGAGAGTGACGTGTGTGTTGATGCCTCCGAAGCCCATCGCGCTGACGCCGGCGCGGAGGCTCGCGTGGTCGGAAAAGAGTTCGCCGCGTTTGAGAGCGCGAAGAGCAGGTTTCTGACCTTTTAGTTCTTCATGCGGATCATCACAGCCCACTGTCGGCGGCAGGATCTGCGCGCTGAGTGCCATAGTCGCTTTGATCAGACCCGCGATACCGGCTGCGGCTTTTGTGTGACCGATGATGGCTTTTATTGAACTGACGACTGCCGGCGATGCACCGTTGGTCGATGCTTCGCGCCGCGAGCGAGTTAGCGCCTGAAGCTCAGCCGCATCGCCGACGGCTGTCCCTGTCCCGTGCCCTTCGAAGTATGCGACCGTCTCTGGTCCATAGCCGGCGCGTGCATACGCACGCCGCAGCGCGATGAGTTGGCCCTCGACCTCCGGGCGAGTGATGCCGCCACTGCCGTCCGACGAGACACCCCAGCCGCGTATCACAGCGTAGATTCGTCGTCGCTTCAGGAGAGCGTCCTCGTGACGCATGAGAACAACCAGACCGCAGCCCTCACCGGGCCAGAAGCCTGCCGAGCGCGTGTCATAAACGCGCATTGCGTCGGCGGCGAGCGCGCCAGTCTTGGCAAACCCTACGAGTTCGAATGGATCAACGCTCAGATCGATCCCGCCGGCGACGGCCACTTCGAGATCGCCGGCAGCCAGTGAAGTGCAGGCATTTATGACGGCGAGAAGCGACGACGCACACGCGCCGTCGACGGTGTAGCCGCCACCTTTGAGATCGAAATGGTTACAGACGCGCCCCGCGATCGTGTTGGAGAGGCCGCCTGCAAGCGTCTCCGCACCGACAGGCGGGAAAGGTTTCTTGTAAAGACTCTCCATCTGCGTCAGAAGTTCAAGCTGACGCTCCGGCGTACACGCGTCGTCTTCGAGTATCTTCCTCACGACCCGGCGCACGTACGGCCAGCGCAAACGCATCGTGTTCGCGCGGGAGAACTCGCCCGTCAACGTGTTGCCGACAAACACGCCGGTCGCTTCACGCGGCAACCCTTCACCTTCCGGAAAGCCGGCATCTTCGAGTGCGGCAGCAGCGACATCCAACGTCAGCCAATGAACCGGATCGGCGGCGCGATAAGTCGCGCCCGGTATGCGGAAGCGCGCCCGATCAAACTCGTAGCCTTCGATAAAGGCGCCTTCCGTCGAGTATGTCTGATCGGGACTCTGGCGATCAGACGACATGTAGTCGTTAAGATTGAGTCGCTCAGACGGGATGCGTCTGAAAGCACGGCGTTGGGCCAGCGCGTTTTCCCAGAGTTCGTCGGGTGAACGAGCGTCCGGGTAACGGCAGGCCATGCCTACGATGGCTATTGCCTGGCCCATCTCACGCCTCCCTTACCATGGCAGAGGCAGTTGACGAAGGGCTCAATGCCGGCGCGGAGATCGTCTCTTCACGCGCACGACCTCTGACCCACTGCGTCGCAAACATCCACAGTCCTCGCACGGCGCAGACGATCGACAGAGCAAAGAAAAGTCCGAAGACAACATGGGCCATCATCAGCAGTCCGTAGACTGCGGCGACACTGAAACCGAATGCGATCTGCTCTCGGCGCCCGCCTGGCGTTGTGGCGGGATCAGTCACCATGTAGAACGTGTAAAGGATGAAAGCGACACCCGTCATCGGGATCAATCCCGCTTCGAAGGGAATGTCGAATAACAAACTTCTCAAACCAGCTTGTGCGACAAAGCCGGCGAGCCACGCGGCGATCAGCGGCAACCGATGAGTGAAGCGCGCGTTCAGGAACGTTCCCGTGCAAACGATAACGGCAGGCAAAATCCAGTCGCCGGCGCCGATCATGTTCTCCGTGAACTGATACGGGGGCGCGACGCTGACCCACGCGAAGACGAGTAGCGTCGCCGTGATGCCAAAGTTTGAAGGGTTGAAGAAGTGACGCGTGCCATTGCCGGTGGGAGCGCGCAGGACGCACTTCGATCCGATCGCCACGACGGACGCAAAGATGACGGGTCCGAGTCTCTCGTTTGCGTAAAGCAGCATAGCGCACGCAAGTGCGGTGATGTGCGCCGAGAGCAGGAAGTCGACAACCCTTCGTGGCCCCCCACCCATGAACCTGAGCTGACGGCGGTTTAATCGTGCGTCGATGAACTCGAGCAGTAACTCAACGCTGTAGGCAGATGCTAACGCCACCAGAGGCTGGGCCAACGACTGTTCGAAACCAAAGAAGGCGTGGCCCAGGATGTTGAGGATCGTGATGGCGACGGCGAAGCGCCGCAGTCCGCCCAGACGATCGGTCCGATTGCTCTCATTTGCACTCATTGTTGACCCCTCTCTCCCGGCCGAGCAGGATCGTGTACCAACCTCCCGGCGCTAGTTGAACCGTTTCCTGTTGCAGCACTCCACGCGCGTCACGCCAGCGCAACTCGACGGTTACCGGCGCAGCGACGTGGCCCAGACCGAACTGCAAATCGGGACTGCGTTTGCCCGAATGTCCATTACCGCCGTCAACCTGTTGCACGAGTGGCGTGCGTCCAGGCACAAGCACGCGTGCCTCGGCGCCGATTGCAGCGCGTGAGGGAACCGTCGTTGGACCACTGCACACGCGCGTCTGCGAAACGCCGTCTGCGATCGGCAGGCGCATTCTGATGCCGACGAAGGCGCCCGGATTGTTGCTCTCGTTGCGGTAGAAGTAAGACGTTCCCCACTGGTTCGCGACTGCGTAGTCAAGACGGCCATCACCGTCGACGTCCGCTGTCGCGATGCCGCGAGTGAGTAACGGTTGATTGAGTGAAAGCTGCGCGGCGACGTCGTGAAAACGCCCATCCGAAGCGCGCACGAAAAAGTAGTTATGACCGTTTCCGCTTATGTCGTCGCCGGCTTGCAGGATGGGCCAACTGCGCGGGTTGCGGAGCAGTTGATCGTTGCCCATCACGACCTCGTGTAGTTCGGGCCAGCGATTGACCGTGCCTTTCATGAAACCCGTCGCGTGTAGGGCTTCTGGCGATCCGTCGTTGTTGAAATCACCCAGTCGTGTTTCCCATCCCCAACCACTGCGAGAAAGCCCCAGCGACTCACCGCGATCGATGTAAGGAGCGACGCCCTTTTTCATCAGGTCCACATGTCCCGTGCTGAGGAAGACGAAATGGCTCTCTTCGAGGCCGTACTCCTGCGTGATGTTGCTGACGTAGATGTCGGGCCATCCGTCGCTGTTCAAATCGCCGAAGTCAACACCCATGCCTTTGTATGAATCGCGGCCGAGCACCTTCGACTTCGTCGTCGTGAGTGATCGTCGTCCTTCCAACAACGCGAAGCGTGGATGGCCGGGCGTCGAGCGGTTGTGCAATAGACGATCGGGTCCGAAGTCGTTAGCGAAATAGATTTCGGGGAGCAAGTCGCCATCGAGATCGGCTGCTCCGATTGCTAACGCCCAACCTTGAGCACTCCGTTCGTCGAGTACGTTGTTCACTTCTTCGAACTGAACGGCCGAACCCGCTGCGGGCGGTTTCCAAAGAAGGAGATGTTTCTTCCCGCCGTTTTGGGCCAGCGACATTGAGTCCTGCATCTCGTCGGCGATAGTTGCTCGTGCGTCGAGGATGCGTGCTCCATCCGGGAAGAAGTTACCGATGATGATGTCTGTGTGGCCGTCGCCGTCGATGTCGGCGAGCGTAGCGGCGTTCGTGTACCAGCGCGCGCCGCCGGGAACTACTTCACTCTGTGTGTAGCTGTTAGCGTCGAGCGTGGATTGAGTGCGGTTCTGTTTGATGAAGACAACTGGAGTTCTTCCCCAGTAATAGGCCAGCACGTCCTGAAAACCATCTTCGTTGAAGTCTCCCGGCAAACAACCCATCGGAGCCATCGTCGCCGTGTTGTAAGGAAGATTGATCGGGTCGAGTGTGAACGACTGATAGCGCGCGGGAGTGCCCGGCACTGGGGTGACGATGACCTTATCGATTCTTGTATCGACGTAACAGGCGTCGTTCGGCAGTCCGTCCCCATCGAGATCGTTCAGCGCTACTGCTGCTCCCACGCTGGAGATCCAACCAGCCACGCGACGCAACGATGGATTGACGTCGCGAATCATCTTTTGCGTTTCTCCGTTCAGCGTCGGCAATGGCGCAGCGCGGAAACGGAACCCTTCGGCGAGTTTCGCTAACTCGGACTCGGAGGCTTCGGGTATGCGTGCGAAACCGTAGACCACGAGAACGAGAAGTATCGCCGTCAACTTTGCAGCCTGGCGCCGGAATGCGCCGTCGTTGATCAGCATGTTCTTGTTACTCCAGGTGCGATTTTGTTCTGAATGCGGCGGCGCCATACTTCATAAGCCGGCAACCCGCACTCTTCACTTAAGTTTTCCAAAGCAGCATCGGTGATTGCGGCGGTCTCTTCGGCAGACCGCCCACAGATCACACGACAAACAGTTTCTGTATGGGGATTGAGGTTCGCTGCGCGCTGGCGTGTCTTTGCGGCGAAGGCCACACCCTGAGCGAGCGCCGGAAAGTGATCGCCGGCGGCGCTTCGCAACGACTCGATTGCCGCCCGTCTACAGCCGCCGGCGTAAGCGCAAGCCAGGCCGACGCCGCTCCACAGATCGTCGCGTCGTGCGGAAGGAAATGCATTGATTGCACTGATGACCGCGACGACGTCCGCGCCTTTCACAAACCAGAGACTGCGGCCGAGTCCTTGATCGAAGACGCGTCGTTCGTAGCCTGGCAGGCGGGTGGGAACCACTTGCTGTTCCACGTATTGAGGCCAATTGAAATAGCCTTCGTGAAAACCGTAACCGTCAACCACTAGCCAACCCAGTACAGGATCGAGCCGAGCTAAGTGCGCGGTGACACGTCGCCGCAAACGCGCGAGTGCCCATCCCAATCCCACATGCATCATGTAAATGTGAGGTTGGCCCAGGCGCATCATGAAAGAGCGCCAGCGGTTCTTGCGCCAGGGTGTGAGGCAATCAAGTAGTGCCAGCCCCATGGCGGCGCCTTCGAAAGCAAAGCCACGAAAGTCTGCTTCAACGATCGCGAGCCGGTGCGCGAGGGAGACAAACTCAGTCTCTTCGAGCGCAGCGTGATAACCACTCAGAAAAGTGATGCCGATGTGCTCGAGTTGTTGGCGAGCTTTTTCTTCACTCGTGAGGAAGCCGCGTCTGTCGAAGCTCGCCTCAGCCGGTGAAAGTCCCAGGAAGCGCCGGCGCGCTTGCCCGAGTAACGACACTTGATCCACTGCTTTCCCAAGCATCTGCATAGTTATCCATCCGCGTATGAACCGCGACACGTGTACCGCCACCGCTACCGTTCGGAGTCAACGCTCCCAACAGGCGTGTTTAAGTTGTCAGGATCTGGGCTTGACGATCGGCGGAGAGATTTCCAAATCTGGCGGCTGAGGTCGGGGCAACGCCGCCTTCCGATCATCTGTATTGGGAGTGCAGAAAACAGTATGAGCTTCAGTCAGACAAACTGGCGTGGCAATTTTGGAAAGCGATGTGTGAAGTTAGCAAGAATGGCCAAGTTCTTCAGCAAGAACGAACAAGTATGGAAACTCGGAGACGTGTTCAAATTCTCGCGCCGAAGTACACGGAGGTGAACGCAACCATGGCCGCAACGGATTACTCATCCGAAGCCAAGCCGCTCCGTCGAGTTCGGACATTCCGTATTTTCGTGAGGAGGAAAAGATCGATGAAAGAGATCACACGGAGGCTTTACACCAAGCCGGTCATGCTCGGCATGGCGTTCCTTGTTGGAGTGGCTCTGGTTGTTGGCATGTTCGTCACGTCGAAGAGCACTGCGGCCGTGGCGAATGATTTTCCAGTCGCAGCAGGAAACGACGAATTCGAGACCGCCGGCGACGGCGAGACTTACCATAACTTCCAGGGCGCTCCGATACCTGCGGGTTTCTTCGGAGCTGGTTCCTATGCCTACGGCGGGAACGTCGCGCTCGTAGGCGTGCCGCTGGTGGCAGGAAGTACTGTTGACACAGTCATCGAACGGCAGGCCACCGTGTGGTCAGCCGGCGGTTCCACACCGATCGTGATGACTGGACTTTCTCTAAAGAGCACCACCCCCATCACTGTCACCTTCGACAACGGCACGCCCGCTCAGCAGTGGGATGTCGCGGTGGGTTTGTCTGCTTACAAGACTTCGGGCGGAACGATGACCATTAACGCCACATCGTTTGACTCAACGCTCAAGGTTTGGCCGAAATTCACGTTCACGCGTGTAGGCGGCGGATCGGGACCATTGGTGTGGGACACGGGCGCTCCCGACGGCCCGGGTCTGACGGCGTCCGCCACAACCGTGCTTGATGATGCCGTCATCGAGCCGGCTCCGGGTCCGGAACCGCAGCCAACGATCGCGCCGTGCACTTCGATCGACACATTCGAAGGAAGCACCAAAGTTAACACTGGGTTCTCCTCCGCGGCGGCGACCAGTTCCTGCGCGCCCGTCACGCTGAGTTCCGTCAACTCACCATGGGTGACCTGCGGCAATCATGGCTTGTGTATCCCGGTGCCGATCACCGAAGAGGAGCGATGGGCGCGTCACAGGCCGCGGCCGAAACCGAGGAAAGTGATTGTAGCCGCTGAGTAATCACTGCATCTGAGTTGGTCCGAATTCCTCCCGAAAGCCCTGACTGAAATCACCCGCGGTTTCAATGCTGAGCCGCGGGTGATGATTTACACCCCCCAGCCGCAGTAATAGAATCTCTGATCCTGTATGGCGGATAAAATTCACTTTTATAGATCGTCCGGTTCGAGATTCGCTCTGCGATGCACAACCGTAGCGTGGCTGCTGTTGTGTAGCGGAGCGTTTTCCGCGTTGGCCCAGGACCAGCAGAACGCCTTCACCGTCGCCGTTGGCCGGCCGGTGGCGCGTGAAATACGAGGAGGCGAAGAGCACGCGTATCAAGTAACGCTAAGCGCCGGACAGTACGCGCGTGTGGTTGTAGAGCAGAAGGGAATCGACGTGGTTGTGACGCTGTTGGACGCCGACGGAAAACCACTCGTCGAGGTAGATAACAACCTGAGCGGTACACGAGGGTCGGAAGTCGTTTCGCTGTTGGCGGAAGTCAGCGGCGTCTATCATTTCAAGGTGCGGTCGCTGGACGAAGGTGCATCGCTCGGACGATACGAACTGCGGCTCGAGGATCTGAGGACTGCCACCAACGCCGACCGTACACAGGTGGCAGCGGAGCGTTCCTACTTCGCCGGCGCACAACTACAAAGCAAAAGGACCTCCGAGTCGCGGCGCAAGGCCATGGAGAAGTACGCCGAAGCCTTGCCTCTAATGCGTGAAGCGGGTGACCGGCGTGGCGAAGCCATGACGCTCACCAACATCGGTACGAACTTCAACGCTCTCTCCGAGCCACAAAAGGCGGTTGACCCGTTGGACCAGGCACTCGCTATCTGGCGCGCGCTTGGCGATCGTCATTTAGAAGCGGTCACACTCTCAGTCAAAAGCCGGGTTTACAACGCGCTCGGCGATCCGCAGAAGGCGCTCGAGTCTTACAGTCTCGCGCTTCCGGTCGTGCGCGCAGTTGGGGATCAGAGCGCCGAAGCTGTTACGTTGATACAGATCGGTTCGATCTATAGCCAGTTTGGCGAACTGCAAAAGGCCCTCGATCATTTCGCGCAAGCACTCCCCGTGGTGCGCGCTGTGGGTAACCGCCGGAATGAAGCTGCGCTCCTCAACAACATCGCGACCGTCTACAACCTGTTGGGCGAAAGGCGGACGGCGCTTCAATACTTCCAGCAGGTAATCCCATTAGCGCGTGCGGAAAAGGATCGTGGCCTCGAGGCTGTGGCGTTCAACAACATGGCCCACGTCCATAACCTGCTGGTCGAACCGAAGCAGGCGCTCGAACACCTGGACCAGGCGCTCAAGATCGTGCGAGAAGTTGGCGACCGCAAGGTCGAAGCCGCGGTGCTCACCAATATGGGGACCGCCTACGCCTATTCGGAAGATCAGCCAAAGGCCGTCGACTTTCTTGAACGTGGGCTCCAACTGAGAGTCGGTGTGAAGGATCGTCAGGGCGAGGCGATAACGCTCAACCATTTGGGCCGCGCCTACGATCGGTGGCGCGAGCCGAAGAAGTCGTTCGAGTACCATGAAAAAGCACTGCCCATCTGGCGTGCTTCGGGTGATCGCAACGGAGAAGTCGCGGCTCTTTACGGGATGGCGCGCGCCGAATCGAAGCTCGACGATCTCAGCGGCGCCCGCCAGCGAACCGAGGAAGCTCTCGCCATCACCAACACCCTACGCACCAAGGTTGCGAGCCTGGATCTGCGCGCCTCCTACTTCGCTTCGGTGCAGGACTTGTACAAGCTGCACATCGATCTGTTAATGCGACTTCATCGACGTCAACCAACCGCGGGCTTTGACGTCGCCGCGCTGAAGGCTTACGAACAGGCGCGCGCGCGAAGCCTGATCGACATGTTGGCCGAAGCAAATGCCGACATCCGTGAGGGCGCTGATCCCGCTCTGCTTGCGCGCGAGCGTTCTTTGCAACAGATGCTCAACGCCGAAGCGCAACGACAGATGCGTGTATTAGCCGGTCAGCCCACCAAGGAAGCGGCAACTGCGGCGCAGCGCAGGATAGATGAACTGTTGACGCAGCTCCTCGCAATCGAAGCAGAGTTGAAAGCCGATAGCCCACACTATGCAGCGCTGACACAGCCTGTGCCTCTTGGTCTAACCGAGATCCAAACAGCAGTTACGGATGACTCGACGTTGCTGCTGGAATACTCGCTGGGCGAAGAGCGTAGTTATCTCTGGGCCGTGACAGCGACTTCCTTTTCAAGTTACGAACTACCATCCCGCGCCGTGATCGAGGCGGCGGCCCGACGCTGCTACGATCTTTTAACCGCCCGCAACCAGTACGTGAAATTTGAGACCGCAGACGAGAAGCGCAAGCGCGTCCAACAGGCAGACGCGGAATATCCAGGTGCGGCGACGGCTTTGAGCGAGATGTTGCTTGGACCAGTCGCGAGAGAGTTGGGACGAAAGCGGCTGCTCATTGTTCCTGACGGCGCGTTGGAGTATCTGCCGTTCGCTGCGTTAACAGTTCCACGGCAACTGGCAGACGCAGGCGATGCGCGCCGCTCGCGACAAGGCCCGGCGCCATTTGTTCCGCTAATGGTGGACCACGAAGTGACGAGCATCCCGTCGGCGTCAACGCTCGGTGTACTCAGGCAGCAACTCAAGGGACGCGTGCCGGCTGAGAAAGTCGTAGCTGTTTTCGCGGATCCTGTGTTCGACAAGGCTGATAAAAGAGTTACCGGAGCCTTTAGCCGGAACGGTGGCGGGCACCATCGAGGGTTTGCCTCGGGCACCGTTGAGATGATCGCTTCGGACACACAAGATGCGGCGCAGTCTTCGGACGAAGTTCCCGCTTTACAGCGACTGCCTTATACGCGACAGGAAGCAGATGCGATTCTCGCACTCGCGCCTGCAACAGGCCGAAAAGCTGCGCTCGGCTTTGAGGCTAATCGTGCGGCGGCGATGGCCGGCGACTTGATCAAATATCGCATCATCCATTTTGCGACTCATAGCTACCTCGACAGTATGAATCCCAAGCTTTCCAGCATCGCGCTTTCCATGTTGGACCGCGAAGGAAGATCTCAAAATGGTTACTTGCGCGCGCATGAAGTCTTCAATTTGAGCTTGGGGGCCGAATTGGTGGTGTTGAGCGGTTGCCGTACCGGTCTCGGCAAGGAAGTGAAGGGCGAGGGTCTTTACGGCATGACGCGTGGCTTCATGTACGCCGGCGCCAAGCGCGTGGTGGTGAGTCTTTGGGACGTTCAGGATCAGGCCACCGCTCGGTTAATGTCGGATTTTTATCGCGAGCTTATCGGACCGAAGCGCGCCGCTCCTCCAGCGGCGCTCAGGGCGGCGCAAATCGCAATCTGGCGTGATGGACGCTGGCAGGCGCCTTACTACTGGGCGGGCTTTGTGCTTCAGGGCGAGCCGAGATAGTTGAAGTAGCTTTGCCCGAAAAGTCTCACCTGTACAAAAAGTCCTTAGCCTGTACGAAAAGCCTCATTTGCCAAACCCAACAATTCTCTTGGCGGGTTCCTGCGTAAGCAATGAGTTTATAAAGTTGACTGCTCCCTTGAGAGCGATCATAAATCTCGCTCTCTCGCAATAGCTCTCTTGACTGTATTCCACCTGACTGGATCTTTGGCTTCTTATCTGACTGGGAAGGCGGATTCCAGAAGGGATGCTCGTCACATGTCTCTTTAACTCCGACGCTGGTATGAAATACTCCGACAAGTCACAATGTAGTTCACTTTGAATGTCAGAGAGCGTCCTATGATAGAGATTAACGTAGGTTTCCTTTATATCCACGCTACCATCCGGCAACTCATCTACTATTGCTTGGAGCATACCAAGTGCCTTGGGTAGTTTCATTTCGTCCATGAGAACTCCTTCACGCTGCCTCTACTCGGAATTGCGGTTCGGCTCCTAATTCACACATCGACTGAATAACAACGCAGAGATTATGACAGAGAACCTTGCATGTTTGGCTTTCCTGTTGGCCTCCTGAAAGAGACATCGACTCGCCTGTTACGTTCAGGAAGTCGCACTTGTTCTCTGGTCTATCCCGCCGGACAAACTAAGTCTGAGGCTGCTCAGTTGTAATCGGATTTTACAGCACTTCCAGATCGTCGTTCATAAAATTCTCTATTGGGCATCCTGCGAGCTTTGAATAACTCCACAGCACAGTGACAAGCAAATCATCTTCGTCGTTTTCGTAAGCCAGGATCTCCGCGCCTGTTCGAGCTCCGACCTTCGGCGCGATTTCGGCTGGCGTCAACCGGAAATGCTCGCGGATGTTTTCAGTTTTTCAGGTATACGTTTTGGAAAAGGCGGCGGGTGGTCCAAGGCTACTTCTTCGGGCATTGCGTTTACTTCCTGCGTTGTCGTTGACGCGCCGGAGTACGTTCATTTAGCAACTGAGGGTGACGGCTTTTGATGATGTAGATAAGTCCCGGATAGGTCACGCCTATTAGGGGAGCGGCATGGGTAACACTCCCGTTTGCTTCCGCGAGCGCCTTTCTAATCCGTACTTCCTCAATCTGCAATAGCTCTTCTTTGCATTTTCTACGCTTCAAAAGCATCTCGGTTGGGTTGGTCTTTGTGTCCGTCCGCAGTCTCGCCGCGAGCTTTTGTCCTGCCGCTTTGAATCTCAGCAGAAAGGTATAGTTCTGGGCCTCCTTTAACCAATCGACGGCCTGTTCGTAGGCACTAGCCATCATATCGGCTGAGAGATCATGGATTTCTTCGATCAATGTGAGAGCGGCAATACCGGCACGATTAAGTGATCCCGCTTGATGCGCGACTTCAATCGCTTCTTGCAGTGTGAATTGTGCGCGGTCTGTGCTGCCGAGTCGGGCCAATGCGATGCCGTGTGTAGTGAGAGCTTCGGCTAAGAAGAATTGATGTCCGCTTTTCTTAAAGGTCTTAACCGCGTGATGCGCGGTGGATTCAGCCTCGGCATATTTTCCTTCGGCAATGAAAAGCTGTGCGCAGCTCTCATCAATTTGCGCGGTCTTCACTTTATCTTTAGCACTGATCGTCAATCGGCGGGCTTGATCCAGGTATTCGTGTGCTTCCTGAAAGCGTGATTGATCACGGAGCACATAACTGATGTTGTTCAGGACGTGAGCACGATAGACTCTATTCTGCGCTGCTTTGAAGTGCTTATCAGCTTCAGTGTATTCCCAAAGAACGCGATCAAATTCAGTTCGTCGATTTTCCGTGGGGAGATTTCGCAGGGCCATTCCCATTTGCATGTGGTAGACACCTTTAAGAGCTTCATTATTGATCTTCTTGAATAGCGGTGCGTTCTCTGTGAGGATGCGCAAAGACTCTTTGAATCGTGAGGCTGACCATTCGACAACTGATAGACCAAACAACGCATTCGCCCGCGTGTACCCTTCGGCTGGCGAATGCTGTAGCGCCTCGGTAAACCAGATACGAGCCTCATCTAACGCACCCGATCGCCAATAACAGTAGCCTAGTTCCGCGTGGACTGCCGCGATTCTGAGCGCATCTTGAACCGACTCGTAATACGTGATGCTCTCGGTAAGCAGATCCCTGGCCCACTCGTTTGCGTCTTTGATCTCATCTTTGCCGCCCAGCCATCTAGTCAATATACCGGTGCAAAGCAAGACTTCCGCTGCGACCGTCGGATGTAATCCTTCGATGTCGGGGTGCTCTCCCAGTCGGTTCCAGAGTGGGCGCATCACTTCCTGCGCGCCCGCGTGATCGCCTTTGTCTTTCAACTCCAGCGCTTTTTCACACTTGAACAACGCCCGCTCGTTCGCGGTCATGTGAGACAGGTCTGGCTTGGTCAGGACTGAGCGCATGAGAACCGTAGAGCACGGGAATGGGAGGAAAATGCGCCGCAATAATAGTCTCTGGCGCAATTTTCGTGCAACAAACTTTCATGTTCAACAATTTTCATGTAAGAAGTCTGACATGGACCTCCCACTCAAGGAGACAATTTATGAAACGAATGCTCATAGCGATTACGCTTGCGTGTGTTATCTCGGGCACCGCGATGGCCGGAGAAATGCCCGGCGTGGATTTAAGAGTAGTGGGCGAAATGCCTACTGTACCCTCGACAGGCGAGGCCAACACGCCGCCTGTTCCAGGTGACATGCCCGGTGTCGATTCCGTGAGCTATAGCGGAACGGACGAGAGTTTAGTAACGACTGTGTTGCTCACGCTCATTACTACTCTGCTGGGTCGATAACTGATTTCTCATTCAGTAAATCCTCACTGCCTTGGGGCGGCAAAGGATACGTGTGCCCTGCCTCCTATTACATCGCTTACATAGATACAGAAACAGACTCCTTCCGTTCGAGCGTTGCGAGGTTGTGTTGACGCGGATATAAACGCGGCCCTCCCAACTGGCTAGCCCCACACTCCCAGAGGTGCGGGGCTGGGGGGCGTCTGGCGCTCGTAATGAGTGGCCTCGGCGACGCCCCTTAGCTACACAACTCTCTACCTCTGGAGTGTCGATGAGAAATTTATTCTTCCGCAAGCGTTCATTCCTCAGTCCCACGTCAACGGGCCAGACTTCATACATTCTTGCTGAGGCCGAGTCCTCGCAGAACGGTGAATACAAGTGGGGAACTTACATGCTCACGATTGCGGATTGCCGTCGCCGCATCCAACTCGAATTTTTCCTCGGCACTAAACGAGCACGGCGCACCAGCCTCGCTAAGATCAATTTATTAATCGAAATGCTCACACGCTTTCGTGATGTTCTGCTGAAAGAAAATGAGCTTATAGAAAACTTCGAACAGGCCGGAAAGACGAAAAGGAGAACACGCAAATGATGAATCTAATCCCTCGAACCACGGTGAAGAAAGATGTTGTGATCGACTGGTTAAATGACGTGTCGGAAGAGGCGGAGATCGGTATTGATGTAGGACAGTTCGGCCAACGGGATTTGGTCGCGTTTCTCAAAGACGGCGAGACTGGTAGGTGGATATTGGCGCTTGACGCCATCACTCTCCCGGCTGACAAGTCGCTGCTCGATCAACGCCGCAAACGCTTGATAGAACGGTTGCGAGAGATTCATGCGGAAGGTGGCGAGACAGAACACGGAGCAATGATTGTCACTATGGAAGGCGTTCTGTCGCGTACTCTTAACCTGTTCTCTCTGAACTTCGAGGATGCTTTCACGTTCAAAGACACAGAACAAGCCAAAGGCTTCGCTGATGAATTTTTCGATGTGTTACACCATGCCCTGATTCCTACCTGCTGAGAAGTTAGATCGAGCAATCTGATGCAATCACCTGCCACGATTGTGGAGCACTTTTCGGGCAAAGTTAGTCGAAGCTAATCTACGGCAGTGCGCGTGCGCGTCTGATCTCCGCCGACAAATCCTTAACGAGTTCAGCCACGACGCCGGCCGTCGCACCGGAGTAACGACGCGTGCCTGTCCTGGACCAAAGCACTGTTCCGCGTGCATTAACTAATCGCGCTTCGATCCGCGGTGCTCCTCCACTGGTTTGCGACAACACGATCTTCAGCGACGAATCTGCCTCGTCAGCATTTGTCGTCACCGCCACCACGCCGCTCGAACTCAAGCTCGCAATGAGGTTGCTGCGCAGTTCGTCGAACCCAGCATCGCCGCGTACGTCTATATAGACGTTCTTTACTTCTTTGAGTTGCAGATTCGCGACTACATCGCTGCTGCGCGTCACGTCCTCAGCGTTATCCGCAGTCGGAACCTTCACGGTTGATCGATCGTTCCGCGTCCGTTGTGCCGGTGGAGATGCGCTCTTTGGCGAATCTGTTGGAACGGCTGGAGTGACGGGTATCGAATTGTCTTGAGTCTGCGGCGTCGGCAGTACTCTAGTGATCTCCGCGGGCTGACTTGTTTGCCGCGACCTTAACACCACATAACCGAGATAGCCCATCACGCAAAGTACCAACACGCTGCCAGCGAGAATGAGTCGTGGTGCCACCCACAAACTTTCAGCATCCGGATCTCGCGCTGGACGAGAACGTAGATTGAGCCGTTGCCACCACAGACGCACAGCCCGGCGCGGATCCGTTTCTTCATAACCAAACTTGATCAGCAGGTCGGGTGGCCCATCCGCGTTACTCGGTCTCCTCGTAATACTGAGTGACAGGTCCTGGCCGCTTTCCAACCGGATCGAATAGACGGTTGTTCCTTCGTGTGCGTCCGTCTCATTGGCTAACAGGTGCGTTGCGAGTAATAGATCCCCGCTGGAGTCCGTCGTCGTCACTTCAAAGAGTTCTGCATCCTCTTCGGCGCTAAAGCTAACGCTCGACTGTTCGCCGGGATTCAAACGACCACGTTCGACACCATCAACCATGATGCGTATGACGCCGGTCGGTGACGAACGTCGTCGTCGTCGCCCCTGCTCCGCCAGCATGTTGTTAATCTCGGCCAGATCCTCGGAGCTCAGGTCCGCGGGTGCAGAACGTTGTTGGGGCGGCGATTGGTCATCGTGGTTGTCGGCGAAAAACCGCGGCAACTCCATTCGCGTCTCGGGAGGACAGTAACCGAAACCCGCAATCAATCTCCCAAAGCAGTCCGGGTGCAAAACGGCGTGGATGCGCTTGATTTCAATTCTGTTTTCATCGGCGTTGCTTTGCGATATCAACGAAGCAATAACCGACTTAAACGGATCGAAGTCAGCCGGCACGGGGCATTGCGTGTTCCAGGGGGTGAATAGACGAAGGCACTCTCTCACGAGCGACCGTTGTTCGTTTGAGCCGGGCTGAGTCTCGAACCTCTCTTCGCCCCGACGTCCGCGACACGCGCGGATGAGCTGACCAAAACGCCGGTTCAGCTCCTGCATCAGGACGGCTTTACGCGAGCGGTAGTAATAGTCGTCCTTGACCCGCTCAGGCTCACCGATCACTGCATTGTAAATTTCCATGGTTTCAAGGGTGCTGTAGCTGTGTAGGAGGCGGCTGACACCGAGCGTAACGTAGAAGGCGTTCCTCTTCGTGGTGATTCTCACGAGATGCTTGATGAAGTAAACGAGGAGGTCGTCTTCACTAGCTGGGTCGCCGACAGCGGGACCGCCGGGCAGCGCGACTTGGGGGACACGCTCCTTCTGGCGCTCATAAGGTTCCGATTCGACATAGATCAGGCGTTGAAGTAAGTGAAGATTGCTGAACAGCGCTTTGTTGCGAATGCCGCCAGTCCGGCGCGACTCTCCGCGCGAAAACCTTCCGACTGGGATGTAGTACAGCCGCTTGCTTTGAGCGGCCATCGCGACGTTCAACTTGAGCGTAGCAGTGGCGACTATCCGGGTCGCGGTACCTTTGTCCTGATGGAGAAAGTAGGCGAGGCGGTATGCCTTGTTCAGCACTTCTTCTGTGGATACTCTGTTCACCGCACGATCCCTTGGCGACGGTCGCACGTCCGCGCCGACATTTCAGCGTACCTTTAGATCGAGTACCGTGGCATTTTCGGAATTTTAGAGACCACGGACGTGCTGCTTCGAATTTCTGTGGTAACATGGGCCACTAACCATAACACCTCACGGCTCAACTGATTTGTAGGAGAAAACTCGATGAAGAAGACGCTGGCTCTGGTGCTCACCGCTGGTTTTTTATCTTTAGCGCCCTCTTTT
This sequence comes from Pyrinomonadaceae bacterium, assembly GCA_035760365.1. Classification (GTDB taxonomy): domain Bacteria; phylum Acidobacteriota; class Blastocatellia; order Pyrinomonadales; family Pyrinomonadaceae; genus PSRF01. The sequence goes on from DASTTB010000030.1 coordinate 242,561, forward strand.
CTGTCCTTCAAAAGCCACGCCCTGATCGCGCCGCCCGTCAAGTTCTATACAATCGCAAATGCGATACCCAATCGCTATATAGTCGTGCTGGCGACTACTAACCTTAGCCCCATCGCTGCTCCGGCTCCAACACCTTTAACGACAACTCAGAAGACGGCTAAGACTTCATCCGCGTCGGCGAACACTCAGCAGCAATCGATTGACGTTTTCGAAGTTGAAGGACCTGTTCCTGCCGAGCCACAGGTGGCGGAGACGGCCGCGGATCTAACGGCCGATTACGGCGGCACTTTTTCACTCACCTGGAGCGATGCGGTGAAGGGCTTTCTCCTGAACGCTACCGAGTCACAGGCGATGGCGATGAGCCAGGACCAGCGCGTCGCATTCGTTGTACAGGATGGCGCCATCGCTGTCGGGACGCCGGACGCGGACCCGATCGTCCTCGCGCCCGATCCGAGTGGTTTAATACACCCGCCGAAGGGCACTCTCTGGGGACTCGACCGCATCAACCAACGCAATCTGCCGCTCGACGAGGTATATGCGAATACCAACACTGGTCAGGGCGTGAACGCCTACGTCATTGATACCGGTATTCTTCCCACCCACTATGAATTTAATCAGCGCGCCTTCGCCATCTACGATGCAGTTGACCGCGAAGGTAACGCCATTGACTGTAACGGGCACGGCTCGCACGTGGCCGGCACCATCGGCGGGCAAACCTTCGGCGTAGCTAAGCAGGTGCGCCTGTTCGGCGTGCGCGTACTCAACTGCCAGGGCACCGGCACGTGGTCGGAGGTCATAGACGGAGTGAACTTCGTCACGTGGCATTACCGGCGGCCGGAGCAAGCAGGTATTCCCGCGGTGGCCAACATGAGTCTCGGCGGAGCCAGTAACCCAGCCGCAGACGCGGCAGTCAGAAACTCAATCAGGGCGGGTGTGACCTACGTAGTCGCGGCTGGGAATGGAAACAGTGACGCGTTTGCGTATTCTCCCGCAGGTGTCGTCGAGGCGATAACGGTCGGCGCTACGGACCAACTCGATTTTCGAGCAGAGTTCTCGAACTACGGATCGACGCTGGATCTTTTTGCTCCGGGCGTCAGCATCACCTCGGCCTGGATTGGCGACGGCAATCTGATGTTTGCGACCGCCACAGGCACTTCAATGGCATCACCACACGTGGCGGGCGTAGTTGCGCTCTACCTTCAGAACAACCGTAGTGCGTCCCCGGCCATCGTCCGTTCAGCGCTCGTCGGAATTTCAACCGTGGGTCTGATCGCTAATCCGGGGCAGGAGTCTCCGAACCGCTTATTATTTACAAACTACTGAAACCCCTAACACTAATCACCTTGACGCTGTTCTTCGCGCCCCAATGGACCGTGCAAACGAGCGGTGTCAAAGTGCGGTTGCGTGGTGTGAGCGCGGTGAGTGAGCGTGTCGCGTGGGCCAGTGGCGCGGGATCGACCGTGTTGCGTACCGTCGACGGTGGGACGACGTGGCAAAAGCTCACCGTGACCAGTGATACGTTGGATTTTCGCGACGTCGATGCTGTTGACGCTCAAACAGCTTACGTTCTTTCGATCGGTAATGGTCCAGATTCGCGGATCTACAAGACTACGGACGCCGGAAAAACCTGGACACTCCAGTTCAAAAACGAAGATCCGAAGGCGTTCTTTGACGCGATGTCGTTCTGGGATGCGGACAACGGCATGGTGTTTGGCGATTCAGTCGATGGTCAGTTGTATGTGTTGGCGACTAACGACGGCGGACGTGTTTGGTCGCGCGTCTCGACGAGCAACCTGCCGCCCGCTCTCGAGAACGAAGGCGCGTTTGCCGCGAGCGGCACGAACATCGCCGTGTTTGGAAAATCAAACGCCTGGATCGGCACCGGCGCAGCCGCGAAAGCGCGCGTGTTGCGCACTTCGGATCGCGGACGCACGTGGCAAGTGGCCGACACTCCGCTGGCCTCCGGACCTTCTTCAGGCATCTTTTCGATCGCCTTTCGCGACGCCAAGCATGGCGTGATCGCCGGTGGTGATTATCGTAAGGAACAGGAAGCCGTCGACAACCTTGCGATCACAAACGACGGCGGGATCACCTGGACGCTCGCAAAAGGCTTGTCGGGATTTAGATCCGTTGTGGCGTACGTTCCCAACACCAAGACGCTCGTGGCCATTGGTCCATCAGGCGGTGATTACTCGACGGATGATGGACGAACATGGAAACCGATCGATGGTCCAGGCTTCGATACGTTCAGCTTTGTTCCACGTAAGTCGATCGGCTGGGGCGCCGGCGCGAATGGCGCGATCGGCCGGCTGAACTTTCAAAACAGATAAGTCGTGATTCGAAATTCGTTTCATTCGTGTTCCCGATGAGCGCTGCGTTAGCTGATGTTACGCACACAGCAGAACACGGATTAAAAGCGATTACAGTCATATTAGACACCACCGATAAAAACGGTAGTGCCTCAGTTTGAAGTTTTCTCTGATGTGATCTCTGCGTACTACTCTGTTCTCTGCGTTGAATATGCTCCAAGAATACCGTTTACGCAGAGACCACAGAGGACACAGAGATCGGAGAATTCAAAACTGAGGCACCACCGATAAAAACTCTCTCATTTACACGCTCGCCGCAATCTGCTACTTTGTGCGCCTCTCACACCGCCCTACAGTTCTCCCGGCGTAATTTACTCAGCCCGTGCAGGTCTCGCAAATCACAGTAACAGTTAACAAGCCAGGGGCACTTCTCCCCGATCGAACCAAGAAACGGGCGAGTGCTGCCTTGCCCCAAGCCAAAGGAGGCACAAATGATTCGCAAGCTTTTGATCTTCACCGTCCTCGCTGTGGCCGCTGCGGCCGCCATAGCCTTACCGTTTTGGACCTCAGATGCCGCACAACCGCAAACGCCACCAGGCGCCGCCAAATCCAGTCGCGCCCTGCCGAACTTTGATATTCGCCTGAATAACCGTAGCGAGTTTAACGACATCGACCTTAACTCACCTTCCGGCAAGCAAGCTGCCTTGCAGAACGCTGTCACTCGCTCTCGATCGTCGGCGGTCGATCAATTCCGCTCGTCGCTCGCAGCAGAGAACCATCGAAATCTCCGCGCGGTAGTCAACGAAGCCGGCGCGATGAAGAACTTCTTCATCGACGGCGACACTCTTTCCGAACCACGATCAGACACCGCCGATAACGTCGCGCGAAACTTCCTCAAGCGACACAACTCACTATTCGCACTCTCGCGCACGGGTGTCGATCAGTTAAAACTCGAAAACGAAGACAACGACCAGGGAACTACTTTCCTCAGTTACACGCAGACCGTTGGCGGCCTGAAGGTATTCGAAGGACAGGTCCAGGTTGTCGTTAACAGGAACGGCGAAGTACTCAACGTACGCGAAGGATTTCTGGCCGATGGTCCACCACTCAAACGCAACGGCGCGATGAACGAAGCAAAAGCGATCGCGCAGGCGTTTGAACACGCTGGCCGCACTGTCTTCCCGTCTTTCGTGGAGAATTATTCGCGAGCGTCGGCGACGGAGATGTCGCGCTTCGCGAATCCGCTTGGTCCACATTTCGAGGAAGTCCTCTCCGAACAAAACGTCGTGAGAATCAACGGTGAAAGTCGCCTGGCGTGGCACGTCATCGCGGAAGTTGGACCAGAAGAGTGGTACGAGATGCTGCTCGACGCTTATACCGGCGAGCTGCTGCTTCGTCACAACCTTTACGTGCATCAAGCGCAAGGCACGGTTTACACCGAAGCGCCTGACAAAGGCGCACGCCAACTCGTTTCATTCGTCGGCGACACCGTCATCAACACGGCCGCCGGCTGGATGGGAACGTCGACTGTGACCACGGGCAACAACGTCGAGGCCTATCTTGATTCGGATGCGAACAACGCACCGGACAACAACAACGGTACCGGGCTCTCGGTTGGTCACGCTTCGTCAGCGACGCAGGACTTCACGTTTCCCTTTTCCACCACAGTCGATCCAAGGACCCAACAGGCTGCTGTGGTGACGAATCTTTTCTACTACAACAACATCATGCACGACTTCTCGTACAACCTTGGTTTCACCGAGACGTCGCGCAACTTCCAGGTAAACAACTTCGGCCGCGGCGGTACCGGAAACGATTCAGTCCGCGCCGAAGCGCAGGATGGTTCGGGAACAAACAACGCAAACTTCGCGACGCCGCCGGACGGTTCGCGTCCGCGTATGCAACAGTATCTGTTCACTTCGCCGAATCCTGATCGCGATAGTTCGGTCGACGGCGATGTTGTGTTCCATGAATACGGACACGGCATTTCGAATCGTCTGATCGGCAACGGCAGCACCGCGTTGAGCGGTATACAGTCGGGTGCGATGGGTGAAGGCTGGTCCGACTATTGGGCCATCACGATCAACAACGACGGCGCGGTTGGCGAGTACGTCACGAATAATCCGGCCGGCATTCGTCGCGCTGCTTATTCCGTTCCCGCCGCAACCGTTCACGACTCTTACGCAGACCTCGCAAGCTCTTCAGTTCATAATGACGGCGAAGTCTGGGCCGCGACTCTTTGGGATCTGCGAACGCAGCTTGGCGCGACGATCACGGACCGCATCGTGCTGAACGGAATGAAGTTCACGCCGAGTCGTCCGTCGTTCCTGAACGCGCGCGACGGCATTATTCAGGCCGATCAGAACCTGAATGCCGGAGCAAATCGTTGCGCGATCTGGACCGTGTTTGCACGTCATGGCATGGGCGTTTCGGCAGTCGGTAACGACGGCACAACGCACGTTGCCGCAACTGACGTCCCCGCGGATTGCGGCGGCACTTGTTCCTTCTCGATCAATCCGACTAGCGCGAGCTTTGCGGCGGCGGGTGGAACCGCGAGCGTGGCCGTGACTACGTCAGCGGGTTGCAATTGGACCGCGGCGAGCAACAGCTCGTTCATCACGATCACGTCCGGCGCGAGTGGTTCTGGTAGCGGCACAGTGAACTATTCCGTTGCCGCAAACACTTCGTCGCTTTCGAGAAACGGTTCACTGACGATAGCGGGTTTGACGCACAGCGTAACTCAGGCCGGCACTGGAGGCGGGTGTACAAACGCGATCGTTAATCCCGGATTCGAAAGCGGCACGGCGCCCTGGACCTTCAGCGGACAGGTAACCCGCAGCACGGGATCGTTCCCGCACAGCGGAACTGCCTACGCGATTCTTAACGGCGTAAACAGTTCCACCGGAACGCTGTTCCAAACGGTAACTGTTCCGACGAATGGTTGTACGAATCTGTCGTTCTGGCTAAACATCACGACCAGCGAAGCAGCGGGAGCAGCAGTTTTCGATCGTCTCTTCATTGAAGTACGAAGTACGACGGGGACGTTGCTCGCAACGCTTACGACGTTTAGTAATCAGAATAGCGGCACGGCGGGAGTGTACGTTCTAAGAGGACCGTTCAATCTCAGCGCCTTCGCCGGACAAACAGTGCGGATTCAATTCCGCGGCACGAATGACATCACGTTGCCAACGTCATTCAGAGTTGACGACGTGACGTTGCAGTAAACGATCAAACGCAGGGCGGAGGCGTTTCAAACGTCTCCGCTCGCGTCTCGTTGTTCTCTTCGATAACGCGCAGGCGGCAGACCGAATTCACGCTTGAATGCGCGGTTGAAGGCGGCTTCAGATTCGTAACCAACTTCTTCCGCGATGTCTGCGACGCCGCGCGATGTCAGACCGAGAGCACGCGCCGCCAGTTTCAACCGCCACCGCATGAGATACGCCATCGGCGGTTCGGCGAGATAGCGCGTGAAGCGTTCCACTAACGCCGATCGCGATGAGCCAACTTCTTTCGCTAACTCCGCGATGGTCCATGGATGCGCGGTTCGCGAATGCAGGAGCATCAAACTCTTTCCAATGATCGGGTCGCGCGCCGCAGCCAGCCAGCCAACTTCCTGTTCCGGCAACCCCGCCAGATAACGTCGCAACGTGTCAACAAAAAGCGCTTCTGACATCTTTGCCAGCACTGCTGCGCTGCCTGCTCGACCCGACGTCGCTTCCTCAACCAAGTGCAGCAGCAAATTCTCGAGCCACTGACCCGCGGAGTCCGTACGCAGGTTAACTTTGAACGCCGGCGGCAGACTGCGCAGGATCGGACTACACAAAAGCGGATCGCAAACCATGAATCCGCAAACGAAACGCGCCACGTCACCGCCACCGCCCGCTTGCATCACCGTCAGATCGTGCGATCGAAGTTTCGCTTTCATTGCGTCTGAAAATCTGTCGCCGACGCCGGCCGCACTGCACATTTCGTGCGAATCGCCGTGGGTCACGATGACGACGTCGCCGGCGCTCAACGCGATCTGCAAGTCATCTGCGAGTCGAAGAAGTCCCGCACCCTCAACTACGAAGTGATAAATCACGAGATGCGGCGCGTCCTGCGAGAGCAGTTGGGCCAACTCGGGCGCGGGCGGAGTGTTGAATCCCCACGGCGCGGAGAACTCCGCGTTGAAGTACAGCGCGCCCTTCAAAACTACTCCGCGCAGGATTTCTGAGAACACGTCCATGGTCGGTCTGGTCTAACGGCAAAGTTTGCCGTACTCGCGGCAAAACTGATCGTGCTGGCAGGACGTTGAATCAATTTCTTCGGACGCACGAGCATGGTTTGTCCGGTAGTTGCAGCGCAAGATTCTAGTTGTAACGCGGCACCGCCGCAATGCTTTGAACCGACAGACTAAATGGAGGGACTATGCTCACAGCAAATTACAACTACCAGGAAACGTTGGCAGCGTCAGTTAAGGCAAACTGGCGAATTGAAGACATCATCGGCGGCGACAAACGCCTCGATTTCACCAAACCTTTCATGCCGGAATCGCTGGCGCGGGTTGAGCCACTCGAATTTCTCAGTGCGGAGGAGAAGATCCTGCTCAACCAGATTCGTGGTTTCGGTTATCTCTACACTTTCGGCGTCGTCGAAGAGTTCATTCTGCCGTTTGTGCTCGATCACGTGCGGCCGCATTTGAATGAAGACGACTATCGCACGCGAGCGCTTTTACAGTTCGCGAGCGAAGAAGCGAAGCACATTCATTTGTTCCGCAAGTTTGCGGAGGAGTTCGCGAAAGGATTCGTTACGAACTGCGACACGATCGGGCCGGCTGAGGAGATCGGAAAGGCTGTCCTGGCCCACAGTCCTCTGGGCGTCGCGCTTGTCATTCTCGGAATCGAGTGGATGACGCAAGCGCACTATCTCGAAAGCGTTCGCGACGACGAAGATCTCGACCCGCAGTTCAAGAGCCTGCTGCGTCATCACTGGGTGGAGGAAGCGCAACACACGAAGCTCGACACGTTGATGGTCCAGGCGCTCACCGACAATCTTCGGGCTGAGGACATCGAGAAAGGTGTCAGCGACTACGCTGCTATCGGCGGGTTGATCGACGGCGGGATTCCGCAGCAAGTCGAGTTTGACTTGCAGGCGCTACAACGTGCTGCCGGACGCAGTTTCAGCAGACCTGAAGAAGAGCAGTTTCGTGTGATCCAGAGACAGGCGCAGCGTTGGACCTACATTGGTTCCGCGATGAAGCACCCAAAGTTTCTGGAAACCGTCGGCGAGATCAGTCCGGCTGCGCGGACGCAAATCGAAGAGATGTCGGCAATTTTCTCCTGATTTGCAAAACGGGGCATCGAATAGGTATTTTCAAGCACATCATGAAGAGATCCGATATCAATCCGATGCCCCAGTATTGGGACCGCTACATCAATCTTGTTCCCGATGTGGAACTGTCCCAGGCTTTCGACGACAGCATACGCCAGTTGGACCAACTGGACCGGGCTGCTTTGGCTCGAGTTGGCGATAAGACATATTCGCCTGGGAAGTGGACCGTGAAGGACATCTTCCAGCACGTGAGTGACGCTGAAAGAGTCCTGTGTTATCGCTCGCTGGTATTTGCGCGTCGCGATGGAACGACGCCGTCAGGTTTCGAGCAGGACATCTTCGCGCAGAACGCGTTGACAAGCCGGCGGAGCATGGACGATTTGCTCGATGAGCTGATTATAGTGCGACGCTCGACCAAAGCGATGTACGACAGCTTCACCGACGACATGCTGAAAGCGAGGGGCATTAGCTGGGAGTACGAGACGGCGGTGCTGGACATGGGCTTCACGATCATCGGCCACCAGATCCACCACCTCAACATAATCGCCGAGCGATACGCGCAGCTCTAGTAGGCCCGCGCACCTGATCGATTTACTGCACGCCCGATTGATTTACTGCACGGCTGATTGATTTACGGCACGACTATTGAAGAAGTCCGAGCTGTCTGTGCAGGTTCATGAAGTCGAAGTTATTCCAGGCCTCAACAATCTTTCCGTTATCTATCCGGACGATTGTCATGCCCGTAAACTCGACTGGAGATTGAGTCGCGGCTCGTCCGAGGAACTCTCCCTCGTGCTTTGCACGTACCGAGCAACGCGCGGCGACTCTGTCGCCTTCCGCCACCATATCCTCGACAACGATCATCATGTTTGGGAATGCCTCGCGGAACACGGTGTGAAACGGTCTGAACTCCGCCGGACCCGTGATAGGCCGCGAAGGATCATCCGATAATCCGTGAGCGATGCCGTTTGCGTCGAACATCTCATCGATCGCATCAACCCGGCCCTTGTTCCAAACTTCCTCAAACCAGCGGCGAACCAGCTCTTTGTTTTCGTTCGACATGGCACCTCCGATCGTCAGTAACTGTGATCTTTTCGCCTTCGAGTAGGAACGCCAAGTTTACCAAACTCATAGATGTTACGCGCATCGTACTGGTGTTTCTGACGGAGGTTGGCGAACGCAGTTCGAGTATCCCGAGTGAGATCAGTCACATAATGCGATACGGCCAAAAGAGGATCTCGCGAAGATTATCATTCCGTTGGGATTGTCGCGTGCGATGAAGACGACTATGTCGTGAAGATCGTCTCGTGCAGCGGGAGACCAAGTCAGTTTGTAAGCCATGAGGCGAGTTGTCTTTTTACTTCGTCGTGAGGAATGCCCTCGCCTCTGTCGAGTTGATCGAGCCCTTTCTGTACCGCAGCCATAAACTCGATTCGCTCCGCGATTTCTTCAAGCGAGCAGTCGTCGGGCAAGGCGCGAATAGTTTCAAGTACGATTTCTTTTTCTGTCATTGACAGGATTATGAAATCAACCCTGCTGGCGGGTCAACACGATAGTTAACAAACACTCTCAAGACACCAGCGTCTGGATCGAGTGCGGTAAGCTCTCGATTTCCGCCCCTTGCCCGTCAATCCACAGGAAATACGAGATCTTCTGGTCGGTTCGGTTCATTACGACCGTCGAGATTTTGCCGTCCGGATTCAGGAATGCCGTCGAAAGCAAGGGGCTGCGCGTTGGTGAACTCGCGATGCGCTTCGCGCCCGGCAGCACGAATTTCGAGATGTGTCCGATGTAGTAATAAGAGTTCGTGTAGATCAACTCGCCCGTCCGCGTGTCAGCGTGAACCGGAGCGAAGCAGAAGTTCTGCACGTGATTTGGACCACCTGTTTCATCGAGCAACACGTTCCAATCGGTCCAACCCACCGTGCCACTGTTGAAGTCGTTGATCATCGAACGCCCGTACAGCTCGCCTAACTTCCAGTCTTTCAATCGTTCAGGCTTGAACGCGTCCGCGCAGCCTTCCGTGAAGATCAGATGCTTGTCGGGAAACGCCTCGCGCACGAGCTTCACGTTGTCGAACATCGGCTCGCCACCGCTCCACGGCTCGTACCAGTGATAACCGACGCCCCACACGTATTGTGCCGCTTTCGGATCCGTAAGAATCGTGCGCACGCGTTGGTAGATCAGATCGCGATTGTGATCCCAGACGATGATCTTCTTGTCAGCGAGTCGTTTGATGGTTGGTCCAAGATGGTCCTTGAGAAAATCGCGCTCCTCCTCGGCCGAGTAAATACACGACTCCCAACGCTGCGTAGCCATCGGTTCGTTTTGGACCGTCACGCCCCAGATCGGTATGCCCTCAGCCTCGTACGCGCGAATGAATTTAACGAAGTAGTCGGCCCACGATTGATAAAACTCACGCTTGAGACGCCCGCCGCGAAGCATGTTGTTGTTGTCTTTCATGAACGCGGGCGGACTCCACGGACTCGCGAAAATGTTGAGTTTGCCTCCGGCCGTGGCGAGCGCCTGTTTGATGAAAGGAATGCGAAACTCCTGATCGTGCTTGATGCTGAACGACCGCAGCTCCTTATCGCCTTCATCGACGTAGGTGTAACTGCCGCTCGAGAAGTCGCAACTATGAATATTTGTGCGAGCGAGTGTGTAGCCGATGCCGTCGTTGCGATCGAAGTGGGCTTTCAGAAATTCCCGCTGCCTGGGCGGCGGAAGTTTCGCGAACGTTTCAGCAGACGCGTCGGTGAGCGCGCCGCCGATACCGAGAAACGTTTGAAACTGTCTTGCCGGATCGACGAAGACGCAGATCTGCGTTTCCAACGGTTGGGCCAACGGTTTGAACGTCACCGTGCCGGTTGGCGAAAGCCGATGATTCGTGTTCTCAGCCGTCGTATAAACGGCGACCTGTCGATCTTGCGGCGACCAGGTTGCAGACGTTTTACCAAACACCAGATCGCTCTTCGCGAGCGCGATAGCGGAAGACGAAGCGGCCAGGAAACTACGACGGTCAATTTTCATAGTGGCGTAAATTTAGCACAGACTAACGTTTGCTACTTGGGCGTCTCGGGAGAAATTTGCGCCGCCCATCCTCCGCCGGACGCGAGTGTGATCTTCAGTTTTGTAGCTTTGTCGACGCTGGTGGTGGACATCTTGTAGTCGTGGCCCATGCGTTCGGCGTTTGGTCCATCCTGATAAGCAAGCATCCGAAAGCGTCCCGCCGGCAGGAACGAAAGATCGATGTCCAACGTTCGCCCCGTCCAGTCAGTCATCGCGCCGACATACCAGTTCTGACCCTTGCGACGCGCGATGCACACATAATCTCCCAGCTTAGCCGCCAGCACTCTCGTTTCGTCCCAAACAGCAGGAACAGCTCCCAGAAACATCATCACATCCGGTTCGCGAAGGTAATGCGACGGAGAGTCGGCGAGCATCTGAAGCGGCGCTTCGTACACGACGTACATCGCCAACTGATGAGCGCGCGTGCCGAGGCTCATCGGCCGTTCGAACACCGCCGCAAAGTTTCGCTCGCGGCCGCTGTTCACCATCGCACCGGGCGTGTAATCCATTGGCCCAAGCAGCATTCGCGTGAAGGGAAGCGTCACGTTGTGTTCGGGATTCGCGAATTTGCTCCACTTGGTTTGTTCCAACCCACGTACGCCTTCGACGTTGACGAGGTTGGGCCATGTGCGAGTCATCGTCGCGGGTCGAATCGCGCCGTGAAAGTCGACGAGCATCCGTCGCCGCGCAGCTTCGCGACAGACCTTATGATAGTAGATCATCACGACTTGATCGTCGCGTTGCATGAAGTCGACTTTGAGTCCTTTCACGCCCCACTTCTCCGCCTGGTTGAAAGCCGCGTCGAACTGATCGTCAAGCGTCTTCCAAACCACCCACAAAATAATCCCGACATTCTTGCTCTTGCCGTAAGCGACGAGCTCTTCGATGTTGATTTCAGGCACGACTTCGAGCAGGTTCCCGAGTTTGTACCAACCTTCGTCGAGGATCACGTACTCGATGCCATATTTAGACGCGAAGTCGATGTAGTACTTGTACGTCTGCGTGTTGATGCCCGATTTGAAATCGACGCCGTAAATGTTGTTCGCGTTGTACCAGTCCCACGCCACTTTGCCGGGTTTGATCCATGACGTGTCTTGAACCTGCGACGGCTTGGCGAGTAGATAGACCAGGTGGTTCGTGATCAGATCGGAATCGTTCTGCGCGATACCGAGTATGCGCCACGGGAACGTGCGCGTGCCGGTCGTCACCGCGATGTATTCAGCACTTTGAGTGACGCGAAAATCGCGATCGCTGTTCTTGCTCATCTCTTCTTTCAACGGGTACGCCGGAAACGTCGCCTCGAGCGCGTTCTGGCTCGCGCCGCGCAACCAGAGACCCGGATACTCCTCAACATCCGACTCCGCAATCGCAACCTTAACGCCGCTGTTGCTGACCACGATCGCGGGCAGGCTGGCGATGTTCGCAGGCGCTATGTTCTTCAGTGGCAGATAGACAAACTCACGCTCGTTGTGCGAGAAGAAACTTTCTTCCTGCGGGTAGTAGGCGTTGTAGTCGCCCGCGAAATTCAAACGGACTTCCTCGGCATAGACTTTCACCTCCTTCGCCGCCAGCGACGTTTCAAACCTATAAGCCACGCCTTCGTTGAAAGCTCGAAAGACGACCGCATAGTTGCCGTCCATCTCAAGCCGGAGCTCGTTGAAGTGTTCGCGAATGCGAGCTGACTTCTGCGGCACGGGGGAAACGATTTCCTGATCGACGCTGCGTTGCTTCGCATTTTTTACATTCGGCTGAGTTCCGAGCGCTGCGTTGTCGATCTTCAGCGACATCGTGCTGTTCTGAAGCAGTGGTGCGCCGTTGAAGAGAACGTCATACGTGAGACGATCCGCGGCGCGAACGCGCACTTCGATTCGCTGATCCGGTGAACGAAGCGTGTGCGCGGATTGAGCAAAAACAGTCTGCGCCGAACAGAAAATCGACACCGCCACGGTTACAGAAAAACTCACGATGAGTGTTGTGCTTTTTGCGCCTGTTTGTGGCTTAATTGCCCACGAAATGCGCCGCTTTAACCAACTGATTTCGTTCACGTTGCTTCTCCTTTTTGTCACCGTAGTTTGTCGTGCACAACAACCGACACCGACGCCGGAACCCACCGGTCGCTCTTACTCATCACTCGATCTGCCAAAGAATCCACCGCCGCCTGGTCCACAGGCGCGTTCGCCACTGACGTTCACCGACGTCACCGCGCAGAGTGGCATCAACTTCCGGCACGCAGCGTCAAGAACATCGTTGAAGTATCTGCTCGAGACAATGGGCGGTGGCGTTGCCATCTTCGACTTCGACAACGACGGACGCATGGACCTCTTCTTCACGAACGGCGCGGCGTTGAAAGATCAGATGGCGAAAGACGAAGCCGCCGATAAGAGCCAGCCCAAGTATTGGAATCGCTTGTACCAGCAAAAGGGCGACGGAACGTTCACCGACGTTACCGAACGCGCCGGTCTCAAGGGCGCCGGTTACGGCATGGGCGTCGCCGCCGCCGACTACGACAATGACGGTTATGTAGATCTATTCGTCACCGGCTACAAATCGGATCGTCTCTATCGCAACAACGCTGACGGAACGTTCACCGAAGTTAAGCTGCCGTACGATAACACCGGATGGTCCACCAGCGCCGGTTGGTTCGATTACGATCGCGATGGACGTCTCGATCTGTTCGTCGTTCGTTACATGGAATGGGACTTCGAAACCGGTTCCATGTTTTGCGGTGGTCCAACGTCAGCGTTGCGCGCGTATTGCCATCCGGACAATTTCAAAGGCGCTGCGAATCTTCTGCTCCATCAGCGTGCCGACGGATCGTTTGAAGACGTCAGCAAGTCGTCGGGCATCGTTGATTCGTCCGGCAAAGGTCTCGGCGTTGCCTTTGCTGATTTCGATAACGACGGATGGACCGACGTCTTCGTTGCGAACGACAGTGTGCGGCAGTCGCTGTACCGAAACAAAGGTAACGGCACGTTTGAAGACATAGCCGTCATCTCAGGCGCGGCTTATGACGAAGATGGACGCACGTTTGCCGGCATGGGCGTCGACTGCGCCGATTACGATAACGACGGTTACATGGACGTCTTCATCACCACTCTGTCGAACGAGAAGTACGCGCTTTATCGAAACAACGGCGATCTCAATTTCACTTACGCGACCAACACTTCCGCTGTCGGGCAGATCACTTTGCTCAACTCCGGTTGGGGCACGCGATTTGTCGACGTCGACAACGACGGTCTGCGCGATCTCTTCGTCGCGCAGAGTCACGTGCTCGACACGATCGAGAAGACGACGGCGTATTTGAAATACAAGCAGCCGCTGCTCTTGATGCGCAACACCGGCAAGGGATTCGTGAACATCACCGCCACAGCCGGAACGCCGTTCAACTCGCCCGTCGCCGCACGCGGTGCAGCTTTCGGCGATCTAAATAATGACGGCCAGCTTGACGCTGTTATTGCCGTACTCGACGACTCGCCACTGATTCTGCGAAACATGGGAACGTCGAATCACTGGCTCGGAATATCGCTCACCGGATCGAAATCGAATCGCAGTGCCGCCGGCACACGCGTGACTGTCACGAGTCTCACGGGGCAGAAACAGATTTTCTACGCCGGCACGAGCGGCAGTTATCTCTCATCAAACGATCCGCGCATCGTTGCCGGCCTCGGAACGGCACGCGGAGTTCGCTCGGTGGAAGTGCGATGGCCCAGCGGCCGTGTACAGACGCTGGCGAATCCTCCGATCGATCGCTACATCCGCATCACCGAACCTGAAGGAGGGCAAGCACGAGCACGAAACTAGGCGGCGTTTGAAACCTTCCGAGTCCTGTTGCCACAGCGGGTCGTGCAGGTAAACGCGCATGGTGTTCATGCCGAGACTTTCGGCCCAACCAAGTTCGAGATCGATTCGCTTCGGATCGAACGAGTCTGCCTGCCACATCTCGAGTTGGTTGATGCCCACATGAAAGAAGGCTCTCGTTACTGTTTTTTGATTACCCTGACGCCGTAAAAACCACCGGCGGTGTTCTCCGGGCGCGCTTGAAATCGAACGCCGATCTTGTTTTTCCCGCGAGTCACCTCGGCGGGAATTGTGTAAGTCACGTCAAAGAACTCGCCCGGCTTATCATTGCTGAGTGTCTGCGTGCCGACCCTGATCCCATCCGCGAAAATGTCGAATGTTCGCCGTCCCGTTTCGCTTCCCCAGTAAGAACAAACAAGAGCGACCGGCTGATCGGGCAGCACTTTCAGATCGAACGACACCCAACCGCCGTCGCGTGCGTGACGCCACTTGCGACCCGAGTTTTCACCCGTCGCCATGCGTTCGCCCTGCATGTTGTGATCGCGTTCGAGTTGCGGTTCGCCTGGTTGGACGAAGTCGACGGTCAACGATTCGAGCAGTCGCAGTCGATCGAGTTCGTTCTTGTAATTCGTGACGCGTTCGAGCCACTGCCGATCGTTCAGCAGGTCCCAGTAGACGGCGTACCGTTTGTTGTGCATCCGGTAAAACGGATAGAGCGTGACGTCGCCGGGTTTCCCGACGCTTTCGGTGCGAAAAGTTATCGGGCGATCGGCGGCGGGTACGATCCAGTTTGATAGCTTCGTGTCGTCGGTGACGAGACCTGGAATCAGGTTTACACCGCCGGGCTGTTGTTCCGGTTCGAGTTCACCCGCCAGTATCGTTGGACCATAAAAGATCGCGACACGACGAGGGTTGTCAGGCATTGTCTCGAGCCTGAGTGACATCGGCATCGTCAACTCGACGCGATCGCCGGTTTTCCATGTTCTTATGAGTTCGATGAAGCTGCCGGGTTTGTTCGCGATTGTTTGCGGCGTGCCGTTAACGGTCACGGTTACACCGTCTTTGGCCCACGCGGGATAACGCAGTCGCAACGCAAGATTCACAGGTCTTTTCGCGTTCAGCGTGAGGCCCACTTTGTCTGACTCGGGATAAAGCGTCTCTTGTTTTACAGTCACGCCTTTTTCGCGCCAGGTGAGTTCAGAAGGAATGAACAGGTTGACCCACAGACTGTCGTTCTCGTGAAAATAGATCGCCTCACCATACTTCGCATGGTTCTCCATGCCGGTGCCGACGCAACACCAGAAATCGTCAAACGGTTTTGAGTACACCTTGCGCGAGCCGGCTTTCAGCGGAACGTAATAACAGACCATGCCGTCGTCAGGGTTTTGCGATGCGAGTATGTGGTTGTAAAGCGCTCGCTCGTAGTAATCGCCGTACTCGGCTGACGCGTGCCATTGGAAAAGATGGCGTGTCAGCTTGAGCATGTTGTAGGTGTTACAAGTCTCGGAGGTGTTGTCGCTGAGGCGATTGTTGAGTTTGTCCGGTGGACCAAAGCGCTCGCCGTCACTGTTGCCGCCGTTGACGTAAGAGTGATGATGGACCACGCGCTGCCAGAAGAACTCCGCCGCGGTTTTGTCGGCGGCGTCAGACGTCAACTCGTAACGGCGCGCGAGTCCGATCAGTTTTGGAATCTGCGTGTTCGCGTGTAGACCCTGCAAACGATCTTCGCGGCGCGCTAACGGTTCGAGAACCGCTTTGTGATGGAAGCGTCGCGAGAGTCGCAGATACTTTTCATTGCCAGTGCGCGCGTAGAGTTCGGCGAGCACTTCGTTCATGCCGCCGTGTTCGCAGTCGAGCATTCGTTGAAATTGCTCTTCGGTTAACTTTGCCGTGGTGGCGTCGGCCCAGTCGGCGAGTCTCGTGGCGATCGCCAGCGCTTTTGTGTTTTGAAAATGCTGGTGAACGTCGAGCAGTCCGGCGAAAAGTTTGTGCAGCGTGTACCACGGAACCCAGCCGCCGTTGAGATCGAAAGGCTGCACGCGAATGTTTCCGGCGGAGACTTCCTGAAAGATCTTCTTCCCGTTCGGAATCGCGGCGACATAGCCATTGCCGTTCGCGCGCTGGCACATTTCAAGTTCGGCGACGATGTAATTCACTCGGTCGCGGAAACGAGTATCGCCGGTTGAGGCAAACATGAACGCGCAAGCAGACAGATAGTGACCGAGTGAGTGGCCGGCGATCGTCATCGACTCCCAGCCGCCGTACACGGGCGCTTTCGGTGCGAGGCCGGCTTCTTTTCTGAACCCACTCAGCAACCGATCCGCGTCGAGACGCAGCAGGTACTCCGCATCGCGCGTCATCGCGTGCTTGAATGGTCCATCGAGCAGCCGCACGTCCTCGAGGCGAAACGCGCGTGCCTCTGTTTGGACGCGATCTTTAACTTGCGCTTGCGCCGGCAGCGCAAACAGAAGCAAACAACAGATGAAGACAAAGTTTCTCATCGAACACCGAGCAGGATATCCATCGTCAGTTGATCGAGCCGTTCGTATTTCAAACCGCGCGACGCCAGACCGGCGCGATCAAAACTCGCCGACAATAACTCGCCGGCATGTTGCGTCGAAAACTTTGGACCACGGCCGTCGCCACTCGTCTCCGCAATCTCGGCGAGTATCGCTTTGATCTCGGAATCGCTGTTCCACTGCTCGCCTTTTTCCTTCAGGATCAAATACGTTCGCATACACCCGCGCGCAAACTCTTTCACGCCGTCGTAATCTTCCGTCCGATACGCATGCGCATCGAAGTGCCGCGATCCCGTGTAGCCGACGTCCTCCAAAAACTTCACCAGCCAGAACGCCGCCTTCGGATTAGCGGAACCAAAGCGCAGATCCTGATCGTAGCGGCCGGGAATCTGATCGTTGAGATCGATGTGGAAAAGTTTGCCGGCTTCCCAGGCCTGCGCTACCGAGTGCGTCATGTTCAGACCCGCCATGTGCTCGTGCGCGACTTCCGGGTTCACGCCGACCATCTCCGCATGGTCTAACGTCGCGATCAGCGCGAGGTAAGCGCCCGTCGTCGGCATGTAGATGTCGGCGCGTGGCTCGTTTGGCTTGGCTTCGAGCGCGAGGACGTGGTCGTACTTTTGGTCCAACGAGTATTCGCAGAGATAGTTGAGCGCGTCGCGCAGGCGCTTCACTGCTTCGTCCGCGCGGCGACAACCATCGGTCTCAACGCCTTCACGGCCACCCCACAAAACGAAGACCTTCGCACCGCACTCCGCGCCGAGATCCATCGCGCGCAGCGTCTTCTGCAAAGCATAATCACGCACCGACTTGTCGTTCGCCGTAAACGCGCCATCGCGGAAAACAGGATCGTAAAAAAGATTGACGGTCGCCATCGGCACCTTGATCCCGTTCTCTTCACAGGCGTGACGAAACTCGTTCACGATGCGATCTCGATCCCGTGGCGAAGCATCGATCGGCACGAGATCGTTGTCGTGAAAGTTGACGCCGTAAGCGCCCACCTCCGCAAGCATTCGCACTGCCTCGACTGGCGTGAGTGTCGGGCGAACAGCATCGCCAAACGGATCGCGCCCGCGGTTTCCAACCGTCCACAGCCCGAACGTGAATTTGTGTTCCGGGCGCGGCGTATAATTTCCCTGAGTCATATCAACCTCTTCCATGCTGAACTTATGATGTCCGCGAGCTCTGGATGCCGCGGCTTCCAACCAAGTACTGCGCTTGCTTTCGACGCGTCGGCAACAAGGTGCGACGGGTCGCCGGCGCGTCGTTCCTGCATCTCGATCGCGATCTCGCGTCCCGTCACTTCGCGCGCGGCTTCGACGACTTCCAGCACCGAATAGCCTTGTCCGTTGCCGAGATTGATCGCCGTCGAAGCGTTACCGGCGCGCAGGTAATCGAGCGAGAGTGCGTGCGCGTCGGCCAGGTCGCTGACGTGAATGTAATCGCGCACGCACGTGCCATCTTTCGTCGCGTAGTCGTTGCCGAAGACGGAGACGCTTTTGTTTTCACCTTGTGCGGCTTTGAGAACTAGCGGGATCAGGTGCGTTTCCGGATCGTGGCGTTCGCCTCGCTCGGGAGTTCCGCCGGCGGCGTTGAAGTAACGCAAAGCCACAAACTTCAAACCATACGCGCGATCGTAGTCGCTCATGATCCGTTCGACGAAGAGCTTGGACCAGCCATACGGATTTGTCGGCAGTTGCGGATGTTGTTCGTCGATGGGAATGCGTTGCGGTTCGCCGTAGGTGGCGCAAGTCGAAGAAAATACGACTCGGCGAACACCTGATTGCGCGAGCGCGCTCAGCAAGCGGATGCCTTGCTCGACATTGTTTTCGTAATAGAGCGCGGGCGCGTTGACCGACTCGCCGACGTAAGCAAACGCCGCAAAGTGAATGCACGCGTCGACGTCGTGGTCCTGGACCACGCGCGCGATCAGTTCGCGATTGCCGATGTCGCCTTCGTAAAAAGGAACCTCAGGCGCAACTGCGTCGCGGTGACCGCGTGACAGGTTGTCGAGAACAACCACCTGCTCGCCACGCGCGCGCAGCAGTTCAGTGGTGACGCTGCCGATGTAACCCGCTCCGCCTGTAATCAGAATGGCCATAGAAGATTCAGATTTGTTGCACTACAAGATGTCCGAAAGCCGCGCTGCCGGGTGACGAACCGCGAAAGACGTATGGCTGGTGTCCGGTGCGTGTGGCGTAGCTTTGGGCCACGTTTTCCAACGCCGGCTCGGCGTTTCGATTTCCGAGCACCGCAACCGTGCCGCCGCTTCCGCCGCCGGTGATCTTCGCGCCGAAAAGTCCCTGGTCCACGCCGGCCGATTTAACCAACTCGACCAGCAGATCGGTGCCCGTCGAGCCCAAGCCGCACGCTGAGTAACTGGCGTGCGACTCGTACATCAATCGGCCCATAGTCACCTTGTCTTCATCGTTCGGCTTGTCATGTTGCCGGCGTAGCAACTCCGCAAACTTCTGCACGCGAAAACTCTCGTTAACCGCGTGCGCTGTGGGAGCACGGACTGGGTACACGCGTTCCGGCACGACACTCGTCACCGCGTCGACAGTTCCTTCGTAACGCGACAAGAATTCGTCTCCTGACATACTTTCAGGTAGTTTCGGCGCGAAGTGTTCCTCGAATTCAAACGGTGACAGGTTCGCGAGGTAACCGCCCCAGCGCGGATCTTTGATAACGATCCGATCGCTCGCGCGCTCGACGTTGAACCCGGCGAGCTCGGCGATGATCCGGTAACCCATAAACGTTCCTGCTCGCACCGAGCCGTAATCGCCGCCGGCGACGGAATGACGAACGCCGGAGTCGAGGCCCCACACCGCGAGGTCTTCAGGTAACTGAATCGTTCCCAGTAATTCAGCGGGCTGGCAGACGAGCGCGAGTAGTTGATCTGCTTCACCACACGCCGAGGTCATCTGGTCCATCACGCCGCACGGCGCGCCGACGACGAGGTTCTCAACCCGTTGGCACAGCAACGCGATCTCTCGGGGGTTAATGGCAACTCTAAACGCGGCGGCCACGGCGGTCATCGTGGCGACCTCGAGCGCCGCCGACGAACTGACGCCTTTGCCCTCCGGGACAGACGATGAAATAAGAATTCGTGCGCCGCGATCGAAGCGAACGCCGAGTTGGCGCATCAACACGAGGAAGACACCGGCGACGTACGCCGCCCACTGCCGAGTTCTATCACTCTTGAAATATGCGCGGGCCTCATCGTATTCAACCGGCTCGCCGTCGCGCTCAAAGTCGGACAAAGGCATGTCGAAACTGAGCACACGACCTTCGTTTTCCACCAGGCTGACGATCCGCAACTCTCGCGCATCCTGTTTTTGTAGAGCTACGAAAGTGGCTTCGGCAATCGGTAATTCGAGTACGAGAGAACCGGAGTAGTCTGCGATCCCTCCCATCACGTCGAGCCGCCCCGGCGCGCGCGCGATCGTGATCTCATGTTGCTGATCGAAAAAGGTCCCGAGCTCGAGAGACGAGCGAAGTCTGCTCAACATCCCGAGAAACTCCGACACATCGGAAAGACCATGCGTGTCACCGCGCGTGATTTCGTACTCTGCTTTAACATGCATATCGACAATCAACTTTGAAGACTCACCGACTTAGCGGTTTGCGGCTATGACCGACTTGACCGCAGCGGCATGTCGTTTGGACCGCAGCGGCATGTCGTTTGGACCGCAGCGGCATGTCGTTGGACCGCAGCGGCTTGTCGTTTGGACCGCAGCGGCATGTCGTTTGGACCGCAGCGGCTTGTCGTTGGACCGCAGCGGCTTGTCGTTGGACCGCAGCGGCTTGTCGTTGGACCGCAGCGGCTTTGCCGCCTGATGTGCGACGAGGCTTCGCCTCGTCGGCACCGCTCCTAAACAACTGGGGCTTTGCCCCTCGAAGGGCGCAGCCCTTAGAAGATTCAAGCCCTTCCGGCGAGGCAAAGCCTCGCCTCACATCAGGCGGCGAAGCCGCAGCGCACGAGACGTTTCGCGCTGCGCACGAGACATTTCGCGCTGCGCACGAGACATTTCGCGCTGCGCACGAGACGTTTCGCGCTGCGCACGAGACGTTTCGCGCTGCGCACGAGACGTTTCGCGCTGCGCACGAGACGTTTCGCGCTGCGCACGAGACGTTTCGCGCTGCGCATGAGACGTTTCGCGCTGCGCACGAGACGTTTCGCGCTGCGCATGAGACGTTTCGCGCCACACCGTAACCGGCTCTAAACGGGCGTGCCGTATTCAGAAACGTACTAACCATTCAATCACTGCTGAGACCACGTTCGCGTAACACGCGGCGCAGCTCGGGTTCGATCTGATTGCGAATAGACTCGTTTGCGTATCCAACCCACGTGACGTCCGCCTCGATATTCAAGGGCGAACGCAAAGGCTCGCCGCGCTCGTCGCTGACAACCACGCCCGCCTCGCGCGCGATCAGTTCCGTGCAAACGTCGTACGGATGACAACAGATACCCAACTCGAGTCCCGCGCGGTTCAGCACCTGCTCAACCAACGGACGAATATCCGCGACAAAACGATCGTGGCCCATCATCAACTCGTAAAGCTGGCCGCCCGACGACAGATACTGATCCTCGAAACAATGCGCCTTACCTCGCTCGACAGGTCCGAGCACGCCGCGAATGATCGCCTCATCGATCGCGGCGAGTTCGTCACGGGCGCCCGGAAAGAACCGCGCAACCATCGCGAACCCATGCGCGATCGTCGTTTCGCGCGACGGTCGCAGCGCGAGCGGCTTACTTTCGCGTGTCAAACGATTGAATCTCTCGGCCTGCGAACCTTTGCCGCGAATGGCCCACAGCACGTCGGAAAGATGTTGCTTAACCATCGGTATCTCCGTCTGGACCGCCAGTTCTATGTCTTGCAGGTTTGTTTCGTCACCGCGATTCGCAGCGACGCCGGTTAACACCCACGCGCTCCTTTTTTGATACATCAGACCGCGTGTGCCGTCGATCGGATCGACGATCACGCGCCACACGGCGTCGGCTTCGGTCGCGCCAACGGGCAACACGAGCTTGCCGTCTTCGATTCCTTCGGCGACGAGCACGAGCGGCGCGATCTGCGCTAACTCGTCCGCGAAGAGTTGGACCAGCAGCTCCTCGCTGACGCGATCGATCGCGTAGATCGTGTCGCCTTGCGAGTCGTTGTCAGAGATCTCGGCGAGCTGGTCTATCTCAGCCTGCTCGGACGCGGCGACCACCGCGTCGCGCACTCGTTCATGAATCCGCCGAATCGGACCAAGTAGATGGGCCATGTCTGGACGGTCGTTACTCATAGCTGCTCCTGCGATCGCTGCTTGTAGTGCACGTCCGATTGCGCGCGCAGTTCTTCGGCCTTCTCTTCTGGAGCAGTGTCAGAGAGAAAATTGCCGCCGCCGATTTCGGGTCCGGCAAGATACTTCAGCAGGTTCGGGCGACGCAGCGGGGGATGAAACTCGATGTGAAAATGAAAACTCGAATAGTCGCCGCCGTCGGTCGGCGCCTGGTGCAACGGCATCACGTACGGAAAAGGCATTTGCCAAAGATTGTCGAACTTAACCAGCACCTGTTTGAGCAACGCCGCGAAATCACGCAGTTCGTTATCCGCGAGTGTCTCGATGCTGGGGTGCGTGGCTTTCGGAGCGACGAACACTTCATAAGCGTAACGTGCAAAGTAGGGGATAAACGCGATCGCCGACTCGTTCTCGCAGATGATGCGACGTCCGTCTTCCTTTTCCGCGCGGATCACATCCTGAAACAGGATGCGTCCGGTCTCCGCGAGATGACGCTGACACGCGCGCGCTTCGGTCTCGATGGTTTTGAAGACGAAGTTTGTCGCGTAGATCTGGCAATGCGGATGCGGATTCGAAACGCCCACCGCTTCTCCTTTATTCTCAAAGATCAGTACGTGGTTGATCTCGGGCCGAGCGCTAAGCTCGCGATACTGCTCCTGCCAGACTTGCAGCAGTTCCGTGATGGCGTGCGGTTCGAGTTCGCCAAGCGCGAGACTGTGATTCGGGCTGTAACAAACCACTCGCGCGATGCCTCTCGCCGGTTGATTGCGATAGATCCCGGGCGGTGGTTGCAGCGTTTGCGGCGCATCAAATCCGACACACGGATGATCATTATCAAACACGAACGTCGTGGTGTAGTTATCGTTGCGCGCGCCGCTGACGCGAAGGTTGCCGGGACAGAGATAACAATCCGCAACATATTCAGGTAATGGACCACCATTGTGCTCGATCGTCCCGCCGCTCCACGGGCGGTTCTGACGGTGAGCGGCAATGATTACCCACTCCTCACGTAATGGATGCCAACGCTCTTCCCAGAACATACTCTTTTCAGTCGTAAGCGATTTGCAGGCGAGTGACCAACGCCGGCGAAAACCGACACGAAATAACGCTGCCGGCAACAGTGACCGTTTTAGTGCGCGGTTGGACCGCATTCGGATTCTCGAACGTGTTATGTGCGTGAACGTCAGGCATCGACAACACATGGGCCTGAGTTCGTGCTGCACGAGCGCCGCGCTCTGCGATTTCAGTCTCACGCGGTTCGCTGAAATGCGGATTTGTAACCGTCAGCGTCAATTCCGAACCCGGTTTGTACCACGCGCCCCATTCGTCTACGACGAGCTTGACGCGATGTTGCCGATCGTACTCGCCCATGATGGTCCAATGTTGATTGATGAGCGACTCCATGCGGTCCGCCTTGCGCACCATTCATAGTGATCCGCTTTGTTGAACTTTAACGCATCTCCTTTTGCTGCGAACCAATCGTTAGTTTTACCACTGATCGTGCCAATCTCCTCGCCTATCAGAACTTCGATCGGCAGCGACGATGAACGAGGCCGCCCGCGCGTTTCAAGTTTGACTCAACGCGCGGCGAATTCGAGCGCGCTTTGACCGTCGACAACAAACTCGGGGTCGTGAATTATCCGTTAGGCGAAGTGTTGCAACGGTCGCTTTGCGCGGCTACGGGCGCGACGCACATCAACACGAAAACGAGCAGGGCAGGAATGCCTAAACGACGGGTTTTCATTTGCCACCTCCGGAAGTAGAAGCGTTCAATTGGTATTCGACGACCCAGTCGAACTCACCGCCGCGCGGGGGAAGAAATGCGGACAACTCTAATGAATAGTGATTAAATAGCCCTGTATGTCGCCACGAGTGATGCTCGTTTACTTCAGAAATGAGCATGAAGTCAAGAAAAAATCTTCAGCCACGGTTCGCCTTGTTCATCAATGGCGATGTTTGGATCGACTCGGGTTGGCCCACGATCACTGATCAGTGAACCCTGTCAATCACCAACGGCTTAATCACTACCGGCTCCATCACCTTAGCGATGCTGTCTCAATATCGGTGTGCCGCTGCCTCTACGAGTTTTTTTACGGCTACGCCGCCTGATGTGAGGCGAGGCTCTGCCTCGCCGGTAGCTAGCTGAAGAAAAAATGGGGCTACGCCCCGTCGTGGGGCGCAGCCCCAACCTTTTTCATACCTGGTCGGCGAGGCGAAGCCTCGCCTCACATCAGGCGGCGTAGCCGAGGTAAGCAGGAAAGTTGCGGAAAGGCTGTAGGGCGGCTCGAGGACCGTTGATAATTTCAGCGCGTCGAACGTCGATACCAAGGTCGGCGAACGTCGATACCAAGCTCAGCGAACGTCGATACCCTAAGCTCGTCGAACGTCGATACCTTTAGCAACGAACGGAGCGATATCTTCCTCGGACGCTCCTTCATCAGTTATCAGAACGTCGATTTCCTCGATGGGCCAGATCAAGGCGGTGCCGATTTTTCCGATCTTGCGATGGTCCGCGACGACGATTCGCCGGCGCGCCTGACGCATCATCGCGCGGTGGATCGCTGCCTGGTCCGGATAGTTCGTCGTCAGACCGCGCTCGACGTGAATTCCATCCACACCGATGAAAACCTTATCGACAAACATCTCGCCCGCATTCTGAATCGCCGCATTGCCGACTAGTGCGAACCAGTCGCCGCTGAGATACCCGCCGGTTACAAAAACTTTCAGATCGTCGCGCTGACTCAGCTCCATCGCGACATTCACGGCATTTGTTAGCACCGTAATGCCCTTGTGCAGGCAAACACTACGCGCGACTTGTGTCGCCGTCGTTCCGGCCCCGATGGCGAGAATGTCGCCGTCACTGACAAGCTCAGCGGCGACTAAACCGATGCGTCGTTTCTCCGCACCTTGCTGTTTTTCCTGCTCGTGAAAAGACGATTTATGGCGAAACGGTTCGTAGAGCAGTGGTTGAATCGGAATCGCGCCGCCGTGGCTTCGTCGCAGTAATCCGCGTTGCTCGAGGTCGGCAAGATCTCGACGGATAGTGGTCGGTGAGACCTTCAGGCGCTGGGCCAAACTCGCTACTGAAATCTTTTCCGATCGCAGCAGTTGCTGAAGGATGAGTTGAGCGCGTCGTTCGGTCGCAGACGGTATGTCGTCCAAGGATCGCAGCGGGGGAGCCCTCCTTGGGAACCGCATCTTATGGTCTCGTCTGAGTTACGTCAAACGGCTGCGTTTAATCCTGCGGTGGATCGGTGAGCTTCAACACGACGCTTTCCTGGTTGCGTTGTTGCGCGCGCAGATCGTCCGCGCGAGCGAATAGACGTTTTGCTGATCCGGTGCCGCCGAGTTTTGAATAGACCAGTCCGAGTTGGTAGTTGGCGCGCAGATCGTTCGGATCGAGTTCTACTGCGCGTTCGAGTGTGGTGCGTGCTTCCGTGTAGTTGCCGGCTTCGCGATAGACCGATCCGAGCGCGGAGAAAGCTGCCGCGTGATCAGAGTGGCCGCAATCAGCAACACGACGTCAGGGATAAATCTATTTTTGCGCAACACCAACGACACCTTTGTTCTGCACCACCGTAATCCTGCGATCAACGCCCGGTACGCGAACTATTTGCGTTGATCCATCGGGCCACTTGATCTCGATCTTGTCTACGCTCGTTGCCGTTCCCAAACCAAAGTGTACTGCGAGATCGTTTTGCGACGCGTAGCTGGTTCCGCTGATCACGTCTCGTCGCTGTTGCGTCTTTCCTGTCGGGATGTATACACGAGCGCCAATCGCATCGCGCGAAGTCTTCTTCGTCGTATCACCAACGAGACGAATCGATAACCAATGTCCCACTTGCGACGCGACGTTGCGCAAAATCGTAGGTTTCGAATCGATGTTGTTCATCACAACATCAAGTCGGCCATCGCCGTCCAGGTCGCCGACTGCAAGACCACGCGCTGTCGCCGCCAGTGCGAGTCCACTCCCCGGCGCCGCTCCGACGCGTTCGAATTTCCCGTTCTTCAGATTACGAAACAGCAACGCTTGCTGTGCGTAACTCGTCCCCCACAGATGATCGTCAACCGCGGGATACACGTGTCCATTGGCGACGATCAAGTCAGACCAACCGTCGTTATCGTAATCGAGAAAACTCGTTCCCCATCCGAGAAACGGAATCGAAGGCTCGCCGACCCCGGCTTGAAAAGTTACATCCGTGAAATTGCCTTCGCCTTCGTTGCGGTACAGCGTGTTGGAGTCGTCGGAAAAATTCGTAACGTGAAAATCGATGCGACCGTCGTTGTCGTAATCGCCGGCGGCGAGTCCCATTCCCGCCTGCTCGCGTCCGTTTTCATTCAACGCCACGCCCGATGAATAACCCGTCTCTTCAAACGTGCCGTTTCCCTTGTTGATATAGAGCTGATTGGGTGTCGAGTCGTTAACGACGACGAGGTCCAACAAATCATCTTCATTTACATTTACGAACGAAGACGTGAAGCCGTAGTACCGCTCTGGATCGTCGACGCCTGCTTTCTTTGAGACGTCTTCGAAAGTGCCGTCAGGTTTTTGACGATAGAGCGTATCACCTTCGCCAGTTAGACCACGTGGTCCACACATCACGGGGACGCCGCGAAACTGGCAGAAGTTCTGTCCCACTGTTCCGGCTCCCTTGCCGGCGTCCGCCGGACTCGGCGGCAACTTGTCGAAATCAAGCTCAACGTAACCAGGAACAAACAGATCGAGACGTCCGTCGCCGTCGTAATCGCCCCACGTCGCGCCGGTGCTCCATCCTTTGCGTGCGACGTTGAGTTTTTCCGCGACGTCCGTGAACGTTCCGTCACCGTTGTTGTGATAGAGACGCGACACGCCGAGATTGCTGACGAACAGATCTGGCTTGCCGTCGTTGTCGTAATCGGCGACGGCGACACCCATTCCCCATCGTTCATTTGCCACACCGGCCTTCGTCGTGACGTCTTCAAACTTCCATCCGCCGAGGTTTCGGTAGAGCGCAGCGCGCGGCGGCTTTTCCTTACCCTGAAGCGCCGGCACGGTCGAACCATTCAAGAGATAAATATCGAGTTTTTCGTCGCCGTCGTAATCAAAGAGCGCGACAGCGCCGGACGGCGCTTCGAAGATGTAGTTCTTTTGCGGCGTGCCTGAGCGATGCACGAATTCGCGCAGCGACGTTTTATCCGTGACGTCGGCAAAAACAACCGGCGCATTCGGATCGACAACTTCGATCGTTCGTTTCGTGGTGTAGTTTCGCGCGGCGCCCGTCGAGACTCCGCCTGGCTGCTGAGCCTCAGCCGGTTTGGACGGAGTTTGGGCCTGCAGATTACACGTCGAGACGACGAGTATCAGAAAGTATAGTTTTAAGAAACTCAAAATCCTTGACACGATGCGTTAGCAATACCAATTGTCAGGTCAGTTGACAAATCTTCTCCCTGGTGTTGGTGGACTCGTCGTACGCAAGCGGCGAAACGTGCAAGCAAAGCAATCCGGTAAGTACCGTCAAAACTGAATCATCACCTTGATCGACTCGCGGTCGTTCATCGCGCGATAGCCGTCAGGCACGCCGTCGATGTTCGTGGTTTTATCAAACACGCGGCCCGGTTCGATGCGACCTTCGAGTACGTCGGGCAGAAGTTCATCCATGTATGCGCGGACAGGTGCGGGGCCGCCGCCGATCGTGACGTTGTTGAAGAACGTGGTGTCCGCGGCGGGGATCGTCAGGTCTTGTGGAACTCCGACGCGGCCGACTGCGCCACCCGCACGCGCGATGCTGAGCGCGGTGAGGGTGGACTGCTGATAACCCACACACTCCAACACACTGTGCGCGCCTAATCCGCCAGTCAACTCGCGCACACGCTCGATTGCCTCATCGCCACGCTCGCTCACGACGTCTGTCGCGCCAAACTCTTTCGCCAGTGCGATGCGATCGGGATGATGTCCAAGGATGATGATCTGTTCAGCGCCAAGTCGTCGCGCGGCGATCACGCCACACAAACCGACAGCGCCGTCTCCGACAACCGCCACTGACTTCCCCGGACCGACCTTCGCCACAACAGCAGCGTGATGGCCCGTACCCATGACATCGGAAAGCGTGAGCAGCGAGGGCAACAATCCATTGTCGCCGGCCGGCAAGACGAAGAGAGTTCCATCCGCGAGCGGAACGCGCACCGCTTCGGCCTGTGCGCCGGGGATCTCTTCGTTACCGAAAAAGCCTCCGTGGACGCAGGAAGTCTGCAATCCTTTGCGGCAGAACTCGCACGTGCCGTCGGACCATGCAAACGGCATCACGACGAGGTCGCCCGCTTTGACCGTACTAACCTCGCGGCCGACTGCTTCAACGACGCCGATCGCCTCATGCCCCATCACGCGGCCGGTCTGGGTCGGTTCCATCGACTTATACGGCCACAGGTCGCTGCCGCAGATACACGCACGCGTGACGGTGACGACTGCGTCAGTAGGATTAATGATTGCTGCGTCGGGAACGTTCTCGATACGAACGTCACCCGCGCCATACATGACAGTTGCTTTCATGATGAACCCGGGATTATGGCTGCGACTTTTGTTGGGGGCTGCTATGGAGAGTCTAACGGAGTGAATGTGATTTGTATAACCGAGCCGCGAAACGGGCAGTGTCCTAATTCGAAATTTGTTTTCATCCGTGTTCGCGATGCGCTGCGTTAGCTGATGTTACGTACACAGGCAGAACACGGATTAAAAGAGATTACCGTCAGATTAAGGACACCACCCGCGAACGAAAGAAAAAAGCCTCTCGTGTTGTTACACACGAGAGGCCCGACTTCGTCGTTAACAAATGTTACTGCGTCAATACTGACGTCAGGACCGCGCCGTTAAGACTCGGAATCACGGCCGAAATCTTCAACACTCTCCGGGTCGCTTTGTCGATCCAAACAGTTTGTTTGTCTGCGTCATTGTCCGCTGCGACGATCTCCAGCTTGTAAGCATCAAAGGTCCCCGCCGGAACAGTGACGCTTTCAGTACCGACGACCTTCAACTGTTTGATCTGAGCCTTCTGTTTGTTCAGGTCCCAATTTCGAAAACTCAGACTGTAGCCTTCCGCCAACGGCAGTGAAGCGATCACTTCAAACGTACCGGCTCCGTCGGCAAACAAAGCACCACCTGGATCGGCATCGATCGGCGTTGAATTTCCGTTCATCACGGTGGCGCCGCTTAGTTTATTCGGCGCAACGTTCATATCGATCGACATTGGACCTTGCTTGATCATGCGACGCTTCAGCAGCAGGCTTCCTTTTTCGATCGTGCTGATGTCGACGACCTCGCCTTGCGGCGTCATTGCAGTTTCGCTGACGGTCCATGCTCCGTTTTCTTCTTTGATGTCCGTCTTCGACGTGATCGGAATTTCCTGTCCTCCGATAGCGATCGTCGCCTTGTAGTTGTGACTGCCCGGACGCAGATCGACGGCCGGTTTTGGCACTTCCGAAGTTGAGCTCATCATCTTCGGCATCGTCACGGTCTTGACGTCGACGGTGATCTCTTTCAGACGTTGGGCCACTTCGGGCGTCATCGTTTCCTGGTAACGTCCGCCGAGATATTTCGCGAGAAACTTCTCCGCGCTCGCAAACAGCGACATGTTGTTCACCGGACGTTGAAAGCCGTGGCCTTCGTCCGGCGCGACGATGTATTCAACCGGGAACCCGCGATCGCGGAGCGCGATAACGATCTGATCCGATTCGCGTTTGTTGACGCGCGGATCGTTTGCGCCCTGGATCACCAGCAGCGGCGTTTTGATCTTCGCAGCGGCGGTCAGCGGCGACTGTCGCAGCAACTGCGCCTTGCCTTCAGGCGTGTTCGGGTCGCCCATGCGCTCGTAGAAGAGCTTTCGAATCTGTTCCCAGTACGGCGGAATCGATTCGAGGAGCGTGATCAGGTTTGATGGTCCAACGATCGAGACGCCGGCGGCGTAAACGTCCGGTGTAAACGCAACGCCCGCGAGCGTGGCGTAACCGCCGTAAGATCCGCCCATAATGCCGATGCGTTTCGGATCGGCGATGCCCTGGGAGATGAGATACTTCGCGCCCCACGTCACGTCGTCCTGCATCTTGTCGCCCCATTGTTTGTTGGAGGCGTCGATAAACTTCTTGCCGTAACCGGTTGAACCACGGAAGTTGGGTTGTAACACCGCGTAGCCGCGATTGGCGAGAAACTGCGCGAACGAGTTGTAGCCCCAACTGTCGCGGAACCATGGACCACCGTGCGGAACGATCACCGCCGGGAGGTTCTTTGCTTCGACGCCTTTCGGCAACGTTAGATAAGCGGGGATTTCCAACCCGTCAGACGACGGATACCGAACCGCCTTCATCGGCGCGAGATACGCGCGGTTCAACTTCTCGCGTATCTGATATTGAAGCGTTAATTTTTTGGTGGTCCGATCATAGAGATAAGTTGAGCCGGGATCGGTGTCGGCGTTTGCGGCGACGATGAACAGCTTCTCGTCTTTGGTTGACGACGCGAAGCCGATCTCTTTGCCGGGAAGTTGTTTCTGTAGGTTTTTGTAATCAGCTTCGAACGTTTTGTCTTTCCAGTAGATTCGTTCGCGTTCATCGTCGTACGAGGTAGCGATCAGTTCGTCGGAGAGTTCCGAGAACGAGGCGTTGCCGAAGTCGACGCGCTTCAGCGGATCAGACTCGACGAGTTCTTCCTTACCGGTAGTCGGGTTGAAGAGTTCCAGGCGAACGAGATCGACATCGCTGCCTTTGTTTGTTACGAAGTAAACGCGTTGGCCGTCCTTGTGATAGCGAACTGGCCCACATGCCTCGAACACGGTGCAACTGTAGACCTTCGTAAACTTGTCGGCGTCGACGCGCAGCACTTCGGTGTCGCCGTTTTCGGCGGACCTGGTCGCGAGTCGCAACTGATCTTTGAGATCAAAGTAATAGGCGGTGATGCGTTCGGTGTTTTTGCGAACGAGTGTGCGTTCGCCGGTGGAGAGCTTTACTTTGTACAGATCGTGCCAGGCTGCGTCGCGATCGTTGAGACCGACGTAGATCGCATCCGGCTCACTGCGCGGCACTGAGTAGATAGCGGCTCGTATGCCTTTAACGTCGGTGAGATTTCGCGCAGTGGGCACATCTTGTCCGGCAGCCGGAGCTTCCGATGGGTTGACGGCGTATACGTTGTAATTCTCGTCGCCGGCTTTGTCCTGGACGAAGAGGATGTACTTACCGTCGCGCGACCAGAAGTACTGCGGGATGGGGCGCTTGGTGTCGGCGGTGACTGGTTTCGCGCTGGTGAACGGCTCGGCCGTCTTCTTGACCCAGATGTTGCGCACGCCTTTAAACGGTTTGATAAAGGCGATGAAAGCGCCGTCTGGGGAGATCTGGGCGCCCGCGATTTCGGGGTCGCCGAAGAAGAGTTCGCGGTCGATTAGCGGCGGACTCTGCGCCCAGACGGGGGCCGCGAATGTGAATAGCAGCAAGGCTGAGAGAAGTAGCAAGGTGAATGAGCGGCGCGAGTGGCCGTTTGAACGCATGTGAACCTCTTTCGTTGGTTGATTGTTGATGGGGTTTATGCCCATGTGAATGAAGAGTTGTCTACGCACGGAATCCACATAGAGTTTCAAAATGTAATATTTTTACTCCCGTTCCATTGTAATCCGACGTGGATTTTCTCGTCTCAACTTCTGAGGGCCGTGCGACATTTCGGATTGCGGCCGCCTAGGACATCTGAATCTCCAACCTCGCCAGACGGTCCTTGGTCAAACATCGGGCCGATATAAGATAATTGCGCCGGGTCTCTCCCTGTTCTTGAATATATATTCAATATGTATATACTCTGATTGATGCATTTCGAATGGGACGAAGTTAAAGCCCAGCAGAATGTGAAGAAGCATCGAGTCTCGTTCGAACAGGCCCAACAAGTATTCAACGATCCCCGTGCGGTTCCCTTTGAAGATCTGGAGCATTCAAACCATGACGAAACTCGATCGGAATGTCGTCAATTGGTCTGTTGTTTGTTTCTTTTGCTTATGACGAGGAGATTGTACGGCTGATCTCGGCACGGCGGGCGGAGAGATGGATGGTGAAGGTTTATGAAGACAAGAACTAAAAGGCCGGCCGGGCTGGATCCGAAACGATTCAAGCGGTTGCCACGTGGCGCCTTCATGGCTAAGGCTGGTGAAACAGAAGCCCGCAATACGAAGGTGAGGATTTCTATACTCATCGATCTTGATGTTCTGAATTACTTCAAAGAAAGAGCATCAAAAGCCGGAGCGCCAGCCTATCAAACGCAAATCAATCAGGTGCTTCGG
>DASTTB010000031.1:0-4469 GCA_035760365.1 Pyrinomonadaceae bacterium
AAAATTAAGAAGCCTGACAAATCCGCGGTTCGCAAATATAATGCTCCGCTCAAATGCCCCATTCGGAAGAACTGGCACACGTGTGCAACGAAGTTGTTAGTCCAATCTCGCCCAGATCAAACATCCCATGTCCCAATCGACAATCCCCGGTCCAACGGGCAACCGGTTCTTTGGACCGTTGGTCACCGAGAGCCGCCGCGATCCGCTGCGCTTCATGTTGCGTCTGGCTGACGCTTACGGCGACATATGCAGGTTTCGCGTCGGCCTCGAACATATTTTCTTCGTCAATCACCCGGACCACGTACACGACATCCTGGTCAATCACTACGACAACTTTCTCAAAGGCCGAGGCAGGCAGCGCTCCCGACGCTTTCTCGGCGAGGGCGTGCTGCTCAGTGAAGGAGACGTGCACCGTCGTCAGCGACGGCTCGCACAACCCGCCTTTCATCGTAAACGCATCGCCAATTACGCCGCCGTAATGGGTGAACATTGCGAGCGCATGAGTTCGCAATGGAGTGACGGACAGGTGCTCGACGTTTGGCCGGAGATGGTCCGGCTGACGCTCGGCATCGTCGGCAAAACTTTGTTCAATGCCGATGTCGAATCCGAAAGCGATGAAGTTGGGCGCGCAATGAGCGCGGCAGTTTCACGTTACCGCGCGTTCAAACTGCCGTTGGCGAAAGTGCTCGAGACGATGCCGTTGCCGAGTATGCTCTACTTTCACCGCGGTAAAGAACGACTGCGCCGCGTCGTCCTCGAGCTCATCGAGGAGCGACGATTGAGCGGTCGTGATCATGGCGATCTGTTGTCGATGCTTCTGCTCGCGGAGGACGAAGTTAACGGCGGACGGCGAATGACGCCGGAAGAAGTTTGGGACGAAGCGTTGACGTTTTTCATCGCCGGCTACGACACGATCGCGACCGCGATGATCTGGACCTGGTACCTGCTTTCGAAACATCCGGAAGTCGAAGCGCGTTTGCACGCTGAAGTCGACGAAGTGCTCGCCAACGGTGGACCAGCCACACTCGACGACATACCGCGGCTGCCGTACACGGAACGAGTTCTGTCTGAGTCGATGCGGCTTTATCCGCCGACGTGGCGGCTCGTGCGGCGTGCGATTCGTGACTTTCCGATCGGCGAACATGTTATACCGGCGCAGGCGCTTGTGGTCGTTTGCCAGTATGCGATGCACCGGCATCCGCGTTACTACCCCGAGCCGGAACGTTTCGATCCGGATCGTTTCACGCCCGAAGCGAAAGCGTCACGCCCGCGGTTCTCTTACTTCCCGTTTGGCGGTGGTCCGCGTCATTGCGTGGGTGAGCCGTTCGCGATGATGGAGGGAGTTATTTTGCTTGCCTCGCTCGCGCGTCGTTGGCGAATGCGGCTTGCGCCCGGTCACCGGGTTGAGTTACGCGCGGAACATTTGCTGCGGTCAAAACATGGGATGGTGATGAAGTTGGAGCGGCGTTAGTCGTTGCGTTTTTCCGGCGAGGTTGAAGTTACGCGCGGACATTTGCTGCGGTCAAAACATGGGATGGTGATGAAACTGGAGCGGCGTCAGTGAGACTATTCGTCGCGCTTACCCGCAAGGCGCCGCGCGAGTGAACGCGTCAGCCGTCCGACTCCCGGCGTTTGTCGCAAACGTTCGCCGACGCGGAAGGTTGTCGAGTTGAAGATCTCTTCGCGCTGTCGTGAGTGGCCCAACGACAGATTTCGCACGTATGCAGCGGCGGCGTGCGCCTCACCTTCGCGATCGGCCGGCGCGCTCTCGTGTTCCGCGATTACTTCTTCATAAACTTTGAGCAACTCGTTGATCGCGCTGTCGCGGCCGGCGCTCTGTCGTACGCGTTGCGAGACTTCGGCGGCGTCTGTCGCGTCGTAGTCTTGGAGCGCACAGTCGATCGCGTTTCCAAACTCCGTCGGCGTAAGTTGCGGACTCATCGAACGCACGCCGAAACTGTCCACGCGTAGACGTTCGAGATCGCACGCTTTCACCATTGGACCAACACGACGCCACCAGTAAACCACGACTGCGGCGCCGACAGCGGCGGCTTCGAGCGCAGCGCGTCCCTTCGCAAACACGACGTCATAGTCGCGCAGCATTTCTTCCGGCCGTTCGCACGTCGTGCCGACACCCGCGCCGTAAACGTCGAGCGTCAGCCCGTGTCTGCCGCAAGCGTCACGTGCGGCTTGGAGGTGTTCGTTCTCCTTTGTGTGATTGCACAGGATCGCGGCTCGTGTCGGACGAGAAGGCAACGCGGCGCGCGGAACAAATTGTTCGAGATCGACGAACTGGCACATCAACTGCGCCCGCTCCTCCGGCACGCCATACTCGCAGACGAGTTTGTCGTAACACTGATCGTCGATGGCGATGTAGCGAAGAAGGCGTGGGAAGCGTGGCGGGTAGTCTTCGTTGAAATACCAGTCGTGGCAGAAATAGATCGCGGGTGCGCTTGGGAAGTGCAGTAGCGCCGTCATTGTTTCATTCGCGTGCTGGCCGTGGATGATGTCGGGAGGTGTGGCGAGTCGCGACAGATCGTCGATGACGGGGATCGTCTCTTTGCGTGTCTCGGCGGCGAGCCGGCCGAGGCGCGGGCTGTAAAGTATGGGATGATGTCCGGCCTGGAGGAGTCCACGCGCAAGATCGCGGACGAACAGTTCTGTGCCCGTCCAGCCTTCGAGTCTCAGGTTAGTAATCAGGATTCTCAGGCCGCTCATTTGTGGTGTTTTTGAAATTTGGTGGAGCCGAGGGGGATCGAACCCCTGACCTCATGACTGCCAGTCATGCGCTCTCCCAGCTGAGCTACGGCCCCTTTGCGTGCGGGAAGTCGGTCGTAAACGACTGATGCAGACTAGCCTAGCGTTTTGCGTTGAGTCAAGCAACGGCGCTGTTTTGAGTCATCGTATTTACTCTTGTGGCCAAATTGTGGCCCCTCGAGCTCAACATCGCTGCTTGAACAGCTTCCCTCTTGTTCCTTTCAGTCGCTCGAACGTATCGCTGAGTTGTTCGGACATTGCTGTGACCCATGAGGGCGGCGATCGTGAAGGCGTCGAATCCGGCCTCACCTAACCTGGTTCCAAATGTCGCTCGAAGGTCGTGCCAAACCAAACCAAAGATCT
The DNA here is from genome assembly GCA_035760365.1 of Pyrinomonadaceae bacterium. Classification (GTDB taxonomy): domain Bacteria; phylum Acidobacteriota; class Blastocatellia; order Pyrinomonadales; family Pyrinomonadaceae; genus PSRF01. Next base: position 3,121 of record DASTTB010000031.1, read on the forward strand.
TCGCCGCCGCACATGCACCATGAAATGCTCGCTTTATGTCCGTCAAACGTCTGCCAGTCTTTGGATTCACGAAAACATGATCCTCAACCGACTTTGAACGACGCAAGCGGAGCATAATCTCGCGCACTTCGGAATTCATCGGCACTTCGCGATTCTTTCTCGTCTTAGTACCGGTTACCAGAATCAGATCTCGCGCAAAGTCGATGTGCTTGATCCGAAGAGTTAACAGTTCGTTCTTCCGCAAACCTGTTCCAATTGCTACAGGAACTAAGTCTACCAAAATGCGAACGTTGACCCGTCAACGCTGAGCGCAAGCTTGGTTCTTCTTCAGGCAAGAGATATCGATACCGTTGATTGTCGAGCTTTAACTTCGCAACGTTGCGACATGGATTGGTCTCAACCTCTTTAAAACCAAGCGCCAGACTAAAGATGCGACTCAATAGAGCCATCTCCAGGCTGACGGTTGCGAGTGAACGAGGTGTCTTATGCTTTGTCGGCGTAGTCAACCGCGTCTGCTAAATCGCTCAATCGAAAACGGTGTGATGTCTCGAAGTGCATTATTTCGGAAAAACGTTTTCAGAACTGGAAGCTTGTATTCGTCGTCCTTCCATGAACGCTTGTTAGCTTTCGCCCACGGTAAGTAAACACGGTCCACGAAATCCGCAAACTTCACAGTGCCAACTTCCATCTTCCCAAATCGACCTTCAAAGACCTCTTGTTTGATCCTAAGTTCTGCTTGTTCTGCTTGCCACTTGGTTCTGGCTTCTGGGATCGAACCTCGATAACGTTTCCCATTAAGTTGGAACGAATAGTGGTAATGCTTGCACTCACCGGAATGGCGGTGCGCACGCTTGCAAGTACCTCTCAAATACACTGACATCAGCGTTCCCCTTTCCGGTTGCAGCCAGGAGAACGCCCGGCAATATATTCGTCGAGGTGAGCGAGACGCAAGCCTCTACTGCTTTTGTTTGGTCCACTCAATGATTTCATCAACGTCAAACAATAATCTTCCACCGACTTTCGATACGGAATGCGTTCTTGCTCAACCATGTCGTAGATGGTCCGTTTCTTACAACGGAGTAAATCCGCGACTTCCTCAACCTTGAGAAAACGAGGCAATGCTTTCTCGGGCATTGACAAGTCTGCACGATGTGAGCCTGGGTTCATTTAGTTCAATTCCGCGAGGGTTTGACCTCCTCCCGAAAAACCCTACCGAAATAAGTTAGAGAAAAACGGGCAATTTATGACAGGATGGGAGCCCTGACGATTGCCATGAAAAAATCCAAGTTCACCGAAACGCAGATCGTGTTTGCGCTCAAGCAGGCCGAGACCGGTACGGCGGTCGCGGA
>DASTTB010000032.1:0-91786 GCA_035760365.1 Pyrinomonadaceae bacterium
GGAGCAAGGAGCGAAGCCGCAGCAAGGAGCGAAGCCGCAGCAAGGAGCGAAGCCGCAGCAAGGAGCGAAGCCGCAGCAAGGAGCGAAGCCGCACTAAGGAGCGAAGCCGCAGCAAGGAGCGAAGCCGCACTAAGGAGCGAAGCCGCAGCAAGGAGCGAAGCCGCAGCAAGGAGCGAAGCCGCAGCAAGGAGCGAAGCCGCAGTGACGATCGTGAAGCTGGCGAACCGGCAGTAGCAACCTGGAGACCGGAGTCGTTGAAGGAAGAAGATGGAGACCGAGTCGTTGAAGGAACAAGATCATGAAGAGCAAGATTCTAATCGTTGAAGACGAGCCCGCGATGGTTGCCGGCCTGCGCGACAACTTCGAATACGAAGGCTACGACGTAATCTCCGCGGAAGACGGCGCCAGCGGACTCGAACGCGCACTCAACGACAATCCGGATCTCGTCGTCCTCGACGTCATGATGCCTCGCATGAGCGGCCTCGACGTCTGCAAACAATTGAAAGCCAAACGCCCGGCAGTGCCCATCATCATGCTGACCGCCCGTGGACAGGAGATCGACAAAGTCGTCGGACTCGAACTCGGCGCAGATGATTACGTGACGAAGCCGTTCTCCGTGCGCGAACTGATGGCGCGCGTCAAAGCTGTTTTGCGACGCGTTTCATCTCCCGTACCTACCCCCGAGATTTACAAATTCAGCGACGTAGAGGTCAACGTTCGAAGCAACGAAGTGAGGCGAAACGGAAACCTCGTTGATCTCTCGGCGAAAGAGTTTGCGTTGCTCGCATACTTCATCGCTCATCCGGTAGAAACGCTTAGCCGCGATCGACTGCTCGATGCGGTGTGGGGATACGAAAACTATCCCACGACGCGCACGGTCGATACGCACATCGTTCATCTGAGACAGAAGCTGGAACCTAACCCGGAGGAGCCGCGTTTCATTCTTACCGTTCATGGTAGTGGATATAAGTTTGTTGGATGAGGACGCCGTCGTATGTCCGCAGCAGCAATCACGATCAGTTCGCGCGATCGTGTTCGTGAACTCGAGTTGAAGCTCGAGACGCTTCAAGAAGATTACGCGGCTTTAAACACCGCAATCTTCGAAGCAGCGCAAGTACACCGGCGTTTGTGTGCGCCGAGTTTGATTCATTACGGCGCATTCGACATCGCCAGTGAGATCTTCGCCGTGCGTCATCTGCCGGGTGACTTCTTCGCCGTCGAGCAAACCGATAGCGGGTTGGTGTTTGCTCTGGGTGACGTCGGCGGCAAAGGACTCGCCGCGGGAATGTGGGTCACGCACCTGATCGGACTGATTCGCACTCACACCGCTGCCGATAGCAACCCCGAAGCGATCGCCGCCGCAGTCAATCGCGACATCGCGCGTTTATCTCCGATCGAACCGTTGAGCACGATGTTTATCGGACGGATCGACTCGAACGACGGCGTGCTTGATTACTGTAGCGCCGGACATCCGGCGGCGTTGTTGTTGCGCGCCGATTCAGGTCTCGAGGCACTTTCCGAAGGTGGACCGGTGCTCGGTGTCGTGCCAACGGCTTCATTCGATTGCGGCAGCGTGCAGCTTCTTCCAGGCGACGCGCTGCTCGTTTGTTCTGATGGAATACCGGAGTCGTTTGACGAAGCGGATCGAGAGTTTGGCGTTCAGCGTCTCGAGACTGAGTTTCGGCGTGCGCAAGGCGCTTCGGCTGAAGCGACGCTGTTTTCAGTTTTAGGCGCGGTGCAGGACTTCGCGGCGCCGCGTCCGCTCGCCGACGACATGACGCTCGTCATAATCAAAAACAGCGAGAGGAATTTGTTATGAAGCAGATTAGGTGGGTTTTGCTCGCGACGTTGCTTTTACTGGCGGCCGTGCCTGTCGCCGCGAAAGACGGCGAATCGAAGTTTGCGACGCTCAACGGCGCGAAGATTCATTATCAGAGTTACGGAAATGGCTCTGAGGCGTTTGTCCTCATTCATGGTTGGACGTGCAACCTTGGACACTGGCGATACCAGATTCCGGAGTTCGCCAAACGCGCGCGCGTGATCGCGGTCGATCTTCCCGGTCACGGACAGAGTGACAAGCCCGAGATCGCGTACACGATGGACCATTTTGCAGGGGCGATCGATGCCGTAATTCGCGATGCGAAGGTCGATCGGGCCGTTCTGGTGGGCCACAGTATGGGCACGCCTGTGGCCCGCCAGTTTTATCGCAAGTATCCGCAGAAGACGCTGGCTATCGTGATCGTCGACGGCGGATTGCGCCCGTTTGGTGACAAGGCGATGAGAGATCAGTTTGTCGCTGCGTTCAAGTCGCCCGGATACAAAGAGGCAGGGAAGCAGATGTTTGCGCAGATGGCGCCGGTGCTTTCCGCCGCGGACAAGGAATTCGTTGTTGCGGGACTCGACGTTACACCGCAGCGCGTTATGGTGAGCGCGATGGAGGGGATGAACGACGAGTCGCTGTACACCAACGATAAGATCAACGTGCCGGTGCTTGCGATACTCGCGAAGTCTCCATTCTGGCCTGCTGATACGGAGCAGTTTTTCCGTAACCTTGCGCCCGATTTCGAGTTTTATATGTGGGACGGTGTGGACCACTTCCTGCACCTGGAAAAGCGCAAGGAGTTCAACGACACCGTGCTGGCATTCGTAAACAAGAAGAATCTGTTAAAAGAGAAGTCGTAAACGACACACATTCAAACGAAAGGGAAAGACTCATGGCTGTAAAACCGATTCCTGAGGGATACCACTCATTAACTCCTTACCTGGTTGTCGACGGAGCGGCTAAGGCGCTGGAGTATTACGCGCAGGCGTTTGGCGCGACTGAACTGTTTCGCATGGAACACGAGGGGAAGATCGCACATGCCGAGATGAAGATCGGCAACTCGCCTTTCATGCTCTCCGATGAGCAGGCAGAAAGAGGATTCAAGGCGCCCAGTTCGCTCGGCGGCTCGGCAGTCGGGCTGATGATTTATGTTGACGATGTGGATACTGTTTTTAAGCAAGCAATCGCGGCTGGTGGCGTGGAAACAAGAGCTGTGCAGGATCAGTTCTACGGCGATCGATCCGGAACGTTGACGGATCCGTTTGGTCACGTTTGGACGGTTGCGACGCATACTGAAGACGTCTCACCGGAAGAGATGGACAGGCGGATGGCGGCAATGGCAGCGGGCGGTCAGGGATAGTCGGGTTGGCCGCCGTGGGAATACTTCCGAGCGGCTCTGCCGCCTGATGTGAGGCAGCACTTCGGGTTGGCCGCCAAGCGTTACTTTCGGAGCGGCCCTGCCGCCTGATGTGAGGCAGGACTTCGGGTTGGCCGCCAAGCGTTACTTTCGGAGCGGCTTCGCCGCCTGATGTGAGGCGAGGCTATGCCTCGCCGTTGGCTGGTAAAAGAAACCGGGCTGCGCCCGGTGGGCATAGCCCAGAAAAGATTGAAGCGCTGCCGGCGAGGCAAAGCCTCGCCTCACATCAGGCGGCAGAGCCGCGACGAAGCGGCGCAGTAACGAAGCAGGCCGCAACGAAGCAGGCCGCAACGAAGCAGGCTGCAACGAAGCAGGCCGCAACGCAGTGACGAAGCCGCGCCGCAGGCAAACGACTCGAGTCGAATCTGGTTAGTGCGTGCTGGAAGTAACTTCGCGGAGGCGGCGTTCGAGAAAACGCCGCTCGCTGTCATTACTGACGAGGCCGAGGGCGAGTTTATAGCTCTCGGCCGCCTCGCGGTTTGAACCGAGACGTCGCAGCATGTCGGCGCGCGCGGCGTGCAGCAGGTGATAACTGTCCAGTTCACCGGACGCCGAGAGCTTGTCGATCAGATCGATTGCGGATTGTGGTCCTTCGGCCATTCCGACCGCGACCGAACGATTCAGCGCGACGATGGGCGACGGCATCAGTTGTTGCAGCAGATCGTAAAGCTTTACGATCCTGGGCCAGTCGGTATCTGCATAACGAGTCGCTTTGCAATGCTCCGCGGCAAGCGCCGCTTCGAGCGCGTAAGGACCAGGCGTGCCGCTCATCGCCTCGTCGACGAGCGGCAACGCTTCTTCGATCTGCGTTCGATTCCAACGGTTGCGATCCTGCTCTTCAAGCACGACGAGATCGCCATCTTCATCGAGCCGGGCCTCGCGTCGTGAATCCTGCAACAGCATCAACGCGAGGAGCGCGGTGGCTTCAGCCGGAGGTTTTGGCGCCAACAAAGTCGTCACCAGCCGGCCCAGACGAATTGCTTCGGCGCAAAGGTCTGCCCGGACCAACGGCGTGCCGCTCGTCGGAGCGTAACCTTCGTTGAAGATGAGATAGATCGCGGTCAGCACAGCGTCGAGCCGATCGGGCATGTCGCTTTGATCGGGAATGGAGAAAGGAATTCCAGCATCACGGATCTTTCGTTTCGCGCGCACGAGCCGTTGGGCCATCGTCGTAGGCGGAACCAGAAACGCGCGCGCGATCTCGTCCGTTTGCAGTCCGCCGAGCGTGCGCAACGTGAGCGCGACTTGGGCTTCCAGTGACAACGCGGGATGGCAACAAGTGAATATGAGTCGCAGGCGATCGTCAGGGATCTCGGCGAAGTCGAGATCTGGACCATCGATCGTCGGCTCTTCGGTGAACTCGGGGTGCGTTTCCAGCTTTTCCTGTAAACGAGTTTGACGTCGCAGCCGGTCGATGGCTTTGTGTTTTGCTGTTTGTATGATCCAGGCGCGCGGCGACTCCGGGACGCCCTGAGTCCGCCACTGATCGACTGCAGCGGTGAACGCCTCCTGCGCGGCGTCTTCGGCGAGTTCAAAGTCGCCAAATTGACGGATCAATGTGGCGACTATTCGTCCCCAATCAGAACGGTAGACGGCATCAACGGCGACGTTAGCGTTCGCAAGCATCGTTTGATAATAAAAAAACTATATAGAGGTGTCGATCCTCGGCCCTGTCGTTCGATTTAATAGTGGAGGGACACATTCATGCGATACATGTTGCTGGTTTATCTCGACGAACAGGCGTTGAGCGAAAGCGAACGCGCGGAGTGCTACGTGAAATCGGCGCAACTCACGCGCGAGCTGAGTGCGAGCGGACATTATGTTTCAGCCGGTCCGCTCCATCCGACTGCCACCGCGACGAGCGTTCGGCTGCGCAACGGTAAACGGCTGGTGACCGATGGTCCGTTTGCCGAGACTCGCGAACAGCTCGGTGGCTATTACTTGATCGAAGCCCCCAATCTTGACGAGGCGATGAGCATTGCCGAGCGGATTCCTGTTGCTAACGTTGGCACGATCGAGATCCGTCCGGTGCTCGAGATCGCCGGACTACCGGCTTAGTTTCACGGAGGGAATAATGAAAGCGGTTGAAAGTAAACAGACAGACGACGCGCAGATCAAGTCGACTACGTGATTCACATGGGTAAAAGAATTTTTGTGAAATTTTCTTTCACATGGATCGAGCGCTTGCGGGAGTCACATTGGTAAAGACGATTGGAGGATAGAGTAATGGCAGCGAATGTTCAGACAGTAGCATTGGTCCCGGTGAGAGGACTGTGGGCGGGAAGGATCGTGAGTTGGGTCGTGGCGGCGTTTTTACTGGTCGATGGAGCGGCGAAGTTGTTCAAACCAGCGCCAGTCGTCCAAGGCACTGTCAAACTCGGCTATTCAGAAAGCACGATCATTCCGATCGGCGTCGTCCTGATCGCCTGCACCATTCTTTACCTCATTCCACGAACCGCCGTGCTTGGCGCAATCCTCCTGACGGGATATCTTGGCGGCGCAGTCGCAACACACGTCCGCGCCGCCGACGGCGTTTTCCCAATCGTCTTCGGAGTAACATTCGGCGTTCTCGTGTGGCTCGGTCTCTATCTGCGCGATGCTCGACTTCGCGAACTCGTCCCAATTCGCACTGAATCTCGGTAAAGGATCATTGACATGAACATCCTCCTTTGGGTCCTCCAAATTTTATTAGCGATGCTGTTTCTGTTCGCAGGCGGCACCAAGTTGGTCCTGCCAATCCAGATGTTGACTGACATGGGCTCGCCGAATGCGATCGTGTTACCCGGCTTGTTCATCCGATTTATCGGCGTGTGTGAGGTCCTTGGCGCTCTCGGGCTCGTGCTTCCCGGAGTGTTCAAGACTCGCCAGTACCTGACGCCACTCGCCGCCGTCGGGCTGATGATCATCATGATCGGCGCGATGGTTGTAACCGCAATGGGCGATGGTCTTAAGATGGCGCTAATACCGTTTGTGTATTTGCTGCTGTTAGGCTTTATCGCGTATGGAAGGTGGCGTCTGCGTCCACATTAATCCTCAGGCAATACTCAAGTTGTCTGAATTCAGTAAGGAGAGAGAAACAATGCAAGTAAGCCCGTACCTTATGTTCAACGGAAATTGTGCCGAGGCTCTGAAACACTACGAGCAGGCACTCGGCGCGACAACCATGTTCAGCCAGACGTACAAAAACAGTCCCGCGGCTGAACACGCTCCCGCTGATTTTGGTGACAAGATCATGCACGCGAGTTTCAAAGTCGGCGACACGGTGATCATGGCTTCAGACGCACCCCCGGGAAGTTATAAAGAGCCCGCCGGCATTTCAGTCGCGCTCGGACTCAACGACACCGCCAAGGGCGAACAGATCTTCAACGCTCTGTCGGACGGTGGACAGGTGATGATGCCTTACCAGGCGACGTTCTGGGCCGCCGGTTTCGGAATGTGCGTCGATCGCTTCGGTATTCCGTGGATGATTAACGTCGAAGAAGCCGGAGCGCATGGCGGCGGCTCTGAGTCATAAATCAAACTAAAGAGGAGAGCACTTAATGAGATACGTTGATGGATTTGTAGTGCCTGTTCCCGAAGGAAAACTGAAGGAGTATCGCGGTATCGCCCAGAAAGCGGGGAAGATCTGGAAAGACCACGGCGCGCTCGAATATATCGAGGCTGTCGGCGACGACCTCGATGTGAAATTTGGCAAGTCGTTCGTGAAAGCATTCAAACCGAAAGACGGCGAAACGGTGCTCTTCTCTTTCATCGTCTACAAGTCACGCGCGGATCGCGATAAAGTCAACGCGAAGGTCATGAGCGATCCGCGTATGAACAAAATCATGAAAAACTCGACGATGCCGTTTGACGTGAAGCGCATGGTTTATGGCGGCTTTAAAACGATAGTCGATCTATAGGTTGGAGGTCGTCATGACTCTGCGACGTTTGAATTGGCCACTCTGGGCGGGGTTCTTGTTGACCATAGCTTCGGTCATCACGTTCTTCTCGTTCCTGGTGTGGATTCCGTCGACGCGCAACTTTCCATGGGCCACGCTGTTGATGTTTGCCGTCGCGGCGGTGTTGCTGGTTTTAGGCGCGCGACGCGCGTTTGCCGCCCAACAAGCGAAGCCATGGCGAGCGAAGATTGGCGCCGTTATATTGACGAGCGTGTGCGCGTTCTTTATAGCGGCGTTTGTTTTTGCGTTCTTCGTCGCCGCGCGGTGGTTGCCGGCTTCGACGAACGCGCCGCAGGTGGGACAAAAAGCGCCGGAGTTTACGCTCTCGGATACGAGTGGAAAGTCTGTTTCACTCGCGCAACTGCTTTCGACGCCGATTAACGGCAGCGCGCCCAAAGGAGTGTTGCTGATCTTCTATCGCGGGTACTGGTGACTCTTGTGCAACTCCGAGTTGCGGAGCATCGAGCAGAGTTTGGCGGCGTTCAACGAGCATGGGATTCGCCCGGTAGCGATCAGCGTTGACAGTCCGGACGTGTCGCGCAACCTGGCGCAGCAAGCGGGTTACACGTTCCCGATTCTTTCGGATCCGAACGTTGAGACGATCCGGCGTTACGATCTGGTTCATGCGGGCGCGGGTGAGAATGGACACGATATCGCGCGGCCCGCGGAGTTTCTGATCGATTCGTCGGGGACGGTGCGTTGGGTCAACCTGACGGAGAATTACTGGATTCGCGCGACGCCTGAAAAGATTCTTGAAGTTGGGAGATTACTAAAGTAAATGAAGTACATGCTGTTGATTCATCACGTGGATGATACGCAGATTCCTGAAGCGCAACGTGTGCAGTTGTTGAGCGAGTCAGTGCAACTCTGTCACGATCTGAATGCGAATGGGCAGTACATTGACGCGGCGCCGCTGCATCCGAGCACGGAAACGATTCAAGTGACGGTGCGTGATGGGAAGCGACTCGTTACGGATGGTCCGTTCGCGGAGACGCGTGAACAGATTGGTGGATATTTCATGGTCGAAGCTGGGAGTATGGAAGAGGCCGTCGAGATCGCCGGCCGGATTCCCGGTGCTACGATCGGGACTGTTGAAGTGCGGCCAGTCAGAGAAGTGGAAGGCTTACCGGCAAAGAATTAGTCTTTAGATTCGTGGTCAAAAAACAGATGCCGCGACGTTTTGCGCCGCGGCATTTTTGTTATTCCGTGCCGCGCTCGGCCGATTTCTTCTTCTCGGCCGCCGGCTTTCGCTTCTCGGCGCGCTCGTACTCGGTGATGAGTTGCGCCTCCGCGAGCAGCACTTTGCGGAACGAGCTCAGTACCTTCAGCAGCAGATCGAGTTTCCGCAAACTCTCGCGGCGAGCGCGCACCGTGCCGAGAAAAAACTCGAGCTGTATCCGCCGGCGACAATCCGCGATCGTCACCATGCAAGTTCCCCACTTGTACTCACCACCGCGACTCGATTCGACTTCAGTGAGTATGTAGGACGTATGACCGGTTGAGATTGAAGCGAGAAAGGTTCGTTTTCGGTAAAAGAGATCATTCATGTGAGGTCCGAGGTCGCGCTATTCGTGAACATTCGTGTTCTGGTCCACGAATCTTCACTACAGTCAATTCATTACCGTTGAATTAATTTGCCGCTCGCGTATAATACGCAGGCCCTCTCTCCTTGTCAACGATATTAGTTAAATGTCGTCCTCATTCAGGATGAGAAAAGAGGAATAGCAATGGACCTGCTCGACCACGTCGCAGCACGAATTAGAGATCTGCGCGTTAGTTACAACAGCGGCGAAGGACTTTCTCAGGAAGCACTCGCCGCGCACCTCAAAGTCGCGCCGAATACGATCTCCAGATGGGAAACCGGAACGTATCGGCCCAGTCTCAATGACCTCGAAAGAATCTCACGCTTCTTTGGAGTCTCGATGATGTCATTCTTTCCGCAGGAGCTTGCCGACGACGATGAAGATGAAAATCTCAAGGCGCTTCTGCGTACTGCCAGGCAGCTTCACCCTGCTGATATCGAAGAGTTGAGAAAGTACGCGGAGTTTCGCCGCGCGCGCGGAATCTATCAGGGCAAAAGCCGACCGAAGCCGGGCCGGAAAGGGGGAAAACAGAAGTGAAACCACAGGCCTACTACGAAGATTTAAAACAACTCGCGCGACAAGTGCGCGCCGAATTCGGTTTGCGATCCCCACGCGTGGTCGAAAGCGACCTCAGAAGGATCTATGAAAAGAACGGCATCGTGATCGACGATTGGCCGTATCGTTTGCGAAACCTGCGTGGCGCGTTTATTTGCGATCACCTGGGAACGACCGTCATGCTCGCGAGTGGTCTGCCGCAAGACCCGAAAGTCTTTACGATGGCCCACGAGCTGAAACATTTCTACCGCGATCGACATCTCGGCATCTCGTATTGCGATCAGTCCAACCTCGGAAAAACACTCGAGATCGGCGCGGAGATCTTTGCCGCGGAACTCCTGTTTCCGGATAAAGATTTCATGGCGCAAATGCGCCTCCTGCGCGTCGGCGTCAACCAGTGTCTGCCGAAAACATTGGTGCGCATAAAACAGAAGACGCGGACGACGCTCAGTTACGCCGGTCTCGCGATCAAAGCAGAACGGCTCGGATACGCTCCGCCGCGTTCTTTGACGACGATCAAAACGTGGCGGAAGTTTGAAGAGATCTATGGCTGGAGTGCGAGAAGAGTTCCGTCGTACTCGTGGCGTTAGATTAGTTTGGGATTGGCGCGTTGCACACGGCCGGCCTGACTTCCACGCGTTGCTAACGGGCGGAAGATCGGTGTCAGCCGGCCACGCACGCGCGCCTCTTTGAACGGAACCGAAATCGACGGCGGGGCAGGCGACTCCTGGTGAGAGATCAACCTCAACACGTCGCCTCTTCGCTGTACGTGACAGCAGTGAAAGTTTCCGTTGTATTCGATCAGATAGATCGGACGTTCAAACTCCGTCCAGTGACCGTCTTCGATCTTCCGCGCTTTCCGATCGAGTCGTAACAAACTTCCCGGCGGCAACAAAGGCCACAGCATCCTGTCCGACAAACCCACCAGCACCAGCGGTCCATCCTCCCAATCAACGTCGAGCATCATCAGCAGCGGAACGTCGGACCAGGCAGTAAGCAGACGATGAGTGGCACTCTCCCGATCGCGCAACAAAACAGTCAGCTCTCGCGGGTCCACTTGCTCTTCCTCACCGGCGAAGTTTGTTTGGATGGGCGAGATTCTACCACGCCGAATTGCGTGAGTAGTAGTAATCAAACGCTTGACACACCGATTTTGCTGTTATATTGTCCGCCCCCAAAGCGACCACAATTATGTTTATAGACGCTTTGAAATCGGATCCCACCGTCAATCAAGAGCCCTCATAGAAGATGCTTGCGCGCTATACCCAACTGTGTATAGCATAGGGGACTGAGTGGAAATACATCTACCTCAGTCCGAGTTAGGCGAACACTCACATACAGCAGTTGCGATCATTTGCGAGGACGACGGTATCGTCTGAAGTGATCGCTCGTTGAGAAGGACGAGATCAGTGGCCAAAGACGATTCGAACGACTCGTCGATCGCCCGGCTTCTGATGCCGTTCTTTTCAATTACAGTTCGTGCGGTGATCGAATCGGGCGCATTTTCTCAAGGCCGGCGCGTCCGTGGATTTGTGTGTTTGCATCTCACGTAAACCCTTGCATCCGTTCACTTTACCCGCAAAATTTCTTTTGAGATCAGACCCGCAAAACCACACATTGTAATTGGTACGTGACTTCCACTCGCAGTTGGGAGCCGCAAGCCGTAAATCGAAAAGCTCAGAAACGAAATGCTGGATCAGCGCCGAGCGGCGACCAGACCAGAACAGAGACGAGAACAGTTGTTCACCGAGCGGTATGAAAGCCTGCTCGCGTGGGCGCTGCGTCTGACTCACCAGGATCGCGGAGCGGCAGAAGACCTGGTGCAGGATGCGTTTGTCCAATTCATGCTTGGCCGCACCGGACTCGAACAGATCGAAAACATCGACGGCTACCTGAGAAGAATGTTGAGATACATGCACGCATCGAGAATGAGTCGCCAGGCGCAACGCCTCAACGATGCCGCGCTCTCGGTCGCCGACTACGATTCGCTGAGCGTGGGTTGGACGGCGATGGAGCCCGCCCGCCGGATGCAGGCTTTGGAGGAGTTACAACAGATCTGCTCGTATGCCTGCGCGAGAAAAGAATCCTCACGCGCCGGAAGCGTGCTCATCCTCCGATACTTTCACGAATACTTACCGACGGAGATCGCCGGCATCATCGCGAGTTCGCGGCATTGCGTCGATCAGTTGCAGGGACTCGCCCGACGCGAAGTCAAACTGTTCATGAATCAGCCTGGCCGTTTGCGATTCGTGACGAAGCGCGCTGCTGAACGTCCGGTCGTCGGGAGTTTTGGATCGAGCTCGGATCTGATGACGGATCTGCGCCGGATGATCTTTCTGTCGTGTCAGGGAGAGTGTCCCCGTCCGGAAGATCTGCGCGAGATCTATTCGTCAGGCAATACGGAAGCGCTATCGACGTCGAAACTCGGTCACATCGTCAGTTGTGCGGGGTGTCTGGATGCGGTGAACAGCTTGCTCGGATTGGCTCCGCTCGCAAGTCGCTATCAGCCTCCGAGCGACGGAGGAGACGGATCAGGTGGTAGTCCAAGCGATGTAAAAAGCAAACTCGACCGTCATCTGCGGACGATCAGCGAACACAAACCAAACGAGTTGCGCATCGCCGTAAATGGCGCCGACGTCAGCGCGTTGAAGATCGGTTCGGAAGTGACCGAGTTCGATCTCAATTTGAACGCGGACGAGCCAGTAGAGTTTATCGAGATAACAAGCGAACAGGGTGTTCAACTGTTGTTCTTCAGCAGTGGAACAGGATCTGAGTCTGAGCAATGGGCGTGGGTTGAACTGAGCGAAGGCCGCACCCTGGCCGCGTTCCTGCGATTTCAGGACGGGCCGAGTCTTCGCGTCGTCTATAAAGATCCGGCGACGGCAGTTCTTTCCGCGAATCAGGAAATACTCACTGCAAAAGGCTTGTCCTCACCCTTGTCTTTGGTCCCGGCTGCCGGCGAGACGCCTGCGTTGAAGGTGGCGACCAGGCGTTACGCCAATCTTCTCCAGTCGTGGGCCAACCGAGCTCTTGGGTTCCTTAAACGCGCTGACGGGAGTGCCAGTGCCGTGGATCCAAGAGCCGATTTAGCGGCAGAGCGAGGACCCTCCCGCTCGCTCTTCTCCGGACACCTTGCGAACGAACGGCGCCGCCTTTGGGCGCAGCCGGGCTTCGTGACTGTGTTGCTGGTTGCCGTTGCTCTTGCTGCTTTTCTCGTTTGGCGAAGCAGGAACGAACCAACTCCGACGGCGGTCTCACTATTGGCCCAGGCCGCTGTTGCCGAACAACAAAACGAACAACTGCGCGACCACGCCAGTCGCCGTTACCTGAATCTCGAAGAGCGCCGATCGCCTGAAGGCGCCGTTGTTGCGCGGCGGCGTATCGAGATCTGGAACGACTACGCGACAGGCAATCGCGTGCACCGACTCTTTGACGAAACACATCGACTCATCGCTGGTACGTGGCAGAAAGGAGACGGCTCGCGGGTCGTTTTCAACCACGGCGCCAAGGTGAGGCCGCAAGCTGCGCCCGCCATGCCTGTGGACGTGTTGCTGAGTCTCGAAGACGTTTGGCAACTCGATCCTTCGGCTAAGTCTTTTGAAAGCCTGATTGCCGATCCCAACGCCGTTCACGTCGAACGGCGATCGACCAGTTACGTTCTCACTTATGAAACGGAAAGAACGATCGGCGCCAGTCGTCTGCTGAAAGCTACACTCACGTTGAACCAGTCTGATCTACGTCCGGTAGAACAGACGCTCCTGGTCCAACGTGGCGGCGAGTTGCGCGAATACCGGTTTGTCGAAGCCGGCTTTGAGCTGGTGCCGGCCAAAGCTGTGGATAAGAAAGTCTTCGACGTAGAACCGGAACTGACAGGCGGGATCCGGTCGAGTGGGAAGCTCGGTGATTTGGCGCACCGCGACTCCGCTGACCGTGTTCCTCCGTCGATGAGCACGTCGGCGCCGGCCGCCTCGGCCGAGCTGGAAGTCGACGTCGCTTACTTGCTCAATCAGGCGAAGGCCGACCGGAATGAGCAAGTTGCCCTCACGCGCAGCGCAGGTGGGTCGTTGCGCGTTGAGGGAATTGTTGACGGCGAGCAGCGAAAGAGCGAACTGCTTCGCGCGCTGGCGCCGGTGAGCCAGAATCCCGCGGTCGTTATCGATATAAAAACAGTTGACGAAGCACTCCAACGCACGTCCACGCCCGGTCGTCAGATCTCGATTCATCAGGCAGAAGAAACAGGTAACACAATCGCCGCTGACAAAGATCTGCGCGAGTACTTCTCGTCACAAGCGAATGTTGATGATCTCGTCAGTTCGTTCTCTTCTCGCGCGGTGAATCGTGCGTATCGCGCACTCTTCCAGGCAATCGCACTCGAGCGGCTGATAAACAGGTTCGAGAACGTCGACATGCGCACCGTTACGCCTGATGCGCGCGCAAAGTGGCTCGCGATGATTCGCGAACATGCGAGTGCGTTTGAGCGCGAGACTGCGATCCTTCGAGAAGAGTTGCACCCGATCTTCTTCGCGAGTGCGCCGTCGAGTGGTGTGGAAGAGATTGCGATCAATAACGACGCCGATCTCGCTGTCGCTGTCGCGCGGTTACACAAGTTGGCGTTGTCTAACAACGACGCTGTTCGAGCGGCGTTTACGATCTCGTCGCGAAGCTCAGTCGCACCGTTGAAATCGTCGTTCTGGCGCCTATCGGCGAGTGCGCAGAGTTTGGCCCAGAAAATCGATCGTTACGCGAAATAAGCCGGCGATCCAGGTTCGCATTGGCCCAGTTCAGCCCAGTAACAAGAAAAGGAGAAACTCGCGATGACCAGATTCCCAGAAGTCTGTTCCTCGGTCTTCTGTCCTCTGAAATTTATAACCACAGCCTTGACCTCCCGGCGGCTGTTCCGATGGAGTTGCACGACAAGTCTCCTGCTTATCTGCATCGTCTATTCGTTTTCATCAGGCAGTGTTTACGCACAGGGCACAACGGCCACGCTCAGCGGCATCGTAACGGATCCGAATGATGCGGTGATTCCGGGCGTCAACGTCGCCGTTTTCAACATCGCGCAGGGGTTTCAAAGATCGACGACGACGAATGGCGAGGGAAGTTTCGTGGTGCCGTTGCTGCCGCCGGGTGTCTACACAGTCAAGGCGGAACGCGAAGGGTTTACACCGGCAGAGGTTCGCGACGTCGTGCTGAACGTCAACGATCAGGTGACGATAAACATACCGCTCAAGGTTGCGTCGGTGAGTAGCCAGTTAGTCGACGTGCTTCCGACTCTGCCGTTGCTCGACGAGTCGCCCGCCGTCGGCACGACTGTCGATCATCAGTTCGTTTCAAATCTGCCACTCAACGGCAGGAGTTTTCAATCGCTGATTACGCTCTCGCCGGGAGTTGTCCTGACGAAAACGTCGGTGACCGAACAGGGCCAGTTCAGTGCGAACGGCCAGCGCGCGAATGCCAACTATGTGACTGTCGACGGCGTCAGCGCCAACATCGGCATAATCGCGGCCGGAAACATCGGACAAAGCAGCACCGGCGCGTTGCCCGGTTTCAGTGTCTCGGGCGGCAGCAGCAATCTTGTCTCAGTCGACGCGATCGAGGAGTTTCAAATTCTGACTTCGACGTTCGCGCCTGAGTTTGGCCGGACACCGGGCGCGCAAGTGACGATCGCGAGTCGTTCAGGAACGAACCGGTTCAGCGGCAACGTCTTTGAATATCTTCGTAACGACGTGCTGGATGCGACTGATTGGTTTGTGAATGCCAATCCGGCGCTTCGCAAAGCTGCACTGAGGCAAAACAATTTCGGCGGCGTGCTTGGTGGTCCTTTGCTGTTGCCGAGTTTTGGAGAGGGCGTTCGACCGGTCTGGTATGACGGCCGCAATCGCACCTTCTTTTTCTTTTCTTACGAGGGCTTACGTTTACGGCAACCTTTCTTCGCGGCCACTGACGTTCCCTCGCGCGCCGCACGACAAGCTGCGCCGGCGGGAATCAAACCGATACTGAATGCTTATCCGTTGCCGACTGGACCGGATCGAGTAAATGGTCTTGCGGAGTTCCTGTTCAGTTACTCCGACCCATCGCGGTTGGACGCAACCAGTCTGAGGGTGGACCACGTGGTCGGCAGCAAGCTGAGCCTGTTTGGCAGGTTCAACTATTCACCATCCGAGACACGCCAACGAGGTTCGAATCTCTCGCCGCTGAACAACATTAACGTCACGCGTATCAGAACGCTGACGCTGACCGCAGGCGCGACGTACATCGCTTCGCCGAGAGTAACCGCCGACGTTCGATACAACTACAGCAGAAACCAGGGACAGGGGTTCTTCCTCGCCGACTCGCTCGGTGGCGCGTCGCCGCCGGCCGACAACGTCGTCTTTCCGGCGCCTCATTCGGCGAGTGACAGTCTGCTGATCTTCCTCGTCGCTACTGGCGGACGAAATACGGCGTTCACGATCGGCAACTCGTCCGACAATTTGCAGCGACAGCACAATCTGGTGGGAAGCGCGTCGATCGTCTGGGGCGATCACCAGTTCAAACTCGGGGCCGACTACCGCCATCTGGAGCCGCTGTGGCGTAACCGCAAGTATGGGCAGACGATCCAGTTTTCAGGCGTGCTGAGCGCAACCGGCGCTGCTTCCGCGGGCACGGCGGTTTCGGGGACCGCGCTCGCCGCCGTGGCCCAGGCAGCCGAGGTCAACTCCGCGACGTTCAAAAATTATTCGACTTACTTTCAGGACACATGGAGAGTTTCGCGGCAACTGACGTTGACGTATGGCGTGCGTTGGGAAGTAAATCCTGCTCCGTCCGGAGAGATGCCGCTCGTCAGCGCGACGGGTTTGGATAATCCGGCGACGTTTGCGCTCGCGACGTTGGGCACGCCGCTTTACGAAACTACGTACGGCAACTTTGCACCACGGATCGGCGCGGCCTATCACCTGCGGCAGGATACGAATTCAGCCACTGTCATTCGCGGTGGTTGGGGAATGTTCTACGATCTGGGATCCGGTTATCTCGGCAATGCGTTCAATAGTTTTCCCTACTCGAGACTGCGCACGACGACGTTAACTCCCTATCCGTTGAATCAAACAGCAGCGACGCCGCCGTCGTTCAGCCTCGATCAGCCATTCACCAGCACGATCTTCGTGGCCGATCCACATCTTCAGCTCCCGCGCACTTACCAGTGGAACCTGACAACGGAACAATCGCTCGGGAGCAACCAGGTGATCAGCGCGGCATACGTCGCCGCGCGCGGCCGTGAGTTGCTGCGACTCGAACGCTACTTCAATCCGAATCCGAAATTCACACTCGTCGACGTAGTCAGGAATACGGCCAGCTCCGACTACGATTCGCTGCAAATTCAGTTTCGACGACGGTTGTCGCAAGGCTTGCAGGCACTCGTCTCGTACACGTGGTCGGAGTCAAAGGACAATGTCTCGTCCGATTCGGCTTTTCTGACGCCGAGCGATCGTCTCGATCCGGAGCTGGATCGAGGACCGTCGGATTTTGACATTCGCCATCAGTTCTCGGCGGCGCTTACGTACAACGTGCCTGCGCCTGAATTTGCCCGGGCCGTGTTGAAGGACTGGGCGGTGGACACGATCTTCGCGGGCCGGTCTGCTGGTCCAGTCAACGTTACGTATTCACGCAACATCGGCTTTGGAACTTTCAGCCTGCGTCCCGATCTCGTTTCGGGAATCCCACTCTACATTGAAGATCCGAACGCTCCCGGTGGACGCCGCTTCAACAACCAGGTAGTAGCGATCCCGGGAAATCCACGTCCGCAGGTTGGTCCATTCCTGCCGCCGGTCGAGAACCGGCAAGGTAACCTGCCGCGAAATTTCCTGCGAGGGTTTCCGGTGTATCAACTCGATTTCGCAGTGCGGCGCGATTTCCGTTTGAAAGAGCGATTGAGACTTCAGTTTCGCACGGAGACATTCAACATCTTCAATCACCCGAATTTCGCGGACCCGAACAGCAACCTTCTCGTCGGCAATGGTCTCAACCCGGCGTTTGGGTTCTCGCAAGCGATGTTTGGCAGGGGACTGGGAACTGGTGGTGTGACCGGAGGATTCAATCCTCTGTATCAAATCGGTGGTCCACGATCGATTCAGCTCGCTCTGAAGTTGATCTTCTAATGCACATTACAAAAGTACTGGTCCTGTGTTGCCTCGCCCTGCTCGTTCAACCGGCGCGCGCCATTAACGAAGGGGGCGACGGCAACGGCCGGCCAATGACGCCGGCGGATCTGCTCACAAAACAGACGATCGCGGAAACGTCTCTGTCACCCGATGGGAAGTGGGCGGCGATCGTTGTGGAACGGCCGAGAAAGGCTGGTGAGTCGTACGAGCGAGGATACCTGCGCGGGCTCGAACGGGCAGACATTTGGCTTGCTTCAACGGACGGGAAGAAGCTGGTCAACTTAACACGCGGCGAGTTGGACCATGCGGGGTTCTGGAATCCTGTTTGGTCGCCTGACAGTAAGCGCCTGGCGATGGCGTCGACGCGCGGCGGCGACAACGTGCGCGCGTTTGTCTACGAGTTGAGTACACAGCGCTTGCGACTGTGCAACAGTCTCGGAGTTGATCTTGGTCTACGAATCGAGACAGCCGAAACCAGGACCGCGACGATGGCGTGGCTCGATGCCACTCATCTGATGTTCGGTCTGTTGCCCTCCGGCGTTCGTCCACTCGCGCTCGACGAAACCGAACGCACGCTGCGGATCTCGGCTAAAGCCGTGGCTGACGTGAAGCGCGGCCGCGGTGTAACCGCGAGTGTTCTTGCTACTGAAGAGGGCGATCGTCCGGCGGTGAAACAATTGAATGTGTCTCTTGCCGTGTTCGATGTGGCTGGCAATGATGTGCGCATTCTCACACGTATTCCCCTGAATGAAATACGGCTTTCGCAGCGACTGGTGTCGATCTCACCGGATCGTGCGTACGCAGCCGTGATGGCGACGGATCGTTTCGCCTCGCAGGGTAGAAGACCCAGCAGCGACGATCTGATGCCGTTGCAGATCGGCGTCGTGAATCTCGCCAAGAACGAGAACCCGATCTGGGTGCGAAACGTCCGGCCAGTCACGTTTGGACTCGGTGCTGTGGCGACGTCGGTGCGTTGGGCGCCGTCGCGTCGAACGTTCGCGTTCATCGGAGTGCCTGTTGGCGACACGCGAGTCGCGCCGGCGGCGTTCACCGTAAACGCGGATGAACCAAAACCGCAGGCCGTTAGTGCTGTGAAATATGAAACGGGCGATTTTCTGACGGCGGAGGACATTCAGTGGACGTCAAACGGTGAGCTTCTGATCTACGGCTACGCGGGCAGCATTAACAACCTGATCTCTGAAGCATCGCAAAAAGACGTACGCGGCGATTCGCGCGACAACAACAAAGAAACAGCGAGGCGCGATTGGTGGTTGGTTTCATCCGCGACCTCCTACCACAATCTCACGCGCGATCTGCCAAACTCTCCGCGCGCACTTTTCAAAACCCGAAGTTCTCACGCGCTGTTTGGCCACAGCGTAGGCAAACTCTGGATCGTCGATGCAGCATCACGGACCATCAAAGCTTTGAACGATGTTGCACCGGCTTCGATAGTGTGGCCGCGTCTTGCTGATTCTTATCGATCGACTGACGAGGTGGTTATCAGTCGTGGCGCCGATGTCTTTCGTCTGACCTTAAACGCAGCAGTGTCAGAGACGAAATTGGGCGCGTTGCCGCGTGGCGCAGTCTTCACTGACTACGCTCGCCACCGCCAACTCGTCGTTTACGAAACCGCCACAACGGAACTCCGCATCACCCGCGGCAACGACTCGACCACTTTGCTCTCGTTGAATCGTCAGCTCGACAGAATCGCGAAGCCCGAATACCGCACCTTCCAATATCAAACAGTTGACGGAAAACAACTCTCGGGATCTCTACTCCTCCCGCATGGCTACACGCCCGGGCAACGCTACCCGTTAGTCGTTTACGTTTACGGCGGGACACTCGCACCCGCCGGCGACTGGGCCAGCCCTTACAGTCTGCGCTCCAACGCCTACTTCAATCCGTTGATATTCGCAGGTCACGGTTACGCCGTCCTCGTTCCGAGTATTCCACTCGAACCGATGGGCAGCCGCAGCAATCCGATGCTGGAATTCGATAAAAACGTGAAGCCCGCTGTCGACAAAGTCGTCGAGATGGGAATTGCCGACGGGGATCGCGCGGGCATCATCGGATTCAGCTATGGTGGTTACACAGTTTGTGGTCTGGTTACTCAGACAGAAAGATTCAAGGCCGGCGTCGCCGCATTCGGACAGACTGATCTGCCCAGTTCTTATGGAAGCCTCGACCCACGTTATCGTTTCAGCGATTCACCGAACCCGATGTGGGGTCCGTTTGGAGTAGAAGCGCAGCAGATGCGTATGGGTGTTTCCTTATGGGAGGATCGCGAGCGTTATGTGCGGAACAGTCCCTACTTCCACGCCGATAAGATCACGACGCCGCTGCTGCTGATTAATGGTGAATTGGACGCGATCGCGCCGTCGCAAGCCGAACAGCTCTTCGTTGCAATGAACCGGCTCGGCAAACGCGCAAAGCTGGTGCGTTATCTCGGCGAGGGCCATGGTGTCGAATCTCCCGGAAATACGCTCGACATGTGGGAACACATACTCGCGTGGTTCGACGAATTCTTACAGAATCGCCAATCAAACCAATCGGCCAGGAAGAAGTGAGTGGGTGATGAGCAGGAGACCGGATCCTGCCTCCTGCTACCACGCGCTGCGCTTTACTCGTCAAATTCAACGTAGGGTGCGCAGGAAGGCTCGAATTTCAGGTGGATTTCTTCCTCACTGATTGGAAAGCCGATTTCAATCGCTACCTCAGCCCCGCCCAGTTCCACAACTTCGAAAGTCTCGTACATCTGCTTATCCTCCTTTCCTAATGATCCTTGCTCCTGCCGCTGAAGCGGTGATGGATTATTCAAACTCGACGTACGGCGCGGTTCCCGTTACGAACTTCTCGTTGAGTTCTTCGCGGTCCTCAACCATCGCCAGTTCGATCAATGTTTCAGCTTGACCTAGTTCGACTGGTTCGAATGATTCGTTTGTCATGGCCGTTCCTCCTTTCCTTGTTGATTAGCTGGTAGCCGTTCGTGACTGCAACCAGATCTCGAGTGAGATAGTTTTCAGCAGCGCGCCCACGTTTACTTTCGCGCCGTGCTTTGCGCGCGTGATTGCCGAGCGCAGCCGCTCGCGATCGACGTAGCCGAAATCACAAAGCATCGGATCAGCCATGAGCGACTCGATCCGGTTGCCGTGTCGCAAGAGACCCTTGTGCATCGCTTCGCTGATCTCGCCTTTGCCGGGGCGGTTCAGAACTTTCGCCGGTAAGTCGTGGCTCAACGCGCGCCGCATCAACGAGCGAACCTGACCGGGCCGCAACTTTTGCTCGAACGGAATCGCAAAAGAGAACTCCACGAGTGGCCGATAGAGCAACGGCGATCTCATCTCGATCCCGTCTCTTTCCAACTGCGCTCCGCTCGCGAGGTAGCGGATGAGTTGTTGAAAGACGCCGGCCTCGATCTGTTTACCCGCATCGTCGAAGCCAAAAGGATCGGGCGGCGGGAGAGTTCGTTCACGTAACCGCATCCTGCGCGCGAACGTCTGGTCCAACCATTCCGGCATCAACACCGGCGGCTGAAACTGCGCTTTGACGGCGTCCGGGAAGAACGGCAGCAGGGCCATCTTCCAAAGAGTGTGGAGGTATGGACGCCTGAAAACGCGACTCCACACGCGCACGCCTCGATGTAACTTCACGAGATCGACGTTGACTAAGAGGTTCGCTAATTGGGGTGACGGTATCGGCATGTTCCAGAAAACGTGATCGCCTCCCAGGCCGTTGAGCAGGACGCGCGCGCCCTGTTGGACCATCTCGTCGCGGAGACGATCCAGCCTGCGCGGCACGCAGAGCAGCGGAGTTGGCCCGGAAGGAAACGAGTTCGCGGGCGAGGGAATATCGAGCCAGTGGGGATCGTCGCTGAGATGAAATCCCGGTTTTCCCAGCTTCTGCTCGACCGCGCGAATGAATTGCCGTTCGTCGGCTGTCGGCGACTCGTCAAAGACGACCGAGTAAGTTTGGAGCTCTTTTGCTTCCGCTTGGCCTTTCGCGATCAGTTGCGTCGCGAGACAGACGACGGCGCTGGAATCCAATCCGCCACTCAAGCTGGCCCACACGGGTCGATCATCCGTGCGCAAGCATCGCCGCACGCCTTCCAGCATCAGGTCGCGGCAATGCTCCTCGTATTCCGCGTCGTGCTTGTAGACGATGGGTTTGACTGATTCCGGATGCCAGAACCGGCTCGACCTCAGTTGTCCATTGCCAACGACAATCGTGTGTCCTGGTGGAACCGGATGAACGTTTCGGTAGGGCGTCCGTTCAGCTTCAGGAATGCTGACGAGATAACTGCAAAGATATTCGTGGTCCAACTCTGGAGATTGCGGCGACAGCTTGAGCAACGCTGTGACATCGGAAGCAATAAATAACCGATTGCCGTTGCGGGAGTAGAACAACGGCCGCAGACCGAAAGGATCGCGCGCGAGGAGAAGACTGTCGGAGCCATAGTCATAATGGATGATGGCGAAGTCTCCGACGAGCTTCGAGATGAAATCGGCGCCGTGTGTTCTCAGACCGGCGCTGACGATTTCAACGTCTGTGCCATCTTCATCGGCATCAAGAAGATCGATTAGTTCCTCACGGTTGAGCAGCATTCCGTCCATGACGAGAACGTTGCCGTGCGGCGTCAGGTGCGGTTGTTTTTCCAGCCACGATTCCTTTGTCGTATGCAGTGCAGTGAAACACATCGCGACGTGTTTCGAGTAATACGACGAGGTTCCGTCTGGTCCAAGCGACGACAAACTCTCGCTAAGGAGTTGAAGTTGATCGACGTCAACCGGCGCGTGGTCCAAATTGAAGATCGTTCCGATGCCGCTCATATTTGTTTACCAGCTTGCGATCTCGCGGAAGTATTTGCGAACGCTTGGGTTGTCGCCAACGACCTCGCCGCCGATTTCCACCCACGCATGAGCATGAAAAGGTTGTTTGCGAATGCCGATCTTCATGTCGGCCTGAAACCCGTGCTGGCGCAGCAGACTCGTCGTGACCGAAGCCTTCTGCAAGCACAGTGTTTGTTTCGGATACCACACCGCCGCGGTGTGAACTGCTTCGCACAGTGCCGGCAACTCTGTCGCATCCGTTTGCCGGTTGCTCGCGATGGGCCACCGCTGAATGATCCTTTGCCGCGCATAAAATCCGCCGAACTTGCGAACGGCTTCGTAAAAAGCAAACTCGATAAAAGCGGCGGCGGGCGCGTTGCGAAACCGGATCAGAGTGTTACCCGCATACCGAATCGCGGTTGCGAGGCCTACGCAGACGTTTGTTCGCAGAGTGGAACGCTGTTCAAATCGTTCCGTGTCGAGCAAATGGTCCTGATTTAACTGTTGCAACATGCGATCGATGGCGGATTCGATCTTTGCTTGTGGTTCGTTTGCGAACTCGTCAATTTTCATGAATCGCGCGACTAGTTCGCTTTGAGTGATCCCGCCGGGATGCGCGGCAATGATGGACCACACCCGGCTCCCGCTCTGTATCAAGCTGTGAAACTTGCCGCCCTGCACGTCGAGGATGATCGTGCCGTCAGGGTCAGTGCTGAAACAGACGTCGGGCGCGATGCGATATGCGGGTGTTGTATGGACCACGCGAGTTACGCGGTTTTGCGAGATTGACATGGTTCCTCCTTACACGGCGTTCTGCGCGACTCGATGGCGCGCAACCACAATTCGATCGAGAGAATGAGCGAGAGTTCGCCGGCGACGTTTTGCAATCCATGCCGCACGCGTGCGGCGGCGGCGGCGAGCGCAGCGGCATCGACAAACCCGTAATCACAAACGCGCGGGTCTTGAAACAACCATTCGACTTCGGACCAGTTGTTCGCGAGCGTGCGGCACAGCGCTTCCGTGGGCCAGCGTTTGCTCTGCCGTCTCAGAATCGTGCCGGGCAGGATGTGTTTCAGCGCTCTGCGTTGCAGGGATCGGTTTTCAGACGGCCGGAGTTTCTGGTCGATGGGTATCGCAAGCAAAAACTCGACGAGAGGACGATGAAGAAACGGGAAGCGATACTCGGTCGACACGCGATCGCGGTAGTAACAGCTTGCAACAGCTCCGATCGCGATCGAAAGCATCGCCGCGTGTATGCGATCGCTCGGCAGACGAAAGTTTCCATCATTCACCGCCAGGCGCCTCGCGAATCGTGGATGGATCAAGGTTGAACCGGAATCGACGCGCGGTTGAAGCGCCGGCGGCAACAATGGCGCAACGGCGCCTTGCCATAGCGTTTCGCCATACGAACGTCGCGTGGTCTCGCTCCACGATCGCACATGCTTGTGCAGCGATCGCATCTTGAAACGTACGAGAAGGTCCGCGAGCTGCGGCGAGACAACCGCGCCGCTCCAGAGCAGATTGTCTCCACCGACACCCGAGAGCAGCACCCGGCTTGCGGTCCGCTGCATTCGCTCGCGCACCCAAGCATGACGTTGTGTGAATCTGAACGTCGGGTTTGGTCTTATTACCGATGCTAAGTCGAGATCGCGATAACGCCCGACAGCGTCGTCCTCGTGAAAGTGCTGTCCGGTGCGATCGCGTTTCTGTTCGACGTCGTTGATGAAGCGACGTTCGTCAGATCCGGCGGAGTTGTCGTAAACGTACGAGACTGTTTCGACCGGCGGCGTCGCCATCTCGCCCGACTCGACGATCTGATCCGCCATGCAGACGATCGACGACGAATCCAGACCACCACTGAGCTCCGCCCAAACAGGACGATCCGATTGCAGCCGGCAACGCACCGCATCGCGAAACAGCTCGCGGAATTGCTCCTCATACTCCTCGTCGTGCCGATAACGAATCGTTCCAATGTCGAAAGGCCGCCAGAACCGGTAACTATTTATTTGCTGATTGCGAACAATGAGGGCGACTCCCGGTGGCACGGATCGGATGTGTTTGTACGCCGTTCGCGATACGTCAGGAGCGCTGTTCAGGTAACTGGCGATGTAGTCCTCGTCCACCTCCCAAGCGCAAAGATCTACGAGTGACGCCAGCTCAGACGACCAAACAATCTTTCGATCCGTCGCGTTGTAATAAAGGGGCCGCGTGCCGAAAGCATCGCGTGCGAGTATCAACGTGCGAGTCGCCGGATCCCACAACGACAACGCGAAATCACCGACAAGCTGCGAAAGAAACTCGGCTCCCGATCTGATGTACGACGCCATCACTATCTCAGCGTCCGTCGCGCAACGGTGGATATCTCCTTGCGAAAGCAAATCGTGACGATTGTCGAGACGTCCATCCCAGGCGAGTCGGTGTCCGCGAGGTGAGAATGCGCCATCGAAATTGAGAATCCCCGCAAGTGCGCTCATTTTAGATAGTGAGGCCCCGGGGGAAAGCCTGATGCCGCGTTGAGATCGAGTTAGTGGGCGACACTATACGCGCGTTGCCGACAACGACGAGCGGGAAGATTTACCTGCTTCGGATACTAAGCAAGCGCCGGTCTTTCTTTGGATTTTGATTGCAGGAAAGTAAACTCGCGAAACCATTCACTGCTTAGGATTGTAAGCAAGTGAGTCGACACACCGCGTTTTGAACCCCACGACACGACCAACGATCTCAGCATCTCGTGGAAAAGTAAAACTACGAAATCGCACCGGTGATAAAGGATAGGGAAGAATGAACAGTTGATTGCCTTGCAACTCGCACCAGCCGCACGCGTAACCGCCGCGGAGTTCGACGAAGAATATCGGCCGTTCGAATTCGTTGTTCCAGTGACTCGGTTGTAGTTTGTCTTGACCCGTGTCGATCTCGAGCAACGCGCCGGGACGGATCAACGGGTACATCGTGTAGTCCGTCAGCCCGACGTAACCGTACACAAGATGACTGCCGCCGTTTAGTTGCGGCAACAAGTTCGTGTGGGCATCAGGCGTACACGATGGCCCAGGGTCATCTGTTTCAGTAGTCAACTGCGTAAGGTTTGGGTTCGCAACGAAGTTGTACTTTTCGATCTCGTCAATATCGACATTGTACAGACGCGCGAGTTCGTTGAACGTCGCGCGATACGTCGCACAAAGACTGAACAGCTTGCAGATGCTTGGTTCGGAGATGCCGTTTTCGAGTTGGGCCAACCAGCCGTTCGAGATGCGAAAGCGCTTGTCGCCCTTCGCGTCGGCGATCCGGCGGCTCGCCTGTTCGACGTCGCGCACAGTGATGTTGCACCTGTTTCGCAGGGTTTTTAGTTTGTTGCCCGCCACCACACTACAACCTTTCGCTGCCGCTGCGATGAAGGTTAATGACTTGGGCGACGTCCGATATTGGGAGCGAAAAAACCTATCACGTTAGTTCGTTGAAACGCGATAAGAACTTTTATTCGTCCGGTATCAGGGAAAAATCACGCGCAGTCGTGAGTATTAGCTCATGTTTTGCCGAGCTTCCGCTGATGCCGCCATTTGATCTCTGTTCAGTATCCCGGACAAATCAATCGGGATAGAGCACGCCGATCACCTCGCCGACGATCGTGACTTCATCGCGCGCAAACTCCTCGCGAACGTTTCCCGAAAGCGGATGCGGTATCAAAACGATCTTGTCGTTCGCCGCATACTCGAGGTACACGCACGTCGGCCCATGCGGCGTGAGCACGTAAAACAATTCACGCTCATGAAAGCTGACGTTCTCCGCGGGTTTCACTTTGTTCAGCAACTTGTTCACGAGCACGCGACTGCCGGGCGGAGCAATCGGCGAAGCGTTTGTGTCCTGCTCGCCGATCACGACGTAACCGAGATACGGCGGATAAAACCCGCTGAGATACTCAACCTCAACACCCGCCCACTGTTTCAACGCGCCTTGCAGGAACTGTGAATCTTGCAGCTTCGCCTCGTCACGCAGGATCGGGATCTTGATTCTTCGATGACGCGTGACCGCGTCGACACTCACTTCACGTGTGCGCGCGCGCGGAATTTTAAGTTGTTCAGCCAGACTGCGTTGCGGTTGCAGTCCGATCGCGGCGTCGATCTCCGCGCGCGACAGGTTGAGGATGTTGCGCAAACTGTCGAGCTTTGCTGTACCCGGTTGGCGAATGCTGCCGCTGATGATGTTGCCGAGAGTCGACTTGCCGATGCGCATGTCGGAGTTGTTGTGAATACGCGCGAGTCGTTCGCTTTCCGAGACGATGTCTTTGTAAGTCAGGCCGAGAAATTTCATCGCCGAGAGCACGAGTCGTCCGAGAGGCGCGGTTGTTTGGTGTCGTGGCCGGCCTCGTTTATGCGCGCGATTTCGATTCGCCGTCCGTTTTACTTGGCGAGGTTTCGCGAGCGCGGCGTCGAGCATCGATTGCAACTGAACGTGATCGACGGGTTTCGTGAGAAAGCCGTAAGCGTGTCGTATTCCCGCTTCGAATGCGTCTTTCGCTGAGAGGTGTCCGGTGATGATGATGACGACGGCTTGCGGCGAGAACTTTTGCAGTTGGTCCAGCACGTTGATGCCTGAGCCGTCCGGCAGTTTGAGATCGAGTAGCACGGCGGCAGGCTGATGGCGTTCGACAATCGATACCGCTTCGGCGACGCTCGCAGCTTCAGCGGTTTGATAACCCCACGCATTCATAGTCTCGACGAGCGTCGATCGAAACGCTGAGTCGTCATCAACTACGAGAACGCGATTTGTGTGGCGCCGTGGTGCACCGGCGATCATGAGGACCGTGGTCTCCTATGCTGCGATGTTCCGGTAATGTCTTAATTTGAAGCTTTGCTCTGCGGTCCTCAGCGTTCCTCTGCGTCTAAACACCCGGTTCACGCAGAGAACGGTGAAGTACGCAGAGGACGCCGAGGAGACACTTTCAATTAAAGACTACCGATGTTGCCGGGAGGTTGACGGTAAACACACTTCTGCGTCGGCCATGCCGCTGGGCCTTTTTACTTCGTATCGCTTCTTTCAGGGCAAGTCGGGGAGGTGGGCGAGCGAATCTTACACGATCTTTCCGGGTTTGAGAACGATCTTTGTAGACACTCATATATAATTGCGCGCACTGGAGGCCCGTATGCCCAGGCCATTCAAACCCATCCTCTTTTTACTGTTCTTTACTGCCGCAGCGAACGCCCAAGTCGTTCAACAAAATGCACCCGAACTCGGCAAACCAATCGAACGCGACCTCGCCGGCGGTGAAACACATTCGTACGCGATCTCGTTGGCCCAGGGTCAGTACGCGCACGCTGTTGTTACCCAACGCGGCATCGACGTTGTAGTCGTCTTTCGTGGACCAGACGGACGGAAGATCGTCGAGCTCGACACGCCGACTGATGATGTGGGACCAGAACCGATATCGTTGCTCGCCGAAAGCGCGGGAACATACGTGCTCGAAGTCACCTCACTCAACAAGAGCGCTCACCCCGGACACTACAGCTTGAAACTCGAAGCGCTCCGCACGGCGACGCCGCAGGACAAGAGTTATTTCGCCGCGCAGAAGTCGTTCACCGAAGCAAAGCCGTTGCGCAATCAGCGAACACGAGAGTCGTACCGAAAGGCGATCGAGAAATACCAGGAATCGTTGGCCGTGTGGCAGGCGTTGAACGATACGCACATGAAAGCCTACACGCTCACGGAGATGGCGCTGATCTACGGCGACATCGGCGAGTATCAGAAAGGTCTTGACGCTTACGCGCAGGCGCGGCCGCTTTACAACGCGCTCGGCGATTGGAAGTCAGCGGCGTCGATGGACAGCAACACCGCCTGGATCTACAACGAGTTAGGCGAACACCAGAAGGCGCTCGATCTTTACCTGAAGGTCGAGGAAACGCACCGCGCGAAAGACAAGTCGTACGTGGATGTCGTGCTGCTCAGCAGCATCGGCGCCACTTACGCGAAGATGGGCCAGTATCAGACCGCACTCGACATTCACCTGCGCGTGTTGCCGATGCGACGCGCGTCCGGAAGCCTCGGCGGACAGGCGCTCACTCTCAACAACATCGGGAGTTGTTATCAGAGCCTCGGCGACAACACGAAGGCGCTCGATTATTATCTTCAGGCACTCAACCTGATGCCGAACCTCGGCAATCCCTTCTACACCGCCGCCACGCTCAATCACATCGGCGTTGTCTATCGCAGCCTGGGCCAACACGAAAAGGCGATCGATTACTTCAACCAGGCTTTAGTGCTGCGCCAGACGATCGGCGATCAGAACGGCGAGGCCGCGACGCAGTCAGATCTCGCGCGACTCGAACGAGATCGCGGCAACTTTCTCGAAGCACGAAAACGTGTCGAGGCGGCGCTCGCCACGATCGAATCGCTGCGTCTCAAAGTCGGCAGTCCACACTTGCGTTCGACACTCGTCGCTTCCGCACAGCGCTATCGAGAGTTTTACATCGCGTTGCTCATGCGTATGCACGAGCAACACCCGTCGGATCACTTCGACGTCGCGGCCTTTCAGGCAAGTGAAACGGGACGCGCGCGTTCGCTGCTCGAACTACTGGCCGAAGCAAACGCCGAGATTCGCGAAGGCGTCGATACGTCGCTGTTGCAACGCGAGCGAACTCTGCACGACACGATCTCCGACGTTGCCGATCGACGCGATCGGTTATTCAAAAGCCGTCATACGACGGAAGAAGCGACAGCGATCACGCGCGAACTCGCCGCGCTCACCGACGAATACGAACAGGTCGAGACTCGCATTCGTCAGACCAGCCCGCGTTACGCAGCATTGACTCAACCCGTTCCACTCACACTCGACGAGATCCAGCAACGCGTTCTGGATGCGAATACAGTGTTGCTCGAGTACTCGCTTGGTGAAGAACGAAGCTTCGTGTGGGCCGTTACGCCGTCGTCGGTCAAATCGTACGAACTTTCGCCGCGCGCGACGATCGAACCGCTCGCGCGACGCGTCTACGATCTTCTAACCACGCGCGATCCGCAGTACACCGAAGCGTCAGCGCAACTCAGTCGCATCCTGCTCTCGCCTGTCGCAGCCGATCTGAAAGACAAGCGACTGCTGATCGTCGGCGACGGCGTGTTGCAATACGTTCCTTTCGCCGCACTGCCTTCGCCTGGTGGTCCAAACCCATTGATCGTGGACCATGAGATCGTCACTGCTCCGTCGGCTGCCGTCGTCGCCGTGCTGCGGCAGGAGATGACGAATCACCGTGCGGCTGATAAGACGCTCGCGGTGTTCGCCGATCCGGTTTTCTCGATTAACGATCCGCGAGTCGCACCGTCGCAAAACAGATCCGGTTTACAAGATCTGCGACGATTGCGCTTCACACGTCAGGAAGCCGACGACATCACGCGCCTCGTGAACGGCGACTCGAAGCTCGCGGCAGTCGACTTCGCCGCTAATCGCACATTAGCAACAAGCCCCGAGATCGGACGCTATCGCATCGTTCACTTCGCCACCCACGGATTGATCAATACCGAACATCCCGAACTCTCCGGCGTGGTCCTTTCCTTAGTCGACGAAAAAGGACGTCCGCAAAACGGCTTTCTACGACTCTACGATCTCTATAACCTGAAACTTTCCGCAGAACTCGTGGTCCTGAGCGCGTGTCAAACGGCGCTCGGCCGCGACATCAAAGGAGAAGGACTCGTCGGATTGACGCGCGGATTCATGTACGCGGGTGCGCCGCGTGTCGTCGCGAGTCTGTGGCAAGTCGAAGATCGCGCGTCGGCGGAAGTGATGAAGCGATTTTATGAAGCGATGTTCGTCCAAAAACTCACGCCGTCGGCGGCGTTGAGAGCGGCGCAGGTTTCGATGTCCGCTGACAAGCGCTGGCACGCGCCATATTATTGGGCGGCGTTCACGTTGCAAGGTGAATGGCGTTGATCAAAGTCCGTGCTCTGGCATTTCAGTTGCCCATTTCTCTCTCAGACAAAAGAAGTGATCTGGAACAGAACAGAGAAGGGACGGACCGCGGATCATGCTCGACCAAGAAGTTGACGACAAAGGCACGGATCAGTCGGAGGCGAAGGACATAATCAGGAACCTGCGCGACAACGCGTTTGACGGCAGCGACGAAAAACTCGCGACCGCGTTAGGACGTTCGATCGAGCATGTTCAGGCGGTGATTGGCGGGTCGGAACCCGCGGATGACGATTTGGTGATGAAAGCTCGGGGGATTGCGTTAAATCGTGGCGTTGAAGTCGAAGATGACGTCGAAGAAAGCGAGTAAGGCGAAAGCGAGGTCGCGCACAGGACAAAACGGCCCTGCTCCGTGGTGGTGGTTTGAAGGCGGCAGCGAAGTTTGCTCGGTGTGCGGCCATTCGTACGCATATCAAACAGGCGGATACTGTCTCGATTGCGATGGTACCGTCTGTTCGGTATGCGTGCAGGAAACGGTGAAGATGGAGCTGCTTTGCCCCGGTTGCGTAACGGCGCGCTCGTCTGAAGTGGAGAATTCCTGAGATGGCAGCACGCGCGATTTGGAAAGGCCAGTTGAAGATCGGGACGGCGAAGATCCCGGTGAAACTCTACTCGGCGGTCCAGGACCGCACGGTGCGTTTTCACGTCCTCGACGATCGCCAGAAGGCGCGCGTCAAGCAACACATGATCGATCCCGACTCCGGCGAGGAAGTTCCAACTGAAGAGATTCAAAAAGGCTACGAGATCGAACCGGGAAGATTCGTGATTCTCACGGAGTCGGATCTCGAAGCGCTGCAACCGCCGCCGTCGCGCGATATCGAAGTGGTGGAGTTCGTGGACCAGGCTGAGATCAGCCAGCAGTGGTACGAGCGGCCTTACTACCTTGGTCCTGACGCCGACGACGAAAAAGAATATTTCGCGTTAGCCGCAGCGCTCCAGAACAAGGAGAAAGAGGGAATCGCGCATTGGGTGATGCGAAACAAGTATTACGCCGGCGCACTGCGCGCGATTGACGATTACTTGTTCCTGTTTACGCTGCGCGACGCGAATGAAGTGATCCTGGCGGACGAACTGGCCAAACCCGCGGGCGCGGCGCCGACGCAAAAGGAAGTGTCGATGGCGACGCAACTCGTCGAGATGTTGCGCGGAGAGTTTGATCCGTCTGAATACAAAGACGAGTATCGCAACCGCGTGATGGAGTTTATCGAACAAAAGGCGAAAGGACGCAAGCCGCGGCTGCAAGCCGTGAAGACGAAACGCCAGACCGGCGATCTCAATTCCGTGCTCGAAAAGAGCATCGCGGCGTTGAAGAAAGGAAAACGCGCTGCCTAGTAGAACGACACGCAAAACACAGGAGCCCGAAGAAGAGAACGGCGCCGGTAGACCATTCTGGTCCGGCACGTTGACGTTCGGGTTGGTGAGTGTGCCGGTGAGTCTGTTTCCGGCGGCGCGATCGACGCGTGCTTCGTTGCGAATGCTTGGACCAGATGGCAAGCCGCTCGCGCGGAAGTATTTCGCGGAGAAGACGGGAAAGGATCTCGATGCGGACGAAACCGTGCGTGGTTACGAGATCGACAAGGACAAGTACGTCGTCGTTACGGACGAAGAACTCGAGCGACTGCAACCGGAAAAGACTCGCGACATCGATCTCAAGCAGTTCGTGCCCGCGGATTCGATACCGCCGCTTTATTTCGAGCGCGGCTACTTTCTGACGCCGGCGTCGGGTTCGCAAAAAGCTTACAAGCTGCTCGCCGAAACGATGGACAAAAGCGGACTCGCCGGCGTCGCGACGTTCGTCATGCGTGGAAAGGAATATCTGGTCGCGATTTTTTCCGACCACGGAATCCTGCGCGCCGAGACGATGCGATTTGCCGACGAACTGCGCTCGCCTTCAGACATCGGACTGCCGAAGAAGAAGGAACCGCCGAAAGCGACAGTCACGAAGTTCGAAAAACTGATCGCGACCAAGTCGAAGAAACAATTCGCGCCCGCGAAGCTGGCTGACAAGCAAACCGACGAACTGCTCAAGCTCGTGAAGAAGAAACAGAAGAAACGCGGCAGCGTCGTCGAAGTTGATACCGAGACCGATACCGATCACAAGGTGATCGATCTGGTCCAGGTGTTGAAGAAGAGCCTGTCGGGCAAGTCGAAATAGGCGCTCAACGTTTCGATTCGATATCGACCGAAATGTTGCGCCACTTTCCCTGTTTGAATCGACGCACACTGAGAATGCAACGCGTCGCGTGACCGGCGAGTATCGCGGCCCAGATGTCGATCGGATCCAGCGTTCCGGTTTGTTGAATCACGAAACACAGACCAAGCGGCACGACGATCTGCGAAACGATCGAGATGTAGAGCGGGCTCTTCGTATCGCCCGTTCCCTGTAGCCCACCCGTAAACGTCAGCGCGACGGAAATCAAGAGTCCCGAAACACTCAACACGCGCAGCAGTTCGACGCCGATCTGGACCACCACCGGATCGTGCATACCGAAGATCGCCAGTAGTTGTCGCGGCAGAAAGAAAAACAAGAGTCCGATAAACGCCGCGCCCAAAAATCCGAAACGAGCGGCGACATGGACCGCCGCATCCGCACGATCAGGGTTACGCGCGCCGAGATTTTGTCCGGCGACAGCGGCCGCCGCGCCCATCAATCCCACCGACGTCCAGGTGATCAACGAGAACAGTTGCGTGTAAGAGACTGCAAACGCGGCTTGCGCGGCCGCGCTCTGCGCGAGCGATCCGATAAACGCCAGCATGAAAACGCCGCCGACGTTCATCGCGATGCCCTGTATGCCGGTGGGCAGTCCGAACTTGAAGATCGACTTGATGATGGTCCAGTCGGGACCGAAACCGTAACCGTCACCGCGCGGGATCGAAACCACCCACGCGCCGCTCCACAGTTTTGCGAGGGCATAAATTGCGACCAGTCCCGATGCGATGCAAGTGCCCATCGCAGCGCCCTTCGTGCCAAACGCGGGAATTGGTCCAAGCCCGCGAATCAAAATTATGTTCAGTACGAGGTTCAGCACCGTCATGGCGATGCCGAGTCTCATCGGCGTGCGCGCGTCGCCTGCCGAACGTAACGCGCCGCTCAGCATGAAAAAGATCATCATGCCGATACTGAACATGAACATGATTCGCAGAAACGGCAACGCTTCGGCTCGTACGTCAGGCGCGGCGTTGACGAGCTTCAGCAGCGCGGGTGAAGCGAAATAACCGATGGGCGCCATGACACCGAGCGAGATGAAGATCGCGGTGAGAAACGCCTGGTAAACCGTGCGATTCACCTTATCTTCATTTCCCGCGCCCGCGAAACGAGCGACGAGCACGCTCATTCCGGTGAACAACGACGAGATGAACACGATTACGACGAGAAAGATCTGCCAGCTCACGCCAATCGCGGCGTTCGCTTTGAAACCGACGATGTTGCCGACGAGGGCATGGTCCACCATTCCCTGCAAACCGCCGATGACGTTCGTCAACATCGTGGGCCACGCGATCTTCCAGACCGCTGGTTTCAGTGGTCCTTCGATGATCGATCGGTCGTAGCGAGACTTGGTGGTGGTGGTTGCGGTCGCCGCCGGAGCTGGCGCAGTTCTCGTTTGTGCCATTCCGGTTTATTTTCCGGCTGCGATTCGCTTTTGGAGTTTTTGGACGCGTTGCATCAAACGCGGATTCTCGATTTTCTCGGCGACGGCGGCAAATGATGGGTCTGGTCCGGTCCAACGCAGTTCATCGACGTCGTCGAAGAGCGGCGCATTTGTACGCAACGTCGCGAGGTCTTTGAAGAGCAGGGCCAGCACGCGGTTTTCGTCGCTGAGAGTGCCTGGTGGAAAATCTTCGATCGGTCCCAAACGATTGATCAAATTCGCGGCGGTCTTTGGTCCACAGCCGGTGATGCCGGGATAACCGTCCGCCGAGTCGCCCACCAAAGCAAGATAGTCGGGAATGAATTTAGGATCGACGCCAAACTTCGCGCGCACGCCTTCAGCGTTGCGAATCACGCCGGACCTCCGATCCACTTGTACCACACGATCACCGTCGACGCATTGAGCGAGATCTTTGTCGGGAGTCCAGATACAGATCTTCTCGACTTGCTCGTCCTGCGCGGCGAGATAAGCGGCGGACGCGAGCGCGTCGTCAGCCTCGAGCTCGACCATCGGCCAAACCACGACGCCCATCGCCGCGAGCGCATCTTCGAGTGGCGTGAACTGCGCGACCAAAGCACGTTCGATACCGAAGCCGGTCTTGTAGCCGCGCCAGAGATCGTTGCGAAACGACTCGATAACGTGATCGGTGGCGACGCCGACGTGCGTGGCGCCTTCGTCGATCATCTGTACGACCGTTGAAAGCACGCCGGAGACCGCGCCGAATGGAGGATCGGTTTTCTTGAAGCGCCGGATGCCGTAAAAATGCCGGAACAGTTCGTACGTTCCGTCGAGCAGGTGGACGATCATACGGGGATGTTACCATTTGCCCGTAAAAAATTTGTTATGCCCTGTCGACGGAGGGTTTGTGTCAGAAACCCAGACGAACTTGTACCTGGATGCGGCGGTTACCGGCCGCCGCGCTTCCGCTTGGACCAAAACCAAAACCGCCGGCACTCGAAAATGATTCGCCGAAACGGGGCGAGCTCAAGTTCCCGATCGGGTTTTGCAGGTTCGTGTGATTGAGCAGGTTTTGGATGTTGACGGAAAGCGTCAGCGTGTAGCGCTTCTCCGGTGAACCGCTGTTCGCCGGAGCCGCGTTCGTCGCATTCGCCGGTTTCGCGGCAGGCGCCGACGAGGGAATGTTGCCAAACGCGAACGCGCGGCTGATTCCGAGATTGACGGAAAAGAAGCTTGGTCCTAATCCGTAGTTGCGCGGGATCAACTCCTGGCCCGGCGCCGGCGCGAGATCAAAATCGCCGAAGCTGGTTCGTCTTAAGTTTTCCGGACCTGTTTGCGCGGTCGCGAATGCCGGACGTTCGGTAAACAGTCCGTCGCCGTTGGTGTCGCGGCCGGTGACGATGTTGAACGGGCGGCCCGACGAATAAACGACGAACGGATTCAGGTTCACTTTCAGTTTCGGCAACACGAGCGTGCCGCCTGCGAAAAAGTTGGCGCTGGGAATAAACGCGACGCGCGAATACTCATCACTCACGTCGTAACTATCCGCAGGAAAACAATTCGCGATGGATCCGAAGATGCAGTCGGTGTCAGTCTTACCACTGCCGGTGCCGAAGTTCGCGAACAGTGAAAAGCCTTTGCTCATTTGTCGCCGCACGCCGCCAAAGACGCGATAGTCGTTGAACGTCGCGCTCGACTCGTAAAAGTAAATGTCGCCGATGTTGCCGAACGGACGAATCGCGCTGTTCGGATTTTGAGGATCGTAAGTTGTAGGCAACGGCGCGTTGGTGTTGCGCACGCGCAGCAGATGTTTGCCGCGATAGTTGAAAGCGACGGCGAACAAAGTGAACTTCGCCGGCAGTTGTCGTTCGAAGTTGACGGCCGTCATCACAAATGTCGGGACCTGAAAGTTGTCGGCGATCTGTCGCACGATCTGCGGCTGCGCAAACGCTGAGAGCGACTCGACAGTCGGCACGTTCGTCACGCCGTTGAGCGAGAACGTAGCGGTGTCGAGCACTTTCGGATCGAACACACGGAAGTCGAGTTGATTCGAGCCGTTGAAACGATTCGCGAGCAGTGTCGCGCGTTCGCCAAAGCGATCGTAGAAGACGCCGATGCCGCCGCGAATCACCATCTTCGGCGACGAAGATCCGCCTGGACCACCGCCGACGCTCGTTCCGCCCGGCGCCCACGCGAAGAACAGTCGCGGCGCGAAGTTGTAATTACTGCTGATGTTTGTCTGGCGTTCGTAGCGGAGGCCCATCGTGACAGTCAGGTTTGGACGAAGCCGCCATTCGTCCTGAACAAACAGGCCGAGATCCATTTGTTTGACTGAAGCCTCCGGATTGCCGCCGGCGAGTGAAAACTGCGTCGCGCCGCCGCCGAGCAAACGCATGTTGGGATTGCCCTGGAACAACAGCGTGCGGCGATAACGCTCGAGACTGGTGATCGGAGTTAAAATCGGATCACCATTACCATCAAGAACAATCTGATTGTTGCCGTCCAGCAGCGGCGCGTCGCCGCCGGAGAACGTAAACGTCCCGCCAAAATTCTGCGGTGAAAAGTCGCTGATGCTCACGCCCCGGAAACGACCGCCGAAACGCAGGATGTGACTGCCTTTGGTCCACGTCGAATAGTTCTGAAACTCCCAGCGATCTTCGTTGTTATGCGCGAGACCGATCTGCGAGCCGCCGGCGATGAAAGCGTCCTGGACCACGATCGTCGGAATCACGTTGTTGCCGTTCTGTTCCGAGCGATTTCGGATGTACTGAAAACGCGTCTCGTTCATCATCGCCGGACTCAGGATCGCCGTCTCAGTCACTTGAAACGTCTGCGTCGTGTTCGAACGGCTGTATGCGCGTTCCGGCAAAGAGAAGTCAGATGCGCCGACGTTGTCGGCTTTGGAGTTCGTGTAAGAGTAGCGAACGACGAGCGTGTTGGCCGGATTCAGTTGATAGTCGAAACGTGGACTGATCGAGAAGAAACGATTCGGCACAACGAGCGCGACATTGAACGGTCCCGGGACGAGGTTCGAGTTGAGAATCTGCGCATTGATGATCGCGTTGTCGTCAGTTACACGGCGCTGAACGTCGAGAAAGAACGACGACTTACCCGATGTTATAGGCCCACTGACACTCCCGCCGAAGTATCGCACTTGAAACGGAGCACGCCGCGGCGCGAATGGATTGCGCGAATTCAGACTCTCGTCGCTGAAGTTGAAAAACGTGCTGCCGTGCAGTTTGTCAGCGCCGGGCTTGGTAAAGATCTCGATCTGTCCGAAGCCGATGTTGTTGTTCTCGGCGTTGAAGGGATTTTGATTGACGCGCACCTCGCGGATCGACTCCTTCGGCGGCATACGTCCGCCGGTGAAACCGTCGATAAAGATCTGTCCGCCGCTTGGTCCAGTCGATGGGCCGGCCATCGCCTGCACCGCTGACGCGAGTGCTTCGGGATCGTCGGGCAGCACATCGAGCTCCTGGCCTTTGAGGACGACGGCGTCGGCGTTGCTTGACGGATCCGTGTTCAGCGCGGGTTCTTCGGTGACGGTGATCACCTGTTTCTCGATTCCGACGAGGAGCCGCACGTCGTGTGTCGTGCGTGGTCCGGCGGCGATGTTGAGTTCAGTCTTCTCAAAAGGACTGAAACCGCTCGCGACGATGCGCAACGTGTATGGACCAGCCGCGAGCGACTGGATCGTGTAAACACCATCCGCGTTTGTCGTCGTGGTCTTTTCCGTTCCGTCCGCGGCGACGAGCGTGACGTTAGCGCCGACAACGAGTGCGCCGAGTTCGTCCGTGACTTGTCCGCGCAACGAGCCCGTTCTTTGTTGAGCGGCGACGGTGAAACACAGATAGAAAACGCAGACCAGGCAGACGATTATTCTGTTTCGAGACATGATGATTACCTTGTTTGTTCTAATCCGTGATTAAGGGCCGCCGACGCTCATCGCACCCAGCGACACAGGGGGCCGATTTCCTTGCAGCAACGGTGCGACGCCGCTCACGATCGCAATTGCTGTAACGCGCGAAGGATCGGTTCCCCTGGTGCTTGAAACGAGTATCGAATCGCCGGCTTTTAGTTCCGGCAACGTGAATGTCGGGAGTTGATCGAACATCTCCTGCAAGTCGCTGCCGGCTTTCGTTGGAGGTGTGCTGCCCGGTTTCGCAGGCGTGATCGCCGTCAAAAGCTCGGGCGTCAGCTTTCGCATCGACGAATCTTTCGTGACGACGACAGTCACTGTCTGTTTGCTCTGAAGATCGTTGATCTTGATCTCCTGCTTCTCGAGGTTGATTTCCGCGATGGCGCCGCCAATCGTCTGAAACGATCCGGCGACGATCTCTTCGGGTGTGAAACGCGTTCCGTCGGCGCTCTTCGTGCCGAGTGCGCGAAGTTGATCGCCCACTTTCAACTCTGCAAACGAGCTCGGCACTGCGTCACTGAAACGAACCGAGTCGGGCGTGTAACGACGAAACTGTGTTTGCGCGTTCGCGGCGATCACGATCGGTTTTGGTCCTTCGGCAGTGCGCGCATCGATCGAGATCTCGTTCGTCGCCGCGTTCAGATTGCTGATCGTTCCCGCGACGCCGCGCGTACGCCACTCCGTGTTTTCGCGTTCGCGTTTCTGCGCGATCTCCGCCTTGCTCATCACGTAAAACTCGAGCGCCGGCATGTTCTTCCGATCTTCGGTTATGCGTCCGCGCGCAAAGACGCTGTCGCCGACCGCGAAATCCGTGGCCGTGATCGTGATGAACTTGTCTTTCGTTTTTTCTCCCGGCGGGATACGCATGAACGTGGTGCGATCACTGAGTGTGACCGTCACCTCGTTGCCGGCGGCGGTTTTTACGATTACCTGGCGTGTATCTGGTTTTAGTTCAGTGACGACTCCCGTCACGCTGAGTGAGGTGATCGCGGGATCAGGATTCTGGGCGGTTGTTTGTGTTGCTGGAGCAGACCTGCTTACAAGCAGAGCAAGCAGGCACAGCACACCTATGCTGCCAAACTTTCTCATCGTTACCCTTTGTTGTTATGCGATTTATGCGCAACTGATTCCGCTCAAATCAGTACGTTTCGGCGCTCAAAGGAGTAAACACCGCCCAGTTTGCGATTTGTGGCAGGAAATTTTTGTACTTGGTACTTAGTACTTGGTACTTGGTACTTGGTACTTGGATTCCAACAAAGAACCAAGTACAGAGAACAAAGCACCAAGTACTAAGCACCAAGTACAAAGCACTAAGCACCAAGCACTAAGCACTAAGCACCGAAGGCGTACAAGGCACTGCGAGTCCTGATGTAAATGCGTCCGTCGGCGATCGCGGGTGTCGCGTAACACTCGTCGTCGAGTTCGTTGACAGTCAGCACTTCCCATTCGCCCGCTGCTTTCACAACGGAGACTTGTCCGCCTTGTCCGATGAGAAACACCTTGTTGTCAGCGGCAACAGGTGAAGAGAAATACTTGTCGATCGCGCCGTGCAAACGTCCTTGCTTCAGCACTTGGCCGTTGGTTGGATCGAACGAGATCAGGATGCCACTGTCGTTGATCATGTAGAGCACGCCTTTGTAGAGCAGCGTGG
This sequence comes from Pyrinomonadaceae bacterium, assembly GCA_035760365.1. Lineage (GTDB taxonomy): Bacteria > Acidobacteriota > Blastocatellia > Pyrinomonadales > Pyrinomonadaceae > PSRF01. The sequence continues at coordinate 39,400 of DASTTB010000032.1, forward strand.
AAGGAACTTGCGGGACGGGTTTTTGATAACGCCAGCGGATCGCGTTCGCGGTTTGATCCCCCTGGCCGCCCATCTTGATCGCGAGCAGCCCGTTCTCTGACGCCATCATCGCGCGAAAAACTTCCCAATCCTTGTCGTCGAGTTTCTCGTTGCGATTCATGTCGAAAGCTTCAAACGCGCCTTTGAGCATTCTGTCCATCGGCTCGGATCCGCCTACGGCTTCCGACTTCGCGATCTGTTTGTCGCCGTCTTTGTCGTAGCGAGCGAGACCTTCCTCGAACGAGACGGTCTTAACCTGGGCGCCGGGTTGGTTTTGCGGGAAACCCCAGCCGTTGATGTAGAGATATTCATCGTCGTGGCTCGCGATCGACTTCATCTCGCAAGCGAGACCACGCACCCACCACACGCGTTTTCCGTCCGCGACCGAGTAGGCCGACAGTTGGAATGACTCGGGAATGATAATCTGCTTTGGACCACTCTTCGGTTGATAGACGATGGGCGTCGAGTATCCGGAGATGACAACGGGTCGATCGACTTTCCAACGTACTTTCCCGCTGTCTTTATCGACGGCGATCAGGTACGACGCCGGATTGTCTTGATCCACTGGCAGGATGACTTTGTCGTCGACGAGGATCGGCGAGGCGCCAAAACCGTAGAACATGTTGAACGGACCGAGTGGAAGTTTCCAGCGTTCTTTGCCCGCCGCGTCGTACGAGAGCATTCCGAAGTCCTGGAAAAAGACGTAGACGTTCTTGCCGTCAGTCACCGGGCTCGGCGAGGCTGGTCCATTCACGTTCTGCAAACGCCCGACGGTCGAGCGCGGCACTTCGCGTTGCCACAGAATCTTTCCTGTCTGTCGATCGAGGCCGATCACGTAGAGCTTGTCTTTGTCGTGTGCGGTGACAAAGATGCGATCGCGCGTCAGAACGGGCGAAGAGTGACCGGCGGGGAGTGCGGTTTTCCAGACGACGTTCTTGTTCGGGCCGAACGTGTCAGGCACGCCTTTGGTTTCCGAGACGCCGGTGCCGTTTGGTCCACGAAACTGCGCCCAGTCTTCGGCGAACACGGTTGAGATCGAGAATGACGCGATTACGGTAATCGAGACGATTACGAGCAGGAGAATTCTGTGTTTCATAGGCTACAGATTACTCGCGCATGTAGCGAATACTCAAATGGATTGTTAGGGTCCGAATTTGAAATTCGTTTTATCCGTGTTCCCTATAAGCGCTGCCTTAGCTGATGTTAGGCACACAGGAAGAACACGGATTAAAAAGATTAGAGTCAGATTAGGACACCACCAATGGATTGTTAGGGTTAAGGGTTCGGGTGTAACCTTGGCGCATGAAAATCCTCTTCCTGATTCTCGTTCTTGTTGTCATGGGCCAGCAACCGAAGCAGCCTGCAATGCAAAAGGGACGTCAAGTGCTGATCGACTTTCGTCAGGATCGCGAAGGCAGACCGGTGAAGGTTGCGCCGGCAACGGAACGCATGGTGCTGGCGAAAATGTTCCGCAGGTATCTGACGGACGAGAACAAGTGCAACACCGGTTTCGGACTCAACGAAAACGATCATCTCGCAGCCGCGCGCAAGGCGGGGCAGATCGTGCCTTCGATCGCCGACGTGGTGACCGGAAGTTTTACCGCGCCCGGACAGACGCAAACTGCTTACGTGATCTTCGTTCGCGAGTGTAACGCCTCGCACGCCGATAACTTCGGCAGCAAACGCGTCGCGATCTTTTCGGGCCAGCAACTCCTCGCGGACGTCGATTCGGATTTTATGGGCGACTTCGCACGCAAAACTGATCTCAACAGCGATGGCGTCGATGAGTTGTTAATGACGGGCGGCGACATGAATCAGGGGACGTTGGTCGAACTGGCGACGCTGGTTGAGTTTCGCGATGGGCGTCGTCGAGTGATTGAAGACTTCGGTACGGTTGTCGAGAATTCGTGCGCGGCAGCGATGCCCGGCAGCTCGTCGAAGGCTTCGGTGATTTCGCTCACCGACATCGAGCCCGGCAAGATGCCGAAGCTGCGAATGGATAACTACGTGTCGAGCTGCCGGAACGTCAAACGCTGGCGCTTTTTGTCAACAGGGAAGATGCAATAGCGGCTGATTAGCCTTTCGCCGCGTCCAGTAGTGGCTGGATTTCGAGCTTCTTCATTTTCATCATCGCGCGCATTACTCGATCTCGCTTTTGTGGATCGCTGTCACGCTGTAACTCCATCAGGATCCTGGGCGTGATTTGCCACGCCAGTCCAAACTTGTCTTTGAGCCAGCCGCATTCGATTTTCTGACCACCTTCCGAAAGTTTCTCCCAGAAGTAATCGACTTCTTCCTGCGTGTCGCAATTGACCATGAGCGATATCGCTTCGTTGAACTTGAAGTGTGGTCCACCGTTGAGCGCGACGTACGATTCGCCGTCGAGTTCGAATTCGATCATCATTACGGAGCCTTTAACTCCCGGCCCGGCCTCTCCGTACGGGATCGTATTCCGGATCCTGGAGTTCTTGAACGTAGAGACGTAGAAATTCACTGCCTCTTCGGCATTGTTGTCGAACCATAAAAAGGTGGTGATTTTTTGCGTGCGGGGTTCTGTCTGCGCGCTCGACGCGCCTGACGTTGTATTTGCCATGCTAACTCTCCTTTCACTGGTAAATCGAACGGGAAAGCCGAAAATCGACAGCGTGCGTAAATTTTTTGTGGAAAGTTTGTCGTGGGTTATCTCAACATTGTGTGAATCCCGTCTGCATTATTCCGCTACTACCCTGACCGCTTAACGAATTCACCTGCCTGATTGGGACTGGAGCAGGACAAATACCACCACCGTGTGCTGGAGGGCAGTTGCTACACGACATGTTTACCGTCACTGGCTTCGATCCGCCAGAGGTGTAAGTCATAACCACAATGCAACAACCGGCTGGTTGGTATGACGTCAGTGGGGCTCCTTTGGCGACAAATCCTTTTGCAACGTTCCCGGAGTGCTGGTCCTTTTTCTTCGACAGTTGGCGATAGTCTACGTTTTCAAAGACTGAGGTCGCCTTGTTACGTTTAAGGCGGGAACCAAACGACCAAAGTGTGTCGTCCGTAAAACGCACTGACTCAACGAACAATTCCACGTTGACAATTCTTGCTTTTCTCTCGTTGATCTTATCAACCACTGCGGACTGACATCGCCAAGCATCGTCGGTAAATCTCATGTGATGCTTCTTGCCCTTTAGTACGCGTAAGCCACCGGGATCGGTAAGAGCATCCGGGAACGCGAAATAAGCTCCGTCTTGCAACCTTATTCGATAGAGACTATCTTCGCCTGCAACCGTAAAATCTATCGCGTAGGCGATATACGAGATTGTCTTCTCAGATTTGTTGATCGCCTCGATCGACAAATGTTTGGACCAGTCGTCGGTACCCGCAATGGATGATCCTGGCAGTACTTCCCGCTTTCCTATCGTGACGCGGTTGATTGCTACCGGCGCGTTCCACCAGTCCGTTATGTTTAGAGTTAGTTGAGGGCCCGTTAGAGTCTGGGCGGGTGGGGAGTCGAGATTTAACGAGTGTTCGCTCGATGGGACGCTCGACAGAAAAATTGAGAGGACTATTATTGAGAAGCAAAGACGTTTCGCCATACTAACTCCTTTGATGGGATAATCCGCAGTGCCGTTGAAGGCCGGGTGAAACGAGGCGGGTTTTACCACCAGTTACTCGTCAGATCAAGAAAAACAAGGCAAAAAACACCTTGGGTGGCTAATGAAGATGAAGCGCATTAAGTTCTATTTGTCATCTCTCCTGTTGTTGCTTGTCTTGGAGGTTGCGCCATTCGCCCAGGTTCCCAACGACGCCAGCGCCAAAGTTGCCGGTCGAATCAACATTAAGGGGCAACCCGCACAGGGCGTACAGGTTCTGCTCAGTAAAACGGATAGTCTGGACCGTGCTTCGGTCAGCTTGCAATCGCCTGCCTTCAGCACGACAACCAACACCGAAGGTCGATACCAGATCGCGAATCTGACAGCGGGCGCCTACCGCGTCTCCGTCTATGCCCCCGCACACGTAATCGACGGAGAGAACCCTTTGTCGTATGAGTACGGTAAGACCGTGAATATTGCCGAGGGAGACCAGATTGAGAACCTGGACTTTTCATTGGTGCCGGGAGGAGTGATCACGGGCAAGGTAACCGACGAATACAACAAGCCGGTGATCGCCGAAGGCGTTCAGGCATTTCGACTGGACCAGCACGGCAAACGCGACAATGCCGCCGCCGTTCAGATGTTACGTTGGCAAACTGACGATCGCGGTGTGTATCGCATCTTTGGCCTGGAACCGGGACGGTACGTGGTCGGCGTCGGAGCTTCAAGCGAGGATCCATTGCAGCCCATAGGCAGTCGAGGTGCGTACAAACGTACTTATCATCCCGGGGCCGTTGACGAAGCAGACGCCAAAATCGTTGAGGTCCAGGCGGGCGCTGAAGTCGAGAACGTGGATATAAAACTCATACGCTCTGCGAAAACCTACACGGCATCGGGGCGAGTGATCGACTCTGACACCGGCAAACCTCTTCCCGGCGTGACGATCGGTTGCGAGTTTGCGCTTACTGCCGGATCGACTTTCAGAATGGGCGATACCATTACCAATTCGAACGGCGAATTCCGTCTCAAGGATCTCACTCCAAACACCTACACCACTTACGTCTTCAGTCCAGGGGAGAATGAGTTCTACTCCGACCGAGTGAACTTTGAGATTGCTAACGATGACGTCGCCGGACTTGAAATCAAGATGTTTCGAGGCGCTACCATCAGCGGTGTCGCCGAGGTCGAAGGCACGCGCGATTCGAATATACTCGCGCGCCTTTCGCGAGTCCCGCTACGTGCAGAAGCAACGTCGCAAGATACGACAATGATGATGCTGCAGCTAATGCAGGGTGGCGGCATGGGCAACATAAACCCTAACGGAACCTTGAGAATTAGCGGGGTCAGACCGGGCAGGACACGTATCGTGGTGCTGCCTCCTCCTGACCTGAAAGGCTTCACACTCGCTCGCGTCGAGCGTAACGGAGTCGAGATGAGAGACTTTGATGTTAAGCGCGGAGAGCAGATCACGGGTGTGCGCCTGGTCTTTACTTACGGCACAAGCATCCTGGCCGGACGAGTTGAGGTAAAGGGCGGCACGCTACCCTCGAATACGCAGATGACGGTCCGCCTGGTCCGTGAAGGGGTTTCAGCGGATGACTGGTGGCTGGCGAAGCAAGCGAACGTAGATGCGCGAGGGCAGTTCGCGATCGAAGGCGTGTCACAAGGAAACTACATAGCGTATTTGATGATCTTCACCAACGACGGCGGCGCCTCCCTACCGAGGATCGAACAGTCTGTGTCCATTCCCGCCAATATGAGGCGAGAGATTACGCTGGTTCTGGATCTAACGAATAAGGACGACGAATGAAATTCAGGCGAGTGATGAACGCCGCTTTCCTCGTTTTCGTGTTCGCCTTTCTTGATCTCACTGTTGCGCAACAAGCCGGCGGTGTGATCACCGGTCGCGTCATAACCGACGAGGGGTTGCCAGTCTCCCATGCCAGAGTCAGCGTCTTTGGTGTCAGGGGCGGGATGGGCCAGGCAAGTGTCAGCCGCGAAATCGTCGCTGACGACGATGGCAATTTTGTGGTCGACGGGCTCGAAGCGATTCCTTATTTGGTCTCGGCGTGGGCACCGGGGTACGTGCCTGCATCAGATGGCGGTCTCCTGACGCCATTCGAAACAAGCGAAGCACGGTTCGTTCGTGTGGGCGCATCGGTAACCGTAAAGTTGATCCGTGGTGGCGTAATCACTGGCCGTGTCACCACTGACGCCGGTGAACCGGTAGTTGGCGCGCCAGTCAAAGCGACGCGCATCAAGGATGAGACCGGCAACTCATCGAGTGTCAACATTGATTATGAACACTTGTGGACGCGTACGACTGATGATCGCGGCGTTTATCGTATCTATGGCCTTGCTCCCGGGTCGTACATCGTCGCGGCGGGCGGAAGGGATGCTTCTTCATCTCGACCTACACCGTTCGCCGGACGAACGAAGACGCATTATCCATCATCAACGCGCGATGCGGCGACGCCGGTCGCTGTCCGGAGTGGCCTTGAAGCCAGGGACATTGATATTCGCTATCGCGGTGATAGTGGCTTTGCCATCAGCGGCAAGGTTCGTGGCGCCACGACCCCGGGCATGACGAAGGTATTACTTCGTAACGTCACATTTCGCGAGACGATTGACACAACGTCTCTTCAAGTGAGCAATGACCAAAACACATATGCTTTTTACGGAGTTCCGAACGGCGAATATGAAGTCATCGCCAGGAATGATTCGGCGGTTGGAGAGAATGGGCTCGACTCAACGCCACGGCGTCTCATTGTTAATGGCGCAGATGCGACCGGGATTGATCTTGTATTGGTGCCTAATGCCACACTCTCAGGAACAGTTGCTGTCGAAAAGCCAGGCTCAGAGACTATCGAATGCAAGAGTCATCGCAAGTTGTATCCTGAAGAAAGCGTCGTCAGAGCCAGACGTCACGAACCTGCGAAAAACCGCGAGCGTTTACCGCCGTCGCCTCTCGGTTACGGCGTCGGCATACCGGACAGTAAAGGCGCTTTCACAATACCTAACCTGAAACCGGGCCGTCATCACATCGAATTGGAACTTCCGGATGATACCTGGTATTTGAAGGCGATGACCATGACAAATTCAAAGTCCGCCGTGGATCCGCGTGACGGACTGACTCTGAGATCCGGCGACCAACTCACCGGGCTGAGACTTACGGTCGCATCAGGTGCGGCCATGCTTAAAGGCCAGATCACCGAAGCAGAGCTTCCTACGCCCTTGCGCGTTTATTTAATTCCGTTCGAAGCCAAAGCAAAAGACAATCTGGTGCGATTTGTTGAAACCACTACTCAAGCGGATGGTGTCTTCACTTTCAAAAATCTCGCGCCAGGGAAGTATTTCGTGCTTGCGCGAGCAATGCATCCGGGCGCGCGCGATTCAGCGGAACGCCAAAAGCTTCGCAAAATAGCCGAAACGACTAACCTGACGATCGAATTAAAACCGTGTCAGCAGATCACCGAATACTCGGTTCGAATGAAATAAACCCACCACGTTAAGTCGACAGAGATAATGAGCTTACCTCATCGTAAAGCGCCGGTGACGTAAGCTCGTTATGGTCAACTCGATTTGTTGGTTCCACTCTTGCAATTCGTATCTCAAGGACGGATCACGATGCCAACGCCGATGCGGAAGTTGTGAAGTGTTCGTTTCAGGTCGCCTTGGAACGCAGGCGTGCCGGGAACGCCTACGGTGCCGAAGTCGGTGAAGTCGAAACGCATCGGGTTGTAGTCGATTTGAATCGCACGCACGTCGATCCGTGGAGACAAGCGAATGTCGATCCCGCCGCCGACAGCCGCCGCCAGGCCCGAGTCGTCGAAGTCAGCGAGACGATTGTCAAATTCCGACAGGTCCGCCGCAGTGCGTCCGACGCCGACCAGCGCATGTGCGAACGGTTTGAAAGTTCCCTCAGTGGAGTTGTCTTTTAACTGAATGCCGCCGAGGAAGTTATGGATGCGAATGGTCGTATTGTCAGGACCGAAGCTGAATGACTTCTCGTGGTACGAGTAGTCAAACTTCGCACCCAGTAGCGATGAAAGTTGCCCGTTATAGAGGCGTTGAAACCATTGAAGCCTTCACGTTCATCGAAGATGTCGTTGAACTCGATATCATCGCCGGGGTCAAAGTCTTCCACTGGTCCAACATCGACGCGGTTATGCGAAAAGCCGCCGAAGATTTCGAGCCGCCGATAATCGCTTTGGCCCAACGCCGGCGCCACGTAAGCGGACGAGAGAAAGACACAAACACAAACAAGAAGCAAACGTTTACTCATACTCACCTCCCGAGATCGTTGATTGGACCTGGACTTTAGGTGATGACCATAGACAGGTTTGTGCGCTGGCGTACGGCAGTGTTTCAAGAGATTCTGCACAAAGTGTCCCGTCATTGTCCTAACACTGATTCGGCGGACGCAAATCGACGGGTTTCATGACAGAATGCTCGTCATAACGAGAATCGGGGGAGCAGGGAATGTCCAAGTTGTTACAGGAGTATTCGACGATCGTGATTGGTGACGACACTGAATACAGCGTGCGTAGTTACGGCGAAGAGAAAGTGGACGGCACGTGGACCGCATGGATCGAGTTTCATCCGATCGATACGACCTTGCCGGTGCTGCAAACGGACCAGGAAACGTCGCAGCCGAACGAAACGGCGGTCGACTATTGGGCCATGGGTTTGGAGCCCGTCTACTTCGAAGGCGCGTTTGAACGCGCGCGTCCAAAGCTATGAACGAGGAGCGTTGATGTATCCCCCAAAGATTGCTTCTGTATTGTTGCTTGCGTTTGTCTTCGTCCAAGGGGTCCACGCGGTCCACGCGGTTTCAGCCCAGGTCGCGAAAACCAAACCAATTGTTATCGCCGCCGACACGGTGTTCGACGGCAAGGGACGAGTGTTGCGCAACACACGCATCGTCGTTGAGGGCGGCAGGATTGTTCGGATCGATCCGAACGCTGGACCAGTCGATTACGATCTGCGTGGCTTCACAGTCATGCCGGGCTGGATCGACGCGCACGTACACATTACCTGGAGCTTCGGTCGTGATGGAAAAAACGTGGGCGCCAACACGACCACGCCGGACTTAGCATACGCCGCAGCCGCGAATGCCTGGGCCACACTCAACGCCGGCTTTACGACCGTGCAAAGCGTCGGTTCACCGTCCGATATACCTCTGCGCGACGCAATCAATAGAGGCGAGCTTCCCGGACCACGCATCCTCACGTCAGCTGAGGTGTTGATGGGACGCGGAGAACAGACCGGCACGCCCGACGAGATACGCGCCTTCGTTCGCAAACAGAAGGAAGCCGGCGCCGATTTGATCAAAATCTTCGCGGCCGGTGGCCCAACGCGGCCCGACATGTTGCTCTCGCAGGGACAACTCAACGCCGCCTGCGATGAAGCAAAGAAACAAGGCTTGCGCACACTCGTTCATGCTTACAAAGACGCGGTGCGTGCCGCGACTCTCGCCGGCTGCACACAGATCGAACATGGCACGCTTGCGACTGACGACGATCTACGCCTGATGGTCCAACGAGGAACATGGCTCGATCCGCAGGCGGGACTCGTCTTCGAGAATTACCTGACGAACCTCGATCACTTTATCGGCTCACCGGGTTTCCCGAACACGCCGGACGGCTTTGCTGACACATTACGCAAACTGATCCCGATGTATCGCGAGTTTATGCGGCAGACGACGAGAATCCGCGGTTTAAAGATCGCATTTGGCTCAGACGCGCTGGCCGGTTCGCACGGCCGCAACGCGGAGGAGTTTGTCGAGCGTGTGCGTGACGCTGGAATCAACCCGATGGCGGCGCTCGTGTCGGCGAATTCCGACGGAGCGGAAGCGCTCGGGTTGTCGGACCAGATCGGCTCGATCAAACCGGGACTACAAGCGGACATCATCGCGATCGACGGCGATCCGCTGAAGGACATCACGGCCGTGCGTCGTGTTGTATTTGTAATGAAAGGCGGTGTTGTTTACAAAAATGTCCGCTGACGTCACTTGCCTTGACTCGCGTCAATTGCGAATAATGCCCCACCGTAATTTAACTACGAAGGACAAAGGAACAACCCTGTGACTGCTCGTGCCCTGTTCACGAGAAGCTTTGTTTGGTCTCTGCTGCTTCTCCTTTTCGGCTACGCAAACATACAAGCCCAACCAGCCGCGCCACCGCTCTTAACGCATAACGAGCTGGTCCAACTTTACGAGGAGGCCGAGCCGTCGCCGCAACTCGCAGCAAAGTTGAATCGACTGCTCACGACGCCGTTCGTAAACAACACCGGCGTCATGCGTCCGGTCGCCGAAACTCAGAGCGAAGCTTTCATCAGAATCGCGACATGGAACATCGAGCGTGGCGTCGAGTTTGACGCAGTGAAAGCGGCACTCACGAATGACCGCCGTTTCTTTCGCCGCTTACCTGCGACCGAGCGATCGTCGAAGTTCAACCTGGCCCAAATCGTCGAGCAGGCAAGAGAACTCAACCGCGCCGACGTCATCGTGCTGAACGAAGTCGATTGGGGGTTGAAGCGCACGGATTATCGCAACGTTGCCAAAGAGCTCGCGAGCGCGTTGCGCATGAACTACGCGTACGGCGTTGAGTTCGTCGAGGTCGATCCGATAAATCTCGGGATTGAAACACTCGAAGGCGAGACGAGTACAAGCAAACAGGAGATGCTGCGCAACCTGGCGGTCGACAAGTCGCGCACGCTCGCGCTGCACGGCACGGCGATCCTGAGTCGTTTTCCACTGCGCAACGTACGCATCGTTCGTTTCGTCAACCAGGGCCACGATTGGTACGCAGACGAAAAGGACGGCGTGTCGAAACTCGAAAAGGGCAAACGCAAAGGTGCGGGGATCGTGTTTGGCGAGAAGGTCGTGCGCGAGGTACGACGCGGCGGCCGCATGATGCTGCTCGCCGATATCAACGACGCGAGTGTTCCGGGTGGCGAGTTGACGATCGTGGCAACGCACCTCGAAGCGAAGTCGAAACCAAGCGAACGTGTGAAGCAACTCGAAGAAGTTCTGAGTCAGATCCAACCGATCGATCATCCCGTCGTACTGGCCGGCGACATGAACACGTCGGGCAGCGATTCAACGCCGACGTCGTTTCAACGTGAAGTGAAGAGGCGACTGGGCAGCACGAAGTTTTGGGCGACACAGGGAATCAAGTACGCGACCGGCGTCGGTTTGCTTTACGACATTTCCATCGGCCTGGTGAAGTTCGAGCGTGCAAGGAAGGATCCGACGGTGAAGAGCGTGAAATTCGTTTCCGAAAACCCGGAGGAGAAGTTCTTCGACACGCTCAAGGACTTTCGTTTTGCGGATGGCGGCGCGTTCGATTTTCGCGGTTCGAAAGCGCATTCGATTGGCGAGAGTGGGGAGACGCTGTCAGATTCTAACGAACGCGCCGACAAAGGATTCGTCAGTACGATGGAGTTGAAGGGCAAGGTTACTATCGGGTTGAAACTCGACTGGATCTTCGTCAAGCCGATCGGACTGACGGATCCAAACGATGGCGATCAGCCGTTTCACTTCGCGCCACAGTTTGGACGGACATTGAAGACGCTTAACTACAGTCTCAAGGATCGGATTTCTGATCACAATCCGTTGATCGTCGATCTACCGTTGGGCCAGGCGAAACCTGATACCAGCGCGCACCATTAACGGTGGTCCAATAGTCGAGACTGGCGTGCGGCCGACGAGATAACGTTGATTGAGAAGGTTCTCCGCCGCGACGAAGACATCGAAGTTACGCGTGAGACGGCGTGAGGCGAGTGAGTCGAGAGTGAAATAACGGCCGAGCGGCAAACGGTTCTGATCGTCGTCAAACTGCTGTCCGCCCGCGCGCCCCTGCACGCCGACGGTGAGCCACTTCGTGTAACGCACCTGGAACGTCGCCTGATTTTTCGGCACTTGCGGAATGCGTAGGCCTTCGAGTGACGTGTTGGCGGGAAACTCGAGCACGGTCGCATCCGAAAGCAAGTATCCGCCGCTGATGGTCCAACTGCGGTTCAACCGCGCCTCCGTTTCAACCTCGACACCACGCGAACGAGTACGGCCAAGGTTCTGGCGTTGGCGTGTTATCAGCGCGGGCGTGACGCTGAGTGTGACGTTTGCGACCGGCCGCGCGATCTCCGTCCAGAACGCGGTCACACGCGATTCGAGTCGATCGTTAAAGAGATAGAACCTTGCGCCTGCCTCCCCGCCGGTCTGACGTTCCGCGCGCAGGTTTTCATTCGCGAGTGTGACCACGTCGCCTACGCGAAACGATCGATACAACTCGTTGAGCGTCGCTGGACGGAACGCGCGTGTGAACAACGCAGTCAGTGCGATGCGACTGGAAGGTGTGTAGAGCAGCGAGACCTGCGGACTGAACGCGGTTTCATTGCGATCGGCGAAGGTTTGCGTCGTTGATTGCGCGTTGTTGATCGGCCTCGTCGTCGATGCTGCTGCAAACTCGCGCCAGCGATCGAATCGTCCGCCTGCTGTGATCGACAGACGTGAGTTGAGACGAAAGAAGTCCTGTGCGAACACGCCGATCGTCCGTTCGCGACCGCCCGCGCCGATAAAGAACGACGGCCGGCCTTGCACGTACACGAGCTCATCGCTTGCGCCTCGCACTTCGCGCGCGTCCAAACCCGCCACCAGCGTGTGTTTCGAACCAAGCGTCCGCGACCATTGAAACGTCAGACCGACGTTTTGCGACGGCACGCGCTGCACTCGCGTCAGTGTCTCGGCGTTTCGATCCGCACTGACGGCCGTAAAGTTTTGATCGAACAGCTGCGTGCCGCCATACGCGCGAAAGTTGAAAGCGCCGAGCGTATTGGCGAAGTTTGCGCCGGCGAACAATTGAAGCAGGTGTGTGCGATTCGTCTGTAACGGCGTGCCGTTCTCGCGCGACTCGCCAAAGATCTCGCCGCGCAAAAACACGTTGCCGCTGTCGCCGATCTTTCGTTCGAGTTTCAGGTTTGCGACGCCGTAACGCGAGCCTGCGGGTGTGTCGATCGGGCCGCGCTCATCTTCGTCGACGATGATGTAACCATTGGTGGCAGAGATCTCGGTGGCGAGACTCATGGTCCACTTCCCGATCGGAAGACTGCCGAAAAGCGAACCACTCGGAGTCTGTTGATTACCGTAAGAAACTTCAGCGGATACGAAAGGCGATTCCGGTGCGCGGCTGATCGCGTTGACGACACCACCGAGCGCGGTTCCACCGTAGAGATACGACGCGCCGCCGCGCAGAACTTCAACCTGGTCCACCGATTCGCGCGGCACGCGTCCCCAGTAGATCCAACCGCCAAACGGATCGTTCAACGGAAGACCGTCGAAGAGCATGAGCGCACGGCTGGCGCCGCTCGCGCCTGTGCCACGTAACGAGATGCCCTGCGTCGTCGGGTTTGCGGTGCGGCTTCCGGAGCGGCGGAACAACTGAAACCCCGCGACTTGCCGGAGCGCATCGTCGAGACGCAACGCCGACGTTTGTTCGAGTGCCGTAGATGAGACAACGGCGACACTGGCGGCAGTGTCGCCGAGTTGTATGCTGGTGCGTGTTGGCGTAACGACGACGAGTTCTCTGATCGATAACGGCGTGAGCGTGATCCGCAACGGACCGTTGGTCGCGCTCCATTCCTGATCTGCTTCAGCGAAGCCCTGGGCGCGGACCCGTAACGCACCACGGTTGATATTCAATTCGCGGATCGTGAACTCGCCTGTAGATCCCGTTGTCGTCTGCGCGATCGGATTGGCGCTCGCGTAAAGAAAGACTTGCGCCCCCGCGATGGGCGCGCCGTTCTGGTCCACGACGACGCCATGGAGCGTGAAAACATCCGCTCTTGCAAGCCCAGCAGCGGCGAGAATCACACACGCGCAGATCAGAATGTTGAAACGTTTACGCACTCGTCCAGAATCCAACGATGGCGATGCCCCATGGACCATCACCGGCGCGCACCGTCGCCACGACTGAATTCGTCGTGGTATCGATCGCGGCGATCTTGTTGATTGTGCCGGGTGTTTGTTGAGAAGAGAAGCTGAGCGCAACGTAGACACGTTTTCCATCGGGACTCGTGCGAATGCTACGCGGACGCGCGCCGACGTTGATCGTCGAGACGACACGATCGGTGTTGGTGTCGATCGCGGTGACGGTGCCGTCGCGTTCGTTACTCACGTAGGCGCGTGGACAGTAGTAGTTTGTGTACGGGCCGCTGCGAATACGAGCAACGCAGCGAGCAGCCTTGACCTCAATAATTGCAGGCTCTGGGATTTCATCGTATGTACCTTTATGAAAAACAGCCCGAGAGCGTTTTCGGCCTGTACGGTGGCGTTCATTACGAGGATTTGTGACCAAAGCAGGAGGTTTCTGATGCGGTTTTTGAAACGGTTTCAGTGGGTGGTGATCGCGATTCTGGCGGCGGTTGTGGTGGTGCAATCCGGGCGCGGAGTTGCCGTCGAAAATGACGCGGCGGCGGCGCAGGATCCGTCGAGTTTAGACAGGCGAATCAGTATGCTCGAACAGAGGTTTTACACGCTCGAATCGAGCATGAATCGTTTGCAGCAATACGTCACTTCGCCGCGTCAGGCGCAGTCGTCATCGGACGTGAGCGATCGCGAAATGACGTTGCTGAGTCAGGAAATACAGCGGTTGCAGCTGCGTTTGACTGAGGTTGAATGCGGGTTAGTGAAGCTCGACGAGCGAACGGCGACTGCTCGCCGGAGCGGAGAGCCGAAGTCAACGGATCCTTGCCGGGTGAATCCGGGTTCGGCGTTGCGACTCTCCGCGCGTCCGTGAGTGCTGTGTGTTACTCCTTGACGACTTCTTTCGTGAGCCAGTTGAGGATTGGGTGTTCGAGTTGTTGACTGTGTTTTTCAGAGAATGAGTAATCGACGTGACCGTACTGTTCCTTGAAGTTGATCGTGACGTCGGCTGAGGTCATCTGTTGGGCCGTGTCGAACATCGCGGTGCCGAAACCATGACCGGCGGCGAACATGATCACTGGACCAGTGAAGTCGTCGAGGTTGTTAGTGAAGGTCGTTTCGCCCGCCAGGCCGCAGCTCAAGTCACGCAGCGATCTCGTGGTTGTGTAGTCGACGAACGTGGCGACGTTTGCATGGACGAGGGCTTCGTTCGCGAAGAAGAAACGATCCTGGGTGAAGTCGCCCGCGAGATTGAAATAGCCGGGGCGCGGGGTCAACGGTGAGAGTGGCGGCGCGCTCAACGCCAACACGAAAACCTGGTGATTCGTCAGTCCCGGAGGAAAACCCGGGATGGGCGACGGAGCGTTTGGCGCTGTTTGGGCCAAGTGGTTCAACAGCTTGATGCCTGGACCACTTTGGCCGTCGTAGTACACACCGCCGGCGAGCATCGCTTCGAAAGTTGAACAGAAGTTTGCGTTGATCGCGCGGACGTTTGCGTTCGTATCGTGAATCGTTCCTTCGATCAGGATCGCGCCGGCGTAGTCGTTCGGGTGAACGTTCAGTGTGGCGATCGACGCGACGCTTCCGTTCGATAGACCACCGATAACCACCTTAATCCCCGGATAATCGATCCCGATCTGCTGGCGGATGTGGGCTACGTCGTCAACCATCGTCTGCAAACCCCAGTTAGCCATCGGTGCGCAGTCGATTGCGCCGCTTTCGCAGGAACCTGCGGCGAGATCCTGTACGCGTGGCGAGTAGCCGACGACGATAAAGTTTCGGCGAGCGAAAAAACCGGCGAAGGAGTTGTTGTAATCGCCTGTGTCGGTCGCTTCGTAGTTTTTGAAGCCGCTTCCGAGTGGTGGCAGCAGGATGATCGCGCCTTTGATGGCTTCGGCTGGGACTGGTTTTACGACTTTCGTCATGAAGAAACGGTCCAGTGGATTGTTGCCTTCCTGGATCGCTGTTTCGGTTCGATTGAGATCGCCGCCGACGACTGAGTTCTGTGTATTGACGACCTGATATGGCTGGGCGTTCGCGACGGCTGCGGCGCAGATGACTTGGACCGCGATGAAAAGTGCGAAGAGTGTTCTTTTGGTTATCACTTCCTGTCTCCTTATATAGGGTTGTTGTGAGGCGGGAGCGGTGAGTTCAGTAGGGCTCTCAGGTTGGACCGCTCCACGCGTACACCTACTAAGGCGAAACAAACTCTGGAAAAGTATCAGGGGTTGCGAAAAAAAAGTTTTTGGGCGAGGTGAGCTGATATCCTTCTCTGCGTCCGGGTGAAGGATTACTTCGAACTTTGTCATAAATCTTCGATTGGGATTTCATGCTGCGCGAAGAACTCAGTGAAAAAATCTTCTGCTGAACGTCCCTTTTTGCGTGAGGCCAGGCGCTTGCGCAGCGTTTCAATAACATCGGCACGTTCCTTAAACTCCAGCAACGCCTGATAGCTCTCAGCGTCCTGAACAACAATCGCTGGTTTGCCATTCACTGTCAGCACGACGGGCGATTTCGTCTTCTTCATCAAGCGCATTACCTTGTTGCTGTCACGTTTGAAAGTAGAAAGACTCATTATGTCTCGTGTGAGCTTCATATCTAATCCCCCCTCGTTGTAGATAAATTTACACTTAATTTGCGACACGCAAGGAGAGTAAGTTCAACGATAGCCGATATCAATCTATCGTTTTGTTTACGTGGCGTGGTTAGCCACAGTGGAGGGATGCGGGTGGGGGCGTGGCGTTTGGGGGCGCGCGAGTGGATTATGGCGCGGATGATTAGATTGCGATGGTTACTACTCGTTTGTGCTCTCAGTTTTTGCGGATGCGGGTCGAAACAGCAGGCTGCGTTGCCTAAGAGTGTCAATACACCGTCGCCGACACCTTCTGTCACTCCGCCGCCGCAACCGGATCTCAACGAATGGTTAGCAAATGACGCGGAGGTGAGAAAGGACGCGCGACTGCTACGTGCGTGGACCAACTTTGAGCGTTCACAAAAGTACAGATTGGCCCAGTCCTCGGAGCGGAAGTTCGTTCCGGGTAGGAACTCGCAGTCTTTCCTCATCTGGTGGGGGGCGGAGGCGTATAAGGGTGAAGAATTCCTGGTAGCGATCGTCGTCGATCCTTCCAGAACCGATCCGAACCGCTATGGCATGGTCGTGATTGCGGCGCCCGATTCTGCCGGCGGAACGTACAAAACCTACTGGGTCGCACGCGAAGAAGACATGAGTCGTTACATCATTTCTCCAGCAAGCGGCGGTGTTTACATCCAGTGCTATCGCGAGGACGGAACCTACGAGAGTAAAACGCTCGGATGGTATCGCAGCCGCCAGGAGTTTCGCTTGAAATAGCCTGTGTTATTCTCCTCTCGAAATTCCAATCGAACACTTCGGAGAAACTGAATGCTGGGAAAAACAGGCGTGCGGATTGTTGCTCTGCTGTTGATGACGGTGTTGTGCAGCACGGAATTGCTGGCGCAGAAACGAATCAGCTTCAAACGCGGACCGAGCTCGGCCACGGTGCGCGGAAGAATAGCGGCGAACGGTTATACGGAATATTTGATCAACGGTCGTGAAGGTCAGGTGATGACGATCACGATCACGTCAGGCAACGGAGCCGTCGTCGTCAACGCAGGCACCGCCACCGGTAAAGACTTCAGCCTCGACATGAGCGGCGGCGATCACCTGCTCTCGATCGTGAACACCACCAAAACCGCAACGAACTACAGGTTAACTGTATCGATTCGTTAGTCGACGCCGTCGCCGGTCGCCTGCTCATGACTGAGAACCTTTTCCAGCGTATCGTTCTCATTCTGATTCAACCCGGTGATGTGCAGATGACGTTGCGGAATCGGAACCGTGATCCCCGCTTCCTGCAACGCCGCGGCGATACTCAACGCCACGTCACTCTTCAACTCCGCGACAACTTCCGGCCGCGGCGCCCAAAAGCGCAGCTCAAAATTCAGCGCGCTGTCGCCAAATCCGATAAACAAAGCCGTCGGCGCCGGAAACTTCAACACTTCCGGATGCGACGAAACAGTCTCCCGCAAAAGATCGCGCACCTTCGTCGGATCGTTTCCATAAGCGACGTGAACGTGTAACAGAGCCTGTCGTCGTGTACCGGTGAGCGTCCAGTTTGTCACCTGTTCCGAAATCAGCGTCGCATTCGGAATGATCAGATCCGATCCATCGAACGCATGAACAGTGCTCGAACGAAACCCGATCTTCGTCACCTCTCCACTCACGCCTTTGATCTCGAGAAAATCGCCGACGCGAATCGGTCGTTCAAACAGCAGTATCAGACCAGAGACGAAATTGTTGACGACGTTCTGCAAACCAAACCCGATACCAACGCCGAACGCGCCCGTCAGAATCGTAAACTTCGACAACTCAACACCAGCCGCAGCCAGCGCCAGCAAAAAGATCAATACGAGCAGAACGTAATGCGTGATCGTCGCGATGGCATTCGGCAGACCACGCGCGAGTTTTAGTCGCGGCAGTATGCCTTCGCCGAGAATCGCACGCGTGACTGACGCGACGAGATAACCAAAGAACAGCGTCAACACAAACGCGACGATGTTACTGACCGCAAAACTCGCGGATCCGATCGTGATCTGATAGTTCAACGCGCGATTCAGCGCGCCGTACACCACGTCGCGAATCGCAAACACGCTGAGCGTAGTGTGAATCCAGAGCAGCAGCGTCACGACCGCGAGCGCGAAAACAGTCCGGCGCGCCAGACGATCGCGATCCGTGACGAGCACGGCGAAGCGTTGCGTCGGCTTGGCGTTGAGCGCGAACGAGATGATCATCGAGCCGACGACCACGATCGTGTAAAGCGCGAGCCCGCGATAAGTACTGACGAGCGTTCCCTGGGTAAGCAGGTCTGAAAGACGAACGTAACCAAACACGTTCGCCAAAAACGCAACCGCCAGCAGCGCGACCGCCGTGTACATCGCGACCGAAAGGATCGGTCGTGGCGGTGTTCCGGCGCGATGTGTCTCGCGCACAAACCACACGAACGCGGCAATCACGCCCAACGTCAACAACGCAAACAGATCGCGCTTGACCCACGTCGCCACCTGGAGAAACTTGATGACATGCCACAACAGGACGCTCACAACTAAGACAATCAGCATCCGTTGCGACAGTTTGCTCAAACGCGGCCGCAGCAACGTCATCATCGGAAACACCGCGATGAGGTTCGCGACGCCAACCACACTCAACGGCGCCCCAAAGAGCAACGGCATCAGCATCACGAGGAAGATCAACAGTCCCAGCGACACCGGCCGATTCAGAATCGATCCGGGATCCTGCAAATCGAGCGTTTTCTTTTCACCGCCCGAACGCAGTCGCATCAGGAAACTCAAGATGATGAGCGTCAGAATCGCGACGACGACGATCGCGACGCGTTTCGCGCGGATGAATGAAGCGACGCGCAACAGGTCTTCCGAAGTTGAACCGCGCAACAGCCGGCGCGCCGCGCTGTCTTCTGTTCGCGACGTAAACTGGACCATCCAGAGCGGCGGGCTGTCGGCTTCGAGCAAGCCCCGTTGCGCTTCCGCCATCGCACCCTTCAAGTGTTCGCTTTCGGTCGTGATGATCGCGCTCTGCGCCGCGACTGTTTGCTGAAGCGCGACGAGTTGCGTACGACGTTCTTCAAGTTGTTTTATCGCGGCGCCGATGTCCGCAACGGCTTTGCTCGTCAGATCGATGAGCTCCGGCGCCGGCAATTCCTGGACTTTGATCTGCTCGTTCGTCGCTTGCCAGCGCGCCTGTTCGTTCTTGAGTGAGCGGATCTCGTTCTCGACGGCAGTCGCTTGCGTCGTCAGAGTTTCGGCAATAACGGCGGCGGTTTTGTTCAGGTCCTGCCAGTCGATCGACGACTGCTGGAGGTCGGTAAACACTGCGCCCGATTGAATTGCCAGCTCAGTTTCGCGCGTCTGTTCGCTGGTTGTTTCTTTCAACTCGTTGAGTTGCTGCTCGAGTTGGGCCAACCCGGCGCCGGGCGCCAATCGCTCAGGCAAACTTCGCAGTCGCTGGTTGAGTTGAATCGCCGCGCTCGCGACTTCGGGCGTTGCGATAACCGGCGCGGCGGGAGTCGGTGAAGGTGAGGGACTTGGCTTTACTGCTTCGTTATTGCGCGCCCGCCTGGCCTGGCCGTTTGCGGAATAAACCGCTCCGCAGGCCAGCACTAAGATGAACAGAATTCTGGCCCACAATTGTTTGGTTAACCATTTCATAAGCAGGGAAAATAAGTGTAACCTGAATCATATATTCGAGCCGAGGGTAGAGGGGACGTGGCTGTATCGTTTCGCGTTACAACTTACAACATTCACAAGTGTCGCGGGCTTGACCGGCGTGTGCGTCCGAAGCGCATCGCCGAGGTCCTGAAGGAGATCGACGCCGACGTCATCGCGCTTCAGGAAGTGGTCGGCATGGACGAAGCCGCCCGCGAACACAATCAAGTTCACGCTATTGCCGACGAACTGGGTTTCGACTTTCGCATCGGCGAGAACCGACGACTACGAGGCGGTGCTTACGGAAACGCGGTGCTGAGCCGTTTGCCCATCGTCGAAGATCGAAATCACGATCTCACGTGGCGGCGATACGAACCGCGCGGTTGTTTGGAAGTGAAACTTCAACCGGGTTCAGCCGCCGCGTTGCACATCTTCAACGTGCATCTCGGAACGAGCTTCTTCGAGCGCAGATACCAGGCCCATAGACTATTCGAAGCGATCGCCAACCATGCCGATCAATCACCGAGAATCGTGCTCGGCGATTTCAACGAATGGACGCGCGGCCTGACGACGCGCCTGATGAGTTTTCACTTGAACAGCGCCGAGCCCGATCCGCGGCTCGGAAGAGCGCGCACGTATCCCGGAGTCTTTCCGCTCCTTCACCTCGATCACGTTTACTACAATTCACACCTGAAACTGGATCGAGTGATGGTCCATCGCAGCCGGCTGGCGCTGGCGGCGTCAGATCACCTGCCGATCGTCGCTGACTTCACGCTTGACTGATGAAGGTGCTGGCTGTGGAGCGTCGATCGGTTGAGGACCTGTCAGCGGGTGATCGACTTTGTGAAACTTCAGTTTGTAGGCGCGATAGAGGAGCGCCAGCGAGATCCAGAGTAGTAGAACTATGAGCGGATAGGTCAGCCCGCGCGGAAAGAACCAACCGATAACAGCTAAACCCATCGTCAACAATCCCGCGCTCAACATGATGCGCGCTTCGACAGGTTCGAGTACGCGACGATTCGTGAAAGCGGCGCCGACGGCGTTGCCGAGTCGAATCGCGCCCGCGGCCGCGCGTCCGCCGCTGCTGGTCATCGGGGGACGCGAGTGACCCAGGTGATGCGGCACGCGCATTCTGTGTCGCGCATCGAGCACGATCTCAGTCGCGTTCTCGAGATCGCGAAGATAAGCCTCTTCCATTTCTTTCGCGAACGGTATGTTTTCGATAACGACGTCTAGTTCGAGATTACCGAACCAGCTTGCGACGTTGAGATTCGTCGAACCGACGCGAGCCCAGTTGCAGTCGGCGACCGCCGTCTTCGCGTGCAGCATCGTTCCGTTCCACTCGAACACGCGCACACCGGCGTCAAGCAGCGGACGATAGCCCGCGCGCGAAAGTGGTTTCAAAATCGGAATGTCGGAAGCGTTTGGAACAAGCAAACGAACATCGACGCCGTCTTTCGCGGCGGCTCGCAACGCCTGCACGTACGAAGTCGTGCCCGCGTAGTAAGCGTCAGTCAACCAGAGACGTTCGCGCGCGAGAGTGGCGACGAGTTGATCGACACGAAACATTCCGGCGCTCGCCGGTTCGCTGGCGACGACGCGCAGCATCACGTCGCCGGCTTCGGGAATGTCATCGGCGTTTGCGATCTCGTCCGCGGGAAGCTCGTCGCCCGTCATATTCCAGACGCCGGCAAAGGCGTGTTCGATGTGGGCCACCGATGGTCCACGAACTTCAATTCCCGTGTCGCGCCACGGCTCGATCTTCTTTTCCGGAATGCCCACCCATGCACGTCCGACGCATAGACCAGTGACAAAACCGATACGCCCGTCGATCGTCAGTGTCTTCCGATGATCGCGGCTCACCCAGCCGATCGGTGAATCGAAGCTCAGCGGGTTGTAGCAACGAACTTCGACGCCGCCGGCGCGCAGGTGATTCCAGAACTTACGCGAAGTCTTGCCGAATCCGCCCAACCAGTCGTAGAGCACACGCACGCGAACGCCTTCGCGGGCCTTCGCGATCATCGCATCGGCAAAGAGCCAACCCACATCGTCTTCGTGAATGATGTAGCTTTCGAAGTGGATGTAACGCTGAGCGGCTTTCATCGCGTCGAGCCACGCGGGATAATTCTCCATCGCGTCTTTCAGCAGCCGGACGTAGTTGCCGCCGACGAGTGGCGCGCCGGCTGCGCGTGAGAAAGCCTGGTTGGCGAGACTGCGTATCGCCAGGACGGAACTCTGTTCACGCTTCAGTTGGGATCTTGCTAGACTCATTTATTCGCGTTCGTAGTTTGCAGACTGTAGTTTGCTGACTTTAGTTTGCTGACTTTAGTTTGCTGACTTTAGTTTGCCGACTTTAGTTTGCCGACTGTAGTTTGCTGACTGTAGTTTGCTGACTTTAGTTTGCTGACTTTAGTTTGCCGACTTTAGTTTGCCGACTTTAGTTTGCCGCCTGTAGTTTGCAGGCTTTAGTTTGCAGACCTGGGGGATAGATTACAAGTTTTTGGGCACGCCGCCGTGCATCGGCTTTACCTCATCAAAGGTTTCTCTTGAAGCGGCTCTGCCGCCTGATGTGCGGCGAGGCTGTGCCTCGCCGGCGCTTGAGTAAAACGAGATGGGGCTTTGCCCCTGGTACGGCCTTTGGCCGACTAAATCCGTGCAAAGCCCGAACTAAGGGCACAGCCCGGATATCCATTCAAGCGCCGCCGGCGAGGCACAGCCTCGCCGCACATCGGGCGGCAGAGCCGCGGCGAAGGACTTTTGCGGCAGAGCTGTGGCTAAGCACTTTTGCGGCAGAGCTGTGGCTAAGCACTTTTGCGGCAGAGCTGTGGCTAAGCACTTTTGCGGCAGAGCTGTGGCTAAGCACTTTTGCGGCAAGCTGCGGCTAAGCACTTTTGCGGCAAAGCTGCGGCTAAGCACTTTTGCGGCAAAGCTGCGGCTAAGCACTTTTGCGGCAAAGCTGCGGCTAAGCACTTTTGCGGTAAAGCTGCGGCTAAGTACTTTTTGCGGCAGAGCCGCGGCTAAGCACTTTTGCGGCAGAGCTGCGGCTAAGCACTTTTGCGGCAAAGCTGCGGCTAAGGACTTTTGCGGCAAAGCCGCGGCTAAGGACTTTTGCGGTAAAGCTGCGGCTAAGGACTTTTGCGGCAAAGCCGCGTGCATTGTATAAAGCTGCGTGCATTGTATAAGGAGGGAACACCGATGAAAGTACACTGGAGAACAGACGCTGACGCCGCGTTGGCTGAAGCAAAAGAGGGTCAAAAGCCCGTGTTGATCGATTTCAGCGCCGCCCCTGCTTGAGGTGCTTGTCTTCGGCTGGAAGCCGAGTCATACAGCGACGACGAAACGGCTGCGTTTATTGACGAGAATTTCGTCCCTCTCGAAGCCCACATCAAACAGAATCCCGTTTATTTCCATCGCTTCGACGCCTCGTGGACTCCTTCAGTAATCATTCTCGATCCGAAGGGAGTTGAGCGAGTTCGCCTGGAAGGTTATTTGCCGAAGGACGAATTTCGTGCCCAGTTGGAACTCGGACTCGCGCGCGTCGCTTTCGCGAACAAGAAGTGGAAAGACGCTGAACGCCGCTATTCCGAGGTGCTCGATCGTTATCCAAACTCGAAGGCCGCGCCCGAGGCGCTTTACTGGAAAGGCGTGAGCCGATACAAATCGACCAACGATCATCACGTGCTTGGTGAACTACCCGCACAGTTTCAGGAAAAATATCCTGACAGTTTGTGGGCACTAAAGACCGCCGCGTGGGTTGAATAAAACTTTGAACAGCGCTAGTCGTATTCGCATCAGGCGACGACATTGGTGGGCGTGGATGGCGTTGTGTGCCGCACTCGCGATCCACGTCGCCGACGAAGCGTTGACCGACTTTTTATCGATCTATAATCCTGCTGTTGTTGAGCTGCGACAGAGGTATCCGACACTGCCGGTAGCGACGTTCACTTTCGAAGGCTGGTTGTCGTTATTGATCTTCGCGGTGCTCGCGCTGACGCTTTCGTCGTATTTCGTTTGGCACGGACGTTGGGCCATGCGGCCGATTTCTTACGTGTTCGCCGGTTTCATGTTACTGAACGGCTTGCTTCACATCGCGATTTCGATTTACATGGGGAAGTTGATATCGGGCGTGTACTCGTCACCAGTCTTGCTGGCAGCGTCAGTCGCTTTGATTGTTGCCACACGCGCCCACAACCGGTAAGCAGGAGGTTCGATGATCCACTCCCACAGAGTCTTACTCACCTCGCTTCTCAGTCTGGCACTCTTCGCCGCGAGCGCACACGCCCAGCAAAGCAATACAAAGACGCAAGATCCGGAAGTCGCCGCGTTGCATGAGAAGGCGTTCATCTTACTCGAGTCAGTCGCGGGCCAGATCAGCACTCTGCAATCGGCTGAAAACCGTGCTCGACTCGGTGCAAACGTCGTCGATTCGCTTTGGGACCATGACGAGAAACGGGCGCGCGATTTGTTGCAGCTTGTCGAGAGCGACATCAGGATGGAGTTGCTAAAGTACGACGCCAGGAACAGGGCCAACTCCAACATCATGGTCTTCCTCAAGCTGCGCGTCGATACAGTCGAACGAATCGCGAAGCACGACGCACAAGCGGCGCTCGCGTTTCTGAAAAATACGAAACCGAGCCCGGATCAGCCGTTGCCGAAGTATGCCGAACAGGACATGCAGGGTCTGGAAATGCGGTTGGCCCAGAAAGTCGCGCGCGATAACCCGGAAGCAGCGGTAATGCTTGCTCGCGAATCGTTGGACCACGGATTTGATTATCAACTGGTTCCACTGCTGCGGCGATTGAACCGGAAGCATAGGGAGTCCGCGCAGGATCTTTTCAAAGACATCGTGGTGAAGCTTCAGCGTGTGGATCTCCTGAATGATTGGAACGCGCGATATTTTGCGTCGAGTTTGGCGAACTCGTTCGACCCGCCCGCCGCGAATGAATCAACTTTTCGGGAACTGATCTCCGTCTTTGTAACCGCTGCTTTGAAAAACGGTTGCGCACAGAAACCTACGGATGACGATGGCCGGACGCAGTTTTGCGCCTGGCTCGCGTCGGAAGTGCCTGACATGGAGAAGTTCGATGCGCGCGCATCTCGACTGCGACACTGGTCGGTAAACTCCGAGCGATACGAGCGGGGCAGCGGGATCGAAGGTGAGATGTACGATGCTTTAGAAGACGGTACGACTGAAGATGCCGTTGCGTTTGCCAGGAAGTATCCGGAGCTTGCAGCACAACTTTCCTGGCAGTTGATCGAGCGTGCGCGGATGGCGGGCAACATCGATGAAGCGCGAAAGGTCGCTAACGCCTTGATTACCGACCCTGAAGCACGCCAATCCATGCTCGCGCGACTCGATAAATATGAAAAGCGGACCGAGATCAACGAGGCGATGCTGGCCGAAATGGAAGCCACGCTCGAAAAGATCCCGCAGCCTTCGGATCGTGCGACGTACTTGTTGGGCCAGGCTCATCGGATCGGAGTCAGCGATCGTTCCCTCGGATTGAAATTACTCGGACGCGCGGCGGGGATTATTGACACGATAAAACCCGGCCGGGATCAAACGCGCGCGCAACTCGTTCTGGCGATTATGTATTGTTACGAGAAAAGCGGTCGCGGGATGGCGATGATGGAGTCACTCGTTCCGCGACTGAATGAACTGGTCGATGTAGCTGCAAGGCTCGACGGTTTTGACACGAATTATCTACGCGACGGTGAATGGAACATGTCCGCGAATGGCCCCGTTGGAGAACTGCTGACGATCCTGTCTACTTACGCCGGCGCCTTTGCGTGGCAGGACTTCGATCGCGCCGTGAGTTTATCGTCCGGGTTCGATCGGCCGGAGATCCGAATGATGGCCCACGTCAAACTAGCACAAGGCATCCTGGCGGGACCACCAAAACGAATACCCGATTCTAACCCGGGTTACTCGAGGTTTCATGACTGACACGAACGACACTCTACGAGCCTGGACGGAGACCGCGAGTCACTGGACCAAACATCGCCATACGATCCGCACGATGTTTGAGCCGTTGACGCGCGCGCTCATCGACGACGCCCGCATCGTCGAAGGACAAACGATACTCGACGTCGCGGGAGGCGCAGGCGAACCGTCACTGACGATTGCTGAAGCCGTTGGGCCACGGGGTTCTGTCGTCTGCACGGATCCGATTGCGGAGATGATTGCGGCGGCAGAGATCGATGCGCGTGATCGTGGTCTCGCGAATGTTCAGTTTCGACAATGCACTGGAGATGCTTTGCCGTTCGCCGATGGAACGTTTGATGCGGTGGTGTGCAGACTCGGCGCGATGTTCTTTCCCGATCCACTCGCCGCATTAAGAGAGATGCTGCGCGTCGTTAAGCCTGGCGGCCCGGTGGCGCTCGCCGTGTGGGACAAGAGCGAGCTCAACCCGTTCTGTTACATCATCACGGATGTTGTGTCGCGATATGTCGAAACAGCGCCGGGTGATCCCGATGCACCAAACGCGTTTCGTTTTGCCGAACCAGGTAAGCTGGCGGGCATTCTTAAAGAAGCGGGCGCCGTTGACGTGATCGAGCGTGTCGTCAAGTTTGACGTTGCGGCGCCGATCTCGCCCGCTGGTTTCTGGAACATGCGAGCTGAAACTTCTGACACGTTGCGCGGGAAGTTGCAGAGTCTTTCGAGCGATGAGCGGGCCCAAATCGGCGCGGAAATCGAGGAGGCCGTACGCGGGTTTTTTCCAGAAGGCCACATGAAGTTCCCGACGCGGATGATTCTCGTGGCCGGAACGGCGCCGCACGGGTCGAAGTCGTCGTAAAAACTCCATCACAACGCAACGCCCGCGCGAAACCCTTGCAGTGCAATACACACAAACGCCAAGGAGGCGTGTTGCTGGTTAATGGCGGCCAAAGATTATTACGAAGTGCTCGGCGTCAAGCGTGACGCATCCGAGGAGGACATAAAGAAGGCGTACCGCAAGCTGGCGCGCAAGTTTCACCCCGATCTCAACCCGGGCGACAAAAGCGCCGAGGACCAGTTCAAGCAACTGCAATCGGCTTACGACGTACTTTCCAACGCCGAAGATCGAAAACTCTACGACCAGTATGGTGAGAACTGGCGCGCGGTCAAAGCCGGAGCAGGCGCGCCGCCGCCGCCGGGCTGGCAGCAAAGCCAGCGCGCACCGGGAGCTGGACCAGGCGGATTCGATTTCAACGATTTTGATTTCGGATCGTTCCGCCCGTCGGGTGGCGGCGGTGGTTTCGACATCTTTGAAGAACTCTTCGGCGGCGCCCGAGGCAGAGGCCGTCGCACCGAACGCGGCCGCGACGTCGAAGCCGAGCTCGAGTTGTCACTCGAAGAGGCGCATCGCGGCGGACGTCGCACGCTCCAGATGCAAGCGGCGGAAACGTGTCCGACCTGCAACGGCACAGGAGTGAAAGACGGCAAAGTCTGCGAGACGTGCGGCGGATCGGGCGAAGTCCTAAGACCGAAGACGATAGAAGTGAACATCCCTGCCGGTGTGCGCGACGGGTCCACGGTCCGACTTGCCGGACAAGGCGGAAGCGGCAGCAACGGCAGCGAGCCCGGCGATCTTTACCTGCACATTCGCTTGCGCCCGCATCCAACGTTCATCGTGAAAGGCGACGATCTCGAAGTCGAGTTGCCGATCGCGCCGTGGGAAGCAGTTCTCGGCGCGAAAGTCGAAGCGCCGACGATCGACGGCAGGGTCGAGTTAACGATTCCACGCGGCGCCAACACGGGACAACGGTTGCGGCTCCGCAATCAGGGTTTGAACAAACGTAGAGGCGGCAGAGGCGACGAATACGTGCGTCTGAAGATCGTGGCGCCGAAAGAAGTCAGCGACGAAGAGCGTCGTTTGTATGAAGAGTTGCAACGTGTTTCTCGATTCAAGCCGCGGAGTTAGTTTATGTGGAGCGAAAGCGATCTTGACGAAGCATTGACTTGCGAGGTGATAGCGGAACGCGTCGGCGCGCGGCGTTCGCTTGTTGTGCGACTGGCCCAACGCGGCCTCATCGACACAGTCGAAAGCGACGCCACGGTCGAAAGCGACGCCAGTGAACCGATGGTGCCGGGGCGCGTCGTGGTCCAACTTCGACGCATGCAACGACTGCGGCGTGATCTGGGTGTCAACTTCGCCGGCGCCGCCATCATCATCGATCTCGTCGGACGGATCGAACAACTGAATCGCGAGCTGGCGGAGATGCAGCGATTGAGAGATAACGAGGAATTATGAAGAGCAAAGTGTTGTGGACCACGTTCGCGTTGATCGTGGTGTTGTTCGGCGCGTGCAATCGCCAGCGCAATAGTGATTTTCGACTGGCGTCGTCGGATACGAATAACAGCGCGGGCAGTGCTCCTGCTCCAGTAAGCGGGGGCGGTTCAGCGGGCGTGCCGGCGGCGTCGTATGCGGACGTGGTCAGCAGGGTCGCGCCGGCCGTGGTGACGATTCATTCGCGGCAGCGCGTGCGTCAGCCGCAGCAGTTTCCGTTTATGAACGATCCGTTCTTCCGCCGCTTCTTTGGCGAACGTTCGCCGCAGCCGCCCGCCGAGCAGCAACGCAGCGGGTTAGGTTCGGGAGTGATCGTCGATGCGAATGGTTACATCGTGACGAATCATCACGTCGTCGATGGCGCGGAAGAGATCAAGGTCGATTTGAGTGACAACCGTTCGCTCGATGCAAGGCTCGTCGGCGCCGATCCGCCGAGTGATCTGGCCGTGTTGAAGGTTGAGGCGTCTAACCTTCCGGTGCTGGTGTTGGGCGATTCGGATCGGACGCGAGTCGGAGACGTTGTGTTGGCGCTTGGCAATCCCTTGGGTGTTGGTCAGACGGTGACGATGGGGATCATCAGCGCGAAAGGACGTCAGACCGGGCTCAGTAACGGTGCGTTTGAAGATTTTCTTCAGACTGACGCGCCGATCAATCGCGGTAACTCGGGCGGCGCGCTGGTGAACGTTAACGGCGAGCTGATCGGCATCAACTCACAGATACTTTCACCGTCTGGCGGGAGTATCGGTTTGGGATTTTCGATTCCGTCGAACATGGCGCGAACGGTGGTGGACCAGTTGGTCCGATCGGGTCGCGTGAGGCGTGGGCAGCTTGGTGTTGTCGTGTTGCGGATACCGTCCGAAGAGGCGGCGCAGATGGGCGTGACGCAGGGGCCGGGCGTGGTTGTTTATCAGGTTCAGCCGGGTGGCGCGGCGGAGCGTGCCGGGTTGCGTCAGGGTGATGTGATCACCGCGTTGAATGGTACTGCGATTAGCGAGCCGAATACGTTTCGTAATCAGATCGCCGGCACGCCGCCCGGAAGTGAAGTGACGCTCACGGTCCGGCGTGGTGGGAACGAACAGCAGGTGCGTGCGACGTTGGGTGAGTTTACGCCGCAAGCTGATCAGCCACGTGAGTAAGATTTCGTAAAATCCGTTTTCACATGAGTGATGCGCTTTCGTGAGTCATGGTAAACGGTGTTCCTCCTGCTCGCGAGTTTTGTCAGTGGGCAGGAGCAACGTCCTGTCGTGCGCGAGGTCGACATCGCAGGGGCTGAACGAATCGCGATCGCTGACTTGCTGTTGAGAAGGAGATGAACAAGTTATTGATTCCGTTCACCGGCAACCCCGCCGGCGGCGGAATGCACCTGGCCTCAACCTTCATCGGCAACGACAAAACCGGACGCTGGACCAGCGCCACCGGCCTCTTCACCCCCGCAGATCTACTCAAGGCGGTAGACTCCATCGCGCAGCAGTAGTTAAATTGCCATGTCGTCATGGCGAAAACAGCTAAATCGAGTCCTGTATTTGTGGCGCTACTGCGTGCCGTCAACGTCGGCGGCAACAACATGATCAGTATGCGCGAGCTCAAAGAGAGCTTCGAGACGTTGGGCTTCACTGATGTGACGACCTATATCAACAGCGGAAACATCATCTTCAAATCAAAAGAGACCGGCGCCCGGAAGCTGGAGATGAAAATCGAGCGGATGCTCGTGAAGGAATACGACCTCGATTCGAAGGTCGTCGTGCGGACCCTCGCCGAGATGGAAAAGCTGGTCGCGGCGTTGCCGAAGATTTGGGATACCGACGACAGCCGTCGTTACTACGTTATCTTCCTGCGTCACACGATCGACTCGGAAGACATACTCTCCGAGTTACCTCCGAACCCGGAGGTCGAAGAGATCACCTATCATCCCGGAACTCTCCTGTGGTCGGCGTTGATCAGCGAACTGACGCGGTCGAGGATTCAGAAACTCTCGACGCGCAAGATCTATAAGGACATGACGATCAGAAACCTCAACACCACGAAAAAGCTGCTCACGCTCATGAACAAGGCCGCGGCAGGTTAGACCGGCAGTTTTTTTATTGACTTCAACGAAACTGGCGTGATATTAGTTCGCGCCACGAATTAAATCGCGGTTCTCTACAAATACGTGCGAAGAATCGATCTGTCCAACTTTCAGGTCGCCAGGAGCG
Source organism: Pyrinomonadaceae bacterium (assembly GCA_035760365.1). Lineage (GTDB taxonomy): Bacteria > Acidobacteriota > Blastocatellia > Pyrinomonadales > Pyrinomonadaceae > PSRF01. The sequence goes on from DASTTB010000032.1 coordinate 69,641, forward strand.
AAACTGCGCGCGATATCAATCGGCGCATCGTTCTCAACCTGATCCGGACCCATCAGCCGATCTCTCGAGCCGACCTCGCGCGCCATTCCGGCCTGCAACGCAGCACCGTCTCCGTCATCGCCGAACAACTGATCAAAGAAAACTGGATCACCGAAGGCGCCAACGGTCACACACCGCGCGGACGCCGGCCCACGTTCCTTCACCTGAACAAGGAACGCGTCGGAATCATCGGCATCAACGTCCGCCCGATCACCACGACACTCGCCCTGTCGGATCTCGACGCGAATTTCCTGGCCCAGGAATCATTGCCGACACCATCTGACCCGAAACAGTTTATCGCCGACCTCGTGCCACGCGTTCGCAAACTCATGGCTGCGCGTCCCCAACTGACGTGCGAAGGCATTGGCGTCAGCCTGCCCGGACGCGTCGATCTCGCCAGCAAACGCCTCGTGTTTGCGCCGAACCTCGGCTGGCGTGATTTCGACCTGAAGACGCCGCTCGAGAAAGCGACGAAGCTTCCCGTCGAGCTGGAAAACGCTGCAAATTCCTGCGCGCTTTCCGAAATCTGCTTCGGGCGTCGCGCTGAAGGTCTGCGCAATCTCGTCGTCGTTACAGTGTCTGAAGGCATCGGCTGCGGCTTAATACTCAATCACCAACTGGTCCAGGGCTCGACCGGTACGGCGGGGGAGTTTGGTCACGCCGCGCTCGTTCCTGACGGTCTCGAATGCAGTTGCGGCAATCGCGGTTGTTGGGAGATGTACGCGTCAAACTCAGCCGCCATTCGCTACTACTCACAGGCCACGTCGCCAGCGCGCGGAACGAAACGCCGTCCTGTGAACGACGAGCGAACGATCAGTTTTGAGCATCTGTTACGACTGGCCGAGCAGGGCGATACGAAAGCCACTGACGCTTTGCAGCAGATGGCGAGATACCTCGGACTCGGAATCGCACCGCTGGTGTCCGGCCTGGCGCCGGACATGATCGTGATCGTCGGCGAAGTCACTCGCGCCTGGAAACAGGTTGGACCAACGATCAGCGAAACAATCAAACAACACACTTTCACGCGTGCGGAGACGCAGATCGTGCCAAGCGATCCGATCACGCAGCCTCGTTTACGTGGAACCATCGCCCTGGTCTTACTGAAACACTTCGGCGCTCCGGCTATCGCCTGAGCGTTTTGTTTTGCACATTTTGTTGTTGTCGCGAACTAATGGTCGCAAGCCTCCAGTTCAGCGTGCCCCATGAACGTCAACCCCGAAGAGGAGAGAGAGTCATGTTTACCTTCACTGCCTTTCCGAAGCGAATTAAGCGCTACTTACGCCCCGAGCATACGGACGTGAAAAAATCGTCCTCAACGCAACGAGCACGAAGGCCTTATGCTCGCTGCCTGGCGACGTTGGCTTTATCAGTTCTCTTTGTGCCTGCGGCCGCCTGGGCACAGGTCCTTTACGGCTCTCTCGTCGGAAACGTCACCGATCCCAACGGAGCCGCTGTTGAAGGCGCGAAGGTAGAAATCACCAATGTCGCGACTGGGCAAGTATCCGTTGTTAACACCGACGATCGCGGCGCTTACTCCGTTAACGATCTTCAGGTCGGCGTTTACAAAGTGGCCATTTCCCGAAACTCCTTCAAAACGAACATAAAGGCCGACGTCAGAATAGACGCGAATAAAACCTATCGTTTCGATACTCAGTTAGAGATCGGAGGGTTGGAGGAGACGGTCCTCGTCGCCGCTGGTCAGGAAGCCGCTCTCCAAACCGATCGAGGCGACGTCAACGTGACCCAATCGGCGAGGGAGATCAATAACCTGCCGCTATTCGGCAGTGTCGGACGCAACTACCAGAGTATTCTGCAACTGATTCCGGGTACCGCCAGGGGCACGGGAAGCTTTTTCCTGAACGCGACCGGCAGCGGCGAAGACAACTCGGCCGCCGGCAATCCGCAGCGGTCAATTTCCTATAACGTCAACGGCGTGTCACGTCTTCAGAACAACACGAGGATCGACGGTTCGAGTGTGATTTATCCGTGGCTGCCGACGAATACGGTTTATGTACCTCCGGCAGAAGCGATCCAGGAGGTGAATATCGTTACGAATGCCTTCGACGCTGAGCAGGGGCTCGCGGGCGGAGCTGCGATCAACGTGAGTATCAAGAGTGGCGCGAACGACTTCCATGGCGCGGGTTGGTTTTACGACACGAACAGCCGTTTCAGGTCGCGCAATTTCTTTCAGCCCACTAACCAGACGAACAATCCGAAGAACATTCTGGCGCAGTTTGGTTATGCCGTAAGTGGTCCGGTTATTCTGCCGCGCTTTGGTGAAGGCGGACCGGCAACCTGGATCGGCAAGAACAAACTGTTTTTCTTCACCGATCTCGAACGGACGACTCAGAGGAACGCCGCCGGCGCCACTGCCAGCGTCGCGCCCGCCAGCCTTCGGCCGGACGCGAACGGCAACGTCAACTTCACCGGCACCGGCATCACAGTCTATGACCCGGCGTCGAATGTGAATCCTGCGTTGCGCACGCCGTTCCCAAACAACACGATTCCGGCAAACAGGATCGATCTCGCCGCACGCGAGATCATCAGGCGTTTGCCTCTGCCGAATCAGCCCGGTCTCACAAACAACTTCGCGACGGCTGGAGTCGCTGAGTTCAATCGCACGAACATGGACGTCAAGATCAATTATGACGGCGGGAAGTTCACGTTGTTTGGCCGTTATAGCCGTTCACCTACGCTGATCGTGGACCCGCCGATTTTTGGCGAGGTCAGCGGTCCGGCTCTGAATGGCGGACAGCTCGGCACCGCGCCCGGCCTGATCAACGTGTTCGGTATCGGCGGTACTTACACTTTCACGCCGACGCTGGTTTTGGACGCAAACATCGGCTACACGCGTCAGCGTCTCGGCGCGGAAGGCTTCGACATCGTTTCCAATTTCGGGTTGGAAGTTTTGCAGATCCCCGGCACGAATGGTCCCGATCGCCTGCAAGGCGGTGTGCCGGCGTTTCAGATCAACGGCGGATGGACCAACATCGGCAACGACAATACCGGCAATCCGTTCTTGTTCCGCGATAATCAGTACGTAGCCGCGGCGAACCTTTCGTGGATCAAGGGATCGCACTCGTTCAGGTTCGGCGCCGACTATCTCAACCCGCAGCTCAACCACTTCCAACCGCAGGGCGGAGCGTTCCAGACCGTGCGCGGGTCGTTCGGTTTCAGCGGCACCGCGACACGCCAGCAGGGAAACGCCGCCAGTGTTGCGGAGAGTCAGCTATTGCATAGTTGGGCCGACTTCCTCCTTGGTATGCCCGCGCAGGCCGGCAAGGTGGATCAGCTTCGTAACCCGAACTCGGTTTGGTGGAAACAGTATGCGCTTTACGCCCGCGACCATTGGCAACTCGGTCGTCGCGTGACTCTGACTTATGGTCTGCGCTGGGAGCTTTTCGGTACTCCGCGGAAAGATAACACCGGCATCAACCGGTTCGATCCGGACACCGGAACGGTGTTCACAGGCGGTCTCAGCGGCGTACCTTTTGACAGTGGCGCCGACGCCGGAAACGGTCAGTTTCTGCCACGCGTAGGAATCGCGTTTCGCTGGGATGACAAGACCGTGTTGCGTGGTGGTTACGGGCAATCGGCTGATCCGAGACCTTATCAGGACGTTCGGAACGCCTTTCCGATCGCGAACATCTGGTCCATGCCCGCTATCTCTTTCGCCGGCGTGACCAACGCGTTCATTCCGGTCACCACGCTGCGCCAGGGATTGATTAACACCAGCACTCCACCCAATCTGACGAATGGCAACCTTCCGCTGCCGGCAAACACTGGCACAACAACCTTTCCGAAGGACCAGCGGCGCAAGGCCATACACTCGTTCAACTTCTTTATCGAGCGTGAACTGCCATGGAGGTTTGTAAGCCAGGTCGGTTACGTTGGCACTCGCGCTGTCGATCAAATGGGTTTCATCAACATCAACGCGGGCCCGCCGGGAACCGGCACCTCCGGACGTCCGCTCTTCGTCAAGTTTGGTTTACAGGCAGACATCAACTCGATCCAACCGTACGGGACCACTACCTACGACGGATTGCAGGCGATGTTTACGCGTCGCTGGGCCAGTTCGATGTTCGGAGTGTCTTACACATGGTCCAAGACGATGAACTACGCGGATAACGATCAGGGCCCGAGAATTCAGTTCCTGCCGGCGAAAGAGCGGAACCGCGGACCAGCCGGTTACGATCGAACGCACAACCTACAGATGTATGGCGTCTACGATCTGCCCTTCGGCAAAGGCCAACGAATGGCTCGCGAAGGATGGGCGAGTGCGGTTTTCGGTGGTTTCCAGGTGAGCGGCGTCGTGAGTATTATGAGCGGTCTGCCGTTCTATGTAATTCAGGGCAGTGCGCCGAATTTGTTGGCGGGCGGCAGTGGTCAAGTGCCGAATCAACTCAATCCGAACATCAATATTTTTGAGGGAATAGGCACGACGGCGCAGCGTGGCGCCTCTTCGGCTGGACCGTGGTTTGATAACACGGTGCTCGGAGTAAACTGCACCTCGAATTGCGCGTGGGCGCCCGAGACCGGCGCGCGCTTTGGAACTGTCGGTCGCAACAGCCTGCGTGGTCCAGGTTTCTTCGAAACGGACTTGAGCATCTTCCGCACGTTCTCGATCTCCGAGAGTGTGAAGTTCCAACTCCGAGCGGAGGCGCTGAACGCGACAAATCACGCTAACTTTGCGAACCCGCAGTCTGACATTAATAATGCCACCTTCGGGTTTATCACGAGCACTTATGGACCAAACCAATCGCGACAGTGGCGATTCGGAATGCGTCTTAGTTTCTGAAACTTATGACCGCACAGAATCAGCGAGGCACGGCTTTGACCGAAGTGCTTGTTTGACTTATGTGAGTCTTCTCCTGCGATCTCCGCGTAGCTCTGGTTCTCTGCGTAACCTATTCGTAAGAGTCATTTAACGCAGAGGACGTAGCGAAAGACGCCGAGTTCGCGGAGCAAAAACACGGAGCATTCGATGAAAGTGTTGTTGTTGGTTCTTTGCGGTCTGCTTTGTGGAGCGGCGCAGGGACAGACGACTACGGATCGATGGCTTGATTACGCCAACGGCGAATACGACATCTTTCCGAACGTCACCTACGCCAGGGCAAACAACATCGAGCTCAAGCTCGATCTCTATCTTCCCAAAAACAGGACCAACCCAACCGCAACCCTGATTCTTTTTCACGGCGGCGGTTGGGTTGATGGTCAAAAGGAGCGAAACGTGCTGTTTCTGCTTCCGTACCTGTCGATGGGTTGGTCTGCTGTGAACGTTGAATATCGAAACGGGCATCAGTCGCCTGCGCCGGCGGCGGTGGAGGACGTTCGCTGCGCGCTTCGCTGGCTGACGTATCGTGCTCGTGAGTATTCACTCGACACTTCGAAGTTTGTGACGACGGGAACGTCAGCCGGCGGTCATCTCGCTTTGATGGCGGGCATGTTGCCGGCGAACAGTGTTTTCGATCGTCAATGTGTTGTAGACGGAAATGCGCGTTGGAATTCGTCCCAGGTTCCTGAACCGAAGGTCGCCGCAATCGTGAACTGGTTCGGCATCGGCGACGTAGCGGATCTGCTCGATGGTCCAAACGCAAAGAACTATGCACGCGAGTGGTTCGGCAGTATCGGCAATGCGGGTGAGCTTGCGAAACAGCTTTCGCCGATCACTTACGTTCGCGCGGGCGGGCCGCCGGTCATCACGATTCACGGCGCGGACGACGACGTCGTGCCTTACAGTCATGCTGTTCGTTTGCATTCGATGTTAGACAAGGCCGGCGTGCCGAACCGGCTCGTGACAATCCCCGGACGAAAGCATGGTGGGTTCAATCGCGAAGAACTTTTGCAGAGCTATGCAGCGATTCGAGAGTTTCTCAAAAAGCTGGGTCTGTGAGCCACGAAGAGGCACAAAAGACACAAGAGGCACAAGAGGTATCCAGGTGATAAGAGCGCGGCACCTTGTGATAAGGGCGCGGCACCTTTCGCATAAGCTTTTTGTGCTTTTTGTGCTTCTTGTGCCTCTTTGTGGTTCACAGACCGTAAAGGCGGACGACGGCTATCGTTTGTGGCTGCGGTATGACGGGATTCCGAGCCGGACGTTTGCAGTTCAGGGACGATCCGCAACCTTCGATGCAATCCGCGATGAATTGAAGCGTGCGGGATTACAAGATTCGGATAACGCTTCAGTCATAATCGGAACTCCGGGCACATCAAGCTTCATTCGCAAGTTAAATTGGGATCTAAAAAGTCCTGGCCCGGAAGGGTTTCGCATTCGCACCGTCGGAAAGACGATCGTCATCGCATCGACAACCGACAAAGGCGCGCTCTATGGCACATTTCATTTTCTGCGTCTGCTTCAAACTGGACAATCAATCGATCGTTTGCAGATCGATCAGCAACCACGACTGAAACTCAGAATCCTTAATCACTGGGACAACCTCGATCGCACGATTGAACGCGGTTACGCAGGCCAGTCTCTCTGGAAGTGGGACGAACTGCCGAATCGCATCGATCCGCGACTCGTCGATTACGCGCGAGCAAACGGGTCGATCGGCATCAACGGCGCGGTGCTGAACAACGTCAACGCCAACGCTCAAATCCTGACCGCTGAATATCTCGACAAAGTCGCCGCCATCGCGAACGTCTTTCGTCCGTATGGCATTCGCGTGTACCTCGCGGCGCGTTTCTCCGCGCCGATCGAATTAGGAAGACTGCCGACCGCCGATCCGCTCGATCCCGCTGTCGCCGCGTGGTGGAAACACAAAGCCGACGAGATCTACAAACAGATTCCCGACTTCGGCGGTTTTCTCGTCAAGGCAAACAGCGAAGGACAACCTGGACCACGAACGTACAACCGCACGCACGCGGACGGCGCGAACATGCTGGCCGCGGCAGTCGCACCGCATCACGGGATCGTGATGTGGCGTGCTTTCGTCTACGACATGAAACCCGGTTACGACCGTGCCGGCGCGGCTTATGAGAACCTGCAACCGTTTGACGGCAAATTTGCGCGCAATGTGATGTTGCAGGTGAAGAATGGACCAATAGACTTTCAGCCGCGCGAGCCGTTTCATCCGTTGTTCGGCGCGATGCCGCGCACGCAAGTGATGCCGGAGTTGCAGATCACGCAGGAGTATCTCGGGTTTTCGAATCACTTCGTGTTTCTGGCGTCGATGTGGCGTGAGTTTCTCGATTCGGACACGTTTGCGGCGGGCCCGGGTTCGACGGTCACGAAAGTCACGGATGGTTCAATCTATCGCCAACGTCTGACGGGAATTGCAGGTGTCGCGAATACGGGGACGGATCGAAACTGGACCGGCCATCACATGGCCCAGGCAAACTGGTACGCCTTTGGGCGTCTGGCGTGGAATCCCGACACGCCGTCAAAACAGATCGCCAACGAATGGACCAAGGCCACGCTCACACGCGACGCAAGAGCAGTCGCCGTGATCGTGCGAATGATGCTCGAGTCGCACGAGGCTTGTGTCAATTACATGAATCCGCTCGGATTGCATCACCTGTTCTGGGGCGGACATCACTATGGACCAGCTCCGTGGTGGGACACTGAAAAGCGCGACGATTGGAACCCCGTTTACTATCACAAGGCCGACGCTGTTGGAATCGGGTTTGATCGCACGAAGACCGGCAGCAACACGGTGAGCCAGTATCATGAGCCGGTGCGCCGGCAGTTCGAAAATCTCAAAACATGTCCCGAGAAGTTTCTGCTCTGGTTTCATCATGTTCCGTGGGATTACAAGATGAAGTCGGGCCGCACGCTTTGGGATGAACTCGCCTTGCACTATCAGGACGGCGTCTACTGGGTGAGGGCCACTCGATCGCAATGGGCAGGACTCGCCGGTGCGATCGATCCGGAGCGACACGCCGCGATCGCCGCGAAGTTAGCGATACAGGAACGCGACGCGATTTGGTGGCGTGATGCGTCGCTGGTTTACTTTCAGACGTTTGCGAAACGTCCCTTGCCGCAAGGTGTCGAGCCTCCGGCAAAAACACTCGCGGACTACAAGAAGACACCATTGCAGTGGTGAACCAACGATAAATGACAAACGGAAAATGACAAACGGAAAATGACAAACGGAAAATGAAGATCGTTGACCTGCGCGCAACCACTGTCACCGTTCCGCTCGAGGCGCCTTTGCGTCACGCGAACGGCTGTCATTGGGGACGCTTCGTTCGCACGATCGTCGAAGTTGAAACCGACGAGGGTTTGATCGGACTGGGCGAGATGGGTGGCGGCGGTGAGTCGGCGGAGGCAGCGTTTCACGCACTCAAGAGATACCTCATTGGACACGATCCGGCGCGACTCGAAGAGCTCAGGTTTTTGATCGCGAACCCGACAGCGTCGCTTTACAACAACCGCGCACAGATGCTGGCGGCGCTCGAGTTTGCGTGTCTGGATCTGCTGGGCCAACGTTGGGGCGTCTCCGTTTCCGAAATTCTTGGCGGGCGTTTGCGTGACCGCGTGCCGTTCGCTTCGTATCTGTTCTTTTGTTATTCAAATCCGCGTGAAGGTGAGATACGGACAGTCGACCAACTCGTGGAATCAGCGCAACGGTTGAAAGAGCGCTACGGGTTCACTTCGCACAAACTGAAAGGCGGAGTGTTTCCTCCGGAGTACGAACTCGAATGTTATCGCGCGCTCGCGGCGTCGCTCGCAGGCGATCGTCTTCGTTTCGATCCGAACGGCGTTTGGTCCACCGAGACGGCGATCTGGTTTGGACAGCAGATCGAAGACATTCGCAACGACTATCTCGAAGATCCCGTCTTCGGCATGAACGGAATGCGACGTGTGCGCGAGAAGGTTCGTATGCCGCTTGCGACCAACACCGTCGTCGTCAATTTTGAACAACTCGCGTCCAACGTTTTAAATACAGCCGTTGACGTCATCCTGCTCGACACGACTTTCTGGGGCGGCATTCGCGCCTGCATCAAGGCAGCCGGAATCTGCGAAGCGTTTCAACTCGGCGTCGCGGTGCACTCTTCCGGCGAACTCGGAATTCAATTAGCGACGATGTTGCACCTCGGCGCTGTGATTCCGAATCTGTCGTTCGCGGCTGACGCGCATTACCATCATTTGACGGACGACATAATCGAGGGCGGGAAGCTGAAATACGAAGACGGAGCGATCGCGGTGCCTTCCGGGCCGGGTTTAGGTGTTAAGCTGGATCGCGATAAGGTAGCTGAGTATCGTGAATTGTATCGTCGCCTCGGCTCTTATCCTTACGATCAGGATCCGCTGAGACCGGGCTGGACCCCGACCATACCGAACGATCGCTGGGCCGATCCACTCGATGCCAGAACCCCGGAGATCCCGTTTTAGCAGATTGGAAACTTATGGTTACCGAAACTCCCACGAAGCCCGCTGCGTTGCTTACGACCCAGGAAGCACTTCGCGCGCAGGTTGAATCGATTGTGACCTCGACGTGGGTGACGGATGTGCACACGCATCTGTTTCCGCCCGAGTGCAGCGACTTCTGTCTTTATGGAATCGACGAGTTGCTGACTTATCACTATTTGACAGCCGAAGTGCTTCGTTCGCTTCCGAAAGTTTCGTTCGAACAGTTTTGGGGCATGTCCAAAACGGAGCGAGCCGATCTCGTTTGGCAGACATTGTTTGTAGACAACTTGCCGTCGTCCGAAGCCGCACGCGGCGTGATCTCGGTGCTCGACGCGTTTGGTCTCGACACGCGCGCACCGGATCTAAAAGAAGCGCGCGAGTTCTTTGAATCGCGATCCGTTGCCGAACACATCGATCACGTTTTCGACATCGCGCGCGTGAACAGCATCGTGATGACAAACGATCCGTTAGATGATGCCGAAGCGCGGATCTGGGACAACCAGATCAGCGTCGATCCGCGATTCCGTTCGTCGTTGCGGTTGGACCGTCTGTTGAACAGCCGCGCGCTTGATTCAGCGTCGATCATGGAGCTGCGCCAGTTTCTCGACGCGTGGATTCAACGTCTGAATCCGGTTTACATGGCGGCATCGCTACCGGCGGATTTCAAGTTTCCCAGCGAGGACACGCGCGATCGATTGTTGCGCGAAGTGGTCCTGCCGACGGCGAAGGAACACGGTTTGGCGATCACGTTGATGGTTGGCGTGCGTCGTCGCGTGAATCCGAGTCTGCGAGAAGCGGGTGACGGCGTCGGCAAAGCAGACGTGACCGCGATCGAGCGGTTGTGCGGCGAGTATCCCGAGATCAAATTCTTAGTGACGTTTCTTTCGCGTGAGAACCAGCATGAGTTGTGTGTGGCGGCGAGGAAATTTCGCAACCTGATGCCGTTTGGCTGCTGGTGGTTTCTGAACAATCCGTCGATCGTTTCGGAGATCACGCGGGAACGAATAGAGCTGCTGGGCCAGAGTTTCATTCCGCAACATTCCGATGCCCGAGTGCTCGAACAACTGATTTATAAATGGAAGCACGCTCGAAAAGAGATCGCCGCTGCCCTTTGCGATTCTTACGAGCAACTGTTGCTCAGCGGGCGCGCGGTCACATCCGAAGAGATTTCGCGCGACGTCAATCGCTTGTTCAATGGGAACTTTAGCGAGTGCGTCGGAAGTTCTGATTTCTGAGTTTCACCGAATTACACTTTTGACTAATTAAGGAAGGGACTAATTGCTCGATGATGAAGAGAGCTTTTAGCATTAGCCTCTGTGTTGCCATTTTGTCGGCGTTCTGGTTGCCTGTAGCTCACGTGAGTTCGCAAGGGAACAGTCCGGATTACAAAAACCCGCGTCTTCCGGTGGACCGGCGCGTCGCCGATCTACTGTCGCGAATGACGTTGGAGGAAAAAGTCGCGCAGTTGACGTGTTTGTGGGCGGGGCGTCCGCAGGTCAACCCGCAAACGGATTTCGCAACAGATCGCGGCGATTTTTCGCCTGAAAAAGCCGCGCAGGTGATGAAGCACGGCATCGGGCAGATCGCGCGCCAACGCGAGCGGAAAGATCCGCGCGCGGGCGCGACGTTCTCGAACGCGGTGCAGAAGTGGTTGATCGAGAACACGCGTCTCGGCATCCCCGCGATTCTTCACGATGAGATACTTCACGGACACATGGCGAAAGGCAGCACGAGTTTTCCGCAGCCCATCGCGCTCGCTACAACGTGGGATCCGGAGTTCATCGCGAAAGTCTTTACGGCCGGCGCGCTGGAGACGCGCGCGCGTGGCAGTCACCAGGTGCTTGGGCCAAATCTCGATCTCGGCCGCGAGCCGCGTTGGGGACGCACGGAAGAAACGTACGGCGAAGATCCATATCTGACTTCGCGTATGGCTGTTGCGATCGTGCGCGCGTTGCAAGGTGCTGGACCAGGCGTCGACGAGAATCACGTCATCGCGACTGCGAAACACTTCGCGGCGCACGGTCAGCCCGAAAGCGGCACAAATATCGCGCCCGCAAACTTTTCAGAACGAGTGCTGCGCGAATACTTCCTGCCCAGCTTCAAAGCCGCGGTGATGGAAGCCGGCATCATGAGCGTGATGCCTTCGTACAACGAGATCGACGGCGTGCCGTCGCACGCGAACACGTGGCTGCTGCAAAAAGTTCTGCGTGAGGAATGGGGATTCGACGGGCACGTCGTGTCTGACTACTACGCGATCCCGCAGTTGATGGATCTGCAACGCGTCGCCGCTGATAAATCTGTCGCCGCGAAAATGGCGATCGAATCGGGCGTCGATACGGAACTTCCAGATCCCGATGCGTTTCCGAATCTTTTGAGCCTCGTTAAAGAAGGACAGGTTTCAGAAGCAACACTGAACCAGGCGGTCGCGCGAAACCTGCGCGCGAAGTTTCTGCTTGGCTTGTTTGAGAATCCTTATGTCGACGTCGAACGCGCGGTGCGTGTGACGAACTCCGCTGAACATCGTGCGCTTGCGGCTGAAGCGGCGCGCAGATCGATCACGTTGCTGAAGAACCAGAACAATCTGTTGCCGTTGAATCGCAGCGCGCTGAAGTCGATCGCCGTGATTGGACCAAACGCAGCGCAAGTGCATCTCGGTGGGTACAGCGACGATCCGATGCGCGGCGTCAGCGTGCTTCAGGGAATCAAGGACAAGGTCGGTAGCAGCGTCAAGGTTGTTTATGCTGAAGGTTGCAAGATAACCAAACAAGGCGGCGATTGGTTCGCTGACACTTCGCAACTCAGCGATCCGGTGGAAGACGGCAAGTTGATCGCGGAAGCGGTGCAGGTTGCAAAGACCGTCGACGTCGCGCTGCTCGTGCTTGGCGGCAACGAAGACACGAACAAAGAAGCGTGGGCCGATAATCATCTTGGTGATCGCGATAGTCTTGAATTAGTCGGGCGTCAGAACGATCTCGTCAAGGCCGTTCTCGAGACTGGCAAACCGGTCGTAGTGATGCTCATCAACAGTGGACCACTCGCGATCAACTACATCGCCGAAAACGTGCCGGCGATTCTCGAAGGCTTCTATTTAGGACAGGAAACAGGCGTCGGCGTCGCCGATGTTGTGTTTGGCGACTACAATCCGGCCGGAAAACTGACGATCAGTTTTCCGCGTTCGGTGGGCCAATTGCCGCTTTACTACAACCGCAAACCGACAGCGCGTCGCGGCTACCTCTTCGCGAACAAGGAGCCGCTGTTTCCGTTCGGGTTTGGGCTCAGCTACACGACGTTTGCTTATTCGAATTTGAAAGTCAGTCCGGCGAAGATCGGATTGGCGGGCGAGGCGAAGGTCAGTGTCACTGTGCGCAACAGTGGAACGCGCACGGGCGATGAGATCGTGCAACTCTACATTCGCGATTTGGTGAGCTCGGTGACGCGGCCGGTAATGGAGCTCAAAGACTTCAAACGCATCTCGCTCGCGGCTGGTGAAAGCAAAACGGTCGAGTTTACGATCACGCCTGACAAACTCTCGTTTCTCGATGTGAACATGAAAAACGTTGTCGAGCCCGGCTGGTTCGACATCATGGTCGGAACGAGTTCGGCGAAGTATGAGACGGTCAAACTACAGGTGGGCCAATAACCAAGAGCCAGACGGCGCTTTAATCACTGAGGGGCTTGCCTCAAATCACAGGGGACTTGGCCTCAAGAATCTTTCACGCGGCTCTGCCGCCAGATGTGCGGCGAGGCTTCGGCTCGCCTGAAGAGTATTACTGAGCGGCTCTGCCGCCAGATGTGCGGCGAGGCTTCGGCTCGCCTGAAGAGTATTACTCAGCGGCTCTGCCGCCAGATGTGCGGCGAGGCTTCGGCTCGCCTGAAGAGTATTACTCAGCGGCTCTGCCGCCAGATGTGCGGGGAGGCTTTTGCCTCCCTGAAGAGTATTACTCAGCGGCTCTGCCGCCAGATGTGCGGGGAGGCTTCGGCTCGCCTGAAGAGTATTACTGAGCGGCTCTGCCGCCAGATGTGCGGCGAGGCTTTGCCTCGCCTGAAGAGTATTTCTCGCGGCTCTGCCGCCAGATGTGCGGCGAGGCTTCGGCTCGCCTGAAGAGTATTTCTCAGCGGCTCTGCCGCCAGATGTGCGGGGAGGCTTCGGCTCGCCTGAAGAGTATTACTCAGCGGCTCTGCCGCCAGATGTGCGGCGAGGCTTTTGCCTCGCCGTGTGGTTTGCGTAAATAGTCGGGGCTGCGCCCCGGGGTTTTGCAGGCTTTCGACGAGGCAAAGCCGCAACAGAGTTTCAAAGCAAAGCAGCAGGGTGAATAGCTATGAACTATCAACCAAAACCGGAACACAAATTCACTTTTGGTCTATGGACCGTCGGTAATCGCGGGCGCGATCCGTTTGGCGAAGCGACGCGTCCGAGTATTAGTCCGATAACTATCGTCAAGCGTTTGAGCGAACTCGGCGCGTACGGCGTGAACCTGCACGACAACGATCTCGTGCCGATCGACGCGACACCTGCCGAACGAGATCGCATCGTGAGCGAATTCAAGAAGGCGCTCGACGACAACGGCATGAAAGTGCCGATGGCCACGACGAACCTCTTTTACGATCCCGTTTTCAAAGACGGCGCCTTTACTTCGAGCGATCCGCGCGTGCGGCAGTATGCGTTGCAGAAGACAATGCGTTCGATGGACCTCGGCGCGGAATTCGGCGCGAAGATCTACGTCTTCTGGGGCGGCCGTGAAGGCGCGGAAGTCGACGCCGCGAAAGATCCGCGCGAGGCGTTGAAGTGGAATCGCGAAGCCCTCAACTTTCTGTGCGAATATTCGATCGATCAGGGCTACGACTATCGCTTCGCACTCGAAGCAAAGCCGAACGAACCGCGCGGCGACATCTATCTCCCGACGACGGGCGCGATGCTGGGTTTCATCGCGACGCTCGATCACCCCGATATGGTCGGTGTGAACCCTGAAGTCGGACACGAACAGATGTCGGGTCTCAACTTCTATCACGTCGTGGCCCAGGCGATCGAAGCGGGCAAGCTGTTTCACATCGATCTCAACGATCAAAAAGGCCCGCGTTTCGATCAGGATCTGCGTTTTGGTTCCGAGTCGATCAAGAACCTCTTCTTCTTAGTACGACTGCTGGAATCTGCTTACGATGGACCACGACACTTCGACGCGCACTCGTATCGCAGTGAGAACGAAGAAGGCGTTTGGGCATTCGCCGCCGGGTGCATGAGGAATTATCTGATCCTCAAGGAGAAGGCGCGGCAGTTTGACGAAGACAAGGAGATCCAGGCGCTATTGGCCGAGATTCGCAACGGCAGCGACAATAATCATGGCGATCAGCTTGGCCCATACAGCCGTGAAAAGGCCGCGCAGTTGAAAGAACTCTCGCTCGATCGAAACGAGTTGGCGAATAAGGCTTTGCCTTACGAGCAGTTGGACCAGTTGACCGTCGATATCCTGTTTGGCATCCGCTGAAACATGAGAATCATTTCAAGATCCGTCTTATCCGCGTTTCTGTTGTGCGCGGTAGCAGTTAATAACGCGCACACCCAGTCACTTCCACCATACAAGAACCCAAAGCTGCCCGTGCAGACGCGCGTGGACGACCTCGTGTCGCGCATGACACTCGAAGAAAAGATCGGGCAGATGATGAACGCCGCGCCGGCGATCGAGCGGCTAGGTATCCCTGCGTACGATTGGTGGAACGAAGCGTTACACGGCGTCGCTCGCGCCGGTTACGCCACCGTCTTTCCACAAGCCATCGGACTGGCCGCGACGTGGGATACGGAGCTGATGTACCAGGTCGCCGACGTGATCTCGACCGAAGCGCGCGCGAAGCATCACGAGTTCGCGCGCAACAACCAGCACGGCCGTTACCAGGGACTGACGTTCTGGAGTCCAAACATCAACATCTTTCGCGATCCGCGTTGGGGCCGCGGGCAGGAGACGTACGGCGAAGATCCGTATTTGACTGCGCGTCTCGGCATTGAGTTTGTAAAAGGTTTGCAGGGCAACGATCCGCGCTACTTCAAAGTGATCGCGACGCCGAAGCACTACGCCGTACACAGTGGTCCGGAACCGGAGCGTCACAGTTTTGATGCAATCGCGAACGAACGCGACATGCGTGAAACGTATCTGCCTGCGTTTCGCGCGACGGTGATGGAGGCGAAAGCTTACTCGATCATGTGCGCGTACAACCGCACGAACGGCGAGCCATGTTGTACGCACAAAGGCTTGCTGGAAAACATCCTGCGCGGCGAGTGGGGGTTCGACGGTTACATTGTCTCTGATTGTTGGGCCGTGAAGGACATTTGGGAGTACCACAAGTTTGTGAAGACGCAGGCTGAAGCTTCGGCGCTGGCGGTGCGCGCCGGCACCGATCTCGCTTGCGGCGGCGAGTACGAGTCGTTGAAAGAAGCCGTGCAGAAAGGACTCATCTCGGAAGCCGAGATCGACAAGTCTTTGAAGCGACTGATGACGGCGCGCTTTCGACTCGGCATGTTTGATCCGCCGGAGATGGTTCCGTATGCGCGTATTCCGTTTTCACAGAACGACACGCCGGAACATCGCGCTCTCGCGTTGAAAACCGCGCGCGAGTCGATCGTGCTCCTGAAGAATGCGAACAACGCATTGCCGTTGAAGAAGAACTTGAACAGCATCGCCGTGATTGGACCAAACGCCGACGCGCCTGATGTGTTGTGGGGAAATTATTACGGACGTCCGTCGCGATTGATCACGCCGCTTGCGGGAATCAAGAGCGCGGTTTCGCCGAACACGAAAGTGATTCACGCGCTTGGCTCGACACTCGCGGGCGAACCCGTCGTCACTGTGCCGGCTTCGGCATTGACCGTCGATGGCACGCAGCCCGGAGTCAAAGCTGAGTATTTCAATAACCAGGATCTGAGTGGCTCGCCGGCGACTGTTCGCACTGACGCGCGTATCGATTTCAATTGGGGACGTTACCAGCCCACTGCGCAGTTGAATGAAAACAGTTTCTCCGTTCGCTGGACCGGAAAGTTGAAACCGGCGGAGTCAGGGAAGTACATGCTCGGGTTTACCGCCGACGACGGCGCGCGTTTGTATCTCGACGGACAGCTTCTCGTCGATGCATGGGCCAGCAATCCGCAGAAGACGGTGACGAAGGAAGTCGAGCTTGTTGCCGGACGCAGTTACGACGTGCGCATGGAGTACTTCCAGAACAATCGTGAAGCGGTGGCGAAGCTTGTGTGGTCCTATCCGCGTCTTGCCGAAAGAATGATCGAGGAAGCTGTGGCGGCGGCGAAAGAAGCGGACGCGAGCGTGCTTGTGCTTGGTATTTCCGCGGGTCTCGAAGGTGAGGAGATGACGGTCGCTGTCGAAGGCTTTCGTGGCGGCGATCGAACGGACATCTCGTTGCCGAAATCGCAGGAGGCTTTGTTGAAAGCTGTTGCCGCGACGGGCAAGCCGGTAGTTGTCGTGTTGCTCAGCGGCAGCGCGCTCGCGGTGAACTGGGCCAAAGCCAATGTGCCTGCAATCCTGCACGCGTGGTATCCCGGCGGTGAAGGCGGAACGGCGGTTGCCGATGTGTTGTTTGGCGATTACAACCCGGCGGGACGATTACCGGTGACGTTCTACAAGTCGGTGGACCAGTTGCCGCCGTTTAGTGATTACAGCATGGAGGGGCGAACCTATCGCTATTTCAAGGGCGAGCCGCTTTATACGTTTGGCTATGGGTTGAGCTATACGAGTTTTGAATACAGCAACGTGAAGTTCAGCCCGCGTGCGGTGAAAGCGGGTGAGCCGGTGAAGGTCACTTTTGAAGTGAAGAACGTTGGCGATAGAGCCGGCGACGAGGTGGTCCAACTTTATCTGACTGACCTCGCAGCGTCTGCGCCGGTGCCGATTCGCGCGCTCGTCGGTTTTGATCGCATCTCGCTGCGCCGCGGAGAAACGCGAAAGATGACGTTTACGATCACGCCGCGGCAGATGTCGTTGATCGACGATCAAGGCAAGCGTGTGATCGAACCCGGTGAGTTTCAGGTCAGCGCCGGCGGTGGACAGGTTGGTTTGACGAACAAGTTCACAGTCTCCGGGAGGATGGAACTTGCCGAACGGTAGCCACAAAGAGGCACAAGCCACAAAGAGGCACAAGAAGCACAAAAGGCACAAGAGGGACAAAGGGTAGAAAAGGTAGAAGACGTTATTAGCATAAAGGTCCCTAAATCTTATACCTTCTTTTTGCGCCTCTTGTGCCTCTTTGTGGCCCATGACTGCCTCGCATGACCACGATCATTCAGGACGCAAACGGCAGGGAAGTCGCCCGCGCGAGAGCCAGGAGCATCGCGGATACCGAAACCACACAAACAATTAAACTCAACTCACCGCAGCTCTGGTCTGACGAACGAACAAGAACCCCGAAGGTGGAAATATCAGCCGAAAGTTGGTTGCCATCGTTCGCAATCTGGATAAGACTCGTCCCATCACGTCGGCGTGCAACCTGGTGAGCCGCGAGAACACGGTGCTCACCGATGGCGGCCTGGATCTCGTTGGACCAAACTACAATCAAGCGAAGTCGGGACAGTTTCAGGAGATGTTTCCGAACCGTCCGTTTATCTGGGCCGAGACGAATTCAGCCGTAGCCACGCGCGGCAGTTATACGATGCCGTCGGATGAAGTCAGGCGATCGTCCAGGCCAAACAAAAACCTGGCCGGATCGTGTTGAAAGCAACATCTGACAATCTTCCGCCGGCATCCCTTATAATCAGCGCTCGCTAAATCACTCTTGCGGTATCCGTAAACATCATGACTCGCCTTTTCAATTGGATCGCTACACATCGGAAGCTCACGTGGCTCATCGCGTTTCTGTTGGTCGTCGCGGTGCTCGTGATCGTTTTGACGCCTGTTTTTCTGATCATGCCGTTCAAAGGGCAGACAGCGCGGACGATGCAGGTCTCGTATGTTATGCGTCGCTGGTCGCCGCTGCTGACGATCGCGGCGACGGCGTTGCTGCTCGTGTTGACGGTTGCTTTGTGGCGCGGCGGGCGTTGGTGGAGTCGCATTGCTCTCGTCCTGCTGTTCTTGCCCGTGCTGCCAGCGACGTGGATGGCGCGACAGAACCATTTCGAGTGGATGTTCAATCCGCTGCCGAATCCGGCGTACGCGAGAGTAGCGGAGGCGTCGTTCGTCAGTAACGACGATCGAGTGATGGCGGTGACGATCGGTAACGAGGCCGTCGCTTATCCGATCAGGATCATGGCCTATCATCACCTGGTCCACGACACAATAGGAGGAACGCCGATTGTGGCGACCTATTGAACGCTCTGTCACACCGGTCTGGTGTGGGAATCGACAGTAGATGGGCGCGTGCTTCACTTTCGGCTTTCGGGAATCAACAATCAGAATTTCATCATGCGCGATGATGAAACGGGAACGTGGTGGCAACAGGTCAGCGGCAAGGCGATTCATGGTCCACTGAAGGGCAAGCAGCTCAAGAAGGTTTTTCACGACGAGCTTTCATTCACGATCTGGAAAGGCGAACAGCCTAACGGTCGCGTGTTGCGGCCTGACGAAAAGATCGTCGCCTCGAAGGAGTACGAAACAGCCGATTGGGAAACTCGCATCGGCAATCTCCGCGCCGTCGAAGGCACGGACATCGATAAACGACTGCCGCCGCGAGCACTCGTGCTCGGCATCGAGATCGGCGATAAGTCGATCGCGTATCCTTTGTCGGCGTTGCAGAAACAGAGCCCGATCATGGACACGATCGGTTCGACGTCGATCATGTTGCTGCTCGGCGAAGACAAGCGTTCGGTTCGCGCTTTCGAACGCAACCTCGATGGACGGCGGCTGGAGTTTTTCCAAAAGACGGACGTGCCGGGTTTTCAACTTCTCGACGTCGAGACCGGCAGCACGTGGAACTTCGAAGGCAAAGCCGTCGATGGTCCACTTGCCGGAAAGCAACTGAAAAAGGTCTTTGTACTCGAAGACTTCTGGTTTGACTGGCGGATCTATCATCCTGATACGGCTGTTTATCAGCTCGGTCCGCAATAAATTCTTTGCAAAGGGACAAGATGAGATTAGGAAACGTGTGTTTATCGGTCGTGATGCTCGCTCTGCTGGCGGGCGGTGTTCAGGCCCAACTGCTCGGCGATCCGCCGGACGTTAGTGTCGATTTTCAGAAGCTGGACAACGTCTATTTTGTCGGCAGCAAGGTCAACTCGTTCGATGCCGCGACGGGTAATGGCACGCTTCAATGGGACAGATACTGGCGAACGACGAACCTCTCGTTCAACAAACTCGACTCCGCGTTTCTGCGCGGCAAGGGAACTGAGTTTCCTGCGACTGAATACGATCAGGATCCCGTGCTGCCGTTCTCGATCAGTTTCGTCACACCGCGAACGGTGCGTTTGCGTGTTTCGTCGCGAGCGGTTCCGTTGAGCGATGGACAGTCGCTGATGCTCGCTGGTCCAGTGTCGAAGGATGCGTCGTGGCGCGTCGAACAGAACGATCGCGAGATCGTCTACACGGGCGCTTATGGAAAGATACGCATCAACAAACAACCGTGGCGCGTGGAGATTTACGACCAGCGCGGGCGTCTGTTAACGCGAACGCAAAACATCAACGAGCCTGCAACGTTCTTTTCTTCTGCTGTTCCATTTTCTTTCGTGCGACGGTCCAGCGATCTCGCGCGCCGCTTCGCTGCGACGTTTGAGCTGCAACACGATGAAAAGATCTTCGGCTGCGGCGAATCGTTTACGCGCTTCGACAAGCGTGGACAACGCGTGCTCGTCTCGACGCGCGACGGCATGGGGACGCAAAGCGAGTTGATGTACAAACCGATTCCGTTCTTTTTGAGTAACAATGGATACGGAATGTTTGTTCACACGAGCGCGCCGTTGACGTTAGACTTCGGTAAGTACTTCGATGCGCACAACGTGATCTATTCGGGTGATGAGGACCTCGATCTGTTTATCTTTCTCGGCGAGCCGAAAGACGTGCTTTCCGAGTATACGGCTTTGACGGGGCGCAGTCCGGTTCCGCCGCTGTGGTCGTTTGGTTTCTGGATGAGCCGAATCACTTACAACTCGGAGGCGCAGGTTCGCGAGGTCGCGAAACAGTTGCGAGCGCATCAGGTTCCCGCGGACGTCATTCACATCGACACGGGATGGTTCGAAACGGAGTGGCGCAGCGATTACAAGTTTTCGCCGTCGCGGTTCCCGGATCCGGCGAAGATGATGAAGGATTTGAGGGACCAGGGCTTTCGCATCACGTTGTGGCAATACACGTATGTGACCAGCAAGAACGAGTTGTGGAAAGAGATGGTCGAGAAGGGTTACCACGTGAAGAATGAGGGCGGCCGGCTTCCTTCCGAGGATGCGACGCTCGATTTCAGTAATCCCGAAGCGGTGAAGTGGTACCAGGGCAAGGTCAGGGATCTGTTGAAGCTCGGTGTCGGCGCGATCAAGGTCGATTTCGGTGAAGGCGCGCCGTACACGGGTGGATACATGTCTGGGCAGAGTGGTTGGTACGAACACAATCTGTATCCGCTCAGGTACAACAAAGCCGTCGCGGATGTGACGAAGGAAGTGACGGGCGAGGATGTGATTTGGGCGCGCAGTACGTGGGCCGGGAGTCAGCGTTATCCGTTGCACTGGGGTGGCGACGCTGAGAACACGGATTCGGCGATGGCGGCTGAGTTGCGTGGCGGGCTTTCGTTTGGCCTCTCGGGTTTTACGTACTGGAGTCACGATGTTGGCGGGTTTGTGAATCGTGCGCCGCGTGATCTTTATCGTCGCTGGATGGCGTGGGGAGTTTTAACTTCGCACACGCGCGCGCATGGTGCGCCGCCGCGTGAGCCGTGGGAGTACGATGCGGCGCTGACAGAAGACTTTCGTAATGCTTTGGGGCTGCGATATTCGTTGATGCCGTACATCTATGCGCAGGCGAAGGATTCGTCGGCGCACGGGTTTCCGATGTTGCGCGCGTTGTTCTTCGAGTATCCGAATGATCCGACGTCATGGACCATCGACGATCAGTACATGTTTGGATCTGACTTGCTGGTGGCGCCGATGTTTGCGAGTGGGGATCGCCGCAAAGTTTATTTACCGCCGGGTGAGTGGATTGATTATCAGAGCGGTCGTGCGTATGAGGGCGCGAAGTGGCATGAGATTCAGTTAGGCAAGGTTCCGGTTGTGTTGCTGGTCAAGAACCACTCGGTGTTGCCGCATATTAAAGTCGCGCAGAGCACGAAGGACATGGATTGGGATAATGTCGAGTTGCGTGTGTTCAGCACGGACAATGCGCCGGTGACAGGTCTCTTCACTCGGCCTGATAGCGGCGTGCAAACGCTGTCACTGACGAAGCGCGGCGCCAATTTCGCGCTGCAACAAGATCCGCAAGCGGGCAAAGTTAAGTGGGACATCAAGCTCCAGCCGATCGTGCGGTAGGGGCATAGCCCCAAGTAGGAAGAGCGAGCCTGCGGCGAGGCAGAGCCTCGCCTCACATCCGGCGGCGTAGCCGCTGGCAGACTCGCCCGGGGGGCCCAACCAGGGCATAGCTAATCAGGGGCATAGCCCCAAGTATGAAGAGGCGCCTGCGGCGAGGCAGAGCCTCGCCTCACATCCGGCGGCGTAGCCGCTGGCAGACTCGCCCGGGGGGCCAAACCAAGGCATAGCTAATCAGGGGCATAGCCCCAAGTATGAAGAGGCGCCTGCGGCGAGGCAGAGCCTCGCCTCACATCCGGCGGCATAGCCGCTGGCAGACTCG